>DATAZL010000095.1:0-3115 GCA_036272055.1 Polyangiaceae bacterium | reverse complement strand
TCTCGCCTGTTCTTGCGAGCCACTCCCCCGCCCGCCGAGTCGCAGGCCTGTCCAGGGCGGCTCGCTCTCAGCGAGTCGCCGCGCGTCTGCGCGCGGGCCCCGCCCCTGGACAGGCCGAGCACGGCGGTAAAATCAAAGGCTCACGAGCAACTCCCCGCACTTCCCTCCCCCCACTTCTCAACCCCTGCCCGCTGCCCCTAAAATCTTCTACGACCCGTCCGCGTTCGTGTCGGGCTCCCGCTTCCGATAAAACCAATTGATCGCGACGATCGAAACCACCGACACGACCGTGACGACCAGCAGATGCGCGCTGAAGAAAGCGACCATCGCGCGGATCGGGCTTTCGAAGGCGGCGCCGAAGTAGCGCGCGACGGCGATGGTCAGAAAAGTGCCGGCGATGTTCGCGGCGACGAAGAGCCAAAAGGGGATCCGCGCGACGCCAGCGAGGGCGCTGACGATGATGTCGGGGCTCACGACGAGCGCGAGGAATCCGATTTTTCCGAAGAGGCGCTCGAGGAGGCGTGCGAGCCTGCCGGCGAGGGGCGAGTTCTGATCGACCCATTCGAGGGCAGCCGTGCCGAATTCGCGACCGAGCAGGTACATGAACGGATCGGACGCGAAGTGCCGCGGCACGCCGACGAGATAGAGGAACAGTGGATCGACGCTCGGCGCGACGAGCACGAAATGGCGGAACAACGGGCTCAGCGCGACCAGCGCGAGCGGCGCGCGCGCGAGGAAGTACGGCATGAAGGCCGAGCCGATGAAGCTCGCCACCGTGAAGACGGCGAGCGGGATCGTGCAAAAGAGCACGAGCCGCCGGCGCTCGGCGCTCATGGGCTCGCCAGAACCGTCGTCCGGCGAGCTCATCATGGCTCACTCCTCAAAGGCGAATGCCGGGCGCGGGGAACGCGGCGCACAGCTCTTTCACTTCGGCGGCGACGCGCTCGACGACGGCCGCGTCGTCGGGAGCGCGGACCACGCGGTCCATCCAGTCGGCGAGCTTCAGCATCTCGTCCTTGCCCATGCCGCGCGACGTGATCGACGGCGTGCCGATGCGAATGCCCGACGGGTCGAATGGCTTACGCGGGTCGAAGGGGATCGAGTTGTAGTTCGACTCGATGCCGGCGCGGTCGAGCGCCTTCGCCGCCACCTTGCCGGTCACGTTCTTCGGCGTGAGATCGGCGAGGATCAGGTGGTTGTCCGTCCCGCCGGTCACCAAGGAGAAGCCCTTCGACAGCAAGCCCTCCGCGAGCACCTTGGCGTTCGACACGACGTTCTGCGCGTAGACCCTGAACGACGGAGCCGCCGCCTCCTTCGCAGCGACGGCAATGCCGGCCGTCGTGTGATTGTGCGGACCGCCTTGAAGGCCCGGGAACACGGCGCGATCGATGGCGGTCGCGTGCTCGGCCTTGCACAGGATCATGCCGCCGCGCGGGCCGCGGAACGTCTTGTGGGTCGTCGAGGTCACGACGTCCGCGATGCCGACCGGGCTCGGATGCACGCCGCCCACGACGAGGCCGGCGATGTGCGCGATGTCGGCGCACAGCTTCGCGCCGACCGCGTCGGCGATCTCGCGGAATTTGTCGAACTCGAGTGTGCGCGGATACGCCGTCGTGCCACACCAGATGATCTTCGGGCGGTGCTCCTTGGCGAGCTTCCAGACCTCGTCGAAGTCGATGCGCTGATCGGAACGTTTCACGCCGTAGCCGTGGCTCGCGAAATACTTCCCGGTGATGCTCACGTTCCAGCCGTGCGTCAGATGCCCACCGGCGGGCAACGCGAGCCCCATGACCGGATCGTTCGGCGCGCAGAACGCGAGGTAGACGGCGAGGTTCGCGGGGCTGCCGCTGTACGGCTGCACGTTGACGTGCTCGGCCCCGAAGAGCTCTTTGACTCGCGAGACGGCGAGCTGCTCGATGGGGTCGATGAATTGCTGGCCTTCGTAGTACCGCTTGCCCGCGTACCCCTCGGAGTACTTGTTCGTGAGGACCGTACCCGTCGCCTCGAGCACCGCTCGCGACACGTAGTTCTCGCTCGGGATCAGGCGGAGCTTGTCGTGCTGACGCTGAACCTCCGATTGGATGAGCTCGCTGATTTGTGGGTCGACGTCGGAGAGGGGCGGATCGCGGAGTGGCTGGGCGGTCATGGCGCGGAGCCTACCGATGGAGCCGAACCGTCGCCAGCCCGGACGCATCAGCGTGTAACGCGTTGTATTTTATGGCTAATTATTGACTATCGCACAAAGCTCGACGTGTTGCGTCATGAGACTACACTCGGCAACTGGTCATGCCACCTCGGGAAAATCAGGACGAGCCGAGCTTCCGCACGAACGCGACGCCTGCCGCGTCGGTCGGCAGCGGCACCGCGCTCGTCGGCAAAGGGGCGACGTCGGTCGTAGACTTGGATAGCATCCTCGAGATCGAGCCAGAGCTAGAAAGCGCCCCGCCGAGCATCCCGTCCGCCGCTGCAACGGCAACTCCGGGTGCCATTCCGGCACAGCCCGTCCTGCCGGGTCACGTCATCGCTCAGCGATACGAGGTGATCAACGTCCTCGGCGAAGGCGGCATGGGGATCGTGTATCGCTGCCGAGACCAGGCGACCGGAGATCAGGTCGCGGTCAAGCGCGTCATCCTTCCGGAAGGCAAAGCCGCGAGCGAGTACGTCGGTTGGTTCTACAAGGAAGCGCGCGCGCTCGCCGCGCTCGACCACCCTGGCATCGTTCATGCCCGCGACTTCGGCCAGCTGGGCGACGGGTCGCCCTTTCTAGCGATGGACCTGGTCACGGGCATCTCGCTCCACGACCTCTCGCAGTCGCGGCTGTCGTTCCCCATCATCTGGTCCATCGTCGACGGCGTGCTCGGCGCGCTCGCGCACGCGCACGCGCGCGGCGTCGTCCACGGCGATCTGAAGCCGTCGAACGTCATCGTCGAACAGCGGGTCGAAGAGGCGCCGCGGGTTCACATCCTCGACTTCGGGCTCGCGTGGCTCCGGCAAGATCTCCACGACGAGCGCCTCGACGGCGAAAAGTCGATGGAAGTGGCGCCGCACGCCGGCGCCGGGACGCCCGGGTACATGGCGCCGGAGCAGATCCAGCACGAAATGCACCACGTCCAGG
>DATAZL010000094.1:0-21998 GCA_036272055.1 Polyangiaceae bacterium | reverse complement strand
CGTCAGGCCTTCGCGTCGTCGTGCGGGCGGTCGCTGCCGCGGCGGAGGAAGACGACGAAGCGGGCGCCGGGCGAGTGCGTCGCATCGAGGGCAATAGTACCGCCCGACGCCTCCACGAGCCCACGACAGACCGCGAGCCCGAGCCCGGTTCCCTTCCCGACGTCCTTGGTCGTAACGAACGGCTCGAAGAGCCGCGAGCGCACGTCGGGGTGAACGCCGGGCCCGTCGTCTTCCACCGACAACCGGACGGCGTCCCCCTCGCGCTCGGCACGGACGACCACGTGGCCGCCAGCGCCGCAGGCGTCCACCGCGTTCAGGAGCAGATTGAGGAGCACCTGCACCAGGTGCTCTCGCGACAGGAGGACGGCCGGGAGGTCCGGGCGTATCTCGACGGTGAGGCTCACGTCGCGAAGCGACTTCTGCGGAGTGACGAGAGCGACGGTGTCGTTCACGGCCGCCTCTACGTTGGTCGGCTCGCTCGGCAGCGAGAGGCTCTTCTCCGTGGGGCGGGCAAAGTCGAGGAGATCACGGACGATGGCGTTGATTCGCTCCGTCTCACGCCGCATCCGCACCAGGAAATCCCGCTCCTCTGCCGCGTCGAGGCCGCCCTCGAGCAGCAGGTCCTGCATTCCCATGATGGCCGCGATCGGGTTTCCGATCTCGTGCGCGATGCCGGCGGCGAGACGACCCACCGACGCGAGCTGCTCGGATCTCACGAGATGAGCCTGCGCCTGCTTGAGACTCTCCGTCGTGCGCTCGACCTCCTCGACCTTGCCGCGGAGCGCTTGCTCCTCGCTGATGAGGCGGTCGGTCATGGTGCGCAGGCTCTCGCCGAGCTCCACGAGCTCCCGCGCGCCGCCGCGTGGAACGTCGAGCCGTCGCGCACCGCCCGCGACGCGCTCGGCGGCCCGTGACAGCTCGTCGAGGGGGAGCACGATGCTCCTCGTCAGGGCGAAGTAGGACAGGACGAGCAGGGCGAGGGCGACGAGCCCCATGTAGAGCCCCGAGAGGCGAACGAGGGGCGCGACCCGCGTCGATTCGTCGTCCGTCCGGAGGATCGCGACGACCGCGCCGCGCGCGTCGGGGACGACGATGCCGAGAGCTCGTCCGTGGGGTGTCGTCAGGTGGCGAACGGCTTCCCGCGTCGCGTCCACGGTGCCGAGCGCGGCGAGGGCGGCCCTGTCGCCCACCGCGACCTGCGGCTTGCCGCGCGCGTCGAGGAGCGCGATGGCCGCAACGCCGGTAGCGCCGACCTGGGCCGCGAGCAGCGGCTCGAGGTCGTCCTCGGGGCGGCGGGCGCGCGCCTCCGACACCTGTCCGGCGATGGCGCGCCCGAGCGCGCGCGCGCTCGTCTCCCGCACTTCACGCAGCGTGAAGTGCGCGTACGTCGAGACCGCGAAGAACAGCGGCAAGAAAGCGGCAAGGAGCAGCGCACCCAGGAGGAGCAAGATCTGTAGGCGCAGACCGAGTCGCACTCCTTTCACGTGTCCCACATCGGCGTCGTTCCGGAAAGTGGGCCGGCTCCGATCGCCTCTGATACGGCCGAGAGCGGATGGACCCGCTCGTGCGTGCCGCGCTGACGCTGCAGCAGCTCGCGCTCCGGAGCCTGGGCACGGCGGTCGCGGTCGCTGCCGGCGGTTACCTCGCCTACTTCGCGACCGGCGCCGCCCCCGTGGGCTGGTCGGCGGTCGCGCTCGCCCTCTTCGTCATCTCCTTATCGATTCGCGCGAAGGCGCGGCTCGGGCGAGTGGCGCCGCGAGACACGGCGCGCCTCGACGTCGAGCTGTTCACGCACCTCGCCGTGCTCGCGTACCTCGTCGTGGTCTCCACGCCGGGCGGCTTCGGCGGCGCGTACTACCCGCTCGTCTATTCGCTGATGATGCTGACCGCGGCGTTCGCGCGCCCGCCGGCCGCCGTCGCGACCGTGCTCTTCGCCGTCTTGCTCGAGTGGGGCATCGACGAGGTGCGGCTCGGTCGCCCGGGACGCGATCTCCTGCCGCACGCGGCGCTCATCGTGTCGTTCGCGGCGCTGAACCTGGTCGTCTTCCGCGCGGAGATCGCGCGCGTGCGACGTCTCTCCCGTGCGCGTGTCGACGGCGAGATCCGGCGCATGCGCGACGATGCGCGCTCGTACCGGCTCATCGGCGCGCCGACATCCGCCGTCGAGCCCGTCTCCAGCCCGATGAACGCGCCGCCGAAGGGCGATCCGGAGCGCATGCTCAGGTCGAGCGTCGACCAGATCCACGGCTCGGTGCACGTCACCCTGCGGCTCCTCCGTCGCGCCCTCGGGCTTCGCACCGCGGCCATCCTCTGGGCGGGCGAGGGAGGCACCACCCTGACGGTGCGCGAGATCTCGACCGACGACGTCGAGATCGATCGAGGTCCGTTCTCGGTCGCCGAGGGGCTCTTCGGCGCTGCGCTCCGGAGCGGGGAACCGGTGTCGCTCACCGACGGGCGCGCGCGCAAGGTGGTCCCCTTCTACAAGACGATGCCTGCCGTGGAGTCGGTGTGTGCCGTTCCGGTGCGCGAGCACGGCGCTGCCCGCGGGCTCCTGGTCGTCGATCGCGACCGGCCCGAGCCGTTCACGAAGGACGACGTCGCGCTCCTCACCGGCGTCACCGACTTCGTCCTCCGCACGATCGAGAACGAACGCGTGTTCGTCCAGCTCGAGCGGGCCAAGGTCGAGCAGGGGAAGCTCTACCGCGCCGTCGATCAGCTCGCCCTCGCGACGACCGAGGCGCAGGTCATCGAGGCCGGCGTGAGCAGCGCGCGCGAGTTCGCCGCCTTCGATTTCGCGGTCGTCACCCTGTTTCATCGCGACGGACAGCAGGGGACGCACGAGATCTGCGCCGCGAGCGGCGAGGGCGCAGCGGAGCTCGTCGGTCAGAGCTTCCGGCACAACGGCGGGCTCGTCGCCATGGTCATCGCGAACAAGCATCCTCTCCCGTATCGCGGCGACTACGACCCCGCGCGGCAGGTCGTCTTCACGCGGCGCATCCGTCCACCGGAGATGCCGAGCCTCGTCGTGCTCCCGCTCCTCGTCCACGACAGCGCGCTCGGCACGCTCGTGCTCGGCTCGAGCCATAAGGGTGCATTCGGAGACTCGGTGCGCACGACGCTCGAGGTCCTCGCTCGCCACGTCGCGGTTTCGCTCGCCAACGCGCGCATGGTGAAGCGCCTGGAAGACCTCGCCACCACCGACGGGCTGACGAACCTCTACAACAAGCGCACCTTGACCGAGGTCGCGAAGCAGAAGCTCCGCTCGGCCGAGCGCTTCGAGAAGCCGCTCAGCGTCCTCGTGTGCGACCTCGATCACTTCAAGAAGGTCAACGACACCCACGGGCACGACGTCGGCGACGTCGTGATCAAGGGTTTCGCGGAGATCCTCCGCCGCACCAAGCGCACCACCGACGCGGTCGGTCGCTTCGGCGGCGAGGAGTTCGTGGTCGTGTGCGAGGAGACGGACGCCGCGGGCGCTCAGCTCCTCGCCGAGCGTATCCGCGAGCAGATGGAGGCCACGACCTTTCACGCCCGGGAGCAGCCGATCCGCATCACGTGCTCGATCGGCATCGCCACGTTCCCGCGCGCCGGCAACGACTGGGACGCCCTCTTCAAGGCCACCGACGAAGCGCTCTACGCCTCGAAGCGCGAAGGCCGTAACCGCGTGACTCAATGGAACCCGAAGCTCCGCGGCGTCGCCGCGGCGTGAACCCCTGTCCTTTCGCGTGCGGGTTCTCCGCGGTGTCGACGCGCGCGTTCAGCCGATGCGGCGGAAGGACATCCGGGCGGCTCTTGCGGCGGCGCCGTCGGCGTCTTCGCGGTCGCCGATGACGAGGCAGCGCGACGGCTCGACGGAGAGCGCCTTCGCGGCTAGGAGATACCCCTCCGGATCCGGCTTGAGACGGCGCGGGCCATCGGGTTCGCCGCTCGCGACGATGACGTCGAAGAACGACGTGAGGCCGAGCGCGTCGAGCTTCTTGCGCGCAGGGTAGTCGCTCACGAGTGCGACCTTGCCGCCGCCGTTACGGTGCTCCTCTATCTCGGCGAGCAGCGCGCGGCGCCGGAAGAGACGGATCCAGCGACCGGGACGCACGTGCATCCATTCCGTCACCAGCGCCGCGACGGCCTCGACGTCGTGCTCGAGGGCCTCCGCGGTGCGCTCGAGCTGGGCGCGATACGGGTCGAGCACGGCTTCGACGGGCGGATTCTCCCGCAGGACCTCGTGCTGTTTCCGGAACTGCCGGAGCGTCCCCACCGCGCCGCGCCCGAACGCGAGGAGCTCTGCCGCCATCGCGAGCCGCACCGGCATTTGCACGTAGAGCGTTCCGTCGAGATCGACGAGCCAGGCGTCATGAGCACGCATCGCGGGCAACGCTTACCACGACTCGTGAAAGGGTGCTCCCGCTCCGCTTTCCGCGGTCCTAGGCTGTCCGTCGCAACGCCATGACGACGCCCCTCAAGCTCGAAAAGGTGTCCCTCGAGGGCGACGTCGTTCGCCTCGTCCCGTACGAACCGTCGAACTTCGACGAGGTCGCGAACGCCGCGCTCTCCGCACCGGAGATCTTCCGTTACATCCCGGCCCGCATGCAGACGATGGACGACATGCGTGACAGGTTCGTACCTGCCGAGCGCCTGATGGCGTCCGGCGCCGGATTGTTCTTCCTCACGCGGCTGAAGAACACCGGCGAGCTCGTAGGGAGCACGTGCACCATAGTGACGGACGCAACGCATCGACGTCTCGAGATCGGCTCGACCTGGCTCTTGCCGAGGGCACAGCGCACCGGCGCGAACACCGAGGCGAAGCTCCTCCAGCTCACGCACGCCTTCGAGACGGTGGGAGCTATGCGCGTCGAGTTCAAGACCGACGCCCGCAACGAGCGCTCCCGCGCCGCGCTCCTGCGTCTCGGTGCAAAGGAAGAGGGCACGCTGCGCTCTCACATGCTCTGCTGGGATGGTCACCGCCGCGACTCTGTCTATTTCAGCATCCTCGATACGGAGTGGCCCGCCGTGAAAGCGCGGCTGAAAGCAGCACCGTAGATACCGTACTCGTCAGACTCTCTACAGCTCGCCGGCCTCGTTGAGCAGCGCGACATACTCATCGAAAGTCATGGTGCAGTTCACGAGTTCGACGAACTGCTTCTTTGTCAGCTTGAGCTGCTTAGCCATCTGACCGACCAGGCTGTCATCGAGAGTCCGGTATCCGGTCCCCTTTGAGGTCATCGTCGTGATGCCGGCCTTCTGCCCGCCGACCACCAGGGTGGAGAAGCGGTGGCGGCGGTCCTCTTCGACGAAGCCCTTTCGCTTGAGGCTAGCTTCGATGTCTGAACGCTCAAGAGGCACGGCGCAATCCCGTCTAGACGGACGAATCCTCGATGCTCTGCACAGCTGCCGTCATGGCCTGGCGTCGCTTCTTGCCGCCAGCTGTGAGGGACTCCTCCGGCTGCTCCACCAAGTGACGCCACTGGAAGTCGAAGGCTTCGCAGAAGGCCGCGAGGGCGGTGCCCTCGTCGGGTCCGTAGCCATGTACGGGCAGAGACCGATGGCTGGCGAACACCTGTCCGTCGTCATCGAGGTAGGCCAGATCGATCACGAACATGCCCCTCAATATGTATCGTCGATCCCCTGCGACGATCTGGGGCCGGACCTGCATTCTGGGGCCCGGGAAGATCAAGCTCCTCACGCCCGGGCTGGCGGCCTCGTAGGAGTCCTGTGACACGGGAACGAAAGTGGTCGCGCCACCCCCCTGGGCGAATGTCACGTCCCGCAATCGATTTGCTGCCGTCATGTCCGCTAGTCCTTGCTGGAGCTAATGAATTCCCGAAAGTCTTCGCTGATCAGGGATTCGAACAGTTCAAGCCCCGCTCGATGAGCGGCGTGCGACGCCTGTCCCAGATCCGTGAGGTCTGGTCCCTCGATGCAGCCGAAGACGCCGAGCTTCATCACTGCGACGCCTCGCTCCTCTTCGACGCGAGCGTGGAACCCACGAAGACCTCGTAGGTCATCTTCATTCCAAGCGTGCTCGTAGAGTGCGTTCATCGCCCGTGAGGGACTGCCGGCAAAGACCCCGGGTACAATTCCCGGAAAGGTGGAGTCGAGTAGCAGCCCGCCAAGCTCATCGCGCGCGAGACCCAACTCGTTCTCGTATCGATACGTCACCCCGTTCAGCTGCTGTGGTTTGATGCGCTCCAGGGCGACCGAGATCATGGGGAGCGCTTCGGCGAAGAACGTTTCGTGGCCGGGGTAGTCGAACGACACGAACGCAACCTGGTTGACTGCCACCGCCAGCGAGCGTCGTTGTTCGGCGTCCCTCATCTGGAAGGGGCGCAGCGCTGCTGCCTCTCCAGCTTGCAGATTCGGAACGAACAGGTTCGGCAGCGGCCGCCTGAATCTCCCCAAGGACGGCGTAGACGCCCAGCTGCCCAGGGAAGTGCGCCTCTAGGCTCACGGAGCGGAGCTGCTGGTTCGGGTATCTCGGTCCGGCAGACATTCTAGAACTCGCTGAGAGACAACGGCATCCCTCTCGGTCCGCGAGAGCCGCCGGTTCTCGAAAACTTGGAACGGAACTGTGCAGTCGCGCTGACGGTAACCTCGGGAGGATATAAGTCGTTGCAATTGCTTGTCAATCCATGAGCCGTCTCCAGGAGCCAAGGCCATGGAATGGTCCATGTTTTCGATTTCTGCTCCCCCGCGGCGGTGAATCGACCGCAGAGGGTGAATGATTCTGGAGGCGCAAGCTTGCGGCTGATGGGGCAAGCATTCGAGAAGGCAGCGGGAACTGGCCGGCCACGCAAGCGCCGGGGGACGGCGCATCGAGCCGCTATTTCTCGTACGTGTCAGAGCCCGAGTCGATCCCCAGCACTAGCCCCACTGGGAGCGATTCCCCAAAAAATTCGGCCATTTCGGCGTCGTCGAAGGCGACGTATTCGCGGACGGCGCGGGTCCACTCTGCGGGGGCCTTCGACGCTTCGAGGCGCTTCGCGATCTCGACGCGCATGGGCTCGGAGACGTCGCGGGTGCGATCGCCGGTGACGCGCGCCATCTGGGCTGCAGCTCGTGCCGCCGACGGCACCTCCGCCCAGCGCTCCCTCAGCAGATGATCGAGCCACTTTTCCACGATGACGGGCGCGACGACGTGGTGCGCGCTGCCGTACGTGGGCACGCGGGCCCCGACGCGGGAGAGCGCGGACCAGAGGCGCGGATCGCGGTCGCGCCAGGTGCGCTCGAGGATCCATTTGCCGAGCGCAGCGCGGCGCGCAGAGGGGACACGCTCGAGCGACGCGGCGAGGTCGAGCATCTCCGGCGCGCCCTGCGGACGGACGTTCTTGGGGCGCTTCGGCTTCGGTTCGTCGGTGGAGAGGAACGGATCGAGGAGATCGCGGAGCTTCGTCTGCGCGGGCTCGAGCAGGCCGCCTGCGACGCGGCGCCACGCGATCCAGAGCTGCGGCCAGGTGCGCGCCTCGTCGGGGAACAGGACGAGCTCGGGGACGAGCGGCACGAGCTTTCCGACGCGACGTTCGTCGAGAGGGTGTCCGTAGCCGGGGCGAAGGCAGTATCCCGCGAGCATCCAGAATGCGCGCTCGTGATCCACGGAGCGCTTTCGCGCCTTCGGTTCGACGAGGACGGCGTCGGCCAGGGTGCGCGAGAGGTCCGTCGTCCAGAGCGCGCGCTCGCCGACGAGCTTCTCGAGCTCGCGCACCAGGTGGCGCGCCTCACGCGGATCGGCGTCCGCGCGGCCCTTGCCGAATACGCGTTCCACCAGGGCGAGCGCGGCGGCCACCTTGCCGTCGTCGGGACGCGCCGACGGCCTGCGACTCTGCGGGCGCATCGACGGCGGTGCCGTCGATGGCGCCGGTGCGCGCGGCCGTAGATCGAACGCCAGACGGAAGCGTGAAGCGGCCGAGGAGCTCTCCACCGCGGCGACATCGACGGTGCCGATCGCGGTGAGCTCGCCCTCGAGGTGCACGGGGATGCGTCCACCGGTGTGGTCGGTACTGGCGTCGAAGGACGCGGTCATCGACGGCAGGAGGTCGAAGTCCTTCGTGACCGTGATGACGGCGCCGGGCGCGTCCGCGCTGGAGTCCGACGAGTAGAGGTCGAAGCGCACCGGTTGCCCGACGACGAGCGCGAGCCCCGGCACGCGCACGACGTGATGCTCACCTTCGATCGCGCCGCGCGGCACGACGCAGATCCCGCGACGCGTGTCGCCCTCCTTCGCGAGCCCGATGTAGTAACCGCGCGCCGAGCCGCCGCCGATGCGCGGCCCCCAGCCGGCGAGGGCGAGCGCGAAGACGGCTGCGCCGCGCGCGACGGCGAGGTCGGGATCGGTCGCGACCAGGGTGACGGGACGTCGCTCGCCGTCGGAGAGCGCGTCGAGAAAGCGCTGCCGCACGAGCGGCGCGCGAAAGACCCCGCCGTTCAGGAGCACCGCGTCGGGCAGCACGCCGGGCGGCAGATGACGTTGAATGAACGCGACCACGTGGCGCGTGATGGCCGCGTCGCGTTCGTAGGGAAGGCCGAATCCGACGAGGCCGGACCGCGTCTCGCGGGGCGTCCCGCTGCGATCGACGAGAGGGAAGAAGCCGTCCACGACGAGGCTCTCGGCTTTTTCGCGGGTGAGCTTCGCGGTGTGCACGGAACCGACGAGCTGGGAGCCGCGGCCGAGGACGCGCACCGTCTCTTCGCCGGAAGAGGGCGGCGCGTCCCCGAGAAGCCGCTCCTTGGCGGTGCGACAGGCGAGGACCAGTTCCGCGAAGAGTGACGGCTCCAGCGACGGCATCGATTGCTCGACCGCGTGGGCCAGCGCGAGGTCCATGTTGTCGCCACCGAGCAGCAGGTGCCGGCCGACCGCGACGCGCTCGAGGCGGGTGCCGTGCGCGCCGTCGGGGCGCACCCGGACGAGCGTCAGGTCCGTCGTTCCGCCGCCCACGTCGGCGATGAGCACGAACGCCTCGTCACGACCGCCGGCGAGGAGCTCGCGGAGCGCGCCGTCTCCGTGCGCGCCGAGGTAGCCGTAGAACGCCGCGAGCGGCTCCTCGAGCAGACGGACGCGCAGGCCCGCCTCCGACGCCGCACGGACGGTGAGCTCGCGCGCGACCTCGTCGAACGACGCGGGGACGGTGAGCACGAGCTCCTGCTCGGCGAGCGGATGGCCGGGGTGCGCGCCGTCGTACGCCGCACGGACGTGCTCGAGGATGCGACGGCTGGCCTCGACGGGGGACAGCTTCGGCGTGTCGTCCTCGCTCGCGCCCCACGGGAGCGTGCGGGCGAGGCGATCGATCCCTGGGTGACACAGCCAGCTCTTCGGCGACGTGACGGCGCGTCCAGGCAAGCGCTGGCCGCGGATTCGCGCCGCTTCGCCGATGAGCCACGGGGCGTCGCCCCAGACGTCGGCGATGGCTTCTTCCGCGAGCGGCGCGAAGAGCACCGACGGCAGGAGCGGCTTCTGGCCCACCGAGCCGTCGGCGACGAGCTGCGGCAGCTCGACGATCGCGGGGTGCGCGCCGGCACCGCGCCGCGCACGCGCGACGACGGTGTGGGTCGTTCCCAGGTCTATTCCGACGACGTACTCGGGCGCGCGCAAGCGGCCGCATCATGCAACCGTCCCGTCGGCGCGCAACTCCCGTCAGCGTGAACGACGTGTGACTCGGGGTCCCCGGGGCATCAACGATGCGGAACCAAGCGAGCGCAGCGAGCCCGCGAGCGCAGCGAGCCCGCGAAGCGGCGGGGGGCAAAGGCCCCCCGTTACTTGAAAGCGGGGGCCCAAGGGCCCCCTTCTAGAAAAAGAATCCGAGCTCGGTGTCGCCGTACACGCCCGGAGCGGGAGCGACGACACCGAGCTTCGGAAGTGACCCAGCTCGCGTAAGAGGTGCCAGAAGCGAAGGAAGCGAACGGACGTGACGAGCTACGAAGCACGCCGCGTACCAAAACGCCCCCGCTCCGTTCGAACCGACAAAAAGTCGAGCGCTGGCGCCCACATGAAAGTCGTTCGTCGGGGCGTGAGCCACTCGAACGCGTGTTCGCGTGATTGGCTCACCCTGATCCGTTTGTCGCACGTGAGGCAGCCCGTCCTCGTGCGCACGGATCGTTCAACGTGCGGCGACGGAAACGGCGTGTTTCAGCCGCGAACGCTGAGTTCCACCTTCCAGCGTTCCTCGGGTGAGCGCGGGTTCAGCGGGACGGCTTCGAGCGCGAGCGTTCCGATCGGCGTGACGCCGGATTCGAGTCTTACCGGTACGACCTCGCCGACCTGACGACCCTCGGCGGGCAGCGTCAGCTCGATGGGTGAGAGCTCCACGAGCTCGCCAGGTTTCCAGCGTGTGAGCTCGTCGCCGGCGGAGTCGCTGCGGCGGACGGTCGAGCCGAAGAAACGGAACCGCACCGGCTCACCGACCACGACGCCGAGCTCGTGCGGCGGCATGTTCGCGCGGCTTCCTTCCTCGATGCCGAACGGCGCCACGCAGAACGCCGTGACCGGCGGCGGGACGCCCGGGACCGCCGGCGCGGGGCTCTCGATCCCGACGTAGTACGCCTGTGCAGTGCCGCCGCGGATCCGGAGGCCGCGGCCCTTGCGGACCAGGCCGTAGTAACAGGCGCCGCGGGCCACCGCGAGATCGAGATCCGCGGCGGGGAGCTCCCGTGGTGCCGGCGCGCCCGCGTCGCGGAGCCACCGTCCGAGGGTGTCGAGGATGCGGGTACGGATGCGCTCCGACTTGAGCACGCCGCCGTTGAACAGCACCGCCGTCGGGCGGAGCATCCCTGTCGACCCTCCGCCGACTGCGGCGGCCTGGCGGCGCAGGAACGCCGCGAGATGACGGGTGACGGCCGCGTCGGCGGCGTACGGCAAGCCGACCTGGGTGAGCGCCGTGCGCGCGCGCCGCGTCGGTTCGTCGGTCACGGCGACCTCAGGGAAGAAGCCGTCGACGATGATGCGCTCCACCTCTTCGCGCTCGAGCACGGTGCGGAGCGAGCCGCCGAGGAGCTCGGAGCCGCGGCTCGGGACGACCACCGGCACCGACGCCGCGTCGCTCGACAGGATGCGTTCCTTCGCCGACCGCGACGCGTGCATCAGGGCGTGGAGCTGCCAGTTGTCGAGCTCGTGACCCTCTTCTTCGAGCTTTGCTCTCGCGACGTGGGCGAGCGCGAGATCCATGTTGTCGCCGCCGAGCAGGATGTGATCGCCGACGGCGACGCGCCGGAGTTCGAGCCCGCCGTCCGATTCGACGGCCTCGACGGCGGAGAAATCCGTGGTGCCGCCGCCCACGTCGACGATGAGCACGACGTCTCCGACGCGGAGCAGCTTGCGCCACGAGTCGCCGACCGACTCGATCCAGGCGTAGAGCGCGGCCTGGGGCTCCTCGAGCAGCGTGATGCCCTCCATGCCGGCGGCGAACGCCGCTTCCACCGTGAGCTCGCGGGCGGCCGCGTCGAAGGACGCCGGAACGGCGAGGACGATGGACTGCTCGGAGAGCTCCGTCTCGTTTCCCGCGGCCTTCCACGCCTCGGCGAGGTGATCGAGGTAACGGAAGGACGCCTCCACCGGGGACACCTTCTCGACGTCCGCGGGCGCGTTCAGCGGCAAGATCGACGCTCGCCGATCGACGGTGGTGTGCGAGAGCCAGCTCTTGGCGCTCGAGACCACGCGCGTCGGTACCTCCGAGGCGCGCCGTCGCGCGTACTCGCCGACCGTGTAGCGACGCGAGGCGTCCCAGGGGAGGGCGAGCGACGGCTCGCTCTCGTGCGCGAAATAGAGGAACGACGGCAAAAGCGGGTGCGTCTCGATGACGCCGGGCGCCGCGAGCTGCGGCACGTCGAGCGCCGCAGAGCGCGACTCCGGGTCATCCTCGCTCGCGTGGGCGAGGGCGGAGTGCGTCGTTCCGAGGTCGATGCCGACGACCGAGCGCGCCGTCACAGCTCGATCTCCGCGGGCGCGATGATGGTCGCGTCGTAGCCCGCCACGAGGGTCGGCAGGCGAACGGCCTCGACGCGCCATCCGCCGTGACGGAGCACGCCGCGATAGGGCGCGCTCCCCTGCACGTTGCCGGTGAGCTTCACGCTCCGTCCGTCGAACCCCTCCGGCACGGTGATCGTCGTGCCCTCCGCCTCGGTGCGGATCCGCGACAGATCGAAATGGCCGAGCAGCGCTTTCCGACAACCGGCATGGACGACTCTTGCCGCCCCGCCGACGTCCGCGTCGCCGAAGGAGTCAATCTCCTGCTTGAGAAAGTCCACGAGCCGACCTTCGCGCTGGAGGAGCGCGAGCAACCCGAGCGCATCGGCGGGCTCGGTTTCCATCGGGGGTTTGCTCCCTGTCGTCGCAGGCGTCGGCGGCACGACGGAAGGTGCCGGGGGTACGACCACGGCAGTTGCCGGTTCGCTCTCCGGCGCTTCACGCGCGGCGACGAGGGCGTTCACGCGTACGGCGAGCCGTGGATCGAAGACGACCCTGAGCGCGCACACGAGGGCGAGCCAGAGCCGAGCGAAGAACGAGATGGGCGCGTCCGTCACGGCGCGGGTTTACTACGCCGCCTGCGCAGGCGGTAGCGGCCGCGCCGTTCCGTCGCCAGCCGCTGCCTTCGTTTCGGGTTCTCGCCGGCCGCTTGCCGCTCGCCGCTCGCCGCTAGGGTCCGCTCGCGCCGCTCAGCCCGGTTTTGCCGGAGCGAGGCTCGCGATGGCTTCGCGCACCGCGGGGATCGTCAGGGGATCGCGCGCCGCTTGCTGGACGACGGCGGTTCCGTCGGGTCCGCCGAGCTTCACGAGGATACGCGCAGCGTCGACGGCGGCCGCGACGAGGTCGTCCTCGTTCGCCGTCGAGTGATAGAGCGAGAAGAACGTCTTCACCGCGGCGAGCTCGTCACCGGTCGCGAGCTTGAGGAGCGCGTGCGCCGCGTGACGGGCGTCGTTCGGCGTGTCGGAAGGGTCGTTCAGGTGTGCGGCGAGCAGCGGCGCGGCGCGCTTCTCGCCGACCGCCGCGAGCGCGTCCGCGAGCGGCCCGACGGGCGGCGGACGGAGCACGTCGGAGAGGAAGTCGTAGTGGCGCTCGAGCGCCTGGAGCATGAACTCGACGCCGTTCCGTCGCGCGGCGAGCAGACTGCGCGCCTCGGCGAGGACCTCGGGCTGGGTGCGCGCGTCGCTCGCGAGATCGAGGAGCGTCTTGGTGACGCCGGGATCGTTCTCGTTCGTGCCGAGCTCGCGCAGGAGAAAGCGCTGGACCGTCGCCATCTGCGCGTCACGGAGCTCGATCGCCTCGGTGATCTGCGACGTCAGGCTACCGGTGTCGGACCCGCTGCCGACCTGGAACGCGCCGGCGCTGACCACGCACGCTTCGAGCGGCTGTCCGACGCTCGCCTTGCCGGCCGCGCCTCCTGCGCGCGCATCGGCGAGCCACACGTCGCCGTTCACGTCGCAGAACGCGAAGCCGTTCGTCGCGGCGTCGCCGCCGATGACCTCTGCCGGAAGG
The DNA here is from genome assembly GCA_036272055.1 of Polyangiaceae bacterium. Classification (GTDB taxonomy): domain Bacteria; phylum Myxococcota_A; class Polyangia; order Polyangiales; family Polyangiaceae; genus DASZVB01. Next base: position 8,542 of record DATAZL010000094.1, on the reverse strand, counting down.
GTGCGCGTCCAGCGGAGCGCGCCGTCGACGGAATCGAACCCGACGGCGATGCGGAAATACGTCGCCGCGAAGCGCTCCGAGTCGATGGCGAGCTTCCCGTCGCGCTCCGCGGGGCGCGCGTAGAAGCGGATCGCGTCGGGCGCGCCGGCGTTGGCCGGGAGCACGGTGACGCCGCTCGGGAACCAGGTCGGTTTGCCGGGCAGCTCGCGCTCCGGGAGCTTCACGACGTGGGCTTCGCCCTTCGCCGAGAGGGATATCGCGGAGTCGAACTTCACGAGCGCGCTCTCGCCGAAGTAGAGCGACCCGCCGATGGCGACGGCGCGGCTCACGACGGTGCGCGCGAGCACACGGCCGATCTCGTCGCCGCTCGCGACGTCGAGAGCGGAGACGTACTGGCTGTTCCAGGGCGCGAACACGGTGCCGCCCGCGACGCCGGGCACGCCGACGTCCTGGTCCGGCGTCCAGCTCTGGAGCAGGTTGGCGCCACGGCCGACCGCGACGACGACGGTGCCGCCCCCGGAAGGCCCTGCGACGGTCGCGACCGTCGTGGTGCCGTCGTCGCCAGCGCCGCGGAGGCGCTTGTCCGCGCCCACTGCGACGTGCCAGAGCTCCTTGCCGCTCGTGCCGTCGAGCCCGACGAGCTGACCGCCCGCGGTGTACACGACGACCGAGCCGGCGATCGCGGGACGCGAATCGGGCAGGCCCGCGTGCGACCACTTGCCGGAGCCGTCGAGGCCCATGCCGACCAGCCCCGACTTCGTGACGCCGAGGACGAGCCCCTTGCTCTCGGGGAGCTTCGTGCTCTCGAGGCGCGCAGCGACGCCGGCGATCGCGCGGCCTCCGTCGTCCTGCCAGTCTTCCTTGAAGGCGGGGCCGCGCAGGCTCGCGCCGCCGCAGGCGACGGCGCCGGCCGCGGTGAGGGCGGCGAGGGAGAGAACGCGGGCGCTCATTTCTTCGCTCCGGCGGCCGCGGCGTGGGCGGCCGAGTCGATGGCTTGCTTCACCTTCTTGCTCCAGTCCTTCGGCCAGCGCTCTCCGACGTCGGCGAGATACTTCCCGACCTCGACGGTCCCGAGCTCGCGCATGCGACCCACGAGCTTCAGCTTGTCCTCGTCGGAGATCTCCGCGACGGGACGGAACAGGATCTGATCGAAGCCCGTCTGCATGACGTCGAAGGTCAGCTTGCCGGTGCGCCCGGCGTAGTCCTCGCACTCCTCGGGCTTGCAGAGCTGCCCGATGGACGCCGCTGCTTCGGCCACGCCGTGGTCGAGCGCGTTGAACAGATCCTTGATCGACTCGCGCGCGCCGAGCTCACCGAGGCCGGTGGCGGCGGTGCCGCGTACGCTCGGGTCCTCGCTGCGCAGCGCCTTCGACAGCGTCGAGACGGCGACGGGGCCCTTCGTCTTCACCAGGGCGCGGGCGGCCGCGCGACGGATCTCTTCCGAACGATGCCACACATAGGGCGCCACCGCGGCGCTCAGGATCGGCGTCTTCAGCTTGCCGGCGGCCTTCAGCGCTTCCTCGATGATGGGCTCGGTGCCGCCGCGGGCGAGCACGTCGGCGACGAGCGGCGCTCCCTCGGGGTTCCCCGATTCACCGATCGTCGTGAGGGCGGCGACGGCTTCCCCTTCGTCACCGGCGAGCTGCTTTTTCAGCACCGGGAGATCGAGCTTCACCGTCTCGATCTTTGCCTTCGCAGGCTGTTTCGGCTTTGCAAAGCCGGACGGCGTGGCCAGAACGACCCCGCAGGCGACCGCGACCGCCATGGGGAATTGCCAACGGTAGCGATGTCGAGTCATCGTCTCTCCCACTATTTTCCCCCTCGATGTACTCTGCGCGCGCCTTCCAAGGCAAGGAGCGCCGGAGCGCCACATGTCCGTTAAGAGTGGGCCGCCCGAGTTTCCCTCGATCCGGCTCGAGTTGATCGAGGATATCTCGCCGGCGGCGGACCCAGGCTTCCTGCGTCTCGTCCGTAGAAAGCTTCGCGCTCACTACCCGGACGGGACGGTGAGTTCACCGTTCGTTTACGACGAGGTCGACCGCAAATCGATCGACGCCGTCGTGATCGTCGCTCATCACGTGGCTACCGACGGCACGCGGCGCGTCTATCTTCGGAGCGCGCTCCGTCCCCCGGTGTACTTTCGCGGTGCGTCGAGAGCGCCCATCGCCCTGCCCGACACCAAGGGTGGTCTCTGGGAGCTCCCCGCCGGGCTCGTCGAGCAAGACGAGCAGACGCCGGAGGGCGTCGTCGCGGGCGCGGCCCGGGAGCTCAACGAAGAGGTGGGGTTCGACGTCTCGGTCGAGCAATTCCGTCCACTCGGGCCGAGCATGTATCCGTCCCCCGGCGTCATCGCGGAGCGGCATTTCTTCTACGAAGTCGTGGTCGAACCCACGAAACGGGCCGAGCCCGGCCTCGACGGCTCGGCGCTCGAGAAGGACGGCGTGATCCTCGAGGTGACGCTCCGGGAAGGCCTCGCCATGTGCGCGCGCGGCGAGATCGAGGACGGCAAGACGGAGCTCGCGCTCCGCCGGCTCGCGGAGCGCTACCCGTGAGCGGTCCGCGCGTCGTGCTCGTCGTCAAGAAGACGCCCTACAGCCGCTACGTCGAGGACGAGCGCGACCCCGAGGTCCGCCGTCTCGTGAAGAAGAAGGACCCCAGCGTCGCGGTGTGGGTCTCGTCGCACCGCGAGCACGTCGTGACCCTCGCCGTCGTCGAGCGCGCCCTGAAAGCCCTCGGCGCACGCGTGTGGAAGCTACAGGCGCCGCGCGCCGTGTTCGACGCGAGCGACGCGGCGCTCGTCGTCACCGTGGGCGGTGACGGGACGCTCCTCGCCGCCTCGCACCACGTCGGCGCGACGCCGATCCTCGGCGTGAACAGCTCGCCGCACTCGAGCGTCGGTTTCTTCTGCGCGAGCCGTCGCGCGAACGCCGAGGCGATGCTCGCGCGCGCCCTCGACGGCAAGATGCGCGCTATCCGTCTAGCCCGCATGCAGGTCGAACAGAACGGCCGCGTGATCTCGAAGCGCGTGCTGAACGAGGCGCTCTTCTCGCACGAGACGCCGGCAGCCGCGTCGCGCTACGTCGTCGCCCACGCCGGGCATCGTGAGGAGCAGGTGTCGAGCGGGTTCTGGGTCGGTACCGCCGCCGGCTCGACCGGCGCGCTCCACTCCGCCGGTGGCGACATACTGCCGCTCGGCTCGCGGCGTCTCGAGTTCGTGGTGCGCGAGCCCTTCGCCGGCGGCGGCTGGGTCTACGACATGACGAAGCTCTTCTGCGCTCCCGGCAAGTCCATCTCCGTCACCAGCAAGATGCGCGAAGCCTGTCTTTTCCTCGACGGCCCGTTCCTCAGAACGACGGTCCGCCTCGGCGATCGTCTCGGATTCTCCCTCTCCGACGACCCGCTCAACGTGCTCGGTCTCAGCGCCGACCGCGGGCGCGGCGACTGACGATCGCACGCCTGTCTTGGGCTCACTGCCCTCGTCACTTGGTAGTGGGGGCTTCCGGAAAACGTTGCGATGTACCGCGAGAGCAAGAGCTAGAGCGGGAGCTAGAGGAGGAGCAAGGGGAGCGGGTCAAAGGAAGGGAGAAGGGGTTGCAGGGGAAGTGGCTCTCGGGACTTTTGAGGGTATCGACGTACTGGACCTCTGCCCAAGCTGCGTGCGCGTTCTTCTTCGCTCGGAGATGAGATGGAGCGCGCGTTGATCTCGGTGCCCCTGAATCTGGCGGAGGGGCGCCCGCTCACGCTCACGCTCTCCCTGGCTCGGCCCCTTCCCCTCAATCAGGTCCCGTGCGCTGTTCCCCACGCATTTTGAAGGGAATGAATGTGACGAATCATGAGACCGCCGGAAGCGGGCGCGAGGGGCCCGACGGACACCGCAAGCGGCACAGTCGAACGTCAGTCGCGATCCAGCGTGTACGCGACCTGCACGGTGTACGTCACCTTGATCTGGCCGCTCTCGACTGGCGTCACGGCTCCCTCGGAGCGCGCGGACATCACCTTGCCGGCGAAGAAGGGCTGAGGGCCGGGTGTCTCCGCGCCGCTTTCGGCGATGCTCACGACGTGACCGAGCTTCACGTTCGCGAGGCGCGCGAGCTCGGAAGCACGGTGCGCCGCGTCGGCCATCGCCTTCGCGCGCGCCTGATCTTCAGGCGGCTGATGATTCTCGACGTCGAATTGAATGCCGCCCGCCTGATTCGCGCCGGCGGCGAACGCGGCGCCGATGACCGCGCCGGCGTGATCGATCTGACGGATGGTGACGGTGACGCTGTTCGTCGCGCGATAGACGAACTGCGGCGCGGGCGGCGTTTGCGGGGCGACCGGCGAGCCGCGGTTCGGGCCGATGGGTGCCGGCTGCGGCGCCGGCGGAGGAGGCGGCGTGAGCTGCTCCGAGTAGATCGAGAGCTGCGACGTCTGCACGTCCTTGTCGGCCACGCCGGCTTGCTTCACCGCGGCGAGGATCGCCGCGATCTTCGTCGTCGTGGACGCGGTCGCCTCCGCCGCAGTCGGTGACGCGGCTTCCGCGCCGAGCGTGATGCGCGCGATGTCCGGCGTCGCCTCGAAGTCGCCCGTCCCGGTGACGGAGAGGACGTTCCCGTGGAAGTCGTGTGGGCCGTGCGGCTGATGGCAGCAGCCCGTCGCGAGACCGAGGGCTACCGATATCGGGGCGAATGCCAGTCGGAACGACGACGGCATCAACGCTCAGCCTCGTCGCGCGAACGGATCTTTGCCGGCGTACACCGCGGCGTCTTCCAGCTCGCCTTCGATGCGGAGAAGCTGGTTGTACTTGGCGATGCGATCGCTGCGGGAGAGGCTGCCGGTCTTGATCTGGCCGGCGTTGGTCGCGACGGCGAGGTCGGCGATGAACGAGTCCTCGGTCTCACCGGAGCGGTGCGAGATGACCGACGTGTAGGCCGACGACGTGGCGAGCCGGATCGTGTCGAGGGTCTCGGTGACGGTGCCGATCTGGTTCAGCTTGATGAGGATGGAGTTGGCGACGCCCTTCGCGATGCCGTCCGCGAGGCGCTCCTTGTTCGTCACGAAGAGGTCGTCTCCGACGAGCTGTACCTTCTTGCCGAGCTTCTCGGTGAGGGCCTTCCAGCCCGCCCAGTCGTTCTCGGCCAGGCCGTCCTCGATGGTGATGATCGGGTACTTGTCGCAGAGCGCGGCGTAGATGCCGACGAGCTCATCCGCCGTGCGCGCCTTCTTGTCGAAGGTGTAGCTGCCTTTCGAGAAGAACTCGCTCGACGCGGAGTCGAGACCGAGCGCGATCTCCTCGCCCGGCTTGTAGCCGGCGTCCTCGATGGCCTTGAGGATGCGCTGGAGCGCCTCTTCGTTCGTCGCGAGGCGCGGCGCGAACCCGCCCTCGTCACCGACGGCGGTCGTGAGGCCGTCCTTGTGGAGGTTCGCCTTCAGCGTGTGGAACACCTCGGTGCCCGCGCGGAGCGCCTCCGAGAAGGAGGGCATGCCGAGGGGGACGATCATGAACTCCTGCACCTCGAGACCGTTGTCGGCGTGCTTGCCGCCGTTGAGGATGTTCATCATCGGCGTCGGAAGGACGCGCGCCTGGGCGCCGCCCAGATACCTGTAGAGAGGCAAGCCGACGGCATCCGCCGCCGCACGCGCCACGGCCATCGAGACCGCGAGGATCGCGTTCGCGCCGAGCTTGCCCTTGTTCTTGGTGCCATCGGCGTCGATGAGTCGCGTGTCAACCGCTGCCTGGTCGAAGGCCGACATGCCGACGATCGCCGGACGGAGATGATCGACGATGTTCTCGACGGCCTTGGTGACGCCCTTGCCGAGGTAACGCTTCTTGTCGCCGTCGCGGAGCTCGACGGCCTCGTGCTCGCCGGTCGATGCGCCGCTCGGCACCGCGGCTCGCCCGAACCCGCTCTCGGTGAAGACGTCGGCTTCGACGGTCGGGTTACCCCGAGAATCCAGGATTTCGCGCGCGCGTACCTCGATGATTTCCGGCATGCGCGGGCGATATCACGACCGTGGCCGGCCGTCAGTGGCTTCCGCCGCGATCAGGGCGGAGCTTTGCCGCCGCCGGATTCGTCCCCACCGTCGCGCGAGCCCCGGCCGTGCCCGGACGTTTCCGCTTCTTTGCGTGCGAGCCTTCGCGCGTCGAGCTGCTCGTAGGCGACGACGATCTTCTGCACCAGGGGATGGCGTACGACGTCCGCGTCGGTGAACTCGCAGAACGAGATGCCGTCGATGCCCTCGAGGAGGGTGCGCGCCTCACGGAGCCCGCTCCGCGACCCGGAAGGCAGATCGGTCTGCGTCATGTCGCCGGTCACGACGGCCTTCGAGCCGTAGCCGAGGCGCGTGAGGAACATGCGCATCTGCTCGCTGGTGGCGTTCTGCGCCTCGTCGAGGATGACGAAGGAGTCGTTCAGCGTTCGCCCGCGCATGAACGCGAGCGGCGCGACCTCGATCTGCCCGCGCTCGCGCATCTGATCGACCTTGTCGAACTCGAGCATGTCGTGGAGCGCGTCGTAGAGCGGGCGAAGATACGGGTTCACCTTTTCGGCCAGATCGCCCGGCAAAAAGCCGAGTTTCTCGCCGGCCTCGACCGCTGGCCGCGTGAGCACGATGCGCTTCACGGTGCGCTGCATGAGCGCGCTTGCGGCAACCGCCATGGCCAGATACGTCTTGCCGGTGCCGGCCGGTCCGATGCCGAACGTCAGGTCGTGCGTGCGGATCGCCTCGACGTAGAGGCGCTGGGTCGGACCCTTGGGAACGACCGGGCGGCGCTTCGGGGAGACGAGGACGATCTCGTCGAGGAGCTCGGTGAGGGTCGCGTTGGGGTTATTGCGGAGCGAGCGCACCGAGTGGGCCACGTCATGGGGGCCGATCTCGACGCCCCGCTCCACGAGCTCGGCCGCGTCCTTGAGGAACCGGTGAGCGACGCGGACGTCGGGCTCCTGCCCCGAGATGAGGATGGTGTTGCCCCGGAGATTGACGTCGGCGCCCGATTGTTTCGAGAGCTCACCGAGGAGCCGGCTCTGGGGGCCCGAGAGGGCCAGAAGGACGGAAGTGTTCCCGATCTCCAGATTTGCGCTGAACGGGGCATCGCCCATCTGTGAGCAGCCTATCACCGCCCAGGGACGAGGAGGGCGCTATAGTTCTCGTACGGAAGTTGGCCGACCGGCTCCCGGGTGGGTAACCGGCAACACGATGCGCGCCTACGCAAGGTGGATTGGCATCGGCGCTGCCGTCGGAATCACTTCGGCGCTGGTCCCGGTAGTGCAGGGTCGAATCGTGCTGCACGACGTGCAGGGCCCGCTGTCGAAGATAACGAGCGCGGTCACGCCGGTGGACGTCGAGCCGCCGAGCTTCGAGGGACTCGACCTCACGCAGCTCGCGGTGCTTCCGCACCGGGTCACCGCGGCCCTGCCGAATGGACGGACCGCGGAGCTGACCGTCGACCCCGACATCCAGCGGACGGCGTCCTCGATCATGGAGCGGTATCGCATCCCGGAGTCGGGTGCGGTGCTCATGGACGTCAAGACGGGCAACCTGCTCGCCTACGCGAGCCACGTCACCGACGCGCCGTCGTTCGACGTCAACGCGCGCGCGACGGCGCCCGCGGCGAGCACGTTCAAGGTGATCACCAGCGCCGCCCTCATCGAGACCGCGGGCCTGAACGGCGGCACCGAGCAGTGTTATCACGGCGGCAAGAGCCTCGTTCTCGCCGAGGAGCTCGTCGACGATCCGAAGAAAGACAAGTGGTGCGCGACGATGGCGATGGCCCTCGGACGCAGCATCAACGTCGTCTTCGCGCGCCTCGCGCAGAAGCACCTCAAGCCGCCGGAGCTCGAGGCGACCGCCGCGGCGTTCGGATTCGGTGCGTCGGTGCCGTTCGCGGTGCCGAACGATCCGCCGAAGATCGAGATCCCCGACGACCCGACGGAGTTCGCGCGCTCCGCGGCGGGCTTCTGGCACTCGACGTTGTCACCCTTGATGGGCGCGTCCGTCGCGCAGACCATCGCCAACGGCGGCGTCGCGCTCGAGCCGCGCATCGTGCAGCGCGTGCTCGCGAACAAGGACAAGGTCTGGGAAGAGACGCGGCCGCCGCACGTGCTCCATCATGCGATCCGTCCCGAGACCGCCGCCGAGCTCCGGAAGATGATGGTCCAGACGGTGGCTGCCGGCTCCGCGTTCAAGAGTTTTCACGACCACGCGGGTGAGACATATTTGCCCGGCGTCCAGGTTGCGGGGAAAACCGGGACGCTCACCGAGCACACCAGCGACCGCCACTACACGTGGTTCATCGGCTTCGCGCCGGCGGAGCAGCCCGAGGTCGCGGTGTCGGTCTTGGTGGTCAACACGCCCATCTGGCAGGTTAAGGCGGCGGATCTGGCGCGAGACGTCCTCCGGGCATACTTCGCTGGGCGGGGCATGCAGGGCATCTCCCGGCCCTGAGCATCCGAAACGACTGTACATAAGTGCCGTCGCACCGTGGAGGCTGACGCCCCCACGGAGGATTGGGATGCGCGAGGGCCGGTCGGTTGCTAGAGTGAGCGTCGTGCAGGTCGTGCTG
>DATAZL010000093.1:0-28660 GCA_036272055.1 Polyangiaceae bacterium | reverse complement strand
GTGTGTGGTTTCGCTTACAGTACATTCGTGTTCTTCTGCCGTTCGGCGGTCAACTCGACCGGCGCTCCGGAGCGAACCTGTCCGGCCATCAGGGGACCTCGATTAGTCAATGCCTCGGTCCGTCGTGATCGCTCATCGCGGACACGACGGCGGCCTCGAGCTCGGTGACCGTCGCGAATCGGTCGCAGGGCCTTTCGCTCAGACAGCGGCGGATCACGGTGCGCAGGGCGCATCGTCGGATCTCGTCGAAGGCCCATGAGCGAGACGGCGCTTCGACGGAGGTCACCGCCGCATCGGGCTCCCCACCGGAGACGAGGAAGGCGCCGATCGCGCCGACGCTGTAGACGTCGGCCCGTCGATCCGAGGGTTCGCCGACGACCACCTCGGGAGCCATGTAGCCCGGCGTGCCGGCCACCAGCATCGACGGCCCCTGCGCGTCCGGTTTCCGCGCGAGCCCGAAGTCGAGGAGGAACAAGCGGGCGGAGCCGGTGTGCCCCTCGCCGAGCATGATGTTCGCCGGCGTCACGTCGTGATGCACGAGGCCGCTCTCGTGCACCGCATGCAGCGCGCCGCAGAGCTCGAGCAAGACCTCGGCGGCGCGGTGCGAAGGCAGGCGTCCGTGCTGGTGCATCCAGTCGCGGAGCGTGACGCCGTCGATGATTTCCATCGTGTAGAAGGGCCGGTCGTCGACCGTACCCGAATCCAGGATCGACACGATGCTCGGATGAATCAGGCGGCGTAGCATCGCCGCTTCCCTGACGAGCTGGCGACGCGCGAAGGGCGTATCCGCGGCGATCTTCAAGGCGACACGTTCGCCCGAGCGACGGTCCCGTGCGGCGTAGACGCGCGCCATGCCGCCCGCGCCGAGCTCGGCCTCCACCTCGTATCCACTGATGTCGCCGAAGTCGCGCGGAGGTCTCGCGACCCGCACCGGCACGTCGCGGGCGCGGGCTCGGCCGGGCGCCGGGAATGCCGGCGGATACGCGACGGGATCGAGCCCGGGAAGACTGATGACCGTCGAGACGTCGGCCGAGAGCTGTTCGAGCATCTCGGCAAACTTGCCGCTACGGCGTGTCGCTCGTTTTATTCATTCGTTGCGAATTGTGTCTGCGACCCCGGCAGCGTCGTCTTGATGCGGCCCAGTCGTCGCGGCGAAGGTGCTGGCCACATCGACCGTCAGTTGGCGTACTTCGCCTGGAGCGCTTCTTCGGCAAGCTCGTCTATCTGCATGCCGTCGGCGCGCGCGAGCTCGCCCGCGTCGTACAGCTGCCCCGCGAATTCGTCGGGAAAGTTCCCCGAGAGCCGGCGCGTGACCCTCCCGAGGATCGGTCCGACCAGTGGATGCTTGTTCGCGACCCGGAGCGTGCTCATGAACTTGTAAAACGGGCGATCGCGGACACCCTTGCGGCTCCCCAAGATCTGCATCCGCTTCACCGCCTCGCGCAGTCGCTTGCCGCTCGGGTCGACTCTCGCCATCGGCGCGAAGAAGACGCGCTCCAGGAACGGCCCCGCGGCGATGAGCACTCCCGCGAAGGCTCGCCACGCTCTGAGCTGATCGGCGAAGGGCTTTCTGGGCTGCCCCGCCACCAGGTCTTGATAGCGCGACGAGGCGTAGAACTCCGTCATGTAAAAATCGATCGCGATGTGGCGCGACTCGTCGCGATTGATGAGCTCCATGGCTCGTTCGCTCATCTCGTCGTGCACGTAGTCGTTCAACGAACGCAGGAGGGCAATGTCGAGGAGCAGCTCACCGCCGGTGATGTAGGCGTTCGCGATCTCCGGAGTGAAGAACTGAACGGCATTCAAGAAATGAAGCGCGAAGCGTTGGAGCTCGGGGGTCGTCCTGTACGCGGCGTGATGATGGACGTCGTAGTGCGCGGCGAGCCGCTCCGCGGCGATCGCGTGCCGTTCCTCGTCCACCACGAAGCTCGCGAAGATCGCCTTCAGAGTCTCATCGGAGACGAGGCGTCGTTGCTCTTCGAAGAGTGCGCCGGCGAGTCGTTCGATCGCCGCCATATCCTTGAAGTACTGAACGATGGCCATCTCCGCGTCTCGATCCATCGCTCGCGGAGTCACACCCCAATCGAGGTCTTCGACGCTCCATTGCTGGCTCTTGCACTTCGCCAGCATGCGTTCGAGATCCATCGTTCAGAAGGATATCACGCGGAGATCGGAAATCGACCGGACGTGACGCGGACCGGCTCGTGTTCATCGGTGGTCGAAGCGCCCTGGCGTCCAAGGCCGCCTCATGAAAGCGGCGCTACGCACATGGCGCCAGAGGCGGTATCGTGTCCGGATGGAGAAGTCTGTACTCGCGATCGTCCTCGTCTCTCTCGGGTTGCTCGGCGCGTGCGGGAGCGACAGCGGGGGAACGAAGAGCGGAACGTCCCCTGACGGTGGCGCGACCGGCGCAGGCGGCGGGTCGAGCACCGGGCTGCCGACGTGCGACGCAACGTGCCCTGGTGTGCTCGCCGCGAAGTGCTCGGCGGGGCCCGTGTCGCAGTCGGATTGCGTGACGGGATGCGAAGCGGTGCGGGCGAGCCAGTGTGCCGCGCAGTACCGCGCGCTCTACACCTGCGGCGGCGCCTCGCCGAAATACGACTGCACCACGGCCGGCCAGGTTGGCCTCGTGGGCTGCGACGCGCAGACGGCCGCGCTCTGGTCGTGTCTCGCGGGCCCTTGAAGCCGCGTGTTGCGCGCTGGACGTCGTTGCCGCGCCGCGCACGCGCCCACCGTTTTTAACAGTGCGCTTCTTTGGAGTCGGATAAGAAGGTCGCATGCTGTCTTCCAGGAGCTACCGGGTGCCAAGGGTTCACGAGCTCGTTCAGCTCGTCGCGCTGTTCCCATGTTTCGGTATCATCGCGTGCGACGATGGCTCTCCGGGCTTCAATGCCTTGACGCAGTTCGTGCCCGAAGACCCGGGAACGCACTGCGCGGCGGGTGGACAAGCGCTTCGGGCAGGAGCAGACAAGAACCGCAACGGAAAGCTCGACAGCGGAGAAGTATCGGCGACGACGTACGTGTGCAACGGCTCCGCGATCACGGTCGAGCTCTCCCCCATCAGCGCGGGGGATTCGCGCTGCGCCGGCGGAGGCAGTGCGTTGACGTTCGGCGATCAGATGGTGGTCGTTTGCAACGGAGCCGACGGCTCAGCGGGTCCGGCAGGGCCGCGCGGTGCCGACGGCTCAGCGGGTGCCGAAGGCCCCCGGGGTCCCAGGGGTGACGCTGGCCCCGAAGGTGCCCGGGGTCCCGAGGGCGATGCTGGCCCCCAGGGTCCGCAGGGTCCCGAGGGCGATGCTGGCCCCCAGGGTCCGAAAGGGGATACAGGCGACGCCGGGCCGAGAGGTCCCGCGGGGCCGCCGGGCGATTCACCCGTCCTCGGTCAATTTCTCGCGACGCAGCTCGTGAAGGGTGCCGTCGTGACCTGCACCAGCATGAGTTCGGCCGCTGCCACGGCCAGCTGCACCGGGATGAAGGTGAACGGGCTCGACGTCCGCCTCGCCCCGACGGAAGCGAACGTGATCTGCGGCGCGATCACGGGTAAGGGCTACAGCAACGCAGGCGGGGGTGGCGTCTCGGCCAACCCCTACATGGGTTGGGACGGCACTCGGTGGACCGTCATAGCGGGAACCGTAGCGCCGATGCAGAACGTCACCTGCAATCGATGACGACGCACCCGCGTCGATGATGACCCGCGCGCGGCTCTTCGGCGACCGGACGAGGTAACGCCTCGGGCGCCGGACTGGTGGACAGTCGCGGGCGCAACCGGCGGTAAGATCACTCGTTTCGCCTTCCACGAGCTCCGGGGGACGCGCTTCGATCCATCCGCGCCCAGCTGCGATATATTGCGAGCGGGCTTCCCGCGGAGGTGTCCAGTGAATGTGAAGCAGCTCGACGTCGTCATCCTGGGCGGCGGCCCCGCCGGAAGCACCGCAGCGGCGTTACTTGCCGAAGCAGGTATCGCGACGACCTTGATCGAGGGCGAGCCCGAGCCACGCTTTCATGTCGGCGAATCGCTCCTGCCGCACACCGTGCCGTTGCTCGACCGCCTCGGCGTGCATGACTCGGTCAAGGCTCTGCCGCACACCCTGCGTAAAGAAGGGGCGACGTTCGTCACCGCCGACGGCAAGACGCAGTGTCACTACTGGTTCGATCAGGCCATGGCGCCGGCCATTCCCCATGCCTATCAGGTGCGGCGCGACGAGTTCGACTGGCTCCTTCTGCAAAATGCGCGAAGCAAGGGCAGCGACGTGCTTCTGGGCTGGAAGGTCGACGAGCCAATCTGGGAAGGCGATCGGCTCGCTGGCGTGGAAGCGCGCGATCCGCAGGGCAACCGATGGACGTTGCGCTCTCGCTTGTTCCTCGATGCGAGCGGTCAGCTAGGCTTCCTGTCGCGCAAGATGCGAACGCGCGTGCCGTACCCCGGGCACCAGAAGGTGGCGGCCGTCACGCATTTCACCGGCGCCTATCGCGGCCCTGGTCGCGAGGGCGGCAACATCGTCGTTGCCCTCACGGACGGTGGTTGGTTCTGGATGATTCCGTTCAAGACCGGCGTGACCTCCGTGGGTGCGGTCTGTGACATCGCCAAATGGCGTGAATCCGCAGCCGGCCCCGAGGCGCTCTTCAACGAGGCTCTTGGTCGTACGCCGGAAGTGGCGCGTCGGCTCGAAGGCGCGACCCAGGTGTTGCCCTTCGATGCGGTCAAGAATTTCTCCTTTCGCGTGACGAAGCTGGCCGGGCCAGGCTACTGCCTCATCGGCGACGCCGCGGGCTTCCTTGATCCAATTTTCTCGACCGGCGTGTTCATCAGCACGATGACCGCCGTGCAAGCGGCAGAGGACGTGATCGCTGCGCTCAGGAACGGTGCGTCGCCGATCGGCGCCTCGCACATGCGACGTACGACGCAGCGCGCACAGAGCCTGCAGAAGCTCTTCTTCTCACTGATTCACTCCTACTACGATCCCCACTTTCTCGCGCTCTTCATGCATCCATCCGACCGAGTTCTACGCCTGCAAGCGGCTGTGACTTCGCTCCTTTCGGCGGACGTGCTCGGGCCGCGCGCGTGGGACCGACGGTGGCGGTTCCGCTGCATGCAAGTGCTCGGCTCATTGCAAAAGGCAGGCCTCGGCTTGACTCCACCGCTGTACGCCACGCCGGGCTAGGTAGCCCTACGAGCGCACGCCGAACACGGGCCAGCCGACCTCGGTATGCCAGCCGGCTGGGGGCGTGCGCAAATCGACGAGGTAGGACTCACGCACGGGTCCTTCGACCCCGATCGCGTGCGATGTGACGTACGCACCGAGTGCGCCATAGGTGACGTCGATATCGTGGTGCGGACCGTGGTGTTGCGTGATCGCGAGCTCGGCAGCGGGGATCGTCGCCATCGCGGTTCGGCCGACGGGGCGCGCATCGCCGGCAATCGGCACGAACACCGTCGCTTCGCCACGCTCGACCTCGAAGATAGCCATCGCGAAGGTGCCGCCAGGCGCGCCGGTGCGCACGAGCTTCTGCGCGTCGCACGTCGCTTCGAGCTCTCCGAGCGCGCCGCGCCACCAGGCGATCATCTCGTCGCGCGTGACCACGGCGCGAATCGCGAGTGCGCGGATCGGCGGCACGCTGCGTAGCTCCACGGCGAGCGTCGCCGGCTCGGCCTCGAGCAAGCCGCGCAGGGTCGCGACGGCGGCCTGGGTCTGCGCGAGCTTGCTCTCGAGCGAGCTGAGATGCTGGGTGATCAACCTGTTTCGGGTCGCGAGATCGGACGCCACGAGGACCTCGCGGACGCGTTCGACGGGCATGTCGAGGTCGCGAAATCTCCGGATGACCTGCGCGATAGAAACCTGGTCGAGCGTGTAGTGTCGGTAGCCCGAGCTCGGGTCGACCTCTGCAGGTTCGAGGAGGCCGACCTCATGGTAGTGGCGCAGCGTGCGGATGCTGAGGTGCGTGATCCTCGAAAAATCACCGATCGCGAGCATGACACCAGCGTCGAGTCTACCGCAGGGAGAGAGTCAAGCTGCAGATGCCCGTTGACCCTCGCCTTGCCGCAGCGCCCACCTTGAAAGCATGCAGAAAATCATCGAAGAGCATTTCGCCGCCTACAACAGGTTCGATACCGACGCCATCATGGCGACGTACGCCCCCGATGCCCTCGTCTACGACGTCAACCGTGAGTTTTGGGGCACGGACGCGATCCGCGCGTGGGTCGCCAAGGAGATCGTCGGCGACCGCGTCACGATCGAGGTGACCGAGGTCCGGGAGCACCACGGCACGACGATCGTGCGCGGGCGTTACGACGGGACGTACGACAAGTCGAAGTTGCCGCCGGGCGACCTGATCCTGACCAGCTACGTCCGCGTCCGGGACGGCAAGATCGTCGAGATGTACATCGTGCGCGTGGTCTAGCGCCGAGTCCGGCCGGCGCTCGCGGCTGGAAAATTCAAAACTTCTCGCCGACCATTTCTTCGCTCTTGGCCCAGAGCGCTTTCGCCGTCTCCGGATCGAGCACATACGGACGCACGCCTTCGGAGACGGGGCCGATGTGCCCGTCGGTGGTCTCCGACACGTGGCAGTTTTCGCAATATCTACCGGCAACGTCCTCGACGCGCGCGACGACGCCCGCCCAGACAGAGGTCGCGGCTCCTTGTGGGATCGTCTTCCACCGAAACGGAGCTTTGCCCTGGGCGGCGAGGTCTTGGTTGATCTTCGTGAGCATCCCGTCGAGGGCTTCGTGGCCCATGTGACGTCCAAGCTCGGTCTGAATTCCGCCCGGATGGATCGCCGTGGCGCGTACGCCGCGTTCCTTGTGGCGTCGATCCAGCTCCACCGCGAAGAGGATGTTCGCGCTCTTGGAACGGCCGTACGCGACGAATGGATCGTAGGCCGTGCGCTCGAAGTTCGGATCGTCGAGATCGACGTTTGCGAAGCGATGACCTGACGACGACACCATCACCACGCGTCCACCCGGTCGCAAAAGCTTCGCCAAGCGATTCACGAACACGAAGTGACCGAGATGATTGGTGCCGAACTGCGTCTCGAATCCGTCGGCGGTCTTCCCCCTGGGCGTCGCCATCACACCGGCGTTGGCGATGACGAGATCGAACGGTCGACCATCCCGAACGAGAGAATCGGCAGCGGCACGCACGCTCGCGAGTGACGCGAGGTCGAGCTCGAGGAGCGAGAAGCTTCCGCTGCTGGCGGCCTGGTCACGGACGACTCCGGTCGCCTTCTGTGCCTTGCCGAGATCGCGCGCTGCGCCGACGACCTCGGCGCCGCGAGCAACGAGCGCGCGCGCCGTCTCCACGCCGAGGCCAGCCGAAACACCGGTCACGAGCACACGCTTTTCACGCAGGTCGATGCCCGCGAGAACCTCATCGGTGGTCGATGTCGCGCCGAAGGAGTCTTTCATGGTGTTCTCCTTGTCTGGTGATCGCACTCGTACTTGCCGGGCGCTCGGTTGCGGACCCGGTGCGAGCGAAGTAAAAAGTAGGGTGCCGCCGGATCTAATACGGAGGAACCCTCCGTTTGGCAAGGGCGACGGCCGACGATCATGAAGAATGAGAAATTCGCGCCGGCGCGCAAGCCGCGCGCGGACGCAGAAAGGAACCGCGAGCGCCTGCTTGCGGTCGCCAAGCCGATTCTCGAAGCGAAGGGATCGTCGGCGAGTTTCGAGGAGATCGCGCGCGCCGCGAGCTTCGGAATTGGTACGCTTTACCGTCATTTCCCGACGCGCGATGCGCTGGTCGAAGCGGTCTACCGTAACGAGACCGAGCTACTGGCCGCGGCGGCTTCACGACTCGCGGCGACGCACGCGCCGGTCGATGCGCTGCGCGAATGGATGTTGCTATTCGTCGAGTACCTGGCGACGAAGCGTGAGATGTCCGGGGCACTCGGGTCCCTGGCGGCGGGCACGTCGCAGCTCTTCGCCACGTCGACCGAGCTGATAACCGGAGCCATCCTCCTGTTGACTGATCGCGCGCAAGCCAGCGGCGACATTCACCTGACAGTGCAACCGATCGATCTGTTGATCGCGCTCGCCGGGCTGGCGCACGCCGGCATCGGGACCGGTTGGAAAGAGCGCGCGCGGCAGCTCGTGGACGTTCTCATCGCCGGGCTGCGCACGGTTCCGCGCACGGTTCCGCGAACGCCGGCGGCCAAGCGTCGGCGACATGCGTGAGCTCGCACTCGGCGCTGGAGATGAGTTTCGTCCCCCGAATCGTCCGGATTCGGGGGACGTTGCTCGCAGCTACTCGGAGTCCCAGGGGGTTTTGGTGGAGGCGCCGGGAATCGAACCCGGGTCCGCGAGGCATCCAGTGAGCCCTCGTTCACGTGCGTAGTCGCCGTATCCCCGGCGACTGAGTTCGCGGATTCGGCCGCGACCTATTCTCCACTGTTTCTCGGCGGGTCTATTGGAGACGCTCTCGACCTGCCCAGCCCTAGTGTCGCGCCCGAACGGTTACGAGGACTACCTTACCGCCGGACGGCTCAGCGGTTCTTAGGCCGCGAGAGCGATTGCGTTGTCGTTCGCAAATAACGTGCCGGTTTTAACGTGGACCGGAGCCACTGCACGCAGACAAACCTTCAGTCCCCACGTCGAAGCCGATCGCCCCCGTGGGATTCGTCAGCATAGATACGACTTTGCCGCCGCGCAAGGGACCGCAGCGCGGCGGAAATTCGGCTCCGCGCGAGCAATGCGATGCACGACGCGCGCATACGGAGCGTGTAGTCAGATTTTCGCCGCAAGTCGTTTTGGTTTGCGCCGAGCGAGATCGCGGCAACCCTAGAGTGGAGCGAGGAGACGACCCGGTTTTGTCGACGTTGATGCAGACACAGATGCTCGTCACGGAGCATCCGCGCGCCGATAGCGGCCGCTTCCTGGTCATGCGTGGCGACCAGGCAGAGCTCCCCTCCGCGCTCGGTTCGGTGACGGCGGCGCCGCATCCGCTGCCGCTGCCGAGCGGTTCGTACGCGGACGGCGGGGGGCAGGGGAACGACATCGCGCGCGTGTGGCTCACGCCCGCAGACTTCGCCGCGCTCTGCTCGTGCGTCGGGAACGCCGATACGGCCCTGACGATCTCGCACTCCGGCTCGGTCGTGACCGGTTTCACGTTCAACCCCGTCGAGTCGCCGATGAAGGCGATGTCGCGCACGCTCGAAGCGCTCGAGCGCCGGATGAACGAGCTCGAGCCGGAGTCGATTCGCGCAGAGCTCGTCGCTCTCCGCGAAGGCATGGACGAGCTGCTCCGCCGGATGCCTTCGCCGCGCCACTCCGGCTTCGTCGAGCGTGACGGTCGAGACGACGATCAGGACGAACCCGTGCCGCTCGTCTCGCCGTCGTCGAAACGCGCCATGTAGAGGACGCACGTCGACCCGCGCACGGCAAAGCCGGCGCGGGCCGATTCGTGCGCTCTTCGTGGCTCAGCCCCAGCGGGTCCGGCGACGGCGGATGAGACCGGCGACGCCGAGCAGCGCGATGACGGACGCCCCGGTCGTCTCGGCGGGCGCGGCGCTCATCTGACAACCACTGCTGTCGGAGCCGGGCGACTTGCCCGACTCGGGTGCGCCGTTGTCGTCGTTCGAGCTACCGGCGATGCCGTGGGTCATGCTCGATGTGGAGCCGCCGGACGCGCCTCCCGCAGAACCGGTGCTGCCCGACTTCGACGGCGTGGTGGGTGACGAGCCGACGTCGACCGTGCCCTCGCCCGTCGCAGGGGTCGCGTAGCCACCACCGTAGTTCGGCGGCTGGCACTGCTTCGTCGGAGCCGACGGCTGACAGACGTCGGTGATCACCTTGATGCCGCCGTCGGGGAGGACCTGAGCGCCGCCGGCGCACGCGGTGCCGCCCGACGAGCCACATGTCCACGAGCCGGGGCAGTCGGAATCGGCATTGCAGCTGGTCGCTTTTGGCGTGCAGTGCTTGGTCGTCGAGGGCGTGCAGCCGCAGCCGCTCGGCGGCGAGGTGTCGCCGGGCGGAGGCGTCGGCGTCGCGCTCGGATCCGGAATCGGCAGATCGGGGGGCGACGTCGGCACGGCGCTTCCGCCGTCTATCGCCTGCCCGCCGCTGCTCCCCGGCGCACCGCCGCCGGCCGAGCCGTTGCAAAAGCACGAGTCCGGATCGGGCACGCACGAGAAGCCGTCACCGCAGCTCGCATCCGTCGCGCACGGCAGGGACCACCGAGGCACGCAGCGGTTCACGCTCGGCTCCGTCGTGCAGGTAGGCTCTGGCGGCGGATTGCATTTTTCGCCCGGCGCGCACGCAGGGGCAGGGTCGCCGCACGTCGTTGCGGGCGTCTGCGCGTAGCAGACCATGTCCGTCGCGCAGTCGCTGTGCGCCTCGCACGTTCCCGGCACGCACTCCTTGATGACCTGCGGATCGCACGACGGTGTCGGCGGACACGGCGCATCGGGTGGACACGCGATGTTCGAGCAACCGGTGCCGCCGACGACCTCGCAGTCGAAGCCGTGATCACAATCCGAATCTGCCTTGCAACTCTGGCCCGCATGCGCGGCGCCGGAGAGAAGCGACAGCGCACCCGAGACGAGGAGCGCGAGCGAGGCAGGAAAGCTTCGAGAACCGAGCATTGGCGAACTCCCGGCCGCGTTGTGGGGTGCGGCCGACGACACATTGTGCAGCCGGCGTGCCACGAGCGGTAGGCGCAAATTTGCCTGGTTTCGAGCTCAGCGTGTGCCATGTGTGCCACGTCCTGATCGAACGAAAGGGACCGGAATGCCTTGGGTTGCCCGGCGACCGAGGCGCTCGCGAGAGCGCGCTCCATCGCCGACGCAGGGCGTTGTTTCCTCGAACGGAAACGGATCGTTTGCGCGTTACGCGCTGCTCGCGGGGCCGGCGATGAGCAGCGGATCACTCGCGGCGAGTCGTTCACGCGAACGCGCCGCCGCCCGCTTCCAGCCGCTGCGCGAGAGACGCGTCCACAGCACGATCGCGCCGGTGCCCCATTCGGCGAGCAACGCGAGCCAGCCGCCGACTGCACCGAGCCCGAGATCGATCGCGAGCAAGATCGCGAGCGGTGGCGTCACGACCCACGCGATGATCACCATCGCGAGCGTCGCGAAGCGCACGTCACCCGCGCCGCGAAGCACGGACGCCGACACCAGGTAAACTGCGTCGAACGCCTGCCACGCCGCGGCGACGAGGAGCAGGTGCACCGCGATCCGCTGCACGGCCACGTCGCTCGTCAGCACGCCCACGATGGTGGGCCCGAGCACCAGATAGACGAGCGCACAGAACGCGCCATACGCGCCGCCGGTCAAGATCGCGACCTTCGCGACGCGGAGCACGAGCCCGTCCTCGTTCGCGCCGACGGCCTGGCCGGTGAGCACCGCGGCCGCCTCCGCGAATGCGAACATCGGCAAGAGCGCGAACAGATTGAGCTGGTTCGCGATCTGATGGGCCGCAAGATCCTTGTCGCCGACGCGAGCGAGCAGCGTCACGAGGAGCGTGAACGAGCCGACGTTGAAGAGCCGCTCGAGGCCGAGGGGCCAGCCCGTCTGCCAGAGCTCCTCCACGTCCCGCCGCGTCCAGCGAGTCAGGCCGAGGCCGTCCTTGCGCTGGATGAGGACGAGCAACGTCGCCTCGAGCGTCTGCGCGATCACCGTCGACAGCGCGGCGCCGTACACGCCGAGGCCGGCCCAGAAGATCAGCGCCGCGTTCAGCGGGATGTGCAGCGTGTTCGCGATGAGCGCCGTTCGCATCGGCGAGCGCGAATCACCCAGCGCGCAGCGGATCTCGCGCACCGCGAAGGCCGTCAAGATGGCGGGCGCGGACAGCACCCGGATCGAGACGTAGCGCTGTGCGAGATGCACCGATGCAGAGCCGTCCGCAAGGCGCGGCAGCGCCAGCGCGACGAGCTGCCCGACTACCCCCACGACCGCGCCGACCGAGAGCGCGATCGTGACGGCCGAGCCGACGTGTCCCAGGATCTTGTCGCGACGGCCCGCGCCGACCGCCTGCGCGACGAGGACCTTTGCGCCCTGCGAGAGGCCGATACCGAAACAGAGAAGAGTGAACGTGACGACACCGCCGAAGCCGACGGCGCCGAGTGCAGTCGCCCCGAGCCGGCCGGCAAACAACGTGTCGACGAGTGTCATGACGCTGTAAGACAGCATCGACACCGCGATCGGCCACGCCAGCCGCACCAGTTCGGGGAAAGGTTTGAGCCGCCAGCGCAACCCGTCTCTCTGAGATTCCGTAGACATGATCACTCCTTCGAAGCACCGACTCGAAAACGGACAATTCAGGCGAAAACGCCGTGGAAAGTGGGCAAAATGCAGAAACCGCGGGACCCTTTCGGGTGCCGCGGTGTCGAGACCGGTCGGGGACGGAAAGGGTTACGTCATCACGACCACGACCACCGCGGCTACGCCAAAGCAGCACGCCATGAGCGGCGAATGCTTCGGGTAATTGATCGGCTTCTGCGTGGACATGCGTCGGTGCTTCCCTTGCTGACGTTCTTTACATCTCACACCGGTTAGACTTCGTCAACACCACTTCGTTCACTCCTTCGTTCGACGTGGTGCTCACGTGAGCCGTCGTCCAGAGCCCGCGCTACGCGCACATCTTCCCGGATCTTGCCGAGTCTTCCGGCATCTCCCGCAAGTGCGTTCCGCGCCAAATGCTATTCATGACGGATGTCGGCGCGCACCTCATCACCACCACTCCTTCTACTGTCCATCGCGCTGAGTGCCTGTAGCTCGGGTAACTCACGGAGCGCGGCGGACGCAGGTACGACGAACGGAGGCGCAGGTGGTTCCACGGCTTCCAATGGGGGAGCCCTGGCGGCAGGAGGCGTCGGCGGATCGTCCAGCGGCGGCCGCGATGCGGGTTCCAGTGCGGGCGCCACTGCCGGCGCCGGCACGTCGTCCGGTGGAACGTCGTCCGGCAACGGAGCCGGCGGCACGACGGCGGTGAGCGGCGGCGCATCCGGCGCGTCCTCGTCAGGTGGCGCAAGCGGAGCAAACGCAGGAACGGGCGGCGCATCCGGTGCGAACGGCGGCAACGGCGGCGCATCCGGCGCGCCCACCGTGGAACGTCTCTACGTCGCAGGCGCCGCGACGAGCGGCAACGGCAGTGTCCTCACCGAATACGACGTCACGACCGATCCGGTGACGTTGAAGAAAGGGCCGTCGCTCACCGTCGACGGCCTCACGTCGTTCCTCGCGTTCTCACCGTCGGGCGACCGTCTTTACTCGACCGACGAGAACGGCGGCATGCTCCGCAGCTTCAAGCTCGACGTCACGACGGGCGCGCCGAGCGTCCTCAACGCCGTGATGACCGCCGGACACCCGACCCACGTCGCGATCGACTCCGGCAGTCACTTCGTCTTCGGCGCCGACTACAACGAGGGCAAGGTCGAGGTCGTCGGTCTCGACGCGACCGGCGCTCTGACCACCTGGGTGGACGCAGAGAGCCCCGGCTCGCAGACGCACGAGGTCGTGCTGTCGCCCGACGGCAAATTCGCCTTCGTGCCGTGCAAGGGTTCCGACAAGGTCGCACAGTTCCACTTCGACGCCACGACCGGCGCGCTCGACGCGAACACGCCGCCGAGCGTCGCCTCCGCGGGGGGCGCAGGGCCGCGGCACATGGCCTTCGGCCCGCAAGCTGGCTTCGCCTACGTCATCGACGAGAACGGCAACACCATGGAGACCATGGCCTACGACGCTGCCGCCGGCAGCTTCACTCGCAAAGGCGCGCTCACGACGCTGCCCTCCGGCTTCTCCGGCTCGAGCACCGCCGCGGAGGTCGCCGTGGCGCCGTCCGGGCGCTTCCTCTACGGCTCGAACCGCATCGTCAACGCCAACGGCGACATCGTCATCTACGCCATCGCGCAGGACGGCTCCCTCTCCCTCGTCGCACACCAGGACACCCACGGCATGCAGCCCCGTCACTTCTCCATCGACCCCACCGGCAAGCTCCTCTTCGTGGCAAACCTCGACTCCAAGTCTCTCGCCGTCTTCACCCTCGACGTCACGACCGGCAAACCCACCTTCGTCACCCAAACAGACGTAGCAATGCAACCCTACTACGCCGCCGTAAACCCCCACGCGAAGTAACCCTCCGCCCAACCGCGCGTCGCCGACACCACGCACAGCGCGCACAGCGTGGACACCACGCACAGCGTGGACACCACGCACAGCGTGGACACCACGCACAGCGCGGACACCACGCACAGCGCGGACACCACGCACAGCGCACAGCGCGGACACCACGCACAGCGCACAGCGCGGACACCACGCACAGCGCACAGCGCGGACACCACGCACAGCGCGGACACCACGCACAGCGCGGACACCACGCACAGCGCAAGGTTTGAGCGCGAAAGCGGCCAGGATCGTCAGAGTTCGAGGGTGCTCTGGAGGAGCGGTACAGCGGGCGCGAGCGATCCGGCGTTGAGGCGAATCGTGACTCGCCGCTGAGACGGATCGCGGCGTGCACGCTCACCACGACAGCATCGCGGTGAGCGCCTTGTAGAATGCGCCCACGGCAAATACCGAGAGGACCATCGCAGATGCGACGTTCACGATGCGCAAGGCAGCTGGCGTGATGCGAGCAGCGCCAATGCGCACGGCGGTCGACAGGAGTAGCCACCACAGTGCAGACCCGACGAACACACCGAGGGCAAAGTCGAATGCGCGTGCCGGCTGTGCGAAGCCCTGACTTGCGGCGATTGCAGCGAAGGACACCACCGTCGCGGGGTTTCCGAGCGTCAGTAGAATCGTGCCAACGAAGACGCGCGCAAGGCGCGCCGTCGTGCGGCGCGGCGCGACAGCGACGCCCCCGGGGTGCATGCCATGGAAGGTGCGCCACGCCAACCAGCCGACCCCGGTGCCGCCCGCGAGCTCGAGGAGCCACGCCGCTGAAAGCGCGCGCATGACCAGCGTGGTTGCCAGAGCTCCAACGAAGGCGTAGGTCGCATCGGCGACGGCGGCGCCGAGTCCAGTGACGAATCCGACGAGCGCATCGTCGAGACTGCGCTGCACGACGAGCACGCCGATCGGACCGAGCGGCGCCGCCACGCTGAGACCGATGACGGCACCTTCGCGAAGAGTTTCGAGATCCATGGCAATTGGTCCCTTCGCCGGCCGCGGAGCAGGGAGGGCACATGGACGTGCGCTGCCGGCTCCGAGGCCGGCAGCTGCGTTCTGAACTGGGTGCTGATCCGAACGCGACTAGCCGGACGCTGCGGAGGAGCTCCGATTGTTCGCGTTACGATTCGAACGGATCAGCATGACGAGTGATGGTAGCGCGGCCGACGGGGTCAGCCCATCGGCCAGATCTTCTGAACGATCGCGTCGAGCTGCTTCACGGTGTCGGGCTTCATTCCGCGGTTCGGGTGCGGCCAGGCAAAGCTCCGCGCCTCGATCTGGTTGCAGCTGAACGAGATCAGCATGTCGTTCGGCGCGCCACCGAGGCTACCGGTGAACGAGAGCCCCATTTCGGCATACATGCAGTTGGCGTGATCGGCCTGGAAGTTGTCGGGGTTGCCGAGCAGCTTCCCGAGTTGCTCGCGCAGATCGGGGTCGATGACCTGTGCCTGGCCGAGAATGCGGAAGTTCGGCTGTGACATCGGGAAACGGATCTCTTGTTGCTGCTGCGCGACAGGTGCCGGCTGCGTTTGCATTCCCTGGAGGAGTCCAGGCGGCAGGAGGCCCGGAGGGATGAGCTGCTGCAGGCCGGGAAGCGCCTGCTGGGCCCACTGCGTGATCTCCGGGGGCAAGCCCGGGATGAGCCCGCCGGCTGCGGGCGCGACGGGCGCCGCGGCGGGCGGCTCGTAGTTCTGAAGACGGAATGCGCTCACGTTCGCCGTCTTCAACGTGTCGAAGGGGGCTGCGGGGGCGCTCGCGCAGCCGAGACCGAGGAGACCGAGCAGCCCGAGAGCACGGGGATTCAGGACGTGAGCTAGGTTCATGGCAACCACGGGTATCACTTCTCGTGCCCGCAGGAAATCGCCGTCGGAGGGGGCTTGCGGCTCGGCTGGCGGTTCCCACGAGTGGCGTGCTCGGCGTGGCGACCAATGCCATTGTCGAGAAGGACTCGATTCCATGCAAAAGATCGTGATCTCGGGCGGTACCGGATTCATCGGTCGCGCAGTCGTCGCGGCCCTGCACGCGCGTGGCGACGACGTTACCGTCCTCAGCCGCGACCCATCGAGAGCCCGTGTTACCGCGGCGTCACAGGTCCGCTTCGAGGCGTGGGACGGTCACAGGTCACCGGCTTCCGTCGACGGTTCGGATGCCGTCATCCACCTCGCGGGCGAGCCCGCAATCGGCAAGCGATGGTCCGACGCCGTCAAGCAAGAGATCGTCGCCAGCCGAGTGCGAAGCACCGAGCACCTGGTAGACGCCATGGGGGTCGCGTCGCGAAGGCCATCGGTCTTCGTGTGTGCCTCCGCCATTGGCTACTACGGTGCGCATGGCGACGAACCTCTCGACGAAACCGCAGACGCTGGCTCGGACTTTCTCGCGCGCGTCACGCTGGCGTGGGAAGCCGCTGCGTCGCGTGCCGGCGAGTTCGGCGTTCGCGTTGTACGCGCGCGCTTCGGCGTCGTTCTCGGCCGCGGCGGAGGAGCGCTCGCGGAGATGGCGCGGCCGTTCAAGCTGTTCGTCGGCGGCCCTATCGCGTCGGGTGCCCAGATCGTGTCGTGGGTTCACATTGACGACGCCGTCGGCGCGGTCTTGCGCGCGGTCGACGACGTACGTCTTCAGGGCCCCATCAACGTCACTGCGCCGGAAGCGGTCACGAACAAGGAGCTCTCGGACGTCATCGGGAGAGTGCTACGCCGGCCCTCCGTCATGCGCGTCCCTGAGGTTGCACTCAGAGTGGCATTCGGTGAGGCAGCTGGTCCGCTGATCAGTGGCCAGCGCGCAGTCCCTGCGGTGCTCCAGCGCGTCGGCTACGCCTTCAGATATTCGCGCATCGAGGATGCCGTCCGCCAGGCAGCGGGGTAAGGACGCGCGCAGGCGCCCCAGCGGGGAGGGCGCGGAAGTCGATGGATGGCACCTCGTTCCATCATCTGTGGAGACGGGCGTTTCAGACGGCGCGACGGAGGTTTCGCAGACGTTTGCTCATTTGCGAGAGCTACTCACGGAACTCGGCTCGAGGCTCTTGCATTCGCGCAGACAACTGGCCCGGCGTCGATCGACGGACTTCGCAGCGAGCTCGCCCTCGCCCGCAGTCTGGGCGCGGATCCTCGAGACGACGTCGGTAGCGGAAGCGTGCCCACTTCGTACCAGCTTGCCACCACGGGTCTCGGCGATCAGGCGCAGACATTTGACCTGACCGTCCGCATCTTCTGTCTCTCGGCGCGCAACCAAACGGGCGAGCGTCCGAATAGCAGACACAAGCGCTTGCACGGATTTTCCTGTCCGAAGTGCGAATCCTGAGGCACCAGGTCGGCGAGGTCGATTGCAGAGCGCAACGGTGCGCGGATAGCAGTTCACGGAGGAATTCTCTCATAGACCGTCATCATCGATCAGCGCGCCGAGAAGTTTCCTGGCAAACGCGATCCGTAGCTCGGAACATCGCCAATCATCGGTTATGTCAGCGAGCTCCCTGAATTCGCTCTCGTGAGTCGGGCAGGGAAAATCGCGCCATTTACTCACGAAAGGAGGACCTCATGTTCGAGGTGCACCGGGAACGTGCGGACGGATTGAGTTGCAATCTGGAGGTCGCGGACGCCTTGCGAAGGCGCCGCAGCCGCAGGGCCGATGGGCTGGCGGCACACGCGGACTCGCTCAGCGAGTTGCAAGCGCTCGACGCGAAGGCCGCTCAGCTAGGGCGCTTGTCGAGTGCGGCCCGCGTGGCGATCGCGGAGGGACTTGAAGTACTGGCTCGCAGTGGCGGCCACCATGAGCTCGGATTTTCGAGCATCAACGCCTTTGCGCTGGAGCGTTGCGAGCGATCTGCTAGCTGGGTTCGCGAGTCCAGGGTCCTGGTTCGAAGACTCGAAGGCCTTCCAGTGATTCGAGCGGCGCTGGCGATGGGTCGGCTCAGCTTTAGCATGGCCCAGGTGCTCGCAGGGGTTGCCACCAAGGATGACGAAACGGAGTGGCTGGTGCGCGCTCACGGTTCATCGGTTCGTGTGATGAGACGATGCGCCCGTGACAACCGTCGAATGGCCAACCTCCATGCCTGCTCGGAGAGACGTGCTTCGCTGAGCGGGGTGAGTCAAATGTCTGCGGTCGGCGCCGCTTCTTTGGACGACGCGGCGCCGAAGTGGCACGCGCGGCTCGATGCAAGTTTCGCATGCGCCACACTCTCCGAAAAAGCCGTGGCGAACCCAATCTGTGCATCATTCCCCGGCGCGACGATCACAGGCCAAACGTCTGCTGCCCCAAGGGAACTCGACGATCTGTCGGCGGTGACCGACGCGTCACGGGTCGCACTGCGAGTGACGGTCGACACGGAAGACGCCTGGCTCTTCGAGTGCGCCCGGATACGAGGGCTCGAAGCCGGCGCGGTGACGATGGATGAAACGATTGAAGCGATGCTCGGCGAGGGCAGTACATCTCTGTTTGCCAGCATGGAAAAGGATCTGCTCGTACCATTCGAAGGCACGGACACGCTAAGCGAGGCCCAGGCTGCTCGCCAAGCGATGTTGGCTAAGCGCCGCGAAGAAGCCGAAGCGAGGAGCGAAGCCGCGATTGTTACTCGCGATGAGCCAACGGCCTCCGCAATCACCCCGAGGTGGGAACGCACCGACACGCCCGCGATAGAAATCGATCGACGGCTTCGCGAGTTCAGCTCAGAACTTGCGGGGCGCGACCTGCTACTGGGTGAAGTCATGGAAGCATTCTGGCGAAGGGATGGTTGGCGACGTCTGGGCTATGCCAATGCCGCTCAGTACGCGCGCGAAAGGCTCGGGATGAGTCTGTCATCCGTCAAGGGGAAGCGAGTCCTGGCGCAGCGGGCGCGGGTCATGAATCCATTGCGTGACGCGGTGATGCGCGGAGACCTAGGCTACGAGGGAGCTCGATTGGTCGCCGCCGTGTCGACCACGGTCACAGCGGAAGAGTGGATAGATCGGGCGCGAAGTCGCACGGTGAAGCACCTGCGCGAAGAGGTGGACGCGGCCCACATGTTGGCGCGCATGGGCGTGGCATTGGACCGCCGACCGCCGTCGGAAGCATCAATGGCAGAGATCGCGACGTTCGAGCGGTGCGTGCTCGAAGGAAAGCTGTCCGAAGGCATGCGCTTGCCGATATTCAGAAGTCGGGCGACTCACGGCAGAGCAAGGATGACGCTGATCGTGGATCGCGGAACTCGACGCTACTACCGCTGGATGGAACGCACGTACCGGCAACACGGGCCGCGGGATATGAGCTTCTTGCGTTTTCTGTGTAATGCGCTGTTGAAAGCATGGCCGCCTCCGCAAAAGGACACGAAATACGGTACCGTGTATGCGCGCGATCGCTATCGCTGTGCGAATCCAGTCTGTAGCCGTCGGGACTTGACGCCGCATCATCTTCAGTATCGATCGGCCGGTGGCGACGACAGCGAAGAGAACCTGACGACGCTCTGTGTTTGGTGCCATCTGGACGGCGTTCACGGCGGCCGGATCGCCGTGACGGCCCCAGCGTCGGCTATGACGTGGCGTCTTGGACGACCCGCGCATACCGTGGTGAATGGTCGCCGGCGGGTCCGACTCGCGGGCCGCGCTGGCGCTGACGCATCAGCGAACCGTCGGTGATATGGTCGAGTTAGGATGAAGTCAGAGGACGATGAGCGGATCCGTTTCGCGATCGCCAACAAGCGGCTACTGCGTCTAACTCTACGGGGACTGACGCGGCTCGTTGAGCCACATGACTATGGGCTCAAGAAGGGCGTGCCGCAGCTGCTCGCATTTCAGGTTGGCGGAATGAGCAATTCCGGAGGATTGCCGAACTGGCGTTGGATCTTGCTAGGTCAGACCACTGACGTGGTCGTATTAGAAGATACATTCGCGGGCGGCCGCGGCGCCTCATCGAGAAAGCACAGCGACTGGGACGAACTGTACGCGCGGGTCGATGACCCGCCCCGATTGCGCCTGATCTATTCGCGTGCAGCCGAGTCAGAACGAACGCGCGGGCGGTAGCAAGCCGTCGCCACACTATTTTGCTGCCGTGCTGACTTGATCGAGGGGAGCGACCTGCGGCTTGGGCGCGATGGATGCCGTTGCCGCTATGCCCGTCCCGGCGGGATGCCCGGCGCGTTCGGCGAGCTCGAGCAAGCGACCCGAGGTGGAGTCCCCCGTGATCAGTCGCGCTCCTCGCTTGTACGTTAGGTAGCTCCAGGCCCAGTCAAACAGCACGATGAAGCGGTTCCGGAATCCGATCAAGTACCAGATGTGCACCATCAGCCACGCCAACCACGCGATGACTCCCGTGAGGCGAAGCTTGCCCGTCTGCGCAACGGCACGCGAACGTCCGACCGTGGCCATGATGCCCTTGTCGAAGTAGTGAAACTCTGCGGCCGGCGCGGTACCCGCAACCCGGTCCTTGATGAGCTTCGCGACGAAGCGCGCCTGTTGCATCGCAACCGGGCTCACCCCTGGGAGCGGCTGCGTCTCGCCCTTCGGAACGAAGACCGCGGCGTCGCCGATGACGAATGCCTCTGGGTGTCCCGGCACCGAGCAGTCGGCTCCGACGATGGCGCGGCCGGCGCGGTCGAGCTTGACGCCGAGCGTGCGTGTGAGCGAGGAGGCGTCGACACCCGCCGTCCAGAGGACGGTGGTCGTCTCTATGGTCTCCTTGTCCAGGCGTACGCCGTGCTCGTCGATGCCGACGACGCTCTCGCCGAGCCGGACCTCGACGCCGATGTCCTCGAGCTGGCGCTTGGCACTCGCCGCGAGCTCTTCGACGAAGCCGCCGGGCAGGAGCCGGTTGGCGCGCTCGACCAGGACGACGCGCGGCTTCTCCGCGCGGATGCGGCGAAAGTCGTCGGCGAGGACGAACTTGCCAAGCTCCGTCAGCGCGCCTGCGACCTCCACGCCGGTAGGGCCCCCGCCGATGACCACGAAGGTGAGGAGCCGACGGCGCGCGTCGGGATCGTCTTCTCGCTCTGCGGCCTCGAACGCGAGGAGCACGCGACGGCGCACCTCGACGGCGTCGTCGATCGACTTGAGACCGAGAGAAAATTTCTTCCAGTCGTCGTGGCCGAAGTAGGCGGACTTCGCTCCGACCGCGACGATCAGATAGTCGTAGGGGATGGGGCTCCCGGTATCGATCTCGATGTGTTTTGCG
Organism: Polyangiaceae bacterium; assembly: GCA_036272055.1. GTDB lineage: Bacteria > Myxococcota_A > Polyangia > Polyangiales > Polyangiaceae > DASZVB01. Next base: position 7,429 of record DATAZL010000093.1, on the reverse strand, counting down.
TCGAGGTCGACGTGCTTCACCTCGGCGAGGAGGACGGTGGTGTTCTTCTGCTTCTTCAGCACCGACCGGATGGGGACCGCGATGTCGGCGGGGCTCAGTCCTGCCATCGCGACCTGGTAGAGCAGCGGCTGGAAGAGGTGATGGTTCCAGCGATCGATGACCGTCAGTTCGACGTCGGCGTGACCCAGCGCTCGCGCGGCAGTGAGGCCGCCGAATCCGCCGCCGATGATGACGACGTGAGGACGTTCGCCCGGAGGAGTGCTCATGGTTGCCCTTGCTTCGCGAGCCCGCGCGCGGGGCTCAATCGGTCGTTTCGTCGTACCCGGCGCACCGGAACACCGGCAGCGGGGGATACTTTCGAAAACCTGGGTCCGACTTCGCTCTTTCGCAAAGCCAGAAAGTGCTGCCCTTCGCGGAAACGACCCGACGACCGTGGCGACACGCCACGCAGAGGCCTACGCGGGCGCGTTCGGCGGGCGGAATGTCAGGGAGAGTTGCCACTTCGTGAGCATGTCACGAGGGCCGCTTCTCAGGCTACGCGCTCGTCCTGCTCGCGGGTCAGCTCGAGGAGCAACGCGTGCGTGCCCATCTCGAAACGATCGGACCGTCGGACCGGGATGCACACGAAGGAGAACTCGCCGTCGGTCCAGCCGAGGAGATCCGCAAGGACGTCTCGAGGGTGCGAGCCCGGCGTGTCGTGTTCGGCGTCGACGATGCGACCCGCCGAGAGGTACACGCGAGCGGCGCAGCGCTCGTTGGCGACGGTGAGGATGCCGTCGAGCTCCTCGAGTTCGGCGAGACCGAGGACGCTCGCGAGGTGAACGCGGGAGAGCTGCCCCGACAGATCTTGCGGCTTGGGATCGACGATGGCGACGCGCGACGGCGCGATGAGGCCCTCGACGAGCGCGCCGATGGTGCGAGCGGCGTAGGCGTCGTCGTCGCTGTGCGGCGGACGGAACCGGATCACGATGGAGTGTCGGCCGTTCGCGTCGGAGTAGTCCGGCTCGCTCCAGCCGACGACGCCGCTCACGTTGATCTGTCCGCCGCTCGGCTCGGCGATGTCGAGCCGCACTTCTTCACCGGGTGGAATCGCCGCCGGCAAGCTGATGACGACGCGATCGCGTCCGAGGTTCTCGAGGCGCGCGACGGCGGCCGGGCCGTTGGCGCGGCTCACACGAACGGCATGGTCGTGATCGAGGTCGACGCCGCCGGACATGCCGAGCGCGATCGACGTGACGTGGCGCACGAGCTCCACGATCTCGTTACGTGGCTGTCCGACGGGCATGAACTCGAAGCCTGCTCCGACGACCGCGGCTCCGCGGTGTAGATCGTCCTGGCGCACGACGCGCGTGACGCGGGCCATGGTCTGGGCAGAGCGGACCTTATCGACCGACGACAGGCTCAGCCAGAGCACGTCGCCCGGGCTGCCGACGGCCTCGTCGATGCTCACGTAGAGGCCGGTGACGCTGATGTTTCCCTTCCGGGGTCGCGCGGCTGCTTCGACGCCGCCCACTCGCACCCACAGATCGCAATCGATGCGACTCGCACGCCGTGCTTCCGGCGGTCGCGACCGCTCGTAAGCCCAATCCCCGTCACGGTCGGCTCGCTCATGATCCATTGCAGAAATGAAGAACGGCATCCCACCCGGGGCCTTGAACGCGCCCGGAGAGCGGCCGTCTTCAGATTCGCTAAGGATCGGGCGGAAGTCGCTTCCAGAAGAAGCCGCGGTCGCGCCGGTCCTTCCGAAACACGGAAAGCGCTTCGAAATCGAGGTCGTAGAGGCGCGCGTCGCCGTTCAGCGGGCGGAAGAAGGCCGCCGGATCCAAGGTGGTCGGATCGGCGAACCCTGCGACGCCACTGGCGAAGAAGAGGTGCTCCGGTGTCGGTACGTGCGCCCAGTCGCTGATTCCGACGTAGGTGCCGAACTCGTACGCTCGCGCGACGGCGAGGTGCTGCCAGAGGGCGCGGGAGTAGTGCGGGGTCGGCTTGCGCGTGACCGAGAGGGCAGGGACGAGAACGACGTCGGGCAGTGCGGCGGCGCGCGCGAACAGATCCGAGAACCAGAAATCCGCACAGATGAGGACGAGGACGGAGCGGCCTGCGATCGTCAGCTCGCCGAACGCGTTGCCCTCCTGGACGCGCTCTCGCTCCGTCGCGTAGGGGCGCACCTTCTCGTAGCGGGAGACGATGGTGCCGCGCGGGTTCGCCACCACGCCGGAGTTCACCCTGCCGCCCTCGCGCTCCTCGTGGTGGGAGCCGCCGACGACGTGACAGCCGAGCCGTCTCGCAAGCGCGCTCACGCCGGCCTCGTACTCCTCGCGCCACGGACGGAGATCGAAGTGCTCGGGCAGGAGCACGATATCGTCCGGGCCGAGGTCCGCGGCGAACCGCTCCGCGATCCTCGTCACGATTCCGAGGTTGTCGGCGCTGGGGGCGTACGACAGCGCGGGTTGGACGAGGAGTAGCTTCATGGGGCGCAGGCGCTCCGCTGCGGGCTCGTTGGCTGACGAACGAGCGGTGTCAGCGGAGCGCGCCCCGTTTGCTCGAGTCTCAGAACGCTTCGATGAGGCCGGTCGCGCCCTGGCCGCCACCGACGCACATCGTCACGAGACCGTACTTCTTCTTGTCGCGACGGAGGGCACGGAGGATGTGCCCGACCATGCGCGAGCCGGTCGCGCCGTAAGGATGGCCGATGCTGATCGAGCCGCCGTCGGGGTTGTACGTCGCCGGGTCGAAGCCGAGCGTGTCGCGGCAGTAGAGGCACTGCGACGCGAAGGCCTCGTTGAGCTCGACGATGTCGAGGTCCTTGTTCGTGAGGCCCTTGCGCTTGAGGAGCTTCGGCACCGAGAAGACCGGGCCGATGCCCATCTCGTCGGGCTCGCAGCCGGCGACCGCGTAGCCGCGGAACGCGCCGAGCGGCGTGAGGCCGAGCTGCTTCGCCTTCTCGGCGCTCATCAGGAGCGTCATCGACGCGCCATCGGAGAACTGCGAGGCGTTGCCCGCGGTGACGCTGCCGCCGAACGCGGGCGGAAGGCGCTGGAGGCCCTCGATCGTCGTGTCGGGGCGGTTGCACTCGTCGCGCTCGACGGTGACCTCGACCTCGACGGTCGTGCCGCTCGCCTTGTCCTGCTTCAGGTACTTGACCGTCATCGGGACTATCTCGTCCTTGAAGTAGCCGGCTTCCTGAGCGCGGGCGGTGCGCTTCTGGCTCTCGAGCGCGTAGGCGTCCTGCGCCTCGCGGGAGACCTTGTACTTCTCGGCGACCTTCTCGGCGGTCATGCCCATCGGGTGATAGATGCCCGGCTTGCGCTCACCGACCCAGGGGTTCGGGAGGTTCTTCATGTTCATGTCGTTCTGGAGCATCGTGATCGACTCGGCGCCGCCGGCCGCGATGATGTCCGCGTCGCCTGCTGCGATCTGCGCGGCGCCCATGGCGATCGACGCGAGACCGGAGGCGCAGAAGCGGCTCACGGTGACGCCCGGAACGGAGATCGGCAGACCGGCGCGCACTGCGACGACGCGGCCGATGTTCATGCCCTGCGGACCCTCGGGGATGCCGACGCCGACGATGACGTCGTCGATGGTCGCCGGATCGAGCTTCGTGCGCTGGACCAGCGCGGTCAGACAGTGCGCCGCGAGATCGTCGGGGCGAGTTTGGTTGAAGCTGCCGCGGAACGACTTGGCGAGCCCGGTTCGGACGCTATCGATGATGACGACTTCGCGCATGATGGTCTCCTTCTAACTCGGTTTGGGGCTGGTTGAGTCCCCGTACCAGCGAACATTGCCGGCGGAACTTTCGAGCCGGCATCGAGCAAACGCGTTACCGCGTGCACCAATCTGAGGCAACGCCCAAAGATGACGCCCGGGTCATCTTCAATCAAGCCTCAATCCTGCAGCCCGACCCTGCGTCTTCGCGCGCGATCCGGTCAGACCACGAGCAGCAGGTCGTCACCTCAGACGCGCGTGCGAACACGCCAGCCGACTTCTGCGTTGCGTCAGGCGCACGCGCGCGCGCAGCGGGCGCACAAAAGAGAAGCGCCCAGGCACGAATGCCTGGGCGCCGCCGCGGGGGCGCGAGGGCTCACGCTAGCGCGGCAACCGGAAGTCGGAGGCGGCTTAGTAGTTTTCGTAGCCTTCTCAACATGATGTCACCTTGCCTGGTGGGGCAATGTAGGCGAGAGTTCTACGCCCGATAGCTTCCGACGTGCAACTATTTTGTAAAATGGTTACTAGATCCGAGGGCATGGGGACATGGCACTAGGGGCCTCCGGCGGTCCGGATGCTTCGCGGGGGGCCGTGGATCGACCCTCCTCGAGCCCCTCCTCACGGCCGCGACCGTCCGCACCGCGGCTCCTCGTCGTCGGCGCGGGCGCCATCGGCGGAGTGCTCGCGGCGAGTTTGCTCGCGGCCGGGCATCGCGCCGATGTGCTCACGACGAACGCGGACATCGCCGACGCACTACGTCGTGAAGGGTTTCGCGTCGCCGGGAAAAGCCGGGTTCGACACGCCGCGCCGGCGGGTGTGTACGCGACCACCGCGGGCATCGAAGCTCGCTACGACTACGTGCTCCTGGCCACCCAGCCTCCGCAGGTAGAGGACGCGGCGCGCGAGGCTGCGCCGCTGTTGAAGTCGGATGGCCGGCTCGTGTGCTTTCAGAACGGACTCTGCGAGCTGCGCGTCGCGAAGACCGTCGGGCGCGAGCGCGTCATCGGTGCCGTGGTCGCGTGGGGCGCTTCGATGCCGGCTCCCGGCGTCTACGACCGGACGTCTTCGGGCGGGCTCACCCTCGGTCGTCTCGACGGCGCACCCGACGACCGGGTGAACGAGCTTGCGGCGTTGCTCGGTGACGCCTTCGCTGTCCGTGTCACCGAGAACCTGCTCGGCGCGCGCTGGTCGAAGCTCGCCATCAACTGCGCCATCTCGACCCTCGGGACCATCGGCGGCGATCGCGTCGGCGCCCTCATCCGTCATCGATTCGTCCGCCGGCTCGCGCTCGAGCTGATGAGCGAGTCTGTCGCGGTGTCCCGCTGCGAGGGCGTTCGTCTCGAAAAAGTCGCCGGTACCGTGGACCTCGACTGGCTCGCGCTGACCGACGCGGACAGGACCGCCGCGGGCTCGGCACACCTGGCGGCGAAGCACGCCGTGCTGCTCGCCGCCGGGCTCCGCTACCGGCGCCTCCGATCGTCGATGCTGGCCGCGATCGAGCGGGGGCGTCCTCCGGCCGTCGACTTCTTGAACGGTGAGGTCGTCGATCGCGCAGAGAGCCACGGCGTGGCCACGCCGATCAGCCGTGCCGCGCGAGCCGTCGTGTGGCAGATCGCGCGCCACCAATGTTCACCGTCCCTCGAGACCCTGACCGAGCTGTATCGCGGAACCCGCGCATGACCGTCGCCGCTCGGTGGCGGCGTCTCGCTTCACTGGCGCTCGCCGCGGCGCTGCTCGCTCTCGCGGCCTGTCACTCGCAGCCCGACCTCCCGAGCTACGGCGCGGTGCCCGGTTTTGCGCTGACGGACCAGGCCGGAACGCCCTTCACTCGCGATGCGCTCGCCGGCACGACATGGGTCGCCGCGTTCGTCTTTACGCGCTGCCCTTCGGCGTGCCCGCGGGTGACCCGCGCGATGCAAGAGCTCCAGCTCAAGCTGAAGCAGCGCAACGCGAAGGTGCGGCTCGTGAGCTTCAGCGTCGATCCCGAGTTCGACACGCCGCCGGTGCTCCGTCGCTACGCAGACGAGTACAAGGCCGACACCGGGACCTGGTCGTTCGTCACCGGCGACTCCGACACCATCAGGAAAACAGCCGAGCAGGGCCTCAAGATCGCGGCTGACGGAAAAGCAGATCCAACCAAGGCGGACTTCGGGATCACTCACGGCACCCAGCTCGTGCTGGTCGACGGCGAGGGGCGGATCCGGGGATACTACGCGTCGAACGACGCGGAAGCCCTCGCACGTTTGCTCGACGACGCCACTCGACTCTCGTCCTGACGTGGTATACGGGCCCCGCTCGAAAGGTCGCCTACACAAATGGTTTCTGTGCTCGTTGCCAAAGAGAGAGTCGACGGCGAGACGCGCGTGAGCGCGACGCCCGAGACCGTGAAGGGGATGATCAAGGCGGGGCTCTCCGTCGTCATCGAATCGACGGCGGGCGAGAACGCGTTCATCTCGGACACGCAATACACGGACGCGGGCGCCACCGTCGCGACGGATCCGAAGGCGGCCTGGGCCGCAGCCGACGTCGTGCTCAAGGTGCGCGCGCCGCAGAAGCACCCGAGCTTCGACGAGATAGAGGCGCCGCGGGACGGCGCGACGGTCATCGGCTTCCTCGCGCCGTACGCGAACGACGACATGATCCGCCGCTACGCCGCGAAGCGCATCTCGTCCCTGCCGATGGAGCTCGTGCCGCGCATCACCCGCGCGCAGAAGATGGACGCACTGAGCAGCCAGGCGAACATCGCCGGCTACAAGGCCGTGCTCGTCGCCGCCGCGAACTTGCCGAAGTATTTCCCCCTGTTCATGACCGCCGCCGGCACCGTGAAGCCGGCGCGCGTCGTGATCATGGGCGCCGGTGTCGCCGGTCTCCAGGCGATCGCGACGGCCAAGCGCCTTGGTGCCGTCGTCGAGGCGAGCGACATCCGCCCCGAGACGAAGGAGCAGATCCAGTCTCTCGGTGGCAAGTTCATCGAGCTCCCCAAGTCGGAAGAGAGCGGCGCGGGCGCGGGTGGCTACGCGCGCGAGGTGAGCGCCGATTTCTTGAAGCAGCAGCAGGAGATCGTCGGCCGTCACGTCGCACAGGCGGACGTCGTCATCACGACCGCACTCGTCCCGGGTCGCCCGGCGCCGAAGCTATTGCCCGCGTCCATGGTCGAGAAGATGAAGGCCGGCTCGGTCATCGTCGATCTCGCGGTCGAGCAGGGCGGCAACTGCGAACTCTCCGAGCGGGGCAAGGACGTGCGCAAGCACGGCGTGCTCATCATCGGTCACCCGAACCTGCCCGCGACGCTCCCCGCCGATGCGAGCATGCTCTACTCGCGGAACGTCCTCGCGCTGCTGCAGAACATTCTCAGCAAGGAGGGCGCGCTGAACTACGACCTCACCGACGAGGTGACGAGCGGCACGCTCCTTACCCACGACGGCAAGATCGTGCACGCGCCCACCGCGCAGCGCCTCGGCGCGGCCTGAGAACACTCCGCCGTCGGAAGTTCCGCATCGACGCCCCCGTCGTCCCTGACGTATCAAAAATGCGGAACTGCCCGAGCGAAGCGAGCCCGCGAAGGCGGCGGGGGGAGCAGTTCGCCCGCGAGCAAAGCGAGCACGCGAAGCGGCGGGGGGAGCAGTTCGCCCGCGAGCAAAGCGAGCCCGCGAAGCGGCGGGGGGAGCAGTTCGCCCGCGAGCAAAGCGAGCCCGCGAAGCGGCGGGGGGAGCAGTTCGCCGCA
>DATAZL010000092.1:0-2989 GCA_036272055.1 Polyangiaceae bacterium | reverse complement strand
TGTCGGGGTGGTCCGCCGTGAACCGCATGAGGCGCGTGGTGATGTCGATCCACATCTTGGCGAACGCCTCCAACGGGAACGGGCACACGCGGAGGTACTCCCAGAGCTCGGGCAGATACGCCTCCTGCTTGACGCAGAGCTCCTGGACGGAGCACGCCACATCCATCCCGTGCCGCGTGATGCAGACGAAGCGCGTGTGATCTCCGCACAGCGCCTCGATCTGGTCGATGTAGAGCGAGTCCACCGCCGTCTTCGACGCCCAGATCGGCTTACCCTGCTTCGCCGCGATGGCGCGGTGCAGGCTGAACGCGAACTCGCGCATCATCGGGATGCTCTTGGCCGGGGGAAGGCCAGCGAAGGCGAGTCCGCTGATCGTGCCGAGCGTGCCGTCGGCGAATCGGTCCTCGCGCATGAACCGCGCCATGCCGGCGAAGACGTTGGTCTCCGGCGGACACGCGATCTGCGGGTGCGCGTCGAGCAGCCGCCGCAGCAGCGTCGTGCCGGAGCGGTGTGCGCCGAGGACGATGACGCCTTCGTACTGGGGTCGCGCCACGGGGACGCCTATTTGACGCGGGTCGCGACGAACGCGAGCATCCGCTCGATGCTGTCGAAGTTCTCGAGGCTGAGGTCGCCGGCGCCGACGTGAATGCTGGCCACACCCTCGATGTACGTAATCAGCTGGAGGAGCATGTGAGAGTCGATGACGCCAGCCGAAAACAACGGTGAAGCGTCCGTGATCTTCGAGACCTTGACGCCGAGCTCCTTCTTCATGAAGTCGACGAGACCTTCGCGCGTGAGTGCCATTGTCTTGTTCTCCCTCCGAGGCGGTGCGCCCCGGTTTGCGACCCGCGCCAGCGGAGTCGCAGCAATTCAACCGTTCAAGTGAATGCCGACCAGCGCGGCGAGGATGCGCACGCCCGCCCACGCGCCCTGCTGCTGGGTCGAAGAGAAGGCGAATGAACCGCACACGCCCATGAACGTGAGCGCCCAGCCGAGGAAATTGAAGGGCTTGCCCTCCACGAACTTGGCGAAGGGGCTGTCGTCCTCCTCCCGCCCGACCCGCCGCCGCCGATAGCGGGTCCACACGAGGTGGAGCGACAGCATCGACGCTTGATACAAGCCCCAGGCGAAGTAGTTCAGGTTGCCGGCGTGCCAAAGGCCGATCATGAGCATCGTCGCGAAGAGGGCCAGCTGGGCGTTGCGCGTCGCGCCGAGCACGGGGAAGTAGACGTACCGCTGCGCCCAGTTGGAGAGCGACATGTGGTACCGCTTCCAGAAGTCGCCGATGTTCGTGGCGAGGAAGGGGTAGTCGAAGTTCTCCTGCAGCTTCACACCCAGGAAGAGGCCAAGGCCGACGGCGATGTCGGTGTACGCGGAGAAATCCATGTAGATCCCCACGTAGCCGTTGATGACGTACTGCCAGACGAAGACGGGATTGAGCGTACCGAGGTGCTCGAGCAGCTTGACCGTCGAGTACGACGGCATGAGGAGCGGTATGCCCTCGACGAGCCGCGCGTGCTCCTCGTGACGAGCCAGGATGAGATCGAGGATGACGTATTTCTTGATGAGGCCGTAGAGGATGCGCGTCCCGCCGCGGTACAGCAGATCGCTCGAGAAGGTGCGCGTCCGGTTCTTCAGGAACTCGTCGAACCGCTCGATCGGGCCTGCCGGAAACATCGGCAGGAAGAACATGTACGAGAGGAACTCCGAGAACGTGTGACGCGGGATGTGCCCGCGCGTCGACTCGATCACGTAGTGGATCAGCTTGAACGTGAAGTACGAGGCGCCGAGGGGCACCACGACCGCGGCGGCGGCCTTGTGGCCCGGGGCCTTCAGGTACTCGAAGAGCGGCGGTAGGTACTTGTTGTAAGCGAGGTATCCGCCGACAGACACGCACGAGAGCAGCGTGAGCGACTTGTACCGCCCGCCGAGCGTCTGCGTCGCGACGAACGTGAGGACGCTGAAGCCCATGAGCCAAGCGGCGGTCTTCCAATCGATCGTCGCGATGAACGCGGCGGAGGCGACCCACAGGAAGACGTCTTGGCGCGCGCGCGGGAGGCACCAATAGATCAGGATGCATCCGGCGAGGATCGCCGCGTAGGCTGCGACCGAGGACATCGCTCTCTCTACGGGCCGGGGGCGGTGACTTCCGTCGCCATGCCGTCCGGGAAGTCCTTCACGATGAGAGCGGCGAGCGCGGAGACGAGCGTGTGCTGAAATTTGCGGCGGGCTGCTTGGCTGCCGAGGTGGACGTCGTCCTGAAAGTCCTCCGGCGCGAAATCGAGATCGGCGTTGAAGTCCCAGTACACGGCGCCGTGCTCCTCGGCGAACTCGGCGACCTCGGAGCGGTACCGCTCGATGTGGCCCTCTGCGTCGATCACCTCGCGCAGCGGGTTGGTGATCGCCTCGAGGACGACGACCTGAATCCCGCGAGCGCGCAGGTTGTCGAGCGTCCTCCGGAGGACCTCTCGGCTCTGCGTGAGGATGGGCGCGGGCCGCCTGAAGACGCCGTAGGCCTTCGTGATCCTCTGCGCGGCCTTCTCGACGCGATCGGCGTCCGCCATCGGATCTCCGATGAGCTGACCGGCAGGCAGCTCCGGCCTGGTCGTGAAGAAGAACGGCAGCGCGGCGATGCGCCGCGCTGCGAAGAAGCGGAGATGGTCGACGAAGAAGACGCCCGTCGGCCTGCGCCGAAAGTGATGCTTCGCCCAGACGGGGGCCAGGGAGGGAGCGTCGATGGCGAGGAGACGGTCGGCGAGGCGCGCCTCCTCCTCGGCCTCTTCCTTCGGGGTGTCCTTCGGCTTGTAGTCGCGTTTGTAGTCGGTGACGGTGAGGACGACGACGCCGCGGAAGCTCGGCGGCAGCTGATCGGCGATGAGCAGCGCGTCCTCGTAGCGCTGGGTGTTCGACGAGAAGCGCTGGAACTCGACCGGCATCCCCGCCTCCTCGGTCAACGCGCGGCTGATGACCTCGGGGTTGCTGCGCGACT
>DATAZL010000091.1:0-110489 GCA_036272055.1 Polyangiaceae bacterium | reverse complement strand
GCGAAGCTGCGGGGGGCCAAGGCCCCCCGTTGTTAAAGGCGGGGGGCCTTGGCCCCCCTAGCGAGCAGCCGGAGGGGGCTGGGATTTGCTCATCGCGTCCTCGACCCCGTCGAAGAAGTCGACGATGCCGGTCTCGATGTCGTACTCGGCGCCGACGATGGCGAGGCCACGGCCGAGAAAGAGCTCCTCCAGGATGGGGGAGCCGTGCGTGAGGTGATCGACGGCGATACGGACGTTGGCGCGGATGGCCTCGCGCGCGAGCGCTTTACGGTCGTTCGCGAGCTCCGTCCTCATGAGCGGATCTACGGCGGGACGAATCCGGTCGACGATGGAGAGCAGGTTTCGCGACGGCGCGGCGCTCGAGCTGGCGAGCACGGTGTCGAGCGTCGCCTCGATGGCACCGCAGTGCGTGTGGCCCATCACGACGACGAGCGCCGTACCGAAGCGCTCAGCCGCGAACTCGACGCTGCCGACCTGGGACGGCGCCACGATGTTCCCCGCGACGCGGATCACGAACAGATCACCCAAACCCAGATCGAACACTATTTCTGCAGGAGCGCGGGAATCGGAGCACCCGAGTACGATGGCGAACGGTGCCTGCGACTCGACGAAGTCCGCGCGCCGCTCCTGACTGATCAGGGAGGTGATGCTGCGAACGTTGGAAGCGAATCGTCCGTTGCCCTGGCGCAGGCGCTCGAGGGCATCGGAGGCGGAAATATTCGTGCGGCCCACGCCCTCGTATACACCGGGAAAGCGTCGAAGGACGCGCTTTGTTTCGTGTCCCGTGACCCTGTAATCAGAGGTGTCCGGTCTTCTTGTCCGCTCTGAGTTTCTCGTAGATGGAGAGAAGTTGCGGGTCGGCGCGCGCGAGTTTTTTCCGGTTGCTGGCGGTGCGCCATTTACGAAACAGAAACCATACGACGACCGTCGTGCCGATGAGGACGGCGCCAAGCCAGAGCCCGGTCGGCCCGTTCAGGATCGAGAAGCCGCGCAGCACGGCCTGGAGCCCGATGACGAGCCCGAGCACGCCGCCGCCACGGAGCATCGCGTCCAGCGTGGAGTGGGCGTTTCTGCGGGCGACGGCGAGGGTCGGATCGAGGAGCACCGCGGACTTGAACGCGGCCGCGGCGTCGACGGTGCGTCGCTGGCGGAGGAGCGAGACGCCCAGATTGTTCAGCGTCGCGGCCGACTCCGGGTCGAGCGCGAGGCTCTGTCGGTAGTACTCCTCGGCGAGCTTCGGCTTCTTCTTCAGGTAGAGATCGCCGAGCAGCGTGACGTACAGCGCGTTCGACGGATCGAGCTCGCGCGTCCGCTCGGCTTCGGCGAGCGCTTCCTTGCGACGTCCCGTCGCGGCGAACGCCTGCGCGAGGACGTAGTGCGCCTGCGGAACGTCGGGAGCGAGTCGCACCGCCTCGTTCGCCGCCGCGACGGCTTGCTTGTGTTTCGAGAGCTGGCGGAGCGCGATGGAGCGGAGCCGGTGAAGCCACTCCGAATCTGCCGACACGCCGAGGCCACGCTCCGCCGTCGCCAGCGCATTTGCCGGCTTTCCGAGCCCGATCTCGGCTTGTCCGAGGAGCCCGTAGCCGTCGACGGCCCCCGGGTTCTCACCGATGGCGCGCGCGGCGTGAGCGGCGGCCTCCGCGAACCGGCTCAGCGCGAGCGCGGCGCGCGCGCGTCCTCGCTCCGCGGCCCCGGCGTTCACGCGAGCCCGACGGCGCGCAGATGCTCGAGGAGATCGTCGTAGGTCCCGCCCTCGTTGGCGTAGATCGCGTGATTGCGCGCCACCTCGAGCCATGGCCTTGCCGACGGACGCAGGTCGCCGAGCGCGCGCTCGAGGAGCTTCGCGTCGATCGGAATCTCGTTGTTCGCCGCGACGCTCGCCTCCACTGCGAGCTCCGCGGCCGCGCCGACCAGCGCCTCGAGATCGGCGCCCGAGAAGCCCTCGGTGCGCTTCACGATGCCGGAGAGCTGGAGGCCCGGCGCGAGCGGCCTCCCCGCGAGCTTCAGCTCGAGGATGCGCGCGCGCCCCGGCGCGTCCGGCGGCGGAACGAACACGAGACGATCGAACCGACCCGGCCGTCGCAGCGCCGGATCGAGATCCCACGGATGATTCGTCGCGCCGAGCACGAAGACGCCCTCGTTGCGATCGGCGTAACCGTCGAGCTCCGCGAGCAGCTGATTCACGACGTTCCTGCCCGCGCTGCCCTTGAGCGCCGAGCGCCGCTGCCCGAGCGCGTCCACCTCGTCGAAGAACACGACGCACGGCTTCTGCCGTCGCGCGTTCTCGAAGATCTCGTGAAGCTTCTTCTCGCTCTGCCCGAGCCACATATCGAGCACGTCCGAGAGACTCACGTTCGTGAACCGCGCCCCGACCTCGCCCGCGAGCGCGCGTGCGAGAAACGTCTTCCCGCACCCGGGCGGTCCATAAAGCACGAGCCCCCCGCCGATCGTCTTCCCGAACTTCTTGTACATCGCCGGATTGCGAAGCGGCGCCAGGAACGTCCGGTTGAGCCGCTGCTTCACCGCATCCATCCCGCCCACATCCGCAAACGTCAGCGCCGGCGCTTCTGTCGCGTCGTGCTGGAACTCGCCATTCGACGCGACGAGCCGAAGCCCGCCGCCGCTGGGCGTACCGGAGGCGCGCACGCTCACCGTCGTCGATGCGTCTACGACGGTTGGCGTGGTGACTGACTGCGCTTCCGCCGCAAGGCGGTAAGCCGTCGTGCGCGCGACGTCGCCCGACTCTTCCGCCGCGCGCGCGGCGAGGCGCAGCAGCGTAGCGTCCGACGGCGTGCCGCGGAGTGCCGTCTCGACTTCGACGAGAGCTTCACCGGGCCGCGCCAGCGAGAGCAGTCGCTCCGCCGCCGCCCGACGAAGCTCCGTCGATTCGCTCTTCGACAGAGCCGCGCGAAGCGCGAGGAGAACGGGATCGTCGTCGGACATCGTCGGATCGCCTGCGAGACAGGCTATCCCACCGCTTCACCGCGCGAAAGCGACGCGCTTCTCAGCGCGAATACCGCCCGAGACTCACCATGAATTGCGATTTCTGGGCTCTCCCAGCGCGGCGGGTGGCGTCGGCGGGACGGCGGCTGGCGTCGCGTACTGTGAAGCTTCTACGCGGTGCGCGGCGGCGAACGCGGTCTGCTCGTCGAATGGCCACCCGTGTGAGGTCGCGCAAGAATCCGGGCGCCGGACTCTCTTCTACGGGCAAAAGCTGATGCGCGGCGCCACGTTCTTCGCTTCGAAGTCGCGCCGGAAACGCTGGCGCTCTTCCGGGAGGCCATGAACAAGCTGAAGCGCAGCGACAGTCCGCTCGATGACGGTCAGAACTTGGGAGTGATAGCGCCTCCCGTTGCGGGCGTAGATTCAGCCAAGGGTGGGAGCGCCCACGTGGGCGCAGAACTCGCTAAAGACGAGAGCGCCCACGTGAGCGCAGCGCCCGCGAAGGACGAGAGCGCCCACGTGGGCGTTCGGGCGAAGCAAACCGTCTCACCCGCGACGCGCAGAGCCGTGTTGCGCCGCGATCTTGGCATCGATAGCCCCGACGCGCCTCGCAGCAGGCACCCGGCACAGCGCTAGGTGCCCGCTCGCTCGCTCGTTCACTTCACGACCGGAACCTCTCGCGGATCTCCCGCCTTCGTTGCGGCCAGGCCTGCTTCGACTCGGGCGCCGTAGTCGGGATCGGCTTTCTTGAAGTGCTCTAGTTGGCGCTTCTTGATGAAGTCGGGGACGGATTTCATGGCGCCGGCGATGTTGTCGGTGAGGAGTTTCTTTTGGGACTCGCTCATGATGCGGTAGAGGGCGCCGGCCTGGGAGTGGTAGTCGGCGTCCTCGCGATGGTCGTGGCGGGAGATGTTGCCGGAGAGGGCGTAGGGAGGGAGCTCTCCGTCGTTCAGGACGGTGACGTCGTCGAAGCTGTTGGGGTGGTAGTTGTGTTGCGAGCCGCCGTTGCCGTCGGTGCGGCCGCCACCGTCGCGGTGGTAGTGGAGCGCGTCGTTGACGGGCTTGTTCACCGCGATCTGGTGATAGTTGACGCCGAGGCGGTAGCGTTGCGCGTCGGCATACGAGAAGAGGCGGCCTTGCAGCATGCGGTCCGGTGAGAAGCCGAGGCCCGGTACCACTGCGGACGGCGCAAACGCCGCCTGCTCGACGTCGGCGAAGTAGTTCTCCGGGTTCCGGTTCAGCACGAGCTCGCCGACCTCGATGCGTGGGTAATCCTTGTGCGACCACACCTTGGTCACGTCGAACGGGTTCACCTCGTACTTCGCGGCGTCGGCTTCGGGCATGACCTGGATGGACATCGTCCAGCGAGGGAATTCCTTTCGCTCGATCGCCTCGAAGAGATCGCGCTGCGCGTAGTCGGGGTCCGAGCCGGCCAGCTCGAGCGCCTTCGACGGCGGCAGGTTCTTGATGCCCTGCTTCGTCTTGAAGTGATACTTGACGAAGACGCGCTCGCCCTTCGCGTTGATCATGCTGAAGGTGTGGCTCCCGAAGCCGTCCATGAAGCGATAGCCGTCGGGGATGCCACGATCCGAGAACAGGATCGTCACCTGATGCAATGATTCGGGGTGAAGGGACCAGAAGTCCCATTGCATCGTCGCGTTCTTGGTGTGCGTCTGCGGATGCCGCTTCTGCGTGTGGATGAAGTCGGGGAACTTCGACGGATCGCGCAGGAAGAACACCGGTGTGTTGTTGCCGACGATGTCCCAGATCCCCTGCTCGGTGTAGAACTTCAGCGCGAAGCCACGCGGATCGCGCTCGGTGTCGGCCGACCCGGCCTCTCCGCCGACGGTCGAGAAGCGCAGGAAGAGCGGCGTCTTCTTGCCGACCTGGGAGAAGAGCTTCGCCTTGGTATAGCGGGTGATGTCGGCGGTGACGGTGAGCTCGCCGAATGCGCCGGAACCCTTGGCGTGCACGACACGCTCCGGGATGCGCTCGCGATTGAAGTGCGCGAGCTTCTCGAACAGGTGGAAGTCGTCGAAGACGATGGGACCACGCTCACCGGCGGTCAGGGAGTTCTGGTTGTCCGAAACGGGGACGCCGTTGGCGGTCGTCAGATATTTGCTAGCCACGATTTCTCCTTTGTTCACTTTCGAAACGGATACGGGGTTCTGGCGTGGGCGCGCTCAGGCGGCGGCGCCGAGGCGCCTCAAGAGCTCGACGACATCGGCGCGACCGAACATCGTCGCGAACTGCACGGCGTTCACGCCGGCGTGGTTCTTCGTCTCGAGGTCGGCGCCGGCGTTCACGAGCCGTCCGACCATGCCGACGTACCCCTTGAACGCCGCGCCCATGAGCACCGAATTTCCTGCCGTGTCGTGGCTGTCCGGATCCGCGCCCCGCGCGAGCAGGTAGTCGAAGGCGCGGTCGTTACCGGAGTACGCCGCGAGCATCAGCGCCGAGTAGCCGCGGGCGTCCCGTTCATCGATGTCGGCGCCGGACGAGAGGAGCGTCTCCATCGTCTCGACGTCGTCGTCCTTCGCGGCCGACCACAGCGTCGGCGGCGCGATCATCGTGCGCTGGTAGGCCTTCCACGCATCCGACGTCTGGCTCGATTCTGCGCGTTCCGACATGATTCTCTCCTTGGTCAGGGCGGGACCCTGCGCTCCCTTTCGAGGCCGAAACCCGGGGGAGCGGAGGGGCCCGACAGAGAGAATCTAGGCTCCTCGATCCGGAGCTTCCATTACATCGTTCCTAAAGAATCGATAGGTTCACCCTATCGACCGAAACGGCGAGCTCCGTCAGGCGACGAGCGGCGCGATCGTCTCGCGAACGACCTCGGCGACGCCCTTCAGCGAGGCGGCGATCGGCGTCGTCTTTCGCCACGCGAGCACGAGGGTGCGCGCCGGTCCGCGTGCGCCGAAGGGCCGGGTGACGAGCGAGCGCGCCCGGTTCTCGGTCGCCAGGGCGATGCGCGGGAGCAGCGTGATGCCCGTCCCGCTGGCGACCATCTGCGCGAGCGTGGAGAGGCTCGTCGCACGGACGCTCGCCTCGTCGGCGCCGGCTCGGTGACAGACCTCGAGCGCCTGATCACGGAAGCAATGTCCGTCCGCGAGGACGAGCACCGTCTCGCCGTGGAGGTGCTCGAGCCGGGCCGGTGACTGGGTGCGTGCGAGCTTGTGATCGGCGGGCACCGCGAGGAAGAAAGCGTCGCGGCCGAGCTCGGCGTACGCGAGCTCGTTCATGTCGCTCTCGAGCGCGAGGATACCGGCGTCGAGCGACCCCGATTCGAGGCGCTCGACGAGGGTCTGCGTCTTCTCTTCTTCCCAGAAGAACCGAACACGAGGGAAGCGCGCGCGGAGCGCCGGAGCGATGTCCGGCAGGAGATACGGCGCGACGGTGGGGATGACGCCGATGTGCAGCGTTCCAGCGTCGGGATCGCGCGCACGGTCCGCCGTCGCGACCAGATCGTCGGCCGCGACGATGAGCCGCTGCGCGCGCTCGAGTATGGCGTGCCCTGCGTCGGTGACGACGACGCCACGAGTGAGTCGCTCGAAGAGCTGCACGCCGAGAGCCGACTCGAGCTGCGCGATCTGGCTCGACAGGGACGGCTGCGCAATCGCGCACGCCTCTGCCGCCTTGCGGAAATTGCCGAACTCCGCGACGGCCAGCGCGTACTGCAACTGACGGAGCGTGACGGGGTGCGGCGACCAGCGCGGCATCAGGGGACGGCTCTCGCCTCGAGGACGCTCACCGTCGGGAACGGGAACACGCGGGTCACCTTCAGACGGCAAGCGCCGAGGAGCGCGCGGAGCTCCGCCTCGCTCCGTTCGCGGCCCTGGTCGCACGCGACCATCATCTGGAGGTCGGCGCGCGTGCCCAGGGGGTCACGCGAATTTCGCTCGACGAGGGTCTCGCAGATGACGAGGCGCTGTCCGGGCTCCATCGACGAGCGGACGACGCCGAGGATCTTCTTGCAGGTGGCGTCGTCCCAGTCATGGAGAATGTTCTTCATGATGTAGGCGTCGCATCCCGTCGGGACTTGCTCGAAGAAGTTCCCCGGCACGAGCTCGACGCGATCGGCCACGCCGCGCGCCGTCAGGAGATCTCGCGCCGACTCGATGACGCCGGGTGCGTCGCAGAGCACGCCGGTGACGTTGGGATGGCGCTTCACGATCTCGCCGATGAGCGTACCGCGGCCGCCGCCGACGTCGCAGAGGCGCTTCACCTCGCCGAACGGATAGAGCGACGCGATCGCCGGTGCGTCCATGACGGTGAGGCCCGTCATGCAATGCGCGAACATCTCGCGCTCGTCGGGGTGGCGGTCGAACCACTGCCAGACGTCCATGCCGTGAACGCGCGTGAACGCGCTCTTCCCCGTCTCGAGGGTACGCGAGTAGTCGAGCCACGCCGCGGCGTTGGAACCGGACGAGAAGTAGAGCGCCCACTCCCGCGAGCGCAGCACACGGCCCGAGCAGAGCACCCGCGATACGCGGTTGTTCTCGAAGCGCCCGTCGTCGAGCATCGTGAAGAGACCGGTGACGGCGAGGGCGCGCAGGGTCCGGTGAACGGCGTCGGCGTCGAGACCGCGCGCGGCAGCGATGGTGGAGGCGTCGAGCGGGCCGCGTTCTTCGAGCAAATCGGGGATGGCGTGGCGAGTGACCGCACCGATGAGCGCGGTCTCGGCGATGCCCGTCGCGCGCTCGAAGACGATTATCTCGGGCGGCGTCAGGCGGTCAGCGAGGTCACGGAAGAAGCGACGAATGCCGAGCACGAGACGGATGACGAACGCAGGCGGCGCGTCGGGAAAGCGCGCAGACGAGAACGGTAGCGACGACGGCGCCGGAAGCGGCCTGTAATGCGGTATCGTCGTCAGCCCCGCCTCTGAGAGCTCTATCGCGGAGTCCATCGAGCGGAACCATACGACCGGGCGGGCGCCGCGGATTCCCATTTATCAGCGCCTTGCGACGCGGCCGGGTTTCGCTACCCTCCGTCCGTGGAGCGGCCCCAGAATTACATGACCCCGGACGGGGCCAAGCGCCTCGTGGACGAGCTCCGGCGCCTCGTCGAGGTGGAGCGACCCAAGGTCGTTCAGGAGGTCTCCGACGCGGCGGCGCAGGGGGACCGCAGCGAGAACGCCGAGTACATTTACGGCAAGAAACGCCTTCGCGAGATCGATCGCCGGATCCAGTTCCTCACGAAGCGGCTCGACGCCGCGGTCGTCGTCCGCAAGGAAGAGGTGCGGACCGACGTCGTATTTTTCGGAGCGACGGTCGAAGTCGTGGACGAGGACGGCAAGCGCGCGCGTTACACCCTCGTGGGCGCTGACGAGACCGATCCGGCACGCGGGAAGCTCTCCTATAAATCGCCCATCGGGCGCGCCCTCCTGAAAAAGCGGGTGGGCGACGTCGTCACCGTGCTCCGTCCCGCAGGCGAGATAGAGCTCGAGATCGTCGCGATCGTCGGCGCCGTCTGAACGGCTCCACATGTGTTGGCGTTTCTGTCCCTTGCCATGAAGACGAACCAGCGCTTCATTTCACGGATGCGATTCGCGGTGAGGGCTCTCGCAGCTGGCGTCGTGTACATCGCGTTCGCCGCGTGCAGCGACTGGCCCGGCGTCAGCAAGAACGGCAATCAGGGCAACAACAGCACCACCACGACGGTGATCGGAACCTGCTCCGGCACGCCGTTACCGTGCGGCGCGCTCGCGGGCGGCGACTGCACGAATAACTCCGGGTGCATGGATCTCGGGTCGTGCAGCGGCACTCCGGTCGCTGCCGGCTTCGCCTGCGGCGCAGAGATCACATTTCAGGGCTGCAACGAGATCTCAGGCTGCGTCTGGTCGCCGAACTGTATCGGCACGCCGCTCGGCACGTGTGCCGGCGTCACGCAGACGTCGTGTCTGCTCGCGAAGGGCTGCTCGTTCACTCCCGCGTCGACCGCGGCGGGAGCCGGCGGCTCGACGAGTAGCAACGGGACGTCGTGTACCTCGTACGCTGCGCGCTGCACCGGGAACTCGAGCTGCGACTGCGGCTACTCGTGCATCACCCAGTGCGCGACCTGCGCTTCCGTCTGTGGCCACGGCTGCCAGTCGGATCTGGATTGCGTGACCGCGACCGGGCCAGTCGGGGAGGCGACACCGTATTGTACCGGCGTCACCAACCCGCCGACCACGCTCTATCCCGGCGTCTGCGCCGACGCGCGGTAGCGTTCTTTTAGACGAAGAAGTCCGGCGCGAGCTCGCTGCCCGGCGTGCAGGAGTACTGCTCGAGGTCCGTCACTCCGACCGAGCGGAGCACCTCGTCGTCGATGCAGAAATTGCCGGTGAAGGAACGGCTCGGCTTCGTCAAGATCGCGTAGGCCGCGTCGGCCATGATCTCGGGCTTGCGCGAGCGCTTCATCGTCTCCTCGCCGCCGAGCAGGTTCTGCACCGCGGCCGTCGCGATCACGGTGCGCGGCCACAGCGTGTTGACGGCGATGCCGTCGTCCTTGAGCTCCTCGGCGTGACCTAGCGCGCAGAGGCTCATGCCGTACTTGGCGAGGCTGTACGCGACGTGGGGACCGAACCAGCGCGGCTCGAGGTTCAGCGGGGGGGACAGCGTGAGCACGTGCGGATTCTTGGAGAGGCGGAGGTGCGGAATGCACGCCTGAGTACACACGTAGGTGCCGCGCGCGTTGATCTGATGCATCAGGTCGAACCGCTTCATCGGCGTTTCGGGTGTGCGGGTGAGCGAGATGGCGCTCGCGTTGTTCACGAGGACGTCGATACCCCCGAACTTCTCGACGTGCGTTTCACGGCCTCCGCAACCTGATCCTCGAAGCGGATGTCCGTGATGCACGCGAGCGCTTTTCCGCCCGCTTTCTCGATCTCTTCACAGGCGCTGTAGACCGTCCCCGGCAGCTTCGGGTGCGGGTCTTTCGTCTTGGCTGCAACGGTGACATTGGCGCCATCCCGGGCCGCACGGAGCGCGATGGCGAGGCCGATCCCTCGGCTTGCGCCCGTAATGAAAAGAGTCTTTCCGGCTAACGTCGTCATGAGGTCCTCGCGGGGCGTTTCTCGTGTTCTCGGAGAGCGCGTGTTACGCTATAAAATAGTCCCCGGTTCGTAGCATGGAAGAAGATCCCGCAGGGCTCGAACCAGGCACCGTCCTCGCTGGTAGGTTCCGCGTCGTCCGCTGCATGGGCGTGGGCGGGATGGGCTCCGTCTACGAGATCGAGCATGAGCTCACGAAGCATCGCCGGGCGCTGAAGCTCCTGCACGCCGCGATGGCCCAGAACAGCCACGTCGTCGAGCGCTTTCTGCGCGAAGCGTCGGCTGCCGGCCGGGTCGGCAACCAGCACATCGTAGAGACGTTCGACGCGGGCAAGCTCGACTCGGGCGAGCCGTATCTCATCATGGAGATGCTCCGCGGGCAGACGCTCTCGGATCGCATCGCGCGCGGTCCGATGCCCATCGCCGAGGTGGTGGATCTCGTCGGCCAGGCGTGTGACGGCGTGCAGGCCGCTCACGAGGCCGGCATCGTTCATCGCGATCTCAAGCCCGACAATCTCTTCGTCATCGACGTCGAGGGGCGGCCCTTCGTGAAGATCCTCGACTTCGGGATCTCCAAATTCGATCCGGGGAAGACAGGCGGGCTCGCGCTCACGCAAGAGGGCGCGGCGCTCGGTACGCCGTATTACATGTCGCCCGAGCAGATCCGTGGCGAGATAAAGCTCGACGCGCGGACCGACATCTACGCGCTCGGCGTCATTCTTTACGAGTGCATCGCCGGCCAGCGTCCCTTCGAGGCCGAGGCGCTGACGCAGCTCGCTGTGCTGATCCACGTCGGGAAGCCCCCGCCACTCTCGCAGCTCCGTCCGGATCTGCCGCCCGGCCTCGCCGACCTCGTGGGCAAAGCGATGGCGACGGATCCCGCGCTCCGCGTGCAGACCGCGCGCGACCTCCGTGCGGAGCTCGAGCGCTACGGCGCCATCTCCTTCAAGGGCCAGGCGCGGCTCGGGCCGACGCCGTCGCTCGCGCCGTCTCCGGCAGCGTCGGTGGCCGCGCGGTCACTCGCGACGAGCGCCGCCGGTGTTTCCGTTCGCGCCGCCACGTCGACGAGTGCGACGTCCGGAAAAGGGCAGGGCCTCCCCATCGCCGCGGGCTTCGCGATCCTCGCGCTCGGCGGCGCTGCTGCGGCGTTCTTCCTGCGCTCCGGTGGGGGAGCGCCCCAAGACACCCAGCAGGTGAAGTCCGCTTCCGCGGCTGCCCCGACTCCGCCTACACAGACGCACCCTGACGAGACGCCGACCCCCTCCGCGAGCGCGGTCGTCGCACCGGTTCCGTCGTCGAGCGCGGCGAAGACTTTAGCTACCAACTCACCGACGGTTGCGCCTACCCTACCTCCGCCGGCGCCGCTCACGCCGCCGGCGCCCGCGGTGGGCCCTGGCCCGGGTCCCGAGAAGAAACCGCGGCGCTCCGACAAGACCGGGCTCGCAACCGATCTATTTAAATGAATCGCGCACCGTTCAGCGCTCTCCTCGGATCGCTTTTCCTTTCCCCGTCACTCGCTCTCGCCGCTCCTGCTGCTCCGACCGCGCCGGTCGTCGCAGCGCCGAGCGTGCCGACCACGACGGCGCCGAGCGCGCCGGCCGTGCCTGCGCCGCCCGCTGCTGCAGCGCCGAGCGCGCCCACGGCCGCGACGCCACCCGCCGCTGCGACACCTCCGGTGGTCACACCGGTCGAAGGCGCGGCGCCGTCCGTCGCGCCACGCAAGGGCGCGCCGCCCAAGGCAGTGCCGGTCAAACCCGTAGCCGCCGACCCGACCGCGAAGAAGCCCGACGACGCGAAGAAGCAGGAGGCTGGCCAGCGCTTCGGTCGCGGAATCGAGCTGTTCGATCAGGGCGACAACGCCGGCGCGCTCGCCCAGTTCAAGCGCACCTACGAGCTCTTCCCGAGCCCCGTCGTCCTCTTCAACATCGGCCTCGTCTACGCGGCGATGCTCCGTCCGGTCGATGCGGTGGACGCCCTCGAGCCGGCGCTCGCCGCCGGCGGTCTCTCCGCAAAGCAGGTCGAGCGCGCCAAGCAGACTCTCGCCGACCAGCAGGCGCGCATCGGCCGCCTGAGCGTCACCACGACGCCCGACGGCGCCCATGTTGAGGTCGACAACGTCGAGGTTGCGGTGACGCCGCTCACGGCGCCGATCCGCATATCGGAGGGCAGCCACATCATCGGCGCGGTCGCCGAGGGCTACGCGCCGTCGCGCAAGGAGGTCGTCATCGCCGGCAACGCCGATGCGGCCCTGCACCTCGATCTCGTCCTCACCCAGGGCAAGCAGCTCGCTAACCTCACCGTGCGCGGCACCGCCGGCGCCGAGGTGCGGGTCGACAACGAGGTGCTCGGCAAGACGCCCCTCGAGACGTCACTCACGCTCGTCGCGGGGCATCACGCGGTCGACCTTCGCCGGCCCGGGTACTCACCCGCGCACCGTGAAGTGGACGTCGGCGAAGGCGCGACCGGCGAGATCCAGGTCGATCTCGCCGTCGATCCGTCCCAGCTCGGCACCGAGGGCGCGACGCTCGCGCTCGACGCCAGCGAGCCGGGCGCCGACGTCACCGTCGATGGCGAGCACAAGGGCGTCTATCGCGAGCCGCTCCGTCTGCCGCGCGGCCCGCACCATCTCACCGTCATGGCCGCCGGCTTCATCCCGGTGGACCGCAACGTCGATCTCGACCCCGGTCAGACCAACGTCGTCCGCGTCCAGCTCGAGCCCACGCCCGAGAAGCGCGCGCAGGTCATGAGCAACGCGCGCTTCCACAAGACGTGGGGCTGGATCGGCGTGGCCAGCGGCGCCGTGATCGCGGGCGGCGGCGTCGCGCTCGTCGCGATCGGGTCGTCGCAGCAGAGCGATGCCACCAAGACGATCACCGGCTTGAACCTCAAAACGACCAAGAACACGCCACCGTGCGACCACAAATCTGCCTACGCCGCCGAAGACGGTCAACCCGCAGGACAAGACGGCTCTTATCTGTGCGACACGGCCTTCTCCGACGCGCAGAATAAGTACGACTCCGCCAAGGGCCTCATCACCGGCGGCTATGTCGGCATCGGCGTCGGCGGCGCGCTCCTCGTCACTGGCGTCGTGCTTCTCCTCACGGGGGAAGACTCCGACCGGTTCGACCACCCCGAGTCGCACTCCCTGGGGCGAAAATCCCAGGGACCGTCGTTTGCCATGGTCCCCGGTCCGGGCCAGTTCGGGCAGGGCTTCCGCCTCACGTTCTGAGCAACGCCGGGGCTTCCGTCACGCAGCGACAGGGGGTATGAGACCCGCCGATCCGGCTTTGCCGGAATCAGAGGAGAATCGTCTCAAATGCGTAATCCCCGAGCCTTCCTCGCGCCTCTGGCCCTCGGCGCCCCCGCGCCCCTCCGCGAGATCCCCTTCCGCCCGTCGCGGATGATCCACTTCTTCGATCCGTCGAACCCGAAGATGGCGGCCAAGGTGCCGGATATCGCGAAGAAGGTGGACATCATCCTCGGCAATCTCGAGGACGCCATCCAGAGCGACAAGAAGCTCGACGCCCGCCAGGGCCTCGTGAAGATCGCCAAGGAGACGACCTTCGGCGACACGCAGCTCTGGACGCGCGTGAACAGCCTCGACAGCCCCTGGTGCCTCGACGACTTCATTCATCTCGTCACCGAGATCGGCGACAAGCTCGACGTCATCATGATCCCCAAGGTCAACGGACCTCAGGACATCCACTACGCCGATCAGCTCCTCGCCCAGCTCGAGGCGCGCGCCGGCGTGAAGCGTCCCATCCAGCTCCACGCCATCCTCGAGACGGCCGTCGGCGTCGCCAGCGTCGAAGAGATCGCCGCAGCGAGCCCGCGTATGCAGGGCATCAGCCTCGGCCCGGCGGATCTCGCGGCGTCGCGCCGCATGAAGACGACCCGCGTCGGCGGCGGTCACCCCGGCTACCTCGTCCGCACCGATCCGGTGAAGGACCAGCCGGACGCGCCCCGCATCACCGCGCAGCAGGATCTCTGGCACTACACGATCGCGCGCATGGTCGACGCCTGTGCGGCGGTGGGCATCCTCCCGTTCTACGGGCCGTTCGGCGACATCGGCGATTCGGTCGGCTGTGAGGATCAGTTCCGCAACGCATTCCTCCTCGGATGCGTCGGCGCCTGGTCGCTGCACCCGAACCAGATCGACATCGCCCGCCGCGTCTTCAGTCCGTCCGTCGAAGACATCGCGTTCGCGCGCAAGGTCATCGAGCTCATGGGCGACGGCACCGGCACCGTCATGATCGACGGCAAGATGCAGGACGACGCGACCGTCAAGCAGTGCAAGGTCATGGTGAACCTCGCGCACCTCATCGCCGAGCGCGACCCCGAGATGAAGGCGAAGTACGGGTTCTAGACCCGCGTCAGCTCGTCGCGCGGTGTAAAAGCCGCGCGACGTCTCACAGAATGCGGCGAAGGAGCTGCAGTGCGAAGAGCAGGATCATCGGCGAGAGATCCAGCCCGCCGAGCGGCGGCACGACGCTGCGGATGCGCTCGAGCACGGGCTCGGTCAGCGCGAGGACGTAGCGTGCGAGCTGGTTGTCACGCGCTTGCGGAAACCACGACAGCGCGACCGCCGCGAGTACGATCAGCGAATAGACGGAGACGAGCGCGGCGATCATCGAACTTCTCCCTGAGAAGATGAGCTCCGATCGCGAAGTGTCAAGGGGCGGGCAAGCGCTCAGAGCGCGGCCGCGTCCGCGTCCCACTGCTCGTCGTCTCCGCCGACCCGGACGGCGGGCTCATCGCGCTCCTGTTTCGGCACCGGGAGCTTCGCCATGAGTTCTGCACGGGGCGGGCCGACGAAGAGCGCCGGCGGAGGCTTCCTGAAGAAGCTGAGGACGAAGTGCCAGAGCAGCTGGAACGCGACGGCCAGGCGAACACCGAGCGGCGAGAGCTCGCGCATCTCCATTGCCTTCAGCATCTCGCGGGCGACGAGGGGGCTCGAGTTCATCGCCGGGATCCACACCGTTTCGAAGGCGTGGCGGACGAACCTGTCGGCGGCCGGGATCGGCAAGCCGCGGCTCTGCTTCGACCGGCTCTGGAGCATGTGGTCGGTACGTATCGAGAAGTTGAAGTGCGGGAGCAGGAGCTCGCGCGTCGTCATGTAGTAGCGGCGTGAGCGCTCTGCCGGATCCTTCGTCGTGGCGAGCACGGTGGAGAGCGTGTCGCCCTGGACGAACGCCGACGTGCAGCCGCGGCCGTACACGGGGTTCGTCTCCATCTGCGAATCGCCGACCGCGAAGTAGCCGAGGATTTCTTTTCCGCCGTCGCGATAGTGCGTCCACCCGTTTCCGAAGCGCGCGGCGCCGAGCACCTTGCTGCGCACCGTGGAGTGCCGCATCCACTCGTCGAGCACCGGGATCTGCTGGCAGATGGCGTCGAAGCCGTCGGGCCGTCGCATTGCGCGCGCGATGTCCCGCTCGTCGTCCGGGCACCCGAGGGTGATCGCGAAATGTCCGCGCTCACCGTAGAACGTCGAGTAGCCGAAGAAGTCGAGGTTCGCGCCCGTCCCTTGACGGGTGAGCGGCGCGTTCACGTCGTCGAGCAGGTAATGCCGGCACACGTACTGCCAGTTCGACGGAATTCGTTCGAAGCGGATGCGCGCGCCCGCGTTCTCGAGCTGCGCCGGGCACTGGGTGCGCTTCCCCGACGCGTCGACCACGACGTCGGCGAGTAGCGTCTCGGTGACGCCGGCGCGGGTGAGCGTCACACCGCGAACGTGTACCGCCTCGTCCTTCACGTCGAGCACCAGGCCCTCGACGCGCGCTGAGTGAACGAAGCGCACGCGCGGCAATCGCCCCACGTGCTGGCGGAGCACGTACTCGAACGTCGCGCGCCGTCCCCAGAAGTGCGACAGATCCTCGTCACCGGGGAGCACCGTGTACTGCTTCACCTGATCCGGCGGCAGCATCTCCTTCAGCGACGACAGCTCGAACCCTGCCTGCATGAGCTCGGCGTGAAGCGCAGGGTGACGATCGCGAACGAGCGTCTGCAAGCGCGCGAGCAAGATGTGCGCGTGCCGGAACTGCGGGACGCCCGGTCGTTGCCAGCGATCGAACGCTTCGTCGGCGCGCTCGAGCTCGATCGGCTCCGGATCGCGCTCGACGATGACGACGTCGACGTCCTCGTTCTTCAGCGAAAGCGCGGTCGCGAGCCCGCCGATGCCGGCTCCGATGATGAGGACTTTTTCGCCGGCACACGCACCGTGTTCGAGCGGCATCACGAGCGACTACGCCTGATCATGGTCGTCCAGTACCGTTATCGGTGATCAACAGCGCTCAGTCCATGTATGCACCGATCGGTACAGTAGCCCCGTCCGGCCACATAGGGAGCTCGGATCAGTTCGTCGTCGCGGCAGTGCCGCCCGAGCCGAGCTGACACGTCGCTCCGCCGCTCATGAGAATGCCGCCGAGGTTGCACGTCGGCGCTGGTCCGAGCACGCACTTGCACGCAACGGGATCCGGCGTGCATGACACCGCTGCTTTATCTTTCGTGTACTGCTTGTAACCCGTGACGCTCACTGGCCCTTGCTGGCAGTGGCACCCCTCGCATACCTCGCCGAGCGGAAGCCGAGTGCAGTCACCGTCAGCGAGGCAGGACTGGTTGTAATTCTGCGACTGGATGATGAGCGGCTTTCGCGCGATGCACATCCCGCTCGAGCAGGAGGCGATCAGCGCGAGGCACGCGCCGGCGGGGCAAGCGATCGGCGGGCAGTTGAATGCACTGCGGTCCTTGTTCCACCTGTCGAGGCCGGCCTTGTTGATCGCCGCGTTTTCGCAACCGCACGACGTGCAGACGTCGTTGGCCTCCTGGACGAGCGTGCAATCGCCGTCATACGTGCACTTCTGATCGTAGTCCTTCGCGAGCTGTGAATGGCTCGTGCCGCCCGCGCCTCCGGTGCTCGTCACTCCGCCCGAGCCCGTCATGCCGCCGGTGTCGGTGCCGCCCGCGCCCGTCCCGCCACTGCCTCGGCCGCCATTTCCGACGTGGCCGCCGGTACCGGTTCGGCCGCCGCTCCCGACGTTGCCGCCGCTTCCGACGTCGCCGCCGCTCCCGACGTCGCCGCCAGTGCCAGTGCCGTTGCCGCCGTCAGTCGTTCCGCCGCCTCCGCCGTCTCCGACTGCGCGGCCGCCACTGCCCGTGCCGCCAGTCGACGTCTTGCCACCGGCTCCGCTGTCGGCGCTCGTGTCGCCGCCGTGGCTCTTCTTGCTGCCCGTACCCGCGTCTGCGCCGGCGCCCGTCGAACGAAAATCACCGCCGCACGCGATGGCGAACAGGACCGAAAGCGACGCGCACGCCGCCGCGCGGTTACGGGAAAAAGCGAAGGTCATCGAAGAAGCATAGCGCGTTCGCCACATCGCGCGCTGCGCACTCGGGCTCACACTGCCGGCGCGCACGGCGCGCGGTCGGGATGTGGTAAGTGCTCTTACATGGTCCGTGTCTGTTTCGTGTGTCTCGGTAACATCTGTCGCTCTCCGACCGCAGAAGCGGTCATGCGCGGTCTCGTCGAGCGCGCCGGCCTCTCGTCGATGATCGACGTCGACAGCGCGGGTACCGGTGACTGGCACGCGGGACAGCCGCCCGATTCGCGTTCCATCGCCGCAGCGCGCCGTCGCGGGATCGAGGTGGGCGGGCACGCGCGCCAGTTCACGGCCAGGGACTGGACCGTCTTCGACTACGTGCTCGCGATGGATCGCTCCAACTACGACAACCTGCACGCGATGCTGCCGAAGGGCGACACCGGCAAGAAGCTCCGGCTCCTCCGTTCCTTCGACCCTGCGTCGCCCACCGGCGCCAGCGTCCCCGATCCGTACTACAGCACCGACGGCTTCGACGAGGTCATCGACCTCTGCATCGCCGCGTGCGGCCCGCTCCTCGAGCAGATCCGCACGGAGCACGAGCTAGGGCAATGAAAGCAGCGCTCCGCTCGGCACTCGAAGCCGCGCTGGGAGCGTCGATCACCGGCGCGTCGCCCATCTCCGGCGGCGACATCAACGACGCCCATGGCGTGACGCTCGCGGACGGCCGTCGCTACTTCGTCAAATCGAACGACCAGGCCGATTCGCGGATGTTCCCCGCCGAGGCGCGCGGTCTCGCGTGGCTCGCCGACGCGCGCGCACTCCGCGTCCCCGCCGTCGTCGCGGTATCGCAAGAAGGCGCGGAGGAACCGTACCTCGTCCTCGAGCTCCTAGAGTCGCGCCCGCGGGTCCGTGACTTCGACGAGCGGTTCGGGCGCGGTCTCGCCGCGCTACACCGCTCCGGCGCGCCGCGCTTCGGGCTCGAATACGACAACTTCATTGGTCGATTGCCGCAATCGAACCGCGCGCACCCGACCTGGGCCGAGTTCTACCGCGACGAACGACTCCTCCCTCAGCTCGAGATGGCGCGTCGCGCACGCCGCGCCACTGCGCGCATGGAGCGCGGCTTCGAGACGCTCTTCGCCCGGCTACCGGAGCTCGTCGGTCCGGAAGAGCCTCCGTCGCGAGTGCATGGTGATCTATGGGGGGGCAACCTCCACGTCGATGACGTCGGCGGCCCCTGTCTCATCGATCCTGCGCCCCACGGCGGACACCGCGAGCTCGACCTCGCCATGATGTGCCTCTTCGGCGGCTTCTCGTCGCGAGTCTTCGACGCCTACGCCGAAGCGTTCCCCCTCTCCCCCGGCGAGCCCGAACGCGTCGCGCTCTACCAGCTCTACTTCCTCATGGTGCACGTGAACCTCTTCGGAGGCTCGTACGGCGCGTCAGCGGAGAGCGCGCTCGCGTCGTACGGGTGAACGTAGAACGGGCCCGGTCTGCCAAAGACCGGGCCCGTCTCATCAATCCGTGAACCGCGTCAGTCGGTGATGGCGGACCGGATCGCGCCGGGGGGAGTCGGGCGCGGGTCGATGCAGAATGTCTTCAGACCGGTCCCGGTCAGGCAATCGTCGTCGGAGGAGCAGCCGAGAGCGACGCAGACGCCGTCCTTGCCGCACACCTGGGCGTTGAACGCGCCGGCACCCTGGGCAGCCCCGGAAGGGCTGCAGTCGTGGTCGGTCGTGCAGGGGAGAATGCACTTGCCGGATGCGCACGTGGCGCGAATGTCACCGAGCGCGCGTGCGCACTGGGTGTCTTCGGTGCACGCGGGGGAGGGCGCGCACACCTTCGTCTTGGTGTCGCAGTCGTAGCACTTCGCGCTCACGCAGGTGCACTCGTCCTTCTCGCAGTTGTCGGCAGGGTCGTCGGAGACCGGCGTGCCCTCGCAGTCGTCGGCCGTCGTGCAGCCGGTCGCGGCGGCGCCGCACTTGTCCGTCGTGGTGTCGCAGACGCCCGCGCCGGTTCCGACGCCGGTGCGAAGACGCGTCGGACAGCCCTTGAAGACGTTCCCGTCGTGAGCGCACTTGGCTGCGTACACGCAGGCGTTCGCCGTGCATGCCCAGGTGGTCGCCGCGCAGTCGCAGTACGTCTTGTAATAGAAGCACGCCGGATCCTTCGCCGGTGAGGGCGTCGCGTCGCAGACGCTGGCGTCGCCGTCGAGGGTGAGCTGGACGAGATCCGTGCACGACGCGATCGCGGTGAACGTCCCTGCGATGGGATCCTCGACGAGCACGCCGGTCGGGAGCTCGCAGCAGTCCTGTGCCGTGTTGCAGTCTCCGCCGCACACCTTGCCGGTCGGCGTGAGACCGTACTCTTCCTGATCACAGAGGCCCCCGGCGATGCCGGGGCGCGGGATACAGCTCAGGCCGTCCGCGCAGTCGCGCACGCTCTGGCAAGATTCGCCGCGCTGTCCGAGGGTCGGGAGCGACGTCGGCGCGCCGCCGTCCTCGGTGCCGGTGGTCGACGTGCCGGAATCCGTGCACGTCTGCAGCACGCACGCGAGCCCGCTCGCGCAATCGGCGCGACGCGTACAGCTCTCGCCCTTGCCGCTCAGCGCGACGGGCGTCGTGGTCGGCGAGCCGCCGGTGCCGGTGCCACTGCCGCCGATGCCGGTCGAGCCGCCGGTTCCCGAGGGCTCTCCCGCGTCGGGATTGCCGCTGCTCGGGCCGCTCACGCAGGTATCGTCGATGCAGACGAGGCCGCTCTTGCAGTCGGCGGTCCGAGCACACGACTCGCCCTTCGCGCTGGGGGTGCCGTTGCCATTGTCGTCGTCACTGCAGCCGGTCGCCGCCGCCGAAAGCGAGAACGCCGACACCACGAGACAGATCACGATCGAACGCGTCATCATTTACGTCCCTCTCCTTGTGAAGCGTGAAGAAACCCCGAAGGGTAAACCGGGACCATATCCCGATCGCCCACCTCGTGTCGCGTCGAACGTCAGGCCGCGAAATGCGTGACAGTGAGCGCGAAGGACCACGTCAGTATGACCACCGCGATGGTCCCGAGCATCGCGCCGGTGAACCGCTCGCAGCGCACGTGATCGATGGAGTCCGCGCCGCCCTCGAGCTTCGAGTTCCGATAGAGCGTCGCGCCGGCAATCGCCATCGCGGCGAGCCAGACGACGACGGACGCGCGAGGGACGGCGAGCGGCGTCGCGAAAATCGCCGCAGCGACGACGACGATGACCGTGCGGCGCGCGCGCGGCTCTCCCCGCCGGACGGCGAGCGTGCGCTTGCTCGACGCTGCGTCCGACGGCGCGTCGGCGAGCGCCGCCACGACGTGCCCCGCGTACCCGAGGAGAAAACCCGGTAGCAGCGTGAAGGGACTCAATCCGGTGAGCGTCCCCGCCTGCGCATAGAACCCCGCGACGGGGAGCAGCACGCCGAGGCCGATGCCCTGGAGCCACTCACCGAAGCCGCGATACGAGAGACGGAACGGCGGGAAGCTGTAGACCCACACGAGGTGCGCGCCGATCGCCGCGATGACGACCATGAACGCGCGGTGCTCGCGAAAGACGAGGTACGCCGCGACCGCGGCCATACCGAACAGCGAGACCGTCGCGGCGCCCGCGAGATCGATCGGCGCGAGCTTCCCCTCGGCGATGACCCGCGAGCCGCCGGAGTAACGGTTGTACGTCGTGTTGTGGGCGTCGCTCACGAAGTCCGCGACGTCGTTCGTGTAGACGACGAAGAGCTGGTCCATGAGGCCGAACAGGTGCACGGCCGCGAAGAGCTTCCAGGCGAACGTGCCGTAAGCAGCGAACGCCAGGGCCTGCCCGTAGACGAGAGGGACCGCAATGCTGATTTGCGCGAGTGGCCGTGAGGCCTGGACCCAGGCGCCGAGCCGTGTCATGTCCGGCCCGTACTACTACGTCATCACGGCGTGTGAAGAACACGTCGCGCGGGTGTCACCAATGAGTCACGTAAGAAGCTTCATCAAGCATCATTTCAGGCACTTCAACGCAGCCGTCGTCGTGGACGCGGCCGAAGGCTGGGAGCGCCATATCGCCGCAGGCGGCAAGATGATGCTGACGATGGGCGGCGCGATGAGCACCGCCGAGCTCGGTATCGTCCTCGCGGAGCTGATCCGGAAGGGCTTCATCCACGCCATGACCGTGACCGGAGCGAACCTCGAGGAGGACATCTTCAACCTCGTCGCTCACGATCACTACGTGCGGCTGCCCCGCTACCGCGATCTTTCCCCGGCGGACGAGCAGGCGCTTCTCGAGAAGCACCTCAACCGCGTCACCGACACCTGCATCCCCGAAGAGCAGGCGATGCGCAAGATCGAGCGCAAGCTCATCGAGCTCTGGTCCGCGGCCGACAAGGCGGGGGAACGCCTCACGCCGCCGGAGTTTTTCTACCGCCTCATCAAGAGCAAGGTGCTCGAGCCCGACTATCAGATCGATCCGAAGGATTCCTGGCTCGTCGCCGCCGCCGAGAAGAACCTGCCCCTCTGGGTCCCCGGCTGGGAGGACTCGACGCTCGGCAACATGTTCGTCTCGAACGTCATCAAGAAGAAGATCTCGAACTTCGGCGTCGTGAAGAGCGGCCTCGAGCAGATGGCGAACCTCATCGGCTGGTACAAAGAGAACGCGCCGCTCACGCCGATCGGTTTCTTCCAGATCGGCGGCGGCATCTCGGGTGACTTCCCGATCTGCGTCGTCCCCCTCATCGAGCAAGACCTCGAGACGGAGATCCGCAAGTGGGCGTATTTCTGCCAGATCTCCGATTCGACGACGTCGTACGGTTCGTACAGCGGCGCGATCCCGAACGAGAAGATCACCTGGGGAAAACTCGACGTGACGAGCCCGAGCTACATCATCGAGTCGGACGCGACGATCGTGTTTCCGCTGATCGCTGCCTTCCTCTTGAACCAGTGACGCCGGCCCATAGAGCGCCGCGGCACGGCGCCCTATGTGACCGTTTTTATTGCGTAATCTCGTAGATCCCCCATCGGCGACGCTTTCGTGGTGAATTCCGGGCGTCGCCGCCGGGAATGCCGCCCGGTCGCGGCGTGACTTTACCCCTGCCCGAAGGAATCGGAGCCCGCTTGCCGGCCAGCTATTTCGACGTCGATGGGACGTTGGTGTCCACCAACCTGGTGCACCCGACGGTGTTTTACCTGATGAACCAGGCGACGCCGGTTGCCACCCTCCGGAAGCTCGGCCGCGCGTTCCTGCGCGCGCCCTCGCTCGCGGTGGCAGAGCTCGTGGATCGCCGCATGTTCAACGAGATGCTCTTCGCATCCTACGAGGGCATGAGCGAGGACCGGCTGGTGCTCCTCGCCGACGAGGCGTTCGAGAAGGTGATCCGGCCGTCGCTCTATCGCTCGGGTCTCGACCTGATCGCGAAGAGCCGCGACGCGGGCCACGAGATCGTCCTCGTGTCCGGCGCGCTCGAGCCCATCCTGAGGCTCGTGGGCGAGCACATCGGCGGCGCGACGACGATCGGCAACCGGCTCGAGATCAAGGACGGCATCTGCACCGGCAAGCTCCTGAAGCCGGTGATCGCCGGCCCCGAGAAGGCCCGTGTGGTACGCGAGCACGCGCGCGCCAATGGCCACGACCTCGACGAGTGCTTCGCGTTCAGCGACAGCTACTCCGACATCCCGATGCTCAGCGTGGTGGGTCATCCCGCCGCGGTGAACCCCGACAAACGACTCGCGCTCCTCGCGAAGGCCTACGACTGGCCGACGTTCGATCTCAAGGCGTCATGAATCGCTTCCCCTCAGAAGGAACAGCCGCTTGGCAATGAATCATCCGTGCGTGGTTACGCTCGACTCGGGCAGCAGGCCCCGTGTCCTCTTCGCGGGCGATCAGCTCGTCGAGGTGGATCTGCCGGCCGGCACCCGCTGCATCTACGCGAAGCCGCCCATAGCCGCACTGAAGAACTTCGACGCGGCGATCCGTTACGCGATCGGTCACCCGCTCAACTCGGAGCCGCTCTACGCGAAGCTCCGTCCGGGCATGAAGGTGACGATCGCGGTCGACGACGTGTCGGTGCCGCTCCCGCCGATGAAGCGCCCGGACGCCCGCGAGCGCGTCCTGACGATCGTCCTCGAGCAGCTCTCCGACCACGGCATCGACGACGTCGAGATCATCATCGCGACCGGCGTGCACCGCCGCATGAAGCCCGACGAGATCCGTCACATGGTCGGCGACAAGATCTACTCGGCCTACTACCCCGACCGTCTCTATAACCACGACGCCGAGGACTCGGCGAACATGGTCGAGATCGGCACGACCGAGCTCGGCGAGGTCGTCGAGCTGAATCGCCGCGCCGTCGAGAGCGACCTCGTCATTTACGTTGCGCTGAACCTCGTGCCGATGTCCGGCGGGCATAAATCCGTTTCGGTAGGCCTCTGTGGGTACAAGAGCCTCCGCGCGCATCACAACCCCAAGGTGATGCGCGATTGCCACAGCTACATGGACCCCAAGACGTCGGCGCTGAACACCAGCGTCGAGCGGATGGGCCGGCTCGCGAACAAGGTGCTCAACGTCTTCACGATCGAGTCGGTCGTGAACAACCGCATGTTCGATCGCCCCTTCGAGTTCCTCGCGAAGAACGAGGACGATCTCGACGACCGCGAGTGGAGCCTGCTCAAGGCCCTCGTGGCGACGACGGCGCGGCTGCCGCAGGCCGCGCGCCAGGCGATCTTCAACCGGGTGCCGGCGCCGTACGGCATCATCGCCGTGAACGCTGGCGAGACCGAGGCCGTCCACGCGAAGACACTCGAGAAGTGCTTCGAGCAGTACGCGGTGCCGGTCGAGGGTCAGTCCGACGTGCTCGTCATGGGCATCCCGTACATCAGCCCGTACAACGTGCACGCGTTCCTGAACCCGCTTCTCGTCTCGGTGCTCGCAGAGGGTTACCTCTTCAACATGTACCGCGGCGCGCCCCTCGTGAAGAAGGGCGGGACGCTCATCATCACGCACCCGTGCACGGACAAGTTCGATCACGAGCAGCATGCGCCGTACGTGGAGTTCGTCCATCGGCTTCTCCCCGAGACACGAGACGCGCTCGAGCTCCATCGTCGCTACGAGGAGAAGTTCGCGAAGAACCCTGCCTTCCTGCAGATGTTCAGGAGCGGGCACGCCTACCACCCGGTTCACCCCTTCTTCATGTGGTACTGGGGCGAGGCGGGGCGCCAGCATCTCGGTCGCGTCATCGTCGTGGGCGCCGACAACGAGTACATCCCGAAGCTTCTCGGATACGAGACGGCTCCGTCGATGGCCGAGGCGCTCTACCGCGCACGAAACGGCGAGGCGCGGTCCCTCGACATCTCGCTTCTCCACGCGCCGCCGATCGTCATGGCCGACGTGAGCTTGCCGGGCGCCCGGGGGGCGGGCGGATGACGGAAGCGAACGGGCAAGGCAACGGTCACGCCAGCGGAAACGGCCATGGCAACGGCCACGGCGCGCTGGCGCACAGAAACGGCAACGGCAAGAACGGCAACGGCAAGGCCCCGTCGCTCTATCCCTCCGAGGTTCTGCGCGGAAAAAAGATCGTCATCATCGGCGGCACCGGCTTTCTCGGGAAGGTGTTCTGGTCGCTCCTCCTGTGCCGGTATCCGATGATCAGCAGGATCTACCTGCTCGTCCGGCCGAAGCGCGGGGAGACCGCCGAGCAGCGGTTCTGGAGCGAGATCGCGACGAGCGAGGTGCTCCGCCCGCTCCGTGACGAGTACGGCCCAGGCTACGAGCTCTTTCTTCGCGACAAGGTGACGCCCGTCGAGGGCGACGTCGCGCTGCCGTTCTGCGGCCTCGGCTCCGAGCTCCGCGACGAGCTCCGCGGCGAGATCTCCGCGGTCGTCAACGCCTCGGGCGTCATCGACTTCGATCCGCCGCTCGATCTCGCGCTCGACGTGAACGCCTTCGGCGTGCAGAACCTCGTCACGCTCGCGAAGGACCTCGGCAACGCCTCCCTGATGCACACCAGCACGTGCTTCGTGGCCGGCGAGCGCACCGGCTTCATCGAGGAGCGCGACCCCCGCGACCATCCGTTCCCCCGCAGCGGGGAGCTCGAGCGCGCGCACTGGGATCCCGATCGCGAGATCGCGGAGTGCCTCGACGTCATCGAGCAGGCGCGGCACCGCGCCAACGACGCTTTCCGTCAGAGTCGGTTCCTCGACGAGGCGAAGCGGAACCTGGAGCGCCGCAACGAGCCGAGCTCCGGCGCGATCCTCGACGACGAGATCGCGAAGGTGAAGCGCAAGTACATCGAGGCGCGACTCGCCGAGATGGGCACCGAGCGCGCGCAGTTCTGGGGCTGGCCGAACACGTACACGTACACGAAGAGCATCGGCGAGCAGATCGTCGCGACGTCCGGGCTGCCGTTCACCATCGTGCGCCCCGCCGTCGTCGAGTCGAGCGTCGCCTTCCCGGTGAAGGGCTGGAACGAGGGCATCAACACGAGCGCCCCGCTCCTCTACTCGGTCGTGAATGGGCAGACGCAGATCCCGGGCTCCGATCACTTTCTCGACGTGATCCCGTGCGACATGGTCGCCGGCGGCATGCTGCTGTCCCTCATCGAGCTCATCGAGGGCAAGGCAGCGGCCGTCTATCAATACGGCGCGAGCGACATCAACCCCTGCAAGATGTCGCGCTTCGCCGAGCTCTGCGGGCTCTACAAGCGGCGCAAGTGGCAGCGCACCGGCAAGGGCGGCCCCATCGTCAGCTTCCTGCAATCGCACGTCGAATCGGCCGTCCTCGGCGAGGAGGCGTTCGAGAAGTACGGGCCCGAGCTCGTCGCGCGCGGCGCGTCGTCGATCGCGAAGCTCCTCGGTATCGCCGCGGTCGGACCCGCGTCGTCGCTCATCGGGCCTGCCGCGAAGATGCTCGACAAGTTCGCCGATCAGCAGCGCAAGGTGAAGAAGGTGCTCGACAACTTCGTGCCCTTCGTCGCGCGCTACGACTACGTCTTCCGCTGCGACAACACGCGCGCCGCCGTCGCGCGCCTGAGCGCCGAGGACAAGAAGAAGATCGGCTGGTTCCCAGAGGCGATCGACTGGCGCGAGTGGTTCCTCGACGTCCACATGCCGGGCCTCGAGAAGTGGGTGTTCCCGAACATCGACAGCCGGCTTGCGCGCTCCGTCCGGGCGCCGCTCCATCACGAGACGCTCGGGTCGCTCCTCGGCGAGATGTCGACGCGCTACGAGCTCTCGACCGCGCTCGAGCGCACCGAGCTCGAGGGCATGAGCCGCGTCAGCTTCCGCGAGTGGCACGAGCGCTCGCGCGCCTGCGCCGCGCGCCTCGCCGCGCTCGGCGTCGGCAAAGGCGATCGCGTCATGCTCGCTGCCGCGAATCACCCGGCGTGGCCGATCGTGTTCCTCGGCATCCAGATCGCAGGCGCGACGGCGGTGCCGGTCGACGCCGCGATCGAGGTCGCGCCCGCCGACAATCTCCTCAGAGCGAGCCGCGCCAAGGTCTTCGTCACCGACGAGACCGTCGCGACTCGCCTGAAGAGCGCAGTGACGACCAGCGTGAAGTGGCTCGACCTGCTCGGCGCGGCCGACCGCGGGCCGGCGGGCGCCGACGTCGCCGTCACGCCCGACGACATCGCCGCCCTCATCTACACGAGCGGCACGACGGGGACGCCCAAGGGCGTCATGCTCTCGCATCGCAACTTGACGTCGCTCATCGCCTCGCTCGCGCCGCTGTTCCCGCTCGGCCAGACCGACCGCGTGCTCAGCGTGCTGCCGCTCCACCACACCTTCGAGCTGACGTGCGGCATGTTGCTCCCGCTGTCGCGCGGCGCGCGGGTGACGTATCTCGACGAGCTCACCGGTGAGCGGCTGGAGCACGGGCTCAAGGCGGGGCGCATCACCGCGATGGTTGGCGTGCCCGCCCTCTGGGAGATGCTCCAGCGCAAGCTCTACGCACGCGTCGCCGAGCGCGGCGCGTTCGCGGCGCGGGTGTTCGATCTCGCCATCGAGCTGAACCGCGGCCTCGGCAAGTCGATGGGCCTCGACGCCGGAAAGCTGCTCTTCGGCCCGGTTCACGAGGCGATGGGCGGACATCTCCGCTATCTCGTCAGCGGCGGCGCGGCCCTGCCGGCCGACACTCACTCGCTCTTTGCCGGCCTCGGGCTGCACCTCACGGAGGGTTACGGCCTCACCGAGGCGTCGCCGGTTCTCGCCGTCGCGACCGGCGGCCCATCGTCGCGCTCCGGCGCGGTCGGTCGCGCCATCCCCGGCGTGGAACTGAAGATCCTCGAGGCGAACGCCGACGGCGTGGGCGAGATCCTCGCTCGTGGCCCGAACGTCATGGTCGGTTACGCCGACGACGCCGAAGAGACGCGCCGGACGATCGACGACTCCGGATGGCTGCACACCGGCGATCTCGGCAAGCTCGATCGCCGCGGCAACCTGATGATCGTCGGGCGGGCGAAGGACACCATCGTCAGCTCCAACGGCGAGAACGTCTATCCCGACGACGTCGAGGCGCGCCTCGGCACCATCGACCGTATCGAGGAATACGTCGTGCTCGGCGTCAACGACCCGCGCGGCGCGGAGCGGATCGCGTGCGTCGCCGTACCGAAGGCCGACGAGTCGCTGTCGCGTGCCGATCGTCACGCGAAGGCCAAGGCCGCCCTCGACAAGGCGCTGGTGGAGCTCCCGAACGCGCTCCGTCCCGCGGTCACGCTGCTCATCGACGTACCGCTGCCGCGCACCGCGACGCGCAAGGTGAAGCGCACCGAGGTACGAAGGCTCGTCGAGCGCGTCACGGCGCCTGAGCTCCGCGACGGTGGCGACGGCGCCACCGCGTCGGGGCCGAAGCGCGACGGCGCCGCCCGGCTCGTGCGAGCGGCGGTCGCGACCATCGCGCGCCGCGCGCCGTCCGACATCTCGCCGTCGATGACTCTGCGCGGCGACCTCGGGTTCGACTCGCTCATGTTGCTCGAGCTCCTCGTCGCGCTCGAGAACCAGGTGAGCGACGCCGTCGACGCCGAGCGCCTGAACGCTGCCGAGACGGTGGCCGACGTCGAGACCCTGCTCCAGGTGACCGGCGCTGCGCGCCGTCTGGCCCGGACCGCGCCCGTCGAGGAAGATCGGGCGAAGCCGATCGAGCTACCGCCCGCGCTGCGACAGGCAGCGATGCACTGGCTCGGCAACCGGCAGATGGGCTTCTACCGGAGCGTGATGCAGACCGAGGTGTCGGGCCGCGCGTTCATCCCGCAGAACCGCAACGTGCTCGTCGCCGCCAATCACGCGAGCCACCTCGACATGGGCCTCGTGAAGTACGCCCTCGGCGAATACGGCCGGGGGATGATCTCCCTCGCCGCGCAGGATTACTTCTTCGAGGGCGGCAGGTGGCGCAAGGCGTACTTCGAGAACCTGACGAACCTCGTGCCGCTGTCGCGCACCGGCTCGCTCCGTCAGAGCCTTCGCCGCGCCGGCTCGCTCCTCGACGAGGGCGAGGTCGTCCTGATCTTCCCGGAGGGGACGCGCACGCCCGACGGCGGGGTAAAGGAATTCAAGCCCGCGGTCGGTCATCTCGCGCTCCAGCACAAGAGCGACGTGCTCCCGGTATGGCTCGGCGGCACCCACACCGCGCTGCCGAAGGGCGCCAACTTCATCCGGAGCCGCGATCTGCGCGTGCGCATCGGCCCTCCGCTCTCGAACGAGGAGTTCCTGCGCCTGACGAAGGGCATGGGCGCCTCGGAAGCGTCGCGTGCGGTGGCGCGGCTAGTCCGGCGCGCCGTCGTCGCGCTCTCGCGCGGCGAGGTGCTCGACACGCGAAAGCTCGAGCCGGAAGATCTGGTCGACACCGGCGACGAGGCGTCGATGGCCGATCTCTTCCGTGAGCTCGAGCACCGCTTCGTCGCGGGCAGCGTGAAGGATCCGATAAGCTTCTATTTCGCCCTCGGCAAGCGCGAGCGCTGGACGGTGCAGGTCGGCCCCGACGCCTGCCGCGTCGTCGCCGGCAAGGCGGCGGACTCCGCGGATTGCGTGCTGAAGACGTCGCCCGCCATGTTCACGCGCATCGTGCGAGAGGCGTACACGCCGACGCCGGGCGAGTTCATGTCCGGCACGGTGAAGAGCAACAACATCGCGCTCCTCATGACCTTTCAGAAGGTGTTCGGGCTCGCGTAGCGCGGCCGGGCGAGAGCAAGGGAAGAGAACGACGTGCGGTACTGGGTCGGCGGAGCAACGGGTTTTCTCGGAGCGCACCTGGTGGAGCGGCTCGTCCTGGACGGGCACGAGGTCGTGGGTGTCGCGCGCGGCGGCGGCACCGTCGCCGGCGTGACCATCGAGTCCCTCGACGTGCTCGATGCGGACGCGGTCGCGCGGAGCGCCGCGGGTGCGGACGGCGCGTTCCTCGCGACGGGCCGGGTGTCGCGAGACGCGACCGACGCCGAGGAGCTACATCGCGCCAACGTCCTCGGGACGCGCAGCGCGCTCGCCGGGCTCGTCAAGGCGGGGGTCGGCCGCGTCGTGTACGCGAGCACGAGCGGCACCATCGCGATCGCGACGGAGCCCGACATCGCCGACGAGGCGACGCCCGCGCCGCTCGAGCACCTCGCGCGGTGGCCCTATTACCGCTCCAAGTACTACGCGGAGCTCGACGCCCTCGAGACGACCGGCATCGACGTCGTGATCGTCAACCCGTCGCTCCTCCTCGGACCGGGGGATCTGCGTGGTTCGTCCACGTCGGACGTCCGTCGCTTCCTCGACGGCGAGGTGCTCGCCGCACCGCGAGGCGGCATCGCCGTGGTCGACGTGCGCGACGTCGCGGCGGCGATGCTCGCCGCACAGGAACGCGGGAGACCCGGTGAGCGCTATCTCCTGAACGGCGCGAACCTGACGGTTCCGGCGTTCCTCGACCGGCTCGATCGGATCAGCGGCGTGCGCGCGCCCGCGGCGGTGCTCCCGCGCTCGCGCGGCCTCGCCGTCGGCGCGACGAAGCTCTTCGGCAAGGCCATGAAGGCCATCGGCGGCGAGCTCCCGATGAGCGTCGAGAGCGTCGAGATGGCGCAGTATTACTGGTACTGCGACTCGGGGAAGGCGATGCGTGAGCTCGGCTTCGCGCCGCGCGATCTGACGGACACGCTGCGCGATACCATCACCGATCTCGTCGCGCGCGGCGTCGCGCACCCGCGCGTCCGGAACGCCGATGTGCGGAGCGAGCAGCGGGTGTTCGCAGCGCGGAGCATCGCGCGTCTCCTGGGTGAGAGCGACGCGGAATGACCTCGGGCGAAGCGCCTCGCCTCGGCCTCGAGCTCGAGGCGGCCGCGCTGCGTGCGGTCCGCTTCACGTACTCCGACCTCAACGAGAATTTCTTCAAAGGGCGCCTCCGCCGTCCGACGCTCGAGTTCTCGGACACGACGTCCCGGCTGGGCCGCTGGGTGCGCGAGTTGCGGCGACTCGAGCTCTCGCGCACGCTCCTCGTGCGCCACGGGTGGGGCGTCCTCGTCGAGATCCTGAAGCACGAGATGGCGCACCAGTACACCGACGAGGTGATGGGCGCTCTCGACGAGGCGGCACACGGGCCGACCTTCCGTCGCGTCTGCGAGGAGCGCGGCTTCGACGCCCGCGCCGTCGGAATCCCCGACGCGGCGCCCGGTCACACCGCGCCGATCCTCGATCGCGTCGCGAAGCTCCTCGCGCTCGCCGAGAGCTCCAACGAGCACGAGGCGCAGGCCGCGATGAACGCCGCGCAGCGCCTGATGCTCAAGCACAACCTCGAGGAGATCTCCGTCGGTCGCACGCAGGCCCTCGGATATCGCCACCTCGGTGTGCCCACCGGTCGCGTCTCCGAGGCGGAGCGCATCCTGGCGAACATCCTCTCCGAGCATTTCTTCTGCGACGCGATCTGGGTGCCGGTGTGGCGCGCGAAGGAGGGTAAGCGCGGCAGCGTGCTCGAGATCTGCGGCCGGCTCGAGAACCTCGAGATGGCCGAGTACGTGTACACGTTCCTGATGCAGACCTCGGCGCGTCTCTGGACCGAGCACAAGAAGGCGCTGGGGATCCGGGAGAATCGCGATCGACGCGCTTATGTCGCCGGCGTCATGGCCGGCTTCCGTCAGGAGCTGGAAGAGCAGCAGCGGCGCAACGCGACGGAAGGGCTCGTCTGGGTAGGCGACCCCGAGGTCGGTGACTTCTTCCAGCACCGCCACCCGCGCATTCGCTGGACGCGTCACGTCTCGAGTCGCGCCACGAGCGCCCACCAGCACGGCATCGCCGCGGGACGGCGCATCGTCCTTCATCGCGGGATCAGCCAGGGGCCGTCGGGCGCCCCGGTGCGGCTGCTGAAACGCTGACGGCGAGAGCCGTCTACGTCGCGGTCTGTGCGCGAGCGCTCTGACGCTTCGCCATGGCGCGGCGGATGAAGAAGACGATGAGCGACAGGATCACGCCGCCGATCGCGGCGCAGACGAACTGCATCACGACGAACTGGGAGAGCGCGCTCTTCACGCTGCCCGCGCAGGAGAACGCGTCGCGGCTCGGCGGCTCGTACCACCAGCTGATGACGGCGGGACCGCCGAGGCTCGAGCCAGCGAGGCCCGCGAGCGCGCCTCCGCCGGCTGCGATCACGACCCGGCGCGTCGAAGAGCCGGTCGTCGGTTGAACGTCTGCCATCTGAGGAGCCTGTCAGTACCGGGGGATGCGAGGATCGACCTCGACGGACCAGGCGTCGATGCCGCCGGCGAGGTTGTAGACGTTCCGGAATCCCTTGGCCAGAAAGTGCTCCGCGGCGCTCTGGCTCCGCCCGCCATGGTGGCAGTGGAAGACCAGGGTCGTCGTCTTCGGCATCAACATCAGGGCGTCTTCGGCGGCGTGGTCGAGGAAGCGCGAGCCTTCGATCTTTGCCGTCTCACGCTCGCCGGTGGTGCGAACGTCGAGGAGCTCCACTTTTTCACCGCCGTTGAAACGGGCGGCGAGCTCCTTCGGCGTCATCTGACGGACCTTGGGCGGCTCGTTCGGGTTGTCGATCTTGAACGCGGCGCCCTGCGGCGTCTCGACGTAGTCGATGGTCGTCCCGCTCGCGCGCTTCGCGCTCGCCTTGTCGAGGAGCAGGGTGACGCCGCCGGATTCTACCACGATGTCGCTCGGGGTCCGGTCGCCGATCGAGAGGCCATAGTTGAAGCGCCCGTCGATCTCGAAGCGAACGCCCTCGGTCTCGGATTCGACGGCGCCCTTCAAGGCCTTCGCCGCGCGCTCGGTCACCGTGATGCGAGGCGGCTCGACGGGCTCGGACGACGCCTTGCCGCCGAGCTTCTCTTCGAGCTCACCGGAACCGTAGAGCTCCTTCACGATGTCGCAGCCGCCGACGAACTCTTTTTTGACATAGAGCTGCGGGATGGTCGGCCAGTCGGAGAACTCCTTGATGCCGTCGCGAATGCCGGGGTCGCTCAGCACGTCGACCGTGGCGTAGGGGGTGCCGATCGAGTCCAGGATCTGGATGACGGTTGCCGAAAAGCCGCAACGCGGTGCTTGCGGCGTGCCCTTCATGAACAGCACGACGTTGTTCGTATCGATGGTGCTCTGGATGCGTTCTCGGGTTTGCTGATCCATGGGGCCTCTCTGATGGTGCCGCGGCCGTTGCGCGTCAATCTCGGGCCTGATCGAGCACCAGGCAAGGCCGGATGCGGGCTTTTTGAGCGGGGCCGCCAGCCGGATTTTGGCCTTTTTGCTGCTGGCGGGGCCGGTCTATAGAACCCATGTGACCACCTTGAACTCGATGGATGCGGTTCCGGACATGAACGCGGGCTGGGCCACCGCGATGGGGCTCGAGATCGTCACTCTCACGGCCGAAGAAGTCGTGGTCGAGTGGACCGTTGGCGACAGGCACCTACAGCCGTTCGGAATCGTCCACGGCGGTGTGCACTCCGGCGTGGTCGAAACGGTGTGCTCGCTCGGCGCCGGGATGGCCGCCGCTCCCCGCGGTCAGATCGTGATGGGAATCGAGAACCACACGAGCTTCCTGCGTGCCGTCCGGGGCGGAAGGCTGCGTGCCACGGGAAAGCCCATTCACGTCGGCCAGCGTGCGCAGCTGTGGGAGGCAACGATCACCGACGATCAAAATCGCGTCATCGCGACCGGACGCGTCCGCCTCTTCTGTCAGGCGCGAGAAGGTAGCTGAAGGCACCCCCTCCACAGCGGGGTGAAGGAAGCGTAGACTTCTCGATCGATGATCGTTTACTGGCTGCGCCACAGAGGCACGGCATATCCGGTGCACCGCGGTGAGTGCATCCTCGGGCGGGCGCCACACTGCTTCATGGTTCTCAGCGCCGAGCAGGTCTCCCGCGAGCACGCCGTCGTGCGCCTCGTCGGCGACACGCTCGAGATACAGGAGCTCTCGAGCCGTAACGGGACGCGCGTGAACAACCGCATCATCGAGGGCACGCGCCATCTCGATGCGGGAGACGTGATCGAGATCGCGGGCGAGCGCATCGAGGTCCTGCGTCGCGTGAGCCGCGATCAGAGCGCGACCGTGCAGGGTGAGCCGCCCGAAGATCCGACCATGAAGGCCCAGCGCAACATCCTCGAGCTCGTCGAGGAGCTCACTGCGCGCGCCGCCGAGAGCCGCGAGAAAGAAGCGCTCGTGCGGACGATCCACGAGCTCGTCGACACCCTGGTGAGGACGGCGGAGCGCAGCGGTCGTCGCCTCTCGCGACCCGAAGCCGTGCGTCTCGTCTCCATCGCGCGCGTCGTCGCGGGCTGGTCGCCCGACACTTCCCTCGTCGACTGGAGTCACTCCGTCGCGCGGACCGTCGGGCAGATGTAACGCCGCAAGAGCGGCGTCGCGTCAGTGCGCCGTCACGCCCTTGCGCGACGGCGTCCAAGCGCGAGCGCGGCGAGCGCGAAGAGTCCGACGCTCGTCGTGCCGCCCGCCGAGGTCGTGAACGGGCTCACGGCACAGCCGCTGCTCGAGTCCTTCGACGCGGTGCCCGGCCCTCCCGCGCCTCCGTCGGCCGCCGAGGTGGCGCCTCCGTCCGTACCCGTCGCGCCAGCGCCGGCGTCACTCACTGGCCCCGCGCCCTTCTT
The DNA here is from genome assembly GCA_036272055.1 of Polyangiaceae bacterium. GTDB lineage: Bacteria > Myxococcota_A > Polyangia > Polyangiales > Polyangiaceae > DASZVB01. The sequence goes on along the minus strand of DATAZL010000091.1, from coordinate 76,157 downwards.
CAGGATCAGGTCGATGCACTGGTAGTAGATGTCGGGGACGTACGGAGTGTCGGCCGGATCGCCTTGCACGGGATTGTAGGCGCCGTGGATCGTGTCCTCCATCACCTGGATGATCTGGAGGGTGCAGTTGTCGCACTCCACGTTCGGCATCTTCACGTTGAACGTGTACTTCTGCCCGAGCGGTGCGGAGAGGTGCGGGTTCAGATCGTCCATGCCGGGGAGCACTGAGTCGTTGTTGTAGTAATCCGCCGTGCCGCACTTGTCGGCGGCGTTGAAGGGGCAGGGCCGCTTCGGATCGACGGGCAGGATCGACGCGGGCGGCGCGAAGGCGTCGTCGCCGTCGCTGTCGAATGCGACGCGGAAGTAGCTCGGGTGAGGGATGAACTCGACGATCTCCACCGGAACCGTCTCACCGGGTGCATACGTGTACACGTTCGTGCCGCGTGTGCCGCCCGCCTTGCCGCACGGACCCTCTTTCAGGAAATTGTCTCCGTACCGCGACTTCTGCGTCGAGCCCTGGTCGAGGCTGATATGCGCCGCGGCAGGCACGGCGAGCATCGCTCCGGCGGTGAAGAGGGAACACACGTAGCCCACGCGGCGAAAGGGAAGACGGCGCATCGGCAGCTACAATACCGGCGCGAGAGGTGTACGGCAAACGTGTGAGGCTATCGCCGTCGGTTACATCACATCGTGAAAAAAGAGCCGACCGCTTTCACGCGCCGTATTTCACGCCGCAGCCATACGCCTCGGTGCTCGGCGTGCGCACGGGCTTCCCGGCGCGCACGTCGTCGAGTGCCTGTTCGACGTAGTTCACGAGCTTCCCGTCGCTCGGGCTTTCTCCCTCGCCGTCGGGCGAATTGTCGATGGCACCCGCGTAGACGAGCACCCCTTTCGCGTCGATCACGAAGAGATGCGGCGTATGCGCTGCCCCGTAGGCGTGTCCGACGGCGCCGGATTCATCCAGCAAGATGGGGTGCGTCAAATTGAACTTCGCCTTGCCGGCACGGTTCGCCTCGACGCCGTAACCCTGCTTCCCCTCTGCCGCCGAGTTCACGGCCAGCCAGACGACGCCCTTCGCCGTCTCCGTCTTCGCCAGCTCCTTGAGCTGCCCCACGGTGTGCGTCTTGTTGACGAACGGGCACCCCGGATTGAACCACTCGAGCACCACGATCTTGCCGAGGCTGTCCGACAGCTTGACGGGATGACCGTCGAGGTCCTGCAAGGTGAAGTCCGGCGCCGGCTTGCCGATCGCCGCAGTCGCACCCGCAGCGATGACGGGAGCCGTGGCTGCTTTCACCGTCTCGGCGCTCGTCGCCTTCGTTGCGGCAGCGGGCTCCGCCGAGGGATCGGCCGTGCGCGAACAAGATGCGGACAGGACTGCGAGGAACAACGCCGACCAGCGAGTGTGAGACATGCTTCGACGTTCTTGAATCCCCGCTGCGCGAGTGCAAGCCCTGGTTTCCCGGTCGCGTCGCGCGCCGGCAAAATGCCTCAAAGACCGCGCGACGATTCCGGTCTGAGAGCAATCCGCCCGGCGAGCGCCGCGTCGATCGTACGCACGATGGCGTCACGATCTTCGGGCAACACGCCGCCGAGCGGCAGGTGACTCGAAGCGTGATTCGTCCGGAACACGGCGCGCGTCGGGCGCGCCTCGTCCACCAGGGTGCGGAGCTCGGAGAGGAGTCGCGAGGTGTCCGGCAGGGTGAAGCGCGAGCGCCGCTCCAGCGTCGCGAGGGGCGTTCCCGGGACCACCGTGGTGGTCAGGGCCGCGAGGTACTCGGGATCCATCGCCGTCACGAGCTCCGCGGTGCGATGCGCGTGCTCCTCGCTGCGCTCCACGCCGGCGATGCCCAGCATGACGATGACGCTGAGCTCGAGGCCTGCGTCGTGCGCGCGCTTCGACGCCGTGACGTGTTCGGCGAAGGTCGAGCCCTTCGCGATGCGCTTCAGCGTCGTGTCGTCACCCGACTCGGGGCCGATATAGAGGCGGCGGAGCCCGGCCCGACGAAGCGCCGCGAGCTCGTCCTCGGTCTTCGCGAGCACGTTGCTCGCCATCGCATACGACGACACCCGCTCGAGCGACGGGAATGCCGCCCGTGCCGCGTCGAGGATGGGTAGCCAGTGGTCGATCGGCATGCCGAGCGCGTCGCCGTCGGCCACGAACACTTTGCGGACGCGGGGCCCGAAGCGACGGCCCGCCTCCTTCACGTCGTCGAGCGACTCTGCGAGCTCACGGACGCGATACGTCTTCTCGCGGTACATGTCGCAGTACACGCAGGCGTTCCACGAGCACCCGATCGTCGCCTGGAGAATGTATGCGTCGGCCTCTGACGGCGGGCGGTAGAGCTTGCCTTCGTAGCGCATGTCGCAAAGGACGATGCCCGCGTCCTCGGCCGCTCGCAAGCCGAGCGTGCGTGCCCGACGAAACGGAGGCTTCTCTCGGCCGTCGCAAACGGACGCGGTATAAGGCACGCATGACGCATCGATCTTCGCCGGTCAGCACCCGGGCTCTCGCCAGCATGGTCGCCGGGATCGCGATGACGACGTGCGCGGCGCGTCCGGGTGCTGCGCCGGCAACTGCGGTGTCCGCCGGTCCCACCGCGCCGGAGCAGGCCGTCATCGCCGAGACGCGGTCGACCCTGACGACCCTCGTGGCAGTCGATACGAGCCACGGCCACGAGACGGAGCTGCTCAAGCCCGTCGCCGAACGGTTTCGCGCCGCGGGTCTGCCGCTCGAGCTCGTCGAGAGTGCGGACGGGCGTGGCAATCTCATCGCGCGCTACAAGGGGACCGGCAAGAAGCGTCCGCTCTTGCTCATCGCGCACGTCGACGTCGTGCCGATCGAGGGACAGCCGTGGACCGTGCCGCCCTTCCAGATCACGGAGAAGGACGGCTTTCTCTTCGGGCGCGGCGTCAACGACGACAAGGGCATGGCCGCGGCGATGATCGCCATCGCCCTCGAGATGGCGAAGACGAAGCCGGTGCTCTCCCGCGACGTCATCTTCGCCCTCACCGCCGGAGAAGAGACGGGCGGCGCTCCGGGAGCGCGGTGGCTCGCGGCGAATCACAAGGAGCTCATCGACGCGGAGATAGCGCTGAACGAGGGCGCCGGTGAGCGACTCGACGACGCCGCGGAGCATATCGTCCAGGTCGGCATCGGCTCCGCCGAGAAGACGTTTCAGGACTACAAGGTCGTCGTCCGCGGCAAGGGCGGTCATTCGTCGATACCTCCGACCGACTCCGACCCGGTGCTGTCGCTCGCGAAGGCGCTCGTCAAGATCGAGGAATTCCGCTTTCCCGCCCGCGTGATCCCCGCAGTGCGCGAGGAGCTCGCTGTCGACGCGAAGCTCGAGACGCCGCCACTCTCGACGTCGCTCGCCCGGATCGCGGCGACCGGCACCGTCACCGCCGAGGATGAGGCCGTGCTCTCGAAGGACCGCGTCGTGAACGCGCATCTCCGCACGACGTGCGTGACCACGCAGCTGGTCGGTTCACCACAGGACAACGTGCTCCCGACGTCCGCCGAGGCGACGGTGAACTGCCGGATCTTGCCGGACGAGACGTCGGAGCAGACGCTCGCGACGCTCCGGAAAGTGGTGGGCGACCCCGTCGTCGAGGTCTCTGTCTCGGGCGATTTTGGGTTTGGGCCCTACTCGTCGGTGGACGGCGAAGTGCCAGCGGCGATGAAGAAGGTGAGCGCGCGACTCTGGCCCGGGGTCCCCGTCGTTCCGACGATGAGCACCGGCGCCACCGATTCGCGACACCTCCGCGCGATCGGCATTCACGCTTACGGCATCGGCGTCTCGCCGATCTCCAAGGCGGATGCGCTCGCCGGCCGCGGCGCGCACGGTCCCGACGAGCGGCGCCCCGCGAAGTGGCTCGGCGACGGTGTCCGTTACCTCCGCGGCGTCACCTACGAGCTTGCGCGGTGAGCTCCACGCCTTCGAAGGAAGCCGCGGTGGGACGTTTCGACCTCGTCATATTCGACTGCGACGGCGTGCTCGTCGATAGCGAGCTGATCGCGAACCGCATCTTCGCCGCGCTCCTCAACGAGCTCGGCGCGAGCGTTACCCTCGACACGATGTTCGAGCGCTTCGTCGGGCACTCGATGGCAGATTGCCTGGTGATCGTCGAAGAGCTCCTCGGTCGCGTACCGCCCGCCGACCTCGTCACGACCTTGCGAGCACGCACCAACGCCGCTCTCGCCGTCGAGCTCCGTGCCGTCGACGGTGTGGCAGCGGTCCTCGACTCCCTCGCCGTCCCGTACTGCGTCGCCTCGAGCGGCGATCACGACAAGATGCGAACCACGCTGGGGCTTACCGGCTTGCTACCCCGTTTCGAGGGACGTCTCTTCAGCGCAACGGAGGTCGCGCGAGGCAAACCCGCACCCGACGTCTTCCTGTACGCCGCTCAAAGAATGGGCTGCGCCCCCGCGCGCGCCGCCGTCGTCGAGGACACGCCGATCGGCGTGCAAGGCGCAATCGCCGCAGGAATGACGGTATTCGGCTACGCCGGGCACACGCCCGCAGAGCGACTCCGCCACGCCGGCGCGACCCCGTTCGCGACCATGGCAGAGCTTCCCGCGCTGCTCGGCGCGCCTGAACACTGACGCTCAGCGGCGCTTCGAGCAGCCTGCGCAGTGCTTTGCGTCGCGACGAGCAAAGACGCGAGGGATCGCCGATGCCTTGCGTCCGCTTCACGGCCTCTCGAGGGTCGCGGCCCGCTTCATTTTTCGTGGGGTCGCGCGGAAAACTTTGAGCGTCGACCCCGGCGAGCGCCGACCCCGGCGACGCTCAGAGGTTTTCGGCGGACGTGGCGCGGTTCAGGGCGGGGGAGGGACGGAGCACGACGGGGTGCACTGCGACGGGACGGAGTGCGACGGGCTGCGCGTGAGGCCGCGACATGTGCACGACGCGCGCGGGTGACGATAGCTGCGGCTCGCGCGCCGTGAGGCTCGGCGTGTTGGCGGCGGGCGAGCGGGGCAGCGGGCGCTCGATGTCGTCACGCGACTCGGGGCCACGCGACGCGACGGGGCGCGCGGGCTCGCGTGCCGGCGGAATCGGACGCTGAATGTCGTCCCGCGACGGCCGGACGACAGGACGCGACGCGACGGGCTGCGACGCGCCAGGCTGCGACGCGCCAGGCTGCGACGCTATGGGGACGACGACGGGGTGCGCGATGGGACGTGACACGACGGGCGACGGCCGCGGCGTGGATGCAACGACGATCGGTGTGGGGCGTACGATGGGCGCGGGTTGGGAGACGACGGCCACTGTGTCGTGGGGCTCTCGCGGTACGAAGCGCGGCGCGTGCGCTACTGGTGCGGGGCTTCCCGTTGCGGGGTCGCACGACGCTGCCGCGGGGGGGGCCGTCTGGACCGGCGGTGCGCCGTACACCGGTGCGCCGTAGGCCGGCGCGTATGTGTAATAGGCGGGCGCGGGCGCGGCGGGAGGCGGCACGGTGCCGGCGTTCACGGTGCACGCAGGTGCCAGCGCAGCGACGACGAAGAGGAGAGCGCGGGATGACATCGTTCGACCTTCCCCGGATGATACGGCCGAGGCGCCAGGTACCCCCCCTCGACGCGCTGAACCGCGGAAATACGGCCGATCCGTCGCGTAAAGACCCACGATTCCGGCCCGGCGGCGGGTGACACGGCCTTTCCCCGAAGTCGGTCCCTGTCGGATGATGTGCGGCGGACATGCCTGACGCGACGCGCTCCCATCACGTCATCCTCATCCCGGGCCTCTTCGGCTTCGGGACGCTCGCGGGCTACGACTATTTCCAGCACCTCGAATCGGCGATCCGTGAACGCTTCGAGCGCGCGCAGCTCCCGGTGCTCATCGAGCGCGTGCCGTCACTGCCGACGTCGTCGATCCGCGCGCGCGCAGTGGTCCTCGCCGAGGTCGTTCGTCGCAGTCCCGATCCGTATTCGATTCATCTCGTCGGGCACTCGAGCGGCGGGCTCGACGCACGTCTCCTGATGTCGCCGAGCACGGCGTTGCCGGGGACACGCGTCCCGCAGGCCGTGCGCGATCGCGTGCGCTCCGTGCTCGGCATCAACACCCCGCACTACGGCACGCCGCTCTCCGCATACTTCGCGACCGTGTCCGGGACGCGGTTTCTCTACGTGGTGTCGCTCCTCACCGTCGCCTCGCTCTCGATCGGACGTATCCCGCTCTCCGTGCTCGAGCGGCTCGTGTCCACGGTGAGGGCGGCAGACGGCCTCCTCGGGCTCGACATCCAGCTCATCGACGACATGACCGATCAGGTGCTCAGCATCGTCGGCGTGCGTGGTCGCAAAGAGATCGGCGACTTCATGCGACGGCTGGCGCACGACCAGGCCGGCATCATCCAGCTCATGCCGGAGGTGAGCGAGCTCTTCAACGCCGCGGTCGAGAACCATCCGAACACGCGCTACGGCTGCATCGCCACCGCGGCGCCTTCGCCAGGGCCGAAGCGCTTTCTCGGCGCGGTGATCTCGCCGAAGCGCGCGATGCACCTCGCCCTCTACACGACGCTCTACAGCGTCGCGAGCCATCCGCGTGAGCTCTATCCGTACGCGGTCCCCACGCCGGAACAGGCTTCGGCGCTCGCGCGCGCCTTCGGCCGTCACATCGACCCCGGTGACGCAGACGGTGTGGTCCCCACACTCTCGATGCTCTGGGGCGATCTCGTGTGGTGCGGCGCCGGTGATCACCTCGACGTGGTCGGGCACTTCCAGGACGACAGAAAGCCGCCCGCGCACGTGGACTGGCTGAAGAGCGGCGCGAACTATCGACGTCGCGAGTTCCACCAGATGGTCGACTCCCTCTGCGCGTATCTCCTCGGGAGCTGACGGTCCGGACCCGGTGCCCGAGCACGCCGTCGGCGCGATACTCAGTGGACAGCGCTGAGCGGCACGCGACACGCGGCGTTCAGCGCAAGGTCACGAGCTCTTCGGCCGCCGTCGGATGGATCGCCACGGTGCGATCGAGATCCGCCTTCGTGGCGCCCATCCGGAGCGCGACGGCGAAGCCCTGGATCATCTCGTCGGCGGCGAGCCCGATCACGTGGATGCCGACGACGCGTTCTTCGGGCCCCGCGGTGACGAGCTTCACGGTGGTCTTCGGTTTTCGCGCGGTGAGGGCGTGATAGAGGTTCGTGAAGCGGCGCTCGTAGACCTTCACGTGCTGCTCGCCGTAGCTTGCGCGCGCCGCCTCTTCACTGAGGCCGACGGTGGCGATCGGTGGGTGACTGAACACGACGGTCGGGACCTCGGCGTAGTCCATGCGCGCGTCGGGCTGGCCGCCGAAGAGACGGTCGGCGAGCTTGCGCCCCGCGGCGATCGCGACCGGCGTGAGCTGTAGCTGTCCAGTGACGTCCCCCACGGCGTAGATGCTCGGTACCGACGTCACCTGGAGCTCGTCCACGACGATGTTGCCGTCCGCGTCGAGGGTGACGCCCACGTCCTCGAGCCCGATGCCCGACGTCATCGGTGATCTGCCGATCGCCCACACGACGGTCTCGAAGGCGCCCAGGTCCTCTTCTGTCTTGGTCTCGACGAAGAGCGCGCCCTTCTCTCCGCGGATTTTCGTGAGCTCGCACCAGAGCCGAACGTCGATGCCGCTGTCGCGCATCTGCGACATGAGCTCGGTGCGTAGCATCGCGTCGAACCCGCGCAGCGGCTCGCCGTGGTGGAGGAGCACGACGACCTCGGAGCCGAGATGCCGCAGCACGCCGGATAGCTCAGCCGCGATGTAGCCACCTCCCACTATGGCGACGCGGCCGGGGCGCGCATCGAGCTCGAAGAAGCCGTCCGACGTGATGCCGAGCTCGGCGCCGGGAACGTCGGGGACGCGCGGCTTGCCACCGGTCGCGATGAGCACGTGATCGGCCGACACGCGTTCGCCGCCGACGTCGAGGGTGTGAGCGTCGAGGAAGCGTCCGTAACCCTTGATGCGCGTGACGTTCTCGGCGTCGAGGTTCTTCTCGTAGACGCCGTTCAGGAACTTGACGTAGCGGTCTCGCTCGGCGCGGAGCCGCGCGAAGTCGAGCTTCATCGGCGCGACCTCGAAGCCGTAGCCCTCCGCGTCGGCGAGCGTCTCCGCGATCGTCGCGGCGTTCCACATGATCTTCTTCGGGACGCAGCCGACGTTGACGCACGTGCCACCGAAGCGCCCCGACTCGACGATCGCCACGCGCTTGCCGTGAATCGCGGCGCGACGAGCGGACGCGACACCGCCGCTTCCGCCGCCGAGCACGAGGTAGTCGAAGCGATCCATGTATCGAGACACTTATGCTACGCGGTCCCCCGGTTGCCAAGCGAGCGAGGTCACGCGGGTTTTTTGGGGGCGCGAGCGACGGCGTGACACGATTCGATCCGTGACGTCGGGGCTCCTTCGAGCAGGTTTTTTCGCGATCGCCGCGACGGCAATAGCCGGCTGTGCGCGCTCGTCGCTGCCGCCGGAGCTCCCCGGAATGCCAGGCCCCGCGTCCGGCGCCCACGAGGACGTGCTCACCGCGTACGTCCACCACGGCAGGCACGGCGTGAAGAGCCTCTCGATCCCCGACGGGGACGACTGTCTCGCCTTGCTCGCGACAGACTCCATCGCGTTCCACCAGATCGCGCCGAGGCCCGGCATGATCACCCCCGTCGACGTGACGGGACCCATCGGCGGCGTGCGCTACGAGACGGCGGGGACCACGTCGCTCGTGTGCGATTGTCGTCTCGTCGTCGCGCTCGACATGCTCGCGCCGGAGCTCCGTTCCTTCGGTATCAAGGAAGTGCAGCACTCGGGCGCGTACGTGTATCGAACCACCCGGCGCGGGCACCCGAGCCTGCACGCGCTCGGCCTCGCCATCGACGTGCATCGCATCGCGATGGGCAAGCACCGCCTCGACGTGTCACGCGACTATGCGCGTGGCCAGGGACCGAGCTGTGAAGAAGGCTCCCCCGTCCTGAACCGCCTGGCGTGCGAGCTCGATCGCACCGGGCTTTTCGAACAAATAATAACTCCGGACGACGATGGTGATCATCGCGATCATTTGCATCTGGCGATCTCGCCGCTCTAAGCGCGACAGCGATACTCCGAGTACCGCCGGAGCCCGCGCCCCGACTGCGCTCTTCGGACGTCGGCGCCGATTCCTGCAAGCGGCGCCGTGAATCTGGCGCCCGCAGCGGAACGGCAATACGTTACCCAGACGCATGTCACGTGCCTGCCGACTCGGCCTGTTCGTTTTCATGATCACGGCGTGCGACTCCGCGTCGGGCGCCTCGGGTGCGGCGCCGCTATCGGGACCTGACGGCGGCAAGTGTGGGGCCGGCCAGTTCCTGTATGACGACGTTGGCTGTCCTCCGCCGGGTGCAACGCTTCTCGATGCAGGACGCTCCGACACGCAGTGTACGCAGGAAGGCGACCTCCTCTGTCACGAACGGTGTATCTCCGACGCAGATTGCTCGGATCGGTCACGCCCCTACTGTCGGATTCTCGGCCTGTTTGCAAGTTACGACTCCAACTGCAACGTCACCGTTCGTATCTGTCGGGAGCACGACGTGGATGACTGCACGGGTCCGTGAAATGCGTGGAGAGGGCGCACCGCTCCGTTTCTGACGGAGAGAAAACCCACTGCGAGAAACGCGCGTCACGCGACTGTGGGTCGCTAGTGAAGCCAAGCAACGGACAGGAGCGGAACGAGCGTCGCGCGTGGACTTGGCCACTGGTCTGGTCACTGATTGTGTTCGGGCCGACGATTCTCCTTGACGTGATCCCGTGAGACGGCCGGCGCGAGCTCGAGGCGCTCCGCCAAACCGATGCTGCGCCGCTCGACGTCGGGCCGCGTGAAGCTTCTACGCGGTGGGCAGCGGCGAAGGCGATCTGCTCGTCGAAAGGCGCGCTGCGCGACGATACAAGCGCTGAAAATCAGCGTGGTATTGCTTGGGCATGGCGGGAACCAACATCGAAGCGAGCGAGGACTCGGGCGAGAAAAGTGAATGGGTTCGGGCGCACGAAGCGCTGTCGCTCCTGGCCCGCGAGCGCGCCGCGGCGGACGCGGCAGAAGGGCGTTGGTTTCTCGCCGCGTTGCGCTCGGCAGCTCATGTGCACCTCGGGTACGGTAGCTTCGGCGAATACATCGAACGTCTGTTCGGCTACAAGCCACGCTCCACGGAGGAGAAGCTGCGCGTGGCTGAAGCGCTCGAAGTGCTGCCGGTCATCGCACAAGGGCTCGCGAGCGGCGAGTTGAACTGGTCCGCCGCGCGCGAGCTCACGCGCGTTGCGGTTGCAGAGACCGAGTCCGCGTGGCTCGACGTGGCTCGCGGTAAGACCGTGCACCAGCTGGAAGCGCTCGTTGCCGGCAAGAGCCCGGGCGACGAGCCTTCTTCCGCCGGGCGGCCTGATGCTCGGCGCCACGTTCTTCGCTTCGAAGTGGCGCCCGAAACGCTGGCGCTCTTCCGAGAAGCCATGAACAAGCTCAAGCGTAGCGGCACTCCGCTCGATGACGATTCTGCGCTCATGCTGATGGCGCGGCACGTTCTCGGTGGTCCGGCCGACGAAGGCAGGGCGAGCTATTAGATCGCACTCTCTGTCTGCCCGGAGTGCAGCGGGGGTTACCAGCACGCGAACGGAGAACTCATACCCGTGAGCGCAGAGGTCGTCGCGATGGCCGAGTGCGACGGTCAACACCTGGGGGTGACCAGGCCTCCCAGTGCGGGCGCAGATCCCGCCAAGAACGAGAGCGCCGCCCACGTGGGCGTACGGGCGAAGCAAACTGTTGCGCCTTCGACGCGCAGAACCGTGCGGCGTCGCGATCATGAGAGGTGCGTGGTCCCTGGTTGCCGCAACGCGCAGTTTCTCGATGTTCATCACGTGGAGCTGCGTTCGGAGGGTGGCGGGCATGATGCTGACAATTTGACTAACCTTTGCGGCGCGCACCATCGCGCAGCGCATCGCGGCGAGCTCGTCGTCTCCGGCGGCGTCTCGGCAGGTATTCGATTCCGGCATGCCGACGGCAGCGACTACGGACAGTCGCTGGAACCGAATGCGGTGGAGATGCAGGCGAAAGCCTTCGCCGCGCTACGTGGCTTGGGCTTTCGAGAAGGCGAGGTTCGCCGAGCGCTGGCCGAGTCCTGTAAGCTCGGGATGCCAGAGATGAACATCGAACGGGTCGTACGAGACGCGCTGGCCAGACTGACCCCGCCGTGCGTCGTCTCCGCCGCTGCCGTTGCACCGGCGGGTCAGCGCCGATACGTTAGCCAGACGCAGCGATGGACAACGAATCCCGCGGCAGATTGATCTGCGCCTTGATTGCGAGAGGCTGGCGACTGCACGAGGGTGCCGTTCACGCGCCACTTGGAACGATGTGGCTGTCCACTGCGAATCCGTGGCAGGGCGACCTGAGTGACATGCTCGACCGTATGAAAGCTCGACTCGAACGAATTCAGCAAGCGGCGCCCGCCCTTCCAGAAGATGCCGCAGCAGGCACCGCGTCATGCGAGGACACCGCTGAGCTGGTCGACATTCTTGCTAACCTCGTGTCGTCTTGATCGGCGCGGACGCGCCGCTGAACGCAAGCGTTACCCCAAATACAAGCCCCTTAGCGCTTTTCAGCGGCGCGTTCCCTTGGTGCTCCGGCCGGCGCGCAGCGAATTGCGGTGGGCGTCGGAATATTTTTGACCGATTCACGGCGGGTCGAACGACTGTAGTCAAACACGTTGCACGCTGTTCGGCGTGCGCCCTTGCAGCAGTTTTTGGTCGTCGATGAAACCGATCTACCAGTGGTCACTAGGTGCGTGCGTCACTCTGCTAGCCGGCATTGCCGCCTGTAGCTCCGGGGACTCCGGCTCGAATGCCGGCGTGGGCGGCGCAGCGGGGTTCGGCGGCGGGGTCGCTCCTCAGCAAATGGGGAACGGTTTCGGCATGGGCGGCCAGGGTAATGCTGGCGCAGCGGCGACAGCCGGCGGCGCGGTCGGTGCTGGCGGCGTGAGTGCAGGCGGTATCATGGGCATGATGCTCGGCACCGGTGGCGGCCCTGCGCCCGGTGGCGCAACGGGTTCGTCGGGTGGCGTGTTCGGTTCGGGCGGTGCGAGCGGCATGGTCGGGATGGGCGGCACGCTCGGCGCCGGTGGCACACAAGGTGGGACCGCGGGCGCGCAGGGCGGCACGTCGACCGGCATGGGCGGCACGACGATGACCGGTATGGATCCGGAGTCGGGTCGCCTCGTCGGGATCACCGCCGCGCACAACGCAGTGCGTGCCGAGGTGATGACGACGCCGGCGCTACCGCCGCTCGTGTGGTCGGACGCGCTCGCGACCTACGCGCAGCAGTGGGCCGACAGCCTCGCGATGACGTCGTGCTCGAGCCCGCATCATCGCACCGAGCAAGAGCTCCAAATGAAGGGCTACGGAGAGAACCTCGCTGCGTTCTCGAGCACCTTCGGCTCGAGCACCGCGCAGCAAGCCGTCGACGGCTGGGCGAACGAGAAGATGTGCTGGACGTTCGGCACCTTCTTCGGCACCGAGAAGTGCGACATGACCTGCTACGCGAAGATGAACAGTGACGGCTGCGGTCACTACACGCAGATCGTGTGGCGCAAGAGCACCATGCTCGGCTGCGGCGTCGCGAGCTGCATGAACGGCCAGTTCAAGACGGACATCTGGATCTGTAACTACGCCCCGCCCGGCAACTACGTCGGTCAGGACCCGTACTGATCAGCCCGCCGCGCCGAATCGCGCGGCGAGGATCTTCGCGGTGAACGACGTGCGGAGATAGAAGCCGCGCGGTAGCGCGGCGAACGACGCGCCGTCGCCGTCCACGCCGCGACGGCGAGCGAGCGAGTTCGCCGCCTTGGGACGGACCTGGAGGTGACGGCCCAGGTGGCCTGTGATGCTCTCGACGTCGCCGCGCCCGATGATGCCGGCGAGCTCTTCCCAGTCGAAGCGAAGGGCGTCCTCGTCCTCTGCGTCGGGGCTCCACAGGATGGGCGTCCCGATGCGCCGCAGAGGAACCGGAATGTCGCGGTCGCCCTCGACGGGTGCCCAGAGCACGCGCGCGAGCTTCCTTCGCACGAGCGACGTCTGCCAGTCGACGTCACCGATCCGCGACAGGTCGATGGTGCACACGAACGTCGACTCCGCGGGGATGCCGCGCGCGCCCACCGGCAACGTCTTCAGCTCGATGCCTAGCGCTTCGAAATCGGGCGCCGCGCGGGAGCTCGCGGTCGCTCCGAGTGCGCGCTCGAGCGCCTGACCGAACCATCCTTTGGCGCGTGTCAGGTCGTTCGGCGCCGGTGTTCCGAGGCGTGCGCCGAGGTCGCCCAGCGTCAAGCCGGCGAGCTCCTGCGCGCGGGAAAGGAGCTCGCTTTCCGTCTCGGGTGGACGCGGAACGGTCATCGCCCGGCGGAGTATACTTGTTCGATGGCCGGGCACTTGCGTCGCGCCACGTTCTCGTCGCTCTCCGTCGCGGCGGCATTCTGCGCGTCCCTGGCGCTGTCCGGTTGCGTGAAGCACGTGCCGCCGCCGGCCGCGCCGGAAACGGAGGCCAAAGCAAAGCCCGCTCCACCGGAGCACCTGACCGTGAGTCAGATCGTCGCGAGGTCGGCGGAGTCGGTGGTCGTCGTGCGCACGCCGATCGGGCTCGGCACCGGGTTCGTGGTGGCGCCCGGCATCGTGGCCACGAACCTTCACGTCGTCGCGGGCGCGGGGCAGATCCTGCTCGCGACGTCGGGCGGCAAGAAGCTCAAGATCTCCGCGATCGCCGGGCTCGATCCGACGCACGATCTCGCGCTGCTCGCGTTCGCGGCCGACGCGCTGCCGGGACCGTTGCCGCTCCGGACCGACGCGCCGCCCGTCGCGGGAGATCCGGTGATCGCCATCGGCACGCCGCAGGGTCTCGCGCTCACGGCGTCCACCGGCATCGTCAGCGCGGTGCGCGAGGTGGGACCGAAGCTGACGCTCGTGCAGACGACGGCGCCCATCTCGCCGGGCTCCTCCGGTGGCCCGTTGCTCGACGAGAACGGCCGGGTGATCGGCATCACGACGCTCATCGCGAAGACCGGACAGAACCTGAACTTCGCGGTGCCGGTGCAGTACCTCGCGGCGTTGCTGCACGACACCGCCGCGCCGATCACGCTGGCGGAGTTCGCGAAGATCCGCTGGGGACGTCGCGGCAGAAGCGACGGCAGGAGCGCAGGCGAAAGCGACGAGGGCATCGCACGTCCCGTCGACCGCCCGTCGTTCCCCGAATCGGTCGCGGGGTTCCGCCTCGGCGCGACGGTCGACGAGGCGAAGGCGAGCTGCAAGAAGAGCTTCCGCGCGACGGGCAATCACGCCGAGTGCGGCGGCGCTCCGATCGCGCTGCCGTTCGCACGCGGCTCGGTGTTCCTCTATTTCTCCGGGGAGCACCTGGTGGCCGTCGAGCTCACCGGATCCTCGCTCGAGGACACGCGCACGGCGCTCGTGACGAAGTACGGGCCGCCGGACGGCATCGCCCACGCCCGCACTGGACGCGAGCAGGTCGGATGGCAGCTCAGCGGCGGCACCATCACCGTGAACGTCGGCAAGAGCCGGATCGAGATCCTCTACACGTCGCAGGCGTCCGACGTGGAATCGAATTATTAGGAACGGGGGGCCTTGGCCCCCCATAGCTTCGCCTTCGGCGAACTGCTCCCCCCGCCGCCTCCGGCGGGCTCGCTTCGCTCGCGTGACGTGCTCGTCACTCGAACGTGAGCTCGAAGGGCAGGAGCGCGAGCGTGTGCTCACCCGACAGATGCTCCGCGAGCTCCAGTGGGCGGCCGAGCACGCCGGGAAGCAGCTCGCTCGCGCCCCAGGCGAGGCGCACCGGGAAGCGCCGGCGTGGCGCGGGTGAGACGATGGAGAGCGGTGCCTTCTCGTCGAGGCCGAGCAGACTGCGTACCTTGCCGAGCGCCTCGTAGAGACCGCCGTGGGCGTCGACGAGACCGTTCGCCAGCGCCTGACGCCCCGTCCACACGCGACCCTGCGCGACGGCGTGGATCTCTTCCGTCGTCTTGCCGCGGCCCTCCGCCATGCGAGACAGGAAGAGCGCGTAGTGGGCGTCGAGGTCTGACTCGAGCTTCGCGAGGTCGTCGTCGGAGAAGCCTCGCGCCTCCGAGAAGAAGCCGGCGCGCTTGCCACGCGCGATGAGCTCTTTCTTCACGCCGAGCATCTCGTAGAGCCGGCTCGCCTCGATCTTGCCGCTGAGGACGCCGATCGAGCCGGTGATCGTCGAGGGGGAGGCGAGGATCGACACGCCGCGGATGCCCGCCACGTAATAGCCGCCCGAGGCCGCGACGTCGGCCATCGACACGACGATGGGCTTCGTCACCTGCGCCTTGCTGAGCGCGCGCCACATGAGATCGCTCGCGAGCGCGCTCCCGCCCGGCGAGTCGACGCGGAGCACGATGGCCTTGACGCGCGGATTGTCGGCGACGGCCTTCATCTCCTTCACGAACCGTCGTGAGCCGGTCGCGCGCGCGCGATCGCGGCCGGGAACGCTGTTGCCGCTCTTGATGGTGCCGGTCACCTCGACGAGCGCGACGACGGTCGGACGACCGCGCTTCGCGAGGTGGGTCGAGAGACGAAGGTACTGCGACAGACGGAGCGGCCGCCATTTGTTCACGGATTTCTTCAGGCTCTCTTCGAGGTCCTCGGGGTAGTCGACGCGATCGACGAGCCCGAGCGCGAGCGCCTCTTTCGCCATGAACGGACCCGCGTCGAGCCGCTCGCGCACCGTGGCGGGCTCGAGCTTGCGGGCGCCGGCGATGGCGTCTACGAGCTGCTCGTAGAGATCGCCGACCAGGGCGGTCGTCATCTCACGGCTCGCGGGGCTCATCTCGCTCTCGGCGAGCGTCTCGCGGGCGCTCTTGTACTTGCCGCGGGCTCGCATCCACGCGCGGAGCCCGACGCGGTCGAGGAGGCCCTTCAAGAGGACGACCTCCGACGCGACTCCCATGACGTTCAGCGAACCGGACGGCGGAAGGACGATCTCGCTTGCGCCGAGGGCGACGAGATACGCAGCGAGCCCGCCCTCTTCCATGTAGACCACGATGCGCTTTCCCGTGTCGCGAACGCGGGCGATCGCCGCGCCGAGCTCCCCGGCGCGCGCGAGCCCGACCTGGAGCGGCCCGAGCTCGATGAACACCGTCTGAAGCCGCGGATCGCCCGCTGCGCGGTCGAACGCGGCGAGCAGATCGAGGAGGGACGGGCCCGGCGCGTCACCCGAGAGCGCGCCGAGAAGGGACGGCGAAGAGTGACGATCGGGCACGCCGCCCTCGATGCGGAGCTTGAGCGCGCCGTAGCCACGGAACGCGACGTACGCGCGCCGGAAGAGCCACACGAGCGCCCGGATCGGAGAGCCGAAGATCAAGAGAAGGAGCCGCATGCGATGCGACATGGTACACCGGTTGGCTGTTCGCTATGGCACCCGAGCAGAGGCCGAGACCGTTCCGTGTGAGCACGGTGCTCGTGTCTGGCGCGCTGTCGCTCGCGTGCTCGTCGAAGGCGCCGGAGCAGCATTTGCCGGCCGAGCGCACACCGATTCCGGCCGCGCCGGCTCCGGCGCCGAAAGGTACGACGATCGTCGCGCGCGCCGAAGAGGCGGCGGTCGTGCCGGCTCGTGAGCCCGAATCGGACGAACCGCGTGTCTACGCGAAGACCCGCTTCGTGTGGGTCCGCGAGCGCGCGGAGTGGGCGTCACAGTGGATCGGATATCTGTGGCCCGGCGAGTCGGTGAAGCTCGCGAACCGGCACCCCGTCTACGCGCGCGGTTGCGAGGCCTGGTACGCCGTCGTGCCCCGCGGATACGTCTGCGTCGACGGACGCCGCGCGACGCTGTCACGCTCCGACCCGGAACTCGTCGAGCTCGCGCGAGTGCCGCTGGTGACGATGCCGCCGCACCGTTACGCGGAGTCACTCGGTGCGGAGCGGTACGGCAAATTGCCGGGGCGTGCGGAAGAGCGCGCGCGTGAGCCGGACCTCGAACGGCACCTGTCGCTCGTCGAGCTCGCGCGAAGCGGCGGCGCGGTCGACCCGTCGCTCGCCGGCGTCGATCCGTCGCTCCCGCCGCGGGAGGCCGTCGATTTTCCGAGCCTGCCCGTCGATCTGCAGGTGCCGCGCAACACGTTACGGCAGGGATCGACGATCGCGTTCCTCGACGAGTACCGCCACGACGGGCGGTCCTTCCTGCTCACGACGGATCTCGTGTGGATCCCGAAGGACCGCGCCCGTCTCTACGACTCGGTGACGTATTCGGGCGCGCGCCTCGACGGCACCGTCCATCTGCCGCTCGCGTTCTTCCGCGAGCACGAGCGGACGGCGTACGAGCGCGCGGAGGGTGGTCGCTTCACGCCGTCGGCGCGGAAATTCGCGCGCCTCTCGTGGGTCGAGCTGACGTCCGCGACGGAGGTCGACGGCGCTCTACGTTATCTCGAGACGCGGGAGCCCGGCCTGTGGGTGCTCGAGTCCGACGCGGTCGTTCCCGTGCTGTCCCCGACGACGCCCTGGGGCGCGCGCGTCTCTCAGGACGCACCGCCGCGACAGGACGGCTCCGCCGACCGGAAGACGTGGCTCGAGGCGAGCGTCGACGGCGGATGGCTCATCGCGTACGAGAACACGCGGCCCGTGTACGCGACCCTCGTCGCGCCCGGTCGAGGCGGCGCGAAGCGACAGGACGCAAAGGATCTCGCGACGTCGTCGTCGACGCCGCTCGGGACGTTCCCGATCACCGGCAAGTTCGTCACCGCGACGATGGAGAGCGCGGACGACACCGTTCACTCCGAGATCCCCTGGGTGCAGAACTTCCGCGGCGCGCACGCGATTCACTCCGCGTACTGGCACGACGCCTGGGGCGAGAAGGTGAGCGGCGGATGCCTGAACGTATCGCCCGCTGACGGGCGTTTTCTCTTCGCGTTCACCGAGCCGGCGCTGCCCGAAGGCTGGCACGGGGTGCGTTACGACCCACATCTCGGGTCGACGACCACGGTAGTCGTGCATCGCTGAGATTCGCGCGTCGTGCATCGCTGAAATGCGCACGTCGTGCAGGGGTGAAACGCGTGTGTGAAACGACGCCGAATTTTGGGCTTGCAGCGTCGCGCTGCTCGTTCCGCCGACGCACACGCCGCAAAGGGATTCAAAAACCAGCTACGTGAGCACGGCTGGCAGCGTCACGTACCTCGTCGCACACCCGCTCACGAAAGTGAGGCATGCGGCTTACGAGCCTGTGGCGAACCTGTACATTGAACGTAGCCGGCGTGCGATTTCGAGGCGCGAAATCGACGATGAGCGACGCCTTACATGATGGACGACGAACGCGATCTTCAGAGACTTCGTGAGATGCTCGATGCAGCCGTCGCGGAGCGCGCCCAGGCCGTGGCCGCGCTCGACGCGCATCAGCGTCAAGCCCACGAGCAGACCAGGCTGCTCATGGAAGAGCAGGATCGTTTCACGTCACGTCTGCTCGCCGCGCAGGAGCGCGATCTCGGAAAGCTCCGCCTCGAGTTCGAGGAGGCGAGCACGACGTGCGAGCGACTCCACCACAAGCTCAGGCGCGATCGCGACGGCTCGGAGAAGCTCGAAGAAGAGCTCGCCAAGGCGCGCATCGAGCTCGATCGACTTCGCGATCAGCGCGACTCGCTCCGGACCGAGGCCCAGGTGGGACGCGATCTGCGCGCCACGATGCAAGCGCGCATCGACCAGCTCGAGGGCAACCTCGCGCTCGCGCGTTCGATGCTCGAGGACGCGATGGGTGAGGGCGAGATCGATCCGAATCCCGGCTTCTCCGCGGGCCGCATGCCGATCTCGACGCACCGCCGTCTAAGGCCGGAGCCCGCGCGCGAAAGCGGCCGGACGCCGCGCGCCCGACTCAGCTCCTACCCGCCGGGCGGCATAGTGCCGCCCATAACCGAGGTCAGCATCTCCGACGCCCCACGCTCGGTAGCCGGCACAGCGTCGATGCGTGCCCGCACGCGTCCTCCGCGCTAACGTCCGATGTATCGCGTCCGTGCGATGCAAAGCGAGCGCCTCCGATCTGGCTCCATCGCGACGCGACAGCGAGCCCGGCATCAAAGCGGTGCGAAGGTTCGATTGCGAAGACCGCGGGTCGAGATGACCGGGTGAGGAGCGCAGCCGTACGCTGGTACGGCGAGCACCGAGAGCGGTCAGATCGGCCCGTGCTCGAAGCAGGCGGACCTTCGCGCTCTCAGCTCGCTACAACCTAAAAGCCCAATTGTTTCTTGCGTTCTTCGGCACCCGCGTAGGCGTCGCCGGTTTCGTTCAGGACGGGGAGCTTCTTGGCTTTGTCGGCGTTCACGGCGATCCACTCGCGCTGGGCGTCGGGGATCTGCGATTCGTCGTAGATGGCTTCGACGGGGCACTCGGGAACGCAGGCGCCGCAGTCGATGCACTCATCGGGGTCGATGTAGAGCATCTCGTCGTCCGCGTGGAAACAATCCACGGGGCAAACCGCGACACAGTCCGTGAACCGGCACTTCCTGCAATTCTCTGTGACGACGAAGGTCATCTTTTCCTCTTTGCCAATGCTCTCTTGCGACGCGCGGAACATAGTCAAACCGGGCCATCGACGCAAACCTTCCGAGCCCCAATACCCGCGCCCGTGGCGGCGCCGGGGGCCGTACGCCAGTAGACGATTCCCTCGTCCCCCGAGGCATCAGAGACGCGGAACAACGCGAGCGCAGCGAGCCCGCGAGCGCAGCGAGCCCGCGAAGGCGGCGGGGGGAGCAGTTCGCCGAAGGCGAAGCTGCGGGGGGCCAAGGCCCCCCGTAAACACAAGCGAGCCCGCGAAGCGGCGGGGGGAGCAGTTCGCCGAAGGCGAAGCTGCGGGGGGCCAAGGCCCCCCCTTTGTTGGTAGAGTCGTGAGTCGCATGACGAAAGTCGTATTCCTCTTCGACGTCGACAACACGCTCATCGACAACGATCGCGTGACGGCCGATCTCAAGCGTCACCTGAAGTCGGAGGTCGGACCGGAGCGGGCCGAAGAATACTTCCAGATCTTCGAGCAGCTCCGCACGTCGCTCGGCTACGCCGACTACCTCGGGGCCTTGCAGGAGTACCGCGTTCGCCATCCGCGCGATCCGCGGCTCCTCGCGGTGTCGTCGTTCCTCGTGGGCTATCCGTTCGCCAACCGGCTCTTTCCCGGCTCCCTCGACGCGCTCGAGCACGTGGGGCGCTTCGGCGCGACGGTGATCCTCTCCGACGGCGACGTGGTCTTCCAGCCGCGCAAGATAGACGTCTCCGGGCTCTACGAGGCGGTCGAGAAGCGCGCGCTCATCTACATCCACAAGGAGCACGAGCTCGACGACGTCGAGAAGCGTTACCCCGCCGAGCATTACGTGCTGGTCGACGACAAGGTCCGCATCCTCACCGCCGTGAAGAAGTACTGGGGCGACCGCCTCACCACGATCTTCCCACGGCAAGGCCATTACGCGACCGCGCCCGACGTCGGGAACTACCCGAAGCCCGACATCACCATCGAGCGCATCGGGGAGCTCGTGAACCTCGACCTCCCGCAGATCCTCGCCGCCGCGAAGCCCGCGACCGGCTGAGTCGCTTCCGCTCTAGAACGTCAGCTTCGCGCCCAGGCCCGCGCCGCCCGGCATTCCGACGACGCCGAGCACGCCGCGGGGCGCTGCGGCCTGGACGCCGTTCTCCACGTCGATGGCGGGGCGAAAGCTCTTGCCGAACATGACCCACCCGATCGGCGTGACCACGGCGCCGCCGAGGGCCAGGAGCAAGCCCGCCGTCGCGAGCCCGCCGGTCGAGGACTGCCGGTCGCAGAAATCGCCGTCGCAGCTCACGCGCAGATTGTTCGTGATATCGACGATGATCATGACCGTGCCGGCGACGATGGCAACGACTCCCCCGATGCCGAGCCCGAGCCCGACGCTGCGTGTCGAGCGATCGCGCGGCGTGATGACGAGTCGCGACGGCCCCTCGATCGTCACCGGACGGTTGCCGCGCAGCGTGCTCTCCGTCTCGGCGACCTCGATGCGGTAACGGCCGCGCTCCATGCGAAGACTGCACGGCAGCTGGCACGTGAAGAGCGGCGCGACGGTCCCCGGCTTCGCCCACTCCGGGTAGACCGAGGCCAAAGCAGTCTCGCCGTCTTCTGCCGTCATCCACACCGGTACCCCCTCGGGCGACTCAACAACGGGCTGACCGGGTCTGATGATGGGGGCTCCCTGGTCGGCAGCTGGCGTCGGCGACTCGTCGGTCGGCGGCGCGGTCGTCGGCGGCCGTGTCGTCACTTCCGGCGGTGACGTCCCCTCTGCGCGCGCGACACCGCTCACCGACAGCGCCGAAAATACGGCAATCACGGCCCCCACCCGGTTCCCGACCTGCATGGCCGCACACTCTAACAGAACACGACTCGTGACGACGCCACTGCAGACTTCGGCCGTCGGCCGCGGGCGACTCTACAGGCTGGCAGAACGACGGTCGTCGCGCGGGCTCCGCCTCGTCGCGGCGGGCGTCTCCGGCACGGCGTGCAGGGCGCTCCCGGCGAGCGCGGAACCGAGAGTGCGCACGACGCCGCGGCGGATCAGCGGATTTTCGTAGGCGCGCGCGATGACGTCGAGCGCCCCGGACCGCACCACGGCGCGGAGCGCGTGCCCCGCGACGAAGCCGAGCGTGAAGCGCCGCCGGTGCTTCCACAGGTAGGCGTTCCACGCCTCGTCCTCGGCGGCGCGGCCTGCGAGGACGTCCGAGACCGTGTCGGCGGCGAAGATGCCGCTCTGCATGGCGTGCGAGATACCCTCGCCGGTCGCGTTGTGCGTCACGCGCGCGGCCTCTCCGAGGTAGAGCGCGCCGGGGGTGGTCGAGTCACGGATCCACGTCGTGTAGACGATGGGGTGTCCCTTGAAGGCGCCGACCTGCGTCGCGCGCGCGAGCCGTCGCGAGTAGTGGTCGGCGAGGAAGCCGCGGAACACGTCGCGCACGTTGCGGCGCGTCTTCGCCCCGTCCGCCTCTTGTCCGTCGATGCAGATGCCGATGTTCACGCGACGGTCGCTCTCCGGAAAGAGCCAGCCGTAGAGCGGCGAGACGTTCCGGTCGAAGACCATCTCGAGCTGACCCGGCGTGAAGTCGGCGTCGTCCCACCAGCCCATGAGCGTCGAGATGCTCTGCTTGGGCCGAGGGTCGTGAGAGAAGACGGAGTGCGCGCCGTCCGCGCAGAGCACGTAGCGCGCCCGGAGCTCTCGCCCGTCTCCGGTGCGGACGCCCACGACCCGGCCGCCTTCGCGGACGAGCTCCCGCACGCGGACGCCGCCTTCGAGCTTCGCTCCGCGGGCCTGTGCCGTCCTGACGAGCAGATCGTCGAACTCGCGCCTGAGCATGACGACGGCAGCGGCGTTCGAGGCGATGACGAAGCTCCCTCCGCCGGGGGCCACGAGCTTCACCGACTCGATCGGGTTTGCGCGCCTGCGGATCTCGTCCCCGATGCCGAGCTCGTCCCCGAGCTCGAGCGCCGTGGGCGAGAGACCCGAGCCGCACGTCTTGTCGCGGGGGAACGTCGCTCCGTCGAGGAGCAGCACGTCCCGCACGCCGTTACCCGCGAGGCGTAGCGCTGCGGTCGCCCCACCCGGGCCGGCACCGACGACGATCACGTCGTGGGTCATCGGCCGCCTCCAGACTCGTGCACCCGTCCTTCCACGCTTCTCTCTCGCTGTTCATTCCCCGTCTGCGACGGCGTCTTCGGCCGAGGCCGCGAGCGGCGTCGGTGAGAGCTGTCGCGTGAACGACTGACTCCGCGGTGATCGCGAGAGCCGTGCCTTACGTCGCGTCTCGAACTCGGAGAGAGCCCAGACCGGGAAGTAGCTACGATAGAGCTCGTAATCGAGCAGCGCCGTCCGGAAAAACAACCCCACGGGGTCCTCTTTCGGCCATTCGCCGCTCCCGAGCTGGGCGCGCGAGAGGAACGCTGCGGCGCGCTCGACGGCACCGAAATCCGGATCCTGCGCCTCGCAGAGCATCATGAGCGCCCACGCCGTCTGGACGACCTGGCCGTCGTCGTGCGGCGTGTACGTGCGTGCGTCGGGCGAAGGCCGTTCGCCCCAGCCTCCGTCGGCGCGCTGGTGTGACTTGAGCCACGCGCACGCCTTGCGGATCGCCGGATCGGTCGGCGGGCTGCCGGCGGCGAGCAGCCCGCGCACGCCGAACCACGTCCCGTAGACGAGCTGCACGGCCCACGCGCCGGGCCACGAGCCCTCGGACAGCTGCTTTCGCCGGATGCTCTCGGCGCCGCGCGCGATCGCGTCGGGGATCGACGCGAGGTCGTCTCGCCGGAGCAAGTGCGGCCTTCGCTCGGCGAGCTTCGCGAGCGCGGCGATGCACGACGCGGTGCACTCGACGTAGGCGGACTCCGTCATGGAATCGCCGAACATCTCGGCGGGGTTGAGCCACTCCAGGGAGAAGCCGACGCGCGGCGCCTCGTAGCTGCCGAACCCGCCGTCCTCGCCCTGTGAGCGGAGGATGAACGCACCGGCGAGCGCGACGTCCTCGTCCGACGGGGCGTCTGCGCCGTCGAGCTCGAGCCGGGCGAGGATCGCCTCTGCCGTGCAGTCGCTCACTGGCCAGCCGTGCCACACGAAGGAGAACGGATATCCGCCGCGCGGATCGGCGCGGTAATTCTCCGCGAAGCCCGGGAAGCTCTTCCGGATCTGCTGCGTGCTCAGGAACTCGTTCGCCCGCTTCATGGCGGCGGTCACGTCGGCGTGCGGCGCGGCGGCGGCGAGCGCCTGCAGCCCGAACCCGGTGTCCCAGATCGCGGAGCGCGCACCGGTGACGCGGAGCCCTTCGCGATCGTCCTCCCAGATCCAGCAATCGAAGCGCTCGATGGCCTTGAGCACGTCGGGGTCGCGAGGATCCTCGAACCACAGCGCGAGGATGTTCAGGAGGCCACTGACCGGCGAGATCGACGTGTGACTCGACACGGAGAGCTCCCAGCGTATCGCGCCGCGGAAATGGTCGAGGAGCTCGGCACGCGCGGCGCGGGTCCTGACGCGATCGACGACGCGGAGTGCCTCGTAGGACGCCTTGAGCAAGCGGCTCGGCTCGGCGAAGAGATCCCCCGGGCGGAGGCGCTTCCGCGCTTTCGAGAAATCCACGGCGTCGAAGCCACCGGGATAGAGCTCGTCGCGCAGCGTCAGCGTCAGCGCCGTGGCCGGCATCTGGAAACGCTCGGCGTACAGCGTGGCCATCGACATGTAGATGAGCCGCGTGTGGCAGTAGTAACGCGACGGATGGACCGGCGCCGCGAGCGGTAGCGACCAGAGCTCCGGAATGACGGGGTTCACGCCGTCCCAGCGGTAGAGCGAGAGCAGCGCGAGCCAGAACTTGCCCCACGTGGGGATGGACTCGACGCCGCCCTCGACGGCGATGAGCTCACGCGCCTTCGCGAGCACCGGGTCGTCGGCGGTGAGCCCGAGGACGCGGCTCGCGACGTAGACGAGGGTGGTGACGAAGAGCGAAGGCGGGCTCGCGGACGAGAGGCCCCACACGCCGCCCGGCAGCCGCGATCTGCGGAAGTAGAGGAGTGTGCGGCGGCGCCGTTCCTCGCTCATCGGCAGTCCCATGATGTGCCAGGCGAGCACGTACTGAGCCGGCAGCATCGGGCACCAGTCCGATTCGCCTTCCCATGCGCCGTCGTCGTCCTGTCGCGCGATGAGCGCGGCGAGGCCGGTTTCGAGTGCGCGCGACGGAGTCGGCTCTTCCTCGTCGTCGAGGCGGCTCGACCTGGGTGGCGCGTCGTCCTCGCGGTGCAGAGCGACGGGCGTCTCCGCGAGGTCAGGGGCTTCGTGCAGATGGAGCGCGCCGGCAGAGACCCACTCCTTCGCGGCTGCGCCGAGGCGCGTTGCCGCGGACGCGCCGTGCTGCGCGTCCTTCCCGCGCAGGCCGTCCCGCACGAGCTCGAGGCCCGCGCGACCGAGGACCTTCATGAACGGCGCGCCGAACAAGAGGAGGTTCGACACGTCGCCCGCGAGGAGTCGCATCGTGCGCTCGCGCTCCGACGGGCTCTCACGCCACATCCGGAACACGGCCTGCCGCATCGCGACCGTCTCGTCGGAGGTGCCGGCGAAGATGTCGTAGAGCGCGATCGCCAGCACTTCCGGCACCCGGCCGCCGCGGTCCCGCTCGCGACGGTAAGCGTCGAACGACTTGGCGCGAGCGAGCGCCATGGCGTCGAGGAATCCGACGGTGAGCCCCGCCGCGGTGAGCGGATGATGATGTCCGACGGCGTCCCCGACGAGCGCGAAGCCGTCGCGGCCGAAGGTGCGACGGAGCCGCGTCTGGTTCGCTGCCCACGCGATGTCGTCGGTGACGAGCGCGCGCTCGAACGCGGCTCTGAGCCCGGCAGGGAGCGCCGGCGCGTAGGCCTCGAAGAGCGCCGCGGCGCGCTCGCCGTCCGCCTCGAAGGAGAGCGGCACGTCGAAGCAGACCCGGACCTCGCGCTTCGACACCCGGTACGCGAGCACCGGGCCCGGCCCTCCGAGACAGAGGTGCCCGTAGCCCTCGTGCGGCAGGGTCGCGCCGGTGAGCAGCACGCCGGCCATGCGCGAGTAAGTGCGCGCGCGCGCCTCGACGCCGAGGGAACGGTGCGCGACGCCGGTGCGGCCCGAGGCGCCGACGACGAGGCGCGCTTCGACGAGCTTCTCGGCGCCGGTGGGCGCGCGATAACGGACGCGGCTCTCCTCGACCGACGTCACGCGCGCGCCCTCGACATAGTCCACGGTGCCGCTCGTGATGACGGCCTGCCGGAGCTTCGCGACGAGGAGCTCGTGATGGAGCCCTGCGCCGGTGCGCCCGGCGGCGTACGACAGCACGATGTCCGGCGACCCGTCGTCGGGCAGCACGGCGAAGCCGCGCCCGGTCGGATACGCCTCCGGTCCGAGGTCCACGCCGAGCTCCGACAGGATCTCGACGGCGGGGGGATGGAGCCACTCACCGGCAAGCCGGGTGGACGCTTTCGGGTTCGCCTCGAGCACCACGACGTGCGCGCCGCGCTTCGCGAAGGCGAGGGCGGTCGCGCAGCCCACGGGGCCGCCTCCGATGATCGCGACGTCGTAGCCCCCGGCCGTCTTCATGCGGACCTCAGGGCGTTGCTGCGGCGCGCGGGCGAGCGTTCCTCTGACGGGTTCCGCCCGCCGCGAGGTGCTCGTCCCACTTGCGGACGGTCAGGTTCTGGAAGGCGTTGATCGCCGGATTGAGCTCCATCATCGGAGCGTCGAAGTGGTGATCGTAGCCGCGCTGCTCTTCTTCCACCGCGAAGCCGTCCTCGGCGAGGAGCGGGCGGACGAGGAGCGCGTTGCCCGCGGCGAGCATCGGGCGGAGGAGGCGCTTCGGGATGGCCACCGGCAGGAACGGGACCTTGAACGT
Source organism: Polyangiaceae bacterium (assembly GCA_036272055.1). Lineage (GTDB taxonomy): Bacteria > Myxococcota_A > Polyangia > Polyangiales > Polyangiaceae > DASZVB01. Next base: position 49,779 of record DATAZL010000091.1, on the reverse strand, counting down.
GCGCGGATCGTAATAGAAGAGGAAGAAGCAGCGCGTCGTGGTGCGATCGATCGGCAGCACGAAGCAGTGGTGCTTGATGCGGTTGTCGGTGTTCGACCACTGGAACGGATACTCGTAACAGAGCTCCATCCGGTTCGAGTTCATGCCGGAGTGGTTGACGAGCTTCTGGTAGATGGGCCCCTGGCCGATTTTCGCGTCGTACTCGACGAACACCTTGTCGCCCTCGGTCCTGCAACCGGTCAGCTTCGCGTCGCTGAACGGCTGATACTTCCGGTGGAGGTAGGCGTGAGTGAAGTCGCTCACGTTGTCGATGATGATCGAGTGGTGCGCCTTCCACGTGAAGTCGATGGGGACGCACGGCCACGGATCGGAGCCCTCGAGCTCGGGGATCTCGGGGACGTCACGCTGCTCGGCCCGCTCCTGATCGCCGAAGAACACCCAGATGAGGCCGTAGCGAACCTTCACCGATTTGCAGGAGACCTTGATGCGCGGCATCCCGCGGTCGAAGAGATCGTGCCCTATGGACACGACGCGCCCTTCGCCGTCGTACTGCCAGCCGTGGTACGCGCAGACGAGGTTACAGCCCTCGACACGGCCGACGCTGAGGCGAAGCTGGCGGTGTGCGCAGCGATCCTCGACGACGTGGAGCTCTCCGTTCATGTCGCGGAAGAGCGCGTAGCTCGAACCCCAGAACGAGATCTCGCGGACGTCCCCGGGTGCGACCGCGGAGTCGTAGTCGACGGGGTACCAGTAGTTCGGGTCGAGGCCGGCAGAGCGCGCCTTCTGGCGGCGCCCGTCGGCTTTTTCGAAGGTGGGCGGCTCGCCCTTCGCGGGCGGCTGGGTCGACGCGGACGAAGAAGCGCGTGGGGAAAACATCTCGAGCATTCTCATGGTGCACCCGTATCGAGAGAGACCGTCGAGCGGCCGGCGGAGGGGCGGCCTCGCGTGGCGGTCCGGAGCATGCCGCGCTCGCGGTAGAAGGCGTACGCCTCCCGCACCGCTTCGGCAATCGAAGTCGGCTCGTAACCGAGCTCCCTCCGCGCCTTTCCGATGTCGGCGTGGCGCTCGAGCCTGAGGATGTGCACCGCGGCGGGCGTCAGGCGCTGCCTTTCCGGGCGCACGAACCGCGTGACGAAGGGGTCGAGGACCTGCGCTATGGCCCCCATGGCGGCAGGGGACAGCCGGATCGGCGGACGGCGCTGGCCGGTCACCTCCTCGAACATGCCCATGATCTCGTCCATGGTGCGGAACTCGGACGCGAAGATGTAGCGCTCGCCGCTCCGGCCCTTGTTCATCGCGAGAACGTGGCCCTGCGAGATGTCCCGCGCCGCGACGAAGGGGAAGCCGCCCGGGATGTAGAACGGGAGCCTGCCGAAGGAGCACATGACGCCGCCGAGACGGGACGGGATGAAGTCGTTCGGCCCGACGATGGCGCAGGAAACCGCGACGACGACCTCGAGCCCGCGTGCGGCAGCTTGCCAGCACTGCTGTTCGGCCGCGGCCTTCGACGTCGAGTACGGCGTCGGCGAGTGGAACGGGTCGAACGGCATCTCCTCGTTCGAGGGGCGCGAGGGATGGTCGGGGTCGTAGCCGACCGCACTGAAGGAGCCGGTCACGACGACCCGCTTCACGCCGGTGGCCAGGGCCGCGTCGAGGACGTGCTGCGTCCCCAGCACGTTCGTCTCGAAGATGGCGCGCTTGTGCTCGTCGTTACCCTCGACGGTCGAGACGATCGCGCCGGTGTGAAAGACGCGCGTGCAGCCCTGGACGGCGCGGCTCACGGCGTTCGTGTCGCGCAGATCGCCGACCACTCGCTCGAGCGGGAGGCCGTCGAGCGCGGCGGAGTCGTCGCCGGGACGTACCAGGGCGCGTACGGCGTCGCCGTCGGCGAGAAGTCGCCGGACCAGATTCGCGCCGAGATGACCCGTGGCCCCCGTTACGAGAGCCTTGCCGGTCATGGAGGCTGCTCTCCGCTGCTCTCGGAAGGCTCCGCCGGTCTCGGCGGGCGTCCAGCGAGTCCGACTCTCGCCCGATCGAAGAGCTCCCCGAGCAGGAGATCGCTCTCGGCTTGCTCGGTCGCCGCTACGGCGCGGCGCATCTGCTCGAAGGTGCGTCCGACGAATGCGCGCGACACCGTCGGGGCACGGTCGTTACGGAGCGCGTCATCCCCGCGCTCGATCTCGCGCAGGGTGCCGAGCGCGAGGGCCAGGGGCCCCGCACAGAAGAGACGTACCTCGCGCCCCGCGGCCGATAGCGGCCAGAGACGCGTGTAGTGCTCGGCCTCGGCGAGGTGCTCTCGCGAGCGACGGGCCAGGAGCCGGATGACGGCGAGACCGCTCGCGCGCTGCGTCGGGTCGAGGAGACGCGACAGATCGAGGCCGTGCGCCGTGGCGACGGAGACCGGCAGAAAGCACGCGCCGCGCTCGGAGTCCTCGGCGACGTCCTTCAAGATGTTGACGAGCTGCAGAGCCAGCCCGAACCTGACCGATCGTGCCACGAGCTCGCCGCGACGCTTCGGGTCGACGGGGCAGGCGATCATGAAGAGGTCCGTGAGGAGCTCCCCGACCGTTCCTGCGACGTAATAACAATAGAGCTCGAGGTCCGGCAGATCGCGGATCTGCAACCGACCCTCGGCCTCTGCGCGCTCGGAGTAGGCTCGCATGCCGCGAGACATCTCCATGAGGCGGGGCTCGATGATGCCGCGCTCTTCCGGTGCGAGCGCCGCGAACGCGCGGAACACCGCGCCCGCCTTCTGGCACAGGAGCGCCTCGAAGCCCTCTCCGAGCTCGGCCGCCGTGGAAAGATCTTCGAAGCCGCGCGACGGTGACGCGTCGCCTTCAGCCGCCGCGGCGAGCGCTGCGTCGAACGAATCGAAAAGCGCCCGTCGAAACACCGGCGTGACGCGCCGGTCATCCTCGACGGTGTCCACCGTACGGCATAACAAATAAGCGATGCACACCGCGTTGCGCAAACCCGTGGGAAGACTCTGGATCGACAGCGCGAAGGTGCGCGACACCTCGCCGAGCAGTCGCTCGCAGAAAGCGAGATCCTCCGGGTCGATCCCGGGGTTCGCCGGTCCCTCCACAGGCTCGGCCCGAAGGCGGGCACTGTTAATCAATCTAGCCAAGGGCCCACGCCAGTACCGCGAAGTCTTCGCGAGTTGAAGCTTGTCGTCGTAACTTCTCGAAACGATTGACTAAAAGTCACCGTGTGGTCGTTCTTACGCGTGCAAATTCCGCGTCCGGCGAGCGATCCCACGGGGGCCGCCTATAGCGCGACCGGCAGTCACTGAACAAGTCACAGCGGCCGGAGAATCGACCAGAAATCGGAATTGCGTCAAGAAATGTGGCCTGACGAGGCGGCATGACCCGGCCCGAGTAGAGTCGATGGAGCGGCGGTCGCGCGCCGACGCGCCATGACGCAAGCCGTTCGCTCGACGCATCGAGTCTCGAGTCCCCGGCCGCTCCCGGTGCTCGTCGCAATACTCGTGAACGCCGGCTGCACGAGCGCCGCGGACGCCTTCTCCAGCGACGTACACGACGGAGCTACGCCGCTCGGAGTCATGTCCTTCCTCGACGCAGGCTCGGGCGCCGCGACGGACTGCGACCGCGGCACCTTCGGTGTCGCGAGTGACGCTTCCGTAACTCCGCTTCACGGCTCCGCGACCGTGGAGCTCGATGTTTCGAGTGCCAACGAGATCATCCGACTCGAGACGACGCTCGGAGTCCCGGGCGAGCCGTCGCCGCGCGGCACGTCCTTTGTCTGGCCCGGCCTCCAGCCGCTCGGCGCCGGACCGCCCATCGGCGACGGTGTGCTACAGACGGTGCTCACCTGGGGAGCGACGTGCGCGCCGGAGGCGCCTCTGGATCCGTACGCGAGCTGGTGGGTGTCGCCGGAGTACGTGAACCCGGGTCTCGACGCGGGACCCCTCGCCGGCTGTCGCGGCGGCGGCGGGCAGAGCGTGGGGGCCGGCGAAGCGCTTCACGTCGTCCTCGAGCGCGGCGGCACCACCTGGAGCGAGCGCGTCACCGACCAGCAGAGTGGACGGAGCTCGATCTTCGCCGTCGACCTCGGCGGGCAGCCGCAGCGACGCGCTCTCTTCGCGATCGAGCAGCGCGACGGTGCGACGCCGCTCGTCGCCTCGTTCGGAGAGACGCGCATCACGTTCCTCGGACCGGAACCCGTCGCGTGTCAGCCCGCCGCGCGCGGCGAGCGCGACGTGTTCTCCGTCCCCCGCTCGTCGAGGGACGGCCGCACGTGCTGCATCGACCGCATCGAGCTCACCGCCGCCGGAGCTCTGTGACGCCGGCCGTCACGTCGTCGGGAACGGCTCGCGCGTCGCGCCTTCGATGTTCGGCGCGTCGAAGTCGGTCGCGAACTCGGTCTGAGCGCTCGTCTCGACGAAGGGACCGCCCTCTTCTTCGGGCATGTGGCGGTCGAGCATCTCCTGACCCTCGCTCTGCGCGCCGGTCGCGCTCTCGACGTACTCGTACGCGAGCTCCATCGCGCCCGGGTCGGTGTCCTTCGTCAGGTCGACGAAGGCCTCCTTCTCGACGTCACGCCCGGCTCGTCCGAGCGCGAGCAGGTGGGCTCGGTACTGGGGATCGAGGTGCCCCGAGCCGTCTCGTCGCGGGACCGGTGTCCGCTTCGCTGTCTTCATGAACGCCTCCCTTCACGTCCAGGATACCAAGAAAGACGCGCGTCCGTGGTCGTCCTGACCGTGCCCCTTTTTGCGACACGTCGACTCGCGCCGTTGCGAAAGTCGTACCGCGCTGCGGGCGCGCCGTGCGCGCGCGCGACGGCAGCGTTCTTCAGTGAAAGATTGCGTAGGAGCCGGAACCGATCATCGTGATCGAGACCGCGATTCCCCACAGGGGGAACGACAGCCAGAGCCCGTTCGATAGCCCCACGAAGAGCGCGACGTTTCCGAACGAGTGCCCGCGGTAACGCTTGTTCATCACGTAGCTCGCGAGATAGACGACGGTTCCGTACCACATCTGATAAAATACGAGCAGGCCCACGACGCCGAGCGCACGCGCAGGGAGCCACTCGTACGTCATGCCGTAAAGAAAGAGCAGCGTCGGCACGAGCGTCGAGAAGCCGTTCCCCACGTCGACGAAGAAGCCGAAGCTCTTCCGGTCGGCGTAGGACGGATCGAACACCGAGTACGACGACCAGAGCTCGGCCCAGACCGTCGGCGAGAAGACGCGGCCGAGCGGCACCCGGAGCGCGAAGAAGTCCTTCACCCGGTCGAGCTCGCGCCCGCGGTACTCGGCGGTGAAGCGCGCGTGCTGCTCCTCGATGAGATCGATGCGCAGGAAGAGGCAGATCTCCCAGAGCGCGATGATCGCGTTCAGCCAGAGGAAGAACGCGAGCGCGGCCTGGTGGACGTTCGCGACGCCGTGAACGTCGTGATGCAGGTAGATCGGCACCGCCGTGCCGAGCACGATCGCGAGGGTGACGATCTGGTAGACGCGCATCGAGTCAGTAGACGAAGGGGACGATGCGGAATCGCGTGCGCTCGCAGTACGCTTTCCAGGCGTCCCCGTACTTCGCAGCGCACTTCTTGTCGTCGCGCGCGGCGCGCTGAACGAGCAATATCGTGAGCGCGAGCGGGAGCACGTACGGCCACGGCTCGGCGAACCCCGTCGTGAGCGCGAAGCAGAGATAGACCACGATCTCGCCGGTATAGTTCAGCTTCCGTCCGATACCCCAGAAGCCGGAAGCGAGGAGCCGCCCTCCGACGAGCACCGGCGCTCGCCCCCAGATCGGCTTCTCGGGGTGGCGCTTGTAGCGCTCCTTTTGCCAGTTCGCCTCGCGGAACACCCACATGGCGGCGGCGCAGACGACGGAGAGCGACACCCACTGCCACGGCTCGAAGGGCGTCGTGTGATCGACGATCCACCAGCAGGGCAGGCTGTAGAGGAACGGCACGTACACGAGGTCTCCCCAGACCAGCATGAACCCGAAGTTCTCCGACGTGACGTCCCACGTCGAGAGCATGAACTCCTCTTTCGCATAGTGAGTGAAGAGGTACGCCCACCAGAACCCGAGAAGACACCAGGTTTGCGGTGTCATCGCGCCGTGTAGATCGCGCTCGGCGTTCGCGAACGCGACGACCAGGAGATTCACGCCGATGAGGCTCGGCTGGTACATGAACATCTTCATGTCGACGCCGAACCAGGTGGGGTTCAGCTCGTTACCGAGCCAGAGATCCCTGACGACGGGGGGAAGCTTCGAGTCGTCGAAGGCGGTGCTGCGGAGCACGCCCCCGCGCCGCCCGCGAAGATAGAACGCGGCCGACAGCGCGATCGCGAGCGCGTTGGTCACGACGAAGAGCGACCAGAAATGCGTCACGAGCGGCGTCAGCGAGACGCCGAAGCCGAACACCGCCGCCGCGACCACGACGTGGGCCACGAAGAACAGCGACATGCCCGTCAGCTTGTAGTCCTTCGTCGAGCCGTCGGGCTGCGGGTAGCCGGAGCGTTCGAGGCCCGGCAACACGATGGCCCCGACGAACAGCGCGCCGACGAACCCAGAGACCATCTCCGCCGCCGTCGCGAGCGACTCGGCCGTGATCGGCAATACGATGTCGTGAACCTGCAAGGCGACTCTCCCTGAACCGTCGAGCGACGTCGCTCAGCGTTCTTCTACGATCGAGAGCGCGCCGGTCGGGCAGTATTTCACCGCCTCGTCGAGCTGCTCGCGGAGCGCCTCGGGCGGGCGCTCGTTCAGCAATTTGAGCTTGCCGTCGCGCCCGACCTCGAACACCTCGGGCGCCTCGCTCATGCAGACGCCGTGACCCTGGCAGAGCTGCCTGTCGACGATGACTCGGAGTCCCATCTTCAAGCCTTACCCGTCATCGGGCATTGCGCCACGGAGGCGCCGCCTGTTTTCGGCGCGCCTTGCTCGGCGCGCGCCTTGACGGTGAGCTCGCCGGCTTCCGCCGGGCCGATCCGGCGATAGCGCACGCGGCAGGGTTGCTTCGGTCCGATCACGACGCCGTGGAAGTCCGGCTCGAGCGGATCCGACGTGGCGGTGAAGTCGAAGCGACGGAGGAGCAGCGCGAAGATGCTCTTGATCTGGAGAAGCGCGAACGCGTTGCCGAGGCACTTGTGCGCGCCGCCGCCGAACGCCTGGAAGGCGAAGCGACGCTTGTCCTCTTCACGCCCGGGGCCGTAGCGCTCGGGGTCGAAGTCGTCCGGGTTCTTGAAGAGGCTCCCTATGCGGTGGGTGACCGTCGGCGACACGATGAGGTTCGTCCCTTTCGGGATGACGTAGCCGTCGTACTCGAAGTCCTTCATCGCCACCCGGAGGAGCATGAAGAGCGGCGGATGCAGGCGAAGCGTCTCCTTGACGCAACCCTCGACGACGGGGAGCTCACGGAACGACTGATACGTCACCGGGCCGTCCTCGCCATAGGCGCGGAACACCTCGGACCGTGCGCGCGCATAGAGCTCCGGCTTGCGGACGAGCTCGAGCATCATCCACGCGGCAGTGACGGCGCTCGTGTGGTGCCCGGCGAACATCGCCGCGAGCAAGAGCCCGGTGATCTCGTGCTCGCTGAGCGGCTCGCCGCTCTTGTAGCGAGTGTCCATGAGGATCTGGAGAAAGTCTTCCCCGACGCGGCCGGTGCGGCGCCGATCGACGATCATCCCGGAGATCATCTCGACGAGGCGGACCCGCGCCTTGTCGCGCTTGCGGAACGCCGGGATCGGCAGGTGCGCGTTGAGATAGGCGAGGGGAGTGATGCCGCGCTCGAGATCGCCGTACACGCGGGCAAACTCTTCCGTCATGTCCTCGCGGAACTCTTTGCCGAGGAGGCACGCCGACGACGTGTAGTTCGTGAGCACCTTCGTGTACTCGTACATGTCGAGCACGCCGTCGTCGCCGAAGCCGGTGATGCTCCGCGCGACCTCGCTCGTGATGACCTCCGAGTACGAGCGCATCCGCCGGTCCTGGAGACACGGAAGGAGCATCCCGAACTGCTCCGCCATCTTGTCCATCGGCGCGTCGTAGACGACGTCCTTGCCGAAGACCGGCGTCATCATCTTGTACGCCTCGGACGGATTCAGGACGTCGTCCGACGCGCGGTAGAAGGCCTCGCTCGCCTCGGTTCCGGTGAGGAGCACCATGCGCTTCGGCCCGACGTCGAACGCCGCGACGTCCCCGCACTCGGCCCGCGCTCGCTCGAGGAGCTGGACGGCCGTGCGCACGAACGGGATCAGGTGCCCGACCAGGGGAAGGCCGCCGCTGAGCCGCGGGATCGGCCTGCCGCGCGGCCGCGACGCTCGCGGCTCGGTGACGCCGGCGGAAGATACGGTCTGCATGTGCGATCCAGCGGCTTCTTCAGGTCTACCGCGCCGTCGCGACATAGCAGGATTGCCCGCGCGGGTGATACCGTTCGCGATTTCCCCGGCAATTCCGCCGAACGTGGCCGTCGCGGCAGCAACCGTATCCACGGCCCGGCCGAGCTTCGCGAGGGGCCGCCGAGTGGACACGGTATGGCGCTCGAACTAGGGTTCGGGAGCGCTGCGCGCGTGGCGCCCATCGTGGGTGGCACGGCGAAAGACGCCTCGCAGACGACGCATGTCGGATCACGGCGACCTGGGAGACGAAGAACCCGTTCCCTCTCTTGCGATGGGCACGCTCATCGGCGGGAAGTACCGCGTCGAGAAGCTCATCGGGCGCGGCGGCATGGGCAGCGTCTGGTCTGCCGTTCACACGAGCCTCGGGCAGCGCGTCGCGGTCAAGCTCATCGCCAAGCGCTTCGCGGCGTCGCGTGAGGCACGGCACCGGTTCGACCTCGAGGCGAAGGCCGTCGCTCAGCTTCGCTCGCGCTACGTCGTGCAGGTCTACGACCACGGCGAGACCGAAGACGGCACCCCCTACATCGTCATGGAGCTACTCGAGGGCGAGTCGCTCGATGCGCGCCTCTCGCGCGGCCCGCTGACGCTCGCAGCCACGTCGTCGATCCTCGACCAGATCTCGCGCGCGCTGTCGCGGGCCCACGCCCTCGGCATGGTGCACCGCGACCTGAAGCCCGAGAACGTCTTCTTGACGACGTCGCCCGACGACGACGGGGAAGTCGCCAAGGTGCTCGACTTCGGCATCGTGAAGATGCGCGGTCACGAGGGCATCGGCTCGACGCGCACCGGCGCGGTCCTCGGCACGCCGCTCTACATGAGCCCCGAGCAGGCGCGGGGCCTGAAGACCGTCGATCACCGCACCGATCTCTATTCGCTGGGGATGGTGACGTACACGATGCTCACCGGCCAGCCGGCGTTCACCGGCGAGTCGCTCGGCGATCTCCTCGTCGCGATCTGCACCGAGCCGCTTCCCCAGCTGACGAAGCTCGCTCACTGGCTTTCGCCGCCCATCGACGCCTGGTTCCAGCGCGCGTGCGCCCGCGATCCGTCCGAGCGCTTCACGTCGGTCGAGGAGATGACGACGGAGTTCGCCGTCTCCGCCGGCCTCCGGACGAGCGGGCCCGTTGCGCTCACGTCGGCACCGGCTCCGGCGAACCCCGTGCATCCTCAGTCGATCGGCGTCAGTGGCGTCGGTGCCGTCACCGGGCCGACCCCGGGTGAGCACACCGCCGCGCCCTTCTCGGTCACCGATCACGATATCCCGAAGCGGTCGCTCGCGATGCCCGTCGCGATCGTCGCCGGGGTCGTCGCGCTCGCGGGCGCGATCGTCGTGACGCGGCTCGGCCACGCGCCGTCCGCGGAGCCTCCCGCGTCGGCGAACGTCGGGAGCGCCGCCGCGATCTCGTCGAGCGCGACGCCGAGCGCCGCGCCGCTGCCGGTCGAGCCGGTACCCGCGCCGGTCGCGAGCGCGCCACACGTCAAACACCCCGAGCCCGAGAAGCACGAGACGCCGAAGCCGCCGGTGCACACCGACGAGGCGCATCCTCACGTCGCGATCGCGCCGGTGACGTCCGCAGTCGCTGCCGCATCGGCAAAGCCGGGTGCCACCCGGCCGAGCCCCACCGTCACTCCCGCCCCCGTCAAACCTCAGGTGAAGCCCGCCGTCGATCTCGGCTTCTGATCCCTTTCTTTCAGCCAAGACCAGAGTCTCACCCCATGTCGTCTTCCTTCATACGCGCTCGAGCGCCGCTGGCGGTGGCGCTCGCGCTGGCGAGCACGCCGTCGTTCGCGCAGGACCAGCAATCGTCGGCCTCCGACATGGCGAACGCCCGCGCGCTCGGCATCGAGGGCGTCCAGCTCGCCGACCGCGGCGATTGCACGACGGCCATCGATCGCCTCTGGCGCGCCGAGTCGCTCTATCACGCACCGACGATCCTCGGTCGCCTCGGTGAGTGTCAGGTCACCCTCGGCAAGCTCGTCGCGGGTACCGAGACGCTGCAGCGCGTGCTCCGTGACCCGATCGGGCCGAAATCTCCGCCGGCTTTCGTCGCGGCCCACGATCGCGCACAGAAGGTGCTCGACGCGGCGCTCCCGCGGATCGGCAAGCTTCGCCTTCACGTCGACAGTGCGCAGACTCCGGGTCTCGTCGTGAAGGTCGACGGCGACGCCGTCCCGCTCGCCGGTCTCGACGTCGATCGTCTGACCGATCCGGGTTCGCACCAGGTCGAGGCTGTCGCGCCCGGCTATGTCACCGCGGCGCAGACCGTCGCCCTCCCGGAAGGCAGCACCGCCGAGGTCACGCTGAAGCTCGAGCTCGACCCGAGCGCGGCTCCGCCGCCCGCGGCTGCGGCTCCTCCGCCGGCTCCGGCTGCCGCGCCAGTGGCGTTCACGACTGCTTCCGCGGCTCCGCCCGCGGCCGACGAGAGCGGCGGCCCGAGCAAGGTCGGACCCATCGCGCTTCTAGCGACCGGTGGCGTCGGCATCCTCGTCGGGTCGATCTTCGGCGGAATGGCGCTCGGCAAGAAATCGGCGCTCGACTCCGCCTGTCACCCGAAGTCGGACTGTCCGGCGAACTCGCAGTCGAACATCGATAGCCTCAGTACCGATGCGACCATCTCGACGGTCGGGTTCGTCGTCGGTGGCCTCGCCGCGGCGGCGGGAGGCGCGTGGCTCATCGTCGGTGGTCAGAGCAAACCGAAGGCCAGCGCGTCCGCGTCACACGTCGTGGTGCACCCCTACGTAGGCCCGCTCTCGGCCGGCATGACGGGAGCATTCTGATGAAGGTCTTCACGCCCCGCGGCGTTGCCCGTGCATTCATCGGGTTGCCCTTCGCCGGCTTGCTCGCGTGCAACGCCATACTCGGCGCTGGCGACTATCACGTCGGCAAAGGGGACGCGGGAACGGACGACGGATCCGGCGGCGCGTCCGCCGACGACTCCGGCGCGGGCGGCAGCAGCGCCGCGACCGGTGGCGTGACGGGCAACGGCGGAAAAGCGTCGGGCGGCTCCGCGAACGCGGGCGGCCGCGGACCTGGTGGCGGCACCGGGGGTGGCAAAGCCACCGGCGGAGCGACGGGCACCGGCGGCAGGGGAACGGGCGGAGCGACGGGCACCGGCGGCAGGGGAACGGGCGGAGCGAGCGGCGCGCTCACCCCCGACGACTTCATCGGTGAGTGGGATTGCCCGAACGAGAAGGTCGTCACCGATTGCGGCGGCGGCGATCCGTCGACCGATATGACCGAGGACAGCATCCAGTGGACCACCGGTGGGACGGACTACGTGCGAGCCGTCTTTCAGGGGGCGTGCAGCCTCGAGGCGGCGCTCAGCGGCCGCGCGCTGACGATCTCGCCGCCCATCACGTGCACCGACTCCGGCATCACGTACTTGATCAGCGGCACCTTCACCGTCGGGGCCAACGGCACCGCCGCCCTCGACGAGAGCGTCACCGTCACGACCAACGGCGTGGTCTGCAACGTGACGGCCACTGGCACGTACACGAAATACGTCGCGCCCTGAGGGCTCGCGACGGCGCGCGGCTCGGCCGGCGCTCGACGAACCTCGCCCTCTCGAAAACCCAGGCCATGCAGGGCGGCGAAGGCTTTGGCATGCATCTCCACCGCACGCGGCTCCGTCGTCACTGCCGCCGGCATGCCGGAATCGAATACCCGCCGAGACGCTTCCCGACACGACGAGCTCGCCGCGATGTGCCGCGCGATGGTGCGCGCCGCGAAGGATAGTCAATTTGTCAGCGTCATGTCCGCCGCCCTCCGAACGCCGCGCAACGTGATGGAGATCGAGAAACTGCGTGTTGCGACGACCAGGGACGACGCACCGCTCGTGATCGCAGCGACGCACGGATCTGCGCGTCGCAGGTGAGACGGTTTGCTTCGCCCGAACGCCGCCGATTGCGCGAACCCGCGCCGCGCCCACGTGGGCGCTCTCTCACTTGGCGAGGTCCGCGCCCACGTGGGCGCTCTCGTCCTTGGCGGGAGCTGCGCCCACGTGGGCGTTCTCGTTCCTGGCGGGAGCTGCGCCCGCAACTGGAGGCGTGATCACGCCGATGTGCTGACCGTCGCACTCGGCCATCGCGACGACCTCGGCGCTGACGGGTATGAGTTCTCCGTTTGCATGCTGGTGACCCCTACCGCACTCCGGGCAGACAGAGAGTGCGATCTGTGCCGAGCGCAACGCGGCGAGAAACCAGCGGCCTTCTTCGGCGTCCGCCGCGGCGCGCTCACGGGCCAGGAGCAACAGCGCTTCGTGCGCCCAAACCCATCCACTAATTCGCGTTCGCTTCGATGTTGGTCCCCGCCATGGAAAAGGAACACCACGCTGATTTTCAGCCTCCGTAGCGTCGCGCAGCGCGTCTTTCGACGAGCAGATCGGCTTCGCCGCTGCTCACCGCGTGGAAGCTTCATGCCACCTGACGTCGGGCGGCGCAGCACCGGGTTTAGCCACGGCGGCGCTACGAAGTTGCGCGTAATGGATCCGGATTCCCTGCACGTCACACTTCCAGGACGACTCGAATGCTCTTGGATGCCAGACGTCGAGCCGCCGGTTCTTCGCGTCGCGATGGGAGCAACGAAAGGGTGGCAGCGTGCCCAGCGTAGATTTCGACTACGGGTTTCCCTCTGGCCTCCGTTCAGGGGGATCGTGAACGTGTCCGGGATCCAGAGTTATTCTGTCTCCGCCGTGGCTGGAATCCGGTCGGCGTCGGACAAGCTCGCTGCTTCGGCGAATACGGTCGTTTCTGCCGGGCTGCAGGCGCAAGACACCGTCTCGGTGTCGGACGCGGCGCGGCAGGCGGCGTCGGGTGGTGGCGCGCCGGCGTCGATCACGAACGCGCTCGTCGATCTCCGTGTCGCGCGCTACCAGAGTGCCGCGTCGATCGCCGTCCTGCGAACCGGGGACGAGATGACGAACGATCTGCTGACCCTCGGCAAGCGCTGAGCGCCGTCAGAAACGGATCCCGATTCCGGACAGCGCCGTCAGGCCGATGGTCTGGTGGTGGTAGTAGTTGTACGGGACCTCGAGGGCGGCGCTGATCGACACGTGCTTCGTGATCGGGAACGCGGCTCCGACGATGCCGTTCATTCCGAGGGCGACCTTCGACTGGCCGTCGGAGCGGGGAGCGACGACGAGCACGAGCGCGGCGAAGAACGGGTCGTAGAAGTTCCACCCGACCTGCGGCAGGAAAGCGAACCTCTGCACGCTGCCCTGGGCCTTTGGCGGCTCGGGACGGAGCCGCTCGGTGAGCTGCAGGTTCATGCCGAACCGCACTCGGTCGAGCGCATAATAATGGAGCCCGACGTACTCGGAGAGGTTCGTCGCGTCCGACACGGTGCGCGTCGTGTGCGCCGTCATGTCGCGGGTGACGAGGCCCACGCCGAGGGTGTCCGTCTGGAGAAAATCACCCTGACGGCCAGCGGCCTTCGCCGGGGCGGTCACGCAGAGCGATGCGACCACGGCGAACACCAGGAGGGCGTCGTAAGCACGCGTTCTCGCGGGGAGTTCCACCCCGTCGGGTACGACCGGATCTTTGCCCGCGTTAAGAGGCGGGCGCTCACAGGAGCTTCAGTAACGGCAGAAGGAGCTCTGCGGCGATCAGCAGGATCACCGCCACCTCGAGCAAGATGAGGCGGCGTTCACGTGCGACGTCGAGGATGAGCTCGAGGGCCTCTTGCACGCTACGGAGCTTCAGCTCGAGCGACGTGTAGCGATCGGCGAGGTCGAACTCGGATCTGAGCTCGGCGTAGATCCGGTCCATGACGGGGTCGTCCCAGACCTCGTCGGGCTTGTCGAGCAACGACAGGATCGTGAACACCTCGGAGCGCGTCGAGATGGCCTCCCCGATGAACTTGTGGAGCGGGCGCGTTCGCAGCGACACGGTGCCGCTCTTCTCGAGCCGCTCCACGAGCACGCCGGTGCGGGCGAACATCTGATCGACGAGCTTCTCGTAGTATTCCATCGACGCGCTCTGGGCGACTGTGAGGGCGACTATCTCCGAGCGCGCCTCCGTCAATCGGTCGATGACGAGCACGCCGTTGACCAGGCCGGCCTTCTCGTCGGGCGACTCACGCAGAGTGAGCTCTTCGGGGATGATCTGCGTCGTGAGGCTCGGTCTTGCGCGCCTCAGGCGTTCCATCTCCTCGTTCCGTCGCTCGGGCGTCACGTCGTGGAAGACGGCCGCGCCGAATGGATAGAGGAACACCTCTCCGCCATCGGACGGTGTGTACCGGAGCTCACGGGCGGAGCGTCGAGCCTCGGGGTACGCCGGCGCGAGATCCTTCAGCGAAAAATTCTCGACGAAGGCGAGGGCGAAGTACGAGTGGGTGTCGCGAGCCGGCACGGTCAGCGCACGGAGCCGAACTTCACGAGCAGCTTCAGTACGCGCTCGTCGTCCGGCTTCTGCCGGCGCGCCTCTTCCGCGGCGTCGCGGGCCCCGACGCGCGCGCCCGATTCCCAGCGGATCTGCGCGAGCAGGAGCCACGCCTCGACGCGGTTCCGTGACAGCGAGATGGACTCTTCCACGAGCTTGCTGGCGCGGCTCAGCTGGCCACCGCAGCGGTAGAGCGCGCCGGCCAGCTTGTAGAGCACGATCGGATCCTTCGGAATCAGGGACGCGGCTTCTTCGTACGCGCCGGCGGAGACGCCCCACTGCTTGGCGCGGGCCGCGTTGTCTCCGAGGAGAAGCAGCGTCGCCGCGCGATCGCTGGACGCGCGGGCACCGGCGCTCACGCTCGAGCAGTCTGCGAGCGCGGTGTTGATCGCCGGATCGGTGGGCGCGAGCTGCTGCGCGAGGCGGTAGTAGTTCGCCGCCGCCGCTGCGTTGCCCTCGGTGATGGCGGTGCTCGCGCCTTCGAGATAACGCTTCAGCGTGTCGCCGTGTTCGGGGCGCATGCTTCCGGGGCGATAGGTCGTGGGCACCGGAGTGAGCGCACGCGGGCCGCGCGATGGCGACACCGACGCGCGCGGAGGGGCTGCAGTGACGAGCCGCTGCGCGGGCGCGGCCGCGGGCTTGCTCGACGCGACGGCGGGCGGCCGCGTGACGAACTGACTCCGTCCGACGGGAGGCGCGGTCGTCCGCGGCGCGACGGGCGCGCCGGAGTGCGTACGCCGCGGCTCCGGAGCAGATGCGGGCAGGCTCGTGGTGGCGCGCGTCTGCGTCTGCGAGACGCTTCTGCGTGGCACCGACTCGGAGAACGACAGCGCGCCGAAGCTCGCCAGTCGATCGAGGGCCTCGGAGACGACCAGCGACTCGAGGCCCGTGCAGAGCACGAGCTCGTCCTCCGCCATCATGCCGTCGACGCGAGAGAACACGTACGCCTCGAGCGTGGACAGTGGAAGCTTCCGCAGATCGCAACCCGGCACCACGTGAGGGACGCGCGTCCGCGAGTTCCGCGGTATTTCGAGTTCCGGTTCTTTCACTCCGAAGCCGCTCATGCCGTCAGGGGGGCCGCCGATCGATGCGACGGATCCATGATGGCCTTCTCGGAACGCCACGTCGACCGCTCGGTCGAAGAATGTCGCGCTGGTTTCGCGAGAGGCATCCTCGAGCCAACGGCAAGGAGTTCGGGATCCTTAGCGCCTGAGTCGTCATGCACCCTGTGGGTCGAACCTGTGACCACGCGAGATCTACGACTTGGCGCTGGATCCATCGCGATGGAGTGCACGAATGCAATACGTGCTCATCGCGCGCGCGTTCCGTGGACGCATCACGACGTAGTCCTACCTACACGGAAGCACACGACCGCCGGAGCAGATCCGGCTAGCGGGTCGCCAGCTCGTGACCGTCTTCGATGACGAAGACCGCGGGCGTCCAGGCGGCGCTGTCGTCGGCGCCGATCACCTTGGCGCGCACGTAGCCGTCCCCACGCGCGACGTCGTAAGAAGCGGCGTCACCTTCGGAGAGCGGGCCGTGCGTCGCGAGAAGACGGCCGTTCTTGCCGTAGAAGTGGACGGTCGCGCCGTTCTCGGCGGGCCACACCGTGTACGTCGTCTCGGTGACGCGGATCCGTTCGAGGACGACACCGGTGGAGGCGTAGAGCTCGCCCTTCTTCAAGGCGTCACAGAGCACGGCTGGATCGTTGCGCGTCGCGGAGACCTGGACCCACGCGCGACCCGCGTAGGCCGGTGGATCGGCGTCCACGCGGAGGTGATGCACGTCGTCGACGCCGACGCCCATCATGCGCGCGCCGCCGCTGAGCACCGAGTCCCAGATCGCTTCGTGCGACGGGCGCGTCGCCGAGCCGAGCGAATAGACGTACGGGTGCCCGCTCATCACCTCGAGGAGCGGCGCTTCTTCCGACGAGAGGATGTCGCTCGCGACGAGGCCACGATCGAAGTTCGGGTGATTCACGATCGCGACGCCGCCCTGGAGGCCGACCCGGGTCGTCGCCCACGCGAGCGCTTCCGCCGCGGAGTGGAAGGTGCCTCCGCCGATCCGGGTCTTCGTGCAGATGGCGTTGACGTGGACCTGGTGCACGCCGCCCTTCATCGTGATCTCTTCGCCGTTCAGCAGACGGAAATTGCCATCCTGCATCGACGCGAAGAACCGCGCCTCGCTGAGCTTGTTGTGATCGGTGATCGCGAGGAATGCGTAACCATGTCGCCGGTACCACGCGATCGCGTCCTCGGGCGGGCTATCACCGTCACTGCGATTGGTGTGAGTGTGCAGGTTGCCCTTGAGGAAGGCATTCATGTCGAGCAGCCGGTCGAACCGCGGCGGCGCGCTCTTCACCGGCGCGGGCGGCGGCGGCGGGCGCCGCGTCCACTGAAACGCGGTCGCGCTGCCCGCGGGCACGAGCGCTGCGACCGCCGCGGCGACGGCCCAACTTGCCGCCGTCCATTTCCGACGCCTCTGTTCCAAGCGCCAACAGGATAGAGAAAAATTTCTTATCCGCTACAACTTAGCCCTCCCGAGCGGCTTCCAGGCGTCGGAACACCCGAATGACGACATCGAAACCGCGGGTCGCGATCATCGGCGCGGGCATCTCCGGCCTTTGTATGGCGGCGGCCCTGGAGCGTGCGGGTGTGCGACACTTCACTATCTACGAGAAGGCGGACGCGCTCGGAGGGACGTGGAGAGAGAACGTATATCCGGGTGCCGGATGTGACGTCCCCTCGCACCTTTACTGCTTCTCGTTCCACCCGAATCCGGACTTTTCGCGCGCGTTCGCCCCCCAGTCCGAGATCCTCGCCTACCTGAACGGGTTCGCCGACTCGCACCAGCTCACGTCGCGGATCCGCTTCGGCGTCGAGCTCCGTGAGGCGCGGTTCGACGCGAAGCGCGCGGTCTGGACGCTCCGCGCCACGTCGGGTGAAACCTTCGAGGCGGAGATCGTCGTGACGGCGACCGGTCAGCTGAACCGGCCGATGCATCCGGATATCCCGGGCCTCTCGGAATTTCGCGGTCCGGTGTTCCACTCCGCGGAGTGGAAGTACGACCACGATCTCCGCGGCGAGCGCGTCGCGCTGATCGGCAGCGGCGCGAGCGCCGTCCAGATCGTCCCGAGCATCGCGGGGCTCACCTTGCGCCTTCACGTGTTCCAGCGGACCCCGAGCTGGGTGATCCCGAAGGCCGACTACGTCTATCCGGCCGCGGTGCGTGCCGCGTTCCGGCGCGTCCCCGGCCTCCTCAAGCTGAATCGCTACCTGATGTACTGGCTCCTCGAGCCGCGCTTCGCTGCGTTCTCGAGCGGTAGCCGGCTCTCGGCCTGGTTCGAGAAGCAGGTACGAAAATACATGGAGGAGCAGATCCCCGATCCGTCGATGCAGAAGAAGCTCATCCCGGACTACCCGCCGGGCTGCAAGCGCATCCTCATCTCGAACGAGTACCTCCCCGCGCTGCAACGACCCGACGTCGAGGTCGTCACGGAGCACATCGAACGCATCGTGCCCGACGGCGTCGTCACTCGCGACGGGCGCACGACGAAGGTGGACACCATCGTGCTCGCGACCGGCTTCGAAGCGACGCGCTTTCTCGTGCCGCTCTCGGTCGTCGGACCGTCGGGTGTGAAGCTGGAAGACGTCTGGCAGAACGGCGCCCACGCCTACCTCGGCATGACCGTCTCAGGGTTTCCGAACCTCTTCATGCTCTACGGTCCGAACACGAACCTCGGGCACAACTCGATCATCTTCATGGTCGAGTGCCAGGCGCGGTACGTTGCGGAGATGGTAAGCGAGCTCGCGAAGGGCGGGGCGCGCTCCGTCGAGGTGCGCGCCGAGCGCATGGCCGCATATAACGACGCGATCCAGGCGCGCCTCTCGGACACCGTGTGGAACGCCGGCTGCTCGAACTGGTACAAGACGGACGAGGGGAAGCACACGAACAACTGGCCGCATTTCACAGTCGATTACTGGTGGCGAACTCGTCACTTGAAGCGCGACGACTTCGAATGGACCGTCGGCTGATGGCGCGCCCGGATCCCATCGAGCTCGGTCTCCGACAGTACGACCTCGACGTCCGTCGCAAGGTCGTCATTCCGGATCTAGTGCGTCGCAAGATCGCGAAGGTCGTCGCGTCGCCGCTCGCGTTCCTGCGCGGTTCGGCGCCGCTCTTCTACGATATGCTCGCCGAGCACCCGGAGCTCGCCGAGGGCCCGGCGGAGTCCGGTCATCTCTGTGGCGACGCCCACGTCGAGAACTTCGGCGTCTATCGCACGGCGCATTCCAAGTCCAAGGGAGCGCCCGTCGATCCGGATCTCGCCGCGTTCGTCTTCGACGTGAATGATTTCGACGAGACGATCGTCGGGCCCTGGCGCTTCGACGTGCTCCGGCTCCTCGCGAGCCTCGTGCTCGCGGGCCGTGAGTTCTCGGCGTCGGGGACGCAGATCATCGGGCTCGCGCGCACGCTGCTCGGTGCCTATGTCGGCACGGCATTCGGCGCCCAGGGCATCCCGTCGCCGCCTCCGCCGGTCGCGCGGCTCGTCGGCAAGGCCGAGAAGCGGTCGGCGAAGGACATCCTCGATCGCCGGACTCAGGTCGTCGGCAATACGCGCCGCTTCATCCTGGGCGACCGGTACCTCGCGTTCCCCGCGAACCTGGAAGCCGACGCGCGTGCGGCGTTTGCGACCTACGTGCAGAGCGCCGGGGACGACCTGCCGAAAGATCATTGCGACATCGTGGATCTGGCATTCCGGGTTGCCGGAACCGGCAGTCTCGGGACTCTCCGGGTCGCGGTCCTCGCTCGCGGCAAGGGCGGCATCGAAGGCGGCTGGCTCTTCGACATGAAGGAGGAGAGCGCGGCAGCGGCGACACCCGTGTGTGCGGCTGGCGAGGCCGACGGTGCCACGCGGGTCCTCGCCGGCATGCGGGCCTGTCTCGAGTGGCCGCCGCGGATGCTCGGCAAGACGTCGTTGCAGGGAACGAGCATGCTCGTCCGTCGGCTCGCCCCTCAAGAAGACAAGCTCGACCTGACCCGGATGACGAAGGAAGAGCTCTCGGGCGTCGCAGCGTTCCTCGGCGCACTGCTCGGGCGGGCGCATCGTCGTGGCGCGACCAGCGCGGGAACGACGCCGTGGTCCGCCGCGGAGCTCGACGCGATGATCGACCGCGCCGTCACCGTCGCCGGCGTGCACGAGGCGGCCTACCTCGCCTACTGCAAGGCCCTTCTGAGCTCGGGTTAGTCACGAAGCGTCGGTTCCGTCGTCACTTCAGAATGACAGTGTCGCGCTAACAGCGGCGCGTCATTCATTCTTTTTGGCGCCTCGGGTGACTAACCGAATCAGCCACATGGTAACGATTTCATTCCGAAGCCCGTTCCAGCTTTCTTCGACACTTATCCGCTCCCTCGCCGTGCTCAGCGCCCTCGGCGCCCTGCATTGCAGCACCGGGGATACCTCACAGCCGCCCGGCGCGGTTGGCGGCGCAGCCGGCATCGGCGGAGCCCCCGGCCTGGCCGGCACCTCGCCCGGCGGCGCCGTGACCGGCACCGGCGCGACCCCCGGCACTGGAGCGACCCCCGGGTCAGGTGCAACGACGGGCACCGGCGCGACGACGGGCACCGGCGCAACGCCCGGAACCGGCGCAACGCCCGGTATCGGTGGCTCGACCGGCACTGGCGGGACGTCTCCCGCGGGCGGCGGAACCGCCGGGACCGGCACTGGTGGCGGAGCGGCCGCAGCTCCGAACACCGCTGCCGGCTACATGAACCTCGCGCCGCCGATGGGCGCCGTCTTCCCCGACGCAGGCGACGACGTGACGCCCGCCGCGCCGACCGGGTGGGTCTGGCACAACGTCGACGGCGCGATCTGCCGCGACGGTTCGCCGACCGGCGTCTACATCCACAAGGGCACGGCCGACAAGCTCATCGTCTTCCTCGAGGGCGGCGGCGCTTGCTCGAACAGCAACTTCTGCACGTTCAACCCCGCGAACGTGAACCAGGTGCTCGCCGGTACCGGCGAGACGGTGCTCGGCTCCGCAGCAGGAGCGGGCGCCGGACGCCAGCAGCCCGGTGACTACACCGACGCGTCGCACATGGGCGCTCCCGCCGGCATCTTCGACTTCTCGAAGGCGGACAACCCCTTCAAGGACTGGAACCAGGTCTACATCCCGTACTGCACGGGAGACGTTTTCTTCGGCACGAACAAGGACACGGCCGTGCCGGGCAGCGACGCGAAGCAGCAGTTCGTCGGCTACCTCGACATGAAGCTCTTCGTCGGGCGCATCGTGCCGACCTTCAAGGACAAGGTCAGCAGCGTGGTGCTGGCGGGCTCGAGCGCCGGCGGCTTCGGTGCCGCGCTCAACTACAGCATGGTGCAGGACGCCTTCGGGACCATTCCGGTCTCCGTCCTCGACGACTCGGGTCCACCCTTCGACGACATGTTCATGCCTCCCTGCATGCAGAAGAAGTGGCGCGACTCCTGGGGCTTCGACGCCGCCTTCCCGCCGGATTGCAAGGAGTGCCAGCAGGCGGACGGCGCCGGTCTCGTGCACCTCTCGGACTTCCTGTTGAAGAAGCATCCGAACGCGAGGATCGCCATCATCTCGTCGGTGCAGGATGAAGTGATCCGGCTCTTCTACTCGGTCGGCCTCCAGAGCTGCATGAACTACGACACGGCGAACCCGGTCGGCATCGTGCTCGCGCAGACCGACGCGACGCAGTACTTCCCCGCGCAGCAGTACACCGACGGCCTCAACGATCTGCGGACCAAGTACGTGGCCAGCGGCAAGCTGTCGACGTACTTCATGGCGGGTGCGAACATCACCTTCCACGAGCACCTGTTCCGCGATCGCTTCTACACCCAGGCCGCAGGAAGCGAGACGATCGCGCAGTTCGTCACCGACTTCCTCGGCGGGAAGATGACCCAGGTCGGGCCCTGAGTCCGGGCAGCTTCGGCAGATAGGTCCGCGTAAAACGGCGCGCCGGGTCGAAACCCTGGCGCGCCGTTGACGCGTCCGGCGTCCGGCTCGGGTTGTGGGCGCGACCCGTCCCGGGGTAGGACGCGCCGATGCACGAGTCGCGGAAGTGCCTGAGCTGCGCCGGAACCGGCGAACGTCCCTCCGACTACGGGCCCGTCGATTGTCCCGACTGCGGCGGCTCTGGGATCCTGCCGTCACGTAGCGTGCACACCGACTGGCGCGCGCGCGACATCGAGCGAGCGCTCGCGACGGGCACGCTGCCGCAGTCGCAGGACGTCCGTTGGCTCCTCACCGAGCTTCACTCGGCGCGGCGAGCGCTCACCGAGATCATCACTCTCGCGCACGACGTGGTCGGGCCCGACGCGATCTCGATGCAGATCCGGTCGACCGCGAGCACGGCGCTCGGACTGTACGACCAGGTGCCGATCGGCGACGACACGCCCACGCCGCTACCCACGGCGCAGCGTCCGTCCGGCTCGAGCTAGAACCACTCCGGGTGAATACGTCCGTAGGAGTCTTCGCCGCTCCGGCAGAGGGCGGCGAGAAGCTCGACCCGCGGGAGCTCGGTCAGGATGAAGTACTGCGCGGCGCAGAGCTTCCCTTCGTAGAGCGTCGTGTCGATGGGCGATCTCGCGAGAGCGTTCTTCGCCGCGATGCTCTGCAGGAGCCACATCCAGCCGACGATGAGCGTCGAGAACAGGTCGAGGTAATCGACGCTGTGAAGGAGCGTCGCTTCGGGATTTCCGAGCGACGACAGGAACGCCGTGACGTCTCGGGTGGTGCGGAATGCGCGCTCGACGGCGTCGCACCACGCAGCGTCAACCTTCGCGGCGCGGGCTTGCGCAACGGCACGGCCGATCTCACGCCCGAGGAGCTCGAGCGCGACGCCGCCGTGGAGGCTCACCTTGCGTCCGAGCAGATCGATGCTCTGGATGCCGGTCGTCCCTTCATGCAGGCTGTTGAGCTTCTGGTCGCGTAGCCACGCTTCGGGCAGATACTCGCTCGAATAGCCGTAGCCGCCGTGCACCTGCACCGACAGCGTGTTCGATTCGAAGCCGCGCTCGGCTGGAAAGCTCTTCGCGACGGGCGTCAGCAGATCGAGCAAGAGCTGGTGCTCGCGGCGCTCGTCGGGGGACGCCGCGTGCTCGGCGAGATCTTGCGCGCGCGAAGCGTAGCAGAGGAGCGCGAGGCCGCCCTCGACGATGGCTTTCTGCCGGAGGAGCATCCGTCGCACGTCGGCGTGCTCGACGAGCGGAACCTGGGGCGCCTCGGGGTTCTTGTTCCGTGCGGGACGGCCCTGGGGACGCGTCTTCGCGTACTCGAGGGCTTCCTGGTAGGCGACGGAGGCGGTCGACACGCCGTTCAGGCCGACCATGAGGCGCGCCTCGTTCATCATCTGGAACATGTACGTGAGACCGCGATGCGCTTCTCCCACGAGATATCCGTGGCAATCGCCGTTGTCGCCCAGGTTGAGCGCGATGCTCGGGATGCCCTTCCACCCGATCTTGTGGATGACGCCCGCGGCGGCGGTGTCGTTCGGGACGAGCTTGCCGCCCTCCGACCGCAGCGCCGGGACGACGAAGAGGCTTATCCCCTTCACGCCGGGCGGCGCGCCGTCGATGCGCGCGAGCACCATGTGGACGATGTTCTCCGTCATGTCCTGGTCGCCGCCGGAGATGAAGATCTTCGACCCACGCATCGAGTAATGCGCGCCCTCGGTCGGCGTGGCGCGCGTCTTCACGTCGGAGAGGGACGAGCCCGCTTGCGGCTCGGTGAGGGCCATCGTCCCGGTCCACTCGCCGGCGTACATCCGCTGCATGTACTCCTCGCGGAGGGCGTCGCTGCCGAACGATTCGATGAGACGCGCGGCGCTCGACGTGAGCCCGGCGTAGGCGTACGCGCTCAGGTTCGCCGCCATGAGGTACGCGTTCGAGAGGCTCGCGACGGCGGCGGGGAGCTGCTGTCCGCCGACCGCCTCGGGCCGCGTCGCGTTCAGGAGGCCGAGCTCGGCCATCTTCGGATAGAGCTCCCGGAGGACGGGGTGCACCTTCACGCGGCCCCCCTCGAGGCGAGGCGGTGCCTCGTCGATGGCGCGGTACGACGGGAAGAGCCGCTCGCGCGCGAGCTTGCGACAGGCGCCGAGGTACATGTCGAACGTCTCACGGGAATGCTCGCGGAACGCCGCGAGCTCGGTCAGACGTTCGACGTCGAAGACCTCGTACAGCAGGAAATCGACGGTGCGATCGTCGAGGAGAGGATTTGCCATCGGCGTGGCTCGGTTTCCGTGAAAGAGCGGGCCGCGTCAAGTCGTGGAGCGTCGCGGGTTGCACCACCTCCGCCGTGACCCTATAGCGGCTCGATTCTAGCGATCGGGCAACTGGGTTTCGCTGTATCGTCCCCGCGCGTCGAGTGAAGCATGAGTAGATTTCCGCCGGTGCGCCTCCTCGGGGTGGCAGTGGCCATGTGCTTCGCGAGCGCCACGATCTCGGCGAAGGCGGATGAGCCTGTCCCGGCAACGGCGTCGCCGACGCCGACGCCGGTCCGGCCTGCGCGCGTCGCGGAGCCGGACACGGCGCTGGCGTTCATCGGCGGCGCGTCGGTGCTCGTGCTCGGCCTCGGCGTGGGCGCGTCGCTCATCGGCTCCGACGCGGGGCGCGTCACGGACGTCGGCGGGTGGATGCTCATGCAATCGGGGTTCGCCGCGGCGCCGTTCGTCGCCCACGGGTTCGTCGGCGAGTGGGGCAGGGGGCTTCTCTTCGCGTGCCCCCCGCTGGCGACGACCGCGGGCACCGCGGCGACGTTCGGCGTGGACTCGAACGGCGTCCGTCACAGTCCTCTGTCCGAGCAGCGGATCCTGTGGTCGCTCTTCGTCGTGGGCCTCTTCTCGAGCGCGTACGGCGTCGTCGACTCGGTGTTCGCCGACACCCGCGCTCGGAAGGTCGTCGTCACGCCGGTCGTCGGCGCCGGCATTGCCGGCCTCTCCGTGGAGGGCACTCTATGACCACCAGAGTTGTCGCTGCCGTCCTCGTCGTCGCGACCCTGTCGTCGGCGTGTGCGACCGTCCCCCAGAACCGTCGCGCCCGCTTCGCGGATCCCATGATGAGCCTCTCCGGCGAGCCGCTCGACGCCGCTCGACGTCAGAAGCTCTACGACTCGCGCGAGGGCGCCGCCGGCGGTGACGGCACGCCGGCGGGCGGCGGCTGCGGCTGTCAATGAGCTCGGCCCGCGCGCCTTCGTCGTTCGCTCGCGTCGTCGCGCTCGCGCTCGCGGTGACGTCGTTCGCCCGCGCCGCGGAGCCGGACCCCGTCCCCGTCCCCGACTCGGAGATCCTCGGCCGTCCGGGCGCGGCTCTTAAGCTCCAGTCCATCGATACCCGCGTCACGGCGTTCGAGCAGCACGGCTACGGCTATCAATCTCAGGCCGGCCCGCTCCTCGGTCCCGGCTCAGAGTACCTCACGGTGCTCGAGCCGCAGGTCGAGGTCGTCGCGACCCAGGGTCCGAAGCTCACTCATCGTATCTACGTCCCGGTCGACATCGTCACCGCCGCGTCTCCCGACGCGACCGACAAGCACCGGCGCAAGGTGGACGCCATCAGTTCCGCGTCACGCCAGAACTACGCGGGAAGCGTCGATTGGGCGGTGACGTACAAGGCGGATGCGGCCAACGACGTCACGATGCGGGTCGGGCTCCACGTCGAGGAGCCCTTCCGCTCGTGGAACGGCGGCATGTCCGCGAGCCATACCTGGAACGACGGCGACACCGTGCTCGCGGGGACGTTGCTCCAAGTCTACGACTGGTTCGATCATTTCGACATCCGCGGGTTCCGGAGCGGTCGTACCGCGCGTTCGACGAGCACCGGCAGCGTCGCGCTCACGCAGATTCTCACGCCGACGACGATCGTCAACGTGAGCTACGGGCTCACCGTGCAGCGCGGTCAGCTCGGCAACACGTGGAACGTCGTGCCGCTCGCGAGCGGGAAATACGGCCCTGAGCTCCTTCCGACCGAGCGGGTGCGCCATGCGCTGGTCGGGCGCGCCGCCCAGTACCTGCCGTGGAACGGCGCGCTCCGCCTGTATTACCGCGCCTACCTGGACGACTGGGGGATCACCGCGCATTCGGTGGAGGCGACCCTGACCCAGCGGCTCACGCCGTTCTTCTACGTGTCGGCGCTCTATCGTTTCCACCACCAGAGCGGCGCCGACTTCTTCACGACGCTCGCGCCGCTCGAGCAGAGCCTGAGAACCGCCGACAGCGATCTCGCGTTCCTCGACTCGCATACCATCGGGGGGAAGCTGGTCTTCGACGTCCCCTTGCAATCGGAGATCCGCGTGCTCCACTTCGACGTCGGTTACGAACGATACTTTCGAACCAATGATCTTCAGATGAACGTTTTGACATGCGCCACGGGCTATCGCTTCTAGTCGTTTCGACCATGACCGCCCTCGCGTGTGCGCCGCGAGAGGCTCTGCGCAACGACGCTCCGTCGGTGCTGCCCACGACCCGCGTCCAGACGCTCGACGGGAATACGACCGATCTGGCCGGGGTTCTCCACGGACGTCCCGCTCTCGTGAACCTCTGGGCAACCTGGTGCGACACCTGCATCCAGGAAGCGCCCGCCCTGAATCGTCTCGAAGCCGAGGCGAAGAAGGGCGGCGACGCTCTCGTCGTCGGCGTGGCCATCGGCGAGACGCCGGAGACGGTGCGTGGCTTCACGAAGACCCGGCCGCTCGAGTACACGCTGCTCGTCGATCCCGACTTCCGTCTGGCAGATACGCTGGGCGAGCGGCAAGTTCCGGCAACGCTGGTGGTCGATCGAGCCGGTCACATCGTGTTCAGAGGGAAGAGCCTCGACGCGGATTCGCTCGCCGCGTTCCGGAAGGTCGCTCAGCATCCATGAAGACGCGCGTCGCTGTGGCGGGCGAGCACACTTGACAGGTTCATGCCTCGGAGCATGCTCCTCGCGGCCGAGCGAAGCGCGCATCGGGAGAGTGCGGAGCATGCGAAAAGGGAACATCCGGGTTCTGGTCTCGCTGGCGGTGCTCGCACTCGCCGGTCACGCCGCGGCCCAGCCGGCCGGCGCTCCACCGCCGCCGCCCGCGACTCCGCCGCCACCGCCGACCGGTGCGCCACCCGCCGTGGGTCCGGCGCGCCCGCCGGACGAGGCCGCGCCTCCTGCGATGGACGGAGAGCCGCCGCCGATGCCGGCCGGTCCCCGGCGACGCCGCGGTCCGCCTCAGGCCGCCGAAGAGATCCGCTTCGAGCCCCAGCCTGAGCACACGACGCTCCTCATTCTCAGCCAGGAGATGCCCGTGTACGGCTACGGTTATTACCGTCACGGCTGGTGGGCGCCGTACCAGGGCTACGCTCGCTCGTACACGCCGGTGTGCAACGGTCCGTGCTCCGCGCGGTTCGCTCCCGGTGAGTACGATCTCGCGCTCCAGAAGGGCGGTCGCATCGCGCGGTCGCACGAGCGCATCGTCATCACGCACCCGTCGGTGCTCAGGGGCGAATACGTCGATCGCAGCGGCATCCGTCTTGCCGGGATCGTCATCGGCGTCACCGGCGTCGTCGCGGGAACCGTCATGATGGCGCTCTCCGTTCATCGGAACGACATCTGTGACTCCGACGGCTTCTGTTACTACCACCAGGACGTCGATGGCGGGCTCCTCGCCGGAGGCGTCGCGCTCGCCGTCGGCTCGGCGATCGCCGGATCGATCATGGTCTGGCAGCGGGACGAGGCGGTCTTCAGCGTCGCGCCGCTCCGTCTCTCGTCGCTCTACCCTGGTGAAGGCGGGAGCGCCGCGCAGAAGATGCTGCCCCAGGGCGCAGCGATCTCCGGGCGGTTTTAGTTAGGCAGTGACGTGATGACGGCGTTTGACGTCGTGGGATTGGTTTGTGAGGGGGTCTTACCCCCGCGTTCTAGTAACGGGGGGCCTTGGCCCCCCGCAGCTTCGCCTTCGGCGAACTGCTCCCCCCGCGTTCAATTACGGGGGGCCTTGGCCCCCCGCAGCTTCGCCTTCGGCGAACTGCTCCCCCCGCCGCTTCGCGGGCTCGCTGCGCTCGCGTAGTTGCGCTTCTTTGATGCCTCGGGGGCTCGCTGCGCTCGCGTAGTTGCGCTTCTTTGATGCCTCGGGGCTCGCTGCGCTCGCGTAGTTGCGCTTCTTGATGCCTCGGGGGCTCGCTGCGCTCGCGTAGTTGCGCTTCTTTGATGCCTCGGGGACTACGGTGGCGTCGGTGCGGAACTTCTGACGTCCGTCGCGAGCTCGCGCTTCAGGCGGCGGTGAGTGCGCGGCGGGCCAGGGACCGTAGTGTCGGCAATCGTTCGAGGAGCCCTACGCTGCGAAGGTAATCGGCGTTCAGGTGTCCCTGCGGCACCGCGAGCGTGCCGGAGCAGAGCGGCGCTTCCGGGCGCTCGGCGAGGATGCTCCCGACGTACACGGCGCCGGCGATGCCGAGTCGCTTTCCGTCGAGTCTCCACGGCTCTTCGTGGTGCATCACCGCCTCGACGATGGGCTGCGAGAGCCCCCACAGGCCGAGCAGATACGCCGCCACCTCGGCGTGGGTCGCGCCGAGCTCGGCGCGCTCGATGTCGCGGAGCGTCCGGTGCTCGGCGCGCACCCGCTCGAGGACGTCGGCGTACTTGCCCGGCATGCGCTCGGCGAGGATGAGCTGGCCGACGCCGTGGAGCATGCCCGCGACGAAGGCGTCGTCGGCACAGCCGTCGTCGGCGAAGCCGCGCGCGAGCTTCGCGGCGACGAACGACCGCCGCTGCAAGGCGTCGACGGAGAAGCCGCGCATGTTGCTCGCGTCACGGAACGTTCGCACGATCTCGAGGTTCAACACGAGCGCGCGCAACGTCTCGACGCCGAGGTGATTCACGGCGACGGACATGTTCGTCACTCGCCGTGTCATGCCGAAGAACGCCGAGCTGACGAGCTGGAGGATGCGCGCCGAGATGCCCACGTCGCGCTCCACCACCGACGCCACCTCGGAGAGCGCCGCGTCCGGATCGCGGAGCAGTCGCCTGAGCCGCAGGTACGTGGCCGGCGCGGCCGGCATCTCGTTGCTCGCGCCGACCGCGATGCGGATGGCGTCGTTCGTCAAGAGACGGCGGAGGCCGCAGGCGCGGAGCAGGGTCCAGTGGAGGGCGTCGGTATCGACCGGCTTGGGCAGGAACTGATGCGCGAAGGGGACGGCGCGGAGCACCTCCCTCGGATCGGCGTGCCCGGACATGATGATGCGCGCGACGTCCGGGTGGCGTTGCTGCACCGCGCCGAGGAGCGTCGCCCCCGTCATCGCGTCGAGGTGCATGTCGGCAATGACGACGTCGACCGGTCCAGCCTCGAAGGCGCGGAGTGCGACCTCGGACTCCCGGGCGGTGACGATCTCCCACGTCCGCTCGGCGAGGGACCGCCGGAGATCACCGAGCACCCGGGGATCGTCGTCGACGACGAGGACGCGGGCTTTCTCCGGTGTCGGATAAAGCGACACCACTCCCGATGGCCGGGCGCTGCCGGCGAACGCCGCCGCATTTTGCGGATTGGCTGACACCGTGCCCTCCTGAACGGCACGAGTCGCGCAGAGTTAAATTTCGACCGACCCACGCGGGCTCCGCCGTCCTACCCTTCCGCCCATGGCCACCCAGAATCGACAGATCGTCCTGAAGAGTCGCCCCAAGGGGCCCGTCACGCGCGAGCACTTCGAGTCGAAGACGACCCCGGTGCCGGCGCTCGAGGACGGACAGTTTCTCGTCAAGAACCTCTATCTGTCGATTGACCCGACGATCCGCGGCTGGATCGAGCGCGACACGTACCTGCCCGCGGTCGAGGTCGGCGCAGTCGTGCGCTGTGCCGGCGCGGGAGTCGTCGTCGAGTCGAAGAACGCGAAGTACTCGCCCGGCGATCGCGTCTTCGGTCTCCTCGGATGGCAGGAGTACACCGCGCTAGGCGACGTCAATGCTCCGAACGCGATCCCGGCGGGCATCGATCTCCGCGACGCGCTCAGCATCTTCGGCGTGACGGGGCTGACGGCGTACTTCGGGCTGACGGAGATCGGCATGCCGAAGCCGGGCGAGACGGTCGTCGTCTCGGGTGCGGCCGGCGCCACGGGGTCCATCGTCGGACAGCTCGCGAAGGCGAAGGGGTGCCGCGCCGTCGGCATCGCCGGCTCCGCCGCGAAGTGCGCGTGGCTCACCGGTGAGCTCGGGTTCGATGCCGCCATCAACTACAAGACCGACGACGTGGGCGCCGCGCTGACCGCGGCCTGCCCGCGCGGGATCGACGTCTTCTTCGACAACGTCGGTGGCACGATCCTGAACGACGCGCTCGCGCGCCTCGCGATGCGCGGCCGCGTCGTGCTATGCGGCGCGATCTCGCAGTACGAGAACTTCGACAACGTCTACGGGCCGCCGAACTACGCGAACCTCATCTCGCGCCGCGGCAGGATGGAAGGCTTCATCATCCTCGATTACGGGAGCCGGTTCATGGAAGGCATCATGGCGCTCGGCGGTCTCCTCGCAGAGGGCAAGCTGAAACACCGGACGACGGTCGTCGACGGTCTCGACGCGGCCCCCGACGCCCTTCGCCGTCTCTTCACCGGCGACCACGACGGAAAGCTCCTCGTCAAAATCGCCGAGGGCTAGGAGTCGTCCGAGCGCGCGACGTACTCGCGGAGGGCGGTCATCAGATCGCCCCAGAAGCTTCCGAGCATGCGGGTGAACGCGGGGCCCTCGAGGCCGTGGCGCGCGGGGTGATCCGCGGGGAGCGCCGACCACCCGGCGTGACGGACGGTCACGGTGGTGCCGTCGCGCATCGGCTCGAAGGTGACGTCGACGAACGTCTTCTGCTTGGCCTTGAAGTTCACGCTGCGCCACTCGAGCGAAAGCCGGTTCGGCGGTTCCCAGGTCGTCACCTTGCCGACCTCGAACGTCCTCGTCCCGGATCCGGTCTCGAACGTCTCGAAGAGCCGCCCTTCGGGACCGGGCTCGAAGTAGATCCGCCCTGCGCGGCGGCCTCCGATCCGGAATTTTCGCCCCGTGCGCCACCAGAGATCGATCTCCGTCGTGAAGACGTCGAACGCCGCCGCCGGCGGAACGGCGACGAAGACGGAGACGATGGCTGCGTCGCCCGGTGTCATCGCGGAGTCTTCGCCTTGCCGCGCGTGCGTTCGGCGTGGGCCTTGAACGAGTCGAGCTCTGCCGACCAGAACGCCTCGACGTCCTCCAGCCATCCGCGGAGCTCACCGAACGGCTCGCGCCGCAGACGATAGACGCGCACGCGCGCGTCCTCCCCGCCGTGCTCTTCCTCGACGAGGCCGCTCTGCCGGAGCGTGCGCAGGTGACGGCTCATCGCCGGCGGGCTCATGCCGAAGGCGCGCGCGAGCTCACCGGCGGGGCGCGGCTTCTTCCGGAGTAGCTCGACGACCTTGCGGCGCGTCGGATCCGACAGCGCCGCCAAGGTCTGGTCGAGGTCGCTCACCCGGCGCTCTTCGGATTGCGGAGACGCTGGAAGAACCACCAGTGATGACCACCGACGTCGCGGCAGGCGTAGCCGCGATCGGACCAGTAGTCGTCACCGTAGTCGTGCGTCTCGGGCTCGGTCACGATGACGGCGCCGGCGTCGCGCGCGTGACGGCAATGCGCCTCGACGTCGTCGACGTAGACCATCATGTTCTGGGTGTTGAAGCCGTCGATCTGGGTCGGGCTCCGGCGGTAAGGGTATTTGTCCATCCGCCGCGCGTCGGCGACCATGACGAGGCCGCCGCCGAACACGAGCTCCGAATGCTGAACGACGCCGTCGTCGCCCATCACCTTGAGCTGGAGCTCGAAGCCGAAGGCGTTGCAGAGCCAGTCGATCGCCGCGTTCGCATCTTCGTAATAAACAGACGAGGAAATCCGGGGCCAGCCTGGGGGAGGGGGTTTCATGGTTCGGGACCTCCGTGGTTCGGGTTCGTCAGAATGCTTAACGGATATGGTTAACTATTGCAAGTCCGTGAAGTGTATTTTGGAAGCCACGCTGAAGTCGGAGAGTGAGAGCGGAAGCCCAGGCGGCGAACTGGCGGGCTCTGTCAGCACTCGTCGTACCGTGGCGCAGTCGGTCAGCAACGAATCGTGCAAAAAACGGCCGGTCAGCTCGCCAATTTAGTAAGACTTCGAAGCGGCTTTCTCTCGATCTGGAGCAATGAGAATCATGATGCTTGGCGGCGCGCGTCATTTCGGAATCTGTGCAATCGCACTGGCGGCGTCGGCTTGCGGCAGTGACCCGCAGCACACCG
Source organism: Polyangiaceae bacterium (assembly GCA_036272055.1). Classification (GTDB taxonomy): domain Bacteria; phylum Myxococcota_A; class Polyangia; order Polyangiales; family Polyangiaceae; genus DASZVB01. The sequence continues at coordinate 17,777 of DATAZL010000091.1, read as the reverse complement.
GCGGCGGCAAGACGACCGGCGATACGTCGTCGACCGGCGACACCTCGTCCGCCACGACGCTCAAGTACACGAAGCTCATCGAGGGCAGCTGGACCCTCCAGCCCGGCACCGAAGATCCGAATCACTGCGTCCAGAAACCCATCACCGAGGACATCTACATCCACGCGATCCGTCCGGTGGCGCCGCTCGGGACGCACCACACGCTCCTCACCGTGGGTACCGCCGACCAGGAGTGCCTGACCGCGGTCGTCAGCGGCTTCCTTTACGCCGCCGGCATCGGCTCGGAAGGCGTGGTGTTACCCGAGGGCGTCGCGCTCAAGGTCCCGAAGGGGAGCGTCCTGAACCTCGGCCTCCACATTTACAACACCGGCACGACGGTGCTCTCCGGCACCTCGGCGATGGAAGTGGCGACGATGGACGAGAAAGACGTGAAGTACATCTCGGACTCGGTGCTCGCCGGTCCGATCAGCTTCGAGCTCCCGCCCCATCAAGAGACGAAGATCAGCGACACCTGCCAGCTCACCCAGGATCAGTCCGTTTACGCGCTGTTCCCGCACATGCATCAGCTCGGCACGCACATCAAGACGACCGTGAACGTCAGCGGCGTGCCCACCGTCCTCCACGATGCCGACTACACATTCAACGAGCAATATCAGCTCCCGCTCGCCCCCATCCTCAAGCTCTCCGCCGGCGATTCCGTCGACACGGAGTGCACTTACGACAACACGACCGACGACACGGCCACCTTCGGTGAGAGCTCGAAGCAGGAGATGTGCTTCAGCGTCCTATTCAGGTATCCGAAGCAAGATACCGGCATCTGCTTCGGTAGCGGCGCGACGACCAGCTCTCCTCTGTAACCGTTCCAGAGCTCCGCTTTCTGGCCGCCAGCGTTAACCCATCAGGCCGCGCGTCCGAGCTCGACGGACACGCGCGCCGTTAGCGCAAAGAACCTGAGCCGAAACGCGTGTCGTGTGACACGCCTGATCATGGCGCGCACGCTTCATGAAGCGTTGCGAGTCTTCCGGCTTGAGAGCATGATTCTTCCGTATAGCGATCTTCGGAGGAGCTCGCGCTCCTCCCTCGGAGGCAACGTGTCGTCTTCTTCCACAGGTGCCCGACTCTTTAAGCTCGGGTTGCGCGTTCTGGTACTCGGACTAGGCCTGCAGGCCATCGACGCCTGCAGTAGCAACGGTGAGGTCGTGCGCGGTACCGGTCCGCACAAGCCGGGTTCGTCGGACGACGGTGGCGTCAACGCCGACGTCTACACGCCGCCCCTCATCAGCAACCCCGAGGCCGGCATCCAGAGCTGCACGAAGAAGACGTGCAAGGACCTCGGCGCGAACTGCGGTGACACCGTCGACGGCTGCGGGAACCTCATTCACTGCGGTGACTGCGCGACCGACGAGAAGTGCAGTATCGCTACCGCCAACGTCTGCACGAAGCTCAGCACTCTCTGCAAGCCTATCGCGAAAGCGGACGCCTGTAGCGGCAAGGAATGCGGCATCGAGGGCGACGGCTGCGGCGGTCAGATCGACTGCGGGACGTGCAAGACCGGCGACTCGTGCGGCATCAACCAGCCGTTCACCTGCTCGACCACCACGACCGGCTACGACGACCAGAACTGCCCGACGAAGATCGCGTCCTGCAAGGCGGCCGGCATGCGCTGCGGCGTCATCGGCAACGGCTGCGGCGGCACCATCGACTGCACGAAAGAGATCGGCGTCTGCCCCGCTGGCCAGATCTGCGGCCTGAAGACGCCGTACCAGTGCGATGCGCCCCCGCCCTCGACGTGCACGCCAGCGGCGAGCTGTGCGGCGCTCGGCTGGGCATGCGGCATGGCCGTCGACAGCTGCGGCACCATTCACGACTGCTCAAAAGAGGGCCGCACCTGCAGCGGCCTCGCGACGTGCGTTGGCGGCATCACCGGTCCGACGAAGTGCGAGGCAGCGACGGGCGGCACATCGTGTCCGCTCTGCGCCTCCGTCCCCGATTGCACGGGCAAGGCGCAGGTCACGAAGCTCAGCGGCCGCGTCATCACTCCCGGGCGGACGGACACCGATACCGGTAACCAGGTCGGCGTTCCGAACGCCTTCGTGTACATCCTCCGCGCCGACGATCCCGCCGGGCTGCCAGCCATCAGCACCGGCATCCCGACGAACGGCACGTCGTGCGATCGCTGCTCGGATCAGGACCTCGGCCAGGTGCTGGCCGGTGCCACGACCGACGCGACCGGTGCGTTCACGATCCAGGGCGACATCCCCGTCGGCGTCGAGTTCCTGCTCATCGTGAAGTCCGGCAAGTTCCGTCGCGCCGTGAAGCAGACGCTCCCAGCGGCCGCCGCTTGCACGACGACGACGCTCTCGGCGGCGCTCCCCGCGAACCCGACGCGTTTACCCCGCAGCATGACCGACGGCCTCGCCGTGAACCTGCCCCACATCGCCGTCACCACCGGGGAGATCGACGCGATGGAATGCGTGTTCGAGAAGATGGGCATCTCCCACGCCGAGTTCGCCGATCCCGGCGCGACCGGCACTGCGGCCCCGCGCATCCACCTTTACCGCGGCGGCGCCAATACCGGAACTCCGGCAGGCCAGGGCGCGCGCATCGACGACGCGACGCCCTACGACCAGACGCTCTACGGCTCGCTCCCGCGTATGCAGACCTACGACATGGTCGTCTCGGACTGCGAGGGGCTCGACTGGGACGCAAACTTCGCCCAGAGGAACGCGAGCGGCGCGAACGTCCGTGAGTTCGTCAACCGCGGTGGCCGGCTCTTCGCGAGCCACCTGAGCTTCAGCTGGCTCGACGGGAATGGCACGACGGCCTACGCCGCCGCGACGCCGATCGCGACCGGCCTCAATCAGGCCGGGACCTGGGACACGACGATCTATACCGACACGAGCGGCACTGGCGTCATCTCCGTCGGCCGTCCGCTTGCGAGCCCGCGCATCGCGAACTTCGCCGCCTGGGCCGCGCGCGAGGGCATCGCTCAGCCCCCTGGCTACCAGTTCAACATCGTCGACCCCAGGAGCTTCAGCACCGGCCTCGGCGCGTCGTCGGAGGAGTTCGTGTATCGCACCGGCGGCAATGGCCGCGTGCAGCAGTTCTCCTTCAACACGCCCTACGCCGCGCCGACGGCTGCGGTCTGCGGGCGCGTCGCATACAGCGGGTTCCACGTCTCGGCGGGCGGCGGTAACGCGCCGTACGCGAACGCCATCTTCCCGAATCACTGCACCGGCTCGCTCACCCCGCAAGAGAAGGTGCTTCTCTACATGCTGTTCGACCTCGGGAGCTGCGTCGGCAATCCGCCGCCCCCGCCGAGCTGCGTACCGGTGAAGTGCACGACCGGCGTCTGCGGCGTCGTCGCCGACGGCTGCGGTGGTACGGTGGACTGCGGCAAGTGCCCGCCCCCCGTCTGCCAGCCCACGACGTGCGCGACGCAGAATGCCGCGTGCGGCTCCATCGGGGACGGCTGCGGCGCGCTCCTCGATTGCGGCACCTGCCCGAAGGGCATGGTCTGCGGAATCGACGCGCCGAATCAGTGCGGTCAGGTGACCTGCAAGCCCCAGAGCTGCGCCGACGCCAAGGCCGAGTGCGGCAACATCGGGGACGGCTGCACGGGCCTCATCGACTGCGGCGATTGCCCCCCCGGGCAGGTCTGCGGCCTGGATGCACCGTACAAGTGTGGCACCCCCCCGTGCACGCCCAAGACGTGCACCGAGGCGAAGGCCCAGTGCGGCTCCATCGCCGACGGTTGCGGCAACGTCACCGACTGTGGTCCCTGCCCGGCAGGCGAGCAGTGCGGTGTCCGCGAAGCGAACGTCTGCTCGCGCACGAGATAGGCGCGAGGAAACGCAAAAGCGCAACGCGAGGGAGTCGCGTGAGCGGCAAGCGATGGTGTGTCATCGTCGCTTGCCGCACGAGCATGCGTCTCGCTTGCGGGTAGCGGGAAATGCCTTCACACTCGGGTAATGAGCTTCGGTGAGGAGCAGCTCGAGGCAGAGGACCGTCGAGTCGTCGCGGATTACTGGTTCAGTCGGGCACAGGGGGAGATGACTTCCTGGGTCGGGTTCCAGCACGTCCTCGCCGATCTGAAGGCAGAGGCGTCCCCCGCCGCCGTCGTCGAGCTCGCCGAGCGAGCAGTCGTGGACGAATACCGGCACTCGGAGTGGTGCAATGAATGGGCGCGCCGCTACGGCCATCACGGCGCGGCGGTGAAGCCGCGTGCGCTGCGCGCAATCGAATTTCCCGGCGCGACTCCGGAAGAGAATCGTCTTCTCCGCATCGCGCTCTGTTGCTTCACCGAATCGGTGGGGTGCTTCACGCTGCGCCTCTCGCGCGAGCGTCTCGTCGACGTCGGGCTGCGCAAGCAAAACCAGGTACACCTGTCCGACGAGCTCCGGCACAGCCGGGTCGGCTGGGCGCATCTCTCGACGCTCGACGAGCGAAAGCGTGAGCTCGTCGCTCGTTTTCTCCCGGTGCTCGATCGCGCGCTCCGGATCGCATGCTGCGAGGGAACGGAGCTCGATCGCGAAGAGCTCGTCGCCCACGGCTACTTCACGCCGCGCCTCCTTCGCGAGGCGTACGAGGGCGCGATGACGGAAGTCATCGTGCCGGGACTACGTCATCTGAAGATCGCAGGAGCAGCATCGTGAAGATCCGCCCCGGCGGCGACAGCCCGTTTTTTCGCGCGATGGTCGTCATGGGTTCGAGCCTCGCCGTCGGCTGCGGCGGCACCACCCGCGACGAGGGAATGGGCAACTCCGGCGACGGCGCGACCGGCGGAGGCGCACAACCCGGCACGGCCGCGAGCGGAGCCGGTGGCACGGCGTCGACGTCGCCGGTGCGCGGCTCCGGCGGCTCCGTCGTCACGCCGCCCGTCTCGAGCGGAAGCGCGGGCACACCTCCGGTCAGCACGATGGGCGCGGGCGGCAGTATCTCGCTCACCGACGCTGCGCCGCCGAACGTCGGCGCGGGCGGCAGCGGCGCTGGCGGAGACATCATAGGAAGATATCGGCTGTTCGGAGACGCCGGTCCCGATGCGGCCCTCGTGAGCTGTCCTTCGGAGCAATGGCGATGCCGCCTGGATAGCCTGAGCTGCAACGGAAGTGGCGTCGGCTGGCGATACGGCACCGGAGACTGCGCGTGCGATCCCAAGTTGCCGCTCTCCCCGAGAGACTGCGCCGTGGGCGACAGGTTCGTCTGCCAGGCCTTCGCCCAGGGACCGGAAGGGGCCATCGTCCCATTCGACTGTAGCTGCATGCCCGGAACGGCGAGCTGCGATTACACGTGCGCGAATCTTTCGTCGGCGAACGCCCCGAACGTCGCGTGCGTCGCCGACAACGGCGACAACTATCTTTGCGGCTGCGCGGTGATTCTACTCAAATGACCGGCGCGTCGAAGAAACGAGCCGTCGTCGAACAGAGCGCGTTCTTTCGCGCGATGGTGTTGATGGGCTCCAGCATCGCCGTGGGATGCGGCGGCACGACGAAGAGCGACGCGGACGGTAACGGCGGCGCTCCTGGAACGGCAGGCACGCCGTCGGCAGTGAGCGACAGTGTCGGTGGCGCCTCGACGCTCGGCAACGGCGGAACCCGAGCGAGCGGCGGCACCTCGATGTCGGGCGGCGCCGGACCGAGCGGCGGCGCATCGACGTCGGGCGGCGGTGCCGGACCGAACGGCGGCCGACGAGTCGTTCGTCTGTCAGGTGTTCAGACCGGGACCCGACGGCAGTGACGTGCAATTCGAGTGTCAGTGCGTCCCGAAGGCGAGCGACTGCAGCAGCGCCTGCGAGCAGACGCTGCTCGCCGGGTTCCGGCAGGTCCTGTGCGCGTCCGGCGGTGCCGACGACTACCTCTGCGGCTGCTCGGTCGTCTTCCTGCGGTAGCGTCCGGCAAGGGCGCGCTCACCTCGTTGTCTTGGTCTCGCACCCGACGGCGATGTTCACTTGCCCGCTGATGTCCGCCATGGCGCGGGTGCAGGTTGCGGGGCAGAGCGTGATCGCCTTCGGCGTCACGGGGTTGTCGTAGAACCAGCCGCCAGTCGTCGGATCGCAGGCGGACGCCGCAGACACGCCGGTCAGCGTCTCGGGCATCGGTGCGCCGGGGGGCGTGTACTCGACGTTCACCTTCGTGGGGTCGAGGCTTTCGCCTGCCGGGGCCGGCGGCAAGGAGAACTGGCACGGCGGATTCGAGCGCGCGCGGATCTTGTCCATCGTGTCGAGGAACTGCTTCGCGGTGTCCTTCGACAGATCGACGATGAGTGATGCCTGGGTGCCGCCCGCGTTCGCCACAGAGTCGAGGTCTTGCTGGTTCGGCGGGTTCTGATCGATGGGGCAGGTCGTGCCAGGGCTCGTCACCCCGATGACGTATGTCGGGATCGAGCTCATGAAACCTTGTCGCGCCACGTTCACGACGTCGGCCACGGTGCCGCAGCCGTTCGGCTGGCCGTCGGTCACGAGCACGACGACGACGGCGTGGTCGGGGTTCTTGTTCTTCCACGCGATGGCGTGGTTGATGGCGCCGGTGAGCGCGGGCGGCGTCGGCGTGTTCGTGCTCGGGGAATGACGGTCGAGGGAATCGACGATCGGCTGCGCGTTGCCGGGGAGCGGTGCGATCTCCACGTCTGCGCCCTGGTAGTCGGCTGCGTTGCAGGACGACGTCGCGCCGAACAGGCTCGGGGCGCCCGCCAGGCCGAAGTACTGGATCCCTACGTTGAGGCCCGCTGCAGCGGGCGCGGTGACGAACTGCTCGAGCGCGCCCTTCACCACTGTCCAGCGATCGTCGCCGTTCCCGGCGGCGCCGCCACCACCCGTCGCGCCACCGGCCGGCGCGCCACCGGCGCCGCTCGCGCCCGCCGTGCCGTTCGAGGGCGAATCGACCGCGCACGACATCGACAGCGACTGATCGAACATGATGAAGAGATCGACGGTGACCTGCTTCCCCTTGCTCTCGACGGCCGAGCACTTCGTCGCCGCGGATGCGTCGACGGTGGAGATCGGCGTCGTGATCATCGGGCCGTCGCCGGGCTGGCCGTTGCCCGGCGGAGCCTTGATGTAGCCCGCCGGCGGAATACCGCCTGCGCCGGAAATGCCTGCCGTGCCCGCGCCGAGCGCGCCAGCGCCGCCGCTCCCACCGGCGGAGTCGATGCTGCTGATCGTGCTCCCCGATCCTGGCGCCGCGCTGCACGCGGCGACGATACCGACGGCGACGGCTACGCCGCTCGCCACACAACAGAAACGTTGAAGCACGGTCATCTCCCTTGCTCCTCCCGGGCGCGCGGCACCGGAGTACACGGCAGCGCGCTGAATGGCTCACGCATTCTACGGAGCGCTATCGAGACACGCGACATCAATCTGCATCGACGGATTCTTTTCTCATGCGAGACGAACCAGATCGTTCGCGCAATTTTCGAACGCGTTTGCGCGACGACGAACGCGAGTGAACGCGTGCACGCGCCATGATCGATTGGAGCCAATTCGCAACTCGCGCGTGAGATCGGAATGCGAGCAGGCCTTGTGCTCTGGCGCTCGCGAGAACGATCGTTACGGATGGACGCGCTGTACACGAATCGCAATGACGGAACGTCGGTTTGCGCCACATTGGTGTGTCGGCGTCGCGACGTGATGTCGTGATGACGAGACGCCCCGACGGTCGATGTGTCCGGTGTGCTGGTCGAACGACCGGTCGCCGGGTCGTCTCTTCGGCAAGGTCGTCGAGATAAAGTGCCGTCCGCGACGACGGCTTGCAAAAGCGCTCCGCGATTTTGCTTTGGCGCTCACGTGACGCCGTCGCGCCGCGTCTCTCGCGCCGGCGCCGTCACGTCATCGGCGGATAGGCGTCGTACTGCGGCAGCGCGTCGGTGATGGCGTCCCAGGTCGCCTTCGACGTCGCGAAGATGTGGCTCTCGGGCAGCATCGCCGGCGCGTCGTCCAGGCTGCCCATCGGCGTGACCGCGAGGCCCCGCGCCGGATCGATGCGCGGCATGCTCGAGCCGCAGACGCCACAGAAAGCGTGGAAATGGTAATGCGCGTCGGGAAGCTGGAACTCGCTGACGAGTTCCGCCCCTCGCGTGAAACGGATGCCGCCGGCCGCCGTGACGAGGTTCGTCGCGAAGGCGGCCGAGCGGGAGCGCCGACAGCGCGAGCAATGGCAGTACCAGGCGTGGCGGCCGTCGCCCTCGACGACGAACGTCACCGCGCCGCACAGACAGCTGCCGCGCGGCTTGCCGGGCGGCTCGAGTGGCGTGCGCGTCGCGACACTGGGTAGGTCGATTCCCGGCGGGTACTCGTCGAAGCGCGGCAAGGAGTCCGTCAGGTCGAACCACGGTGCCTTCGACGCGACGAAGATGTGCATCGAAGGGCGAGCCGGCGGATCGCCGTCGAAATTTCCGGCCGGGACGAACGTCACGTCGCCGCTCGGTGGAGAGGGAACGACGGCACCGCATCGACGGCAGAAGCGCCGGACATAGCCCGGGGAAGACTCCCACGCCGCGATCGACCCCTCGCCGTGCAGCGAGAACCTGCGCGACGCGCCGATCACGTACGTCGCGTACGCGGTGCCGTGGCTCTTCCGGCACGCCGAGCAGTGGCAATGCGACATGAGGCCGAGCCGGCCTTCGAGCGCCCACGTCACGTCCCCGCAGAGACAGCGCGCCGTCGTCATGGCGACGAATCTAGAGCGACATGCAGTCGCGCGTCCAACGACGAAGCGTTGGCGCGCTCAGTAGTTCGAAGCATCAAGGATGCGGAACTACGCGAGCAAAGCGAGCCCGCCGAAGGCGGCGGGGGGAGCAGTTCACCGAAGGCGAAGCTGCGAGGGGCCAAGGCCTGGCCAAGGCCCCCCTACCCAGTAGGAACGACGCGAGCGCAGCGAGCTCGCCGAAGGCGGCGGGGGGCCAAGGCCTGGCCAAGGCCCCCTTACCGAGTAGGAACTACGCGAGCAAAGCGAGCCCGCCGAAGGCGGCGGGGGGAGCAGTTCGCCGAAGGCGAAGCTGCGGGGGGCCAAGGCCCCCCCGTCAGTAAGAGCAGTTCGCCGAAGGCGAAGCTGCGGGGGGCCAAGGCCCCCCGTCAGTAAGAGCAGTTCGCCGAAGGCGAAGCTGCGGGGGGCCAAGGCCCCCCGTACCTAATACGGGTGACGAAGGTGAAGACCGCGGACTCCTTCGACGGCCTCGATGGCGTCGCTGGCACGCCGGACGGTGACGTCGTCGGGCATCTGTACGTCTACGGTGAGGGTGACCTTGTCCGGCGCGTCTCCGGTACGGAGCTGGTAGTCGACCTCGGCGACCGAGGCGCCGAGCCCCTTCAGCGTCGTGAGCACCTGTTCCGCCGCCTTGCTGCTATCGACGGTCACGGAGAGGCGTCGCATCCACTGCCGGTCGTTCTTGTCCTCGAGACGCCGGAGCACGGTGAGGGCGGTCAGCCCCATCAGCGTGACGAACCCGCTCTCGACGAACATTCCGGAGCCGGAGCACATGCCGATGGCGGTGACGAGCCAGAGCCCCGCCGCGGTAGTGAGTCCTTGCACGTTGAACCCGGTGCGCAGGATCGCGCCACCTGCGAGGAAGCCGATCCCTGCGACGACCGACGCGGCGATGCGCGACGCGTCGACCACGACCAGATCGTCCTTCCCGTAGTGCTGGAAGTAGACGAACTGCGACGAGATGACCATGAACGTCGCCGCCGTCATTGCGACGATGAGATGCGTTCGGAGGCCGACCGGTCGGCGGTGGCGGTCGCGCTCGTAGCCGATCACGCCGCCGAGCGCCGCGCCGACCGAGATACGAATGAGCATTTCCGAGTGCGAGAGCAATCTGGTGTGACTCCGCCTGCGAGCATGGGGCGGACCCGACGCCAATGCCACCCGCGGTATGGCCCTCGACCGGGCTCGCCGAAGTCCGTTCAGAAGCGGTCGTCGATCACCTGCGGTCGAACGGCCACAGACGAGCCAGATGACGTTGAAGACCGTGGTCAGGCACCCGCCGGCGCCCGGGACGTCGACGACCTTGCGCCCGAGGGGCCAGAGGGGTGAACCCCGCCAGCCTGAAGGCCTCGAGCCCGCAACGGGATTCCGACATGTGCGTACCCGGCCGAGAAATGCCCCTTTTTGCGGCAAACGCGCGGGTGCGGTCGCGGATTTCGCCCTTAACGAATTCTAAGGTAAGCGGGTGCAAAACCGGGCCGTTGGTTCATTCGTGGGCGACTCGCATTCAAACGCGACGTTGCCCGATTGGCGGGAAGTGAAACCGATGATCGAGTCCGTCAGCCCTGTGTGGTGCATTCGTGTCGTGACGAACAGCGTGTGTAACTCGCTGTCCGATCGCACGTGCGCCGGGCGCGACTCGACCACTCTCGTGCCGTTTTCGTGGGCCGCGCGCGGCGCGCGCTGCTCGGAAAGTGACACTCTTCAAAACCGTTAAAGGGAAGGAGAGGGAAGTCGTCCATCTCGTGTGGGGCATCCAGAAGGAACAAATCAAATGAAGACGCGACAACGTTTCGGCATACTGGCAACTCTACTGGTCGGAAGTCTCGGCATCGTCTCCTCGGCAGACGCCGGCACCAACACCGCGAACCTCTCGGTCACCGCGACCGTCAGCGCGAACTGCTCGATCTCGACGACGGCGCTCGCCTTCGGCGCGTACGATCCGGTCACCGCGAACGCCTCGTCTCCTCTCGACGGCACGGGCGGCGTCTCGGTGAACTGCACCTCGGGTTCGGCGGCCACCGTCACCCTCGGCCAGGGTTCGAACGCCAACACCGGCTCGACGGACATCATCCCCCTCAGGCGGATGGCGGACGCGAGCACCCACCGCCTCTCGTACTTCCTGTTCTCCGACTCCGGCCGCACCACCGTGTGGGGTAACACGATCGCCACCGGCGTCGCGCAGACCGGTACCGGTAGCGTCGTCGCGCTCACCGTCTACGGTCGGGTCACCGCGGGTCAGAACGTCGCTGCCGGAAGCTACGCCGACACCGTCGTCGCGACCGTCACGTTCTGAGGGGCTCCGAGATGAGGGCAGCACGCCTGGCACTAGCACTGCTTTTCGTCGCGTACTCGTGGTGCTCCACCGCGCGCGCTGCCTCTCTCGTCGTGAACCCGGTTCGTCTCTATCTGTCGAACGAGAAGAAGAGCGACAGCATCGCCGTCCGCAACGACAAGGCCGAGGAGCAGCGCCTCTACGTGAGCGCCTACGCCTGGCGCGAGTCGGAGGAGGGCCAGATGCAGCTCACGCCGACGACGGATCTCGTGTTTTACCCGAGCATGCTGTCGCTGAAACCCGGCGAGACGCGCAAGATCCGCGTCGCGTCTTCCCGCGCCACTGCGGCGGTGGAAGCGACTTACCGGATCTTCGTCGAGGAGCTTCCGCCCGAGGGCGTCAACTCCGACGGTGCGATCCGGGTGCTCACCCGCTTCGGCATTCCCATCTTCCTGCGCGACGACCGGACGAAATCGGCTCCCCAGATCGCCGTGCAGCAGAAGGGCCACTCGCTCGAGGTCACGCTGGAGAACGCCGGCGCGGCGCACTTCATCGCCAAGACGGTGGATCTCGTCGCGAAAGCAGCCGACGGCAGCACGGTGTTCCAGGCGGAGCTCAAGGGCTGGTACGTCCTCGCTCACTCCAGACGTGTCTATCGGTTCGACATCCCCGACAGCGCTTGCGGCAAGATCGATCAAGTCTTCGTCACCGCGTCGACCGACGTGAAGATGGCGCGTGCCGCCTTGCCCCTCCACGGGGCCGCCTGCTCACCCTGACGGGGGAGCTCTCCCATGTGCGGCATGCGTGGGATGCCGTATTGGGTCTTCCTCGCGGCTCTGGTCTCGCTGCTCGCTCTCTCTCCCGGTAACTCGCGCGCCGCCGAGCGACACGAGGTCACCGCGGTCTTCGAGGTCTGGGTGGCCGGCAACAGCGTCGGCGACGAGGTCGTGATCCTCGACAAGGACGACGTGCTCGTCCCGATGAAGGCGCTCAGATCGGGCGGCCTTCGTAGCCTATCGAACTGCGCGCGCCCGGTCCGCGACGTCGAGTACTGCTCGCTCCGCGCCGCCCGGCCAAAGCTCTCGTTTCAGCTCGACGAGAACGAGCTGGTGCTCAAGATCGAAGCGCCGCCCGCGGCATTCGGTCGCTCGAAGGTCGACCTCGGTAGCGCTGCGCCGCCGGGCGTCTGGTACTCGGAAGAGACGAGCGCGTTCCTGAACTACGCGCCGCGCCTCACCGACGGAAAATTCGACGGCTTCGCCGAGGCGGGTGCGTCGATCGGCTCGGGGCGTATCGTCACGAGCGGCAACTACGACACCGTGCACGGCCCGGTGCGCTTGCTCTCGAGCGTCGAGTGGGACGACCGCAAGTCGCTCCGGCAGGGTGTCCTCGGCGACACCTACGTCACGACGGACTCCCTCGGCGGTTCTGTGCTCATCGGCGGCGCGACGCTCCGGCGGCAATTCGCGCTCGATCCGTACCTCGTCCGCATTCCGCGGCTCGGCTATCAGGCGAACATCGCGTCGCCGTCCACCATCGACGTCTACGTGAACGGCAACCTCGTTCGACGCGTGCCGGTCTCGCCCGGCGAGGTGAACCTCGCCAACATCGCGCCGATGACCGGCGCGGGCAGCGTCCGCTACGTCATCCACGACGCGATGGGCGACTCGCGCAGCGTGAGCGAGAGCTACTACGCGCCGACCCAGGTGCTCGCCCGCGGCGTGACGGAATACACGTACTCGGTCGGGCTCGTGCGCAACTACCTCGGCACGAGGAGCTTCTCCTACGGCGATCCGGCCGCCATCGGCTTTCATCGCCTGGGGCTCACCGACCAGCTCACCGTCGGGAGCCGCGCCGAGGCGACGCTCCACACCATCAGCGCTGGGACGTCGCTGGCCCTCGCCACCCGTGCCGGCGAGTTCGAGCTCGGGTTCGGCGGGAGCGGCAGCCGCGAAACTGGCGTGGTCCGGACCGGCACGGCGTCGCTCTTCGGGTACTCGTACCGTGCGAACCGAATCTCGGTCCGCACCGCCGTGAAGCTCACCAGCCGCTACTACGCGAACACCGGCCTCTCCCCGTTCGCGCTCCGGAATCTCATCGAGGAGTCGACGAGCGGCTCCATCGCGCTCGGCGCGCGCACCAACGTCGCTTCCCAGATCTCCTTCGCGTCCAGCACGCAGACCGGCGTCTCGGTGCGGTTCACCGGGGTCGTGAACAGCCAGATCGGCAATGACCTCTCGGTGCAGGTGATCGCGTCGCGGACCGTGTACGACACCGGCGCGAAAGACTCGGAGATCTTTGCAAACCTCGTCTACTCGCTGCCCGAGCGTCATACGGCGACCCTGACGAAGGGGTTCTCCCAGGGCGTGTCGCAGCAGACCTTCGGCGTGTCGCGCGCGCTCTCGGGCCCGACCGGCATCAGCTACCAGGGCTCCGTCACTCAGGCGGGCGAGGCAACGAACGGCTCGGCGGCGGTCCAGGCTCAGTCGCTCTTCGGTCGGATGTCCGGCAGCGTCATTCGCCAGGACGGTCAGACCCACACCCTGGTCGAAGGTGCGGGCACCATCATCTTCGCTCCCGATTCGGGCATTTACGTCTCGCAGCCGCTCCAGGCGTTCGCCGTCGTCGAGGTGCCCGGCATCGAGGGAGTTCGCGTGTACCTGAACAACACCGAGATCGGCAGGACCGACGGCGAGGGCAAGCTATTCGTCCCCAATTTGCAGCCGTACTACTCCAATGAGCTCAGCATCGATCCCGCGGATTTGCCATTGGGTACGGAAGTGGATGGAGAAACCGTTCGACTCGCGCCGCCGTCACGCGGTGGCGCGACCGTCATCTTCAACCTGCGAAAGCTGAGGCTCGTCCGCGGTGTGCTCACCACGTGGAAGGACGGTCAGCGCGTGCCTCTGAAGTACGGCGTGGTCACGCTGACGTCGCACTCGGCCGAGAAGGAATCTCCGATCGGTCCCGACGGGCAGTTCGAGCTCGATGGCGCCGAGACAGGGATCTGGCGCGGCGTCGCGTCGTCGCCTTCTTTCGGCCGCTGCACCGTCGAGGTCGACGTCGCTGGAGACGTGCTCGTGCGCGATGTCGGTGAGCTCGATTGCCAGCCGATCGGCGAAGGGAACCCCTCGCCGTGAAGACTCGCGTGCTGTCACTCGCCCTCGTCGTCGCGGCCGCGCTCGCGTGGAGCGTTCCCGCACGGGCGGTGAGCTGCACGATCTCGGCGACGGTTCCCGTCGCCTTCGGCGCCTACGACAGGACGTCGGGCACGGCGCTCGATTCGTCGGGCTCGGTGACGTACCAGTGCGGGATCGCGGGCCTCCTCGACGTGCTGACGATCACGATGTCCACCGGGAACGGCACCTACGCCTCGCGCACGATGCTGAACGGGGCGAACCCCATGTCGTACAACCTCTACACCAATGCCGGTCGCACCACGGTCTGGGGTGACGGCTCGTCGGGCACTGCCGTCTACGGCCCCGTCACGTTGAATCTCCTCGCGATCACCGTACCCGTCTACGGCCGCATCCCCCCCGGACAGAACGTCGCCGTCGGGAGCTTCTCCGACACCATCGTCGTCACGTTGAACTTCTGATTCTGCCTCGTCCCGCGCGTGTATCAAACATAGGTACACCTCGGGGTCAGCCTGGCCAGAGCGTCTCGTACGACCCGTTCGATGTTCATCTCTGGCATCCCAGGTTTGCAGGACTCCGCCAGCGCTCGACGGATCTCGCCTTCTCGAAAGCCCAGGCCCCGTAGCGCGGCGAAGGCTCTGGCCTGCGTCTCCACCGCACGCGGTTGCGGCGAGTGTCCGTAGTCGCTGCCGTCGGCATGACGGAACTGAATACCCGCGGAGACGCTACCCGAGACGACGAGCTCACCACGATGTGCCGCGCGATCGTGCGCGCCGCAAAGTGTAGTCAAATTGTCGGCATCATGCCCGCCGCCCTCCGAACGCAGCTCAACGTGATGAGCGTCGAGAAACTGTGCGTTGCGGCAACCAGGGACGACGCACTTCTCGTGATCGCGCCGGTGCACGGTTCGGCGCGTCGCCGGTGAGACCGTTTGCTTCGCCCGAGCGCCGCCGATCGCGCGAACTCGCGCCGCGCCCACGTGGGCGCTCTCGTCCTTCGCGGGCTCCGCGCCCACATGGGCGCTCTCGTCCTTCGCGGGATCTGCGGCTGCAACGGGAGGACGCGCGAAGGCGAATCGTCGTTCCGAACACAATCGGCCCCCCGACACTTGCGCGCGCCTATGACGCCTCTCGAGATCCGCAGCGCGCGTCTACGTGTTGCAGTTGCGGATCACGAACATCACGCGCCTCGTGTCGATGGATCGTCGCGTCGGATGAAGCTCGACAAGCAGTCGATGGCACCCCAGTAGCCGCGAAGTGCCGCGCGCCGACGGCTGCGTCGTGGAGGGCTCCACTAGAAGCTCGATACGAACGCGTCGAATGGTGTTGCATCGACCATCTGATTGTTTGCTCCCATCGCGACGTGAAGTACCGGCGGCTCGCGTTGAGCGGCGATGACGTGCGGCGGTCGCGTCACCTGGCAGCGAGCTGAACGCTCGCGTGCAACGGTCATGTAACCCGCCGTGTAACTCGCGACGACTACGGCGCGGACGGCGTGTTCTGGGCGATGACGGCCGCGGACGCGCGCGGTGTCCATTCGAGCTCGTGCGCATCGAGGGCCACCGTGTAGTGGCCGGTCGCGTCCGGTTCGAGGGCGACGCCGTTCTGCCGGAGGGCGCCGCGATCGAGGGCGACGCGTAGCGATTTACCGTGCGGGAAGTGATGCGGGAGCGCCCAGTGCCAGGCGAGTCCCTTGCCGTACGCCGCCGGGTGGAGCGCCTCGAACATCCGCTCCGCGCGCAGGTACGCGCCGACATTGACGAAGGTGTCGATCCAGAGATCGTCCGACGCCTTCGCGTGATCGACGATGGCGCCGAGGGTGTCCTTCGGGATGCCCTCGCACCACTCCTCGGGCAGGATGCTGTGAAAGACGAGGACGAGCCACTTCGACTGCACATCGGCCTGGTCGATCCAGCCGTCCCAGTCGCCGAGCGTCTCGCCGCGGGTCGGTTCGATGAAGCGCGCGTCCATCGAGTACCAGTCCGGAGTCTGCGAGGACTCGACGAGGCCGCCTGCACCGGCGCGCGCGAGGAGAAAATCCGTCTCGGCGACCTGCTTGTAGCCGCCGTGCTGGTCGACGTACGGATACGCGAACGTGTACACATCGGGCGCGCCGAGCTTCTTCTCGATGAAGTGATTGCACCGCTCGATCTCCGCACGAGCCGACAGACACTTGCCGTGGCCGAGCTCGTCGCCGTGACAGTGATCGACGGTGTGATTGCCGAGCTCGTGCCCCTCCTGCTCGGCGAGCGCCCATAACTCGACCTGCGCCGCGTTGAAGAGGTTCTTCTCGGTGACGAAGAAGGTTCCCTTCACGCCGCGCTCGTCGAGGGTCGGCACGGCCTCGTCCGCCTCGGAGGGCGACGCGTCGTCGAAGGTCAACGTGAGGGCCGCTCGATGCCCGTTCCACGGCAGCACCCGGAGGCTCGGCGGCTCGACGGCAGCTCGCGGCGCCGTGTTCGCGCGGAGGGCGGGATGTGCCGGAGAGGTGGTCGCGGCGAATGCGGCGCTGGACGACAGCCCAGCCGTACACACGAGTAACGAGGTGACGAGGCGTGAGCGAAGCTTCATCAGGGTCGTGAGCGTCAATGGAATCAATGACAACTCTACGCCATCGAACCGCCGTTTGGGCCTGATCATTCCCGGAGTGTTTCGCGAATCCGGGGTGGCGCTGGAAAAGACGCAAACGATGCGGGACACTCGGGGCGTGGGTAAGACGGAGTCCGACACGCCCTTCATGACCGATCCGGAGCGGCTGCGTCACTTCATGCGCGAGGCGATCGCGGAGGGTAAGAAGGCTCTCCCCGAGTGCCGGCCGAATCCGCCGGTCGGCTGCGTGCTCGTACGCCGTGACGTCATCGTGGCGCGTGGATACACGCAGCCGCCCTACCAGCCCCACGCCGAGCCCGCCGCTCTGCGTCACCTTGAAGGCGACCTTCCCGACGTGATGGCGTTCGTGACGCTCGAGCCGTGCGCGTTCCACCAGAAGACGCCGTCGTGCGCCATGGAGATGATCGCGCGGCGCGTCGGATACGTCTACGTCGCGCTCATGGACAATCACCCGCGTAATCAGGGACGCGGCATCCAGATGCTCCGCGACGCCGGCATCCCGGTGGTCACCGATTTCCTGAGCGACGAAGCGCGGCCGCACCTCGCTCCATATCTATACGGCCCCGACGGCTCGGAGCCGCCCGTAGGGTGGTGACCCACCACCGTCGTCCCCGAGGCATCAAAGCTGTCGGTGCTCTGCTCGGCGATGCGGACCTACGCGAACGAAGCGAGCCCGCGAAGCGGCGAGGGCAGCAGTTCGCCGAAGGCGAAGCTGCGAGGGGCCAAGGCCCCCCGTAAACACAACCGAGCCCGCGAAGCGGCGAGGGCAGCAGTTCGCCGAAGGCGAAGCCGCGAGCGAAGCGAGCCCGCGAAGCGGCGGGGGGAGCAGTTCGCCGAAGGCGAAGCTGCGGGGGGCCAAGGCCCCCCGTTACTTGAAAGCGAGGGCAGCAGTTCGCCGAAGGCGAAGCCGCGGGGCGCCAAGGCCCCCCGTTACTTGAAAGCGAGGGCAGCAGTTCGCCGAAGGCGAAGCCGCGAGCGAAGCGAGCCCGCGAAGGCGGCGGGGGGAGCAGTTCGCCGAAGGCGAAGCTGCGGGGGGCCAAGGCCCCCCCACCTAACC
>DATAZL010000090.1:0-117385 GCA_036272055.1 Polyangiaceae bacterium | reverse complement strand
AGCCCGCGAAGCGGCGGGGGGAGCAGTTCGCCCGCGAGCAAAGCGAGCCCGCGAAGCGGCGGGGGGAGCAGTTCGCCCGCGAGCAAAGCGAGCCCGCGAAGCGGCGGGGGGAGCAGTTCGCCCGCGAGCAAAGCGAGCCCGCGAAGCGGCGGGGGGAGCAGTTCGCCGCAGGCGAAGCTGCGGGGGGCCAAGGCCCCCCTTTCTAGAAGATCTGGCCGACCCCGAAATAGCCCCCGATGGGGTGCGCGTCGGGGGACCAGGCCAGATCGAGGCGGACGACGAACGTCTTGTCCTGCTGGAGACGGATGCCGCCGCCGGTGCCGTACTTCAAGCCGAAGCCGGTACCGTCGAGCTCCGGGTGGGAGCTCGTGTCCGCCCAGAGCCGGCCGGCGTCGAAGAACGTCGCGACGCCGAAGCGCAGGTTCTTGCCGAGCAGGTGGAACGAGAAGAGGTTCGCGCGCATCTCGAGGTTGCCGAAGACCTTCGCCTTGCCGTAGTAGCGCTGGGCGGGGATGCCACGCACGCCTTTGTTGCCACCGAGGGCGAAGGTATCCTCGTACCGCGCGAGTTCGTAGAAGGGCGGGTTGTCGAGCAAGACGTCACCGACGACGCGGCCGGCGAACGTGAACACGTCGCCGGGGATGGAGACGTAGAAGCGCGCCGCGACGTCGAGCTGCTCGTACCGGTACGGGAAGAAGGACGTGCCACCCGGGCTGTAGCGCACCGACGCCTCGTGATACATCCCCGACTTCGGCGCGGTCTCGTCGTCCCGCGTGTCGTAGACGAAGGCGTACTCGAAGAAGTCCACCGCGTGAGACTTCGCCTCACCGACGAGCTTGTGGACCTCGGGATCCGTTGATTTCAGATCCTGGGCAAGGCGTGAATCGGGCGCGACGACGAAGGTGTCGTACGTGAAGTAGTTCGCGAGCCGGATGAAGGCGCCGTGCGCGATCCGTAACCGCACGAGCGCCTCCATCGTCGGATGGGTGCGGCCGTATTCGTAGTACGAGCCCTTGTCGAGCGAGTCCTTCCGCACCGACGCGTTGCCGATACCGTAATAGCGCTGGGTCGTCTCCCGCGTGAACGAGGGGCGAAGTTCGAGGCGCACGCCGCGCCCGAGGTTCGGGACGGTGAGGAGCGTGTACACGTCCGTGAACGGAAAATGGGAGAGGCCGCTCCCCGGGTTGTACGTGACGATCCCGCTCGCCTCGATGCGCCAGCGATACTCCTTCTCACCGGGGACGAAGTGCGCGACCGCGCCGAGAATGCCGCCACCCACGCCCACGTCGCTGCTGCCGCCGACGAGGGGAAAGAGATCGATCTCGGGGTCCTTGTGATTTTTTGTCCCACTTTGATCTTCGGCGCGCGCGGTGTTCGCCGTCGCGAGCAAGACCGCCGCAGCGAAGACGAATGAACGCACCGACGCAGCATGATGCAACGACGAGAAATGGCCACCTGAGTTGACGCACGTCGTGTGCGAACGGTCAGCCGGATGTCGGAGGCAACGACGCCGTCCCGTCGGCGACGGTGTCGTGGAAGCGCGAGTAGTCGATCGCCATGCGCCCGTCGGGGAGCTGACTCATCACATCGACGAATCGCTGACCGACGCGGGCGTTCTCGGGATAGTAGAGATGCCGCGCGTACGTGGTCTGTCCGTAGGTCCCGTCGTGGCCCACGATCGTCACGATGATCGCGAGCGACAGCTCGGGATCCAGCCAGTTCACGCCGGCGAGCGGGCTGTCGTCGGTGACGTGGTGCATGACGACCCAGGTCATCGTGAAGATCGGCGAGCGGCTCCGTACGAGCGGTAGCTCGTACATGCGGCGAAGTTGCTCGCCTTCCTGCGACACTTCGCTCTTGAGGACGGTCACGGTGACGCTCGCGTCGACGACGTCGTTGCCGCGGGCGTTGCCGACGCGAAATGTCACGGTCGGAACGCCGTTACGCCTCGTGACGACGAACACGTTGCTGAAGAGCGTGCCCGAGTGTGGACGCGCGGCCTTCGCGAACATGAGGCCGGTAGCGAACGCGGCCGCCAGTAGCCCGACCGCGGCCTCTGCGGTGACGACGAGGTTCCCGTACGGAGTGGCCGGCGTGAGCACGCCGTAGCCGATCGTCGAGAACGTCTGCACGCTGAAGTAGAAAGCGTCCGCGAACGAGCGGCTGTGCGCGCCGCCTATCGCGCCCGGCTCGAGCAGGTAGAGGCCGGCGAAGGTCGCGTTGATGGTCAGGTAGATGAACACCAAGGACACCACGAGGCGCGACCAGGGTCCTTCCATGAAGAACGAGTAAAAGTCGCGCTTGAGCTCGCTCGGCGCGCCCTTTCGCACGGCCTCTCCGACGCGCGCGAGTCGGCTGTTGATCGGCTTGGGCTCTCTGAACCGCACTCGCGCCAGCTCGAGGACCGACTCCTGGGCGGCCTGGACGTAGGAAGCGGCGAGGGGCGCCATCATCAGGTCGAACGCGACCTGCGCGACGCACGGTACCGTCGCCAGGCAGAGCAGCCCGACCGGTCCGAAGGTGCTCCCGATCGGATAGAGCAGGAGCGAGAGCAGCGCGGCGGCGATGCGCGCGTTGACCCGCGCCCGGTCGCCGAGCTCCGCCGTCCGTCTCTCGGTGACCGAGTCGATGAGCGCGAGCGACAGCAAGGTGAGGCCGAGCCCTCCCGCGAGCAGCGCGCGCACCGGCGTGTCCATCGGCGCGTCGACGTCGAGGCGAACGAGCCGTCGGATCCCGGCCGCGAGCGTCACGAGCCCGAGCAAGAAGGGCAGATGACCGTAGATCCAGACGAACGGAGCGGCGCGCTCGGTGCGGATGCTCGAACGCGCCACGTCGTCGAAGTAGAGCCACCATATCGAGCAGAAGAGCAGGAGCACGAGCGCCACGACGGCCGGCATGAGGCGCGTCGTGTTCGACACGAGCACCGAGAGGACCGCCAGGAGGCCCTGCCCGAGTACCATGGACGTGATGAGTCCGTAGCGTTCCGACAGATGGCGTGCGTCGGGAGGCCGGTCGACGGCGAGCTCGCGTCCACGACGGCTCATCGGAAACGACAGGCCGAGACCCGCGCCCGCGCACCAGCACACGAACACCCAGCGCTGCGGGACGAGCGCCGCGACGACCCAGAGCCCTGCACCGATGGCGTAGCGAGTCCCGTAGTGACGCGTGAAGTCGCGCGCCTCGACGATCGAGATGTAAGTACGCGCGTAAAGGAGCGCGAGGACGGAGTCGATCGCGACGTAGGACCACGAGAAGGTCCGGGTGTCACCGCTCAGGGCGCGCGCCGACGTCAGTCCGAGCAGCGCGATGGCGAGCATCAACCCGAAGGTGAGCAGGCGGTGCATCAGGTCGTCGACGGAGAAGCGATTCTGGAAAAATGTGAACGCCGTCCAGGCGAAGAAGATCGCGCTGAACTCGAGGAGGAACGGCATGTACGTGCCGACCACGGTGCCGTCGCCGACCGCGGTGCCTGCCGCGGTCATCGCGCCCGCGACGACGATGTCGAAGAGCACCTCGAGCCACGACGCGCGCCGGCTCGTCGATTGAGGGTGCAGGCTCGGCGCGTGCCGCCACCGGTTTTGCACCTCGTTTGCCTCGGTCTCGACGCTCATCGCCGGCACTCTAGCCGGACCCCCGGGTCGAGTGCCCCCGTGCCGAGGTTTCGACGAAACGACGGAATTGTTGCACCGGCCATTGGGCCGACCGGGGTCAGCGACGACCTGCGTCACGACGGCGCGCGCCCGGGTTAGGGTGCCGTGGTGCTGCGAGTTCCCCCTGGCGACGATCAACTGAGAGCGCTGGTCGGGGTCGAGCTGCCGTCGACGGTGTACCCCGACGTCTCATTCCGGCTCGAGCGCGCACTCGGCGCGGGGAGCATGGCCATCGCGTTCCTCGTCGAGCGTCGCTCGAAGACCGGAACCGGCGTGGCCGTCATCAAGATAGCGCGCCCGGAGTTCGTCCGCGCCGCAGCCGAGACGGCTCTGCTCACGATCCGCAAGGAGTCGGTAGCGCTCGGGCGCCTCAACGAGAAGGTGCCGCCCACGCCGTTCGTCGTCCGCTTCATCGAGAGCGGCGAGACCGAGGTGGCTTACGGCGCGCTGAAGCTGCTCTTGCCGTGGCTCGCGATGGAATACGTCCACGGCGAGACGCTCGATATCCGCATCCAGAAGGCCATGCGCACCACGAACCAGGCCTTCGATCCGGAGCGCGCCGCGCGCGCCGTCGAGGCGATCGCGCTCGGTCTCGACGCCGTCCATTCCGTCGACGTTCTTCACCGGGACATCAAGCCGAACAACGTCCTCTGCTGCGGCGAGTCGCCCGACGAGGCGTTCAAGATCTCCGATTTCGGTGTGGCGCGGCCGGTGGGCCTCCGTCAGACGTTCGTCCAAGGGTCGATGGGGACGCCCGGCTACGCGTCGCCCGAGCAGATCGTCATGGACGAGAAGACGATCGGGCCGGCGTCCGACGTCTTCAGCCTCGCGGCGACGACGTTCAACATCCTGACCGGCGAGGAGCTCTTCATCGGCGACAGCGTGATGCGCGTCCTCGAGCTCGCCCGCGCCCGTCCGCGCCGCAGCATCCGTGAATGCGCGGGGCTCTGCGACGAGCTCAAGAATCACCCCTCTGCGTGCGCTCAGATCGACGCCGCCATCGCGTTCGGTACGGCTCCCGACGCGCGCGACAGGCCGCAGTCGAGCGGCCTCTTCGGCGCGATGATCACCTCCGCGCTGCGCACCGAGAGCGTGCTGACCCACGTTCCGATGTCGCGCCGGCATCACACCGACCGCTTCTCGGTGCGGTCGTCGGCGAGCTGGAACTGGAAGGTCCGGCACCAGCCTGGCGGCGAGCGCGCGATCCGGAGCGTTGCCTGGGACGCCGCGGGCTCGTGTCTCGCGGCGACGACGAACGGCCTCTCGTTCTGGAACGGAACGAACTGGGCGGACGTGCCGCTCTCCGCCGACGTCGCTGAGCGCATCCGGGCCGTCCATCACGTCAGCCCGGGCCACTGGCTCGTCGGTGGCGAGCGCGGGCTCTTTGCGTACTACGTCTCGCTCGAGGGGATGCAGCGCCTCCGCCGTCCGCGCACGCCGGCGGCGTTCGAGTCGGTGAGCGGCAATCCCGACGACATCGCGGTGGCGGTCGGGTCGTACGAAGATCACGCGCCGCTCCTCTTCGGCATGTCCGGCAAGCGCTGGCTCCGTGAGCTGCCAATCCCGGCGGCGACGTCGCTCATGGGCCTGTCGCGCTTCGACGAGGAGCACTGGATAGTCGTCGGACGAAAGCGCGAGGGCGGCGCGTTCGCGGGTCTCTACGATCCGCTAAGGTGGGAGCTCCATCCCGTGCCTTCGCCGAGCGTGCGCACCTTCACGGCGTGCGCCGCCGTCGCGGAGGTCGGAGTCGGCGTGATTGTCGGCGCGGAGGGCAGCGCGCTCCGCGTCAGCGCCGGCGCGCTCGAGCAATCGGTCGTCCCAGGGGCGCCGGATCTTTCCGCCGTGGTGGTCGAGCCGAATCAGCGCGCGTGGACGACGAGCCTCGGCCGGATGTGGGTACAAACTCCGCAAGATCCGCGGCGGTGGTCGCTCGCGTGGCAGGACTCGAACTGGCGGGTGCCGATCATCAGCCTCTTCGCGGACGGGCGGCGTGTGCTCGGCGTCGCGGCCGATGGCGCCGTCATCGAAGGATGTGAATACTAGGGCGCGATGCGCGTCGTTCTCATCTACCCGCCCCCGTGGAAGATCGCGGCCCCCGGCGAGCCCCCCGACACGAATGGCGACGGCCCGCCCGACGGTTACCGCGAGGGTGATCTCGACGCGGATTTTCACCAGACGCCGTACGGCCTCTTCTCACTCGGCGCGCAGGCGATGCGAGCCGGTCACGCCGTCAAGGTGTTCAACCTGTCGGCGTTCTCGTGGCGACACGTCGAGGAAGTGCTCGGCGCCCTCGACGCGGACGTCTTCGGCATGTCCTGCTGGACGGCAAACCGCCGCGGCGTGGCGCTCGTCGCGAAGCTCCTGAAGCGGCTCCACCCGGGCGCGCACGTCGTGGTCGGTGGCCCGCACGCGACGCCGCTCGCGAAGGAGATGCTCTCGCATCACTCCGACATCGACACCGTCGTCACCGGAGAGGGTGACGTCACGTTCCTCGAGCTCATCGAGCGACTCGAAGCGCGCGCGCCGACGACCGGCATTGCCGGCACCGTCTACCGCGACGGCGCGCGCTTCGTGCAGGCGCCCGAGCGCCCGTCGGTGCCGGAGCTCGACGCGCTCGCGTCGCCTCACGACTATTTCTCGACTCACATCGTGATGACGTCCCGCGGGTGCCCGTGGCAATGCACCTTCTGCGGCGCCGAGACGACATGGGGCAGGGGCTTCCGCGGTCAATCCGTGAAGTACGTGCTCGACTCGCTCGAGAGCGCCCTCGCGCGGCTCCCGGTGCGCATGATCCAGATCAAGGACGACACCTTCACGACCAACAAGAAGCGCGTCATCGAGATCTGCCGCGGCATTCGCGAGCGGAAGCTCGACTTCTTCTGGAGCTGCGATACCCGCGTCGACGTCCTGTCGGAGGAGCTTCTTCGCGAGATGCGGCTCGCGGGGTGCGAGCGGCTGAGCCTCGGCGTCGAGTCGGGCTCTGCCCCGATCTTGAAGGCCATCAACAAGAAGATCACCGTCGACCAGATCATCCGCTCGACGGAGCTCGCGAAGCGCTACGGCATCGAGGTCCGCTACTACATGATGCTCGGCAACCGCGGGGAGACTCAGGCGACCTTCGAGGAGACGCTCGCATTTCTCGAGCGCGCGAAGCCGCATCAGTATCTCTTCTCGTGTCTGTCGATCTATCCAGGCACCATCGACTTCCAGGACGCCGAGAAGGCAGGCTGGCTCGATCGCGAGGTGTACTTCAGCGGGAACTTCCAGGAGCTAAAGACGCCGTTCGACGCCTCGCCGGAGGACACCGTGATGATGAGCGACTGGTTCGAGAAGAACCGCGGTCTGCGCGTCGGGTACCGTCCCGACGTAGAGGCGTGTCGCGGCATCCTCGAGCGACTCGGGGACTATCACGGGGCTCACATGGACCTCGCGACCGCTCTCTACGACGCCGGCCAGTTCGTCGAGGCCGAGCGGCACGCACGCCGCGCACTCGAGCTCGGCTATCCCGCTCCGGGCATCGCGTACAGCTTGCTCGCCTGCGTCGCGAACGCGAACAGGGACTACGGCGCGGTGGAAGAGAATCTCAGGAAGGCGCTCCGGCGTGATCCGCAGCACTGGGTCGTCGCGCGCAACGCGGAGACGTTCCGGGTGTTCCTCTCGGAGGGCGGCCCCGCGTCGGGGCGCTCGCTCGAGCTCCTCGCCGGCCACGGCTTCGCGCTCTTCGAGCGCACCGTGCAGCCGACCTTGCCAGGACCCCTTCCGGAGGATTTCGCGAGCTGGACCGATCCGTCGGCGGGCGGCGTGAAGCCGTCGCCCCGCGTCGCGGACTTCGTGTGGAAGCCGGACGCGCGTGTGCGGCTCCCGATGATCTCGCCGTAGCGCTACCCGGCGCTATTCGTCGAGGAACTGCCGCAGTCGCTCGGTTTCCGGCGGATCGAGCAGCTCGGCGAGCCAGCCGAATAGCTCGTCCTTCTCGAAGAAGAGCTTTCTGTCGGGGTGGCCCGAGTCGCGGATCACGCGCACGAACTGGAGCACCGCGGTCGGCGAGTCGTTAGCGGCGATGGTCGCGCTCCGCTCGGTGCGCGCGTTGAGATTCGCCATGCGCTCCACGATGCGCTTCGCGGCGTCGGGCGACATGACCGGGCAGAGACGCCAGTCGACGACCGTGACGTAGCGCACGCCTGGGGCGAGTCGCGCCACTTCCTGTTCGAGCTGGTTGAAGAGAAGGTCCACGTCCTCGCGCGAGCGATAGCCGTGAGCCGCGCGCACCTCGAGGAGGCGGCCGACGCGGATGGCCGCGGTGTTCTGTAGCTCCGGATCGAGCGTGCGGCGGCTCACCGGGTTCCCGCTGACGGATACCTTCGCGCTCATCGTCCCATCATCCAGTCGTCGTTGACCTCGAGGAGATACCGGCCGCCGCTCTTCAGGTCGAGATGCTTCACGAGCTGCTCTCGGTGATCGTGCGCGACGAGGAGCACGTCGTAGCGTCCCTCGGCGAGGTGGAGCGCCTTCCATGTGCGCCCCTCCAGGATGCCGGCGTTGCCGAGCTGGTCGTCGCCCCAGAGCTGCTCGTCGGCGCCGGAGCCTGGAGAGACTCCGGACTCGTGCGCCTGATCGACGGCTTCGGTCTTCGCGACGTAGACCTTATCGATGCCGCTCCCGCTCGAGTTCTTGAGCGCGAGCTCGGCGGCGCCGTCTCCGGTGGGCTTTCCTTTGCTGTGGAGCACGGAGAGGGTCCCTCCGCCGCATCCGGCGAACACGAGTGACAGAGCGAGCAAAAGCGGTAGTCGAAGCGCGGACATGAACCAGGACTTTACCGTGGAGACGGGCTCCGATCGATGCGAGTGTTGCCGGCGCGTTCCGTGACGCTCGCCGAGATCATCCTCCGCCACACCGAGGTCGCACCCGCTCGCCTCTGTCCGGAGATCCGCCTTCATCTGGTGACAGCCGCGTGCCCGCTCTTTCGCGGAACGGAAGAAGACGCGGCGCGCGCGGGCCTCGTCGAGCCGTACTGGGCCTTCTCCTGGGCCGGCGGTCAGGCGCTCGCGCGGTACGTGCTCGACAATGTCACACTCTTCGCCGGCCGGTCGGTGCTCGACTTCGGCGCGGGCGGGGCCGTCGAGGGCATCGCTGCAGCGATGGCCGGCGCGCGCGTCCTTGCCGCGGACATCGACCCGATGGCCGTCGAGGCCGCGCGGCTGAACGCCGCCCTCGCCGGCGTCTCGCTCGAGACCACGACGGTGGACCTCGTGGGCAGCCTCGAGCGCCGCTTCGACGTCGTGCTAGCGGGCGACGTCTTCTACGGCTACGACATGGCCACTCCACTGGTCACATGGCTGCGCGCGCTGGCTCGGCAAGGTGCGCTCGTCCTCATCGGCGATCCCGACCGCGGCTTCCTCGACACGCGAGGGCTCGAGAAGATCGCCCGCTACGACGCCCCCGCAGACAACGACGCCGACGGCTCGTTCCTTCGCCCGACGACCGTGTACCGGGTCGTGCCTGCCGGCGCGTAGCGGGCAGGGTTCAACCGACCGACTCGGCGCGCTCTTCCTTGGTCTCGGTCGCGAGCAGCCGGCGTATCGCCCCGAGGAGCGCCGCCTCGGTCATCGGCTTCTGGATCAGGGGGCCGAGATCGCGAGCTTCCTCGTTCGTGTCGAAGAGATCCCGCGGGTAGCCGGACATGAAGAGGATCTTGACGTCGGGAGTGTCGGAACGGAGGCGTAGCGCCGTCTCAGGGCCCGAGAGCTCGGGCATGACCACGTCGAGCAGGGCGAGCCCGATCTCGTCCCTGTGATCGGCGAACACCTCGAGCGCCTCTCGTCCGCTTCGCGCTTCGAAGAAGGTGTAGCCACCGCGACGGAGCATGCGGCCGACCGACTGGCGCACGATCGGCTCGTCCTCGGCGAGCAAGATCGCTTCACGGGTGCCACGGACGTGTGACTCGACGGGCAGGCTTTGGGGACGCATCGATTGCGGTCCCGACTGGGCCCGCGGAAAGCGCATGTCGAACGTGGTCCCGCGCCCGACGACGCTGTCCACCTCGATCGTTCCCTTGGCCTGGAGGAGGAGGCCGTACACGGTCGCGAGTCCGAGGCCGGTGCCCTTGCCGAGCGCCTTGGTCGTGAAGAAGGGATGAAAGACCTTCTGCTTCACGTCGTCGCTCATCCCGTGTCCGCTGTCGGAGACCCTGCAGAGTACGCACTCGCCCAGCACCGTCGAATCGTCGTTGCGCGTCTCTATGCGGAGGGTGCCGCCTTCCGGCATCGCGTCGAGCGCGTTGACCACCAGCTTGGTCAGCATCACGTCGAAGTGCGCCGCGTCGACGAGGACGGACCACAGGTTCGGGGCGAGGTCGCGCTCCAGCTCGATCCCGTCCCCGAGGAGCTTCTGCAGCGCCGCCGCCGAGCGGGTGATCAGGGTGTTCAGGTTCGCCTGACGCGGCGCGCTCGGCTCCCTGCGCGAGAAGGCGAGCAGATTGCGGGTCAGCTCCACCGCGCGCTGTCCGGAGCTCAGTACCTGATCGAGATCGGTCCGGCGCTCGTCGCCGACGGTGAAGGTGTCGCGCACCAGCGTCGTGAACGTCATGATGCCGGTGAGCAGGTTGTTGAAGTCGTGGGCGATGCCTCCGGCGAGTCTTCCGACGGCCTCGAGCTCTTCTGCCCGCTTGCGGCGCTCTTGCTGCGCGTGCTGGCCGGTGACTTCACGGATCGATACGAGGAAGGCGCGCTGGCCGCGCCAGTCGACCGGAACGACACGAAGCTCGCCCTCACGAGTCCTCCCGGCGGCGACTACCTCGATGGTCTTGGGCGCCCGTTCCCCGACCGGAAAGGGCGAAGGCTGTCCGAGAAGTCCCTGACGCTCGTGACCGAGTAGCTCTTCCGCCGCCTGATTGACGAAGAGCACCTTGGCCAGCTCGTCGACGATGAGGAGGGCGTCCGGAAGGGCATCCGCCAGACCCTCTACGGGGTCGTGGTCGTCATCGCTCTCGTTTCCCGCCCTCGGCCTTCCCATGAATCCGCGGTTCCACCGCGTCCCTGTTGGATCTGTCTACGCCTCATGAACCGGACGCGACAACCTTGCGCGACGGTGGGCTACACATTGGCCGCTGACCGAGTTCAAATTGGCCAGAGGGGACCGCTACGCGCACGAGGACGACTGTCCAGTATACTGGTCAGGCGGATACTCGTCGTTTTGACTAGGCGCGACCGCGGCGTCGCGCAGTCTTCCGTCCCGGACGGTACCCTTCGCGGTTCGCGCCGCCGCGCACGTGGTCGCCCGACGTCTGCTCGGTGAACGCCTTCTCCGCGCGGGTTCGACGCTGATCGAGGGCCTGGCGCGGGGGGTGGGCCGGGATGAGGCAATCACATCCGTCGCCGATGAGCTCCGTGCGCTTCGCTTTCACCAGCGCGGCGTGCACGTCGAACCAGTTCTCCGGCTTGAAGAACTGCAGGAGCGCGCGCTGCATGCGGCGATCGCGGAGCGCGCGCGCGGTCTTCACCGGGCGCATCGTCATGGGATCGTAGCCGGTGTGATACATGCACGCGGCCACGTCGAAGGGGCTCGGAATGAAGTCCTGTACCTGGTCCGGCGCGTACCCGTTGCGCTTCAAGAAGAGCGCGAGCTCGATCATCGACGACAGATCGCTCCCGGGGTGGCTCGCGATGAAATAAGGCACTAGGTGCTGCTTCTTCCCCGCTGCGCGCGACGCTTCGTCGAAGCCGGCCGCGAACTCCAGGAAATCACCGGGGCCCGGCTTCTTCATCAGCTCGAGCACGCCGGGGTCGGTGTGCTCGGGGGCGACCTTGAGGAGGCCGCCGACGTGGTGCGTCGCGAGCTCTTTCAGGTACTCCGGGTCGCGTCGCGCGAGATCCATCCGGATGCCGGACGCGACGAACACCTTGCGTACGCGGGGCACGCTGCGCGCCTTCTTCATCAGGTCGATGAGCGGCGCGTGATCGGTGCCGAGCAGCTTGCAGATGGTCGGGTGCACGCAGCTCTGACGGCGGCAGGTCGCCTCGACCTCGGGCTGCGTGCAGCGCATCTTGTACATGTTCGCCGTCGGCCCACCGATGTCACTGACGACTCCGGTGAAGCCGGGATCGCTCGTCATCTTCCGTAGCTCGCCGAGCACCGACGCTTCGCTCCGGCTCTGGATGATGCGGCCCTCGTGCGCGGTGATCGAGCAGAAGGTGCAGCCGCCGAAGCACCCGCGCATGATCTGCACGCTGGTCTTCACCACCTCGAACGCGGGGATCTTCTGGTTGCCGTACGACGGGTGCGGCTTTCGCGTGTACGGCAAGCCGTAGACCCAGTCCATCTCCGCCTCGGTGAGCGGCAGGGCGGCCGGGTTCACGACGACGTGCTCGGAGCCGTGCGCTTGCACGAGCCGGCGCGCGTTCAGCGGGTTCGTCTCGCGGTGCGCGAGGCGCGTCATGTTCGCGAACTCGATGGGGTTCGTCGCGACCTCCTCGTAGCTCGGCAGCTTCACGACGTCGTCGCCTTCCGGAGCGGCCTCGCTCTTGCCGAGCCGGTAGGCGACGCCGCGCAGATCGCGGAGGTCCTTCACCGTCTCTCCCGCGTCGAGCCGGCGGGCGAGCTCGAGGATCCCGCGCTCGCCCATGCCGAACCCGATCAGATCCGCCTTCGCGTCGAGGAGGATGCTGCGGCGGACGGTGTCGCTCCAGTAGTCGTAGTGCGCTATCCGGCGGAGGCTCGCCTCGACGCCGCCCGCGACGACGGGCACGCCGGGGAACGCCTCCCGCGCGCGCTGCGAGTAGGCGAGCGTGGCGCGATCGGGGCGACGGCCGATCGCACCGCCCGGACTGTAGGCGTCATCGTTCCGCACCTTCTTGTTCGCGGTGTAGTGATTGATCATCGAGTCCATGTTGCCGGCGCTCACCGCGAAGAAGAGCCGGGGCTTGCCGAAGCGACGGAACGCGTCGGCGCTCCGCCAGTCGGGCTGGGACAGGATCGCGACGCGAAAGCCCGCGCTCTCGAGCAGACGGCCGAGGAGCGCCATCGCGAAGCTCGGATGGTCGACGTAGGCGTCGCCGCTGACGAACACGACGTCCACCTCGGTGAAGCCGCGCGCCTTCACGTCCTCGGGCGTCATCGGGAGCGGACGGCCCTCTCCGTGGCGCGACAGGGCGATGCCGCCGAAGGGCGGCTCGTCCTTCGGCCGGATCATGGGCAGGGCGCGCACCGGCGCGATCTAGCATCAGCGGACGAGCAGCGCGACTCCCAGGACCGTCGTGACGATCGCGGCGAGGCGCCGCACGTCGAAGCGCTCCTCGCCGGCGGCCACGGCGAACGGCACCGAAATCAGCGGCGCCAGTGACGAAAGCGTCGCTCCTACCGCCAGATCGGTGTGGGAAAGGCCGTAGACGTACGCCAGCGAGCCGAGGGTGCAATCGGCGAGGAGCGCCGGCACGAGGGTCACCCAGCCGCCAGTGGGCGCGCGCGCGCGGCCGCGCTCCGACGGGAGACGGAGCTGCGGCGCGAGGATCAGGAGGGCCGCGCTGAAACGAAAGACGTTCACGTCGAACAGGCCGATCCCCGTCGCGCCGCGCTTCACTCCGATGCTGTTCAGTGCCCAGAGGACGGATACGAGCACTGCGAGACCCAGGCCCACGCCGTCGCGCTCGCGCGCCGATTCGCCTCTGGTGCCCAGCCGCACGAGCCAGATGACGCCGCCGACGGCCAGAAGAGTCCCGGCGGCGCGCTCCGTTCCGAACGCCTCACCGTCCACGACGGTCCCCCAGATCGCTGCCCACAGCGGATACGTCGAGGCGATGGAGAGCCCGGTCGTGATCCCGACACGACGGCACGCCGCGAGGAACAGTGAATCAGCGACCGCGTACGAGCAGACGATGGACGCGAGGAGCCAGAGCGCGCGCTCGGTCGTGAACCCCGCGAACAGCGGCCCCTCGCCGAAGACCACCCTCAGGATGGCGAACGCCGGCAGCGCCGTGAACGTCCGCGCCAGGTTCACCCGTGTCGAACCGACCTCGCGCGACGCGCGCGCGTAGCGCGTCGTCGCGAACGCCCAGGTGACCGAGGCGACGAAGGCTGCGACGGTCCCGAGGGTCACTGATTCGCCCCGCGCATCATCACGACCGCCTCCGGCCCGTCAAGGCTGGTGGCGCGGGTCGAGCGCCGGTCGCGTCATTGCCGCCGCTGACGGCTGGCGCTCAGAGACGGTGGCGCTTCAGCTTGTCGTACAGGGTCGAGACGGCGATGCCGAGCGCACGCGCCGCCTGCGACTTGTTGCCGCCGACGCGCGCCATCGTCTGCCGGATCGCTTCGCGCTCCAGATCCTGGAGCGGCAGGCCACCGAGCGACATCGCTTCGAGGCCGGGCTCGTCAGAGCGCGACTCGGGCAGCCTGAGGTGGCGCGCCTCGATGAGCTGACCGTCGAGGAACGCGACGGCACAGCCGAGAGTGTTCTTCAGCTCGCGCACGTTGCCGGGCCACGGATGCCGCGCAAGTGCGTCGAGCGCGTCGGCGGAGAACGTGACGTCGCGGTGTCCGAGATCCGCGAGCAACGCACGCGCCAGCGTCGGGATGTCCTCTCGCCGGTTCCGCAGGGGCGGAACCTCGACGACTGCGCCGGCCAGGCGGAAATACAGATCCCGACGGAAGCGTCCCGCGGCGACCTCCGCCTCCAGGCTGCGGTTGGTCGCGGCCACGACTCGCACGTCGACCCGGCGATCGTTCGCGCCTCCGACACGGCGAACGGTGCGGTTCTCGAGCACGCGGAGGAGACGAGGCTGGAGCTCGAGCGGCAGCTCCCCGATCTCGTCGAGGAACACTGTCCCGCCCCCGGCTCGCTCGAAGGCCCCGAGGTGTGCGCCGAGCGCGCCGGTGAACGCGCCGCGCTCGTGACCGAAGAGCTCGCTCTCGGCGAGGTTCTGGGCGACCGAGCCGCAATCGAACACGACGAACGGGCTGTGCGCCCGTGCGCTCTGCTCGTGGAGAAAGCCTGCGAGGACGTCCTTGCCGGTGCCGGTTTCTCCGACCAGCGTTACGGTCACATCGGTCGGCCCGAGGCGTCCGAGCGACGTCAGAACGCCGCGCATCGCGGCGGACTCGGTGGCGAGGGTCCGGAGAACCCGCGGCGCCCCCGAGCTGCGGGAGGGCCGGAGAATCGAGACGGGTGCGTGGTCGTCGTTCGCTCGCTGCTCGATCACATCGAGCGCATGCGGACTCTGGAGCAGCATGGGGCGCGTTATAACAACGAGCCCCGGACCTCTATTGTAACGTTTCCGAGCAAACTCTGCGGCTGCCGGGTGGCGCTCGGTCTCGCTCTCGGTCTCAGTGCGGGGCTTGCGCCGGCGGCTTGGCTCCCGCGGCCTTGGCGCGCTCCTGGAGCTCCTTCAGCATCTGAGCGGCGTTCTGCTGAAGCTGAGCGGCGTTCTGTTGAAGCTGAGCGGCGCTCACCTGCATGTGGGCGGCGTTCTGGGCCATGCTCGAAGCCATCCCCGGTGGCAGCGTCATCCCTGGCGGGAGCGCGGACGGAAACCCCGGCATGCCGGAGCCGTGGTTCGGCCCGCCGAGGCCACCGAGCATCCCCTGGATGCCGGCCATCATCTGCGTGAAATCCATCGTGCGGTAGCCCGCGGGGATCGTGAACGTCGAGTCGAGCACCGGCTTCTTCTCGAGCTTCGTCACCTCGAGACGGCTCTCCTCGGTGCCGGCGGCGTCGTAGCTGATCATCCTGAGCGGCAGGTGCTGCCCGTCGAAGAGCTCCTTCGCCCACGTCTGCTCCGAAGGCAAACCGAGGTTTGGAATGGACAGCCACGACGTGCTCGTACTCGCCACGCACACGCGCCCGCGATTGCCCTTGTCGCTCGTCACGTCCCAGTCCTCGCAGGTCATTCCCGCGACGGTGTCGTTGTGGCCGGTCTTGGTCACCTTCGGCGGCGTCTTCGCCTCCGTCGCCGAGGCCGACGAGTGGGGCGTCATCTTCCGGATCTGATCTCCCATGGTCGCGAGATCCATCTCCATGACCATCTTCTGCGCGTCGACCACCACGTCGAGCTTCTTGGTCGTGGTGTCGGCGATCGCGTAAGCGCGCTCGCCCATCTTCGGTGCGCCCTCCATGCCCTCGGGGAGGTCGAAGCGCATCTTGTTGCCCTTCACGGTGAGCGTGATCGGCGGAATCGGCCGCTTCTCCTTGGCGGATTTCGACACGATGGTGATATCGCCCTCGAAATCCGACAGCGACGGCACCGTGGCGGCCTGCACGGCCTCCCCCGACGCAGCGCCCGCTGCCGCGGGGTCGCTCTTCTTGCAGGAAACGACCAGTAGCATGGTCGAACAGACCACGAGCCCACGCGTTCTCATCGGATAGCGCATCTTCCGTCTCCTCTTCTTCAGACCGAGCCGCGCGCGAGAATATGCGCGAGGCGCTCGTAAAGCATCGCAGCGAGTCGCGTCTCGGACGCGCACACCTCGCGAAAATCGTCGGCGCGGATCCGGAGCGCGCGAGTCCGCTCGCCGGCCTTGCACAGATCGGCGCCCTTGCCGCCGCCGGCGAGCGACTCCGGGTACACGAGAGACGACGGTCCGAGCTTCCACCCGCTCGGCGAATCGATGCACCCGTCGAGCACGACGTAACCGACGCGATCGCCGGCGAAATACCGGGGCACGGACTCGCCCACGTCGATCTCCACCTCGACGGCTGCCCGGAGCGCGCGCTGCACGAGCGGATCGGGGACGCCGGCGAGCAGCGCCGAGTGCATCGCGAACGCGGTGTCGCGCGCGGAGAGTCCTGCGTCGCTGGTCGTCCGATCGGAGCGGCGCGGACCTACGGCCACCACGAGCGCCGTCGCGTTGTCCTTGCCGCCGCGCGCGAGCGCCGCGTTGACGAGCGCGATCGCCGTGTCGTCGGTCGCGCCCTGTAGCGCGAGCTCGCTGATCACGCTCTCGTCGTCGAGCTCCGAGTGCACGCCGTCCGTGCAGAGGAGCAGGCGATCGCCCTCGGCGAGGTCCACGAACACTTCTTCGACGTGGATGTCGCCTTTCTTCCCCACCGCGTTCGTGAGGAGATTGCGAACTGCGGGCGGCTCCGACGGCCGCACCAGCCCACGTGCGACCAGCGAGCCGTGGATGGTGTGGTCCTGCGTGAGCTGGATCGTCGTCGTCGGGCGCGCCAGGTAGCTTCGGCCGTCGCCGATATGCGAGAGAAA
This sequence comes from Polyangiaceae bacterium, assembly GCA_036272055.1. Taxonomy (GTDB): domain Bacteria; phylum Myxococcota_A; class Polyangia; order Polyangiales; family Polyangiaceae; genus DASZVB01. The sequence goes on along the minus strand of DATAZL010000090.1, from coordinate 100,545 downwards.
CGCCTTCGTCCCGATGAGTATCGCGGCGTCGAGCGTGCAGCCCATCCCGATTTGACGGGAATTTTCCTCGGCCATCTTGCGTACGGTCCGGTGCGCGCCCTCCGCTGCTGCCTCCAGCACGCCGAACACCGCGCGACGCGCCTCGAGGGTCGGGGTCTGCGCGAACGTATCGAGCACCTTGAGCGCCGCAGGGGTTCGCAGCGCGCGGGTGACCTCGTCCACCGCCAGCCGGGCCGCGACCTCACCGGCCGCGTGTCCGCCCATTCCGTCGGCGACCAGGAACACCCCGAGCCCAGGATCTGCGCGCCACACGTCCTCGTTCGTCGTGCGCACACGGCCCACGTGCGAGGCCCCCGCGAACTCCACGAGATGATTGAAGCGAGGGATAGCCCAGCCCATCACACCGACGATACACGACTTCCCCCCAAAACGGCCCCCCCACGACGCCCCGCGCGCCCAGCCGCCAGGGTGGAGGTGCGGTGCGGGGGTGCGACGGCGCGGCGGTGCGGCGGTGCGGCGGCGCGGAGAGCGCAGGAAGCAAAAGCCAGGTGCGCCAGTGTCGGCGATCCGCCGCGCCCGTCCCCGCGGCGAGATGTGACACGGTGTGCGCCGGATCGTCCGGCGAGACATGTCGAGGTGAGATAGGTCGTGTGGACGAGCCGCATCGTCCGCGTCAGCCAAGTCGTCGGGGCGAGACACGTCGTGCGGACGAGCCATGTCGTCGGGATCAGACACGCCGTTGGAACGAGCCAGTCGTCAGGATCAGACATGCCGTGCCGACGAGACACGTCGTGCGGGACGAGCCATGTCGTCGGGATCAGACACGTCGTGCGGGACGAGCCAGTCGTCAGGATCAGACATGCCGTGCCGACGAGACACGCCGTCGGGGTCAGACACGCCGTGCGGACGAGACATGGCGCGAGCGCGATGAGGTGTCGCGGCGAATGGACGCCCGGCGAGACGTATCGCGATGTCGACGAGGAGTGGTTTCGTTGTGCGGGCCTCGTTGTCGAAGGTTCGCGGAGCTTCGCGCGCCGCTTTTTGGTTGACTGGTTGTCTGCGCGTACCGAGTAGTCGTCGTCGGGTGCTCCAAACTCGCCTCGACTGACGTGAATTGGACTCGAACGGCATTCAAGCGACCAGACGGCGTGCTTCACGCATGCTCAGCGGAGCAAGCGAGCGTGTCCCACCCGTCGCGTATAGAGGCGACCGCTTCGAGGAACTCCCAAACGGAACGAGGAGCCCAGCTCGCACGCCAACAGGGCGTCGCGAACTCGACGAGCTCGCCCCGTCAGACGTCTGCATCCGACGCAGCCTGGCCGGAAAGCGCACGAGCCAGATGTCTGGCGGTCGTCAAGGCGCCGGCCGGGTGTCTGGCAATCGGTCAAAGCGCCGATGGACGGAGAGCGCAGTGGCCAGATGTCTGGCGGTCGCTCCGGGCGCCGGTGGACGGAGAGCGCAGTGGCCAGATGTCTGGCGGTCGAAGAACCGGCGGCGGAGGAGCGGAGGGCAGATGTCTGCGCTCGCGCCGCCGAGCGTCGGAAAGCCGACGGACGAAGTCGGAAAGGGACCCAACCATCTGCGGTCGGCAGCTCCGGTCGGTTGAAGTCGGCGCGTCTGCCGACGCTCGCGCCGTGGGGTTACGCGGGCGTCGGGCGGCGCAGGTGCGGCCGCGCCGGCGCCCCCCTGTAACGTGCCGTGACTACTTCGTGGGATCGGAGCCGGCGAGGATCTTCTTGGTCTGGCTGGCCCGGAAACGCTCCACCGCTTCACGCACGTCGTCGTACTTGTTCGCCAGCATCGCAGCGGCGAAGAGGGCAGCGTTGATTGCGCCGGGCTTGCCGATCGCGAGCGTGCCGACGGGAATGCCAGCCGGCATCTGGACCATGGAGAGAAGAGAATCCATGCCGTTCAGCGCAGCGCTCTGCATCGGAACGCCGAGGACGGGCAGCCGTGTCACCGCGGCGATGACGCCCGCCAGGTGAGCGGCTCCGCCGGCCGCGGCGATGATCGTCTCGACGCCGCGCGCCTCGAGGCCGCGAGCCCACTCTATGGTGGCGTCGGGGGTACGGTGCGCGGAGTAGACGCGCGCTTCGCTGGTGATTCCTAGCCCGGTGAGAGTATCTACCGAGTGGCGCATCACGTCCCAGTCACTCTTGGACCCCATCACGATCGCGACGAGGAGTTTGCTCTCTGCCTTCACGACGACTCCGGTTTGCTCCGGTCACCGGCAAGGCGCCGGTCCGGTCGCGCTGGCGATATGCCGGTCTGCCCAACGGCGCAATGAGATGTGACTCTTTGCTGGTAGAGTTCGCTCCCCGGAGACCCGGCTCCCGGGGAACACGGTGTAAGTTATGAAAAATTCCGAGAAAAGCGCCGCCGCGGCGGCCTGCCTCTGTGTGGCCATGACGGGGTGTGCGGCACGCGCCGCCCAGCTGGCGACGGTGACCGTACCCCCGGCGGCGACGCATCCGGACACCGCTTCGGCTGCGCCGGCTCTTCCCGCGCTCACCGAGGAGGAGCGTGCGATCGCCGACCGTCTGCGCGTGACGGTCCAGCACCTCGCGGTGGAGATCGGCGATCGCAGCACCGAGCAGTCGTGGAATGTCGCGTCGGCGACCGACGACCTCGCGACGTCGCTCGAGAAGACGGGCTACGACGTGCAGCGGCAAGGCATCGTCGCCGGGGACACCGTGGTGCAGAACATCGTCGCGCACGTGTCGGGTGGCGAGCACGGCAGTCAGGTGATCGTCGTGGGCGCGCACTTCGACACCGCACAGGGGACGCCCGGCGCTGACGACGACGCGAGCGGCGTGGCGGCGGTGATGGAGCTCGCGCGCACGTTCCAGTCGAAGAAGGGGAAGCGCGCCCTTCACCTCGCATTCTTCGCGAACGGTGAAGCCCCCTATCTGGGGACCGAGCACATGGGCAGCCTGGTCTACGCCAAATGGCTGAAGACGCAGGGCCTGGACGTGAAGGCAATGCTGAGCCTGGACGGCATCGGCGTGTACGCCGATGCGCCTCCGGCGCGCGCGTATCCCGCCGGCGTCACGCCGGCTTATCCCGCGGCGAGCAACTTCGTCGCGATCGCGGCGAACGACGCATCGCGGCCCCTGCTCGAGCAGGTGACGGCCTCGATGCAGCACGGGAGCGTGCCGGTGATCGGCGGAGTACTCGCCGAGGATCACGAGCTCGCACAGGGCTCGGACCAGTGGGCGTTCTGGAAGCTCGGCGCGCCCGCGCTCCTCGTCACCGACCTCGCGCAGTATCGCTACGGCGACTACCACCAGAAGACGGATCTTCCCGACAATCTCGACTTCGAGCGGCTCGCCCGCATAGTCTCGGCGCTGAAGAAGACCGTCGCCGAGCTGGTGGACGGATAACGAGCGCCCGTCGCGCCGCTCAGAGGCGTCAGACGGCAATCGCCGTCGCGCGCGCTCAGAGGCGTCAGACGCCGAGTGCCTTCGCGCGCTCAGAGGCGTCAGACGCCGAGTGCCATTGCGCCGAGGCGGGCGAGGATGCCGGCGAAGACGCCGGCGACCAGGTCGTCGGCCATGATGCCGAGGCCTGCAGGGCGCGCGTGCTCCGCGGCGCGAATCGGGCCTATCTTGGTGATGTCGAAAAAGCGGAACAGCACGAATCCTGCGACCGCCATCCAGGGCGTCGAGTTTCGTACGCAGGCCATCGCGATGAGCACGCCGGCGACCTCGTCGACGACGACGCGCTGCGGATCTTTCTGACCGAGTGCGTCGGAGATGCGCTGTGCCGCCCAGGTGCCGAGCACGGTGATGAGGACGATCGCGCCGCAGTGCTGCGCGAGCGGAAGCCGGCTCAGGAGAAAGTGGAGAGGCACCGCCCCGAGCGAGCCGACGGTGCCCGGCGCCTTCGGCGACTCACCGCACCCGAACCAGGTGCCGATGACGAAGGCCGTGCGATCGAGCGGCGACAGGTCGCGCGCACCCGCGCCGTTTGGTCGCTGCACGGCGATGCCTGGCTCAGCTGTTGTTGACCGTGCACGACTCCGCGCGGGCGACCCACGCGTTGCGCTCGGTCTGCCAGGGGCCAGTCACGTCCCAGCGCAGGTCGACGGTGTCGAGCCGCGTGAGAAACTTCACCTTGCAGGTGACGTCGAAGCGCTGGAGGCGCTTCACCGGAACCGCGGCGGGGGGCTCGCGATGAAGGCGCATCGCGACCTCGGGCTGTGCCCACAGGCCGGCGAGGAGGATGAGCGCGTTGTCCGGCGAGGTGCGGTAGGGAACGATGACGTTCGGGCGATTGTCGTCCGCCGGATCGTTCGGGCCGCGTCCCCAGAGGTTGTGGTCGGCGCCGAACTCGCAGTGCACGCCCTCGGGATTCGTCGCGCTCGCGCACGCGAGGCGCGTCGAGTCGGCCGTGATGAGCGTCACCCGCACGTCGGTCTCGCTGCCCTGCTTCCACTTGGCGAAGTCGGTGTGCAGGTCTTCCGGCGGGGCCATGTTCATGACGCACGAGTTGAATCGCGGGTTCGCGATCAGCCCGAAGCCGAGGAGCATCGCGACGCCGATCCAGAGCCGGCCGGCGAGGATGGGCTTTGCCTCGACCGCAGGTGGCGCTGGCGGCCGCGGGGGGACGCGCTTCTTCTCCTCTGCCATGGCGGGTGAGCCTGATACCCCAGAACCGCCCGCCCTGTCACCCGATTGCAAACCTCCGGGAATCATCCGGGATTCGCGCGGCGTATTTCCGTCGAGCTGACGTCCCAGCGCCCCGGCACCTCGACGCAGAGATCCTTCGGGGCCCCCGCGAGATCGTGCAGGGTGACCAGGGTGCCGTCGATGACGCGACTGGTTACGTAAAAGCGGGTGCCTAGCCGTCGGAACTCGTCGATCAGGGCATCGACGGCGTGGCCCCACTTCGGATCGAGCATGCGGACGAGGGCGTCGGTCCCGATGACGAAGTGACTGCCGGGGTACCGTCGCGCCTTGTCGAGATAGAGCGGCTCGCCGCGGGTGAACAGCGTCGTGTGGCCGCGGAGCAGGCGCGCGCGACGGAGGAGCTCGGTGAACGGGACCGCGACCTTGTGTGGCGGCTCCGCGGTGACCCAGAAGACGGGCTCGGTTCCGGTCATCGTCGTCACAGCCGCGGCCATGCCGAGATGGCCGGCGTGGGGTGGATCGAACGTTCCGGGGAAGGCGAGCGCCACTTGCTCCGGCGTCGGCGCGCGCTCACCGGTCGCGCGCCACAACGGACGCGCGAAGAAGCGCGCACGTCCGAGCTCCTCGGCGGAGCTCGTCGAGAAGGGCCCGATCGCGGAGGCGAGCGCGTCACCGGCGAGTCCCGCGGCCTCGACGACCGCGAGGAGGCCGAGGTGATCGGCGCGCTGACCGTCATGCGCGCGCGCGGCGTGGCCCGTCTCGCGCTCGAGCTCGACGGTGTAGAGACTGCTGCCGGCTCTCGCGACGCTCGCGGCGTGGATGCGGTGCGGTCCCCGGTGCGCACGCGTGGATGCGACGGAGGCCGTGAGGCCGACGCCGACCGTGTCCGCTCCCGCGCCGGCCTCGACGAACGCCGCCGACGCGAGATCGACCGCCGTCTCTTCGGCGCAGTACTGCTCGGGCCGGAAGCCGAGAAACTCGTCGACGGCCGATTCGGCGTACGGAAACGCCGCGCCGACGAGGAACGACGACGCGCCGGGTACCGACCAGAGCAGTTGCTGGAGCCCCGCGCCGCCGCCCGCGCACGCGACGTACACGCGCGCCCGGGTCTCGTCACGCAGGCGTTCCACGAGGTGCGTCGCGAGCGTCATCGGCAATCCGAGAAGACTTTCTCGAAGAGAGCCTGGGCGATCTTGTCGTGCGCGCCGGGCCCGAAATGTAAACCGTCGTGAAACGGCTCGAAGAAGGCGTCACAGAGCTTCTGCGGCTCGCCGCACGAGAGAAGCGGATATGTGTCGACGACGAACTCGGCCTTCTTCGTGCTCTCCTGGTCGATGATCCAGCGATTCAGCTCGAGCGTCGTCGCGCCGCGTTTCTCGGTGAAGTATTTCTTGAAGCCGCCCCACGGCGCCACCGTCAGGGCGACGACCTTCATGGCGTGCTGGTGCGCGTCGTCGTACATCGCGGTGAGATCTCGAGCGATCTTCGCGACGGTGCGCCCCGCGGTGAGGTCGCTGTACAGATCGTTGACGCCGCCGAACACGATGAGGTGCGTGTACGCGGCGGGTGGCGCGGCGAGCACGTCTCTCTCGAGGCGTTTGCGCATCTGGTTCACCATGTCGCCGCCCTTGCCGTAGTTGTCGAACCGGCTCTCGGGGCATCGTGCCTCGAGCTGTCTGAGGAACTTGCCGCCCTGAGAGCGGTAGTCGGTGAGCGAGTCACCGATCGCGGCGACGACGTAAGTGCGGCGCTCGGTCGCGGCGCTCGCCGGTATCACGCCGGCCGACTCTGCGAGGTCGGACGCGAGCAGCGCCGGCGCGGGCTCCGCCGGAGCGACGCTCGCGGTTGGCGGCACAGCGACGGCCGGAGGTAGAGCTCGTGGCGCGGACGACGGCTCTGCGGCGTCGGTACGCGCTGGCGCGCGGCACGCGACGGCGAACGCGAACGGAACCGCGAGAGCGCACGCCGCGCGTCGAAGCCCGAGCACGACTCGCATGACCGGCGACCGCTCAGCCGGGGGCGCGGAGCTTCTTGACCACGTCACCGACCAGCTTCCCGTCGACGACGGCGCCCGTCGCCTTCAGTGTCTTCATCGCGATGCCCGTCGCCTGGCCGTCGTTACCGGCGGCCTTGATGGCGTCCTTGACGGGCGCGAGCAGGCCCTCGATGTCGGCGACGCCGAGCCCCCGCGGCAGGAGCGACTCGAGGATCGCTATCTCGGCCTCGAGCGTCTTCTTCTGTTCCTCGGAAACGGAGACCTCGATCGTCTCCCGGTTCGACTTCACCAGCTTTCTGAGGATCGCGTGGGCTTCCTCGTCCGTCAGCGAGCCCTTCCGCGCCTCCACCGTCTCGAGCTCGCCCAGGGCGACCCCCAGGATCTCCTTCTCGAGGGTGTTTCTGGCCTTCAGCGCGGCCCGCATGCGCTCCTTCATCTGCCCGATGAGCATCCGACTTCGTAGCGGCCCGGGCCTTCCGCTGCAACCCGCGTGGGCTGCCGCTGGCGTTCCCTTTTGCTGAACGATGCGTGGCGCCCGCAGTATCGTGCGGAAAGACGATGCCGACCATCGCGGAGATCTACCGTCTCACACGGAAGCTGCCCGACCTGCCGTGGAATCGGTACGTCTGCCGGCCGGTGGCTGCGGTCGTCGTGCACGCCGTCGCCGACACGAAGATCACGCCGAACCAGATCACGCTGTCGTCGCTCGTCGTCGCGGGGCTCGCGGCGGTCATGCTCGTCGCACTGCCCTCGTACTCGGGACTCCTCGCGGCGGTGCTCGTGTACGAAGCGTCGTACGTCCTCGATTGCGCGGACGGCATGCTCGCGCGGCTGCGCAATCAGCAGTCGACCGCGGGCCATCTCTTCGACTTTTTGATGGACGAGCTCAAGGCGTTCGCGATCCTGGGCGCATCCGCCGTGCGGCTCTGGGCCGAGCACGAGCATGACGCGAACTACCTGCTGCTCGGGATCTTCGGGCTGGTGGCGCTGTCGACCGGAATCGCGCTCACGACGTTCGTGCGTCGCCCCGAGATCGCTCCGGCACCCATGGCGACCACGACGGCGCTCGCGAAGCCCGGCTCGGGCTCTCCCGTGCGCGCTGCCGTCGGTGTGCTCGAGCAAGCGGCGAAGCTCGTCATCCACTATCCGTCGTACATCTGGCTCGTTGCCCTCGTCGGCCGGCTCGACTGGTACCTGGTTCCGTACGTCGCGGTGAACGCGCTATACGCTGCACGGACACTGGCCGGCGTTGCATTGCGCTTCGGCCGTCCAGCCTCCTGAAGCGGAGCTGCTCGCGGCCTGGACGTCAGCGGCGGGCGCGGGCGTCGTCGAACGCCGTGACCACCGTCTGGGCGTGGAGCGTCGCCACCACGGCGCGGCCTCCACGCCCGAGGTCCGTCCCGACGTCGATGCCGGGGAAGGGGATGGCGAGCCTCGCCGGGTCGACGCCGCGCCGGGAAGCGACCACGAAGCTTGCCACACCGACGGTGGGTACGGCGACGTGATACGGCGCCGTCGTCAGCCCCGTGCTCGCGAGCGTCGCGACCACGCTCGCGAAGGCATCTCTCGCCGTGAAGGCGGAGCCGGCGGGCACGACGAGCACGCCGTCGTCCGCGAGGTGCTCCGCGAGCTTCACGAAAGCGTGGTGCGTGTAGAGCTTCCCCTCGCGGTACCCGAGCGGCCACGGAAAATCCGCGATCACGACGTCGAAGCGCTCCTCGGGGTGCGCGGCGAGCCACACCAGGGGCTCGGCGACGACGGGCTGCAGCCTTGCCGCGTCGAGGGCGCCGCCGGTGCGTGCGGCGAGGAACGCGATGCGTCGCGCGAGCGCGCCACGCGTCGCGTCCGGGCTCACCGTCGTGACGGTCTCGACGCGCGCATCGGCGAGGAGCGCGCGCTCCACCGGGCCGAGCCCGCCGTGGAGCAGGAGTACGCGCGCCGCCCTCGGTGCAACAGAGAGGACCGGCGCGACCAGGGCGGCGGTGCGCCTCGGTTCGTCGAGGCTCGACACGGCGAGCTGCCCGTCGACGAAGAGCTCGTAGCCGCCGGGTGACGCGACGACGGCGTAGTCCGCGACGTCGCTACTCGTCGCGAATACGATCTCGTCGGGGAAGCGCAAGAGCTCGCGTGCCGGCACGAGGCGCTGAGCGGCGAAGAGCGCGACGACGCTCGCCGTTCCGACGACGGCGCTCGCGACCGACGCGGCACGGCCGTCACGCGGCGTGGTGGCGTGGAGAAGCCGGTGCACCGCCGGGTACGACGCGGCGCACGCCGTCACCAGCGCGGCGACGACCGCGCCGCTCCGCAGAAAGCCGGCGCGCGCGAGCAGCATCTCGACGAGGAGCACGCCGAGAAGCGCCCCCGGGACTCGCGACGGCCGGAGGACGAAGCGCACGAGCCCGAGCGTCGCCGCGTCGTGGCCGACGGCTCGCGCCGTCACGAGCCCCGCCGTCGTGAGCGCGCCCGACGTCACGAGGAGGCAAACAGCCGCCGCAGTGGATGCCCAGGTGCCGGCGTCGAACGCGACGAACGGCACGAAGCTCGACGCGAGGACGGCGAGCGCCGTGGCGAGCAACGGCCACGGCACGACGTCTCCGCGATGCGGCGAGAGAGCCCGGGCAACGGCGAGCCCGAAGACGACGCCTGCCGCGACGGCTACGGCAGCGAGCGCGCTCGCGCCGGCCGGAACGAGGTAGAGCACGCGGAGCCTCCACGCCGCGTGCGCCGCGACGAGCAGCGACGCGGCGACCGCGACGAGCCACGCATGGACGGCCCAGAGCGGTTCGCTCCGGGCGCTGGTCGCGGTCACTTTCCCCCGTAGTAGTAGCCCGAGCCGCCGAACACGCCGCCACCGCTCGAGCCGCCACCGCCGTCGAACAGGCTCTGGAACGCGATGCCCATCAGGATGAACACCACGACGAGCACGACGACCGCAGTCTGTGCGTGGGAACCGCCGGCCGAGGGCCCGGCGACCGCGGCGCCCGGTCGGTTCCGCGAAAGTCCGAAGGCTTGCGCGATCACGGGCCACGGGATCGGGCTCGAGTAGCTCCAGCGCACTTCACCGGGGCTCTCCTCGCGCGAGAGCACCGTCGGGCCCGCGACGTAGTCGCTCGCGCGCGTCGTCTCGCCGACCTCGCACTTCCAGTAGACCTCGCCGAGCACGTAGTCGACGCGCGCGACGTTCCGGTTCCGCAGCCGGTAGGTCCCCCCGCGCAGGCGTACCGCGCGCGGCATCTGGCGAAGGTCGAGCTCGGCGAGGTTCACCGGCACGACGAAGAGCCACGTCGACTCGTCGCGCACCAGCCATCGGAACCCGACGCCTTGCGCGAAGAGAAGGAGCTCCACCCAGCTGAATCGCTCACCGTCGATCTCGCTGTCGCGCTGGATGCACGCGATGGCCGTGTAAGAGACGCCGCCGATGGTTCCCGTCGTGCCGAGGGGGATCGGCGAGTCGAGTCGCGCTGCGTCCTGCGCGGAGATCACCCGCTGCTCCGCGACGTCGCTGATGGCGCCGCAGTAGCGGCACCCGACGCGCTCGGCGCGCTCTCCGGAGAGCTTCGGCAGATCGCCGCCGCAGTTCGGACAGCGGATCGTCGCCATCGACACCTTCGCGACGGTGCGCGGCCCGGCGGCGGTGATCGAGAGGCCGCTCTCGTCGAAGCGACGTCCGAGGAAGATCTCCGGCGCGCCGGTGCCATCGCCGTAGTCGAACGTCGCGAAGGCGGGGTCGACGCCGAACAGGTCGACGTATCTTCGCGCGAGGCCCGGCGGGAGCCGCGCCGGGAGCTCGCCTTGCGCCGACACGACGCGGCCCGTCTTCACCTCGGCGACGCGGAACATGCCGGCTTGACCGAGCGACACGTCCATCTCGATGTGGAGCCGCTCGAACTGCGGCACTGGCGGGCCGCCCGGCCACGCCTCGGTCACGTACCAGACGCCCTCCGCGTACGCGAGCCAGCCCCACGCCGCGCCATTTTCGAACGCGACGTAATATTCGTCCCAGGGTCCTGCTCCGTGATCGAGCTGCACGCGACCGAGCACGCGAAATGGACGACCGCCGAGCGTCCCCTGGTCACCCACCGCGATGAGCGACGGCACGTTCGCGATCGCCGCGACCTTGCCGAGGTCCTCGAGGCCGCGATCGGAGCGGAAGACCGTGGATTTGCAGTGATCGCAGACGCGGGAGACACTCGCGCCGACGGTGAACTCGATGGGCGCGCCGCAGCTCGGACAGCTTCCCGACGCGACGGCCATGGGAACCGATTCGTACCATGATGCGCCAGAGGGACGCGAGCGGTTGACCGGAGCCTCTGCCTCGCGTGACGCTCGGGATATGCGACCCGTGTCCTCGCTGTCGTCCGCGCTCGTGCTCGTCGGTGCCGTCGCCCTGGCGCAGCCCGCGAGCGCGAAGGAAACGCTGCTCGACGACTTCGAGAGCGGAAATTCGCCCGCGCCTTGGGCGTTCTCGAACGGCGGCGAGTTTCCGGGCGCGACCGGCTCGTTCACGTCGGGCACCGGGCACAACGGAAAGGGCGCGCTCCTCGCCTACGATCTCACCCAGGGCGGCCACTACGTGAGCGCGACGCTGACGCTCTCCACGCCGATCACGGCAGCAGCCATCGCGTTCTGGGCGAAGGTGCCGCCCGGCGTCCACGCGAAGCTCCGGGTGACGGACAGCTCCGGGCAGACGCTGCAATACGACGTCAGCCGGCCGCTCGAGGCGTTCGACGCGAGCGCGTGGTTCCGCGAGGTCGTCGCGCTCGACGGAGTCGCGAGCTACTTCGGCGGCTCGAACGACGGCGTCGTGCATCAGCCGCTGAAGGCCGTCACGCTGATGGCCGCCGATCCGCCGGAGCCCGACGCGGGGACCATCGCCTTCGACGACGTCGTCGCGATCGACGTGCTCGCGCCGAGCATCGATCCGCGCGCCGCAGCGGCCTCGCCCGCGCCAGCCGGCGCCGCTCAGCTCGCGACCCGTCTCGGCGTGAACGTCCACTTCACGAAGGACGACCGCGCCCTCGATCTCGCGTCCCAGGCGGGCTTCACCATCGTGCGCCAGGATCTCGGCTGGAGTGGCGTCGAGCGCACCAAGGGTAGTTACGATTTTTCGGCCCTCGACACGCTCGTCGCCTCGCTCGCGTCGCGGAACATGAAGCTCCTGCTCATCCTCGACTACATGAACACGCTCTACCCTGGCGCGGACTCGGCCGACTTCGCGACGACGACGGTGCCCGCGTTCGCGGCGATGGCGAAGGCCGCTGCGCAGCACTTCGCCGGCAAGAGCGTGCTCTTCGAGGTGTGGAACGAGCCGAACCTCGACGGCTTCTGGCCGCCCAAGGCGGACCCCGCGCAGTACGGCGCGCTCGCGAAGGCGACGATCGCGGCGGTACATCAGGGGAACTCCGCTGCGAAGGTGTCCACCGCGGGGATCTCGCAGTTCGATCTCACGTTTCTTCGCGGCTATCTCGCCGTCGGAGGCGGCACCGGCGCCGACGCGGCCGGCGTGCATCCGTACCGTCAGACGGGACCCGAGAGCGTGAGCGACGATCTCGTGCTCATGAAGTCCGTGGTCGGCGCCGCGGTGTCGCCCGGCACGCCGATCTGGGCGACGGAATGGGGCTACAGCTCTGCCTGGTACGGCGACGGACACGCCGCGGCGAACCGCACGAGGCAGGCCGTCTACGCCGTGCGCGAGCTCCTGTCGTCGTGGGCGGTGGGTTTCCCGATCGTCGTCTACTACGACGTTCGCGACGACGGCACCGACGGCTCGGACGCCGAGAACAACTTCGGGCTCCTGAACAACGACTATTCGGCGAAGCCCGCCTACACCGCGGCCAAGACGCTCGGGCAGTTCGCGAAGGGCCGCACGTTCACCGGATTCCTCGCGGCGACGCCGTCGAGCCTCCACGCGATGCGACTCACGAAGAGCGACGAGGCCGCCGCCGTCGTGTGGACGGACGCGCCCGGCGGGAGCGTCACCGTGACGGTTCCCGCGGGAACGCAGGCGACGAACATGCTCGGCACCGCAGTGTCGCTCACCGCGCAGGGCGCGGACGTGTCGCTCACCGTCAGCGAGGCGAACGGCCCCGTGTACCTGTCCATCGCGGCATCCGCGGGCGGCAACCCGGGCACGGGCGGCGCGAGCAACGGCGGCAGTGCCGGCGCAGGCGGAAACGGCAACGCCGGCGCGAGCAATGGCGGCGCGAGCAACGGCGGCGCAGGCGGGGACGGCAATGCCGGCGCGAGCAACGGCGGCGCAGGCGGAGACGGCAATGCCGGCGCGAGCAATGGCGGCTCAGGCGGAGACGCAATCGGAGCCGGTGGCGGGGCCGGCATCGGAGCTGGTGGCGGAACGGGAACCGGAACCGGTGACGGTGGCCAAACCGGCGCTGGAGACGGCGGCGAAACCGGAACCGGCGGCGAAACCGGAACCGGTGCCGAGACCGGGAGCGGAACTGGTGCGGTGCCGGGCAGCGCGGGGTCCGGCGTGGGCACCGCGGATGCCGGGACCGGGAGCGGCAGTGACGACTCGGCTAGCTGCGGGTGCTCGGTGCCGCGGACCACGAACACGCGAGCGACATGGCTCGTCGTGGCGCTCGGAGCCGCACTGCTCCGGCGGCGACGTGCCGCCGGTTCGCCGCGACGGCGAGGGCTAAAAATCCCCTAGCACGACCCCGGACTCACTCGGCTGCGACCACGCTGCTGGTCAGTTCGGCGCGGGCGCGGTCGATGCGGCGCTGGAGGATGAGCTCGGCGAGCTCGAAGTCCTCGGCGGTGTCGATGTCGACGGTCTTCTTCGGGTCGACGAACATGGCGACGGTGCGCTCGTTCTGGAGCTGGGCGTTGATGGTGCCGAGCTCGGCTATGGGGAGCACGCAGGCGAACGTCGTGAGCTCGTAGGCGACGGGGTAGTCTTGACGGCGGTAGAACTGGTTCGGGTCGATGCCGCAGAACGTCGAGGGATGGCCGTTCGCGTCGAGGGCGTAGAAGAGATACGGATGGGTGTGCGAGCGCTTGACGCCGATGACGGGGCGGCCTCCGCTGGACGCATAGGTGTCGTATGCTTCCGCGACGTCGGCCGTCGTGCGCAGCGGATGCGTCGCGTACATGACCATGACGGCCTCCGGCGCGTCGCCGAGCGACTCGAGGTGACGTCCGAAGTCGGCGATCACCGAGCCCATGGTAGCGGTGTCGTTCGCGAGCTCTGCCGGCCTGCGGTAGGCGCGTGCGCCGTATTGTTCCGCGAGGCGGAGGGCGTGCTCGTCGTCGGACGTGACCCAGACGCTCTCGATGTCGGGGCACGCGAGCGCCGCCTCGATCGACCACGCGAGGAGCGGCTTGCCGCAGAGCATGCGCGTGTTCTTGCCGGGTAGACCCTTGGAGCCCCCTCGCACGGGGACAACCGCCACCACACGTCTCTTCGTCATCGTCCTTGTGCCTTCGCGCGCTCGAGCGCCGGCAGGGGCCGCGTCTCAGCGCATGTCCAGGATCTTGAAGGTCTCCCCGCGGTTCACGTACTCGCGGGCCTCGAGGAAACGCTCGAGATCCATTTCACCGTAGTAGAGCGGTTCGCCGCGCGCGTTCTTGAGGACCTTGGTCGCGTCGTCGAGCTCGAGGACGTAATAGTGTAGGGCGTCGTCGCAGATCGGGTGCCCGGTGGCGTCGAACGAGATGTCGAAGTTCTCCGTCAGGAGACGCTGGACCTTGGGGTTCTGGAAGAGATCGGTGCCCGGATACGCCGTTGCGGTGAACATGCGGCGATTCACGCCCGAGCGGTGAATCTCGTAATCCTCGGTGCCGGGCGTGAGGCCCTCCGTGTAGTACTCCTCTTGCCACTTGATGAACGCGACGCTGGTCTTCAGGTGCTCGAGGTTCTCCCCCGGGTAACCCATGATCCAGGTGCAGTTGCCGTGGACGCCGCTCGCCTTGGTGTTCTTCACGCCCTCGACCATCGTCCGCGGGAACGAGTACCCGTTGATGTCGACGGTACCGTTCGCCAGGATGAAGCCGCCCTTGCCCATCTGATCGAGCACGTAAGGGTCCGCGCTCTCGGCGCCGAACCCGATGTAGACGCAGCCCGCGTCGCGCATCATGTCGACGCGTCGCGGATCGGCCATGAGATAGCGCGTCTTGTCCTTCGGATCGGGGCGGAGATCGGCGGCCTCGTCGAGGCGGCCGTGGGTGCCCCAGCGAATGCCGTGGTCGTTCACCAGGTGCTTCATCAGCGGCACGAGCTCCGCGATGCGCTTCGATTGCACCATGAAGTTGTCGTCGCTGATCCCGACGAAATCGACGCCGTAGGCGGCGACGAAGTGCTCTATCTCGTCGGTGAGGCGCCGGGCCGAGCGTACGCCGTAGTTGCGCTCTCCCTGCGAGCCGCGGAAGCAGAACTTGCAGGCGAAGGGGCAGCCGCGCGAAGAGACGGTGTTCACGCTGCGGTTCATGGTGAACGGCGTGGCGGAGCTGTTGTTCGCGGCGAGCCCCCAGATCGGGTTCGACAGGTACGTATCCATGACGCGGAACCCGTCGACGTCGGTCTCGAGCAGGTCGTAGGCGGGGAAGGGGATGGTATCGAGATCGGCGGGGCGACCGCCGTCGTAGACGAAGCGCGGGCGGCCCTCGCCGCTCTCGCCGATGATGTACGGCTCGAGCCGCCCCGACTCCATGGCGCGCGCCGGGCCGAGCTCGAAGACCTGCTTCGCGTCGAACGCGATCTTCACGATGACGTCGTCGCCCTCGGAGTGCGCGACGCCGTCGAGCTCCGGGATCCACGAGAAGAGCCCGGCGCGGAACTCGGTGGCGAGCCCGTTGCCCGACACGAGGAGCGCGCGCGGCTGGAGCGAGCGGCAGATCTTCGCGACGCACTCTTGCCAGCGCAGGGTCGTGATCTTGCCGCTCAGGCCGATGAGGTGCTGATCGCCGTGCTTCGCGAAGTGCCGCTCGATGAGCGCCGCGACCTCGTCCGGCGTGAGATGACGTCCGTTCGGGAGCCCGCGGCGCGCGGCGTCGTCGTCGCGGATGCGATACACGTTCAGGTCGAGAATAGACGGGATGGCGCCCCATTCCCGGAGGACCGCCGCGAGGATCGCCGGGCCGAGGGGCGCGTTGTTCGGCGGCGCCGCCTCGCGGAGCGGCATGTTGATGAGCGTGACCCGCACGCCCTCGAGATCACGCCGGGACAGGTTCGAGATGACCTGGCCCGGGTGCGTGTACTTCTTCTTGTTTCCGACGACCTTGAGCGGCTTCGCGGAGGGGCCTTGCTCGAGGGCGACGGGCGGAACGGAGCGCGCGCGATTTGACACTGTCACGCCATGAGCAACGGCCGTGCCCGCGGGGTTTTTAGAACGAGGGGCCTTGGCCCCCCGCAGCTTCGCCTCCGGCGGACTGCTCCCCCCGCCGCCTTCGCGGGCTCGCTTCGCTCGCGTAGTTCCGCTTCTTTGATGCTTCGGGGACGGCGCTGCTCGCCACACCATCTGAGGCGCGCAGCGTCGTTCCGTTGTCGCTCGCATCGGTCAGCGTCAAATCGCTGGCGGCCCCGTCACACGGATGACGACGGCATCACCCGCCTAGCTCGGCCGCGTCAGTGCCAGGCGCCGGCGCTCTGAACGGGCTGCCCCGTGCGATCGTGCTCTTCGAGCAAGCGCTGCGACGCGGAGACGCACGCTGCGCAGGTCGGGAACTTCGACCCGTGCTGACAGGCGATGATGTTCGCGGTCGGGGGTGACGCGCTGAACTCTGCGTTGTCGATGTGCCGGCCGCACGCGATGCAGTGAATGTGCTGATGGTCGTGGTCGTGCCCGGCCCCGCCATCGGCGGCCTTGCGCTCCCGCTTCGTCATTCGCGGCTGTCGCTTCATGAGGCGGCTCTCGTGCCTCGCACCGGGCCCGGCGTCAATCCGTCACCGACGGCGGCCCGGCAGCCGGCTTAGCCGGCGCGCCCCTGCGGGAGAGCGCGCCTTCCACGAACTCGCCTCACGCCGCGGCGGCGGTGCTGCGCTCGGCGGGGTAGCGGATCTGCTGTGCGCCGGCCATGTCGATGATGCGGAGCGCCGCGAGGACGCGCATCACCGTGTAGGTCGTGTCGACCTCGAACCAGCGGGCCGCAAAGTTCGGGCTCATGCCGAACTTGTGGTGGTTGTTCTGGAAGAGCTCGCCGGCGGTGAGAAAGTCGAAGAACAGGGAGTTACGCGAGTCGTCCCCGTTGTCGTAGTTCTTGTAGCCGTACTTGTGGCCACCCCAGTTGACGATGGCGCCGTGCACCGGCCCCATGACGTAATGGAACGGGAGTAATGCGTACATCCACGGGGCGGTCGCGAACTTCACGTAGAAGAGCGTGTAGCCGGCCATCCACACGACGCGCATGATCCAGGATTGCCCGATCCGGTCGACGGCGCGCCACTCGGGGTAGCCGCCCTTGAACCGCGGCTCCGGCTCCGCCCGCTCGTAGGCGAAGTTGTCGTAGCGGTGCTTCGTGTCGAGCATCATCGACGCGGCGTTCGAGTAGTTCCGCGGGGAGTGCGGATCGTTCTCGGTGTCGCTGTACGCGTGATGCATCCGGTGCAGGATCGCGTAGCCGCGGGGCACCAGGAAGCTCGACCCCTGCGTCACGTAGGTGAACAGGTAGAAGAACCGCTCCCACCCCTTCGACATCGTGAACATGCGATGTGCGCCGTAGCGGTGCAGGAAGAACGTCTGCGAAAAAACCGAGAGCTGCCAGTGAAGTATGAAGAACGCGATGATGATCACGGGACCTCGCTCCGTCGTTCGGACGCCTTCGAGCATAGTGAGGACTGGAGGCCCTCGCCGTCATTTCCCACAGGAGACTCTGTCAGAATTTGGTCACGGGGAGCCGTCGACCACGTCGAAAAGTGAGGCTGCGTAAGGCACTTTACGGCCATTTCCAGCGTGGCGGTCGGCGTTCGCGCCGCGTCATGGTAAGGGCGTGCCCGCCGCGCGCTCACGCCGCGGCGCGAAACCAAGTGATTACCTGCCTGAATCGTATCGGACCATGAGCACGGTCGACCCCAGCGACAACCGGCGCACCTTCGCCATCATCTCCCATCCCGACGCCGGCAAGACGACCCTGACCGAGAAGCTTCTGCTCTTCGGCGGCGCCATCCAGCTCGCCGGTGCGGTCAAGGCGCGCGGAGAGCAGCGGCGCGCGCGCTCGGACTGGATGAAGGTGGAGCAAGAGCGCGGCATCTCGGTCACCGCGTCCGCGATGTGCTTCGACTACGCCGGCCTGACGTTCAATCTGCTCGACACGCCGGGTCACGAGGACTTCAGCGAGGACACTTACCGGACGCTGACCGCCGTCGACTCGGCGATCATGGTCATCGATGCCGGCAAGGGTATCGAGACCCAGACCCGGAAACTCTTCGAGGTCTGCCGCCTGCGCGACGTGCCGATCATCACGTTCGTCAACAAGCTGGACCGCGAGGGGCGCGACCCGTTCGATCTCCTCGACGAGATCGAGCAGACGCTCGCGCTCGACGTGACGCCGGCGAGCTGGCCCATCGGCATGGGCCACTCGTTCCTCGGTTGCTACGATCTGATGCACGATCAGCTCGTGCTGTCGGAGCGCGGGCAGAAGATGACGCGCGACGAAGGCGTCACCTGTGAGGGCCTCGACGATCCGAAGATCGACCAGCTCATCCCGGAGTCCGCCGCGGCGACGCTCCGCAAAGAGGTCGAGATGGCGCGCGGTCTCTGCAAGCCGCTCGACGTCACCGCGTACCGGGAGGGACACCGCACGCCGGTCTTCTTCGGCAGCGCCGTCAACAACTTCGGTGTGCGCATGCTCCTCGACGGCGTGTCGACCCTCGCCCCGCCGCCGCGCCCGCAGAAGACCGCCGAGCGCGTCGTCGATCCGAAGGAGTCCAAGGTGACGGGCTTCGTCTTCAAGATCCAGGCGAACATGGATCCGAAGCACCACGACCGCGTCGCGTTCGTCAGGCTCTGCTCGGGCCACTTCGAGCGCGGCATGAAGCTCACCCACGTGCGCAGCGGCAGCATCATCAAGGCACACAACCCGCTCATGTTCTTCGCCCAGGACCGCGACGTCGCGGAAGAGGCGTGGGCCGGCGACATCATCGGCCTGCCGAACCACGGCAAGCTCCGGATCGGGGACGCGCTCACCGAGGGCGAGACGCTTCACTTCACGGGCATCCCGAACTTCGCCCCCGAGCTCCTCCAGCGGATCCGTCCGGACGACCCGATGCGCGCCAAGCACCTCGGTCGGGCTCTCGAGCAGCTCGCCGAGGAGGGCGCCGCGACGGTGCTGAAGCCCTACGCCGGCGGCAGCTTCATCGTCGGCGTGGTCGGCTCACTGCAATTCGACGTCCTCGCGGACCGGATCCGCACCGAGTACGACATCCCCGTCAAGTTCGAAGCGACCATGCTCTTTGCCGCACGGTGGATCGAATCCGACGATCGGAAGACGCTCGAGCGCTTCATCGAGGAGAACGCGGGCAGCATCGCGGACGACCACAACGGCGCGAAGGTATTCCTCGCCCGGAACCGGTGGCACCTCGACACGGCCATCTCCGAGTGGAAGGCCATCCGGTTCCTGCAGACCCGGGAACACTCGGACTGAGCCGGCGGAGCGCTATTCGCGGCTGTCGAGGGCGAGGCGGTCCACTCTGGCGTAGAGGTCCGTCAGGCTGCCGGCTGCGGCGCGGAGCATCGCGATACCCATGTCGGGGTGGTCCTCGATGACGTCCATCAGGAGCGACGCGTCGCCGCGGAGCGCCACCACGTCGGTCTCGGCGCGCGCGATGTACCAGCGCGGCTCGGCGGCGATCGAGTCGATGCCGCCCACGACGGAGTCCGGGCCGAAGCGGAAGCGCTGCCCGGTCTCGGTGATGGCCGAGATCACCCCGCTCCAGACCACGAGCGAGTAAGGCGAGGGTTCGCCGAGGCGCCAGATCTGCGCGCCGGCGCGGAACGTCACCTCGACCATCTCGCGAGCGAGCTCCGCCAGCGCCTCGACGCGGGGCGCACCGAACGGGTTCAGCCGGCGCAAAAAGAGAACGCGTTCGACGAGGCCGAGCTCGGTCGTGGTCCTCGTCGGCTCGAGGGGCGGCAGCGAATAGCCGGCGTCGCCCGGGATCTGCAAGCGGCACTCGAGCGCGCCGCGGAGCGTGCCGCGGAGGGCGGCGAGGAGTAGCGCGAAGCTCTCCTCGAGGACTTCTTCGAAGTCGGAGACGTCTATCTCGAACGTCGTGGTGTCGGTCAGCGCGATGATGTGCTGGCCTTCCGGCGCGCGGGTGAGCGCCGCGATCGCGCCGACGATGTCGCCCCCGCGGAAGGTTCGGACGGCGATCCCTTCCCGCAGGATCGCGACGTCTCCGCGGCGGATCAGGTGCATGGAGCGCACCGGCGTGCCGGGGGTCAGCATGACCTCGCCCTTCCTGAATGCGCGCTCCTCGGCGACCTCGGCCATGACGGCGAGGTGCGCCGGATCCACGAGCGCGAGGCCCGGAAACGAGCGGAGGGCGAGCACTCGCTCGACGCGACGGCTCGCTGCCACGGCGCCGTCAGCCGGCATTGGTCACCTCCGCGAGGCGCTGCTCGAACAGATCCATGGCGCGATCGGTGAGCTCGGCGAGCGCGCCGTCACTCGCCGAGGCGAGCTTCCGGAGCTCGGGTTCGAGCTGGCCCATGCCGAGCTCGGCGATGCGGTAGCTCGCGACGCCGCGGATGGCTTCGCTCGCGTCGCCGAGCATGTCGCGGAGACAGCTGACGTGCTGCGAGTCCGTCTCGAGCGTGCGCTCACCGCGAAGCGCGCCGATGCCGGAGTCCGACGTGCGCGTGGTGCGTTCGCCGCGGGTGCGCCCCGTCGGATCGTAGAACCGCGACGCGAGCCGGAGCCGGGTGCTCGCCGAGCCGTCGTCGAGCATGGCGAGGATGCCTCCGCGCAGCGGCTCGGGCACGACGTGGCTGAGGAGCTCCCGGCCGGACGCACGCCGTCCTGAGTCGGCGCTCCGGAGGCCCGCGAAGAGGATCTCGAACTCCTCCGACGGATCGAGGACCTTGAAGATCCGGAACACGCGATCGATGGCCGCGTCCTCCTTGTCGGCGAGGAGCGCGAGCAGCATCTCGGCGACGGCCGTCTTGGTGTGCGGCTGGTCGTTGCACACGTCGGTGACCGTGCAGCGCCAGTGGAGCAAGGTGATGGCGCGCTCGAGGGTGCGACGGGCCTGATCGAGGAGCACCGGACGATCGATGACGAGCAGCGGATCGCCGGCGCGGAGACGTCCGAGCGCGCGCACGATCTTCGTCTCGACGACCTCGTCGGTCTCCACGGCTAGACGTCGTGCGAGGATGCTCACCGCGGCGTCGCCCCCGAAGCGCGCGATGGTGCGCGGCAGATGACGGCGCACGTGCCGGGTCAGCGACGGATCGAGCAGGGCCGACTCGAGCGTCCCGAGCGCGGGCTCGCCGAGGGCGAGGATCGCGACGCGGGCGTCTTCACGGCAATCGCGGGTCGCGAGAAACCGCACCAGGGTCGGCACGTACTCGAGGTCCGGCGCGGCGGCCATCGAGCGCGCCACCTCGACGGCGAGCCCCTGCTCGCCGATGAACGCGAGGCGCACGAGCGCCCACGAATAGCGCCCGCGCGGGAGATCGCGCGCGGCGAAGGCGAGCGCGCGCCGGAGCTCCGGCGAACCGTTGTCGATGATGTCGCGCAGGACGTCGCCGCCGCGCCACTCGTCGATGGCGCCGCGGCGGATCAGCTCGACGACGGCCGTCGTCCGCACCAGCGGCGAGGGATCTTTTGCCGCGGTCTCGAGGAGGCGACCGTCGGTGCGCGCCGCGGAATAGCGGAGCGCCGCTGCGCGGATGCGCTCGTCGTCATGGGCGATGAGGCGGTCCACCAGGCGATCGACGTCGGGCCGGGTTGTCCCCGAGAAGAGCGCGAAGGCGTGAAGGACCACTTCGGTGGACGGATGATAGAGAATGAGCGCCGGAACGATGTTCGACTTGCCGTAGGTCGACAGGAGGTCGAGGGACGCCATCACCTCGTGGTCGTTGTGCGAGCTCAGCGCGGCGATCAGCGCCTCGAGCGAGTGCAGATCGAGATCCGGCACCTCGACGTGCGTTTCGAGGACGCCTTCGCGCAGGTTCTGTCGGAAGAGCTCGAGGTAGTGCGGTTTTATCCCGCTGGTGGCGACGATCCACACGACGGCGAGGCCGATGAGCGCCGTTCCGATGTTGATCGGGCGGGCGCCCTGGTTCATCGCCACCAGGATCATGATGGACGCGAGGCCCTGACCGCCGCGCTGCCCGGCTGCCTCCACGAACCCCTTGAAGCGCTCGCGGACGTGCGGTGGCAGCGGCACGTAGAGGATCTCGGTGCCGGTGCGATGGAGCGAGTGACGGAGCGCGCCGTCGGCACCGCGCATGAGCAACGCCGCGCCGAGCCCGCCGGTCAGGACGAAACCGCCCGACCCGAAGAGAAGCAGGATCGGCAAGAGGAACAGCGAGCCGTTCACGCCGAGGACGCGGAGCAGGCGCGGCGCGACGAAGAGCTGGACGAGGAGCGCGACGGTGCCGATGACGGCGTAGAACCGCGCGAAGAACGGCCCGAGCTGATCGGGCGCGAGATCGACGGACGCGACGGCCTTGAATACGAAGTCGACCCCGGTGAGCAGCATGCTCGACGCGAGGGCCGCCCAGAGCAGCCGCCGCAGATACGGCTCGCCGCGCATGAGCGACAGCCACGACGACGGTGGCTCCTTGCGCCGGCGGGGGGTCCGCCCCGGCGGCCGGGACGGCGAGAAGAAGAACGGCAAAACGCCGGTCGTCGCCATGATGCCGCCCGAGGCGAGGAGGAGCGCGCCGGGACGCATCTCGAGGAGCAGCGCGCCCGCCAGCGTCGCGCCGAGCACGGCGCCCGCGAGGCCGCCCGCGCCGACGATCGAGAAGACGCGCTTCGCCTGACCGAAGTCGAGCACCTCGGCCACGACCAGCCAGAGCTCGACGACCACGACGGTGGCGAGCAAGCCCGTCCACACGTAGAGCGCGAGCAGCTTCGCCGGCGAGCGCCACGCGCTCATGAAGTTGAAGCTCGCCGTGACCATGCCGCCCACGACGAGGGAGACGGTCAGCGTCGTCCGGCGCGGGATCCGACCCTGGAGCCTCCGGCTGACGGCCGCCACGCCGAGCGAGATGATCGCGATGGCGATGTACGCCCACGGCAGATCGCGCGCCGGAAGCTTCGAAAGAAAG
This sequence comes from Polyangiaceae bacterium, assembly GCA_036272055.1. Taxonomy (GTDB): domain Bacteria; phylum Myxococcota_A; class Polyangia; order Polyangiales; family Polyangiaceae; genus DASZVB01. The sequence continues at coordinate 77,686 of DATAZL010000090.1, read as the reverse complement.
AGCGAGTCGCGCGCCGTCTCGAGCAGCGCGTGCGCGGTCATGATGCCGAGCAGCGTCAGGAACGCGACGAGGGTATCCCGCCGGTCCTCTGGACGGATCCCGAGCAGGCGGCTCAGCACGGGGCGGAGTGTAGCAGCCCCGCGACTACCGCTAGCACCGAAGGATTCCGACTATTTGCAGGAGCTGTACTCGGGACGCGTCGGTAGCGGCGTGCAAGTCGCGGCGTTGCCCCGGCGGCTGCACTCCACGTCGGTCCGGCAGAGCTCCTCGTCGCCCATCTGACAGCGGTCGGCACAGGCGGACGTCGGCGTGGAACCGGACTGGTTCACGCAGCAGATCTGGCCCATCGCGCAGTCGGCAGCGTCGTCGCAGACGAGCGGCGTGCCGCCGCCCGAGCATCCGCCCATGAAGAGCGGAATGCAGACGTCGGCGAGCGGCGAGACACCGCTCACGCAGCACGCTTGCTGGAGCGGCGGAGAGCCGTTGATGTCGCAGGGCACACCGGCGCACGCGATGACGCCCGGCGTTGGCATCTGCATGGACGTCGCGCCGCCGGTGCCGGGCATGCCCCCGGTCGCGTTCGCACCGCCGTTGCCGCCGACCACACCGCCAGTACCGCCGATGACGCCGCCGCTCCCGGAGCCACCGGTGCCGCCGATGACGCCGCCGCTCCCGGGCCTGCCGCCGGTGAAGCCGATGAAGCCGCCACTGCCGAACCTGCCGCCGGCGCCGAGCCCGCCGGACGAGCCACCGGCGTTGTTCCCCCGTCCGCCCGCTCCGGTCGTCGCTCCGCCGCTGGACGTGGTGCCGCCGCTGGCGCGCCCGCCGCTTCCAATGCCGCCCGCTCCGGCCGCCGTACCGCCGGTGCCAGGCGCGTTGCCGCTGCCGGTGATGCCGCCGCTTGCACCGCTACCGCCGCCGGCTGCGGAATTACCGCCTGCGCCGAGGCTGCCCGCGTGCCCGCCGGTCCCCGACGAATTCCCGCCCGAAGAGTTCTCTCCCACGCCTGCGTCGAGCGTCTGGCCGTTGCCGTCGGAAAATAATCCGGTGCGTGAACTGCTCCCGCAAGCAGTCGCCACGAGCGCCACAAAGACACAAGTCAAGCTCACCGGACGCATCCCACAAAGGTAGCACGCCTACCCCGGCACTCTCCGCTGGAGACCGATCGGTCCAGACACGAACCTGGTGGGTGGCGTCGGCCGCTGACGAGGCGCTATACGCCGCAGGAACATGGCTGGAACGGTTCGCATCGAGAAGCGCGGGCAGGTGGGGTCTCTCATTTTCGACTACGCGGAGCGTCGCAACGCGATCTCGCTCGCAATGTGGCTCGAGATCCCGCGTGCCATCGCCGAGCTCGCGGCCGACGACGAGGTGCGCGTCGTCGTGCTCCGCGGCGCGGGCGACGTGGCGTTCATCTCCGGCGCGGACATCTCGGAGTTCGCCGAGACGCGGGTCGGGCAAGCGGCCGTCGACTACGAGGCCGCCAACGAGCGCGCCTTCGAGGCGATCCTCGGGATGAACAAGCCGGTGATCGCGATGATCCACGGCTTCTGCGTCGGCGGTGGCGTCGCCATCGCGCTCTGTGCCGACTTTCGCTACGCCGCGGACGACGCCGTGTTCGCGATCCCCGCCGCGCGGCTCGGGCTCGGGTATCCTGCGTCCGGCATCGAGACGTTGATCTCCGTCGTCGGCATCTCCGCCGCGAAGGAGCTGTTCTTCACCGCGAAGCGGTTCGACGCGCGGCAAGCCGCGGTGCGTGACCTCGTGAACGAGGTGACGCCGAAGGCGGAGCTCGAGGCGTTCGTCGACAAGACGGCCAAGCACATCGCGGAGAACGCGCCCCTCACCGTGAAGAGCGGCAAGCTCATCGTCCGCGAGCTCATGAAGCCGCCCGCTGCGCGCGACCATGCGCTCATCGAGGACAGCATCCGTCGCTGCTACGCGAGCGAGGACTACGCAGAGGGCGTGCGCGCCTTCCTCGAGAAGCGCGCGCCGTCGTTCAAAGGCCGATAGTCGTCAGGCGGCGGCGTCAGCCGGGCGCGACGGTGCCGGCGCGGATCTGGGCGTGGAGCTCCGGCGTCAGCGGGAGGTAACGTCCATCGACCGACGCGAAGAGCGGATCGCCGGTTCGCGCCGGATCGTAGCCCTCGTTCCGGTATTCGTCCTTGCGGTGCTTCAGCGTGGAGGTGACGCGCATGTCGTGGAGCAGCCGCACGAAGAGCGGGCGTGCGTACCGCGGCAACGCCTCGCCGGCGTAGCGCCCGAAGGCGTCGAGGTCGAACCCGGGCGCGACGACGAGGCACGCCATCCCGGCCTTGCCGTCGGTGCCGGGGAGCGACACGCCGAAGACGTTCGTCTCGAGGACGCCGGGCGCGCCGTTGAGGAGCAGCGCGACCTCGCTCGTCGACACGTTCTCGCCCTTCCAGCGAAAGGTGTCGCCGACGCGGTCGGCGAACGACACCCAGCCCGCCTCGTGGAGCGTCATCAGATCGCCGCTGTCGAACCACGAGTCGCCCCTGGCGAACACGTCGTGCAAGATCTTGGCGTTGGTCGCGGCAGCATCGACGTAGCCGTCGAACTTCAGCGGGCCGCCGAGCTTGCCGAGGAAGAGCCCCGTCTCGCCGGGTCGCTCGAGTCGAGTGCAGCGGCCGCGAGCATCGCGCCGCGCCTTGCCCGTCTCCGGATCGCATGCGACGAGCGCTTGCCCGCGCGCGAGACGGCCGAGCATGCCGCGCCGGCCCTCGAGGTTCACGATGGGCGCGTTGCCCTCCGTCGCGCCGTAGAATTCACGGATCATCGGGATCCCGAAGCGGGTCTGGAACGGCTCCCAGACGTCGGGACGGAGCCCGTTGCCGACCGCGACGCGCACGCCGTGCCGCGTGTCCTCCGGCGTGGGCGGCTGATTGACGAGGTACCGGCAGAGCTCGCCGATGTACATGACGTGCGTCGCGCCGAAGCGAATCGCGTCCTTCCAGAACGCGCTCGCCGAGAATCGCCGCCGGAGGGCCAGCGTCGCGCCCGTCGCGAGCGCTGCGCCGAGGCCGCCCCACTGCCCCGTGCCGTGATAGAGCGGGAGCGCGACGTAGATGACGTCCCCCGGCCGCGCGCGGTGCGCGATCTTTCCGAACCCGTAGCCCGCCAGCAAGAAGCGGTGATTCGTCACCACGGCGGCCTTCGGCAATCCCGTCGTGCCCGACGTGTAGAGATACGACATGGCGTCGTCGACGTGGGGCGGCGGCCCGCCGAGGGCGCGCGGGTCCATCGTTGAGAGGCGCTCGTCGATCGTCTCACGCGTCGCCGGGACGTTCCCGTCGCTCTGCACGAGGAGCTTCGGGGGAGCGCCGAAGCGCCGCACGTCTCCGAGGACGTCGGTCACGGCCGCCTCGTGCTCCGAGCCGGCGAGGACGACCGTGGCGCGCGTTATCCGGAGCGCGTGTGCCAGCGCCGCGCCCTGCACGTTGGTGTTCACGCACGCGGTGATCGCCCGGAGCTTGCTCGCGCCGAGGAGGGCGAAGACGTACTCGGGGCGGTTGTCCATGACGAGCGCCACGACGTCTCCGCGGGCAACGCCCTCCCGGACGAGCAGGCGCGCCCAGCGGTTCGCGTGCTGCTCGAGCTCCGACCACGTGTAGCGCCGGTTCTCGAAGAGGAGCGCGACGGCGCCGGCGTGCTCGCGCGCGTTCCGCTCGAGCAGCGTCGCGGGGCTCGCGTGAGCGCCGGGGCGGAGATCGAGGACGTGAGGTGCGAGCGCGCATACCGCGCGGACACGGAGCCCGACGGAGCGCAGACGTTCGACGGCCTCCATCGATTCAGCCGGAGAAGACGACGCGGTTTCTCCCGCCGCGCTTGGCGAGGTAGAGCCTCCGGTCCGCCACCGAGACGATGGCCTCCGGCGTCGGCTCCTTCACGCAGCCGGCGGACGCGAGGCCGATGCTCACCGTGCAGCGGATGACGCGCCCTTCGTGAGGAACACTGAGCGCCGCGATGAGCTCGCGCACTCGCTCCGCGGCGATGACCGCGTTCGGCAGCTCTATCCCTCGCAGGATGATGGCGAACTCCTCGCCGCCGTAGCGCGCCACGACGTCCTCGCCCCGGAGCGTGCCGGAGATGGCGGCGACGACCGCGACGAGCACCGAGTCACCGCCAGGATGGCCGTAGGTGTCGTTCACCTTCTTGAAGTGATCGACGTCGAGCATGAGGAGCGACACCTGAGTCTCGTGGCGCTTCGCGTAGGCGACCTCGGTCTTCAGCCGCTCGCTGAAGTACTCGCGGTTGTGCGCGCCGGTGAGCGAGTCCTTGACGCTCGACTCGTAGAGCTGGCGCATGATCTTCTCTTCACCCGGGTCGGTGACCGAGTAGCGGAAGACGACGCGGGGTCCGAACTGCACGACGTCGCCGTCCGCGAGCGCGTGAGTGGTCACCCGTGTGCCCTGCACGAAGGTGCCGTTCGCGGATTCCAGATCCTCGAGCCAGTACTTGCCGTTCTTCAGGACCAGCCGGGCGTGCAGGCGGCTCACGCCCTCGAAGGGCAGGTGCACGGTGTTCTTGGCGACCCTGCCGATCTCCACGACCTCGCCCGTCAGGCGGGTCACCTGTCCGACGTTCGCTCCGTCCATTCGCACGAGGACGTGCATCCGATCGCCCACGGTGGGAGTCGCGGCTTCGAGAGCGCTGCGCTCGAAGACGACCGTGCGCTCTGCTGTTTCGTCGTAGTCGTCGGGCACCGAGTCAGACAACTCCCTTTAAAGTCCCTCAGCTTGATAATCCCCGGAGCGGGACCGAAAGTCGAGACGAACGCGGCTGGTACTTCCCACCCAGAATACCTCCGTCCCTGGGCGCACCTGCCACACTCACCTGCATACTTCCGGTTCGCCTCGATGGGCCCCCGAGTCGCCTCCGGGCCTCGGCACACGTCGCGTCATTTGTCGGGAAATGACGCGAGGAGTGCTAGCTTCGTCGCGCGCATGACAGCTGACGCACGGGCCTTCGATGTGGTGGTCGTCGGCGGGGGCCACAATGGCCTCGTGGCGGCAGCCATGCTGGGTCGGTCCGGTCTACGAGTGAAAGTCGTCGAGGCGCGTGCTGCTCTGGGAGGCGCCGTTCGTACGGAAGCCCCGTTCGGAAGGGCGCCCGGCCTGCGAACCTCGACCGGCGCTTATCTACTCGGGCTCATGCCCCCCGAGCTCATCGACGACCTCGGGCTGTCGCTCTCGCTCCTGCGACGCGACCCGCATTACTTCGTACCGTCCACCGGCAAATCTCACTTGCTCCTCGGCTCGGACAGAGAGCAGACGCGGAGGCAGCTCCTCTCGTTTTTCTCCGAGGCGGATCTCAGGGCTCGTGACGCGCTCGATCACGAGCTCTCGCAGCTACGGGACGACATTGCTCCGACCTGGCTTCGCGAACCGGAGTCGATCGAAGGCACCGCCGAGCGGTACGTCCGCCCGGAGCTCCGGCAAGCGTTCGTCGACCTGTGTCGCAAGCCGATCCGGGACTACCTCGCGCGCTTCGGGTTCGAGAGCGAGCTCCTCCAGGCGATGTACGCCGTCACCGACGGCTTCTCCGGGCTCTCGGCGACGTGGGACATGCCGGGGACGGGAATGAATTTCCTCGTCCACAACATGTGCCGGCTCCCGGGGAGTGACGGCACGTGGATGATCGTGAAGGGCGGCATGGGAGCCGTCACGGCGGAGCTCGCCCGCGTCGCTCACATGCACGGCGTCGAGCTCGAGACGTCCGCGCCCGTCGAGCGCATCCTCGTGCGTGATGGGAGCGTCGAAGGCGTGCTCCTCGAGGACGGGCGCGAGCTCGGGGCCCGCGCCGTCGTGGTCGGTGCCGATCCGTTCCAGATGCGCAAGCTCGTCGGCCGCGACGCACTTCCGGGCGGCTACAACGCGCGCCTCGACGGCTACGTGCGGCCGGGCATGACGATGAAGGTGAACCTCGCGCTGTCCGCGCTGCCGAAGTTCACGTGCCTTCCCGAGCCGATCGGCCAGCACCGCACCACCATCCATCTCCTTCCGGAAGAGGACGTGCTCGGGGAGCTCGTGCGCGCGTTCCGGCAAGCGCAAGCCGGGCAGCTCCCGGAGCGCCCGACCATCGAGTGGTACATCCACACCGCGGTCGATCCGTCGCTGCAGGATGCCGAGGGGCGGCACAGCTCCGCGCTCTTCGTGCAGTGGGTGCCGAACGAGATCGCCGGCAGCACGTGGGAAGCGGAAGAAGAGCGCTACGTCACGCACCTGCTCTCGATCTGCGATCGGTTCGCGCCGGGCACGTCGGATCTCGTCGTCGATCGCTTCACGCTGCACCCGAAGGCCATCGAGCAGTACTTCGGGATGAGCTACGGGCACATCCATCACGTCGACAACTCGTTCGGGTTCGACGACCGGCTACCGGTCGCCGTGCCGCTCGGCGGGCTCTTCTCGGCGAGCGCGGCGTGTCACCCGGCAGGGTCGGTCATCGGCGCCGCCGGCTACATCGCCGCGCGCCGCGTGCTCCGCGAGCTCGCCGTGCCCGCGGCCGTCAAGGGCTGAGCACGGAGAGCGCCTTCTGCCGGAGCACGGGGTAGGGGCCCGCGACCAGGAGCTCCGCAGTGTCGCTCGCGATGCCGCAGGCGACGTCCCCGGGCTCGCCGGGCAGCACTTCCCGCGTCCACGCGGTGTCGTCCCAGTGATAGACGCTCTTGCCGTCGGTCGCCCACGCGCTCAGGCCACGCGAGTAGAACGACGTGAACACCGGCCGCGTCGTGTCGCCGCACGCCGGCGCGCCGGCAGCGAGCAGGGTGAAGCTCGTGCCGTCCCACGCGAGCACCGCGCCCTTGCACGACGGATCGCAGGCCGTCGCGCACGACTCCGGCGAATCCGCGGAGAGCGCGACGCCGCGGAGATTGTCGGGGACCGTGCCCCACAGCGCGACGAGCCGTGGCCACGCCTTCGGTAGCTCGACGGCGTCCCAGTCCTTCGTACGGTGGTACGTCACGTCACCGACCGCCCACACGTCGGTCGGGCTCGTGCCGAAGAGCGCGGTGAGCGACTTCATCTTCACGGAGCGGTCGTTCCACGTCGTGCCGTCGTATTCGAAGATGCTTCCGGTACCGCCGCCCGCCCACACGCTCGTCGCCGACGCGGCGTAGACGGCGGACAGATCGGTCGTCGCGCCGACGTTCGACGGCGTCCAGTCAGTGCCGTCCCAGTGGGTCACGTCGCCGCCTCCCGCGGTGACCCAGATGTCGACGGCGGAGAGCGCGTCCATTGCGAGGAGCGGCTCGGTCGTCCCCGGCGAGTAGTCGGTGTACGCCGTCCCGTTCCAGCGCTCGAGCTTGTTGCCGGTCGCGGGCTCGCTCGACGCCGTCCAGGCGATGCCTGTTCCGACGAACGTCGTGCTCTGGTGCGTGCACGGCGCGGTCGCCGGCGCGAGGTTCTCACCGAAGGCGCTCCACGCCGTGCCGTCGAAGCGAAAGAGCGAGCCCGGCGCGCCGTCGACGCGCGGCCCTGCCGCGAAATAGGCGCTCGCCGACGAACCCCAGAGCCCCACGCCGTGCGGCGACGAGTCGTCGTAGGCGACGCCTCCCGCGGCGGCGGCAACGGCGAACGTCTTGCCGTCGTAGCGGTACGTGACGTCGCGCGAGAGGACCATCACGTCGTTCGGGCCCGTGCCCCAGAGGCCGCGCACGGGCGTCGTGCCGATGGCCCCGACGTCGGTCCACTTGGTGCCGTCGAAGCGCGCGAGCGCGACGCCGCCGCGGATGCAGAAGAGGTCGTTCGCGGCGTCGCCCCAGAACGCGACGCAGGCGCCGGCGGAGCCCCATCCGGTTCCGTTCCAGTGATAGGCGTTGGTGCCGGCGACCCACACGTCGTCCTCGCCGAAGGCCCACACCGCCGTGAGATCGTCGGTCGTGCCGCTGCCGAACGGGGCCCACGCTACGCCGTCCCACTTCACGATCGTCCCTGCGTCGCCGACCGCGAACGCGAGCTTCGCGTCGACGGCGTGCGCGGCGCGGAGCGGCTTGGTCGTACCGGGGTCCATCCGCGTGAACGCCGCGCCGTCGTAGTGCAGCGCGTGCGGCCCGCCGAGCACCCAGACGTCGTTCGCGCCGGTGCCGGTCACGACGCTGCCCCACTCCGTCGAGAGGCCCGTCAAGCCGCGCACCGCAGTGCCGTCGTAGTGCGCGAGGGTACCCGTCTCGCCGTGGCCGACGAACCAGACGTCGGTCGGGCCTGCGCCCCAGACGCCGCTCAGCGAATCGCCGAGCGGCGTGGGAGCCGCCCAGCACCAGCCCTCCACCGTACAGACGCCCTTGTCCGGCAACACGAGTGGCCACTCGCGGTCCACGGCGCCGCCGTCTCCACCGTCCGTGCCGCCGTCCCTCGCCGCGATGCCGCCCTCGTCGTTCCCGACGTCGCCGCCGGTGCCGTCGTTCGCGCCGCCGTCCTCGCTCTGGCCCGTGCCGCCGCGGCCGCCTGCGCCGGTGCCGCCGCGCCCGCCGTTGCTCGTCCCGCCGCCGCCGTTGCTCGCGCCGCCGCCGTCGACGCCGGCGTCCGTCTGTGACGTTCCGCCGCCGTGACCGCCGCTCAGGGCTCCCCCATTACTGCTCCCACATGCCACGCAGAGGATCGCTCCCCACCCGAACACCCGGATCTCCCAGGAAAGGGGGGCCTTGGCCCCCCGCAGCTTCGCCTTCGGCGAACTGCTCCCCCCGCCTTCAAGTAACGGGGGGCCTTGGCCCCCCGCAGCTTCGCCTTCGGCGAACTGCTCCCCCCGCCGCTTCGCGGGCTCGCTTCGCTCGCGTAGCTTCGCATGTTTGCGGCTCGCCTTTGGCGAACTGTTCCCCCTGCCGCTTCGCGGGCTCGCTTCGCTCGCGTAGCTTCGCATCTTTTGTGCTTCGGGGCCGGAGTGCTCAGCTGCCGATCGCGATGCCGAGGGCCTTGCGCGCCGCGAAGTACTGCTCGCTCACGGCGTACTTGTAGATCTCCTCGACGCGGGTCTCTTGCGGCACCGAGCTCGACGCCGGATCGGCGGCGCGGATCACCTCGACGGCGGTCGCGAGATCGTCGCTCATCAGCAATCCGGCGCGATCCACCGTCAGATCGACGCCGCTGACCCATTTGCGTAGATCGAGGCCCGTCCCTTCCTGGACGAGCTTCGAGACGACGCGGGCCAGGTGATCGCGCTGCGGCCCGGTCACGACGTGATCGAGCGCGCCGAGCGCTTCCTGGACGGGCCCCTGGATGTCCGGCGGGATCGGGAACTGGGGCGTCATGAGGCGCATGGCGGCGAAGAGCCACGCCTTGAGCCCCGTCGTGGTCGGCACGAGCTGCCGCACGTAGAGACCCTGCCGGTAATACGTCAGGTGCCGTCCTGCCATGAACGCGACGGTCTGCACCGGCAGCGCGACGCCGATGACCGAGGTCCCGACGACGATCGACGGATGCTGGGCGTGCAGGAACGACAGCTCGCCGAGATCTTCCGGGTTCTGGAAGAGGGGCGGGCAGGGCATCCCGAGCACGTCCGCGACGTAGGGGATGACCTGCGCCGACGCGAACTGACCATGCGAGGTGTCGATGAGGAGCTCGGGCCCGTAGCCGAGCTGCGGAAGGGTCTTCGAGCGTGCGGCCATGACGGCCGGCTGGATGACGGTGAAGAGCGCGCTGAGGAGCGGGTCGGCGTCCTTGTGGACGAGCGCGGCGTGGAAGTCGGGCTCCGTGAGGCGCGCCTTCGCGGAGATGCCCTCCTCGTTGCGCATGCGGAGATAGAAGCGCTCTTCGTCCTTGTCGGCCTGACCGAGCACGTAGAGCGCCTGGCAGCAGCACCACGCCGCGTCCGGGCGCTGCGCGTCGGTGTGCAGCTTGCGGAGCGCCTTGTGCGCGTCGGGCCGGAACGGATCCGCTGCCAGGATGGCGGCCTGCATCTGGACGGCCTTGTCGCGGTAGCGCGTCGCGTCCGAGGCGTAGAGCTTCGCGAGGAGCTCTTTTCGCTCGACGTTGTCGGGCTCGATCTCCTCCGCTGCCTCGTATACCGCGATCGCCTGATCGAGGCGCTTGAAGCGGCGCAGGTAGACGTCCGCGAGGGTCGTCAGGGAGCGCAGCATCTGCGCGTGATCTCCGGCGTCGGAGGCGATCTTCACCTGGCGCTTCAGGGTCTCCTTCAGCGCCTCGGCGTTGTTCGCGGCGGTGTGCACGTCGACGCCGTCCTTCACGACGTTCTCGTTCTCGGGATCGAGCTCGAGGGCGTTCGCGAGGAGCTGGCTCCCGAGCTTCGGGTCGCCCATCTCCTTCCACGCGATGCGGCCGGCGGTGTGCAGGTACTTTGCCTTCTGCTTCACGTCGTCGACGAAGTCGGCGAGCTTCAGCACGACCTTGACCAGGCGATCCCAGTCCTTCTCGGCGCTGTAGAGCTGCATCAGCTTCGTGAGCACGCGGCGGTCGTTCGGCCGCTCCCCGAGCGCGGAGAGGTAGCTCTTCGCGGCGTAGGAGGGGTCGTGGAGCTTGTCGGCGGCGATGTCGCCGATGTCGAGCATCACCTGGGCGCGCGCGTCGCCGGTCTCGTTCTCGAGCTGGCGGTACAGGGTGCGGATCGCGAGATCGTAGCTCTCGCGCGTGAGGTAGAGCTGGACGAGGGACTTCAGCGCGAGCGTCGAGCCGGGCTCGAGCGACGCGGCTTCCTCGAGCGGAGCTTCCGCGGCGCCGAGATCGCCGACGCGCCGGGCCGACTCGCCGAGGCGATACGCGATGGTCGCGTGGAAGTGATCGCTAGCGTCCTCCGGTACCTTGTACTTGAGCTGCCAGTGGAGCTCGAACGAGCTCTGCGGCTCGCCGTGCTCGAAGACGAGCTCGGAGACGCGCGAGATGACGTCGGGCGCGTCGGGCGCGACCTTGAGGAGATGCTCGGCGACCTCGAGCGCCTTGCCCTTGGAGTCGCTCTTCTCGAGGCACTCCGAGTAGGCGCGCAGCACGCGGACCGCGTCCGCCTGTGACAGCGCGTCGGTGCGGTTCGCGACCTGCTCGAAGTATCGCTCCGCCTCGACGAAGTGGCTCGCGTCGAACGCGACCTCGCCCATGACGCGGAGCGAGTCGAGGTTCGTCGGGTCGAGACCGAGCGCGATCTTCGCCCACGACTCGGCGCGGGTGTCGTTCTTCAGCCGGTCACGGCAGAGCGCGGCCATCTCGCCGGCGAGCTTCGCGCGCGTGCTCTCGCCCTCGGTCTGCTTGATCTCCTGCTCGAGGAGCTCTGCGGCGGCGTTCACGTCGCCGCGCGCGACGTAAGCGGCGCGGAGGATGAGCGGCGCGGAGCGGTCCTTCGGGTTCGCCTCGACGGCGAGCTTGTAGCGCTCGATCGCGGCGTCCTGATCGCCGCGTGCCTCGAGGAGCTGGGCGGCGCGGATGAAGTGCTCGGCGCGCTCGGCTCCGGAGTGCGCGTTGTGGGCGAGCTGCTCGATGGCGCTGACGGCACCCGACGTCTCGCCGGTGTTCACGCGCAGGCGTGCGAGCGCCTCGAGCGCCTCGGAGTTACCGGGGTCGAGTGAGAGAGCGCGCTCGTAGGCCGCGATCGCGCGCTCCGGAACCCGGAGACCCTCGGCGAGCACCCGTCCGAGGCCGAGCGCCTTCTCGATCTGCCGCATCCGATCGTTGCGGAGAAGCTCGAGGTGACGCTCATAGATGAGCACGAGCTCGTTCCAGCGCTCGAGCGCACGGTAGTGACGCGCCAGGTTCGTGAGGGCGGAGTCGTTCTCGGCGTCGAGATCGAGGACGTTCTCCCACGCCTCGGCGGCCTTGCCGTGGTCGAGGAACTCCTCGTCCCACACCGACGCGATGCGCTCCCAGAGAGTGATCTTCTGGCGGGGCGTCGCGGCGACGGCGATCTGCTGCTCGAGGTTCTTCACCAGGTCGCGGAAGCGCCCGGCCTGGCTGTAGCAACGGTCGAGACCCTGGAGCGCTCCGACGTGCTTCGGGTCGTCGGCGGTGACGAGCTCGTAGCGGCGGATCGCTTCCGGCAGGTCCTTCAGGTAGAGCTCGGTCGCCTCGGCGATCCGGAAGAGGGCGGTGCTCCGCTCCGCGCCCTTGAACGCGCTCGCGCGCGCCTCGAGCGCCTTCACGAAGCGCGGGAAGTCGCCGGCCTTCTCGTACATGCCGACGAGGGCCTCGCCCGCCTTGCTGTGAGTCGGATCGTCCTCGAGGACGCGCTCGTAGAGCTCGCGCGCCGCGTCGGTCGCGCCGAGCTTCGTCTCGAGGATCTCCGCGGCCTCCACGCGCAGGTCGCGGGCCGCTGCCGACGACGTCTTCGGCGCGTCGGCGCGCACGAGGAGCGTCGAGCCGAGCTCGCTCCATTGCCCGGCTTTCCGGTACACGTTCGACACGCCGTCGAGCGCGGCGTCGTGGGTCGGGTCGAGCGCGAGCACCTTGGAGTAGTAGGGGAGCGCGAGGTCCGAGCGCGCGAGCTTGGACTCGTGCCAGCGCGCGAGCTGGAGGAGCAGCGCCTGCTGCGACTCGGGCGAACGCTCCTCGTCGTCCTCCGCCTCTGCGGCGGTGGACAGCACTTCTTCCCAGGCGGCGCCCGACTTTGCGTGGCGCTCCACCTCGTGCGCCGCGGCGGGCGTCGGATCTTGCAGGTAGCTCTGGGTGAACGCGACGAGACCCTGCTCGGGATCGTGCAGGTCGTTCACGTAGATGCGGCCGATCTGCGACCACAGCGCGGCCTTCTTCGCGCCGTCGTCCTCGGCCTCGGTCCGCGCGAGGAGCGCTTCCACGATCTCCTCGTGCTTGCCGAGGTGACGGCGGAGCTTCTCGAGCTGACGGGCCACCTCGGCGTCGTCCGGCTTGAGCTCCGCGAGGCGCGCATAGAGCGGCTCGGCGGACTCCGGATCTTTCAGGTTCGTCCCGTAGAGCTTCGCGGCTCTGCCGAGCAGCCGCTCGAGGCCGCCGAGCTGCTCGGGGCCCGCGTCGGCGTGCAGCATGTTGGCCGCGAGCCGGAACGCCTCGGCGATCCGTGCGACGCTGCCGCCCTCACGGAGAGCGGCGAAGAGACGCTCCTCGGCGGCGGCGCTCGTCGGCTCGCCGAGCAGGGTGGTCACGCGCTCCTCGAGCTCCTCGTCGGGGATGAGCTCTTCGGGCGCGCTCTCGGTCCCGAGGGAGTCGAGAGCGGCGGCGACGGTCTGCGCGTCCATCGGGCGATACGACGGGCTCTTGCTGAGGAGCTGCGAGACGAGCTCATCGACGTCGTGCCCGGCCCAGCCCGCGGGTGCCACGCGGCTCGGCTGCTTCGGCTCTCGCGTGAGGTGCGCCATGAACGCCTCTGCCGCGCTCTGGCCCTCGAACACCGGACGCCCGGTGAGCAGCTCGTAGAGCACGGCGCCGAACGAGTAGAGATCGCTCTTCGGGTCCGGAAGTCGTCCCTCGATCTGCTCGGGCGACATCGCCTTGTACGAGCCGATGGACGCGAGACGGTCGCTACGGCCGTTGGCGGGGCCGGGCGCGGCGGTCAGGTGATACGCGCCGGCGTCGAGGAGCAGCACGACGTCCGAGCCGTCGTGGTCGGTGCCGACGAGGACGTTCTCGAGCCGCAGGCTGCCGTGGACGAGCCGGGCCGTGTGGAGCGCGCCGAGCGCGTCGAGGATCCCCTGGAGCAGGGTGCGCGCCTCTTCGATGTGGACGGCGCCGGTCTTCGCGACGCGGGCGGCGAGGGTCTGCCCTTCGACGTTGCGATGGGCGATGTAGAAGCGTCCACCGATCTGGCCGGCGTCCACCGGTCCGGGCAGGCTCGGGTGCTCGACGGATCCGACCAGCCGGCTTGCCGCAAGGAAGCGCTGGAGACCGACACGGTCGTACGTCGCCTCACGACGGAGCACCTTGAGGCGCACGTCGTCGCTATCGCGGCGCGCGAGGTAGACGCTGCCGAGACGGCCGCGGCCGAGGCGCCTCAGGATGAGGTACGGCCCGAACTCGTCCCCGAGCTCGAGTTCGTCGTCGTTGCGCAGGCCGTGCGAGCGAAGCTCCGCGACTCGTGGGTCGAGGTCCTCGCGAGCAGCGGCCATCGCGTCGCACAGCGCGACGACGGCGTCCGACTCGAGGCAGCGCTGGGTGAGCGCCTTCACGAAGGAGCCCTTGGCGGAGTTTCCGCCGAGCGCATCCGAGTCCACGCCGAGGACGTCTCGGCTCATTTTTTTCAGCTCATCGAGCTCGAAGAGTCGTTCGAGTTCGGCGCAGAGCGCGACCAGATCCGTTTGCATTTGCACGGGCACTCCGTCGTTGGGAGCGGGGATTTTAGTGAAGTCCGGGGGCATTCCCAGGGAAGCCGGTGGATTACTCGGAATCCGTGCTCGGCGCACTGCGCTGGGCTCGCAATATTCTTTCGGTGACGAAATTGTCGCCCCTGTTTCGTTGGCCCGGCGCGCCGTCTCCGCACGGCATAGTTACGCAGCGGTGCGTCAGAGCATCGGGCTGAAGAGATGCGCGGCGGACTCGAGGAGCTTCGCGCCGGTCGACCGGCCACGGATCTCGGCGAGGGTGACCTTGTGCGAGTTCGAGAGCAGCTCCTCGTACCAGTCCGACATGCGCTGGCTCGTCGCGACGTCGGCGAGGAAGCACCCGACCTCGAAGTTCAGCTTGAAGCTTCGCGTGTCGACGTTCGACGAACCGACCGTCGAGACGTCGTCGTCGACGAGGAACGCCTTCGCGTGGAGCATCGGGCCCTGGTACTCGTAGATGTTCACGCCCGCGGTCATGAGGTCCGAGTAGAAGGAGCGCGCCGCGTGCTTCACGACACTGACGTCGGATGTGGAGGGCAGGAGCACGCGTACGTCGACGCCACGACCGGCAGCGGTCGTCAGCGCCGTCGCGAGCGCATCGGTCGGGATGAAATACGGCGTGACGATCCAGATGCGTTTCACCGCGCGCGTGAACAGGATGAAATAGGCGTCGTGGATGTACGACGCGCGGTCGGGGCCGCTCACCACGACGGCGCAGTCCGTCGACCCGGGCTTCGAGATGGGGTGGCGGTCCGGCAGTGGCACGTCTTCCTTGCTCGCGAAGTACCAGTCGTCGAGAAAGATGTGGTCGAGCGCGCGCGCGGCCGGTCCCTCGAGGCGCGCCATGACGTCGCGCCAGTGAAGCGCGTACTCGTCACCGACGTTCATGCCGCCGAGAAAGCCGATCCGGTCGTCGACGACGACGAGCTTCCGGTGATTGGCGAAGTTGAACCGCGGCGCGAGCAGCGGCATGAAGTGCGACGGCAGGAACGCCGCGACGCTCGCCCCCGCGTCGCGGAGCGGCTTGCTGAACTTCCCCGTGAAGCGCGGCGTGCCCCAGGCGTCGATGAGCACCCGCACCTTCACGCCCGCGCGCGCCCGCTCGACGAGCAGATCGCGGAAGCGCCGCCCCGTCTCGTCGTCGTGGAAGATGTAGAACATCACATGGACGCTGCGCTTTGCGCCCGCGATCGCCCGCTCCATGGCGGGGAACGCCGAGGGCCCGTCGAAGAGCAGCTCGACGCCGTTGCCGTGGCTCGTGAAGATCGAGTCACCGAGCGCCCGCGGCGGCAGGAGGCCATCGAAGGCCGCGCACGCCTCGGAATGCACCGGGCCGTAGCGCTCGGCGAAGGCTCGCGCCCGCGCCGCGCGTTTCCTTCGCTTTCGCACCATGCTGGTGCGGCCGATGAGCCACCACGCCACGACGCCGAAGGCCGGTAGCGCGAACATCATCAGGAGCCAGGCGAGGGCCGCGCGCGGCTGACCCTGTCGCTGGAGTAGCACCGACGGGATCGTCATCAGCGCGACGATCTGCGACACGACGGTCAGCGGCCCGTACCATTGCAAGCGTCCTTCGCCGAGGACGAGGTGGATCAGGTAATCCATTCAGGCAGCGCTTCGGGCTCGCCTCGCCAGGCGGAGCGCGACCTTCGCTCCTCCCTCGGGGCGATTGTCCGCCCAGGCAGCACCGCCGTGAGCCTCCGCGATGCGACGCACGAGCGCAAGGCCCAGCCCGAGTGACGTCGAGCCACGCCGCTCGACGTGACCGCGCTGGAACGGCTCGAAGGCACGAGGCAGGGTCTCCGCGTCGAATCCCGGTCCGTCGTCCGTCACTTCCAGCACGATCGACGACGGGCCGTCCTCGCGGATGGAAAGCTCCGTCGCCTTGCCACCGTGACGGGCGGCATTGTCGAGCAGATTGGCGAGTGCCCTCGCGACGAGGGTCGCGTCGCCCTCGAAGCCGAGCTCCGACGTGTGCACCTTCAAGAGCTCCGGCGGCAGCCCGGCCCGGTCGAGCGCCTCGGCCGCGAGCTCGCCCGCGTCGAGAGGGCGGAAGGTGAACATCGACAGCTCGAGCCGGGAGCTCGCGAGCAGATCACCGACCAGCGAATCGATCTCGACGATCTCGCGCTCGAGCTTCGCGATCGTGAGGTCGTCGGCTTCCTTGCCGCGGAGCATCTCGACGAGCATGCGCAGGCGCGCGAGCGGCGCGCGGATCTCGTGCGACACGACGGCGAGGAGCTCGCGCTGATCGGCGAGCTGCTTCTCGATGCGCGCGGCCATCTCGTTGATGGACTCGGCGAGCACGCCGACCTCTCCCGGCTCGTGCCACCCCAGACGAGCACGGCTCTGGAGCCTCCCTTCGCCGATCTCTCGTGCCACCTCCTCGAGGTTCCGGAGCGGGCGCCCGATGCGCCGCGCGACGGCGAACGACGCGAGCCAGAGCGTCGCCCCGGCGGCGGCGATGGCGACGAAGAAGGGACGACGCCGGTGCGCCGACGGGCGCGCGAAGCAGCCGTGGGCCTCGCCGAGCCGCGTCCCTGCGCGATCGACGACGGGTACGACGATATCGGGCTTCGCGCAGACCGGTCCGGCTTTCTCGAGCGCCTTGCCGGTGGCGTCGACGAGCGCGACGCCGACGTCGAGGTCGCGCCCGATGGCGTTCACGAGCTCGGCCCGCGCGGCGTCGTCGTGCCACACGACGGCGAGCCGCCCGCCGGCGAAGGCGCGGAGCCTCCCGAGCTCGTCGCCGTCGCGCGAACCGAAGACCATCATGACCGTCCCCGCGACGGCTCCCATCAGCAAGATGGAGATCCCGAACCAGAAGAAGAGCCGGCGATGGAGCGGCGCCCCACGGAAACCACGCCGCCGGAAGTGCGCGTGCCCGTGCGCGTGGGCCTCGGCGTGCCAGCGGCCGTGACCCGGCGGGAGGTGCCTCATGAGTCCCTCGCGAGCACGTAGCCGATGCCGCGCACCGCCTTGATGAGTGGCGGCTTCCGGTCGCGGTCGCCGATCTTGCGGCGGAGGTTCGAGATGTGGACGTCGACGGTGCGCTCGCTGACGGTCACGTCGCTGCGCCCGGCTTCCTCGAGCAGGGCAGCCCGCGGAACGACGCGGCCCGCGCGGCGGAGCAGCACCACGAGCAGGTCGAGCTCGAGCCCGGTGAGCTCGACGCTCTGACCACTGATATGGACGGAGCGAGACGCGATGTCGACGACGACGTCAGCCGCGGTCAGCCGCTCGTCCTTGGCCGTCGGGTGGGTGCGCCGGAGCACGGCGCGCAGGCGCGCCAGGAGCTCCCGCGGGCTGAACGGCTTGCCGAGGTAGTCGTCCGCGCCGAGCTCGAGGCCGACCACGCGATCGGTCTCGTCGCCCTTGGCGGTCAGCATGATGACCGGCACCGCGCCCTGAGCGCGGATCTTCCGGAGCACCTCGAGACCGTCCATGCCCGGCATCATGACGTCGAGCAGGACCGCGTCGAACGCGCCGCGGCCGAGCTCGTCGAGGCCGCGCTTGCCGTCCGCGGCGTGCACCGCCAGGAGGCCGTTCTCTTCGAGATAGCTCTGGAGGAGCTCGAAGAGGCGCGCATCGTCGTCGATGACGAGGACCCGGGGCATGCGATCTCACTATAACGAGCCGGTGCCCGATCCGGCTCCCAAAGGGCGGAGCCGAACCGGGCGGGAGCGACGGCGGGCGGAGAGCGTCAGCGCGGAGCGCTCGGCCGGGCCCTGAGCGCCGCGTCGGCACAGACGTCCGCGACGTGACGCTCGAACGCCTCGTGCCGTGACTGCATCCCGTGGTGTGCCGCGGACGCGAACCCGACGATCGCGCCGAACGTCAGGACGATGATGGGCAAACGGTACATGGTCGTTCTCCCGTCAAAAGGCGTGGCCGTAACCCCAGCGGGTCGACGAGCCGATCATGTCGTAGAGGCGTTCGCGCTGCTTCTGCGAGAGCGTCTCGTGGATGGTCGCGGCGGACTTCGTGAGCTCGTCGCGGAGCTTGTTCACCCGGGTGAGCGGCTCGTCGAAGATGGCGGTGAAGGCCGTCTCGTCGAAGGTCTCGGCGCGGAGCGCGTCGGCGACCTGCTTCTTCACGTCGGGGAGATCGCGCCGCGCGTTCATCGCCGAGTCGCGAAGATCGTCGATCGCGGCGAGGATCGCCTTGTCCTGGCCCGGCGTCGTGTCGAGCCGGTCGAGGATGCCGTAGAGCATGCGCCGGCCGAAACCGTCGCGGCTGCGGCGACCGAACGGACCGCCGTGGTGTCCCATCCCGCCGTGGCAGCCGTGGCCGCCGAATCCATGACGATGAAAACCGTGGTGGCGGCGAGCCGCCATCATCGCGAGGCCGGCGAGGCACGCCGAACCGAGGAAAAATCCAAACATCTCGAGTCTCCTTCTTTCGTGGCGCGAGCAGTCGGCTCGCGTCTGAAGAAGGAGCTTGAGTCGCCTCCGTTAAGAGGCAGCGGGGCTCTCCGTTAAGAAGTGTGAAGAGGGCGGCTCAGTGCACGACGCGGAGCATGATCGGCGTGAAACGCCAGCCGCTCTCCGAGAAGCTCGAGTGAGCTACGCGGTCGTACTCGAAGCGCGGCCCGACCTTGATGGTCGGAGAACCGAAGCGCAGATCGACGTAGCCGCCGTACGAGAAGGAGCTCTGAGGAGCGTCGGGCACGTTGAAGAGCGCGCTGCCGAGCCCGATCTTCGGGCCCACGTCGACGTCCACGTACTTCACTGGGGAAAGGCGCAGAAACGCGTTGGCGTACGCGATCTCGAGATCGGGATCCCAGCCGATGCTGTTGTGGCCGATCTTCGAGATTCGGTAGAGCGGCGGGCCGAGGCCACCGCCCATACCGAAGAAGAGGACCGAGCCGGCGATGCCCCACGTCTGGTACGCGGCGACGGAGACGAACGCGAACTCGTAGTTCGCCGGGTTCTTCGTGCGCCAGTCCACCGGCGCGTCGGGCGGCGTGTCGCCCTCCGGCGCGGGAGCCGCGGCGGCGTTTCCGCTCGCGCTCGCAGACGAATCCCCGTCGAGGGAAACGCTTGCGCTCGCCTCGTCCTCGGCTGCCCGAGCGCCGAGCGTGGTGAAGCTCACGAGCGCGCCACCGAGTGTGGCCGTCGCGATCCGGACGTATCGTGTCAGTCGATGCCCAGCGTCCGACATGCTTAGCTTTCTGGTCGCCCCTTCAGGAACCCGCGAATTATCCTACCACGGGGCCTGACGCAAGCGGCGTGGTGCTCGGGGCGCGTCATGAGCGCTGCGGCGAGAAAATTACCCACGATGACGCGCTTGACGAGGCTAGTCCGGGCGAGTCTTAGTTGGGATAGCGCACACTGGGCGCTCCTCTTCAGGTGTCCTCATGCCGCTTCAGATCCCCGACCGATCCGAGTTCGACCAGCTCATCGACCACGACAGGGCCCTGGTCGCCCTGGCCGTTCCCTCCCAGAAAGAGCGCGAGAAGCTAGTCCGCATCGCGAAGGACGCGGGGCTCGCGCTCGAGACGGGGTCCGAGCCGGGGCTCTCCGCCGACGTGGTCGGGCGCACGGGTACCTCCGCGACGATCCGGATCCGCCAGGACGTCACCATCACCGTCGACGGCCTCGAGCTCGAGCGCGACGACATCGTACTGAAGCAGGAGCTCCGGATCGACCCCCGCGGGGAAGGCAAGCGCCGGGGGCGGCTCGCCGCGCCGAGCGTCGCTCAGTCGAACAACACCGTGTGGCTCGTCGGCAAGGGCGCCGTCGCGCGCATCGAACGCGCGCTCGTCGAGGCGCACTTCGACGCCAGGGTCGCGGTCGCGCCCGTGTATCACTTCCCGTCGACCGAGCACGGCAAGACCGTCCACTACGCCATCGATCCGTGGTTCGTCGACATCCGCTCGAAGGCCGAGCACGGCGGCGACGTCATCGTGCTGCCGCGCGAGCTCGAGCGCTACCTGACGATCTTGAAAGACGTGCCGCCCGCGGGCGGGCGCTGGTACCGCGCGCGCCTCACGGAGCCCGTCGACACCTACGATCTCGCGCGGCGCTTTCTCGAGACGACCGACGGGAAGCTCGTCCTCTGCCTCCGCGGCTTGCCGATGATCGTGCCGTTCGCGTCGTTTCCGCCGCCGGATCCCGACTACCCGACGCGGCAGCAAGCGACGCTTTCGCACATCTTCGCCCAGAACATGTGGAACATCGCGGGCACGAGCGCGACGTCGGCGGTGAAGGTCTTCTATCTCGACTCGGGCGTCTTCGCGCCGGGCATCGACGTGGGCGTCGACACGTTGCTCAGCGTCGCGATCGATCAATTCACGGGCGGCACGCCGCCCTACGCCCTGACGTGTCTGCCCGGCGATGGCGATCCCCACGGCACGCAGATGGTCGCGATCGCCGGCGCCCAGTGGGGCTTCACGGGAATGGCCGGCGTCACCGGTCTCAGAACGAACGTGAGCCACGTGTCGCTCCGTTGCCATTCGCTCTCGCACGTCACCGACGCGCTCGGCTACGCCGCCTCGATCCTCGGCTCCGCCAAGGGCGTGGTCGTCATCGGCCTCGACGTGCTGAACCTCTACGCCACGGCGAAGCTCTGCATCGCCACCCAGGCCGACGCGACCCGGTTCGACAGCGCGCTCCTCCAGGCGATGACCACCGGCGACCTCGTCGTGATCGCGCCTTCGGGGAACTACGACCCTTCGTCGAGCTCGGCCGTGACGACCATTCCCGGTGTGCCCGCCGATACGCGTGCGTTCGTCGTGGTCGGCGCCGCCGATCAGGCGTGCACGTCACGTTGGAATGACCCCACCACGGGCGCGTCGCGCTTCGGCACCGGGCTCGACATGGTCGCGCCCGGCGTGAACGTCTATACGGCGTTCAACACCACGCTCCCGACGCCGTCGTACGGGCAGGTGTGGGGCACGTCCTTCGCCGCGGCGCACGTCGCCGGCATCGCTGCGCTCCTCCGCGCAGCGCATCCGACGCTGAACGCCGCGGGGGTGAAGACGAAGCTCGTCGCGAGCTGCTGGTGGCCGGGCGGCACGCCGCCGGCCGACGTCGGACACGGTATTCCGAACGGCGCGACCGCGGTCACCTGACCGGGCGCCCGGGTTCCAAACCACTTCGGCTTCGGCCGTCGTCGTGCGAGAGGGTAGCGTCATGGGAAACTCGGATCTCCGTCGCGGGGGCAGAGCGAGCGTCGTCGGCGCGGCGATGGCGCTTCTGTTCGGCGCGGCGTGCACCTCGAGCGGCGCGCCGCCGCTCGGTGGCGTCGCTCAGGCGGATGTCGCCGACGGCGCGGCCGCGCCGTCGAACCACGGATACGCCGTGTTCACGAGCGTCGCGACGGATCCGAAGCCCACCGGGCGCGCCTGGACGAGCTTCGCCTACGACTCCGGCCGCGCCGTGAGCGTCCTCTACGGCGGGAGCGCGCTCATCGACGTCCTCGGCGACACCTGGGAGTACGACGGCGCGTGGAAGGAAGTGAACCCCGGCGACAACGACGCCCCCGGTGGACGCGGCAGCGCTGCCATGGCGTACGCGCCGGGTCGCGGCGTGTCGGTGCTCTTCGGCGGGTTCCGCAGTCCGAGCGCGCTCTGCGAGACGTGGGAGTGGACCGGCTCGACGGCGAAGTGGCGGCTCGCGTCGCAGCCGTCCTGCACCGATGGCGAGAGCGTCGCCGCGCGCCGCATCGCGCACGCCATGACCGACGTCGGCGACGACGTCGCGCTCTTCGGCGGCAAGGTCCAGAATAGCGGCGCGTTCCAGCGCTCGAACGCGCTCCTCCGCTGGGACGGCAGCACGTGGTCCTCGCTGTGCGACGCGGCTTGCCAGTCCGGGAGCGCTGCGTTGCCCGCGCCGCGCGCGTACCCCGCGTTCGTTCACGTGAAGAAGGGCGCTCGCGACGTCCTCTGGCTCTTCGGAGGGACCACCGACACCAGCGTCGTGAACGACCTCTGGCAGTTCGATCCGACGACGGTGCGCTGGTCACAGCTCTGCACGAGCACGGCGTGCCGCGCCTCGGCGCCCGACGCGCGCACCAACGCGGGAGCGGCCTACGACTCGGTCCGCAACCGCGTCGTCCTTCACGGCGGCTGCGCCTCGGACGACTGCACGACGCAGACCTTCCACGACGTGTACGAATACGACCCGGAGAACGACGTGTGGGCGAAGGCCCCGACGTCGCTCGATCCGACGTTCCCCGACGCGAAGGGCGCGTTCGGGATCGTCTTCGACGCGAAGCGCGGCCGCGTCGTGGAGTTCGGCGGGTTCGCGGCGGCCAGCTACGGTAATCGCACCGTCGAGTATTCGACGCGCGGTGGCGCCTGCACGGCCGACGCCGACTGCGACACCGGGACGTGCGTGAAGAGCGCGCCGACCGACGGGGCCGGCGTGTGCGCGGCGGCGTGTACCGGAACCGTCGCAGCTCCGGCGTTCTGCGCCGGCGGGTACCTGTGCAACGCGGCGTGCAACGCGCCCTGTCAGACCTGCGCCGCGGTACCCGGTGTCTGCACCGCGATCACGAATGGCCCCGACGACGAAGCGTCGGACGCGCCCGCGAGCCGGTGCTCGGGCACGAGCGCGTGCGTCGCCGGCGGCACCGGCAACGCCGGCGCGTGCAAGCTCGTCGCAGGGCAGAAATGCAACAGCGGCGCCGACTGCGGCACCGGCAACTGCGCGCGCTATGGCAGTCAGGTCTGCGCCGATCCGGCGTGCGGCGACAAGCCGTGTCGTCCCGCGTCCACCGCGGGGACCTGCACCGTGCTCGGGGCCGGTCATTTCGTCGACGAGTGCATGGGCCGCTCCTGCGGCGCAAACGGCGATTGCCTCGACCAGTGCGCGTCCGACGACGACTGCGATCCGGACTACTACTGCGACACCGACGACACTCACGACTGCAAGCGCGGCAAGCGCTACGGCGGCGCGTGCAAGTCGTCGCAAGAGTGCGGCAAGGGCGTCTGCTTCGACGGCGTGTGCTGCGATCAGCCGTGTGGCGATTCGTGTCAGGCCTGCGGCAAGGACGGCCGCTGCACGACGCTCCCCGCCGGCAGCGACCCGGTAACGGGACACACCGCGTGCGTCGGAGCCGGCGGAGGCACCTGCGGGGGCTACTGCGACGGCGTCGCCGCGGCCTGCACCTATCCCGACGGCATGTCGTGTGGCGGCGGCGCCTGCGTCGAGGACGACTGGCGCGCAAGCTCCGTCTGCGTCCACGGCGCGTGCGCCGCCGGCGACGCTCCGACGAGCTGCGGCGCGTACTCGTGCGCGAGCGGCAAGTGCAACACGAGCTGCAGCTCCGACGACCAGTGCCGTCGCGGCGCGGTCTGCGACGTCAGCTCCGGCACCGGCATCTGCAACGACCAGGGCACGACCTGCTCCACCGACGGCGCGGGGGTGCTCACCGCGAGCGGCACCATCGTCTCGTGCGACGGCTATCTCTGCCAGAACGGCGCCTGCGCGTTCAAGCCGTGTTCCGCCGACGGCGACTGCGCGAGCGGCTACGCGTGCACGACCGATCACCGCTGCGTCGAGGGCACGCGAAACGACGCCGGCGCCGCGCCGACGCGTGACGGCGGAGCGCCGATCACGCCGGTCGGTGACGCCGGGACGTCGAACGCCGACGCCGGCGCGGCCGGCAGCGACACCGTCGAGTCGGGCTGTTCGGTGACGGCACCCGGTCGTCGCGACCCGGGCTCCGTCGTGCTCCTCGGCGTGGCCGTCGCGCTGTGGTTCGGACGGCGACGTCGAACGGCGGCATGAAGCGGGCAGCTCGGCTCCTACCGCTCGCCGCCGTGCTCGCGGCGCGGGTCGCGCACGCCGGCGATCCGGCCGGCGCCGAGGCACTGTTCCGTGAGGGCAGGGAGCGGCTCACCGCGCACGATGTCGACGCCGCCTGCGTGAAATTCTCCGAGAGCGAGCGGCTCGACGCCATGCCCGGCACTCTCCTGAACCTCGCCGCGTGTCACGAGACGCAGGGCCGCGTCGCGACCGCGTGGGCCGAGTTCGTCTCCGCCTCGGAGCTCGCGACCGCGCGCGGGGACACCGCCCAGTCCGACGAGGCACGCCGGCGAGCCTCGACGCTCCTCTCGCGACTCCCACATCTGACCATCGTGATGGCCGTTTCCGTGCCGGGCGCAGTCGTCCGCCGTGACGACGTCGTGCTCGCGACGGGAAGCCTCGGCGCGTCCCTCCCCGTGGACCCCGGTCCGCACCGCATCGTCGTCGAGGCGCCCGGTTACGTCCCCGGCACCGTCGAGGTGAGCGTCGAGGAGGGCGAGTCGCGAGAGCTCCGCCTGCCGTCGCTCGTCAAGGCGCCGTCCGTCGCACCGCACGCTGGCGTGACGGTGCACGGCGATGCCGACGCCCGCGATCGACGGCTCGGATGGGTCATCGGCGGCGCGGGCCTCGCGCTCGGCGCGACGGCGGGAACGCTCTACGCGGTCGCCGTCTCCGCGAACCAGACCGCCGAGCGCGGCTGCGGCTACCAGAGCACTTACGCGTGCAGCGCGCCGGCGATCGCCGCCGGGCGCGAGCGCGACACCCTCTCGACGATCGCCGCCGTCACCGGCTCGGTCGGCATTGCGGGGGTCGCGGTCGGTCTCTGGTTTCTCCTGCATCCCTCGGCGTCGGAGCCGTCGGCGAAGTCCCAGGGCGGCTTCGCTCTCCCCGCCGTGCTCCCGTCCGTGACGTCCCAGGGCGCGTCCCTGTACCTGCGCGAGAGCTTCGAATGAGCGGAGCGCGCCGCAACATGGCCATCGTCGTGGTCGGAGCGTTGGCCGTCGCGGGTTGCTTCGACGAGCTCCACGAAGGGTGTCCAGCGGGCCTCTCGCGCGGCCGGGGCGCGAGCGCCGGCCTCGAGACGTGCGTGCGCACGGGCGGCGCCGGCGCGGGCGGCAGAGGCGCAAGCGGCGTCAACGGCGACGGCGCGACGAACGGCGACGGCGCGACGAACGGCGCGGCCAGCGGCGGCAGCGGCGCGAACGGCGGCAGCGGCGCGGCGAGCGGCAATGGCGGAAGCGGCGGACGCGACGGTGGAGCGGGGCAAGGCGGAACCGCGGGCGACGTAGGCAGCGTCGGCGGCCGCGTCGGCGCGGCGTGCGAGGGGCGGCTCGCGCAGGGTGCGGCGATGGCGCCGGTCACCCGCGCGAACGGCTCGGTGTTCCTCGTCGATCGCACCGAGGTGACGTTCGCGGAGTACGCCGAGTTCCTGCGTGCGGGACCGTCGGGGTCGAGCGACGAGGTGTGCCCGGAGCTCGACGCCGGCGCGGACCTGCCCGCCGAATGCACGACGCTCCTCGCCGACGCGAGCGTCGATCCGTCAGGGCCGCGGGTGTGCGTCGACTGGTGCGACGCGGACGCGTACTGCAAGTGGGCCGGCAAGGAGCTCTGCGCGGACACGACGCAGGTGCTCGCCCCGTCGACGCTGGCGGCGAGGAGCGACTTCTACGCGGCGTGCACGTCTAGTGGCTCGCGCTACGGCTGCACCGCTCCGTGCCTCGAGACGGATTGCAACGGCAATGACGCGAAGCACGGCGTCGAGCCGGTGAGCACGATGACGAACTGCACCGTCGGCGACCCGGGGTGTGCCATCGCGGATCTGAGCGGGAACGTCGCCGAGTGGACCAGCGCCTGCGATCCGAACACCTCGGACGGCAACTGCGCGACGCGCGGCGGCTCGTACCAGTCGTCGGAGGATCAGCTCGCCTGCACGAGCGTCCGCCTGCTCCCGCGTCGCAGCAAGAACGTGGTCGTCGGGTTCCGGTGCTGCATCCACGACTTCACGCCGTGAGCCGCGCGCTCAGCGGTGATCGTACGGATCCTGCGGCGGCGGAGCCGCGGGCAGCGGCGGGACGACCGCCGGCGCGAGCGCCGTCTCGGCGACGGCGGGCTCTGCCGGCTTTGCGGCTTTCGCGCGATGCGCGCGTCGCTTGTCGAGCGCGACGGTGTGGACGCTGCCCGCGTCGAGCGCGACGCTGACCGTCGTCATTGCGACGGCCCGGGGCGGCTCGACGCGCTTCTCGTCGGACGTCGTCGCGGGCACGAACGCCGTTGCGACGGGCCCGGGCGCGGCCGCGACGGCGCGCGGGCGCTGCGAGGCGACGAGCCCTGCGGCGGAGAGCAGAAGAAGCATCGCTGCGAACACCACCGACGCCGTGCGCCGCCCGAACGAGCGCCGTCGCGCGAGCGTGCTCTCCGGGAGGAGCCCGAGCACGCTCGACGGCGGGAGCGATTGGACCGTCGCCATCGGCTCCGGCGCGAGGCTCGGTATCGGCCCGGGCGCGACGCTCGCCATCGTCGTCGCGATCGCCGGTACGGGCTGTCCGGCGAGCGCGGCGGCGAGCTCCTTCACGCACTCGCCCGCCGTCTCGAAGCGCTTCGACGAGTCGCGGTTCACGCAACGGGTGAACCACTCGTCGAAGTCCGCCGACGGAATGATCGGCGCCGACAGGGCGCGCGCGCGCACCGAGGGAACCTCGAGCGGCGCCGAGAGCACCTCGGTGAAGATGCGAGTGAACGGCGAGTCCGGCGAGTTGCCGGCGAGCCAGTAGAACCGCCCGGTGAGCAGATAGAACGCGATGAGCCCGAGCGCCCAGATGTCCGTCTGGGGCGTCACGGGACCCACCGACGCCTGCTCGAACGCCATGAAGAGCGGCGTGCCCTTCAGATCGTGGCTGAGCGTCGCCGCTGAGCCCACCATCTTGGCGAGCCCGAAGTCGAGGATCTTCACGAGCGGCGCGCCGTCATCGCGACGGGTGAGAAAGAGATTCTCCGGTTTCAGATCGCGGTGCACGATCGGGCGACGCACGCCGTCCCGGTCGACGTAGCCGTGGGCGCGGTCCAGGGTGCGGCCGATCTGACTGAAGTATTCGACCAGCGTCGCGGGCGGGAGCGGGCCGCCGGTGCGCACGAGCTCCTCGAAGTGCACGCCCTCGAGGAACTCCATCGCGAGGAACGGCCGCTCCGTGTACGGGTCGCGCCCGACGTCGAACACGCGAGGGACGTGCTCGCTCCCGACCCGGCTCGCGAGCCGCGCCTCCTGCTTGAACTGCTCGAGCGCACCGTCCGACTCGAGGACGTGCGACCAGATGATCTTCAGGGCGACCTTCGCCTCGGTGTCGACCTGCTCCGCCGCGTAAACGACGCCAAAGCCGCCCTTCGCGATGAACCGCTCGATACGGTATCGCTCGGCAAAGACGTCTCCGGGCCTCAGTCGGTCGGACATGCGTGGAAGCGCCGCGAAGGCGCTCGAACCAGCATGGCCCCGGAAGAACCCGCGTCGCAACTGGTCATTTCTACGAGCCCACGCCATTCCAGCCGGGAGGCGCCGCACATCCGGTAGGAGTCGTGCCCGTCCCTACTTCGCTGGCGAGGCGCTCTTCGTCCATCCGTTCGATAGGAGCCATGCGCGCGCCGCCTCACAGAACCGTTCCGCGACCTCCACTTCTTCGGTGGCGCCCTCGAGGGTGAATACGAAGAATCGGTTGTAGTCGGCCTCCGTCCGAAATTGTTCGAGCCGGGCAAACTCCTTGGCACGCTCGGGACTCAGCCGCGCCGGTACGATGAAGTGCAGGCTCAGCATGGCGCCCGCGCCGCGATGGGTTCGCGGTTCGACACCTTCGGTGAGAAGCAGGGCAAGCACGAAATGCAATGCCGCATAGTAGGCACGGCTCACAGCATCACTCGCCAGGCCGAGACGCAGCAGCTCCTGGGCCGCCCGCAGGGACTGTTCGCCGCGGGCGAGCTCGGCCATTACGTGGACGGCGCGGTTCTCTTCCGTCAAAGCGGCAGCCCCTCTCGCTCGATGTCGAGCGCGAGCCTCGACTCGAGTCGGACCAGCGTCTCGAACTCGGCTTCCGACAGGACGAAGGGTGACAAAGCGATGCCAGTTCCGGTGGCGACCTCGCAGCCGAGCTCGATGGCGAGGATCTTCTCGCGCCGCGTCAGGGCACGCACGAGAACAACCACGTCGACATCGGAGTCGTCGTCCGCTGTGCCGCGGGCGTACGAGCCGAAGAGCCGCACACTCGCCAGCCGTTCACCGAAGAGCGCGAGGAGCCGCTCCGAATAACGAGCAGCGATGGCAGGGACACTCGGCGCGGGCACGCCGTAAGTATACGTCAGCGAAGGCTCGGCGGGATTCTCGGCCTCGAAGTTGTCCAGGCCCGAAACAAGCGATTGCCGAGGCGTTCGGGCGGTTCGGCCGCGGGTTGACGAACGTCGCGAGCTCCAGAAACACGAACGCGCCCCGGCATGCGGTCTGTGTGAGAATTTTCGAACGCCCCGACAGGGCACCAGTGGGTCAGCCGGGGCTTCTTCAGAGCGAGGCGAGCTGGGGTGATCACGCCTCCCGTTGCGAGTAGTAATCCCGCCGAGGACGAGAACGCCCACGTCGCCGTGAAGTCGGAGCTCCGGCCGTCGCGAAGCGTCGCAACGTGCTACATGTGTTGAGGGTGCTGGAGGACGCTGGATGCGCAAATGGAGGACGCGATGGCTCGGATTGCAGGTAACTGGTTGGCTCGCCGTGGCTTGTTCCACTGGAACGGCTGGCGGGAGCGACGCTGACGGGGGTCACGAGGTCCTCGGAAGTCGCGGCGGAGCGGACAGTGGAGAAGACGTGAAAGGGTCACGTCGAGAAGGCGGAACGGGCGCAGTAGGTGCGGGCGGGCAGGGTGGCGGCGGGGCGATGTGCACGCCGGCGGAGAGTACCGTCGGATTGGTGTCTCCGGGTGGGTACGCCGCGATGTACGGCTGCCATCCGACGCTCAGGGTGATGGATGCGGATTGTGGGCACCGGTCCGGCATTCGACAGTGCGACGCAGCTTCGTCCGAGCTGGCGTCGGATCTACCGTGCGGAACGTGCAGTTCCGGTGATCGCTGCCTCATGGCGGTGAAACCCGTGTGTGACTGCGACGGAGCGGGTGGAGAACCGCCTTTCGTCCAGGACCCGGGCACGGGATTGGTCGACGGATGGATCTGCGAGTGCCGAGGGGGAACCTGGGCGTGCTACCTGCTCGATCAATCCGGGTCGTCCTGCTTCCTGGTCTGCGATGACGCTGGCGACCCGCGATGAGTTCGGTATCGCCGGAAACACGTCTCTATCGAGCGATGGACGCGATCCGGCCCTGGCAATCGCTCGCGTCGCTCGCGTCGCAGGGCGGCGCGCTGGTCCAGTAGACGGCGTCCTTGGCGAGCGCGATGGCGTCGAGGTCGCCGTGGTCGGTGGCTACGGTGGTGAGCGCGCCGCCGGTCGTCGGGAGCGACCAGAGGACGCCGGTGCTCGAGAAATAGACGCCGCGGGCGTCTACGGCGATGGCGAGCGACTGCGCGCCGGCGGCGGTGCCGAGCGTCGTGGACGCGCCGCCCGCGGTGGGCACCTTCGCAATGACGTAGCCCGCGGCGACGTACACGTCGGAGTCGAACAGGGCGAGGGCGGTGACGCCGTCGAGGGCGGCGGATAGGGTCGTGACGGTGCCGTCGCTCTTCGCGACGCCGTTCAGGGTGCCGAGGAGCGGGTCCGCCCAGTAGACGTGATCCGCGTCGGCGATGGGGCGCGTCGCGGCGCGCTGTCCGGTGACGGTCGCGAGGGTCGTCGCGGTGCCGCCTTGTCGCGGCGCGACGAGGATCGACGTCGCGGTCGTCATATAGACGCTGGTGGCGTCCACGACGATTCCATTCAGCGCATCTTTCGCGACCACTAATATGGTCGGTCGTATGCTGTCCAGGCGCGCCACGTCGTTCCCGTTCAGACCCGCGACGTAGAGCTCGCCACCATCGAAGGCTAGATCGACGGGGCAGTTTGGACCTTGCGCGACCGACGTCACCGGGCCGCCCGCGAGCAGCACGCGCGACACGCCGCCTCCCGACGGCGTGCACGTCGTGAAGTAGGCGTAAGCGTTGTCGAGGACGAGCCGTGTCGGAGAAGAAGCCGTCGCGAGCGTCACAGCGACGGGCGGCGTCGACGCGTCCGCGTCGCGGCCGCGGACCGACGTGGTGCCGCACGCGACGGCGAAGGTCGCCACGCCGGTGGTCAGCATCTTCAGGGAGAACATCACAACCCCATGCAGTTGGCGTAATACGTCGAGGTAGCGGGCCAGTCCGAGAAGATTCCGCGGATGCCGACGTCCGTTGCGAGGACGTCGAGGACGCGGAAGATGTCGCCTTCGCCGTGGATCGCGGCGCGAACGGATTGATAGTAGTAGCCGCCGCCGTGCTCGAGGCTGCCCGAGCGCTCGAGCGTCCAGGTGACGAGGTCTAGGCCGCTCGCCTTTGCCGTTTTTGCATAGAGGGACGGTACGATGCGGCCCGTCGCGTCGAGGTCGACGAGCGCCCACATCGGCGGCGCGACGGTGTGGATGCCGCGCGCGGCGAGCCCGGGGAGCGCCGCGACGGCTGCGGCGTAGCCGTCTTTCGTATCGACACTCTCGTCGAGGTAGATCGCGTTCGCGGCGAGCTCCGGCGCGTGCTCGGACCAGTAAGTGAGGTCACGGAGGTTCGCGGATTGGACGAAGATGCGACGCGGGGCGACACCTGCCGCGCGGTAGTCGTCGGCGAGCGCCTCTGCGAAGTCGTCGAGCGTGTAGCCGTCGAACGGCATCGGTACTTCGGGCGCCTTGAGCTCGGGGACGAAGTCGCGTCCGCGTCGGTCGATGACCGCGATGCTCTCGGCGTGGCTCATCACCTTGCCGCAAGTGACGGCGGAGTCTGCGTCGGCGGCGCTCTTCAGGTACGCGGCTGGGGTCGTCGCGCGCGGGTCGTGGCCGTCCATCTTGCCGCAGAGAGACGAGAACTCCGCGAGCGTCAGATCGCTCGTGCAGCACCGCGCGGACGCTTCCTTGCCGGTGACGAGATCAGCGGGTGAGAAGGGCGCGGCGCACTTCGCGGCGAGGGCAGGGACGGCGAGGATGTTCGTCGTGGTGGCGAGATCGCACTGCGAGTGACGGCAGACGAGCTTCTTGTCCTTCGTGAAGGTGACGTCGCACTCGATGAGGCCCGCTCCCATCGTGGCCGCAGCCTGGTACGATTCGCGGGTGTGCTCGGGGAAACCGCGCGCCGCGCCACGATGCCCGATGGAGAAGCGCGTCGCGACGAGGGGGTGCCCGTCGCAGCGCGCGAGCGCGGTCTTCAGCGGTCCGTCGTCCAGGTGCGCGATCAGCGTGCGCGGCCTCGCGAGAAAATCTGGGGTCTTCGGCGCGTCGATGGCGCGGATCAGGAGCGCGCTCCGCGGCCCGATGGGCGGTCCGGACGGTCCAGTGCACGCGCTCGTCGCGACGAGGACGAGCGTGGAGAGGGCAGGCGAGACGCGCATGGCGCGCCGGAGTGTAGACGCTCACGGACAGGTCGAGACGCACTTCGCGAACGCGGTGCACGCGGCGTCGGTCTTGCAGCTGTCCGCGGCGGGCTGGATGCACGAGCCGGTGTCGCCGAGGGCGCCGCCGGCACAGGTGTCACAGGCGTCCCCGGTCGTGGGCGCGGTCGGATTGGTCGCCTTGTTCAACGTGAGCCTCAAGGGAGTAGGCAGGCGCCTATCACGCCGCGCCCGTCGGCGGCACGACGAGTGAAGAACACGCGTCGCGCGCCGTCCCATGCAACGCCGCGGATCTCCCCGGAACCTGCGACGACCCGCTCCACCGCGCCGGCCCTGTCGATCTGACGGAGCTCGCCGCCGCGTCCGCCGGTGAAGAGCGAACCATGGGGACCGACGGCGAGAAGATCCGGTTTCGTGAGTGTGGCGAAACGTGTGCACGTCGCGCCCGCGGTCGTCGCGCAGCGAAAAATGGCGTTCTGATCCTGATCGGAGACGTAGAGCGCGCCCCCGGCGGCGACGACGCCCACCGGTTTCTGGAACGACGCGACGTCGAGCTCCGGGCCGTCGGCGCGGACCTCCGCGACGCCTCCCGCCCGCTCTGCGCCTTTTTTCACGAAGTACGTCTCGAAGAGCCGCCCCTCTGCCGACGCGAGGCCGATGCGACGTCGCTCCGGGTCGAGGCCGCTCACGCTGCCGACGGTGCCGTTCGCGTCGATGCGGACGATGCCGCCTGTGACGCCGTTGCCGAACCGCGTGACGAGGAGCTCCCCGCCGTCGTCGAGGACGGGCTGTCCGAGGCTCGCGCCGGCCTTGCCTTCGTCGGGCGGGATATCGGCGAGCACCGACACGCCGTGCTCGGCGCTGAAGGCGAGCAAGCGTGCGTGCGCGGAGTCCGTCACGACGAGGCGCGCGTGCGCGGCGTCCCACAGTAGCCCGTTCGGATCGCCGTCGAACGCGATGTTCTCGACGCAGGCGACGCCGCCCGCGGGCGCGCCCGGCGCGGACGGCGCCGCGGCAGAACCGGACGGCGTCGCGGCGGTGTGCGGCGGCGTCGTGGCCGGCGCGTGTCGCGAAGCGCACGCGACGACGAAAATCGTGAGCACGACGGTCGAGACGAGCCATCCGCAGCGTGACGTCACCGTCGCTTCATAGCGCAGCGCGCGGCCGGGACTTGCTCGAAATGCTGCCCGGCCGGTCGCGCTTCCGGTCGCTCTGGTAGCGCTCACGCGTGCATGGTATCTCGCCGCGCCATGAGCCGGATCTATCGGTCGCTACCACCTGCGGGCACCCGCGTCGGCATCGCGTTCTCGGGCGGCCTCGACACGCGCTGCGCCGTCGCGTGGATGTCGCGCGAGGGCATGTCGGTCTGCGCGTACACCGCCGACCTCGCGCAGCCCGACGAGAAGGATCCGGCGACGATCCCGCCCATCGCGATGACCCACGGCGCGGCCCTCGCCCGCCTCGTCGATTGCCGCGAAGCGCTGGCCCGCGAGGGCGTCGTGGCGCTTCAGTGTGGCGCGTTTCATCTGTCGAACGGCGGGAAGAAGTACTTCAACACGACGCCCCTCGGTCGCGCGGTGACCGCGACGTCGATCATCCGCGCCATGCGCGACGACCGCGTCGACGTGTTCGGCGACGGAAGCACCCACAAGGGGAACGACATCCAGCGGTTCTACCGCTACGGCATCCTGACGAACCCAGATCTCAAGATCTACAAGCCTTGGCTCGATCAGAAGTTCGTCGATGCGTTCGGCGGTCGGAAGGAGATGAGCGAGTACCTCGAGAGTCTCCGCCTGCCGTACACGATGTCGAAGGAGAAGGCGTACAGCACCGACGCCAACGTGCTCGGCGCGACCCACGAGGCGAAGGACCTCGAGCACCTCGACAAGGGCCTTCACATCGTCGAGCCGATCATGGGCGTCGCTCACTGGAAGCAGGACGTGAAGATCGAGCCGGAGCGCGTCACCGTCGAGCTCCAGCGTGGCGTCCCGGTCGCCATCAACGGCAAGCGCTTCACGACGTCGATCGACGCGCTCCTCGAGGCGAACCGCGTCGGCGGCCGTCACGGCCTCGGCACGAGCGACCAGATCGAGAACCGGGTCATCGACGCGAAGAGCCGCGGCATCTACGAGGCGCCCGGCATGGCGCTCCTCCACATCGCGTACGAGCGCCTGCTCTCGGCCGTCCACAACGAGAACACCATCGACCTCTACTTCACCCTGGGCCGGAAGCTCGGCCGCCTCCTCTACGAGGGCAAGTGGTTCGACGCCGAGGCGATGGTGCTCAAGGACGCGCTCACCCGCTGGCTCGCGCCGAGCCTCACCGGCTCCGTGACCGTCGAGCTCCGTCGTGGAGACGACTACACGTTGCTCGACACCCAGGCCGAGTACATGGCGTACGACCCCCAGAAGCTCTCGATGGAACGGGTCGAGGACGCGCCGTTCTCGCCGTCCGATCGCATCGGCGCGCTCGAGATGCAGAACCTCTCCGTGGCCGACAACCGCGCGTTCCTGCTCAATCACCTGAGCGCGGTCGCGCGCCTCGGCGCCCCCACGAACGAGCTCCCCGAGCTCCTCGGCGAGAGCGCCCCGACGACCAAGTAATTCCGCATCGACGCTCCGGACCTGCCCGCGAAGCCGCGAGGGGAGCAATTCGCCGAAGGCGAAGCTGACTGCGCGAGCGCAGCGAGCCCGCGAAGCGGCGGGGGGCCAAGGCCCCCCGCGAGCGAAGCGAGCCCGCGAAGGCGGCGGGGGGAGCAGTTCGCCGAAGGCGAAGCTGCGGGGGGCCAAGGCCCCCCACGAGCGAAGCGAGCCCGCGAAGCGGCGGGGGGAGCAGTTCGCCGAAGGCGAAGCTGCGGGGGGCCAAGGCCCCCCACAAACCAATCCCACGACGTCAATCGTCGTCATCCCGTCACTGCCCACCTCCCTCGCGAGCAGCGCGAGCGCGCCCGAAGGGCGGCGGGCGGCCAAGGCCCCCCTGCTAAGTACCTCAGGTGCGTGACAGGAGGCCGGACGCGGCTCCAAGCACGCACCCGACGACGAGGCCGGCGACGTGAGTGCCATTCGCGACGTTGCCGAACACGCCGGTGACACCGAGGACGAGCCACACCAGGAGGATCATCGCCGTCGCGGGCGGCAGCATGAGCCCGAACGACCGATCGATCTTCGCGCGCACCCAGACGTAGCCGAAGAGCGCGTAGAGGACGCCGGACATGCCGCCGAACGACGGGCTCGGCAGGTAGTAATACTGGGCGAAGTTCGACACGACGGCGCTGACGAGCACCAGCGCCGCGAACTTCACGCTTCCGATGCGGGTCTCGATGACCGTACCGAGGTCGTAGAGCCACCACATGTTGAAGAGGATGTGAAAGAAGTCGAGATGCAGGAAAATCGGCGTGACGAGCCGCCAGACCTCCCCGTGCAGCACGTGCCAGAACGTCTGCCCGAGCATCGGCTCTTCGGGCGTCCCGATCTCGATGTAGCGCACGAGATCGGCGCGATGCCCGAAGGACGTGATGAGCGTCGTCGCCACGCTGATGGCGATGAGCGCCAGCGTGAACCGGGCACGCTGTGCGCCGACGGCGCCCCATTTGCCGCGCACGTTGATGATCTCGTGGCGCGAGCGGCGCTGCTCGACCTCGACGAGCTTCGTCTTCCGGTCGACGCAGCCGGCGGCCGCGGCGTGGTCCGGTGCGCTCGGGTTCGCGTCGAAGGCCGCCCAGGCCGCGCGCGACGCCTCGACGTGACGCTCCTCGAGCACCCAGACGACGAAGGCGCCGTCGCGGGTCTTCGACATCTCGGTGTCGATGCTGCGCGCGCAGAGGACGTCCGCGAAGAGCTTCGCGTCTTTTTCTTCGGGGAAGCTCGCGATCTCGCGCATGCCGCGACGTCCTATAATCCGTCCCGCGCCCGGCGGAACCTGCTACCTTGCGGGCGGGCCATCGAATTCGCTTGCAGAGCGCACGGCGCGCGGAGAAGGACGGCCTCGGCAAAGCCATGCTGACCCTCATCGGCTCGCCCGCTTTTTCCACAGCCCGCCTCGAGAAACGCCTCCGCGCGCTCTCGGCCAGGAACCCGCGGGTAACGGATCTTTCCGCGGAGTTCGTCCATTTCGCCGACGTCTCGGCGCCCCTCGACCAAGCCGGCAAGGCGACCCTCGAGAAGCTCCTCGTCTACGGCCCGAACCTCCCGCGGCGTGAAGCGCAAGCTTCGGCGCGGCTCCTCCTGGTCGTTCCGCGCCTCGGCACCCTCTCGCCCTGGTCGTCCAAGGCGACGGACATCGCGCACCTCTGCGGGCTCTCCACGGTGCGGCGGGTCGAGCGCGGCATCGCCTACCGGGTGAGCGGCGCCGTCGACGACGAGCGGGCGCTCCGCCGAGCGCTCCACGATCGCATGACCGAGTCCGTGCTCGACTCGCTCGAAGACGCGGCGAGGCTCTTCGACGGAGACGTGCCGCGGCCGAAGAAGGTCATCGACGTCCTCGGGGGCGGTCGCGCCGCCCTCGAGCGCGCCAACGTCGACCTCGGCCTCGCGCTCGCAGAAGACGAGATGGACTACCTCGTCGACGCGTTCCGTACCCTCGGCCGCTCGCCGAGCGACGCGGAGCTCATGATGTTCGCCCAGGCGAACAGCGAGCACTGCCGTCACAAGATCTTCAATGCGAACTTCATCGTCGACGGCAAACCCGAGGAGTCGTCACTCTTCCAGATGATCCGGAGGACGACGGAGGTGACGCCCTACGGCGTGCTCTCCGCGTACCGTGACAACGCCGCCGTCTTCGAGGGCCCGACCGCGTCGCGTTTCTTCCCGGATCCGGACACCCACGTGTACGGCGCCACCGTCGAGCCGGTGCACGTCCTCATCAAGGTCGAGACGCACAATCACCCGACGGCGATCTCGCCGCACCCCGGCGCGTCGACCGGAGCCGGCGGAGAGATCCGCGACGAGGGCGCCACCGGTCGCGGCGGCAAGCCGAAGGCCGGGCTCACCGGATTCAGCGTCTCGCACCTGCGCTTGCCGGATTTGCCGCGCCCCTGGGAGCTCGGTACGCCGTCGAAGCCGGAGCGCATCGCGTCCGCGCTCGACATCATGCTCGAGGGGCCCATCGGCGGAGCCGCCTTCAACAACGAGTTCGGTCGTCCCTGCATCAACGGCTACTTCCGCACCCTCGAGCTCGAGATGGAGGGGCCCGAGGGACGCGAGGTCCGCGGCTATCACAAGCCGATCATGATCGCGGGCGGCCTCGGCAACATCCGGAGCGAGCACGTCAAGAAAGAGGAGTTCACCGAGGGCACGCCGATCGTCGTCCTCGGTGGCCCCGCGATGCTCATCGGCCTCGGAGGCGGCGCCGCGTCGTCGGTGGCCACCGGCGCGTCACAAGAGGACCTCGATTTCGGCTCCGTCCAGCGTGACAACGCCGAGATGCAGCGCCGCTGCCAGGAGGTCATCGACGCCTGCTGGGCCCTCGGCGAGAAGAACCCGATCCTGTCGGTGCACGACGTCGGCGCGGGAGGGCTGTCGAACGCGCTGCCCGAGCTCGTCCACGATGCGGGCCGTGGCGCGCGCTTCGAGCTCCGGAAGATCCCGAACGACGAGACGAAGCTGTCGCCGCTCGAGATCTGGTGCAACGAGGCGCAGGAGCGCTACGTGCTCGCGATCGACGTCGCAAAGCTCGGGCGGTTCGAGGCGCTCTGCGCGCGCGAGCGCTGCCCTTACGCCGTGGTCGGGACAGCGATGTCGGACGGCAATCTCGTCGTGACCGACTCGCACTTCGGCGACGCGCCGATCGACATGCCGCTCTCGGTGCTGCTCGGAAAGCCGCCCCGCATGGTGCGCCGCGCCGAGCACTTCGCGGCATGGCACGCGCCCATCGACCTCGCCGCGATCGACATCGAGGACGCGGCGTTCCGCGTGCTTCGTTTCCCCGCCGTCTCGGACAAGAGCTTCCTGGTCACCATCGGCGACAGAAGCGTCGGCGGCCTCGTCGCTCGTGATCAGATGGTCGGCCCGTTCCAGATCCCGGTCGCCGACGCGGGCGTCACGCTATCCGGCTTCGATGGCTTCACCGGGGAGGCGATGGCGATGGGCGAGCGCGCGCCGATAGCGCTGCTCGACGCGCCCGCCTCGGCGCGCATGGCCGTGGCGGAGGCGATCACGAACATCGCGTCGGCCCCCATCGCGAAGCTCTCCGACATCCGTCTCTCCGCGAACTGGATGGCCGCTGCCGGCCACCGCGGCGAGGACGCGCGTCTTTACGACGCCGTGCGCGCCGTCGGTGTCGAGCTCTGCCCGGCACTCGGCATTGCGATTCCCGTCGGTAAGGACTCCATGTCCATGCGGACGGTGTGGGACGAAGACGGCACGCGCCGCGCAGTGACGTCGCCGCTGTCGGTCATCATCAGCGCGTTCGCGCCGGTCACCGACGTGCGGCGCGCCCTGACGCCCGAGCTTCGCCTCGACGTGGGCGACACCGATCTCGTGCTGGTCGATCTCGGGCGCGGCAAGAACCGTCTCGGCGGCTCGGCCCTCGGTCAGGTCTACGGCGTCATCGGCGACACGCCGCCCGACGTGGACGACCCCGACACCCTCCGCGCCTTCTTCGGCGCGGTGCAAGAGCTGTCCGCGCGCGGCATGCTGCTCGCGTATCACGACCGCTCGGATGGCGGCCTCTTCGTCACCTTGTGCGAGATGGCCTTCGCGGGCGGCGCCGGTCTCACGATAGAGCTCCCCGACGGCCCGAGCGACCCCCTCGCGCAGCTCTTCAGCGAGGAGCTCGGCGCGGTGCTCCAGGTGCGCACGTCGGACATCGATCGCGTCACGGGCACGTTCGGGCGTCTCGGGCTCGCGGGCGCCGTGCAGCGGATCGGCAGCCCGACCCGCGGGCAGCGCATCGCGATCCGGCGCGGCGGCACCGTCCTCCTCGACGCGTCGCGGGTCACCCTGCGCGCCATGTGGTCGGAGACGACGTTCGCGATGCAGTCGCTCCGCGACGATCCGGAGTCGGCGCGTGAAGAGCAAGCGCTCCGCACCGATCCCGAGGCGACGGGCCTGCACGCGCTCGTCACGTTCGACCCCGCCGAGGACGTCGCCGCACCGTACATCGGCAGAGGCGCACGCCCCCGGGTTGCTATCCTGCGCGAGCAAGGCGTGAACGGGCACTTCGAGATGGCCGCCGCGTTCGACCGCGCCGGTTTCGAGGCGGTCGACGTCCACATGACGGACATCCTCGGTGGCGCCGTCGATCTCGCGAGCTTCCGCGGCCTCGCCGCCTGCGGCGGCTTCTCGTACGGCGACGTGCTCGGCGCCGGCGAGGGCTGGGCAAAGACGATCCTGTTCAACCCCGCCGCCCGCGACGCGTTCGCGCGGTTCTTCGAGCGGACGGACACGTTCAGCCTGGGCGTCTGCAACGGCTGCCAGATGATGTCGAATCTCCGCGAGCTCATCCCCGGCGCCGAGCACTGGCCGAGATTCGTGCGCAATCGCTCCGAGCAGTTCGAGGCGCGCCTCTCCCTGGTGCGCATCGAAGAGACGAGCTCCATCTTGCTCCGCGGCATGGAGCAGGCGCGTCTCCCCGTCGTCGTGTCGCACGGCGAGGGTCGCGCCGAGTTCACGAGCGACGGCGAGCGCGACGCGCTCGAGGGCGCGCGCCTCGTCGCGGCGCGCTTCGTCGATCACCGGGGGCGCAACACCGAGCGTTACCCCGAGAACCCCAACGGCTCGCCGAACGGGATCACCGCGCTCACGACGCGGGACGGCCGCACGACGATCCTCATGCCGCACCCCGAGCGCGTCTTCCGCGCCGTGCAGCTCTCCTTCCGTCCGCGCTCCTGGGAGGGGGACAGCCCCTGGATGCGTCTCTTCCGGAACGCGCGCGCCTGGGTCTCGTGACGAAGGCGCCGGGCCCCCACCCGGACGCTTCACTGAACGCCACCAGGCTTCACTGCGCGGCGCTGGTGAACTCGATCCTCTTCGAGGCGTGACGAGGCGTCGCACGCGTTCGTCGCGACGGAGCGCGATCTCGGTCGCGTCGCCGTTGCCATTGCTTACTTTTTCTTAATTTAGAGCGAGCAGAACGAAGCAGATCGTCTGGCCGGATGAACGGTGGAGAGGTGGGTATCACGCCGCATTTCCAGCAGATCCGGTGCTCCGGAAAACGAATTCACGAACGGTTTCGCGATCGGTGAATTTGGTGCGCGAACCCGATGTGACCACCCGGGTCGACACTGCGCAAAGAGTAGTGTGGCCGAGTCGCGGAGTACCCGTCCTAAAGGCAACTTCGCAGTCGCCGTTACATCGAGCACAGGCGGACGCGATTCGTGCATTCACGACGGCGGCTCCGCAGGGCGAGGTGCTGCGTTCAAATGGTGATCCGGAGAGCGATTCTTCTGTCTGGTCTCGGTTGTGCGACCCTCGGGGTGCTCGGCGCATGCAGCGCGAGCGATTCCGGCGGGGCGATCTCGGCAAGTGACATCGGAGAGACGGCTGCG
This sequence comes from Polyangiaceae bacterium, assembly GCA_036272055.1. Taxonomy (GTDB): domain Bacteria; phylum Myxococcota_A; class Polyangia; order Polyangiales; family Polyangiaceae; genus DASZVB01. Next base: position 37,676 of record DATAZL010000090.1, on the reverse strand, counting down.
GCGCTCACCGTGCAGGCCGGGCCCAAGTGCACCGTGAGCCTCGAGAAGGTCGACTACGCGGCGTCCGGCACCGACACGACGCCGCTCATCGAGCTCCACGTCACCCGGACCGACAGCGGTACCGGTCTCCTCTCGCTCACGGATTGCGGCGTCTCCGCCATCACCTTGATCGACGGCAAGACGTGCCTTCCGTACGCGGCCATCCCGCTCACCAGCCTGAACGTCCCCGCCGACGGCTACATCGACATCTGCGGCGACTCAACGAAGTGCGACATCGTCCCCGGTATCCCCGGCCTCGACTTTCTCCACGGCAGCTCGTCCGGTGAGCTCCTGTTCCTCGGCCTCACGTCGGGCAAGCTCCTGAGCGTGGGCTGGAACGAGACCCAGCCGTGCACGCTGACGTCGATCCTCCCGCACATCGAGCTCTCGCCGGAGCTCGGCGTCCACGCGAACCTGCTCAACATCATCTGCGCGGACGTGACCGTCCTCGCGAACCCTGCCGACTCGCCGCTCCGCAGTCCGAACAACTGCAGCGCGACCGGCCGCGCGGGCGGCTCCACCGGCGTCGCGGGCGCTGCCGGTGCGAGCGGCTCCGCCGGCAAGGGCGGCGGCTCGAACGGCGGCGGCGGCACTTCGAGTGGCGGCGCGGGCGCGACGAACAACGGCGGCAACAGTGGCGTCGGTGGCTCCGACGACGCGGGTGGCTCCGACAACGCGGGTGGCTCCGACAACGCGGGCGGCTCCGACAACGCGGGCGGCTCTGACAATGGCGGCTCCGACAACGGCGGCCACTCCGGCAACGGCGGGCACGGCAATGCGGGCGCCGCAGGCGCCGCAGGCCACGCGGGCGCAGGCGGCGACGGCTCCGGCGGGGTCGACGGCAACGGCGGCTCGAACGGCGAAAGCGGCGGCGAGCACGGCAACACCGGCGGCGCGGCGTCGCACCCGAACGTCACTACGGATGCCCAGGTGATCGCCGGCGCTGGCCTGAACTGCAGCGTCCCCGGCGCACCGCACTCGTCCTCGGCGCCGATCGGCGTCCTGGTCGGTATCACGCTGCTCGGCGCGGGTCGCCTGCGTCGCCGCGGGAGAATCTGAGATGAAGCTTTCGAGGAGCGTCGCGACGGCGGCCTTCGCCGTGCTCCTCACAGCGCGCGCAGGGGCGGCGAATTCGGCCGGGTTTACCCTGGATCGACTCTCGCCGTCCGACCGCGGCAGCGCGTGGTTCTCCCTGGATAGCCTCGACTACTCCCGGCACGACAAGTTCGCACTCGGCGTCCTCGGTTCGTACACGCACCACCCGCTCGTCGTTTACGATCTCGCGACCGGCGCGAAGCAGACCCTGGTGAACCAGGAGTTCGTCGCGCACATCGGCGGCTCTTACTACTTCGGGAACCTCGCGCGCATCGGCCTCGATATCCCCGCGCTGAACGTCACCGACGCGACGGCGCGCACGGTCGACGGCGAGCTCTACGCACCCGCGAGCGGCGTTCACTTCGGTGATCTCCGTCTCTCCGGCGATATCGCGCTCCTCCCCGCCGACGGCCCGATCCGGGTCGGCATCGGCGCGCAGCTCACGCTCCCGACGGGCAAGTCGAAGGGCTTTGCCGGCGACGACAAGGTCGGCTTCATTCCGCGCGCGACGGCGGGCGGCCGCATCAAGTGGTTCGAGTACGGCGCACAGCTCGGCGTGAATGTCCGCGGCGGTGCGAACTTCTCCGGCCAATCCGTCGGCAGCGACGCGCGCTTCGCCGCGGCGGCGGGCTTCACGACGGAAAATCGCCGCTGGCTCGTCGGCCCCGAGGTGTTCGGACGGACGAGCATCTCCGGCGGCAGCTTCTCGAAGCAGGGCACCCCGGTCGAGGCGCTCCTCGGCGGGCACTACTTCTCCGCGGGCGGTGTCTCTGCCGGTCTTGGCGTCGGTACCGGGCTCAGCCGTGGATTCGGCGCGCCGGACGTCCGCGCCGTCGGCTCCCTCGAATGGACGCCCGTGCCGACCAGTCCAGAGGCGCCCAAACAAAAGCCCGATGGAGATCGCGATCACGACGGCATCGCCGATTCGAAGGACGGTTGCCCCGACGACGCAGAGGACAAGGACGGCTTCGAGGACGAGGACGGCTGCCCCGAGTTCGACAACGACAAGGACGGCATCGCCGACAAGACCGACAAGTGCCCGAACCAGGCGGAAGACGTCGACGGCTTCGAGGACGAGGACGGCTGCCCCGACAACGACAACGACAAGGACGGGATCGCGGACGTCGACGACAAGTGCCCGATCCAGGCCGAGGACAAGGACGGCTGGCAGGATGAAGACGGCTGCCCGGATCCCGACAACGACGGTGACAACCTCCCCGACGCGGTCGACAAGTGTCCGAACGAGCCGGAGACGGTCAACGGTCGTGACGACGAGGACGGCTGCCCGGATCTTCTCCGCGTCGACCAGTACCAGATCAAGACGGTCGAGCCGGTTTACTTCGAGCACAACAGCGCCGTCATCCAGACCCGGAGCGCGCAGCTCATCGCGGAGATGGCGAGCGTCATCGGAGCACGCGCCGATCTCGGCGTGATCTCCATCGAGGGCCACACCGACTCCAACGGGTCCGCCAAGCGCAATCAGGAGCTCTCCCAGGCACGCGCCGAGAGCGTCGCCGCTGCGCTCGAGAAGCTCGGCGTGCCGAAGGAACGCCTCACCGCGAAGGGCTACGGCCCGACTCGGCCCGTCGCCGACAACAAGACCTCCGACGGACGCGCACAGAACCGACGCGTCGAATTCCGCATCATGGGCGCGGCCGGCGCTGCGAACGCCGCTCCGGCAAGTGAACAATCGAACACGGGGAACGCCAAGTGAAAGCCAAGGCAAGCAAGGACAGTCGGGTAGGAACGCGACTCGGCCGATACCACATCACCAGACTGCTCGATTCGGGCGGCATGGGATCGGTTTACCTGGCCGAGCTCGAGGCGCAGCACGGGTTCCACAAGTGCGTCGCGCTGAAGACCCTGAACACGACCGCGATGGGCAACGACCGCCAGCAGCGGTGGCTCCTCAACGAGGCGCGCCTCGCGGCGATGATCAACCATCCGAACGTGTGCTCCGTCTTCGACTTCGGCGAGGCGGACGGCACCCTGTACATGACGATGGAGTACCTGAAGGGGCGCTCGCTCAAGCAGGTGCTCCGCAAGGCGGCCTCGGCGCGTATTCCGATGCCGCTCGCGCTCCGGATGATCGCCGACGCGGCGCGCGGTCTACACGCGGCGCACGAGCTCCGCGGGCCCGACGGCAAGGCGGCCCAGGTCGTTCACCGCGATGTCTCGCCGCAGAACATCTTCGTGCTCTACGACGGCGTGACGAAGGTCGTCGACTTCGGCATTGCCCGCTGCGTCGATCCGCGTCGTGAGCAGACGGTCGCCACCGGCTTCAGCGGGAAGATCACGTACGCCTCGCCGGAGCAGCTGAACCAGGAAGCACTCGATCGACGCACCGACGTCTGGGCACTCGGCGTAATACTGTTCGAGGCGACGACCGGATTTCGTCTCTTCAAGAGGTCGAACGCGGCGCAGACGATCCTCGCGATCGCGTCCGACCCGTTCCCGCGTCCGTCCGACGTGCTCGAGGGCTACCCGAAGGAGCTCGAGGAGATCGCGATGGCCGCGCTCCAGCGCGATCCGACGGATCGCACGCCGACCGCGCTGACGTTCGCGCTCCAGCTCGAGGGATATCTCGCGAAGATCGGCGCGCGCGTCGGTGTGCAGGAGATCTCCGAGTACATGGCGTCACAGTTCGCCGAGGAGATCCGCGAGGACGGTTACGAGGTCGCGAAGCCCGCGGCGCCCGCGCCGATCGTGAAGAAGCAGCAGGCCTTCGCCGTGAAGCCGGTGCTCGAGCCGATCGGGCTCTCTGCGGCTCCTCCCGCGGTGCGTTCGTCGGATTCGATCCCGCCGTTCAGCGACGAGCTGACGAACCGCATCGTGAAGATCGGGCCGCAGGGTACGCTCAGCGTGCAGGCGAACGACCTCATCAAGGTCGCGCCGCCCGGCACCCTCAGCGTTCACGCCGAGGACTTCTTCCGGATGCCGATGCCGGCGCCGGTCACGATGACCGTCCAGGTGGACGAGCTCGTCCCGTCCATGCCGTTCGCGCCGACGTTCGACGTGACGTCGTCGAACCGCGACGCGATGCGGGCGAAGGACGCCGAGACCCGTCCGCCGCTCTCGCCGGTGCCGGGCGCAATGAGCGTGCCCGTGCCGGAGCCGGCCGCTACCCGGCGCAAGGCCATCCCGTCGGCGATCCCGATCACGCTCGTCAATCCGGCGAGCTCGAAGCGACGCAAGTCCGCGAAGCGCGCACGCGTGCTCGACAAGGTCGCGATGTTCGGCGCCGTCGGCGCGTCGGCGCTGCTCGCGGCGCTCGCGGTGCGTGGCGTCGCGAACTCCCGCGAGGACGGCGCAGAGTCCGCGTCGGCGGTCGCCGCCCAGGCGCCCGCGCTCGCGCAGGCAAAGAAGCCGATCGCGGCGCTCCCCGCTCCGGTGACGCCGGTCGCCTCCGCGCCTGCGCTCCAGCCCGTCAAGGCCGTCGCCGCGAGGTCCGCCGCTCCGGTGTCACTCGAGACGCTCCCGAAGCAGCGCGCGCTCCCGTCCACGTCGTCCAAGAAGCACGGCACGGACGCGAACAACGGCGTGTCCGCGCTCGGTTATCTGCAGCTCACCACCGCGACGCCGGCACGCGCGTTCCTCGCGTCGAACGGCAAGTTCCTCGGCTCGACGCCGCTCTGGAGCACGCCACTGCCGGCTGGCCCTCAGCAGATCCGGATCGAGCCCGTGAACGGCGGCCACTTCCAGCTGCTGACCGTGAACGTCGGCGCGGGGCACACCAGCATCGTTACCGTAACACATTGATTTATCTGAGTGATCGATTGGCCCGTCAGTCAAAATCCGGGGATTTGAACTCCTGGACCCTTGCCAATCCGGTACGCTTTTCGTTGAAAGGTCCGGGGCGTAACGTCGCCGGGGGTGGTCGATGACGAGTGTCCTCTACGTAGAGGATGAAGTTGCTCTCTCGGTAGTGCTCGCGCTCCGTCTCCGCGCCGCCGGCATGACCGTCGACGTTGCGAAGGACGGGCCGCAAGCGCTCGAGATGTGCGCAGCGAAGCAATACGACGTGGTCCTCATGGACTGGGACCTCGGCGGCGGGATGAACGGCGTCCAGGCCGGTACCGAGCTCCGCAAGCGCGGCTACGCCGCGAGCGTGCTGATGCTCACCGCGTCGAGTGAGCTCGACGTCAAGCTCTCCGCGTTCGAGATGGGGGCAGACGACTACCTCACCAAGCCGTTCGAGATCGCCGAGCTCCTCGCGCGCATCCGCGTGCTCACGAACCGCAAGACGTCGGGCCTTCGCGCTGCTTCACCTGCCGCGCCCGCACGCAACATCGAGCTCCTCCGTGATTCGCTCAAGCTCCGTGTCTACGACAGCGAGATAGAGCTCACGAGCACCGAATTCAAGCTACTTCGCGTGCTCGAGGATGCGCACGGCTCCTTCTTGACCGCTGAGCAACTGTGCGAGGCGCTGTGGGGACACAGCCGTCTCCACCATCGTAAGAGCCTCTACGTCCACGTGAACAAGATCCGCTCGAAGCTCGGTGACCACCAGGGCTACCTCGAGACGGTAAAAGGCGTCGGCTACCGCGTAGTGGACCCAGGTCCCGCCGTCGCGACCGCCAAGGCCAAGTCCTAGCGCGCCCGCGGCGGTCACGGCGCGCTGCTCCGTGCGTCCCGAAGCGTGGGGTATTTCGCTGAATCCCCCATCGCGAACGACCGGCGGCGAGTGCTCTGGAGGCACGGAGCGTGAACCTGCAGCGCTGTCCGATGTAGCGCGCCCGCCGCCGTGGGCCACGTTTACGGCCTCGACCTCGCCCCCGACGCCCGCGCGGCTCTCATCGCGTACCTCGAAACGCTCTGACGTTCACGGATCCCCGAGCCGCCGGATGCTGCTACGATCCTGCATGCTCGCGTGGCTTCCGGGCTGGGTCGTCGACGACGCGAGCTCGGTGCGCGCGGAGGTTGCCGAGTGGTCGGGTTTGACCGTCGCGGAGCGATGGCGTCTCGCGCGGCTCTGCTCCGAGGATGCGATGTGGGCCACCCGGGCGAGCGGAAGCGCCGAGCGTATCCTCGAACACGTCGACCCGTTGCCAGCGAGTTCCGTCGCCGCTCTGGCACGACTGCGACGGCAAGCAGGGTGGGGCCGTGGCAGTCGGTGAGCGAAGCGCGGCGGAGGCGGCCCAGCGCATCGCTGATGTACTGGAAGGTGCGGGCATTCGCCATGCAATCGGTGGGGCGCTCGCACTAGCCGTCGCGGGCGTGCCTCGCGGCACGGCAGACGTCGACGTCAACGTCTTCGTGACGGTGTCGGAGGTGCCCGCGGCGATCCGCACGCTGAAGTCACTCGGCGTCGAGATTGACGAGGCAACCGCCATCGCCCGCGCGGAGAACGAAGGCATGTTCGTGGGACGGTGGGACGGCATGCGCATCGACGTGTTCCTGCCGAGCATTCCGTTTTCCCACGAGGCGGAGAAGACTCGCGTCCGCGTGACCGACGCAACCGGGTGGTCCGGTTGGTTCCTTGCTGCAGAGGCGGTCACCGTTTTCAAGCTGCTCTTCTTCCGAGGCAAAGACGTCGTCGACCTGGAGCGTCTGGTGGCGACGCTGCTCTGAGGCTCTCATGTACGAAATCCATGTTCACATCGAGACCGCGGCGCCACTAGAGCGCGTGTTCGAGCTGATGAGCGACCACGAATCGTTCATCAGTGGGCCTGGTGCACGCTGCACGCTGACCCGCCCCGGCAAGAGCGAGAAGAACGGCCTCGGCGCCGTCCGTGAAGTGGACGCGCTGGGGCTGCACTTCCTCGAGGAGGTGACCCTCTTCGAGCGACCGCGTCGCTACGACTATCTCGTGCGCTCGATCTCGCTCAAGGGTCGGCGATTGCCGTTTGCGCACGACGCTGGCTGGCTCGAGTTCTCGGAGCGAGCAGGCAAGACCCGTGTGGACTGGCATTCACGCTTCCGCGTCACCATTCCCGTCCTCGGCTTCGTCATCGAACGCCTGAGCGGAAGGAAGCTCGCGGCCGCATTTCTCGAGAGAATGGCGGTCACGAAGGTCGCGCTCGAGTGCTCGGCTCGGTAAGTGCCCTGGTCCTCTTCGCGGCGCTGCTCCACGCAACGTGGAACGCGCTGCTTCACGGCAACCGCGATCGCTTCCTCTCGATCACCTGGATGAGCCTCGCGGTCGTGCCCGCTGCTCTGATCGCCGCGCTTTTTCTCCCAGCGCCCGCTCGTGCCGCGTGGCCCTACGTCGTGGCCTCGGGGCTCGTCCACATTGGTTACAACGCGAGCCTGGTACGCGCCTATCGGACCGGCGAACTCGGCCAGGCTTACCCGATCGCGCGCGGCTCGTCTCCGCTCCTGGTCGCGCTCGGTGCGGCCATCTTCGCCCACGAACGGTTGACGCCGATCCGCATTCTCGGCGTGGTGCTGGTCAGCGGCGGGATCATCTCGCTCACGCTGGCCCGGGGGCGGGTATCCGGCGCAGGCACGGTGGCGGCGCTGAGCACCGGCGCGATCATTGCCGTCTACACCGTGATCGACGGCGCGGGCGCTCGACTGTCCGGCAACGCAGCCTCCTACGCGGCGTGGATGTTCGTCTTCTACGCGGGTACGCCGATCCTGTTCGTCATCAGCCGCGGCTTTGCGGCGCTACGCGCTTCCACGCGGGAAACGACCACTTCGATGGCCGGAGGACTGGTCTCGATAGTGGCCTACGGGATCGTCATCTGGGCGATGCAGTTCGCCCCGATGGGCGCCATCTCCGCGCTACGCGAGACGAGTGTCCTCTTCGCCGCATTTCTCGGCCGGATCTTCCTCCGAGAAAAGCTGACCGCCGCACGCCTCGTTGCCTGCCTCGTCATCGCGTCCGGCGCAGTGTTGCTCGCAAGGTAGGACACCGACCAGGTACCTCGAGGACGGTGAGCGAGCCCTTATCGGCTGCCACCCGGGGGACGTAAGCGGAAGGGCTCTTGGAGCCACTGATTGGTTCGGCGGGAGGGATCGATGTTAAGAAATCAGAAGCATGGAGCGGTCGGTGTCGGCGTGGTGTTGCTCGGTGCCATTGCCCTTGCGGGCTGCGCGGAAAGTAACGAGGAGGCGCTGTCTCCCGACTCGGCTGATGTCGCCGAGAACAATCGTTCCCCGATCGAACAACTTCAGGCGATCCCGACGGAGCTCCAGGCCGAGATCGATGCTCTGAACCAGCCCATCACCGATATCCAGAGCCTCATAGATCAGCTCACCAGCATTCCCGAGCGTCATGGCATGGACGTCGCCGATATGGTGGCGATCGCGAAGGCGTCTCTCAAGACCGGGACCGTGCAGTTCGACGAGAGGACCAATCTGTCGCAAGAAGCACAGACCGAGATCAAAGACGCCCTGAAGAAGCTCAGGAACGCCGTTGCTGGGCTGAAAGCCACACCTTCCAAGGTGACCGCACTGATTGGAAAGCTTCCTGAGCTCTCCGCCCAATCTCTCGCGCTGGCCGCGAAAGTGACCGCTACCGCAACCGTGACTGCCGCGAACCCCTTCGCGGGTGACAGCGAAAAGGCGAAAGCAAAAGCCGACATCGAGAACGTGAAGCAAGTTCAACAGGACGTGCTGAAAGTAATCTCGGAGGCGCAGGCGAAGGTCGTCGGTCTTCCGGGGCTCGCGACGGGGGCGCTCGTCAAGCTCCGGGCATCGCTCATGGGCGGCACGCACGACGGGCAGCCGCCCCTGCCGGCCGCCGAGCACAACGAGATTGCTCTCGCCGCGACGAGCGACGCAGAACCCGCCGCAGTGAGCAAGAAGACAGCGGCGAAGGAGCGTCGAGTCAACCTCGACGAGAACTCCGTCCGCGGATACGGCTCGAACGGCCGTATCCGCGGATGCTGACGTCGTTTCCGTTCAGAGCGGGATCGTCGAGAGGAACTGCTTCACGCCGCTGCCGGGGGCGAAGAACTGCGACGAATCCCAGGTGGCGATGTCGTCACCGAGGTAGCCGTGGTGCTCGCTCCACGGGATGGATCCCGACGTGATGTTCGCGCCGGCGTTGGTCACCTGATAGAGGAACCCGGTGCCGAAGGTCGCGACGACCTGAGATTGCGCGGTGGCGATGGTGGGCGTGCCGTTCCCCTGAAGGAACATGTTGAAGAAGAACGGGTCGATGTAGTCGTTGTTTCCGTCGATCACGTAGAAGCGATCGCCGTAGCCCCGGAAGCTATGGTTGGTGAGCGCGTTGACGTAGTTGTAATAGATGACGCTCTGGATCGAATAGAAGCCGTGGACAGCGCCCTTCGGCGTTTGCTTGAGGGAAGCTGGGTACACGCCGGACCACGTGCTGCCGAAGGCGTCGGCCATGTAGTCCTCCATGTAGCTCACCTTCGACGGCGTCTTTGGACCCTGCACGGTCTGGTCTGCCGGCGGAGGTGCGGGGCCCGGGGGGATCGACAAGTAGCCCTGTGACGTCCACGCCGTGCCGGCTGCGTTCGGCTGGCCCGTGGCGTACGGCGTGCCGGCATCGGAGATCGTGATCATGTGTTCGGTCGTCGGCAAGAGCGCGCGGATCGTCCCGTAGAGGAGGAGCGAGCCGTAGCCGCCTGCGCTGCCGCCCGCGACCACCGTCTGGGTGATGGTCTTGCCCGTGCTGGCCGAGCTGATCGCGAGGTCGGCGGCGCTCACCGCGTTCACCGCGTTGGCCCAGCCGTTGAAGTTGATACCCGACTTGATGCGCCCGGGGATGGTGCTCGCCGTGTCATTGTTGAATCCGACGTGGAAATCTCCAGTGCAGTACGGGACGAAGACCTCGACGTAGTTCTTGAAAGGGTTCTTCGCGGAGTTCGTGCTGTCGTGATCGAACACGCCGCTGTCGAGAACGGGCCCCGGCTGCATCAGGCCATTGATGTTCAGACCGACGCCGGTCTGCACGTAGGTCCAGAAATCTGATGTGTTGAAGTGATCCCGGAAGACGAAGGGCGCGAGCGGATACTTGCCCGCGAAGAAGTCACCGAGGAGCGCCGAGGGCGACGCCGGCGCCGCGCAAGACCGCTGGTCGTAGCAGACGCCGCCACCGTCGAACCAGTACATCACCTTGCCGTTCCAGTTCGCGGCGGTGGGTGCGTAGATACCGATCCCGGTTGGCGTGTTGTTCATGCACATCGCGTTGTACGGAAGCGCCTTCTGGGACTGCCCCTTCGGGTTCGGCCCATTGCTGTACCATTGCCATCCACCGCCCCAGCTCAGGGCGAGGGGAGCGGCCTCGGCGGGGCGCGTCGTGAGGACGGTGAACACCGACGCGAGCGCGAGCAGAACTACACGTTCCATTTTCTTCATTGGCCACCTCGTGCGGCGAGATCCGGAAATTCGCTCCAGTGCCGCGATGCGATCACGAGCTGGCAAGTACCGTATCGCGCGCATCAGCTCAAGCCCCTCACTCGCACGATCCAGCAATATTCGCGCTGCTTTGACGCTCTTCGATGTGCACGCCCATGCGCGTCGGTGTGCATCGTGTGCATGTCTCTGCACGCGCCGTCAGCCGGGTCAATGCTTCCGTCGCCTGGTACGAAGCGTGTCCCGAGCGCACGTGGAGAATCTTGGGATCGTGTCGTCCGAGCCAGGGAATTGCTTGGGATCTCGAATCGGCAATCACCCGGCGCAGCGACTCACGCAGGGCGGCCCTGGCGCACATTCTCTTCGGATTGCTCGACGAAGTCGCCCCACGTCTTCGGTCCGACCGGCGTCTCGAAGTTCCGGCGGCGGGGGCCCATCTCCTCGTCGAGGCGCCTCTTGAGCATGCCGAGCTGCGACTGATCGATCACGCAGCGCTTGGCCTCGGGATCGATCTTCGCCTTCTGCGCGGCATCGGGGGAGGGTAGCCGTATTGATCCTGCATCGATTGCGGGATGGTCAGAGCCCGGAACCACTCGATGAACGGCTGCGGTGAGCCGTAGATGATGCAGTCGGTGCCCCAGAGTGCCATGCGCTCAGCGCATTCGTGCAACGTATGCGGCCACCACGGGTTTCGGGATCGGGTGATAGCGATTGTCGGGTCGCAGCTTCGACGTTTCTCCCGTGTGCGTGAGCACGACGTGCAACCGACCGATCATCGCGAGCTCGAGACAAGCGTCGACCTCTGCGACGTTGTCCTTGTGGACCGTCTCCACGTCCGGTGAGCGCCATTCGCGTTTCGCGCGGAGCTTCGCGTCGGCGGCCGAGCGAGCGACGAGAAACCGATTCGCGTGCAGCTCCGTGAACTCGTCCCGTCGATACGCGCCGAGGTTGACGAAGTAGAGCCGGTCCTCACAGACCCGCGGCGCCTCGGCGAGCGAGATCCGATATCCATCGACGACGTCGAGCTCGATCCACGAATCGATGTGAAGCCCCCGCGGCGACCCGAACCAGGCCGCGAGGAGCGCGTCGTAAGTCTCCTCGATCGCCTCACCGCAAACGAACACCACGTCGTGTAGCTCCGTGTTTGCCCGCGGCGCATTGCCGCCGAGGTAGACCGTGAAGAGCTTCGGCATGGCTCAGGCTTTCGTCTCCAGGAGTCGTCTCCGCACGGAAGCGATACGTTGCCTCAGCGCGTCGGCCTCGCGCGCCACGTCCGGGAAGTCGTCGGTACGCGCTTTTTCGAACAGCGCCTTCGCTCGCTCGACGATATCCCCGAGCCGTACCGTCACGTCGTCGAGCACGGTGGAGGCGTCTCCTGATTGAAGCAGAGCCGTCGTTTCTGCGGCGGCCTCGCCGAGCTCGGCGTACTCCTGCATGTGCTCGCCGAGCAGCCGTGAGCGCTCCTGGATGGCGGTGGCGCAGGCCGTCAGCGGTTCGAGCGCGGCCTGCTGGCGTTCCTGCATCTCCTGCATCGCCGCAGCGAGCGTCCCGAGGCCCGCCGCGAGCCGCCCGGGCAACGCGAGGGCCTCGTTCAGCTCCGTCGCGGCCCGGGCGATGTTCCTGTCCGAGTCCAGCCGCAGTTTGCGCACCGAGCGCGACAAGCGCTCGAGATTCGCGAGCTCGCTCTCGAGCGCGTCGGCCGCGCGTGTCAGCGCCGGCACGACCTTCTCGCCCTTTGCCATTGGGCCGAGTCTAGCTGCGGAAGTCCGGACGAGGTATGAGGGGCCTTGTCTCTACCTGCGGGCCTGCCCGTCGGACGGATAGCACTTGGCGAGTAATCTCGAACAACTGGTGGCTGAAGGTGTCGTCAGCGAGGTCATCACCCGGCTGAAGAGCGGCAAAGAAGCGGACGTTTACATGGTGCGCTACGGCGGCAATGTCGTTGCCGCCAAGGTGTACAAGGACCGCGCGCAGCGCAGCTTCAAGAACAATTCTTCGTACAAGGAGGGGCGCTCGGTCCGGAACTCTCGCTCGCAGCGCGCGATTGACAAGGGTTCCAAGTTCGGCAAAGGGGCGGACGAAGACGCCTGGAAGGCGAGCGAGGTAGCGACCCTCTACCGGCTTCACGCCGCGGGGGTTCGGGTCCCTACGCCGATCCTGTTCCTCGAAGGCGTCCTGCTCATGGAGGTCGTTCGCGGTCGCGACGGCGAGGCGGCATCGCGCCTGATCGACGTCGAGCTAACCGCGGAAGAGGCGCGCGCCACCTATCTCGACATGCTGTCGCAGCTCGTTCGCATTCTGTCGTGCGACTTGATTCACGGGGATCTGTCTCCGTACAACGTGCTCTGGGGCGCCGCCGGAGCGACGATCATCGATTTTCCGCAGACGATTTCCGCAGCGCACAACAACGGGTCGGAAGCGTTCTTCCTTCGCGACGCACGGAACATCCTCGATCACTTCGTCGCGGTCGATCCCACCCTGAAGGCGCGGAGCGGCGACGCGCGAGAGATCTGGCGGGCCTACCTCCGCCGCGAGCTGACACCGGATTTCGTGCCCAGCGGTCGACCCGAGCCCGTTCAGAAGGCGCCACGAACCGTCGAGCCGCGTCGCGTACAAGCCGCGGCAGACGATCGCGGCCCTCGCGCTCCTCAGCAGCGAAGCCCGCAGCAGCCCCAGCAGCGAGGCCCGCAGCAGTCCCAGCAGCGAGGCCCGCAACAGTCCCAGCAGCGAAGCCCGCAACAGCCCCAGCAGCGAAGCCCGCAGCAGCCTCAGCAGCGAGGTCCGCAGCAGGCAGAACGTGCACCGAATCACGATCGGCCTCGCCCGTCGGGAGGCCAACGGCGGCCACGTGTCCCCGAAGTCATCGTGTTGACTCGTCGCTCCTCCAAAGGCTGATTCTTCGCCATTTCTGCCGTCATGACGACGTCGGTAGTGAGCTCCGGACCGACGAGTGAAGACTTCGAGCAGGCGACGCCCCCGCGCCCGAGACGCTCCCGACATTGGACGAACTCTGGCGCCCCGGTCTGCCCCGCTTCCGTTTCTGGGAGAACCTCGAAGCGCGCGTCATCCTGCGCGAACGCTTCGAACTGGAACGCCCCGCGATGCCTCCGCACTGGCTCGAGTGGTACCGCTTCCGTCCCAAGCCGACCTGCGTCGACCCCTTCGTCGACGCCGCGCGCGCCATGGTGCTCATAGACACCCTCGGATGGCCCGCAGTCTCGCTACGCCACCCCGACTCACGCTTCCGCGCACCGAGCCTCGACGTGGTTACCTTCTTCCACTCCCCCGCAACGTCGAGCGAATGGCTCCTCTGCGAACAAGAGTGCCCCCAGGGACGACACGGCCTGCTCAGCCCGCGCGCACGCGTGTTCGACAGAGACGGCAAGCTCGTCGCGAGCGGCGGCGCGCAGTTGCTTTGTATTCCAGTGCCGTCGGGGTGAGGGGAACGCCTTCGCCGTTGCTGGCGGCCCCGAGCGGGCACCCCGTTTCGTGATAGCTACGTCATGGAGAGGAGACTTCCACGATGATCTACGGAGCTCACGTACATCCTGTACAGCAAGGGCGCCGAGGCGGATCGCGCCTTCATTCGCGACGTCCTCGGTTATCCGTACGCGGACGCGGGGCACGGCTGGCTGATCTTCGCGTTACCGCCCGCCGAGGTCGCGGTGCACCCTTCGGACGAGAACGACGCGCACGAGCTCTACCTCATGTGCGACGACGTCAATGCGCTCATCGCCCTCATGCACGAGAAGAACGTGACGTGCTCGCCGGTGGACGAACAACGCTGGGGCTCGATCACGCGCGTGACCTTGCCCGGCGGCGGGAAGCTCGGCATCTACCAGCCGAAACACGCTTCGCCGCTCGCTCCGGGCAAATGAAGCTCGGCGAGCGTCGCGCGTCTCCGTACGGCGGAGACCGGCCGGTGGTAGCGTGGTCGCGCAGCTGAGCAAGCGTCCCCCGAGACCGCCCTCCAGCCAAGGATCACCCGTCCATGCAGATCTCGACCGCCTACAACCCGCACGACACGTTCGTCCCTCCCGATCGCGGTGACCTGCCATTGCCGCGGGTCTTCATTGCGCCGCAGCGCTACATTCAGGGGCGGGGAGTGCTGAGGGGCATCGGCCGGTATCTGTCGTTGACGAAGGCGAAGCGCGTGGCGCTGCTGATGTCCGAGCGTGGGAGCCGGGGTGAGGGCGTGACCATTCGCGAAGGCCTGCTCGCAGCAGGCATCGAGGTGGTCGCAGTCACATTCAATGGCGAGTGCTCGGTCGAGGAGATCACGCGCCTCGTCGATGCGCTCGCGAACGGAGGCATCGACTGCGTGATCGCCGCTGGCGGCGGCAAGTGCATCGACGCGGGCAAGGCCGTGGCGTTCCGGCTTGGCACCCTCGTGGTCATCGCGCCGACGCTGGCCTCCAACGATGCGCCGTGCTCGGCGCTGTCGATCATCTATTCGCCGGAAGGTGTCACGAGGGGGCCGGAGTTCTACCCCCAGAGCCCCGCCATCGTCGTCGTGGACACCGACGTCGTCGCGGCCGCGCCGGAACGCTACCTCGTCGCCGGCATGGGCGACGCCATGGCCACCTGGTACGAGGCTCGCGTCTGCCTGGTGAACGCAGCGGGGATGACGACCATCGGCGCACGCCCCACGATTGCCTCCGTCGCTCTCGGCGAGGCCTGTGCGCAGACGCTGTTCAGGGAGGGCCTCGCTGCGGCCGCAGCGGTGGCGGCGAGCACGGTGAACGAATCGCTGGAGGCGATTGTCGAGGCCAACACGCTGCTGAGCGGCCTCGGCTTCGAGAGCGGTGGCCTGGCCGCTGCTCATAGCGTGGCCCAGAGCTACACGGCCATTCCGAAGGTTTACGCCCGCTATCTGCATGGTGAAATGGTTGCGATGGGGACGCTCGCCCAGTTGATGATGGAGGCGCGTCCCGACGAGGCGAAGCGGGTCGCCGAGTTCTTCGCGGCCGTCGGTCTCCCCATCCACCTCGGTCAACTCTCGCTCGATGCCGGCGACCGCAGCGCGCTCGACATCGTCGTCGCTGGCACTCTGGCCTTCCCTGCCATAGGCAACATGCCGCAGCCCGTCACCGCGTCGCTGGTGCGAGCTGCGATTGTCGATGCGCACGACCTCGGGCTTTCCGTCGCCGAGAAGTTCGGAGACGCGCCGTACGAGCGGCTACACCGGTAGAGACGGCGGGGCCGGCCACGCAGCTTGCCTCGCCGCTCGCTCCGGCAAAGTGAAGCTCCGTGGCCGAAGTGGCGCTGCGCTCCTATTGGCGGCCTTTGACCGAGATCGGATACGCCCTGGCTCGAAAATCCAGCATCGGGTCGGCGGTTTCGATGCCGTCCGGAATCCGGTTCGGACTGAACGAGAGCGCCTTGTCTTGTTCGGGCGTGTTGGCCGCGAGGTGTCGGATCTCGATCATGCCGAGCGGTACCTTTTCACGGGTAGCTGGCCAGGCGATCGAGGGGTCCTCGAATTTGTCGCCCGCTTCGGCGAGTTGAGCCACGAGTTGAAAGCGAATCGGTCCCCTCGCGATGCGTCGCTTGATCTCGGTCTGGAGGTAGTCAGGTCCCGCCTTGGTAAACTCGGCGTTGCTGAGCAGCTGCTCACCGCCGACCGGAAGGAACTGATAGCGAACGAAGTGCGCTGCGCCGCTCGCGTTGGTAAACTTGAACGCATTGACCCCGAAGTAGTCCACCGTCGCATAACTGGCGGGGAGCTTCTGCGTCGTGAGGAAGGTCTTGGCCACCGGGTGGACCTCGAGGAAACGGCTCAGTGCGGTCGGTTCTGCTGCGTCGGGGCCACTGGCGCCGATTGCTAGCAAGAGCTCGCGAAACTGATCGGAGTTCGATGTCGGAAAGCCGTCGAAGCTGTGGCCGACGATATCGGTGACGCTGCCGCCCGGGAGACTGAATTTGATTGCGAAGCCGCGCGGATTGGCTGCCGGGTTGTTATCCGGAATGGTCGGAATGCCGGTGAAGTCCGAGAATCTCACGGTCACCTGGCTGCGGGTTTTCTGCAGGTGCGGAGCACGAGTGAGCGCCGCAGCCGCAGGGTCCGGAGTGAATTCGCCCGAGAGGATGATGCCCTTGGCGTGCACCGCGCGAGAGTGATTGTCTCCGAACGCCGTATGCAGGGCATCGACCAGATCTTTGGGACTGGACTTCAGCGCTTCGGGTTTCCTGTCGGCGTTAGGAGGGGCAGCTTTGGCTGAGCCCGCCACGATGGCTGCCGTGATAGCCGTGACCGCAACGCTCGAGAGAATGGTTTTTTTTCGCATGCACAGCACAGTGCATGGCTCGTGCCGCTCTCTCGAACGCGCTGGCGGCGCAAAGAACGCTGAATACAGTTGATGGTTGGGTCGGTCTGCAACCCAAGCGGTCGAATGCTGAGCCCGTTGACCAGGCATTGGTCCGCGTTCGGCCTAGCCCACGGAGACGCGTTCGATGGCGCCCCAGAGGGCGGCGCTATTGATCGGCTTGGCAAGGAAGTCGTCCATGCCTGCGGCGAGACAGCGCTCGCGGTCTGCAGGGCGTGCACGCGCCGTGAGCGCGATCACGGGCAGGTGACCGCCACGCAATTGCTCGAGGGCGCGTACGGTTCGAACGACCTCGAAGCCGTCCATCTCCGGCATGTGCAGGTCGAGGAGCAGCACGTCGTAGGGCGCCTTCTCGAGCGCGGCGAGGGCGTCGAGGCCGCTCCTCACGACGTGCACGTCGTGGCCACGGCGCAGGAGCAACTCGCGCGTCAACGTCACGTTGAACTCGTTGTCCTCTGCAACGAGGACTCGCCGGTTCTGCTTCGTTCGCGTCGCGACTCTCGGAAGGACCGGGAGCGGGAGAGACGGCACTCCCTCGTTCGGCGACAGTAGACGGCGAAGCGCTGCGTACAGTTCAGCTTTGATGAGCGGTTTCTGGATGACCATTTCACGCGGTGCGCCCACACCGCTCGCCGTGATGCCAGGGTCGGCCAGAACGAGTCTGAGCTCGTGCGTCGCGCCTCTGCGGAGCGTTTCCCGGGGGACCGCGCTCGGCATCCCCGGAGCGTCTCCGTCGATCAGGAGCAGTCGCACGGGTCGATTCGACCGAGCGCTCGACATCAAGGTTTGCATCGCCGAGAGGCCATCCGGAACAGCGGTCGCTTCCATTTGCCAGTCGGAGAGCCAGCGCACCAGCAAGGCTCGCGCGGCGGGATTGTCGTCGACGACCAGCGCGCTCAGGCCCGGCCAGGGATTCTCGTACGCGGCGGAGGGAGCGGCGTCGTCGGCGCGCTGAAAGCCGAGGCGGACGGTAAATGTACTGCCGACATCGCGTTCACTCCGCAGCACGATGCTTCCGCCCATGAGAGCCGTCAGACCGGAGGCGATCGTGAGACCCAATCCGGTGCCGCCGAACCGGCGCGTCGTGGAGCTATCACCTTGGGCGAAAGGCTCGAAGATGAGCGCGTGCAAGTGCGAGGGAATACCGATGCCGGTGTCACTGACGGAAAAAGTGAGCTTTGCCTCGCCGGAAGCTGGCTCTGTTTCGGCGGACGTGATCAGCACCTGCACTTCACCTTGCGCGGTGAACTTGATCGCGTTGTCGACGAGGTTGAGGAGGACCTGACGCAACTTGCCGGCGTCTCCGACGAGGCGGTCGGGTACGGCGTCGTCGATATCGCAGATGAGCTCGAGCTCTTTGCGCTGCGCGCGCACGGCTGCAGTCCGCATCAGGCTGGCGAGCTCGGAGCGCAGCGTGAATATTGCCGGTTCGAGGGTCGCCTTGCGGGCCTCCCCCTTGGAGAAATCGAGCAAATCATCCACGATCACGAGCAGGTGTTCGCCCGCGAGCTTCACGGTCTGGAGCCAGCCGCGTTGTTCGACCGTGAGCTGCGAGTCGAGCGCGAGCTCCGTCATGCCCAGGATGGCGTTCATCGGCGTCCGGATCTCGTGGCTGACGTTCGCCAGGAGCTCGTCCTTGTCTCGACTCGCGCTCTCGGCCGATTCTTGCGTCTGCAGGGTCAGGCTCCGCCAGCGTTCCTCGCTTTCGCGAAACCGGTCTTCGCTGTCGCGGAGCAGCTTGAAAGCTTGGCAGCGATCGAGAGCTACCGCTGTATGGTTTGCTCCAGCGGTGAGCAACAGTCGCTCGCCCGGCGACGGAAAGGTCGCCGTCCCGCTCGCAGCGAAGAGCAGCCATCGCCCGACCGGCGACGCGATCGGCTGACACACGAGGCGTACCGGGCCCCTCCCGAACGGGTCGTCGATTGTTTCAGCCCCGCGCTCCGCCGAACGAAAGGCAGGCTCGAGGGCTCGAACCACGGCGGCGGCCTCGGCGGCTTGAAGAAGTCGACCCGCGCTCCGCACCACTTGCGTGACTTCACCGTCGCCGGACGGCTCGAGGAGCACGCCCACCAGCGCCAAAGGCAGCGTCTTCTCGAGCACGACCGCGAGACTGTGGGCCACCTCGAGCGGCTCGCTTCGTTGCCACACGGTCGGCAGCACCGAGAGCGCCACCAGATCCCGCATCATGCGGCCAAGGGGCTCGCCGTCCGCAGTGAGCGATGGATCGGTCACGAGGCGAGCGTGAAACGCCTGCCGAGGGGGCGATCGCGCAGTTCGCGCAGTAACTCGTCGGGGGAGACGTAGTACGGGTTTTCGTAGAGAGTCCCCGTGACGAGGACGAGGGGGTGCGTCCGCATCACGTCGATGATGAGGTCGGCGCGAAACAGCGCCAGGTCGTAGATGCAGACGCTGAGCAGGCCCTCGCGGCACTCGTAGTTCGCCTGGGCTTCGTACTCGAGCAATTCGACATCATCCAGGCGCTTTGCCGACCAGCCCATGTGCGACACGAAGCGGGTCCGTGAGAAGCCTCGTTCGATAGCCCCGAGCCTGGCGCTTGCGAACACCGCCGAGGTTGCTTCCGGTTCGAACTTGCCGCCGAGGAGGTGCACCTCGTTCCAGCTTCTGAGCTCGAGCTGGCCCTTCCGACGGTAGGAGTCGACGTCGATCCCCGCGGCGAGATGGCGGCTCACGTGGTCGTTTGCACGCGCTGGGTCGATAGTGTGGAAGGCCGCTTCTCCTTCATCGAGCCCGTCCTTGATGAAAGGCAGGAGCGTTCGGTATTCGTCGTCAACGGACGAAAAGAAGGCGCAGATGTGGCCCTTTTCTCCGACAACCGAGCCTCCGAGGTGCACGGGAGCGCCGGAGCTTCGAATGCGTTGCTCGACAACCGAATACGGGATCATTTTGCGACTCCTCGGGGGGTTATCATTCGAGACTCCTCGATTGCAGCTCGTCGATCGAAAGGCTACCGACGACGGCGAGCAGCTCGCGCGACATTCGAGTGAGCTGTTCGAGGAGCGGGATCGCCTCGTTCAGCTCGCCGAGCGCGGCTTCATCTTCTAGCTCGGATGCCACCGTGCCCGCCAGGCTGGAGATGGCCGAAACCATGCCATAAATGCGATGAGCCGCTTCACGCAGGGTGCCTGCGTCGGAGGCGCGCAAACTATCTGCAGCCCGCTCGAGCTCGGGCGGTAGATGACTGCGCAAAGCGACCCCGATTCGCGACAGGATGTTCGCGTCTCCACCGCAGGCCGCGAGCAAGACTTGCGAGTCGACGAGCGAGGGCCACGGCCGATCCGCTCGGACGAGTAGCGGCGTGACGCGGTCTATAGCGGCCCATAGCGAGCTCGCATGCACGGGCTTGCCCAGGAACTCGTCCATGCCGCTCGCAAGACAGCGATCACGATCTTCCTCGCGAGACCGTGCCGTGAGGGCGATAACGGGTAAGTGCCCACCGGTCGAGCGCTCGCGAGCGCGAATTTTCTCGATGACCCCGAAGCCGTCCAATCCGGGCATGTGCAGGTCGAGGAGCATCAGCCCGTAGCTACCACGTGTCGCGAACGAGAGTGCGTCGATCCCGTTGCTGGCGACGGTCACCCGGTGGCCGCGCCGTTCGAGGAGCTCACGGACGAGCTGCGCGTTGAACTCGTTGTCCTCGGCGATGAGAACGTCGAGCGGCCCGGCTTGCTCGAATGCCTTGATTGAAACGCTGGTGAGCTCGGCCGATTCCCCGACGGTTCCGGCCGTGTGCGGTGTTTCATGGCGGAAGCGAGCCCTCAACGTGAAGGTGCTGCCCTGCCCGAGCTCACTCGTCACCGTGATGCCGCCGCCCATGAGCGCCGCCAGACGAGCGGCGATCGTGAGCCCCAAACCCGTTCCCCCGTATTGGCGGGTGGTCGATGTGTCTTGCTGAGCGAAGGCCTGAAAGATCAGGGTCTGCTTGTCGCGAGGAATGCCGATGCCGGTATCGCGCACGGCAAACCGCAGCTCGAGCTCGCGCTCCGCGGCGAGACCTTCGGACAGCTCCACACCAACGGAAACCTCACCGTGCGCCGTAAATTTGACGGCGTTCTTCACGAGACTGCTCAGCACCTGACGCAACCGAACGGCGTCGCCCACCAAGGCATCCGGCACGTCGGGAGCGACATTGCCCGTTAGCGCGAGGCCCTTCTGACGCGCGTGAATCGAGAGGGCCCGCAACGTCTCGTCGAATTCCGCGCGCAGTGAGAACTCGCGCGCATCGAGACCCAACTTGCCGGCTTCGATCCTGGACAGATCCAGGAGGTCATCGATGATGACGAGCAGGTTGGCCGCTTCGGACTTGACGGTTTGCAGCCATTGGCGCGGCTCGTCTGCGAGCGGCGTCTCCAGGGCTAGCTCCGTCATGCCGATGATCGCGTTCATCGGCGTGCGGATTTCGTGGCTCACGTTCGCCAGGAATGCATCTTTGGCGCGATTGCCCGCTTCGGCTTCCTCTTTCGCTCTTCGGAGCTCCTCTTCGAGTTGCCGCAACAGCTCGCTGGCCGAGCGGAAAGCCATGGCTCCGCCCTAAGCGAGCGGCGTGCCAAGACGAAAGCGACACATTCCGAGCCGTGGTGAAACATGAAAATCCGGCAAACGTGCGACCAACGGGCTAGCGAGCTCGTCGAACCCACTTCGTGGTGGCTGGAAGTTGTTCACCGTGCTCAATCATCTTCGGCTGTCTCGAGGAACCTCATGGTTTGACGTTGCTCGTGGCCCTGCGAACCGCGCGGCGGCATCGGCTCGGTCTTTGCTACGGTCCGGAGCATATCGCTAAATGGCTCATCTGCTGCTCATCGACGACGATCCCGCGCTCATCCGCGAACAGGTTCAGTTCGCGTTCCCCGCGCCGGAGCACCGGGTCGTCGTGGCCGAAACTGGAGCAGAAGGAATAGAAAGCGTTCGCGCCGCGCCGCCGGACGCCATCCTGCTCGATCTGCGTCTGCCGGATCAGTCGGGGCTCGAGGTCCACGAGGCAATCCGCGCAATCGACGCGCGGATCCCCGTGATCTTCGTGACGATGACGAAGACGGCGGACGCAGCCATCGAGGCGATGAAGCAAGGCGCGTTCGACTACCTGCCGAAACCGCTCGATCTGGTGCAGATGCGGCGCGTGGTAGGCGAAGCGCTCGACGTCGCGGCCCGCATGCGCCTGCCGGTCATCCTGGCAGAAGCGCCGCAGAATCCCGACACGGAGGGCGCCATCTTCGGGAATTGCCCGGCCATGCTCGACACGTACAAGGCCATCGGTCGCGTCGCCGCGCAAGACGTCACGGTGCTCATCACGGGTGAAAGCGGCACCGGCAAAGAGCTCGTCGCGCGCGCCATCTACCAACACAGCGTGCGATCGAAGGCGCCCTTCTTCGCGCTCAACTGC
Source organism: Polyangiaceae bacterium (assembly GCA_036272055.1). Taxonomy (GTDB): domain Bacteria; phylum Myxococcota_A; class Polyangia; order Polyangiales; family Polyangiaceae; genus DASZVB01. The sequence continues at coordinate 15,548 of DATAZL010000090.1, read as the reverse complement.
GCGGCCATTCCGGAAACCCTTCTCGAGAGTGAGCTCTTCGGACACGAGAAGGGGGCTTTCACCGGCGCGGACCGGCGCCGCATCGGCCGTTTCGAGCAATGCAACGGCGGCACGATCCTGCTGGACGAGATCGGCGACATGCCGATCGCATTGCAGCCCAAGATATTGCGATTGCTGCAATCGCAGACCTTCGAACGCGTGGGGGGCAGTGAGACCATCCACACGGACGTGCGCGTCATCGCCGCGAGTCATCGGGACCTCAAAGCGCGCATCGCGGAAGAGAAGTTTCGGGCAGACCTGTATTACCGGCTAGCCGTTTTCACGATCCCTCTCCCGCCGTTGCGCGAACGCGGGGATGACCTGCCGATGCTCGTGCGTCACTATTTGCTTCGTTTCAGCCGTCAGCTCGGGCGTGAAGTGACGGCGATCTCCGCGGAAGCTCTCGAGCAACTGCGCACGTACTCGTGGCCAGGGAACATTCGCGAACTGCAAAGCGTCCTCAAGCAAGCGCTGCTGCACGCGAGTGGAACGGTGCTGTTGCCGGCGTTCTTGCCGAAATTGGCCTCCGTGGAACTCGCCTCGGTGCTCGACGGTTCCCCCGACGGCCTGGACTTGGCAGCCTTCATCCGGCCGCTCCTGTCACGGGAGACGAAGAATCTATACGCGGAAACCCACGACCAGGTGGATCGCCTGCTGTTCACGATGGTGCTCGGCTATACGCGCGGCAATCAACGTGACGCCGCTCGTTTGCTCGGCATCTCACGTCAGACCATGCGCGTGAAGATGCGCGCGCTCGGTTTGCAGGTCACGCACTCCGTCGAGGCGAACGATGACGAGCCACCGCTTGCGGCCCCTGGTGACGGCACGCTTCCTGCTCCCTAGCTGACTCGTTCGACCCGCGCCGTCGGCGCAAGGAGACCGAGTCATGACAAGCACGAATACGAAAGCACGCACCATCGTTCTCATCCCCGGCCTGTGGATGACCGCGCTCAGCTGGGAGCATTGGAGCGAACGCTATGTCGCGCGCGGCCATCAAGTCATCGCAAAGAGCTGGCCTGCGATGGATGGCGATATCGAAGAATTGCGTCGCGAGCCATCGGCCACGGCGCATCTCGGCGTCACCGAGATCGTCGAGCACTACGAAGGGATCATTCGCGAGCTCGCCGAGCCGCCGATCATCATCGGACATTCCTTCGGCGGCGCGATCACCCAGATTATTTTGGATCACGGCTTCGGTTCGGCGGGGGTGGCGATCGACTCGGCACCTTTGAAGGGGATCTTTCGCTTGCCGTGGGCTTCGTTGAAGTCGGCGTTCCCGGTTCTGAAGAACCCGGCCAACAGCCACAAGTCCGTGCCACTGACTCCCGAAGAGTTTCACTACGCATTCGCGAACACGCTCTCGGCGGAAGAGTCTCTGGCTGCGTATCAGCGGTATGCAGTGCCCGGACCAGGGCGGGTCCTGTTCCAAGCAGCACTTGCCAACATGAATCCTCACTCGGTCACCCACGTCGATTTTCACAATGACAACCGTGCGCCCTTGCTCCTGATCGCCGGCGAGCTGGACCACGTCGCGCCGCCCTCGGTGACGCGTGCAAACGCGAAGCTCCAGCAGCGATCGCGCGCGATCACTGCGTACAAGGAGTTCACGGGGCGTACACATTTCATCTTGGGCCAACCCGGATGGCAAGAGGTGGCCGACTTTGCTCTCGACTGGGCACTCGACCCGGTCAAGCTTTCCATCGCGGCGCCGGTCGAGTCGGACGACGCGGCGTCCGTGCGTCTCCAACCTTGATGGGGCGAGCGAGGCAATGATGAAAGCCAGTCGCGTTCACCGTTTTGGACCACCCGAAGTCATCTCGTTCGAAGACGTCGAGCGACCAGAGCCCAGGGACGAAGAAATTGTCGTGCGCGTGAACGCGGCGGGCGTCGGGCCATGGGATTCCTGGGTTCGCTCGGGCAAGAGCGCGCTTCCGCAGCCCTTGCCGCTCACCCTCGGGGCCGATCTATCGGGCACCATCGTGGCGCTGGGTGCGGCCGTACGCGGCTTCCAGATCGGACAAGCCGTGTACGGCGTCACCAATTCGCACTTCACGGGAGCGTATGCTGAGTATGCCGCAGTCAGCGCTTCGATGGTCGCTGCCAAGCCTCAGAGTTTCACCGACGTTGAGTATCCGCTGCACAGACCCCGTCTTTCGCGACGTAGCCTAACGCCCGCATGATGCGTGCGTGGACGCGAGACCTCGTTCAGCCCGAAGCCGGCTGCTCTTCCGTGGGCAGAGGCGGGGGAACCGTGAGGTGGCCGATCTCGAGGGCGAGTTCGGCGGGGTCGAGTCGAACGCGGGTGGCGGCCCAGAACTTCGGAGCGAGCTCGAGGTGGCGGTCCCTCGGCCAGTGGGCAAGGACGCGGAAGAGATCGCGGAGGTAGGTCTCCGGATCGAGAGCGTGGAGGCGGGCAGATGCGATGAGCGAGAAGAGGTGGCCAGCGCTCTCGGCGTGGTCGTCACTGCCGACGAACATCCACGCCTTTCTTCCGACGGCGATACGCCTGAGCTCGCGCTCGGAGCGGTTATTTTCCAAGACGAGTCGCCCATCTTCGAGGACTCGCATCAAGGGCACCTTTTGACGAACGGCGTATCCGAGCGCGGATCGAAGGAGCCCGCGCTGATCGCGAACGCGAGCGTATTCGTGCTCCGACCAGACGAAAAATGCCTCGAGGTGCGGACGGAGATGTGTTTGCCGGAGGCGCAGGATCTCGGAGGGAGGTTTGCCCCTGAAAGTGGCATCGAGCTCGAAGATGCGCCCGATCCGAGCGAGTCCCTCACGAGCGACAGCGCTTTTTGCGGCGGTCGCTTCCCAGAATCCTCTTCTACAGTGCGACCAACATCCGACCTCTCGGCGGACAGCGGTGTCGACGTCGTCGAACAGCTCGGGCTCCGGCTCGCGAAAGAGCACATCGTAGACGCTCTTCGCGTCAGCCTGGATGTAGCCGGAGTAGCCACGAAACATCTCGCTGACGACGCGGCTGGTCTCCTTCGCTGTGTACTCGAAGAAGACATGATCCCGGTCGGCAATGAGCACGAAGTAGTGTCCGCGACGGCAGGCTTGTCGTTGCTTCTCGTGTGTCCGGATGGGTTGCACAGCAACGCCCGTCGCGTCCGTGGCGATGCAGAAGGCGGTCGCGATCGCGTGCTTGCGGGCCGCAGTGATCACGGTGGCTCCCGCCGTCGCCCCCGCATCCTCGATCCACCGACACGTCGTCCCCCGATCGAGGCGGAAGCCGTCCCGGGCAGACCTGTCCTCGATGCGATGGAGAGGAAGACCTTCGGAGTACTTGTCGATGATGATCTTGGCGAGCATCGACGGGGCAGCCATCGAGCGCGGGAAGCATTCGGGGGGCAAAGGCGCGGTCTCGATGTGAGCCTCGCCGTGTGCGTCGACGGTCCGGTACTTCGCGCGCGCGATGACGATTCTGCGCTGACCGCCGCGTTTCCACCCGACCTTGCAGCTCTCCTCGTAACCGATGCGCTCCGCCTTGCCCTCGGCGACGAGTTTCTCGAAGAGCGGATCGGGGATTTCGATGCGCTCCTCCTCCATGGCAATGTCGCGCAAATTACGCCGCCCCGAGGGCTTGCTCTTGCCGCCCTTCGCAGCAGGCCTGTCGCCACTATCGGACTGGTTGCCATCATCCTGAGTGGACGCTGTCGCTGGCTCAGGGACGCCACCGAGCCGATCGAGCTCGGCCAGCTTCTTCGCGAACTCGAGCTCGAGCTGCGCGGTATCCACCCGCTCCGCCTTGGCGACGAAGATACGCCGCCGCAGTAGCTCGAGCTCGAGCCGCAGGCGCTCGTGCGAGAGTCGGAGCTGGTCGCGCTCCGTCATGAGCTTCGAGACGAGCGCTTGCGCTGCAGCGAGGGACGCGCGCTCCGCAGCGAGAGCGGTCTCGAGCTCGGCTATTCGCTCTTCAGCACTCGCGCTCGCGGTGGCCGCCGTCGGCTGCATTGCGCCGTCAGTCCTAGCGAGTCGCGATCGATCTGTCGATTCTCTTCGTGCAAAAAATGAATGGTCGCGTCAGTGCACGCGCGGACGTCGGGCTTTGGGCTTCTTCACTTCGACGTCGATGCCATCGAGCAGGTCGTCGAGCGTGCGCTCATCGATCGCGATGCTCGTGGCCTGCGCGTCCGTCGGCTCGGGCAGCCGGAACGTGCCAGCGTCGAGTCGCTTGTAAAACAAGCACATTCCGCTTCCGTCGAAGAAGAGAACCTTGATCGCCGAGCGTCGTTTTCCGAAGAACACAAAGAGCGCACCGCTACGCGGCTCGCGACCGACGCGCTCTGCAGCGACACCGGCGAGCCGATCGAAGCCCCAGCGAAGATCGATCGGCTCGACGCCGATGAACACCTCAACGCCGCGGGGGATCATCCCGCACCTCCGCGCGCACCGAGAACGTCCAGCACCGCGGCAAGAGTCGCCGGATCGAAGCCTGCCCGCACCATCACCCGCGCTGAGCCGAGCTCGACGGTGAGCGGCGATGTCTTGTCCGCACCCTGCGGCAAAGGCAACGTGTCTTTGGCGGGAAGGCGCTCCACGCGAGCCAGCCGAACTCGGCCGGTGTCCCCCGGCTGCGTCTTCCTGCGCCCATAGGCGCGCGTCTTCCCCAGCCGATGCGCCCAGTGCCGAAGCCCGCCGGCAGTGAACTCACGCCCGTCGCAAAATTCCTCGGATGTCTGCCCGCTCGCCCGCCACGCCGTCACACGGCTCGCCCACTCGCTCGCGTCTGCCATGCGCGCGATCGTCGTCGCTCACGAGCCCATCTGGAATACGGGGTCCGTGCAGCGGATACGCTACGTCCAGGAGCTGGGCACGACGCTCGCCCCGCTCTCGGCCAAGCAGCACCTCGCGGCGATCAAGCACTGGTTCGACTGGCTCGTCACCGGGCACGTCCTCGAGGTCAATCCGGCGCACGCCGTGCGCGGGCCGCGCTACAGCCAGAACACCGGCAAGACGCCGATCGTCGAGCGCGACGAGGCGAGAGCGCTGCTCCACTCCATCGACGCCGAGTTCGCGGTCTTGCGCGAAGCGGATGAAGCGACGGCGACGAGCCCCTGCCCCTCTCCCTCGCGGAGCCGGCGCGTCGAAAGTGCGCGCAGCAACGGCGGGACGCGCGTCGTTTCGCTGCGCGACACGGCGCTGATCGCGCTGATGCTGTTCTCCTGGGCGCGCATCGGCGCCGTCGTCCAGCTGAAGGTCCGCGATTACCGCGGCGCGGGCACGCCGCGCGCGTCACTGCTGCTGCATGAAAAGAACGGTAAGGACCATGTCGTGCCGCTCCATCATAAGGCGGCTGAGTATCTCGACGCCTACCTCGCGCTCGCCGGGCCCGCCCTGATGCCCGACGCACCGCTCTGGCAGAACGCGCCGGGCCATGGCCGCGCGCTCTTCGGGCGAGGCTCTCTCGGCGCGCGGGGCGCTCGATATCGTCAAGCGCCGCTGCCGCGCCATCGGGCTTCCCCCGGACATATGCAATCACACGTTTCGTGCCTCGGGCATGACCCTGTTCATGGATGCCGACGGCGACATAGAAACCGCGCGCCAGCTCGCGGGTCACGCAACCGTCAAGACGACGCAGGTCTATAACCGCTCCGGCGACCACAAGCGCAAGGCCGACATCGAACGGGTGCAGCTCTGAGGCCTCCGAACGCGCCCCAATGACCGGCCTCAGCGCCCGGTTGACGCGCGTGGCCCCCACGGACAGTCTTGGTGAATTGCGACTCTCATAGAGTCCGTCGATGACATGATTGGCCGCCACTTCGCGCCTGACGCAATATACGAGCTTAGAAAGGTCCTTGCAGCCGAGCCCAGAAACTGGACGGGCGCTGAGCAAATCCTGCATCAGTTGATTCGTTGCGCCATTGCTCACGCGAGAAGTCAGGTCGAGCACCGCCGAACCGGCACGATGACATTTGAAGAGGCTATGAGCCAGGCTCGTATCCAGAATGCGATGGTTACGCGACCTGCGTGGAAACATCTTTCGCGCAGCCCTCGAACTCGATGGCGAGCTGCTTGATCTCACACGCGACAACTGCGACGGAACGCGGAGTGGTTTATGAAAGCCCTACAAGCCAACCGACGAGGATCGCGCCGCGAGGGACTCGATGCTATATCAGGGACCAGACGAATTTGGCTCGAGCTGGCGTTTTAAGCGCTTCCAAAGTTTTTAGAGAAGACTCTGCAACGACCATAAACAACCGTTTACGTGACAGACCGCTTACCGCCTTCCCTCCTGCACCCCAGATGCCACTTAATCTGACACATTTTCTATGCTGTGTAAACCACGAAACCATGTCTTCCGTGACACGAGTTGTAGAGACGTCATCGCGATTGGGTGTGCACCGTTAGAGGCCGTAAGGAACTTCGCAGGTGTTGCTACGGGTCATCGCAGAATCTGTTCGATAACCTACGCTAAGGGAATAGAAGGCGGTTGCAGGCAGTCTTCTGTTACGAACTCTCCAGGCTGAACCGTGATCGGCAACCCCGGTCCGACGATCCGCTCTCCGTCCAGCTCACGAGCAGCGCACTTGGTGTTCAGATCAAGTAGAAACGCCAACGCGTTATCGTGCGTTTCCATCCCGTAGGCTCGTCGAACGGCAAGGTCCAGACTATCCTGTGCTGTACGCAATGCATGGTCACCCGGCTTCTCCAACGTCGCATAAAGCGAGCGAAGGCTAATGCCATGCTGCACCTGCGCCTCAGCCCGGGCAGCCCGAAGGTTCACAGCCGCTTTGGCTACGGCCGCGACATCGCGACGCGACGGTGTCTGTGGCCATGGAAAGGTATCAAACACTGTGGTGGAGGTGTATCGAGGACGAGCATTGTTGCCGGACCCACGCTCCTTGAACCAAAGCCAGTGCGGACGTGACTGAAGTATTCCAAAGCTATAGTCATCCGAGAGGGTGAACACCGTGACTACGTCGCTCGGGTGGATCTTCGAGGAAACGAACACGAATATTGGTTGTTTAGTTACACGCGAACATGCGATGTAGCGCGGAAGTTGGGCGATGGTCGCGATCAGATCGCGTCGTGCGTAGGAGAGCTGCCACCATTTGCGAAGAAAGTTATGGTGGTGCTTGTTTACGTGTGCGCGTGGCTTTTCGGCCTTTACCTCGGCATTGCGTTCGTCCTCTTCCTTGGCAGCAGCCTCGCGGTCCGGAAGCACCATCATCTCGACGCGAGTAAATAATTCCGGGTAACGCGCTCGCGCGGTCAGCTGGTCGCAGTCCGCAAAATCGATTACGAATCTCCAGTCGTCATCCTTGATGCCAGCCACGATCTCGTCGCCGATCAGGTATGGGCAGAGCACCTCGCGGTTCGCGCGGCGCTGACGGACGGCAGTAGACATGGTACGACGGTCAAGGAGAAAGCCTTCGTGGCCGTGGGTCTGTCCTTGGGTACACCGTTCTGATTCCCTGTTCGCAGCGAGTGGCTTTGCCTCGGTCGTGTCGGTATTGGGCGAGAGAGACGAGCTTATTGTGTCGAGATGCGCTTCTTTCCATGGTGCATCTAGGCTATCCGTCGTCTGCCACGTCAGTCTATGCTTCCCAGAGGACGGGCCCTTCACCCAATTGGCGATTGCGACAGAAAGGACAGCGCTGCCCGGCCATTTCATCAATCCGACTGCGTCAACGATTGTGCCGTTTTCCCTGACGATGTAGTCAAGCCCGCCCTCGCGGGAGTAGTTCTGCTTGATTGTCTTGGTACCAACGAGGCCCGCGCCGCTACCCGGTTTCAGCTCGTCGTGTGCGCGTCGGAACCAATAGACGCAATAGTCGGCTCGGCCAGGCACCTCGGGATACCGGGCGCGCACTCTCTGCATGTAGGCAGGTGACAACTCTGCCTGTGCTTTGTTCTTCGATTGATACGGCGGGTTGCCGATGATCGCGTCGGCGGCGGGCCATATGCAGAAGAGCGCATCATTGCAGGTGATGTTGTCATCGAGGTTCTCGAGCGGAAGCGGCGCGTCGAAATCCAGTCCAAGGCGCGCGTCACTCAGAGCGTGCTGGGCTTCGTCGAAGGCAAGTTTTTTTGCGAGGACCAACGTTACCTTTGCAAGCTCTACTGCAAACGGATCGCTATCAATGCCAAAGAATTGCTTGGTCTGAATGGTGGTGGCCGCGCCTATCTTGAGCCGAGATCCTTCCTTGTACTCTTCATGGACGCGCTCGATGACGCTCAGCTCCAGGCGCTTTAGTTCGCGATACGCGACGTAAAGAAAGTTTCCGCTGCCGCACGCGGGGTCGAGTACTCGAAAGCGCGTGAGCTCGCTGCGGATGTTGAGAAGTTCTTTTACAGACTGTGCCTTGCGAATTTTTGTTTGCCAGGGTTGAACGATGGTCGGCAGCACGACGCGCATGATGGCCGTCTCGGGCGTGTAGTGCGCCCCCTTGCGATGGCGCTCGCCGCTCTCCATGCTTGCCTGGAAGAGTGTGCCGAATATCGCTGGGTTGATCCGACTCCACTGCTCCTGGCATGCGTTGTGGAGCGATTCGATCTCACTACCCTTCAGTTCAATCGGATCGACAGTCTGAAATATTCCCCCATTGAAATAGCGAACTTTCTTGAAGCGCCCTCCCCTAGCCCTCTCTTCGCAGTCCATCTGCCGGAACAGTGAGCCGATCAAGTCGTAGGAGCTGCCTCCTCGCAAACATTCGTCGACAAGTTCGGTAAAGAAACCACGAGGAAGCAGGCCCGTATCTTCGGAGAACATTGCCACGACGCACTGAAGCGTAAAGCGCTGCGCACGCTCTCGCGGCTCACCGCGTGCAACCAGGGTGCGGAATAGCCCGCCGATCTTGGTCGCGGCCATGTCGGTAACCGCTGCGCGATTGTTGCGGAAGAGCGGCTCGTGCTTCTCCGGGAAGAGGAAATTGAGAGCCGTGTAGCGATCGACGAAGTCGCCCAGGGTGAGCCGATCCATCGGCTCGTCCATCTGGGTGTTGAAGTCGTAAATCCAGAAGTCCTCAAAGTTGGAGAGTATGACATACCTAGGACGGTTGGGCGTCAGGCGCATCCAATAGTGCAATGCTTGCGTGTAGTGGCGCGCCAGGTTCTCTCCGCGTTTCTTCATCTCGAGAAGTAGTCTCGGCTTCCACACGAGGTCGGCGAATTTGATTCGCCCGTCCTCAGTCCGGACGCGATCCTCGAGCACGGCTCCCGCTTCCTTGTATCCCGCGTGCCCGAACGCCCGGAACAACCGGTCACAGAAAACTTGCGCATCGCCCTTCTCATCCGAGCATCGATGGGCGTAAGCAACGAAGGCGCGCATGTCGCGCTCGACATCTGCGGACGGCGGAGGCTGCGAAGGCGGAGTCGATGGGGGTGGCGTGCGAGATAGAGGTTTCGCTCGCGGGACTTCAATGGGCTCCGCAACAGGATTCCTCGTCGGCTTTCGCGCCACGTACTTCGCTCGGCCGCCCGTCGAGTCGACGGGTGTCGCCTTCCGCTGCTTCCGCACCATCGGAGAGATCGTCGCGGGTTGGACAAGGCCGACGCCAGTTTTCGGCGTCTCTGGTGCTCATGCAGCCGTAACCCACTGTTTCGACGTCGCTTAGCTATGTCCCGTGGCATCGCCTGTCTATGCGACTCTCGGGTCTCCTCCGGCTGCGCACACTTCGGGCAATCCCCTGTAAGCGCCTATCTTCGGTGTCGGCGCGGAGCCGGTGCAGGCGGCGGGAGAAGTGCGGCACCGGAGCCACGCGCAACGCGCGAGCATGGCGAGGAGCAACCCGCTTGCGGCAGCGAGCACCGGCAAGACAATCAGCGGGCGGGGAAAGCCATTCCGGCGCTTCTCACGTATCGGCAAACAGCCACCGGAAGCCCTCCTGCTCGAAGTGCCGGTCATTCGTCAGCACGTCCGTCAGGCCCTCGCGGCGCATAGTCCGCGTCGAAATGCAGTCTGTGAGGCCGCATCCCTTGTCGGGACGGCTGTTGTAGAGGGCCAAGCCCTCAAGAAACGAGCTCCGGCTTTGCGGTATGACGCGGATGTCCGGGTCGCTCAGCAGACCGTTCACTGCGCGGCCCGCCGCCGCGCGAAGCAAGGCATCCGACGCGCAGAAAGCGAGAAACTCGGTCAGCACCTCGTCGCTGGTTACAACTGAGCGCGGTGCGAGCTTCCGCGTGTGCTCCATGACGGCGCGGTGGGCAGTGTCGCGCTTGTTCGTAAGCGCAATCCAGTAGAACGTATCCGCAAAACCCGCGCTCACCCGTGTCTCTTGGGCGCGCCGTGCAGGTAGTGATCATGCTCGCTGGCACCGTCTTCGGGACACGGCTCTCACTGCGTCAGTGGCGGGGGCTTGCACTTCCGCGTTGGTCTTCGGCATGAAGCCACTCAGGTCGAGTTGGGTCGTATTCTCGAAGATGTTGGCGCGCTTGGTCACGCGACACTTTCCGTCGCCACGGCGTTAACGGCGGCTTTCCGTGCTGGGGCGGCGGGCTTGACCGGCTCAAGCATTCCCACCACTTCGGCAGCGAAAAACACGGCATTGGCCTTTGCGGCAGGAATGTTTGGAACCTGCGCCGGATCGAGCGATGGGAGGGTTCCACCGAAGGAGAAGATCGCCCGGAACGCTTCGCGTTCATCGATCTGCGCGTGGAACATCGGAATTCTGTTCGCGGCAAACTGTGCTTCGACGCTTTGAAACGTCCGCGCGCGAATGACGGGATTGGTGCGCGTGAACAGGACGGCATACAGGGATTTTCTTCCGGAACGCCTGCTCCTGCAGCTCCACGAGCTGGATGGCCTTGGCGGCTTCGGCCGCGTCCAGATGCGAGCCCTGGGATAGGATGATGACCAGGCCGGCGCGGCTCATGGCGAATCCGACTATCATGGAGCCCGTGCCTTCAAGATCCACGATCACGAACGGCGTTCGCGTCGAGGCCCGGTCAATCGTGTCGATGACCGTGTGCTCGGTGGCGTTCTCGATTACGGTCAGAAGCGCGGGCTTGCCGGACCGCGAGGCCCAATGCGACAGCGGCTTGTTGGGGTCTGCATCAATGACCGTGACAGCCGCTTTGTGACCGACAAGCTCCGTCGCCAGCAGGACGGCTGCCGTGGACTTGCCCGCTCCCCCCTTTGGGCTTGCAAAAACGATGGTCGGCCTTGGCAACCAAGGCAACCTACACAAGATGTTGCAGCACCGTACCGACGAACAGTCGATACTCAAGCGGATTCCGCTAGCCTTCGATATCTGTACGGTATCGGATAACTATCACGTGGCATCCGGTTAGCATGCTGGTAGCTTTCAGGTACTGGATAGCTATCAGGTACCATATAGAACTCCGCTACTAGATAGCTTTCGGGTACTAATTGGGATTCCGATGGCCCACAGATATCCCTGATTTTTACGGTATATGAAAGCCGTTGTTGAGAGCATGCTGAATCGGGATTTCCCAAAAGACGGGCAACTGACGGGCGGCAAGCACGACAAGTTCCTCGACGGCAGCCGCATCGGGCGCGAAAATTCCGGGGTGAGAAACCTGGTTTCGATCGGTACGGATCGATTCCAGAGTCTGGATCGCTATCTTCAACCGGTGTCGCTCGTCGTTCGCGGTAGTCCACGATTGAGCCGCATTCGCTACTTCGTCCAGAACGTCCCTGGATTTCGCCAGGGAACTTGCCGCCTTTTTTTTGATGTGCGCCGTTTTCACCATCATCGCATGGGTTACGCGCAGCGTTTCTTCGGCGGCAAGCCCGGTCATGACCACGGCGGCACGCAGCAACGACCGCTCCAGGCAGGAGACAGCGTCCTCAACGCGCGCAACGACCTCGTCGCTGACGTTGGGTGCGCGGGCGCGAAACCGCTTGATGAAGCCGGGATGCAGCGGGTGCGGGTCGCCATCGGCGGTGAGCCGTTCGCCACGCTCGGTGAGGACGAGCCTATCGATGACGTGAGGATGCCCGTCGCGATCGTAGGTCTTGAGGCGAGGGAAAAGGATTCCCTCGCCGATGAGGCCCCAGATCGCGGCAAGGAGCTTCTCGTTGTCGGGGTACTCGGTGCCGCCATGCGGATGCGGGAAGTACGCCATCTGGGAGCCCTCCCAGGCGCTGGCAGCAGAATTGGCCAGAGGTCCCTGAAGGAGCGCCGTGGCGACCTGGTGGACGACCTCCGAATAGCCAAAGCTAGTACGCTTGGTCCGCGCTCGGAGGGAGCCAAGCCCGGCAAGAAGTGCATTCCGAACGTCCTGCTCGGTGGACGCACCCAGATGATCGAAGCTCATGCTCGGGAAGCCTGCCAGAGCCTTGCGCCCGACGCCCGAAGGGTGGTCAGACTTGCACCGTTCGGGCTTTTTATCCCCCCGGAGCCGTTGACGCCTGGTTGCCGTGGCGATCGCAGGTAGCTCGCGAAGCGCGAGCGTCGCCGGTCGTTCGGAAAAGCGATGTCATGATAACGTTGCGAACATGGGCCTCTTCGACAAGGGAGCAGGCGGCGGGGAAGAGAAGCCGGCGTCGCCTCGGAAACTCTACGACCTGCTGCAACCGGACCCGTTCGGCGACGCGCCAAAGAACCTCTGGGGGATTCAGGAGCGTGTGCTGGACGGATACTGGCCGGAGGCGAAGGACAAGAAGAACGTCGCCCTGGAATTGCCGACGGGGTCCGGCAAGACGCTCGTCGGCCTCCTGATAGGTGAGTTTCACCGCAGGGTCAGCGGATCGCGAATCGCATTTCTCTGCCCGACCCGACAGCTCGCCTACCAGACTGCGGAGAGGGCTTCCCTTTACGGCGTGCCTGCAGTCTGCCTCGTGGGCTCCAAGGAGGAATACGATCCCGCCGCACTCAATTCGTACAAGCGCGCGAAGGCGATCGCGGTGACGACGTACAGCGGGGTCTTCAACATCAAGCCCGCGATCGACGACGCTCAGATCATTCTCTGCGACGATGCACACGCGGGAGAGACGTACGTCTCTGACCAATGGAGCCTGAAGATCGACCACAAGGCGCACATGGCTCTGTTCCTGGCGCTTCTGGCCTTCTTTGGCGACGCCGTCAACGCAGGCGTCCGCCATTCGGTGGGGAACGGGTCGGTCGCCGATGTTGATCTTGTCCCAATGCCCAAGTACGCGGACCGCCTCGCGGACCTGCGGAAGCTGTTCGACCAGCACTGCTTCAAGGGAAAGGACGCCGATCTAAAATTCAGGTGGATTGGATTGAAGGATCACCTCCACGCCTGTTCCATTTTCGTGTCCCCCGTCTCCATCCTCGTGCGGCCGCTCATCCCGCCGACGGACGAGCACGCGCCCTTCGCCAATGCGAACCAGCGAATTTTCATGTCTGCCACGCTGGGCGACGATGGTGACCTGCAACGGATGTACGGAATCCGGAAGATCCATCGGGTGCAGGATCAGGATGCGAACGAAGGAAACACGGGACGGAGATTCATTCTCTTTCCGCACCTGATGAAAGACGAGGCCGTCGATGAGGTGCACAAGAAGGTCGTCGAGAGCGGCCGGTGCCTCTTCATCGTCTCCGGCGGGCAGAAGCAGACGCTCTTCGTGAACAAGTGGCTGAAACGCCGACAGATAAAGACACTCTACGCGGGCGACGTAGAAGAGAGCCTCGAACCGTTCGTGAGTTCGAACGTGCCGACCGCGTTGGTTCTCACGAATCGGTACGACGGGATCGATCTGCCCGGAGAGCAGTGCCGCCGCATGCTGCTCTACGGAGCGCCGTCGTCGCAGAACCTGCAGGAGATGTTCCTGCGGAACCGGCTCAAGGCGTATGCCGTAATGAGGAACCGAATGCGCGTCCGCATCACGCAGGCGGTGGGCAGGTGCACGAGGGACAGGAACGATTTCGCGCTCGTCCTCTGCGAGGGAAAAGACCTCGGGGGCTGGTGCTCCAACACCACGAACACGCAGGGACTGCATCCTGAACTCCAGGCCGAGATCGCGTTCGGCCTCGACATCTCGGAAGCCCTCGACGGAGCCACGGCGCGACAGATGCTCGACGCTTTCTTCGCGCAATCCAAGGAATGGAAGGAATCCGGCGATCCGACCATCCGGAAGCGCGCAAAGGGCATGAAGAAAGTGGCCAGCGACGAGACCGGTTCTCTCGCCAAGGCTGCTGAACACGAAAGCCAGTACATCTATCGGCTATGGAAGGAGGACTACGTGCGCGCTCATGAGAGCGCCGCTGCGGTGTCTGACCTACTCATGGACCAGAGCCTCAGACCCTATCGGGCGTTCTGGGAGTATCTCGCGGCCTGCGCCGCCGATGCGGCCTACAGGGCGTCAAAGGACGACATCTGGCTCCAGACATTTCGGCGGCACGTCGATTTAGCGACAACTCTTTCCAGTGGCGTCCGGTGGCTGGCCGCGCTCTCATTCCTCCATCCGACTGCCGCGCCCGCCGACGCGGCTCCGCTCGGGGTCGATGAGATTTGCGAGCTGCTGGAAGAGTGGGCGGTGCGGGGCACCCGCTTCGTGCAGTGCCTCGAAGCTGCGCGGGAGCAGATTCAAAGCAAGGAAGCAGCCCCGTTTCAGCGGGGCCTCGCGACGCTGGGCAGGATGCTGGGATTCGCGACGAAGAACTATCCTGGGACACACGGTGCCCCTGATTCCGTGTGGTGCACGGAGGACGGGCATCACTACGTGTTCGAGGCGAAGTCCAACGAGAGCCCAGGGCATGCCGTATCGTTCGACACCGTGCGCCAAGCTTACGCCCATCCAAAGTGGATCAAGACGAATGACAAGGAGCTGCTTCCCGCAAGGGAGAGCACCGTCATTGTCGTTTCACCCCGCTCCAAGCTTTCGAACGAGGCAAAAGCGCTTTCCACCGGCGTTACGTATCTATCGCTGGACGACGTGGTGAAGCTCTTCGAGAACGCCGCTGCGTGCTTCCACGCGGTGCGTGCCCGCGCAATCGGACCGACTGAGGAGGAGCTTCGCGAACTCATCGTCGATACCTACAGGAAGGCCGGGCTCACTGGCGAGAGTCTCCTGGCACGCGTTTTCGGGAAGAAGCTGGACTCTCTTCCGATCGCGTACTGACCGGGCGCAGCTGCCAGGCGAGCTGTTCGAGGATCCATGCGGGGGGGCCCATGAGGTTGCAGACGAGCCCGCCGGTCGCCGCGTTGAAGACCCGCACGCGAAAGTGCCCGTCGCCGAGTTCGTGAATGGAGAGGCGCATGCAACTCCATCGTCCTGCCGGCGGCGGCGGTTTCGTCAAAAACGGAAGAGCGCCGTTGCCGTGCCGTTGCCATGCCCGAAGGTCGGGAACGACCTGCGACCTTCGGGACTTTTACCCGCTGTTGACGATCACGTGAACCCGCGGGAATTCGGTGAAGTTCACCGGTGAAGAACGCGGCCGGTGCCGGCGAAGTTCACCGGTGAAGTAGGGTCAGTGCTTTTTGCGACGTTGCGTCGTGCGCGCGGCGTTCAGCTCTTTGGCCTCCTTGAGGCGGTAGCTCTCGGCCTCGATGTCGATGACTTCGGCGCGGTGGATGAGGCGGTCGACAAGGGTGACGACGCAGGCGGCGTGGGGGAAGACCTCGCTCCA
>DATAZL010000089.1:0-8452 GCA_036272055.1 Polyangiaceae bacterium | reverse complement strand
TTCCGCCACGCGCAGCTTCTCCTGCGTGGAGCGTGGCTTGTATCCGAACAGACGCTCGATGTATTCGCCGAAGCTACCGTACCCGAGGTGCACATGCGCTACCGAGCGCAATGCGGCGAGTAGCCAGCGGCCTTCTTCCGCATCCGCTGCGGCGCGCTCGCGGGCCAGGAGCGACAGCGCTTCGTGCGCTCGAACCCATTCGCTTTTCTCGCCGGAATCCTCGCCCGCTCCGATGTTCGTCCCCGCCATGAACAAGCACTAGCACGCTGATTTTCGAGCTCTGTATCGTCCCGCAGAGCGGCTTTCGACGCGCAGATCGGCTTCGCCGCTCTCCACCTCGTAGAAACGTCACGCGGCCTGATGTCGAGCGGCGCGGCACGGAATTTTGCGGATACCTGGATCTCGCGCCGGCCGTCTCACGGAATTAGGTCAAGATGAATCGTCGGTCCGAACACAATCGGCCCAGTGACCAGTTCGGTGGCCAAGTCCGTGACGCTTGCCTGACGACGAACCGCCCGGAGCATCACGTCATTTGCACGCCGGGACCGATAATTTGACCGGGTCCTCGATGCCTTTCACGGTCGGCAACGGAACCAGCGCCCGTTTTTGCGCGACGCGAGTGTCACTTCGAGATCCATGTCGTCTTCACGCTGGGATCCTCGAGGCCGCTGACGATCGTCGTGACGGCCTGCGACGGGAATCGACTAGACATCGGTGGCGGTGAAGTAGAGACGGCCGTTCCAGAGGGCGAGCGACGTCGCGTTCACGTCGAGAAGATTTCGCCAACCACCAGCCACGCTCCCACCCCGCATGCCGCTTCCCTCGACAGAAGCGTAGCATCCGGATCGGGCCACCGAGACGGGCGCTGGGGTCCCCTCCATGCGAGCCTGGCGAGCGTCGGGAGGGGACCGGCTCGCGCGGAGGGCGAAGCCCGAGCACGAGCCGAGGGGAGGCATCCATAAATAAGGGGATAAGCGCGGGCGGAGATTCGCCTGCCGTGAAACAGCGCGCTCCGGCGGGAACGGCTATATTGGCGGGATGGCGACGGTCCATGGCGGCCGCTTGGTGGCGCGCGCGCTCCGCCGGCAGGGGATCACGCACGTGTTCACGCTGTGCGGCGGGCACATCCAGGCGATCTACGACGGGTGCATCGACGAGCAGATCCGCGTCGTGGACGTGCGCCATGAGCAGACGGCCGGGCACGCCGCCGACGGCTACGCCCGCGTCACGGGGCTCCCCGGCGTCGCGCTCGTGACGGCGGGCCCCGGCATCACCGACGTGGTGACGGCGCTCGCGAACGCCTATCGCGCCGGAGTGCCGATGGTGTGCATCGGCGGCGCGGGTCCGAAGGCGCTCTCCGACATGGGCTCGCTCCAGGACATGGACTCGGTGACGCTGATGCGCCCGATCTCCAAGTGGTCCGTGCAGGTGCCGGAGGTGGGACGCATCGAGGAGTACGTCGACGCCGCGTTCCGTATCGCACAGTCGAACGTGCCCGGGCCGGTGTATCTCGAGATGCCGCTCGATCTGCTGATGAGCACGGCGGAGACCGGCGGCCCCGCGGGTCGGCCGATGCCCCCCGCGCGCCCGGCCGGTAACACCGATGCCATCTTTCGCGCCGCGGACGTGCTGCGCAAGGCGGAGCGCCCGTGCTTCCTCATCGGCGCGCAGATCCGCTGGAGCGGCGACGCGAACGTGCTCCGTCGCTTCGCGGACGCCGTGCGCGTACCCTTTTTCCTGAACGGCATGGCGCGCGGCGCCCTGCAGCATACGCACCCGTGTCTCTTCACACGCTCGCGGCGGAAAGCGCTCGCCGAGAGCGACGCGATCTTCGTCTTCGGTACGCCCTTCGATTTTCGCGTCGATTACGGCCGCGCGCCGACCTGGAACCCGGCGGCGAAGGTCGTGCAGGTGGACCTCGACGGCTCCGAGCTCGGCCGTAACCGTAACGTCGACGTCGCGATCCACGGCGACAGCGGGCTCGTCCTCGATCAGCTCGCCGTCGCGATCGGCAGCAAGGAAGCGCCGGCGTTCCTCGCGTCGCTCCGCGCGACCGAAGACGCGCAGCGAGCGGCGATGCTGCGCGAGATGGAGAGCGACGGCGATCCGCCGAATCCGCTCCGCGTCTGCCACGAGATCGGGAAGCGACTCGGACCGCGCGACGTGGTCGTCGGCGACGGCGGCGATTTCGTCGCGACCGCCGCCTACGTGCTGCCGCTCGAGTGGCCGCAGCTCTGGATGGACCCCGGACCCCTCGGCACGCTCGGGATCGGCCCGGGATATGCGATGGCCGCGCAGCTCACGCGCCCCGACTCGCGCACCGTCATCGTCTACGGCGACGGCTCGTTCGGGCTCCACGCCATGGAGTTCGAGGCGATGGCGCGCCAGAAGATCCCGGTCATCGCCGTCATCGGCAACGACGCGGGCTGGACGCAGATCCGACGCGGCCAGGTCATGATGTACGGTGAAGAGCGCGCGGTCGCGACCGGCCTCGGCTACACCCGCTACGACCAGGTCGTCGAGGCGCTCGGCGGCCACGGTTTCTGGGTGGACCGCGTCGCGCAGCTCGGTCCCGCCCTCGACGCCGCGTTCTCGTCGGACAGACCCGCCGTGGTGAACGTGAAGATCGCGGGAAGCGACTTCCGCAAGGGCGCCATCAGCGTCTGACGGCGTCGGCGGGACTCACTCGGGGTCGATGACGCCGCCTACGCCGCTGCCGGCGGGGAGCGGGTTCTGCTCGCGTTCCAGGTAGCGGAAGATAGTTCGCGGATCGACGCCGAGATCGCGGGCGGTCTGGGTGCGGTTGCCGTTGTTGCGCTCGAGCACCTCGAGCACGTACCGCCGCTGAAAGTCTTCCTTCGCCTTCTCGAGCGGCACGATGGGCGCTTGCGCCTCGAGACCGAGGTCGAGATCTTCCGGACCGAGGAGCGTCTTGTCACAGAGGACGAGCGCCTTCTTGATGCGGTTTTCGAGCTGACGGATGTTGCCGGGCCAGTCGAACTTACGGATCGCCGCGAGCGCCGCGGGGGTGAAGCCGCGCACCGGGCTCTGGAGCTCGTCCGCGTACTTCGAGAGGAGCACCTTCGCGATGATGAACGTGTCCTCTCCACGGTCGCGGAGCGGCGGAAGCCAGAGGTTCACGACGTTCAGGCGGTAGTAGAGATCTTCCCGGAACTCTCCGGTCTTGATCATCGCCTCGAGGTTCCGGTTCGTCGCGGCGAGGATGCGGATGTCGCACTTCTCGGGCTTGCTGTCGCCGACGCGGTAAACGATCCGCTCCTGGATCGCGCGAAGGAGCTTCACCTGGAGCGCCGGCGTGAGCTCGCCCACCTCGTCGAGAAAGAGGGTGCCGCCCTCCGATTGCTGGAATTTCCCGGGGCGGCTCGCGATGGCGCCGGTGAACGCGCCCTTCACGTGCCCGAACATCTCGCTCTCGATTAGGTTCTCGGGGATCGCGCCGCAGTTGACGCTGATGAACGGGCCATCGACGCGGTTGCTGCGCCGGTGGATCTCGCGGGCGATGAGCTCCTTGCCGGTGCCGGTCTCGCCCGTGATCATCACGCTGATGTCGGTGGCCGCAACCTTCTGGAGCTTCCGGAAGACCTCCATCATCGACGGACAGGCGCCGATGATCTCCCCGAAGCGCTTGTCGGAGAGCTCTGCGGCGAGCTTCTCTTTGTCGGCGCGGAGGGCGCTGAGGAGAACCGCGTTCTGCAAGATGAGCGACGCCTGGCCGGCGAAGATGACGAGCAGGTCGAGCTGCTTCCTGTCGAAGAGGTGCTTCACCTCGTCGTTGCCGAGGTAGAGCGCGCCCACGACCTCCCGCTGGCTCATGAGGGGCGCGCACATCACGCTCGAGAGCTGGAGCGCGAGGACGCTCTCGCTCTTGCCGAAGGTGGTGTCGCTGAGCGCGTCGCTGACGATGATCGGGCGCTTCGAGCTGATGACGTGCTGGACGATGCTGTCGCTGATCGTCCCGCTCGCGTCGACCATGCTCTCGCGCTTCACGTTGCGCGATGCGCGGACGCGCGGGTGCGCGCCCTCCCCTTCCGAAGCGTCGACCAGGAGCACGACGCCGCGTGACGCCCCGGTGATCTCGATGACGTCGTCGAGGAGCGCCTCGAGTAGCTCGTCCACCGACGGCGTGCTCATCAGCTTCTCGCTGAACTGGAAGAGCTTTCGCAGGCCGGCCATCTCGCTCGCCGCGTCGTCACTGCTCGGCGCTGCGGCGGGGAGCTCGCTGAACATCGTGAAGCCGAGCTGCGCGGTGCCGAACGTGAGCCGGTCCCCGTCGACGAGGCGCGCTCGCCGCTTCTTCTTGCCGTTGATCGCGATGTCCGCTTCGCGATCGAGCTCCTCGAGCTGGTAGTCCCGGCCGTTGAAGACGACCTGCGCGTGGTGTTCCTTCACGCTGCGGTCGGGCACCGGGACGTCGTTGCCGAGCGCACGGCCGACCGTCATCACCGGCTTGTGGATGGCGAAGAGTACGGGCGATCCCTCGCGCGGAAAGTATCGCAACATCGCCATGTGAGCGCTTCACACTAGTGTTTCAGGGGGAAAGTCGCAATGTGCGGCCCGCCCGCGGGTCGGCTCACCGGTCGCTGACGCGCGCCGCTATGACCACTCCCGCTTCAGCGGGCGAGTGAGCACGTCTTCCACGGCGCGCTGCGGCGATTTGCCCTCGTAGAGCACGCGGTAGACCTCGTTGCAGATAGGCAGGTCCACGTCCAGGCGCCGTGCCAGATCGTGCACGCTCTTTGCCGTCTTGACGCCCTCGGCGACGTGGCCGAGCGACGCGAGGACCTCTTCGAGCTTCTTGCCGCGGCCGAGCTCGAACCCGACGGTGCGGTTACGCGAGAGGTCCCCGGTGCAGGTCAGCACGAGATCCCCGAGGCCGGCGAGGCCGGCGATGCTGAGCACGTTCCCGCCCTTGGCGATCGCGATGCGCACCACCTCGGCCAGGCCGCGGGTGACGAGCGCGGCCCGCGTGTTGTGGCCGAACCCGAGGCCGTCGCAGGCGCCGGCCGCGATGGCAATGACGTTCTTGAGCGCGCCGCCCACCTCGACGCCGATGGGATCGTCACTCGAGTACACGCGGAGCCAGTCCGTAGCGAAGACGCGCTGCACGTCGACGGCGAGCGCCGCGTTGCTCGATGCGACCACGATGTTGGTCGGTACCTGGGCCGCGACCTCGCGCGCGAAGCTCGGCCCGGTGAGCACCGTGAAGCGCTGGTCGGTACCCGGGCCGAGCACGTCGGCGACGACCTCGGCCATGATCATCAGGGTGTCGTTCTCGATGCCCTTCGTCGCGTTCACGAGGACGGCACCGGGCGCGAGGTGGGGCGCAGCGGCCGCCACCGTCTCCCGGAGTGCGTGGGAAGGGACGACCAGGACGACGAGGTCGGCGCCGCGGAGCGCCTCTTCGAGCGAGGCGGTGGGCGTCAGCGACGCGGGAAGCGGGACGCCGGGGAGGTAGCGCGTGTTCTCGCGAGCCTCTGCGATGGCAGCCGCCTGGGCTTCGTGGCGTGCCCAAAGCCGGACCGGGTAGCCCTTGTCCGCGAGCACTTTTCCGAGCGCCGTCCCCCACGCACCAGCGCCGATGACGGCGATACGATCCATTCTTCAGCCCGAGGGAAAACCTTTCATCCGGGCAGAGCTGACTGTCAACCGGGAACGATGAAGATGATAGGCTCCGCCGCCATGCGCGCTCGTTCGCTCGGCATGGCAGCTGCCCTGGCCCTCCTCGGCGCCGTGGGTTGCCCGAGCCGGGACAGCCTCGGGATCAACGCCATGGGCTTGCTCGGCCCCGGCATCATCAACGACCCCGCGAACAAGTCACTTCGCTTCGACCTGCTGAAGTTCGGTCTCGACCAGTTCTGCAAAGAGATGCGGGAGCGCGGCGCGCCGCTCAAGCTCCGGGACGGCGAGCCGGTGCTCGGGCGGTTCTTCGCGAACGGTTGCAACTCCCAGGTCATCGACGACGAGAGCCGCAAGTCGTTCATCGTGCAGTACTCCGGCACCGGCTACGGCTGGACGAATCTCACGCAGCGCCTCGCCTTCGAGAGCTCGGGGCTCGTGGAATACGCGCCCGATTTCCAGCTCCAGAACGGCGCGATGTACATCTACTTCCGCCCGGTCAACGTCGCATCGGCGTCCTTCCGGACCCTCGTCGTCGAGTCGGCGCTCGCCCAGACCGGCATCGCCGTCACCGGAGTGAACCCCGATCAGCTCGGCCGCGACATCGTCGACGGGGAGCTCAAGCGCGGGTTCACCGTCATCCGCTACAGCTCGAACGGCGAGACCGACTTCGGCATGGGCGTGGTCGCCGTCGGGGAAAAGCCCTTCCGCCCCTTCATCGTCCAGAGCGAAGACAAGGTGACGCTCGACGACGACCGGACCGAGGTGCACTCGAACCAGCAGGACCTCGTCGGTGGGCTCATCGTCCCCGACGACGGCAAGGCCCTCTACCTGACGATGCAGGTGGACGGAGCGCCCGCCGTGGACGTCTTCCTGGTCGGAAAGGACGACGGCGACAAGATCGTCGATCGGCTGGTCCACACCCCGGGGCCGACCACCCTCACCGCCCCGCCGCTCCTCATGTCGACCGTGGTGGCCGGGTCGCCGTGGAAGCAGATCGTCCCGGTACCGAAGGGCACTTATTACATGATGATCGACAACAGCGCAGCCATCGGTCAGGCCGCGCCCCCCGCCATCCAGGGCGACGACCGAGCGGCCCGCGTCGACTACGTCGTCGAGGTGGGGGACAAGCCCTGAAGCCCGTGGCCGTTTCCTGCATCTCGAGGCGGCTCGGGGCGCGTTCGCACGGTTGCCCGGTAGGCCCGCGCCGAGTAAGAGTTGCCGCCGCCCCGGGCCAGTAATCGATCGTGTCAGAGAATCCCAAGCTCATCCGAACGCTCTTTCTGGGAGCTTGGTTCTTCGTGGCGCCGTTCCTCCTGGCGGTCGTCACCGTCAAGCTGCTGCGAGCGCCGCCCGATCTCGTCGCGACCGATCTCTTCAGCGTCATCCGCTCGTTCGTGCGGGATCAGGAGGTGCCGGCGGGCATCGTCCTCTTCACGCTGTTCGAGATGGGGCTCTGGTCGGTGCGGCATCAGCTGCCCCTGGCCGACCGCCTGGGCGTCGCCGGACGTCACGGTCTGCCGCGAGAGGTGCGCGACGACTACGAGGCGGCCGCGCAGCTCGCCGACGAGATAGACCGGATCCTCGTGAACCGCTCGAAGTCGGTCGAGCGCAAGGTTCCACGAAGCACGCGGGACGAGCTCGAAGCTACCGTGCTCGATCTACGCCGCGTGATGCGCGCCGAACCCTTCGACGAAGAGGCGTTCCACGGCGCTCACGAGCGCCTCGTGCGACGCTCCACCGCCGTCGAGCCGTGGCGCAAGAGCGAGCTCCGCGAGTACGTCGAGTCGATCGGCGTCGCGGTACTCGTCGCGGTGCTGCTCCGTGCCGTGGTCGTCGAGGCCTTCAAGATCCCGAGCGGGTCGATGCTGCCGACGTTGCAGATCGGCGATCACATCTTCGTCAACAAGTTCATCTACGGGCCGGTCGTGCCCTTCACGTCGACTCGCGTGCTGTCGCGCATGCCCCCGTCGCGCGGCGACGTGATCGTCTTCGAGAACCCCGATCACGGACCGGGAGACGAGCGCGAGGACTACATCAAGCGCGTCATCGCGCTCCCCGGGGACATCCTCGAGGCGGACGGCGGGCACCCGATCATCAACGGGTGGCGCGCGCCGAGCTGTCTCGTCGGGACGTACACGTTCTCCGAGCAGAAGGACGGCCCGACCGACTCCGGGGAGCTCTACGTCGAGTACCTCGGCGAGCGCGCGTACCTGACCTTCTACGAGGCCGGGCACTTCGACCGCCACGAGGGCCCCTACGTCGTGCAGCCCGGCGAGGTCTGGGTGTTCGGCGACAACCGGAACAACAGCCGCGACTCGCGTGCGTGGTTCGGCGGCAAGGGCGGCGGAGCGCCGTTCGACAGCATCAAGGGCCGCGCGCTCTTCGTGTGGCTCCCGCTCGATCGGTTCCTGGTCAACGTGATGGGTTCGCCGGTCCTGCCGACCGGGTCGCCGCCCGACATGGTGAAGGGGATCGCGACGTGTCTCGCGAAGCGCCCGTCGCTCAGCGAGTCGACGCCTCCCCCTCCCCGAAGGGGGTCTTAACCCCCGCGGGCTCTTAGTTTGTGAGGGGGTCTTAACCCCCGCGGGCTCGCTTCGCGACCCGCTCCCCCGCCGCTTCGCGGGCTCGCTTCGCGAGCGGCGGCGCGACGGCGTGGGACGTAGCGACGGAGTTGGGCGTCGTGAGATGGGTTGTGAAGGGGGTCTTACCCCCGCGGGCTCGCTTCGCGACCCGCTCCCCCGCCGCTTCGCGGGCTCGCTTCGCGAGCGGCGGCGCGACGGCGTGGGACGTAGCGACGGAGTTGGGCGTCGTG
>DATAZL010000088.1:0-3182 GCA_036272055.1 Polyangiaceae bacterium | reverse complement strand
GTGACCGATCGGCGACGCCGGGATGCACGCCGCGCGCACCCGTGCCTTGGAGTCGGTGGGCAGGCGCCGCGATCAGCCGAGTTTCTTCTTGAACGCGGCGGGCGTGATGTCTTCGAGGGATAGGCCGAAGACGTCGCGATGAGTGCCGAGTCGGTCGAAGGCCCAGACGAGATAGGCCTGGATGGGAACGCCGAGCGCGCGACAGGTCGCGATGATGCCGAGAAGAACGCAAGCGCGGTGCGCGCCCTCGGTGCTGCCGGCGAAGAGCATGTTGAGTCGGAGCTTGGCGACGTTCTGGAACTCGCGCTCGGTAGGCGAGTTGTCGATGGGGGCGTCGGGGTCGTCGATGAATCGGAAGAGCGCGTCGCGGTGACGCCGGTAGTACTGCACGGCAACCATCAGCGGCTCGGAGGGCAGCAGCGTCGGTGCGATGGCGTCGAGCCATCGCTCGAACTTGTCGGCGATGGGTCGGATCTTCGCACGCCGATGCGCGACGAGCGCGTCGCCGGCGAGGCCTTTCTTCTGGGCCTTCTCCTCCTCGCCGTAGATCGCGCCGAGGAACGCTCCGCCCTCGACGGCGAGGACGGGCTGGGTCTGCTCCGCGTCCCGGAACTTGCGGCGTCCGTGCGCATTGCACCCAGTCTCGATGATGTGGCCCGAGGCGTAGACCGCGTTGAATCGGTGCTCCGCGTCGGCGGTGAGCTTGCCGTGGAACGTCCGCAGCTTCGCGACGACGTCGTCGCTTCCCTTGTCGGCGGCGTACTGGAAGACGGCGCACTCGCGATTGCGATAGAGCTCGATGTAGCCGTTGTGCGCGGCGGGCAGCTGGGGAACGAGCACCTTGAGACCGGTGCCGTCGGTGGCCATCCAGGAGCCGGTCAGCAGCTGCTTCCAGTGCAGGCCATCGATGGGCGCGAGCAGATCGGCCGCGCGCTCGACGAAGCCGACGAGGGTGCCCATCGCGAGGGGCACGCCACGGTCAGCGAGATCGCGCCGGATGCGATCGAGGGGCGAGAGCAGAGCGAACTTGTTGTGCACGAACCAGGCGAGCCACTCGCTGGTAACCTTCGAGCGCTCGTAGGGCGCGGGCAGCGAGCGTGGCGTCGTGCGCGCTCCGCAATCACGACATCGACACGTCGTCCGGCGCACGACGCGGCGGCGTTGATGCTCTTTGACGACGTGCAGCTTCTCCTCGAGGAGCTCGTCGGCGACGTCGAGCGCGGCGCTGCCGCACGCTCCGCAGCTCTCCGGCCTCAGGGCGTGCTCTTCGGCCTCGAGGTGCTGCGGCAGCGGCTTGCGCCCGGTCGGACGAACGACCTTCTTTGCCAACTTCGGGGGCGTGGACTTCTTCGGCGGCTTCGGGCGCTGCTCGAAGGCCTGCTTGGCATCGCCGACGACCTCAGGCCGCGGCTCGGGGAGCTTCTCGGGGGGCGGCTTGCGCTGCCGACGCTGCGCGACGACGAGCAGCTCGGCGACGCGCTCGGTCAGCTTGGCGACTTGCTCGGTGAGGCGGGTGATCAGGGCGCGCAGCTCGGCGTTTTCGCGCAGCAGCTTCTCGCCCTCGTCGTCGGTCACGTCGTGACCAGATCACGCACGGAGATCGGTGTCGATCCCCTTTCGATCGGGAACCCGCCGATACCATCCTCGTCGCGACGCGGTGAAGTCGATGCCGGCGAGCAACGAGGCGAAGGACGCGCCGTCGATCGAGACTTGCGTGGTGGACGCGTCGAACGCAGGCAGCTGAAAGCTCCCAGTCTCGAGGCGCTTTGCGAGGACGCACCATCCGGATCCGTCGAACCAGACCGCCTTCGCGATGCGTCGCCGCTTGTTGAGAAAGAGGTAGAGGTGGCCGTCGGTGGGGTCGAGCCCGATGCGGCGGACCGCGCCCGCGAGCGCGTCGAAAGAACCGCGCATGTCGAGTGGCGCGACGACTACGAACACGCGGACGGCCGGCGAGAGGGTCAGCACGTCCGAAGAACCTCGAGCAGACGCCGCAGGGTCGCGTCGTCGAAGTCGTCGCCCACCTCGACGGAGCCCTCGCCGAAGTGCACGAGGTACCGCTGCGGTGGTCGCGTTGGCGATGTCCGAACGAGCTCGACGAGCCGCGGCACGCTCGGCGAAGGCGCCGCTCGCCGGAAGAGATTCCGCTGCCAGGCACGGAGGGAACGGCCGTCCACGCCGTGCCTCCTCGACCACGCTCGCAGCGTCTCCCCCGATCTGGCCAGCGACAACAGGCACGCCCGGGCGTCCTTCTCATCCACGATCTTCCGCAGCAGCGACATCGTTCACCTCGGTGAACGGAGACTCCGAGCGGGCGCTCCCCGTGTCATCCCGGCGTCGCTGATGGGTCACGGACCGCCGCAGGTGCCGTGGGCGCAACCTGCGGCGCTCCGGGACCGTGATCGTCGGTCACTCGCAGCTCGGCAAGCTCTCGTTCGAGCCGAGCTATGCCCTCACGAGCCTCGTCCGCCCGCGCCGTCGTCAGTGCGGACTCGTGCCCGGTCGATCGCACGACCGGCCTGGGGCGCAAGAGAAGCATGGCAGCTATCGACGCGCTGGCTCCAACCAGCGCACCGACCATGACCACAGCTGCGAACGTCCAGGAGACTCTCATCGTAGTTTCGAACTCTTACGTTCAGGTGCCTGTTATTGAATAAGAGAAAATGTCGTTGTTGGACCCGTTCGAGTCGTTCTGATAGACAAGCGCGCCGATATAGTAACCGTCACCCACGGCGCCGCCGGTCCAAGCTGTGTAGTCGAAGGCAGTAAGCGCAAAATTCGAGCTCGCTGGGGCGAGTTTGAAGGTTCCGCAGGTGCCGCCGTTACCGCCGGAATAGGTCCGGCAAAGTCCGAAATACATACCGATGGCATTGGACCAGCCGTATACGGTGGCTGTCGCGTGCTGCGCTCCGGACGCGGCGACGACGGTGCCGTTCTGGCCCGGGATGGTCGTATAAACCTGTACTGGGGAGCTGGTGTTTAGATCCTGTCCCTGACCGGACACGTTATTCAACTGCGGGGTAGAGAACCCCGCCGACATGGCCAGATTCAATACCGGACACTCGAGAATGGCCTGCCCCGTGCCGTTGTGGACCATCTGGCCCTGGGTGTTGAAGTTCGGCGACACGTTTGCGTTCAGGATCGAGCCACCGCCCGTCGTCGACATACCGGTGCATAGAGCC
>DATAZL010000087.1:0-54377 GCA_036272055.1 Polyangiaceae bacterium | reverse complement strand
TCGCGGGGGTAAGACCCCTACAAACCAATCCCCACGACGTCAAACCCCGTCATCCCGTCACTGCCGAAACTCTCCCGCGAGCGGAGCGAGCCCGCCCGAAGGGCGGCGGGGGAGCAGTTCGCCGAAGGCGAAGCTGCGGGGGTCAAGACCCCCGTGAACAATACGAGCCCGCCCGAAGGGCGGCGGGAGAGCAGTTCGCCGAAGGCGAAGCTGCGGGGGTCAAGACCCCCTCACTAGTGATAGAGGAGCGAGACGGCGAGGGACGCCGACGTCACGATGTCCTGCTCGCGCCCGACGGTCTGGCTCGTCTCCTGCTCGCCCTCGATGCGCGCTGCGATGCCCCGCGCGGCGACGCCCACCGCCCAGTCGTCGCCGACCCAGAAGTCGTAGCCCAGGGTGATCGTCGCCCCGACGCCGAGGCCGCCGATCGTGCTGAAGATGGGGTCCTGCACGCCGGCAGTGGACGTCGCGATGCCGATGCCGCCGCCGGCGTGGAAGCCGCCGTACTCGTCGGGGAACACGTCGATCGAAGGCCCGAGCATCGCGAACACGAGCGGCGTGCCGAGATCGATGCGCGAGCCACTGGCGAGCTTGAGCTCCGTTGCCGGAAGGCCGTTGCCGAGCAGGGTCGCGGCGATGACGATGTGACGGAGCGGCGTGCCGCCCACCGACAGCTCGGTGAAGAGCGACGCCCCGAAGATGCGCGAGCCGTCCCCCGCGAACGCGACCGACCCTCCGGCGCCGCCGGACTCCGTCGAGCGGCGTACGTCGAGCGACGCGAAGCCGCCCGAGAAGCGCAGGTAGAACCCGTCGTGCTCGTGATAGCCGAACGGATTCGCGCGCGCGCTCGCCGCGAACGACACGCACGCGGCTGCGACGCCGACGACTGAGTAAAGCTTCAAACGAGTCACGGAGTTCCGGGCAGCGCGCCACCATGCCGCGCCGCGCCCGGCGCGCCAAGTGCGTGGCACGCTGCCACGCCTCAGCGGAGGCGCTCGCGTCGCACGCGCAGCGTGACCCGGCCCGATTCACGGCGGACGGCGACGACCACGTCGGAGCCCTCGGGGCCGGCGAGCTTCCGTCGCGCGTCGGCCACCGACGTCGGGGGGACGCGATCCACGAGCTCCACGACGTCGCCGCGCACGAGGCCGCCGTGTTCCGCCTCGCTCCCGGGCGCGACCTGGGCGACGGCGACGGCACCGGTCGGCAGGACGCCGAGCGTCACCGCGACGCCGCCGGTCGTCGCGGGCTCCTCGTCGGCGGCCGACGGCGCGAGGCGTATGACCACGTCACTGGTCGTTCTGCCGGAGTCGACCTGCGCCGTCGCGGTCCCGCGCCCGGTGCCCGCCGCGTACGCCTCGACCGACAGCTTGCCCGGCCGCGCGCGCTCTATGCGGAAGGTGCCGTCGGAGTGGGTGCTCACTGCGCTCGACGGCGAGAGCAGGGTGACCGGGACCGCGGTGTCGATGGACCCGATCGCGACGCGGGCTCCCGCGACGGCGTTGCCCGCCGCGTCGACGACGCTCCCCTCGACGACGCCAGGGTCCGGCAGATCGACGGTGTCCACATCGAAGGCGCGATCGGCGCGCCCGGTGGCGACGACCGCGACGTCGAGCTCGATGCTCGCGTAGTCGGGGTGCGAGACCACGACGTGCACGCGCCCCGGTGACACGTCGTCGAAGTGATACGCACCGCCGGCGTTGGTGATCGACGTTTTCCGGTGCCCCTCCGCGACGAGCTCCACCGTCGCCCCCTCGACGTCGCGCCGTCCGCGAACGGCGGTGACGTGGCCCTCCACGGCGACGCCGCTCGCCATTCCGACGTGCACCGTCGCGGGCGCCGCGTCCCACTCGACGGCGAAGCGCGCGAACCCCGGCGCCTCGACGACGATACGGAGCGGTAGCCCCGTCGCGTCCTTCACGACGGCGTGGCCTCCCGCGTCGGTGAACGCGGTCTCGCGCAGCGGCCTGTCCGGATCGAGGGACAGCGCGGTGATCTGCGCCATCTTCACGGGCCGGCTCGAGTCGTCGTCGACGCTGACCTCTATCTCGCTCCGCGGCGCGGGCAGCGCAAGCTTCACCTCGGTCGTCTTGCCGTCGGGAACGACGAGCCGACGGCGCACGACGGGCCGATACGGCTCCGTCGGCCGCGCCACCGTGACGAGGACGTCCGACGGCAAGGTCGGCAGCGAGAACGTGCCGTCGTCGGCCGTCAGCACCGAACGGCTCGCGGTGCCGAGCGCCGCGACCGCCTCGACGCGGGCACCGGCCACCGGCAGATCCGTCTCGTCGACCACGCTGCCCTCGAGCGTACCGCCCGCGTCGAGGACGACGTGCACCGTCGCGCTGCCACCGGGCGCAAGTGTGACCATTTCGCTGGTCGCTTCCACGAACGACGGATGCCGCACCAGGGCGCGCACCCGTCCGGGCGGCACCGGGGAAGCGTGAAACGCGCCATCTTGCGACGTCACCCACGGCTCCGACACCGGACCGGCGGAGAAGAGCTCTTCCATCGGACCCTGCGGCGCGGCCGGGCCGGGACCCATGGGGATCGGCGGGACCGGACCCTGCATCACGCCTAGCTCACCCGCCGGCAGGAGCGGCGAGGGGCCCGCGAGCGCCCAGGCGAAGTGTGCCTTCTGGAACTCCGACGAGAGCGGCGTCGCATCGATCGGCATGCCGTCGAGATCGGTGCCGACTATCTCGACCGTCGCGCCGCCGATCGAGCGACCGTCGCGATCGACGACGTCGCCGCGCAGCGAACCGCCGCGAACCAGCGGGATGCGGACGTCGCCCGCGATGACATCGGGGACGGCGACCGACGATTTCGCGACGAAGCCGTCCGCGCGAGCGGCCGCGACGAGCTGACCCTTCGCGACGGGCCCGAGCGTCACCTGCCCGAAGCCGTTCGTCCGTCCCTGGAGCGGGAACGAGCTCACGCCGCCCTCGACGAGGAGCACGTCGGCGTTCGGGACGACGACCGGGTTGTCGCCCTCGCCGTCGGTCACGACGATGGGCACCATGCGGCCGTGTGTGAGCACGAGCTTCACAGCTCGCGTCTCTCCGCGTTCGAGCCTCACGCCGAGCTCCGTCCGCGACACGAGCGACCCGAGCTCCGCCTTCAGATCGTACGCGCCGGCGGTGAGGCCCGCGATGTGTGCGCGCCCGTCGACGGCCGACTCGAGACGTCGCGCCGGCCAGAGCCCGGAGCCGGCGATGAGCACCGTCGCGCGCGGCACCGGCTTGCCCGCCTCGTCGACGACGAGCGCGTCGACGGCGCTCGCGACGTGGAGCCGCACCGTGGTGTCGGCGAGCACGTCGGAGAGCACCGCCGGCTCGAAGCCGCGCGCGGCGACGCGGAGCCTCCACGGCGGCGCGCCGACACGGCGCAACGTCGCGACGCCGTTCTCGCCGGTGAGCGCACCGAACGGCAACGACTCGCCCACGGTGACGAGCACGGTGGCCGACGCGAGCGGCGTGCCGGTCTCGGTCTCCACCTTCACGGAGAGCGCGTGTGCGGTCTCGAGCGACACCGCGACGGCGCGCTCGCCCGCACCGAGCGACAGTGCCGTCGAGGACCGCGCATAGCCGGGCGCCTCGACGAGGAGCCACGTCGGACCGGACGGCAGTGACGTCATCTTCATGAAGCCGTGCGCGTCGGTCGCGCTGGCGCCGGCCAGGGAGTACCGGTTGGCGTTCCCCCAGAACGCCCGCGCAGTGGCTCCGGGGATCGGTACGCGATCACCCTGCCGGCGCACCTCGACAGTGAGCGACGCGGGCCGCGACGCCGCGCCGGTGAAGGGGACCGCGCCCAGCACCGTCCGTCGCACATCCACGGAGGCGGGGATCGTCGCCAGGAACAGCAGAGCCGCAATGGCCGCGACGATGACGACGAAGGCCTCCGAGCGGCGAGAGGCGTCCACGGGGATCCGACGATAACGCCGTTGCCCCCTTCACGCTTCCCCGAGCGTTCCGGGCTATCCTCTATTTCAAATGGGAAGGCGCGCCCGCTCGGCGATCGTCCTGGGGCTCGCGGCCGGGGCGGCCCACCTCGGCGCGGGCTGCAGCCATGGCCACGCGCCCTTCGCGACGTCGGAGGTGACCGACTCGCCACGGGCCCGGGACGCAGGACCCGACGCCAATGTCCTGCACGTCGGCCCGCCGCCCCTGCCGGCGGACGGCGCTTTCGGCGTCTGCGGCCGAACCGTGGTGCCCATCGCGCAGAAGCCGGTGAACCTCTACTTCATCGTCGATGCGTCGGGGAGCATGACGACGCCGATCGACTCGCCGACGACGAACGGCGGCATCGAGATCTCGCGCTACGACGCCGCGCGTGCGGCCATCCGCGACGTGCTCCTCGCCGTCGGTTCGCGAGTGTCGTTCGGAGCCGCGCTCTTCCCCGCCGGCGCTGGCACCGATCCCAACGACGCCTGCCCCGCGGGCGGCGAGGTGTACCCGACGCGCCAGGGGGACGACGCGCGCTACAACGCCGACGCGGGCATCCCCGGTCCACAGCTCCAGGGGTTACTCGACGTGCTCGGGACGCACCGACCCGACGGCCTCACACCGACCGCGGCGGCGATCGGCGCGGTGAAGCAGAACCTGCTCGCGCTCGACGGAAAGACGTACGCATTCCTGCTCACCGACGGCGCGCCGAACTGCGACGCCGACGCGAACTGCACCGCCGCGACGTGCACGGTGAACATCGAGGGAAGCTGCGGTCAGCCGAAGAACGTCAATTGCTGTGACCCGAGCCTCGGGCTCTACGACGCACGGTGGTGCCTCGACGGCGACCCGACGATCGACGCCGTCAAGGATCTCTCCGAGAGCGGCGTCGCGACGTACGTCATCGGGATGCCGGGCACCGAGGCCTACGCGACGCTCCTCGACAGGGTCGCAGAAGCGGGCGGAACCGCGCGCCCCACGGAGCCCGAGTACTACGCAGTCGACAACGGCGACGAGCTGTCGAACCGCCTCCGCGAGATCGGTCTGTCGGTCGCCATCAGCTGCGACGTGACACTCGAGGCGATGCCTCCCGACGAGAATCTCGTGAACGTGTACTTCGGACACACCATCGTCCCGCGCGACGACAAGGACGGCTGGACGTGGTCGGCCGACGCGGGTGACGCGACGATCACCATCGTCGGAAGCGCGTGTGACGACCTGAAGGCGGGGCGAGTGCCCGAGGTCCAGGTCGTCGCGGGCTGCCCGAGCATCACGCGTTGATGGTCTCGCGCTCCGGCGCGGGCGGAAGTAACATTCCGGGCCGTGACCGCCCCGGAACTCGAATCGCTCCGGCTCGCCATCGACGACGTGGATCGCAAGCTCCTCGAGCTGATGACGGAGCGAGTGCGCCTCGTCCTCGCGGTGGGCGATTTCAAGCGGGCTCGCCAGATGCCCGTCTACGACCCCGAGCGTGAACGGCGCGTGCTCGAGCGCCTCGCGTCCCTCGCCGAACCGCCGCTCGACGGCGGTACCGTGCGGCGCGTCTTCGAGCGCCTGATCGACGAGATGCGCGGCCTCGAGCAGCACCACGTCGCGCAGTCGAAGTGAGCGCCTGCGCGCTCAATGTAGCGTATGCCAGCTCCCGTCGTGCTCGACCTTGGGCACCTCGACGTCGCTGGCCGGCGGCGGCAGGAGCGGCACGTCCGGCACTGCAGTCGCGACGGCGTCATTTCCCGGCAGCACGATGTGAACACGCGGCGCAGCGACCAGCGCCGTGGAGGTCGCGCGCGCTCGGCCGATCTCCACGAACGCCTCCTCGCGCGCCCAGCGCTCGAGCGTCTCCTTGCTCTTCTGCCTTCTACGCCGCCACGCGAGCGCGAACAGGACGAGCACGCCGATCCAGATCAGGCTCCCGCTGAAGAAGACGGGCAAGAAGCTATAACGCTTCGCCACGTCCTCGCGCCACTCGTGCTCGAGCGTCCACAGATCGACGCCGTAGGCGTCGCGTAGCGCCGACGCGAACGGCTGACCCTCCCGAAGCCTGCCGATGAGCGCCGGAAAGCGCTCGCGGTCCTCCTGGCGCAGGAGAAAGCGAACGACGTCCGCCGACTCGGCGTAGGCGATCTCCGCCTGCGCGGCGTCCGCGGGGAAGCCGTGATCGATGCGCGACAGCGGGATGAGACGACCGGCCAGCGTCGACGTCGTCAGGGTGCGAAGCCGGAGCAGCGAGCTCTCGCCGGACAGATGGACGGCGAGCCCCTCGTTGAACCAGTGCGGCACGCGCTCCGCGTCACCGATCGCGTCGGCGAGAGCTATGTGCGCGAGCTCGTGACGGAACACCTCGCCGATGTCGTAGAGCGAGTTCGCCTGACCGGACTCGAGCGTGAGGAGCACGAGCCCGATCTCCGAATAGGCGACGCCCGACGCGTACTTCGGGTACGGCGCGCCTTCCGGCGCGAGCGTCGTCATCTCGAAGGGGGTGCGCGCGATGCGAACGTAGACGTTACGGAGAACGCTCTGCCCGAGTCTCCTGCCGAGTTCGGCGCGGACCTCGTCGGCGTCGTTCATCAGGCGCTGCACCCTTGCGCGCGTCGACGGCGGATACGCGAAATGTATCCAGCCCCGGTCGGCGACGTTGAAGGTCGGCGGCGCGGGCGGCAGCTCGAGCGGGCGCGCGCCGCCATGCGGCTGATCGGCGGGCAGCTCGTACGGTCCCGGTGACTCGCTGCCGATGGGAACAGCGGGAACAGCGACAACACCCGGCCCCGCGGGAGCCGCCGCGGAAGCGACGCCCCCTCCGAACAGCACGAGAACGAGGCTCCACCATGCGACGAACCGTCGAAACGCCGATCGGGCAGCACTGCGAGACTGCATGGGGAGCGCGCTCGAGGAACGAGCACGTCACTCAAAGGTAAAAACGGCACCCGGTTTCGTCAACGTGGGGGCCCGTCGAACTTCACGGAACCTTTTAAACCCGCGGATCCTGGAGCGCGCCCGACGGAATTCCGCCCGCGGGGAACGTGAACGTCGCTCGGCGTCCTCGTCGCGTCGCCCCGATGTCGCGAACCGGTAACCCATTTATACACCGCGGATCTCAGCCGCCGCAGCCGACGCCGAGGGCGAACGCGACGGGATCCCGCGCCGCGAGCCCTGCACACATCGAGGGGTCGAGCGCCGTCATCACGACGCTGGCGGCGACCACGCACACCCACGCGACGGCACCGACACGCGACGGCCCGAGCGCCACTCGGCGCACGACGGCGAGCGCGCTCACGAGCAACACGACGCCGATCGCCGCGTCGACCACCCCGGCGCCGAGCGACGACGACGAGACCACACCAGCATGCAAGACGAGCGCGAGCACGACGGCTCCCGACGACGCGACCGCCGCCGCGAGCAACGCGGCGCGAGCGACCCGCGCGCCGTCTCGCGCCGCACGGAGCAGACGCCACGCGACGGCGCTCGAACCCGCCACGACGACCAGCGCGACGAACGCGAACGTCACTCCGCCGAGCGCACGATGATGTGTCACGCGCTCTAGCGTCGCGGCGACGAACGCAAGCGGGAACGACGCGACGAGCGCACCGAGGACCACCGCGCGGAGCCCGTCACCCGGCGGCCACGCGCGTCGCGCCGCAACGATCGCGACACCGAGCAGCAGCGACGCCGAGCCGAGCAACGCAGGAACGGTCGACGCCAGTGAAGGCGCAGGCCACGCCCGCGCGACGTCGATCACCGTCCACGCCCCCGCCGCCCCGAGCGCCGTCACCAGATCCGAAGAGAGGTTTTCTGGGGGAGTCGCCCGCATCGTCATTTCGCCGTCGGCGGCACGGCAGGTGACGGCGCTAGCGATGGCGCGACCGGCGCTGGCGCGACTGCACGCGGCGCGACCGGCGCTGGTGCGGTTACTGGGCGCGGCCCGGCCGGCGCTGGGGCGACTGCGGCGCGCGGTGCGGTCGCTGCCGCTGCCGCGCGCGGCGACGGGGTGGTGCGTCCGCAGTGTCCTTCCACGTGAAGCGCGGTGACGGCGAAGAGGCGGACGGCGGCGGGGGCGTTCTTGTCGCGGAGCGGGGCCAGGCGCTGCTCGAGGTCCGCAGGGTGAAGCAGCGCGAGCGCCGTGAGCGCACTCTTGCCGAGCAGGCGGTCCACCTCGTCGGCGGTCGGATTCGCGAGTTTCCGCGTCGTCTCGGTCAGTGCCGGCAGCGACTTCACGTCGCAGAGGAGGCCGAGTGACAGCGCGGCTTCCGCGCGCACACCGGGGATCTCCTGGTCGTCCGCGAAGCGCTCGCGCACGATGCCGGCGTCCGCGACGGCGCCGCGCTCGCCGATCGCGCGGAGCGACGCGCGGCGTACGTCGGCCGATTCGTCGTTCTCGACGGCGCTGGCGAGCCCCTCGTCGACGGCCTTGCCCGGCGCGAGGCCGGCAACGGCGCGTGCGGCAGCGATGCGCACGAACGGCCAGACGTCGTGCTGCATCACGTACAGCATGCGGTCGCGCGCGTCGTCCGCGCGCGCGGTGCCGAGCGCCGTCACTGCCGCCTCGCGCACGCGCACGGCCTTGTCGTCGAGGAGCCGCGAGAGCTCCACGTGGTAGGGCGACGGATCGCGCAGGGACGCCGCTGCCTCCGCGCGGATCCGTTCATCGGGTTCCGTCGTGAGCGCCCGCGCGACGTACGCGCGCGCCGACGCGTCGATCGGCGAGAGCTCCGTCGCGGGTCCGAGAAGCAGAAAGCGGGTACGGAACGACGCCTCGGGCGTCAGGGTCCGGTAGAAGGCGCGCCGCGCCGGATCGCCGAACGACGCGAGGTCCGCTCCGAGCGCGCGGAGCAGATCGACGGTGACCACCGGCTTCGCGTCGGTGCGCTCGAGCTCCGCCACGATGCTCGCGCGCGCGGCGCTCGTCTCGGCCGCCCGCGCGATCGCGCCGCGATACGCGCGTCGTTCCTCGTGCCCTGCCTTCGCGAGACGGGGGACGAGGACCGAGACGGCGACCGCGGGCGCCACGGTCGACAGCTCGTCGGCGAGGGCGATGCGCTCCTTGAGCTTCCCGTTTTCGATCGCGACGCGGAACGCCTCTGCGGCTTCTGCCGGACAGCGGTCGAGCGCGCGGCGCGCGTGCAAGCGCTGCGCGTCGTAAGGACCTACGAGCGCATCGACGTAGACCGGCGCGGCGACCGCACACAGCGCGTCGTCCAGCACGTCGAGCGCGACGCGCCGGCCGCCCTCGTCGAGTCCCCCAAACGCCGACGCGACGCGGCCCTGGGCCTCGACGCCACTCACGCGGAGCACGCCCGCGGCGGCCTCTGCCGCCTGTCCGCCGCCTGCGAGAGACGCCACGAGCTCGTCGAGGGACGCGGAGCTCGCGGGGCGCGCCCGCACCTCGGCGACGGCGACGGTCGCATCGGCGGCGTCCGACGTCGCTCCGTCCAGTACGATGGCCACACACGACGTCGACACCGGAGACGGCAGCGACACCTCGTAGCGCGCGCCGTCCACGGCGCTCGCCTCCGGGAGGTTCACCTTGAACACTTGCCGATCGGTGACGATGAAGACGTCGCGCGGCACCGCGGCGTGGGGCGCCTTGCGCGCCGGTAGCGCGAGCTCGAAACCGCCGAGCGGCACCTCGCGCGGAGCGCCGAGCACGGCGAGCTCACCACGGCCCGCTCCGCCTCGTCCCTCGGCCCACGACGTCTCGAGCTTTCCGTCGGTGAGCGCGCTCGCCGGCGCGCCGTCCGCGGCGCTCGTCGCCCACACGGCGTGAAGAAGCGCGGGAGCAGGCGGCGCATCCGTCGCATGCGCCTCGAGCACGGGAGCGGCCTCGCGCTCGCCGTCTTCCAGCCGCTGCACCTTGGCGGCCTTCAGCGTCAGCGTCTTCGGGTCGAGGACCTCCGGCGCGAGGATCGCGGGACGACCGCACAGCTCGTAGCCGGCGCGCTGGCGTCCGACGTAGATCGCGCCGTCGCGCACGAGCAGCATCGGACCCTGGCGCTCGTCCTCACCGCCCTCGACGAGACCGGTGTAGCCGCTGAACGGCACGAGGGGCGCCGTGCCGCTCGTCGGTGCCGCGAGCACTGCCGACCAGGTCCGCTGTGCGTCGGGCTCCGGGATCTCGACGACGATCGCCTTCCGGTCCGTACCAAGACGCACGATCTCGAGGCGCGCAGCGCCGGCCGCCCGCGCCGCGTCGTCCGGGACGGCGATCGCGATGGCGTGGTCCAGCGTGCAGGGCTCGGCGGCACAGACGCTGGCGCGGAGCTGGCCCTCCGGCGTGAACGCCACCGCGAGCCCGAGCTGCCCGCCGCCCGGCTTCGCGACGGCGGGAGCCGAGCTCACCGCAGCCGGCGCGATCCGGCACAGGGTTACGAAAAAGAAAGCCGCAAGGAGCGCCCCCCGAGGAGCGCCGCACGAGAAACGCCGGGCGAACACGCGCGGGATACTACAGCGCGCCGCCCGCCCGCCGACCACGAAACCGCCGCAGGGGCTCCGTCCGGACGGAACCTATTCGTCGTCCGTCGGAGTCGCGAGCTTTCGCGTCCAAAGGAACGCGCCCTGACGCTTGCCGCCGATGAGCAGATGCCCAGGCAGCGTCCCCGTGCGCCGGAAGCCGTTCGCGACGAAGGTGGCCGCGAAGCCGGCGTCTATCGTCGGGCTGAAGGCGAAGCACGCGACGGTGCCCTCCTTGCCCAGCCGGTCGGTGAGCTGGTGCAGGGCGGCGTTCGTCAGACCGACGTCGCGCTCGTTGCGCGGCGCAGTCAGGACCTCGATGAACGCGTTGTCGAAGCACGGCTGTCGTTCGACCGACGCGATGAGCGACCAGCCGCCGCGTGCCGTGATGTGATACTCAGCGCGCTCGACGTCCCGCCGCCCGAAAGGGTCGAACCGGGTGAGCGCACGACCCGCACGAGTCGCGGCAGCGACGGCCTTCTTCGTGATGGCCTGAGCAGACGGCTGGAGACGAACGGCACGGGGAGAAGGCGCTGGAAGGTCCTTCGCGATGCGTTTTGCCTCCTGGTACACCTTCTCGGCGGCGGCCTCGAACGCCTCTGGATTCAGGGCCTCGTGCGAGGGAGGCGGCGCGGTGTCGCCGGCCAGCACGTTGGGTACCGTGGTGCCGAGCACGTAGGCGTCGCTTCGCTTGAAGAAACCGGGGATGGTCCCCTCTTTGTCGAAGCCGAGTCGCGACCAGACGCTGACCTCGTCACGCTCCACGACGGTGAACACGCGCTCGACGCCCTCCCGCTGAGCGATGCTGAGCACGTACCCACGCTTCGTCGGATCGGCGCCGGCGCGAAAATCGAAGATTCTCACCGTGTGTGAGTGCCTGTTCAACAGAAGGCACAGCGAGACCTTCGCGTTCTCGAAGAGGATCTCTTCGGGCTCGGATCCCGCGGCAGCCGCCCGGATTGCCATTTAGCCTACCCCGCCCATCATCAGCTCCGGCCTTTCAATGACTTAGACGAACTGAGTCTTTCAAAAGCGAAACCAACCATAGCACGATTGCTACCCCGTGCAAAGCTTCGTCCACGGGTTATCCACAGCTTCCACAGCTCGTGGAATCGCACACATGGCGCCCTCACGACGACTCGAAGAGACGCGAGTGACGTTATTCGGAGAGCGCCTCTGCGGTCGCTTCTGCGACGCCGAGGGCGGACAGCACGTCGCGTGCGCGACCACGGGGAACGGAAACCCGAGTCGGCATTCCGCCGCTCAGCCCGAACAGCTTGAGGAAGTTGTATCCGCTGTCGAACCGCGCAGCGACGGCCACGTTGTCGGTGTCGATCACGACGCTCACCGGTTCTCGCTCTTGCCCGAGGAGCAACAGGAGCGTCTTGTCGAGGCGCTGGTAGCCGCGGGTGACGTTCACGATTGCGACGCCGGGCGCGACTCGCACGTATTCGCGCGCCGCTCGTCGCGTCTCGCGTTCCACCGGGATGAGCTCCGCGGCCGCGGCGTCGATCGTCTGCCACAGCGTGGCGTCGGCGAGACCTGTGGCGAGGTGCCGCACCACCATCCCGAAGAGCCCCATGTCGCGGGGCCGCGCACGAAGGGCCCGGTCGATGCGCTCACCAACGTCGCTAGGCGTACCCATCCGGGTGTCGATGGCGCGCGCGTCGTCGTCCGCTCCCGCATAGGGCTCGGTTCCGCCGCGCATCCACTTGGCGGCGCTGGCCAGGCCGTCGAAATCGGTGTGGCATACGATGGTGTCCACCGGGCCCACTCGCGCGACGAGCGGCTCGTCGATCATCTCCGGGCACGCGCCGTGCTCTGCCTTGGTGGATAGCACGAACCGCGGGTCGGAAGCGAAACGACCATGCTCGTCATGATCATGATGATCCACCCAGGCACGCAGCCGCTCCCCGAGGCCCTCGATGAAGGGGAGCGTCACGCCGTCGAAGCCGCCGCTCGTGCCGTGACCGGCGAACGCGATGTCGAGCACGACCACCCGACCCGTCAGCGATTTCGCCTTCGGGAGCTTTCTCGGAGTTGCAAATGCGATGGAAGGCGAGAGCATTCGAGTGACGGCTCGGCGGAAGGAAGGAGATAGCATGTTGCGACCCGACGTGACGAAGTCGATCCTCGCCCTTTCGCTCTTCTCGCTCGCCTCGCTCTCGTCGAGCGGAGTCGCTCGTGCGGCGGGCGACGGCGACCGCTGCACACTTCACGGTGACGTGGACGTCGCGCCTTCGGTCGGGATCTTCGACGCGCCGAGCGACGGGATCGAGATCGGCCATTTCACCGGCGCGAAGGTGACGCTCACCGTGCTCTCCTTCGCCGAAGGCGCAGGAGGCCGGAGCCTCGTAGAAACGTCGGGATTTCGCCTCAAAGGGTTCGTCCGTTCACGCGACGTACCCGCGTACACGACCCGTCCTGTTCCGGTTTACGGGTCGCATGTCTCCATTGCAGAGGGACGTCGCGTCGCCGTGATTGGCGCCGGTTCGGGGCGGCTGCGCGTCGAGCGAGCGGCAAGCGCGCCGCTGTCCGGCGCGTTCCAGGGCTGGGCACCCTGTGAAGCGGTATCGCTCGCGCCTCGCGTGCCGTCTGGCTGGGCGCCACCGAGCGCGGCGCGCGGATACCTCGTCGTGCGGCAGAAGGTCGACCTGTTCGATCGCGCGAAGGGCGCTGTCG
The DNA here is from genome assembly GCA_036272055.1 of Polyangiaceae bacterium. Taxonomy (GTDB): domain Bacteria; phylum Myxococcota_A; class Polyangia; order Polyangiales; family Polyangiaceae; genus DASZVB01. The sequence goes on along the minus strand of DATAZL010000087.1, from coordinate 41,307 downwards.
TGGTGACCCTCACACGCGCGCCCGACGGCGTCGGCATTCCGTTCTGGGGAAGCGACAGCGCCGACGGCTTCGTTCACGTGGAGCACCACGGTGACGTGGTCATCGACGCCTGGGCGCGGCTCCGCGATCTCACGCCGCTTGCAGCGGGCGAGACGCCTTCGCCGCCCGCGCCGGCCGCGATCCAGACCGTCGTTCAAAAGCCGCAGCTGCAAGGCCGCGCGAAGATCGTTCGCACGACCAGCGCAGTTCCGCTGCGGGCCGCGGCGACGGACGCCGCCGTCGCCATCGGCGGCATTGACGCCGGGGTGGACGTTATCGTCGTGGACGTGGTCGCCGGCTGGGTCAGCGTGATGCCGGTGAATCAGGGGTTGGCGCCGTCGGGCGCCGCACAGTTCTGGGTGCACGCGCGCGACCTCGGCGTCTGAGCCCATTGCGTCGGAGTCGACGCGCCCCTAGCTTCCGCCCCATGGCAAAGGCCACCGAATCCACGATTCGCGCCGCGCTGGCGCACCCCCTCGACCACACCGATTTCCCGACCCTCGGCAAGAAGTACGAGGGGAAAGTGCGGGACAACTACACGAAGGAGGGCAAGCGGACGATCGTCGTCACCGACCGCATCAGCGCCTTCGATCGTGTGCTCGGCACGCTCCCGCTCAAGGGGCAGCTCTTGAACCACGTCGCTGCGTGGTGGTTCGAGCAGACGAAAGGCGTCGCACCGAACCACGTGCTCGAGGTCCCCGACCCGAGCGTGCTCATCGCCGAGGAGTGCACGCCGCTCCCGGTCGAGATGATCGTTCGTGCGTACCTCACCGGTTCGACATCCACGAGCATCTGGGTGCACTACCAGAAGGGCGCCCGCACCTTCTGCGGCCATCCGCTTCCCGAGGGCATGAAGAAGCACCAGAAGCTCCCGGCGCCGATCCTCACGCCGAGCACCAAGGCCGCCCACGGTGATCACGACGTCTCCGCGTCTCGCGAAGAGATCTTGCGGCTCACCGGGATGCCCGCCGCCGAGTTCGACGCCGCGGCTGAGATGGCGATGAATCTCTTCGCGTTCGGTCAGCGTGTCTGCAAGGACCGCGGCCTCATCCTCGTCGACACGAAGTACGAGTTCGGCAAGACCAAGGACGGGCGCATCGTCGTCATCGACGAGATCCACACGCCGGACTCGTCGCGCTTCTGGTTCGAGGCGACCTACGACGGGCGTCTTGCAGAAGAGAAAGACCCGGAGAGTTTCGACAAGGAGTACGTCCGTCGCTGGCTCGTCTCCGAGGGCTTCTCCGGTGACGGCCCGATCCCGAAGATCCCCGACGACGTCCGCGTCGAGGCGACGCGGCGGTACATCCACGCCGTCGAGACGATCACCGGAAAGCCCTTCGAGGCGAATCTGGATGATCCCCTGCCGAGGATCCGTAAAGCTCTGTCCATCGCCTGAACGCGCCCCCCGTAGCGAAGGAGCCATGCCGCCATGAAGGAGTTCAAAGACAAGGTCGCGCTCGTGACGGGCGCAGCCAGCGGGATCGGGTTCGCGCTCGCGGACCGGTTCGCCTCGGTCGGCATGAAGGTCGTGCTCGCCGACGTCGAAGAGAACGCCCTCGGCGTCGCAGAGCAAGCCTTGAAGAAGAAGGGCGCGCCGGTCCTCGCGGTGCGCACCGACGTGTCGAAGGCTGCCGACGTCACGAAGCTCGCGGACGCGGCGTACGCCAAGTTCGGCGCGGTCCACGTGCTCTGCAACAACGCTGGCGTCGGCATGGGTGGCCTGTCGTGGGAGCAGAGCCTCGAGGACTGGGAGTGGGTGCTCGGCGTGAACCTCTGGGGCGTGATTCACGGCATTCGCACCTTCGTGCCGCGCATGCTCGCCGATGGTACCGAGGGTCACATCATCAATACCGCGTCGGTCGCCGGGCTCATCTCGAGCCCCTACATGGCCGTGTACCAGGCGACGAAGCACGCCGTGGTGACGATGACCGAATCTCTTCGCATGGAGCTCGAGCTTGCCGGCGGAAAGATCAGCGCGTCCGTTCTCTGTCCCGGCTTCGTCGCGACCCGCATCAGCGACTCCGAGCGCAACCGCCCCGAGCTCGAGCCCAAGCCAGTCACTGCCGGCCAGATGGCCCAGCAAGAGATGATCCGGGAGATGGCGCGGCAACAGGTCGCGGCCGGCATCAAGCCGTCCGAGGTCGCCGAAATGGTGCTCGAGGCCGTGCGCGACGACCGTTTCTACATCGTCACGCATCCCCGCTTCAAAAAGCTCATCCGCCTCCGGATGGAGAACATCCTCGACGGCAAGACCCCCCGGTTCGAGCCCCCGTAGGCCCGGACGGCGTGCTACGCGTTCCATCCGTTGGAGCGCCCGCTCGAGATAACGGCAGGGATCACGGCGTTCGCGACGCGGACGCCGACGCCGCCACCCGCGACGCACACGAACAGCTACGCGCTCGGTGCGCGCGACGTGCTGCTCGTCGAGCCCGCGACGCCCTACGACGACGAGCAGCGCGCCTTCGTCGAGTGGGCGCGCGGCATCGCATCGAGCGGCCGGAACGTCGTCGGGATCTTCCTGACGCACCATCACCCCGACCACGCGGGCGGCGCCCGGTTTCTCACCCGCGAGCTCGGGTTCCCGCTCTGGGCTCACCGCCTCACCGCGGAGCGGCTGCCGAAGGTGGAGGTGAGCCGGTTCCTCGAGGACGGCGAGGTGCTGACCCTCGCCGGGCCGACGACGCAGCGCTGGACGGTGCTGCACACACCCGGCCACGCACCTGGTCACATCTGCCTGCACGAGCCGGAGCTCGGGCAGCTCGTCGCGGGCGATATGGTCGCGAGCGAAGGGACGGTCCTCATCGATCCCGTCGACGGCGACATGGCGCTCTATCTCGAGCAGCTCGGACGTCTCCGCGCGCTCGGTTTACGAACGGCGCTTCCTGCCCACGGCGGCCCGATCGGCGAGCCCGACGCGCTCTTCGACTACTACGTCCATCATCGACTCGGGCGCGAGGCGCGCATCGTCGAGGTGCTCGCCGGCGCGGCCGCCGGAGGCGACACCCTGGACGAGCTCGTCGCGCGCGCCTACGACGACAAGCCGCGGAGCGTATGGCCGCTCGCGAAGCTCAGCACCGCGGCTCATCTCGTCAAGCTCGTGCGCGAGGGGCGCGTCCACGAGCACGACGGACGCTACTCCGTCGCGGTGTGAAGGAGACTCAGATGAGCGACGTTGAATCGTTCGAGCGCGCGTTCGTCGCGGTGAGCTACCTGCTCGGACGTCGCGCGGGCTTGCTCGACGGCCTCCGGAGCCCCGGCGGCGCCGCGCGACGCGCCGCCGCGATCGTCAATGAGCCGGATCAAACCGAGCGCGCGAAGCGACTCGCAGCGGAGCTCTTGCCCCTCGTCGCCGCGCTCGAAGCACGGAGGCTCGCGTGACGCTCCACCGTGGACGTGTCCTTCGTGCGCCCGACGGCGCGACGCCCGTGACGCTCGGCAATGAAGCGAGCACGACGCCGCGTGGCCGGCGCGCCGCCCTCGTCGAGGTCGAGGCAAAAGAGCGCGCGGAGCTCGTCCTTGCCGCAGCGACGCGGAGGGCCGCGGACATCCTCGCGCACGCCGAGCGACGCGCCGCCGAGACGCGCGCGACGGCCGAGAGGGAGGGACGTGCGGACGGCCTCGCCACGGCGGCCGAGCTCGCGCTACGTCTCCGTCAGCGCGAGTCGCTCGCCGACGAGCACGCGCGCGACCGGGTCGTCGAGCTCTCGCGCCTGCTCGCCGAGCGGCTGCTCGGTCGCGCGCTCCACGCTGCGCCGGCGGAGATCGCCGCGCTCGCTGCGCAGGCGCTCACGGAGGCCGGCGGAGCACGCCGGATCGCGCTCCACGCCCACCCCGACGACGCCGCGGTGCTCCGTAGCGCGACATCGTCGTTCGACCCCGAAGGGCGCGTACACACCGTGGTTTCCGACGAATCGCTTGCGCGGGGCGACCTCCGGCTCAATACAGAGCTGGGAATGATCGACGCTCGCCTCGGCCCGGAGCTCGCGCGCCTCGCCGAGCGCCTACGCGAAGCGCTCGAACCATGAATCGCGAGCTGCCGCCGGGAGAGCTCGGCTTCCCCGCGCCGCGCGAGCCCTACCGTGACGTCTGGGACCGGCGAAATCTGCCGGATCCGGAGCCCGAGCCGCGTCCGTTCCGGCCGTGGAACAACCTGTTCCTGTTCCTCGCCACCGTGCCGTGCGTGTTCCTCGCCGGCGCGCACATGACGATGCCGCAGGCCGATCTGCTCGCGACGTTGCTGAGCGGATGGACGTTCGCGGTGCCGTTCCTCGGTATCCTGCTCTTCCACGAGTTCGGGCACTACATCGCGGCGCGCATCCATCGCGTCGAGGCGTCACTGCCGTACTTCCTGCCGCTGCCGGTGCTGAGCCCCTTCGGCACCATGGGCGCGGTCATCTCGATGCGCGGTCGCATCCGTTCGCGCGACGCGCTCCTCGACATCGGCGCGTCCGGGCCGCTCGCCGGCCTCTTCGTCGCGATCCCGGTCCTCGCCTACGGCCTGTCGCTCTCCACCGTGGGCCCGATCGGCGCCGAGCATTACCAGCAAGAAGGGCAGAGTCTTCTCTACGTCGCGATGAAGCGCGTGATCCTCGGCCCGATCCCCGCGGGCATGGACGTGAACCTGCACCCGACGGCGTTCGCCGGCTGGGGCGGGCTCCTGATCACGATGCTGAACCTCCTGCCATGGGGACAGCTCGACGGCGGTCACGTCGCTTACGCGCTCTTCGGCTCGCGACAGCACGTGTACGCGCGCTGGTTCCGGCGCTCGCTCCTCGTCATGTTCCTCTTCATCGCGGCGAGCTTCGTGCTGCCGGTGCTCGAGCATCGCTCCACGCTGACGATGGGCGCCGCCGTCATGAACTCGCTGTTCTGGCTCATGTGGTACCTCATTCTAGGCGTGGTGGGCCGCATGTCCGGCGGCGCCGAGCACCCGCCGACCGACGCGAGCGTGCTCTCGCCGAAGCGCAAGATCGTCGCGATCGTCACGCTCGCGTTCTTCGTCCTGCTCTTCATGCCCGTCCCGCTCGCGCAGTACTGATTGGGGGGCCAAGGCCCCCCGCAGCTTCTTTTAGTTACGGGGGGCCTTGGCCCCCCGCAGCTTCGCCTTCGGCGAACTGCTCCCCCCGCCGCTTTCGCGGGCTCGCTTTGCTCGCAGGGGGGCCTTGGCCCCCCGCCGCTTCGCGGGCTCGCTTCGCTCGCAGTGTTCCGCTTCTAGGCCTTGGCCCTCCGCCGCTTCAGGCCTTGGCCCCCCGCCGCCTTCGCGGGCTCGCTTCGCTCGCGCAGTACTGACGGCGAGCGGCGGCGCAGCGACGCCCGGCGCTACAGACGCGGAACGCCCGACGCGTACTTCGTGGTGAGCGCCTCGCACACCACCGTCGGCGCGTAGCGACTCACGTCACCACCGTGGCTCGCGATCTCGCGCACGAGCGACGCGGAGATGAAGCCGTAGTTCGTGCGCGTCGGCAGGAACACGGTGTCCACCTCGGGCGCGAGATCGGCGTTGGCGTGCGCGATCTGGAGCTCGTACTCGAAGTCGGTCGCGGCGCGGAGACCGCGCACGATGATCCGCGCGCCAATCTTGCGCGCGTAGTCGACGAGCAAGCCGTCGAAGAGCGCGACCTCGACGTTCTGCATCGGCGCGCATACCCGCTCGAGCAACTTGACCCGCTCCTCCACCGTGAACAGTGGTGAGCGCGTCGGATGCTGGCCGAGCGCGACGACGACCCTTGGAAACAGCTTCGACGCGCGTTCCACGAGGTCGAGATGACCGTTCGTGGGAGGGTCGAAGCTGCCCGCGTAAATCGCGAGCTGGGAAGCCATGTGGATTCCGCGGTTATAACACCGTCTTACGACGGTGGAGTCGCCGACGGAGGTGCCGGCGCGGGCGATTGGTCGGCGGGGTCGGCGGGCGGGGGGCCAGCGGGCGCCTCGGGCCGCTCGATCATCGTCGTGTCTTCGAGCCACATCGCTTTTCCGCCGTCGGCGAGCGTGACGCGGAACGCCGCGAGGAGACCGGCCCCGACGAGGCCGTCCAGGTCCACATCGAGGCCCTTCTCGAACTCCTCGAGCGGCGCGCCGTAAACGCCGGGTACATGCGGGACGTCGAAGGCGCCGAGCACCATCCGCGGCAGGACCCCCTGCTTGAGCCGGCCGCCGTCCGCGACGGGCCGGAGGGAGGACACGCTGACGCCCGCCTTGCGCCAGCCGCCGTCGTCGAGCGCGACCGGGAATTGCATCGCGGTGTCCACGAGGAGCGAACCCGCGGTGCGGTCGTCCGCGCCGAGGTTCGTGCGGAAGACCATGCCGCCGCCACGGATGTAACTGAGGTGCACCGTCGTCGCGTGCGGCGGAGGGGGCGGGTCGAAGGAGCGAACGATGAACTGGCTCCCCTCGAAGTCGACGGTCGGGCGGAGATGCCGCAGCAGATTGACGCCGAGCAAGAGCCGGATCGGCGCGTTGAGCTGGCGCGAGATGCCCGTCAGATCCTTCGTCAGCGCGGGGACGTCACGCACGTCGATGCGGTCACCGAAGCGGAGGCTCACCCACGACGCTTCGCGACCGGAGCCGGAGTCGATGACGACCTCCGCCGTGCCGGTCGCGACGAGACCGAGCACCGGCTCGCCGTCGAGCTCCAGCGGGACGACGAACGAGTTTCCACCCACCTGCGGCATCTCGCACAGGGCGAGGATCCCGCCGGTCATCTGGAAGGGCTTCCGACCTGCGCCGCGGCGCGCGAGCTTCGCGACCTCGATCGCCCACGGGTCGCGGAGCTCCGGATCGGCCACGAGCTGCTCGAGCTCGTCGGCGGCGCGATCGACCTGGCCCGAGTACCAGAGCGCCCTGCCGCGAATGGAGCGGGCCTCCGTCGATTCGAGCCCTTCGAGCGAGCGGATGGCGCGGTCGTAGTCGAGCTCCGCCAGCGCGACGCGGGCGGCGAGGAGACGGATCTCTTCGCGATGCGGCTCGACGCGGAGCGCGTTGTCGACCGAGAGCGCCGCGTCGTCGAAGTCGACGACGTGGTAGCTCGCCTGCGCACGTTCGAACCATTTCTTCGCGAGCGGCGGCCATTCCGGCCCGACGACCGCGGCGGTGCACGCCGTGCCGGCCACGAATGTCATGGCGATGGAACCGACGAGCCAGCGGCGCTGCATCCGGCGCCGGTGATACCGCGCTGAGCTTCCGCGCAACAGAGTATTTGGCGCCCACAGCGGCAGAAAGCACCGGCGTGACGGTGCTCCGCGGCCCGGGCGTTCGAGCCTGGACGGTATGCTACGCTCGGGCTCGGTGGTCGCGCCCGCCGAAAGCAACCAGGCCGTGTCGGGGTCGTCGGCGCCGTTCAACGGGCTCAGCGCGCCGGTCCTGCTGCTGAACCGGCATTACGCACCGGTCAGCGTCACCTCCGCGAAGCGCGGGATGGTCCTCCTCTTCGGAGGCGCGGCGCTCGCGCTCGACGAGGACGGCGCGGCACACGATTTCACCCGATGGCGCTCGCTGCCGGTGCGCGAAACCGACGACGGCTTGCCCATCGTCGGCGGGCAGCTCCGGATCCCTCGCGTGCTGCACCTCGTCCGTTACGACCGGGCGCCGCGCTTCGGTGTGCGGCTCAGCCGGCGGAACCTGCTCCTCCGCGACGCTTATCGATGCCAGTACTGCGGCGAGGAGCCGGGCGTGCGCGAGCTGAACGTCGATCACGTCATGCCACGCTCGCGCGGCGGCCGTGACAGCTGGGAGAACCTCGTCATCTCGTGCCGTGGCTGCAATCTGCGGAAGGGCAAGCGCACCCCCGACGAGGCGAACATGCAGCTCCTCCGCAAGCCGGTGAAGCCCGGGTGGTCGACCGCCGCGCACATCGTCCTCACGACGCGCGCGCCGTTCTCCGAGTGGCGTCCCTTTCTCGGCGCGTCGTAGACGCTGTAGGATGCCGCGGATGAGGCTCCACGCGATCGCGCTCTCCGCAGTGCTCGTCTCTGCCGTTCTCGGCTGCGGCGGCTCCACGCAAAGCAACCCCGCCCCTGCGACGCCCGCGCCTGCCACGGCGAGTGACGTCACGCCGGCGCCCGGCATCGAAGAGAAGCCTGCCGACACCGCGCCAGCGGCATCCGCCGCTGCGAGCGACACCACCGACGACTCCGCCGCGGCTGGTGGAGACCCCGACAAGCGCACCATGGAGATCATCGCCGCGACGGTGAAGGAGCACCGCAAGGACGCCCGCGCCTGTTACGAGAAGGGCGCCAAGGAAGTCCCGGGGCTCAAGGGCGATCTCGTCGTGCACTTCGTCCTGACGCCCAAGGGCAAGGTGAAGACCGCCGAGCTCAACCGCGAGCGCAGCACCATCACCGAGGCCAGCGTCGTGAAGTGCGTCATCGACGTGGTCACCGCCATCGATTTCCCGAAGTCGTCGAGGGGGATGGAGTCCACCGTGAACTACCCCTTCAACTTCACGCCCTGAACCGCGGAGCCGTCCCTGTCCGTTCCGATGCTCGAGCTCACCGCGCGCACCTTGCCGCCGCTCGGTGAAGGCGATGCCTACGCCGATCTGCTGAGCCGCACGCGCGCTCTCCAGACGGAGCACCGAGCACAGCGCGACCGGTGGTTCGCCGAGCTACAGCTAGAGAACAAGGAAGAGGTGCTCTTCGAGCTCGAGGTGCTGCTCAAGGCCACCGCGTGCTTCTCGAACCCGAGAAATCACCCGGGCCCGCCGAAGCGGACCTCCGTGGTCGGGCAGGATTTCCGCGAGGCGACGACGCTGCTCCGCGACGGCCTCGGACGCGGCATCACGCTGATCCGGACCTTGCTCGGGCAGCGTGACCGCGCCTACGTCTTTCACCGGTACCTCGAGACGGTCCTGCCCGAAGACACGCTCCGCACCCGGCTAGTCCACGAGGGCAACGCCCAGGCTTCCCCCGAAGACAGCCTGATGACGCTCCGGCACACCCTGTCGAACGCGGCCCAGGTCGCCGAGGGGCTACTCCGCGCGCCGCGCGTGCCCTTCCGCATCTTCTACGCGACGTCGAGCATTCTCCAGCGCGAGATCGCTCACAACACGTTCTTCAATCCGCTCTCCGCCCTCGAGTTCCGCCCCGAGTTCGACCGTATCAAGTCGCCCGAGGTGCTCGAGGTGATCCGGAGCGGACCGCGCGGCAAGGCACATCACTTCGTCGCGCTCACGTTCCTCTCGCTCTTCCGCATGCTCCGCTATCTGCGTCTTCTCGGGCGGATCGTCTCGGAGACGGGGAAGCGCGAGGCCATCGCGGGCCGCGCCTATCTCGTCCTCAGCGTGCTCCGCTCCGATGCGCGGGCGCTCGCGGACTACCTCCGGCGCAAGGCCGGCGCGCACCTCGCCGAGAGCTACGAGCGCGACGTGCTGTCCGTCCACGCCAGGAACCTGCCGGAGCGAGCCGCCGCGCTGCGAGCCGAGGCACACCGTCTGGTGGCGATCCGGAGCGCGCTCGAGGGCATCGCCGGAAGCCTCCGTCTCGAGATGCGGCGCGTCTTCTTGCACGACCTGCCCGCGCCGGAGACGCTGCCCGGTGACAAGCAGCTCAGGGACGCGCTCCAGCTCTCCATCGACAACGTGCGGCCCGCGCTCCGCAATTCGATCCTGTTCCTCGGTCGCTCGCTGGGCGTGTCGCTCGAGGAGGGCGGCGTGTTCGACGACCAGGCCGCGCGCCGCGAGACGAGCGAACGTCTACGGCGCGACGTGTGGATGTTCGGCCAGATCGTCCGCGCCTTCTACACGAAGGCCCAGTACACCGAGGTCGAAGATCGCTGGGCGACGCTCCACAACTTCCAGTACGTCAGGGAGTTTCTCGCGTACTTCCGCGCGATGGGATACCCGCTCCTGCGCATCGCCGACTATCCGCGCTTCGACGCGTTCATCAGCGCGATGAGCCAGCTCGAGGACACCGATCTCGTCGACCCCGCGCGTCTCGAGCGCTCCATCGACGAGTGCATGGCGTTCCACGGCTATCTGCAGCAACTCTTCCAGGACATCTCCCGTCGCGACGCCCTCGAAGGCGTCCCCTTCGACCGTCGCGGCGCCGCCACCGCCCTCCGCCTCTACCTAGGCGACGCCACAGGCTGAGGTCTAGTAGGGGGGCCAAGGCCCCCCGCCGCCTTCGCGTGCTCGCTTCGCTCGCGTAGTGCTTCCTTGATGCCTGGGGGACGACGGATTCGTCGATGCGGAACTGAAGGACGTTCGCGGGAGGCTTTGCGTTGAACCCACGGGGTACCTCGGAAAGCACTCTGAGGAACCCCGCGAGCGAAGCGAGCCGCGAAGCTGCGGGGGGAGCAGTTCGCCGGAAGGCGAAGCTGCGGGGGGCCAAGGCCCCCCCTTGCAAACTAAGCGAGCCGCGAAGCGGCGGGGGGAGCAGTTCGCCGGAAGGCGAAGCTGCGGGGGGCCAAGGCCAAGGCCCCCCATCACAAAAGAACGACACCCGGGATTGGTCACTTGGACCACCCGGGTGACGCCCGCTTTAGGAACAGCCGAGCTCGCAAGGCCCGATCACGAGGATCGAGCCCTGCGGTGCGTGATCACGCGCTCGCCGGTGCGGACTTCTTCGCGGTCTTCTTCTTACCGCGCTTGGCAGCCTTCTTACGGCCACCCTTCTTCACGCCGCGCTTCTTCGCGACTTTACCGGCTTTTTTCGCTGCGGGCTTGCGAGCCCTCTTCGTCTTCGTCTTCTTAGCGGCCATTTGGAATGCCTCCTGATACCGCGCGTGGCGCTGAGCACCTATGGCGAGGTATGTTGCAAGACATATAGTGCCACCTATCGTATGTGTCAAACAAAAAAATGACGGGGAGCGTGGTTCTTCATGGACTTGGGCGCGACTGTGCGCATGCGCCGACAAATGAGCCTCTCCGTCGCCATGCGGCTCTTGCCTGGCTAAATGCCTGATGTTTCTGGATATTGACGCGGCCCGGTCGGAACGCGATACGCCCTTCCGACTCTGTCCACCCATTCGAGTCGTGCGCGATGCGGTCGCGCTCGATCTCCGAGGAGCCCCGCGGTGAATCACTCCGTCCTCCGTCGCGCGTCGACGCTGCTGTGTCTCGGTCTGTCGCTCGTCACCGCCGCCTGCGGCTACTCGCAAGAAGAGTGGGACCAGAAGGTTCGCGAGAACGAGGGGCTTCGCAATCAGCTCGCCGCGCAGCGGCAAGCTCACGAAAAGTGCGAGGCCGATTACGCCGCAGCCCTCCACGACGTCGAGGACCTGAAGAGCAAGCTGCGCGACCGCGGCATGAACCTCGACAACCTGTCGCAGAGCCTCGCCGAGGAGCGGAAGGCGCTCGAGGAGTACAAGAGCCGCGCCGAACAGCTCGACCAGATCAAGAAGCGCTTCGAGACGCTGCGCGACAAGCTCGGGCAGCTCACGAACCTGGGCCTCCGGGTCGAGGTGCGGGACAACCGCATGGTCATCCAGCTCCCCGGCGACGTGCTCTTCGACTCGGGCAGCGACAAGCTGAAGCCGCGCGGCAAGGAGATTCTGACGTCGGTCGCCGGTGTGGTGCGCGGCGACGCCGATCTGTCGAAGCGCGAGTTCCAGGTCGCGGGTCACACCGACGACAAGCCGATGAAGGGCGGCCCCTACCAGGACAACTTCGGGCTCTCGGCGATGCGCGCGCGCTCGGTGCTCGCGTTCCTGATCGCGCCCGCGAAGGACGGCGGCGGCGCGCTCGACGCTAAGAACTGGAGCGCCGCGGGCTACGGTGACACCGACCCCGTCGCGAACAACGACACCGACGACGGACGCGCCAAGAACCGGCGCGTCGAGCTCGTCGTTATGCCGAACGTCGAGGAGATGCTCAACATCTCGAGCCTCGCGAAGTAACGATGGCCCCTGGAAACGACGGGAATGCGCGCCGCGTCGCGGCCATCGACGTCGGCACGAACACCGTGCTCCTCCTGATCGCGACGGGTAGCGCGGACGAACCGCGCGCCGTCCTCGAGCGCGCGACGATCACGCGACTCGGCAAGGGCGTCGATGCGTCGGGCCGGCTCACCGACGAGGCCGTCGCGCGCACCATCGCGTGCCTCGAGAGCTACGGCGCGTCCATCCGACAGCACGGGGTGGCGCTGGTCGACGTCGTGTGCACGAGCGCGGCGCGTGACGCGCAGAACGGCGCGGCGTTCATCGAGCTCGCAGCGCGCGCGGTCGGGACGACCCCGCGCATCATCGCAGGGGACGAAGAGGCGCGGCTCACCTTCGACGGCGCCCTCTCGGGCCTCGACGTCGGCGGTGACGTGACGGTGTTCGACATCGGCGGCGGGAGCACGGAGATCATCCACGGCACGCCCGACGGCGCGAAGGTACGCATCGCGAGCGCGGTGAGCCTCGACGTCGGCAGTGTCCGCCTCACGGAGCGACACGTGAAGAACGACCCGCCGCTCCCCGACGAGCTCGACGCGATCCGCCGTGACGTCGACAAGGCGCTCGCGACGTTGCCGCGTCACCCGACGGCGAAGCTCGTCGGCGTCGCGGGGACCATCACGACGCTCGCCGCGATCGAGCAGGGCCTCGATCAGTACGACTCGTCACGCGTGCACGGCTCGCGCCTCACGCGGAGCACGGTGTCGTCGTTGCTGGCGCGACTCGCATCGGTGCCGCTCGCGGAGCGTCGCGCGATCTCCGGACTCGAACCGGCGCGCGCGGACGTCATCGTCGCCGGTGCGATCCTCGCAGACGAAGTGCTGTCGTGGTCCGGCAGCGACGACCTCGTCGTGTCCGATCGCGGAGTGCGCTGGGGTCTCGCCCGAGGACTTCTGCGACGCGCGGCCAGGTGAGTTGTCGCCCGCGCGCCCGCGGCGGCGCGAAAACCACTGCGCGAGAGACGGAAACGACCGCGAAAGCCGTCGGAAAGACGCGCTCTGCCGCATCTCGCCCGTTCAGTGCACGGGTGCGCTCACTGGAACTGCGGCAGTGCGTGAACGCCTGAGCCGCGGTCGACACCCGACCGAAGCATGCTAAACTCAATTGCTGGACGAGCCGATTTGGGCCGATTTACTCGGCATCCGGCGTCGCTCCTGCCCCCCGTCTCGATCGACAGAGAGTAGACGCGAGCAATAAATGCGCGAAATCAGCGGTAGGTGCGACGCGGTACATTGCTCACAAGCACCTTCCTGCCCTTCTGGCCCGCTGTACCGAATTCAGGTTGACGCGGAGGGGCCATATGACTAGAGTTTCGCGCCTGGCGGGCACCGCAACGCAAAAGCGCGGTCCAGCCATCACAGCGCCGTCCGCTCCCGCCCCACGACTGCTTTTGTGGGAATACAGAGCTGACGCAGAACGTTCCGATGCAGCCGTGGAGGCCTCTTGCCTCACACGGTGAACCCCGAGAATTCGCACGCGGCGTAAGCCGCACTGGCGTTCCTCCAAAGGAGAGGTCATGCAGAGCCCCGAAATCGAGTTCAAGGTCGGCGACAAGGCGGTCTACCCCGCACAGGGTGTAGCCGAGGTGATCAGCATCGACGAGAAGGACATTGCCGGTTCCCGGCAGCGCTTCTACGTCCTGCGCATCCTCGACACGGACCGCAAGATCATGGTGCCGGTCTCGAACGCCAATGCGGTTGGCCTGCGCCAGGTGATCAGTGAGCAAGAGATCCGCGAGATCTTCGACATCCTGAGAGAGCGGACGATCGGCTTCGACACCCAGACGTGGAACCGCCGCTATCGCGGTTTCATGGACAAGATCAAGACCGGGTCGATCTACGACGTGGCCGAGGTGCTGCGTGATCTGTACCGGCTGAAGGCGAACAAGCAGCTCTCGTTCGGCGAGCGCCGCATGCTCGACACCGCGCGCACGCTGATCGTCAAAGAGATCGCGATCGCCCGGAGCCAGACCGAAGAGCAGGTCAAGACGGAGATCGAAGCGATCTTCTTCGCGAACTGAACATCTCGTAAAGCACGTGAAGACGGGCGCCACTCCGGCGCCCGTCTTCGTTTTGTCCGGCGCACAGCGTGGCCGGGCGTAGCGCGGACCGACGGACGTCGCGCAGAGGTTCAGCGCACGCGGATCGGCGACGGCTCGGGGACGTCGAGGACGATGCGCCATCGGCCGTCTTCACGAACGCACCGCACGTCACGACTCTGGGTCGCGGGATCTTCGCCGCTCACGGTGACGACTGCCCACTCGCCGGTCTTCTTCGCGAGGTAGTGACGCGGCGAGAAGTCCATCGAGAATCGCGACGGCACGAGCATCTCTTCTGGTGCGACGGCGCGGCCCGCGACGGCGCTCGCTCGCTTCGCGCGCTCGGAGATGTTGCGACGCGCCGCCGTCCATAGAAGGTCGTATGCCTGTCGCGCCGGCTCGGGATCGCCGTGCACGCGCTGCATCCGATCGACGAACGCCTCGACGACGGCCTCGGGCGACGTGTCCACGGTGTGGTCGCTGCACGCCGCCAGCCCGGCGGCGACCAGCAAGGACGAAATCGCTGCCTTCGGCTCCATCGCCGCGGACTTATACCAGCTACCGGAGTTCGCACCCTTCTTGGCCGCGTACCGAGCGCTCTCGATACGATTCGCGTGCGCATGCAAAAGCCCACGGTGTGCCTCAGCTGGCCCGGCAAGGGAGCTCCCCCGGCACCCACGACCGCTTCTTTAACCGTTGCCCGCGCCGGCGATCCGCGCGCGAACCTGGTGCTCGGTGACAACCTGGACGCTCTCCGGGCGCTCGCGCCGCGACTCGCAGGTGCGGTGACGCTCGCATACCTGGATCCGCCGTTCCTGACGGGCCGCATCCATGAACGGGTGACCCGTGTCCGCGACGTCGAGACCGGCAAGGTGCGGCGCACGAAGAGCGCGGCCTTCGACGATCGCTGGGACGGCCTCGACCATTACCTCGAAGCCCTCGCGCCGCGCATGGTGGCGGTGCGTGAGCTCCTCGCTCCCCACGGCTCGGTCGTGCTCCACGTCGATTCGAAGACGAGCCACTACGCGAAGGTTCTGTGCGACGAGATCTTCGGGCAGCGCGCCTTCGCGAGCGAGATCGTGTGGCGCTACCGGCGCTGGCCGAGCAAGACGCCGAATTTCCAGCGCCTGCACGACGTGCTCCTCCGGTACGTGAAGGACCCCGACGTCCGTCCGCGGTTTCGTCAGCTCTACGAGCCGCTCGCGCCGTCGACGCTGGCGACGTGGGGGAAGAAGAAGCAGCGCGCCGTCGTCGACGGCGAGGGCCGCCGCACGCGGTCGAGCAAGACCGAGGAAGCGACGCCGGGCGCGCCCCTCGGGGACGTCTGGGACATCGGCATCGTCGCGCCCGTCGCGCGCGAGCGAACCGGCTATCCGACGCAGAAGCCCGAGCTGCTCCTCGCACGGCTCGTGGAGTCCCTGAGCGACCCCGGCGAGGTCGTCCTCGACCCTTATGTCGGCAGCGGGACGACGGCCGCCGTCTGTGCGCGCCTCGGACGCCACGTCGTCGGCATCGACTCGAACCCGGAAGCCATCGAGATCACACGCCGGCGCCTCCAGGCCGGCGCAGTGGAGCCGACCGAGGAGCGCGTCACGCTCCGGCCAGGCGTGCATCGTGCGTCGCGCCGCGGGCCGTCGCGCGCCGCCTGACGGCCGGGCGTATCTGATCTAGAAGCGGGCGCATGGGCTCGCCGCGAAGGTACACCGCGCTCGCGCTGCTCGCGCTCGCGGTTCCGGCGTATGCCGACCCGGCGGACCCCGTCGTCGTCGAGGTCGGCACGGCGCACCTGACGGCGAGCGCCGTCCAGCAGCGCATCGACGCGATCCCCGATTTCCAGCGCCGTACGTTCGGCAAGACGGAAGCCGAGATCCGCCGTCACGTCGTGGACGCGATCCTCGTCCCGGAGCTGCTCTTCGCCGAACACGCGCGGGCGACGGACCTCGCCGCCGTGCCCCACGTCCGTCTCCGGTTGCGCGAGGCGCTCGCGCGCGCCCTCGGCGACGCGCTGGAGCACGAAGCGGCGTCCGAGACGGTCGCCGACACGGACCTCCGCGCCTACTACGACGCTCACCTCGACGACTACGTGCAGCCGGAGCGCATCCGCATCGCGCGCATCCTCGTCGACGACGAAGCGGCCGCGAAAAAGATTCTCTCCGACGTCACCGGCATAAAGGGACCCGAGCTCTGGAAGAATCTCGCCCGCGAGAGCTCCCTCGATGAAGCGACGAAGCTCCGCGGGGGCATGCTCGGATTCGTCTACCCGGATGGTCACACCGACGTACCGCAGGTGGCCGTCGACCCGGCTCTCTACGCTGCGGCGGCCAGGGTGAAGAACGGCGAGCTCGTCCCGACGCCGGTGAAGGAGGCCGGACACCTCGGCGTGATCTGGCGCCGCGGAAGCCTCCCTGCGACGTCGCGCTCGTTCGAGTCGGAGCGCGATGCGATCCGCGTGATCCTCGTCCGGGAGAGAGCAGAGCGCGCGCTCGCGACGCTCTCGGACGAGCTGCGCCATAAATACGTGACCGACGAGCACCCGGCCCTCCTCGAGACGCTCGACAAGCGCTCCGCGCCCGGTGCATCGGACAGCGCCTTCGTCCCGGCGCCTCCCCCCTCGACGTCCGCCGATCCGTTCCCTCGCCCGACGGACCGCGGTCTTCGCTGAGCGGAAGCGCAGGCGTGCGCCGCGCAGCGCGCTACTTCTTCTTCTCGTCCTCGAGCGGAAAGCCGAGCTGGCGCATGATGCTGCGGAACATCTGCTCCTCGTCGCGGGAGCGACGCTGGAACGTGATGAAACGCATGCGTTCGCCGGCCTCCGCCGCGTCTGCTGCCCGCTCGCAGTTCTCGAGCATGAGGAGCATGTGGGGATGCGCCTGCACGACTTCTTTCGGGATGAGCATGTCGCGTGATGCCGCGAGGCGTGCCGTCGCGAGCCGGTGGATGAGCTCTGCGAGGTCCTTGTCGCCCAGCCGGTACTCGAGATAGTCGATCTCGCCGCGTCCCTGACGCACGAGCAGACCGACGCGATCGAGGTAGCTTCCGGCCACTGCAGTGGTCGCAACCAGCAAGAACGCCGCGGCGCCGCCCCGGACGAGCCACCTCAACGTCGTTCGACGGCGTCTATCCACGGCTTCCGTCACTCTGCGTGGTCGGGCTCCGGTGTGCCCTCGACCGGCGCCGTGTCACGGCTCAGCACCTCGAGCGCGGCCGTCGCGGCGGCTCTCTCGGCGGCGCGCTTCGATCTGCCGCGCCCTTGCCCGAGCGTCGTGCCCCCGACCTCGACGCCCACCAGGAACCACGGCGCGTGCGACGAGCCGCCGCTCTCCAGCACCTCGTAGGTCGGCGTCGCGCCGCCGGTCTTCTGCACGCGCTCCTGGAGCTCGCTCTTCGGGTCACGTCCGGAGTCGGCCTCGAGCAGGGCGATGGCCGGCTCGAGCACGACCTTGCACGCGTACCTGGCGCCGTCGATCCCCGAGTCGAGGAACGCGACGGCGACGAGCGCCTCCACCAGGTCGGCTAGCACGTTGGTGCTGTCACGAAGCTTGTTCGTCTCCGCCCCGCGGCCGAGGCGGAGCGCGTCCCCGATCTTCGATTCACGCGCCCACGCCGCGAGCGCGTCGGCGTTGACCAGACGCGCCCGCATGCGGGTCAGGGAGCCCTCGTCGGCGGCCGGGAACCGCTCGAACAGGAGCTCGCTCGCGCAGAGGCCGAGGACGGCGTCACCGAGGAACTCGAGCCGCTGATAATGCCGTGCGTCGCGAGCCTCGTTCGCATAGCTCGGATGGGTGAGCGCGACCTCGAACAGCGGCGATGTCGCCGAGAGGCCCAGCAAGGTTGCGACTCTTTCGCTCATGGAAGCGCCCGCCAAGTATGCAAGCGCGTCGGCCCACGAGGTACCGGTTTTTCACCCTCGCCCGCCCGGAGCCTCCAACCCGGATTCTCGACGTCCACTCGACGTATTTCGAGAGTAAGGTTCGCGGGTCACTGATGGCCCTCGTAGGATGTCCTTTCTGTAGAGAACTGTTCGCGGAAGGGGAGTCTGAGAATTGCCCGGTTTGCGGGGTGCCGCTCTCGCCGGTGGGGAAGCTCCCCATGTCGTACGAGGCGCGCGTCGCGCTCGCCGCCGAGCTCGCCGAGGTGCCGCCGGAGGACCGCACGGTTCCGTGGACGTACTACCGGCGGAACCGCGCGGCGCTCGTCGTCGTGGCCGTCCTCGGGCTCGTCGCGTTCTTCATGCCGTGGATCCATCTGCACCGCCCCGACGAGATCGTGCTGCGCGGGTACGACCTGGCGCGCGCGCGCGGCACCTGGTTCTTCGGCTGTGCGATCGGATGGTTCGTCATGATCCCGCTCGTCGTCACCCGGCGCACCGTCTACAAGATGCGCGGCGTGAGGATCATCACGGCGATGTTCGCCGCGCTCTCCGTCGTCGAGAGCGCTCAGCTCCTCCTCAGGCCGCCCCACGGTAGCCGCTACATGCCGCTGTCATTCGACTGGGGCTGGGGCCTCTACGCAACGCTGGTGCTCGGCGTCGTCGGCGTGGCGCTCGCGGCGCGCTTCGGGGGCCGGGGCGACGACATCGACTCGGCCGAGCTCTTGCCCGCGCCGCTCGCGGGCCTCTCACCCGAACAGAGCGACGAGCGCACGCTCCACTGACGCGCCGGAGCCTTCAGAAGGCGGCGGGAAGCGAACGCCCCCTTTACCAGCAGGAATTAAGCGAGCGCAGCGAGCCCGCGAAGGCGGCGGGGGGAGCAGTTCGCCGTAGGCGAAGCTGCGGGGGGCCAAGGCCCCCCGTACTAGAACAGCACGCCGAGCTGGAGCACCATGCTCCACTGACGAGGCACGCCGGCGAGGGCGTCCTTGTCGTTTCTCACGACCGTCCTGCCGTTCGGGCCAGGAACCTCGAAGGAGCTGCTCCCCGCCTGCGCGTCGGCGGGCGCGATGAGATCGGTGATGAACTCGGCGCCGAAGGTGACCACCTCGTAGCGGTAGTCGACGCCGAACATGATCCGCTGGCGCTCGAGGCGCGCGGCGGGGCTGAACACGACGTTGTTGTTGTAATCGACGGGAGAACCGCCGCCGGCACACACCGGCTGCCCGTCGAACACGTTCTTCGACGGATCGGGGGTTCCCGGAAGATTGCTGCCCTTCGACCCGCAGTAACCGACGGCGTCGGTGGCCGGCGTGGTGTCGATCAACCCCGAGTCACCGAAGATCCACAGGTACTGATACCCGATCCACGGAGTGAGCACCGACTGCCCGGCGAGCGGCAGCGGCTTCGAGAGCTGTACGTCGAGACCGACCGTCGTGAGCTGGAGCTGCTCGGTACCGGTGATCGTTCGTACGCCGGCGCCGACCGAGACGTCGGGGAAGATGCCGGCGACGCCGGTACGGAACCCTTCGAGGAGCGCCATCCGGAGATCGGCGCCACCGGTGAGGAGCGTCGTGCTCGGCACGTAGCCGACCTGGGTGGACGCCTCGAGCCCGAAGCCGAACGCCTTCCGGACGCGGAGCGAGTACGTCTGGATGACCCCGGGCGGGCTCGAGTTGAAGCTCGACGCCTTGTCGCTGCTCGGATCTCTTCCGCCTTCGCTCCCGAGCTTCCAGTAGTCGGCGCCGCTGTCGATCTTCGTGTAGACGGCCTCGATCGAGAACTGAAAGCCGCCGAACCCGACGGTGCGCGCGCTGTGCATGGCGGTCGGGGCGAGCGCGAAGCCCCACAGGTTCACGAGCTGCTTGAACCGCACGATGTCGGGCACGCAGGTGTCGCGACCGGTGGCGTTCGTGTACGCCTGCCGAGTCGCCGGGTCGTCGTTGAACTGACCGACGTTCGTCGCGCCGCCCTTCAGGTACGTCGCGGTCGAGCCGTCGGCGAGGCCGCTTGCGTTGCAGCGGTGGTCGAGCACCAGCCGGTTCAGCACCGGGTTCAACGACTCACCAGCCGAGGCGATGGTCGTCCCGAGCAGGACGCCGACCGTGGCACCCAAACCAAGCAGGTGAGAAGGCTTGACCACGGTTGACTCCGCCAGGTGGAAGGTACTTTCGCGGTGGGAGCGCCGTCAAGCACGCGAAAATCAAGGCTCCGCCGCGCACATCGCGGACGAGCGCATGAGCGGACGACCGGAGACGATTCTCCGCCGAGCGGAGCCGAGGTCACTCGATTATCGTTCGGCGCTCACCATGAAGGCCGTGATCGAGCCAGTCCTGCCGAACCGGCTCCGCGCCGCGAAGTCGACGCATTCGTTCTCGGTGGTCCTGGTCGAGCCGGAAATTCCTCCGAATACGGGCAACATCGCCCGGCTGTGCGCGGCCACCTGCTGCCCGCTGCACCTCGTCGAGCCACTCGGCTTCTCGATCGACTCGCACGCCGTTCGCCGTGCGGGGCTCGACTACTGGCCACTGGTCGAAGTCCATGCCCATCCGAACTTGGCAGCGGCACAGGCCAGTGTGAGCGCCGCCGCGGCTCCCGTCGAGCCGCGCTTCTGGCTCCTGAGCGGCAAGGCCGAGCGGAGCTACCTCGACGTCGATTTCCGGCGAGGCGACGCCTTCGTCTTCGGCAAGGAGAGCGTCGGGCTCCCGGAGGCGCTGCTCGCCGAGCGACCAGAGAGCGTCGTGGGCATCCCGACCATCGGCGCGGTGCGCTCCCTGAACCTGGCCAACACGGTTGCCATAGTGCTCTACGAGGCGCTCCGTCGCATCGGCGCCCTCGACGACGTGTCGAGCGAGCCCACGTAAGCTCAGCGCACGCGCAGCACCGGCACCGGGCGCGTGAACTCGGCGTGGACGGCGAGCGACGCGGCCGGCTTCGCGTCGACCGTCGCGCTGAGTCGCTCGTCGAGCTCGATGCTGACGAGGCTCACGACGTGGCGGCCCGCGGCGCGCTTCACGCCGCGAAGCGGCGTCGTGCCGGCGGGAGCGCCGTCGATGGTGACGCGCGCGGGCAGATCCGACGTGACCGACAGTGTCGCGCTCCCCTTCGCGACGTCGTCGGCGGGGACGTCCGCGCTCGACGTCGCGTGAACGAGCGGCGCGTGCGTCACTGCGACGTCGGGGAGCTTCTGCTGCACGACACTCGACGTCGGCGGCGCGATCGACGGCACGACGGTCGACGGCACGACCGCGATCGGTGCCGGAGCAACGACGCGTCCTGCGACGTCGTCGGGCGCCACCGGACCGCCACGGCGCGTGGCGAGGGTCGCCGCAGTGACGACTCCCGCTGCAAGCGCGAGCGCCGCGATCCACCGTCGCGACGCGCGCGCCGGCGTGGTCTCGGTGCCCGCGCCCTCGCTGACGACGCCGTCGTTCGGGTTCGCGGAGGGAGGCGCCACCGACGGTGCGCGGATCCATTCCTCGACCTCGTCACGGAACGCGAACGTCTCGGTGACGGGCTGTGTGATCGGCCGCGTCGACGGCGTGACGGGCGGCGGTGGAACGCTCCCCGACGGCGTCATCGAGCGCGTCGGTGGCGTGGCCGGCGTGAATGCTGCCTGGTCGCTCGCGTCGCTCGCGTCGGCGAGCGAGGCACGCCGCGCGTGCCCTACCCGTTCACCGAGGCGGCGCGCGATATCACCGAGATCCGCGGTCCGCAGGAACTCGCGCAGCGGGCGCGCGAGATCTTCGGCGCTCTGCGGGCGCTCGTCGGCGCGCTCGGCGATTGCTCGCGTCATGAGCTCGCCGAGCGGGGAGAGCGCCGGAACGACGGCGGACAGCGGCGTCCGTTCCGAGAAGAGCGCGACGTCGCTCTCGAGCCGCGTCGCTCTGCGGAAGGGCGGCATGCCGGTCCACGCCTCGACGAGTAGCGCACCGACGGCAAAGACGTCGGTCGCCGGCGTGAGCCGCCCGCCCTGGAGCTGCTCCACCGGCATGTGCCCGGGTGAGCCGTAGATACGTTCGCGCGGGGAGCCGTCGACGGACACCGGCGCCGCGATACCGAAGTCGATGAGCCGCACTGCGCCCTCGTCGTCGACGAGGACGTTGCGAGGCGTGACGTCGCGATGCACGATCCCCGAGCGTCGATGCGCGTAATCGAGGGCCCTGCATATTTCGACGCCGAGGTACGCCCCTTCCTCGGGCGACAGCTTGCCGTCTTGCCGGAGGAGCTCCGACAAGGTCACCCCGTGTGCGAGCTCCATCGCGATGAAGTAGACGCCCTGCTCGACGCCGAGCTCGTAGACCGGCACGATGTTCGGGTGACTGAGCTCGACGGTCGTCTTGGCTTCGGCCACGAACCTTCGGACGAACGCCTCGTCGGACGCGAGCTCGGCGCGGATCTGCTTCACGACGAGGCGCTTCTCGAAGCCGCCCGCCCCACGTAGCGTCGCCAGGTAGACGACCGCCATGCCGCCCGACGCCAGCTCTCGCTCGAGGATGTACTTGCCGAAGAGTTGGGGAAACACGCGGGCGTTACATCGTACCCTCCTCCTCGGCGGGGCGCTCGGCTGCGCGTGCACGACCGTCCCGGGTCGGGAAGAGACACACACCATCGGGGCGCACTGGGCGTCGCCGCTCTGCAGACCGAAAGCCGGAGCCACGAATCAGCTCGAGTTCGACCTCGAGGCGCTCGGAGACTTCCCGCCGTCGACCGACACTCACGAGAGCCTCTTCACGGCCCAGCCGCTCGTCGTGCCGCCGTCGACCCGCGGCGCGTCCGTCGCCGCGAGCGACGGATTTTCGAGCTTCCTCGGCGTCGGCTCCGCCGCGTCCGACGCCGACATCGACGTCGCGCTCTGGCCGGACGGCGCGTTCTGCGAGATCCCCCTCGCCCAGAGCGGCTGCGATTACCTGGGCGGCGGGACGGCCTACGGCGTGGGCGTCTCCTCCGACGGGCGCACGCTCCTCGTCGTGGGCGGCGACGTGACGCTCGAGGGCGACCCCGACCGCACTCGCTCCGTCGCGTCCAGCGCCGCGGTGCTCGATCTGGCAACCGCGAAGGTCACTTGCCTACCGGAGGGGCGCGGCCTCCAGGAAGGACGCGCCGGCGCGACCGTCACCGCGCTCGGGGACGAGCTGCTCGTCGCCGGAGGCGTCGACCCGACCGAGAAGGACGGCGTGGTCGGCTCGGCCGAGCTCTTCGATCCTGCGACGCATTCCTTCGCGCCGGACGCGATAAACCTGCCGCGCGGACGGGCCCGCCACGGCGCCGTCACGCTCGCGTCCAACGAGGTGCTCCTCGTGGGCGGCGTCAATCAGAACGGACCCATCGCCGATCGTGGAACGCTCGACGCGATCGCGTCGAAGTCGCCGTTCCATCGCGAAGGGCTCGCCGAGCTCCCGGCAGCGCGCGTCGATCCGGTCGTCTTGCGTCTCTCCGACGATCGCGTCTTCATCGCCGGTGGCACCGACGGCACGGCGGCCGAGACACCGCTGCAGGATCTCGTGTGGCTCGACGCGAGCGCGAAGTCGATCGACGCCGAGCTGCCGGCGCTCGCCTGCCCCGACGAGCAGAGCGGACCTACGGTGACCACGACGGTCGGGAGCGCGTTCGCGGCGATGCCCGGCGGCGCGGTCCTCGCCGTCGGCGGCTGCACCCTGCCGCTCGACGGCACGGCGTTGAAGTGCGACGAGCACTGCGACGGCGTCGGGTGCCCTTCGAGCGAGGTGTTCTTCATCGACCGCGACGGCTCGGTGACGTGCTGCGGCGCCGGGCGGGCGTCGTGCAGCGGCATCGCGCCCACCGACGAGCCGCCACCCGCCTTCGATCATCCGACCCTGGTGCCGGGAGAGGGCGGACGGCCGTGGCTCGTCGAGGGCACGACGAGTCGCACGCTCCGTCCCTTCGATCCGTGGTCGGGTCAGTTCGCCGTGACCAGCATCGGCTTCGACGGCAACGTCGCGACGCCGGTGCGGGCCGACGCCGGCTCGTTTCTCTTCGTGGACGACTGCACGGCGGCTCCGTGCGACGGCGCTTCTCTCCACGGCTTCCGCTTCGGGCTACGCGGGCCGTACTCGCAGGCGATCGCGCCGCTCCTGCTCGCGGACACCATCGGCGTCGCGCTCGACCGTCCCCTGTCGTCGGCGCCCGCCGCCGGCGCGGCCGCTTCACAGCCGTATCGCGCTCCGAGCGCCGACGGCCAGCAAGCGCTGTTTCTCACGGCGGGTTCGGAGCTCGTCCTGACGGACACGACGTATCAGGGGTTCGACCTGGTGATTCCGGTGCGCAGCGGGCGGCCGCCGCTCGTCCACCTGGGCGAGCGCGTGTTCGGAGACGCGAAGTGTCCTTGGCCCGTCACCTCGCCGCAGCCGCCCTTCGACGCGAAGGTCTCGCGACGGGGCACTACCGTCACCCTGTCGCTCGGTGATCGCACCGATGTCTGCGACGGGCCGGACGGCAGGGTCACACTCGCGCTCGCCGCAGCGACGGAGCTCTCGCTCCGCTCCGTCAGCGTCACCCGCGTCGCCGAGTGACGGCGCGCCGTCTCAGCGCTTGAAGAGCTTGCCGAACAGGCCGGCTTCCGCGGGCGGGTTCTTGCCGCCCTTGCCGGCGGGCTTCACGGTGTTGCGCCGATTGTCGCCCGTCTTCTTCGGGTCGGTCGCACGACCACCGCGCCGCATCTCGTGCAGACGGACCTCGCGCGCCGCCTCGACGTTGTGCACATCTTGCTCGACGATGCCGCGAAACTCACGGTGCGCGGCGTCGGCGTCGCCCGAGCGCTTCAGCACGCGTGCACGGTAGAGCCGCACCTTGAGATTGTCGGGCTGCGTCCGCCGCGCGTCGTTCACCATCTTCAGCACGTCCTCGTAGTTGCCGGACTGCGTACGCTCCGGCTTCTGCGAGAGGAGATCGGCGTAGAGGGCGGTGTACTCGGCCTGCTCGGGGTCGTTCTCGACCGCGAGCTCCGCGTGCTTCTCGGCCTCTGCGAGGTTTCCGCGACGCGCGAGCACCTCCGCCTTCTGGAAGGCGGTCGCGGCGCGGAGCACGCGCTGCACCATGTCCTGCTCGTCGGGCGCGGCGCCGCCCTCGCGCATCAGGCGCTCGTATTCCCCACGCTGCTCCTCGTTCGTCAGCACCTGATGTGCCTCCGACATCCGAGAGAAGATGCGCATCGTCAGATCTCTCAGATCGCCGAGCTCGGGGCTCAGGCGGTCGGGGTGCCATTGCTTCGCGAGCTGGAAGAACGCCGACTGGATCGCGTTCATCGGTGCGTCCTGGGCGATGCCGAGGATCTGGTAGTAATTCAACGAGCCGATCTTCGCGGCGCGATCGCGGATCTCCTGCCTGAACGCCAGGAGCTCGGGTGAGCGCGCCGGCGTCGCGGCGGGGGCCGCGCGCGCGGGTGGCGACGGGAGCGACGGCTGAGGCTGGGGCGTCGCCGCCATGGCGCGCGCGCGCTCGCCCGCATCGGGCGCGGGGGGCGCGATCGACGGCATGTCGATCCCGATCGGGAGAGCGCCGCTCCCGAGGTCGAGGTGTCGCGTGATGACGAGAGCGTAGAGCACTTTCTTCAGCTCACGCTCCGGCAGGATCCCGGTTTGCACCAAACTCGGCACGGACTGCGGCTTGCCGCGCAGCACGTCGACGATGCCGCGTTCGCGCGGCGTGAAACCGAAGCGGCTCACGCGCGACCGCGGATGAAGCCGCGCGTCGCGCCCGCCGAGGCGCGCCAGTGTCGCGTCCACCGTCGCGCCCTCGGCCTGGAGCCGCACCGCGCGCCAGATGACGCCGAGCGGCTCGATCACGACGGACTCCGGGCTGCCGTACGCCTGGAGAAAGTCCTGCTCGTCGTAGTATCCGAAATGAGTCTCCGGCGGGAGCTCACACAGTCGCTCGATCTTCCGCGCGATCTGCTCGACGAGGAGGTCCGCGAGGGTGCCCGGCTCGATGAGTCCCTCGGCGACGAGCGCTTCGCCGTGGAGGCGCTCCTCGGCCCGCGACGCCTCGAACGACGACGTTGCATGCGCCTCGTCGACGGCTCCGGATTCGATCGCGAGCTCCGAGAGAAGCGCAAACGGCTCGGCGAGCTTCACCTTCACCGGGACGCCGCGCTGAAACAGAATGGCGCTCTTCTGCTGTCCCGGGTCTTCCAGCACGAGGGTGCCGCTCAGGCGGCGGTCCAGCGTGTAGACCAGCAGATTGGCGATCGGCGTCCCCCCGAGAGTGCCGGTTGCTCGTTGCGCGACCATGGGGGGCTTAGGAGCGTAGCAGACCGCCCGGACGGTGGTACCTTCTTCGGCGATGCAGCGCGCTCCCCGCGGCCATATCCTCGTGGTGGACGACGAAGCCGCGATCCTCAGCACGCTGAAAAAGGCTCTTACCCTGGAAGGGTACGCCGTGGATGTAGCCGGCGGCGTCGGACTCGCGGAAGAACGCATCCGTAGAGGTAACTACGACGTCATCCTTCTCGACGTCGCGCTGCCGGACGGTGACGGCGTCGCGCTGCTCGAGCGCGTACGTGCGTCGGGCAACGACGTCGCGGCGATCATGATGAGCGGACACGGCACGGTAGAAGCCGCGGTGCGCGCCACGAAGCTCGGCGCGCTCGACTTTCTCGAGAAGCCGCTGTCGTCGGATCGGTTGCTCCTCGTCGTCGACAACGCGCTCCGGCTCCAGCGCGCGGAGGCGGAGGCCGTCGAGCTCAAGGCGCTCGCGGGTCACTTCGACGAGCTCATCGGCGAGAGCACGGTGATGGCGGGCCTCCGCGATCAGGTGTCGCGCGCCGCGCGTTCGGGCGCGACGGTGCTCGTCACCGGAGAGCGCGGTACGGGCAAGGAGCTCGTCGCGCGCGCCATTCACCGCGCCTCGCCGCGCACGGCAGGTCCACTCGAGAAGCTCAACTGCGCCGCCGTCCCCGCGGATCTCATCGAGAGCGAGCTCTTCGGGCACGAAGCGGGCGCCTTCACCGGCGCGACGAAGCTCCGCCGCGGCAAGTTCGAGCGCGCGACGGGGGGCACCATCTTCCTCGACGAGGTCGGCGACATGCCGCTCGCGATGCAGGCGAAGCTCCTCCGCGTCTTGCAGGAGTCCGAGGTCGAACGCGTGGGCGGCAGCGAGACGCTGAAGGTCGACGTGCGGGTCGTCGCCGCGACGAACAAGGATCTCATCGACGCCTGCAACAAGGGCCTCTTCCGCGCCGATCTCTACGACCGGCTCAACGTGCTCCCGCTCTCGCTCCCGCCGCTCCGTGCGCGGCGCGGCGACATCGGGCCGCTCGCGAAACATTTTCTCGCCCAGGCCGCGCGCGCGAACGGTCGCCCGAACGTCACCCTGACGCCCGCGGCGCTGTCGGCTCTGGAACGCTACGGCTTTCCGGGCAACGTGCGCGAGCTGAAGAACCTCGTGGAGCGCCTCGTCATTCTCTCGCCCGCGGACGCCGTCACCGGCGAGGACGTCGCGGGGGCGCTCGGCATGGGCGCCTCGCCCGCGAGCGTCGGCCTGTACCGCAAGGGCGTGCCCTTCCGTACCCTCTCCGAAGAGGCGGAGCGCACCATCCTCGAGGAGGCGCTCGCCGAGCACGGCGGTCAGATGGCGGCCACCGCGCGCGCCCTCGATCTCGAGCGCAGTCATCTCTACAAGAAAGCGCGCGCGCTCGGTCTCCGCGGCGGCACCGACGACGACTGAAGCGGCCTTCTAGATGGGCCCGGTACGCGCGCTGCGGATGAGATCCGCCGCCGTCTTGCGATGCGTCGCCGCGCCTGCCTTGTCGCCCGCGGCGTCGAGTAGATCCGCGAGGCGCGCGTGCGACAGCGAGAGCTCTGCCGGCTCACCCTGACCGAGAACGGCACTCGAGAACTCGAACTCCGCTTCCTTGCGCTGGCCCGCGGCGAGCAGCGCTTCGCCGTAGAGACGGTGCGTCTCGGCGCTCTCCGCGTCGACGTACACGGCAGCCTCGCCGATGCGGCGCGCTTCCTCGAGCTCGTGCCGTCCCACGAGCAGCGACAGCAGGCGACGGTACGAGTCGCCGTCGTTCTCTTCGAGCACGACGAGCGCGCGGAGCGCCTTCACCTCGCCGTCGAAGTCCTTCGCCTCGCGCGCGAGCTCGGCGAGGCGCCGGAGAGGCGCGGACTCCAGCGGGTCGAACTCGTGCGCGGCCTCGAGCGCCGCACGCTGCTCGTCCTTCGGTGACGCCTCGGCGAGCGCGACGCGGACCGCGTAGCCGTCGTGACCGGCGGCGATGAGCGCCTCGGCGCCGCGCTTCGCCGCGGCGCGATCGTTCCCCGTCTTGGCGAGCTGGAGACGGAGCCAGAGCGCGAGCCCGAGCTTCGGATCGAGCGACAGAGCGCGGTCGATCGAGACCTTCGCCTTCTTCTCTTCGCCGGCGCCCATCCACGCGAGAGCGAGCTCCGCCTGCTTCTCGGCGTCTGCCGGAGCGGCGTTCGCTATCGTCTCCGCCGTCTTCACGTCACGGGGACGGTTCGGCGGCATGAACTGACCGCGGTAGCGCGCGAGGCGGGTCGTGAGCGCGGCGCGGAAGTCCCTGTCGATGTCCGCAGGCGACGCGCCGAGCGCCGTGAGGAGGACGTCCTTCGTCGTCTTCCCGCCGCCCCACAGCTCGAGCATACGCCGGACCTTGGGCCAGCCGTAGCGCTCGACGATGAATGCGACCACCTGCGTGGACGCATAGTACGCCGTCGCCATGTCCTGCATGTCCTCGGCGTGGGAGAAGGAGCGGTTCATGTCGGCGACCGACGGCAGGCCCCCGCGCTGTAGCGACTCGTAGAGATCGGAGTCGTACTCGCGACGCCACTCGGGCCGCTCGATCAGGGTCTCGTACTCGGCGAGCCCCTCCGTGAACCAGCGCGGGACGTGGGCCTTCGAGAGCTGGATGTGAAAGACGTGCGCGAGCTCGTGCCAGAGCGTCATCCCGATGTTGAAGTGCTCGTCCTTCGGGCTCATGGCGGCGAGGGTGTGACCGAAGCACACGCCCTGGATGAACGTCTGCGGGAGGCCGCTGGTCCGGATCGCGAAGTGCTCGCGGACCGGGTAGAGCTCTATGCCGACGGGCGTCTGGGGGACGAAGCCGTACTCCTTCGTCATCTTGTCCCACGCGCGCGCGAGCATCGCCGGGATGTAACGATCGAGCAGCTCCTTCTCCCCGTGCGAATAGCGTAGGACGAATTTGCCGTGGTCGACCGTCTCGTAGCCCTTCGGGATTTCCTTCTCGTAGAGGTTCAGGGTGTTGAGCACCCGTGCGTTGAACGGGTCGGCCGAGAAAGCGCGGCGCAGGGCCGACACGCCATCGGCCTCGTGTCCCGCGCGGATCAAATTGAAGCCGAGCTGAGCGCGGACCTTCGCGTCTTCCGAGTCGGCGAGGAGCGCCTCGGTCATCATCGTGACGATCTCGTCGTAGCGATGCTCCCACTCCGCGTACTCGCCGACGATCTGGTAGAGCCGTGAATAGCGCGGATTGAGCGACAGAACGGAGCGCTTCGCCTGCTCGAAGCCGGGCCGGTCATCGGCGAGAAAACGGATGGCCGCGCCGAGGCTCAGGAGCGACAGATCCCGCGGATCGACGGCGAGGCCCTTCTGGACCGCGCCGTCGGCCTTGGCGATGTCCATGTCGCGGAGAGCGACGCCGCCGATGACGAAGCTCGAGAGCGTGAGCGACGGGTTCACCGCCAGCGCGTCGTTGGCGAGCTTCTCCGCCGCCTCGAAATCGAGGTTCTGCGCGAGCCTCACCTCCGCCATTCGCGCCAGCGCGTCGGGGTGCCGCGGCGCCTTCGCAAGGATATCGGACAGCACTTCCTCGGCGTGGCCGGGGTCGTAGTTCTCGAGGAAGAGATCGGCGCGCCAGAGCAGTGTGTCGACGTCGACGGGGCCGGCGCGCTCCGCCTCGTTGAAGGCGTCGTTCGCGTCCGGGACGCTGCCAAGGAGCTGCGCGGCGCGTCCGACGAGCGCGAGCGTCGCGCCGTCCTTGGGGCTCACGGCGTCCTTGTTGTACTCGTCGATGAGCGTCATCAGGACGGGCTCGGCGTCCTTCTTCCGTCCTTGCTCGAGCATCACCTCGCCGAGCAAGAGGCGCACGGCCCGCGCCGCCGGATCTCCCGCGGCGCTCGCGAGGATCTTCTCGGCTTCTGCCAGCTTGCCCTGTCTACGGAACGCCTCGCCGCGGATACGGACCAGCTCGAGCGCGACGTTGGGCGGCGCGCCCACCGTGTCTTCCGCGGTGCTCGCGGCGAGCGCGTAACGGCCGGTGATGAGCAGCACCTGGACGAGCCCGAGTCGCGCGCGCGGCTCGCTCGGCGAGAGCATCGCGCGAAAGCTCTGCTCCGCTGCCGCGTAGCGGCTCGCGTCGTAGTCGGCGAAGGCGCGGTCCATCGCGCTGCCGGTCGGCGTGACGGAGATCGTCGCGGTGCCGGCAGGCGTCGCTTGCTGCGCTCGGTCGGTGGACGCGGCGTGACCGGCGCACCCGGCAGCAACGAAGCCGGCGATGACGGCCGGACCGAGTCGGCGCCGCATTCCCTTTAGAATGAGCGACGACGGCGTCCGGCGCCAGCCCGTCGTCCAAACCGCCGGGGCTCGCCGCTCGATCAGACGTATTTCGTCGAGGTGCCCGCGCGCAGCACTATCTCGGTACCGCGGCCGGCACCGAGCGAGCGAGCGGCGTTGCCGTCGCGCTCCGCCACCTCGAGCACGTCGAACGCGTCGACGAGCGCCACGAGCTCACCGTGCGCGACCTCGCCGTACGTCTCCCGGAGCGGCGCGCGGGCCGCACCGATCTCGACGACGGCAGGACCCGCCGGCACGAGGCTGCGCTCGATGTTCGTGACGAGATTGCCGAAACGGTCGACGGTGACGACCGTGCCGTGCACCACGCCGTCGGACACGACGGGCCGCGGCAGCGCCGCAGTGACGAGCTCCGTCGTGCGCACGCCGACCTGTTCCGGCAGAAGCCGGCCCGCGGCGAGCTCTGCAGCGACCGGTGCGAACACGTCACGTCCGTGGAACGTCCGGCTCGGCACCGTGAGCCCGAGTCGCCCGGGGTCGATCACGAAGACCTCGCACGACGGATCGCGCAGGGCGATCGGCGAGAGCAGGCCGTTGTCGGGTCCGACGAAGAGACGACCGAGCGCGCGCACCACGAGCGGGCGGCGCGGCGTACCGACCCCAGGATCGACCACGGCCACCGTCACCGTGTCACGCGGTAGCCAGTCGACGGATCTCTCGAGCAAGAACGCGCCCTCGGTGACGGCCTGCGGCGGGACGGCGTGCGTCAGATCGACGAACGCCGCGTCGGGGCAGCGCCCGAGAATGACGGCCTTCATCACGCCGACGAAGGGATCGTCGGTGCCGAAATCGGTGAGCAGCGCGACGACCGGACGACCCATGTGCGCTCAGTCCGCGCCGGCAGTGACGAGCCACGCGCCGGACGGCAAGCGCACGCCGGCTTCCGTCTGATACGGCCCTAGCGCCGCGGCGATGGCGTCGATCGCCTTCTGTCGTAACTCTTCCGCCGCAGAGAGCATCACCCTGCCGATCGGGCCGAGTACGACCATGAGCCTTGCCGCTTCTTCCGCCGTCTGACCGAGCGTCAGGGGGAAGTCGAGCGCCTCGACGTTCACGCCGCCGAATCCCGCGCGGGCGAGGAGCGCCGCGGTGCGCTCACGGCGCGCGAGCGAGAACGGACCGGGCGCGTCGGGATCGACGGGCTCCGTCGTGAGGAAGCCCGACGTCACCTCGATGGGGAGCGAGATCCATGGGTTCTCGGACGGCGCGCGCCAGCACACGGCAGAGAAGCGCCCTCCGGCGCGGAGCGCCGTGCGGAGCCGCGCGAACGCCGCCGGCGGATCGGTGAAGAACATGACGCCGAAGCGGGAGACGACCGCGTCGTAGCGCCCCTCGTCGAGCGCATGCGTCTGCACGTCACCGAGCTCGAAGCGCACGTTCGTGAGGTGCTCCGTCGCGGCGCGCTCCCGCGCGAGCGCGAGCATCGGCGCCGAGATGTCCACGCCGACGACGAGCCCGTCAGGGCCGACGCGCGTCGCAGCGGCGAGCGACGTCGCGCCGCAGCCGCACCCGACGTCGAGGACCGCGGCGCCCTCACCGAACCCGGCCGCGGCGAGGGCACGCTCGCCGTGCGCCCGGAGCAGCGCGTCCATGATCGGCTGCTGGCGCACCCAGCGCGCGCCAGCATCGCTGTTCCAGTATTCGCTCTGCGATTGAGTCGTCATGGGTCGGTTTCCGGATCTTGCGACGGTCGCCAGCGCGTCAACCGGCGTGGCCAGGGCGTCCCCGTCTTGTTGGAGCGCCACGCGGTCCGCAGGGTGGCGCGGGTCAGCGCGACGAGCCATTCGGGAGCAACGCCGTCCTGGACGATGTCCACCTGACCGTCCGTGCTCACCCGGACCGTGACCGGGATCGACCCTGCGCTGCTCGTGAGCTCACCCGCATACTCGACGTATTCGGCTCCCGACGTGATCATCCGGAGGGAGAGCTTGCCGCCACCTGTTGCGTCCACGGCGGTAAACATACCCGACTCGCGGCAACCTGGAAGACCGTGCAGCATTGCCCGGTTCGGGCCCGCGTGCTCCTCTGTAAGGGTGTACGTAGTGTTTTCGCAAGGCGCCGGCGGCGCGTTGCCCGTCGCGGCGATCGCGCGGAACGCGGAGATGCACTTCGCGTCACGCATCGCGCTCACGGTCGAGGCCGCCTCCGGCGACTTCGTCGCTGCCTACCGCGCGGAGCTCGAGCTATCCGAGGAACAGAGCCGGACGGGCTTCTCCGTCCGCGTGCGACCCACGACGCCGGCCGACGTCGCGCTCGCCGTCGAGGCCGAGCAGCGCGGCTCGGCGGCGGGCATGTCCGCCCTCGCCGCCCGCTGTCCATCGGTCTGGGTCGTCGAACCAGACGCGGGTGCCGCGGCGTGGGCGATCTGGGAATGCTGCGCGCTCCTCGCCCTGACGGCGCTCGGTCCGATCTTGCCGCCCGACCATTCGACGCTGCTCGGTGTCCGCAGCGCGCGCGCCCGCGCCACCCGCGCCCGCGTCACGCAGTGAGCACGGCGGCTCAAGCCACGACGAGACGTCGCCGGCTCGCGTTCCACGAGCCCTTCCCCGTCGTGGCGTACACGCCGGGAACGACGGCCGAGCAACGCCTGCAGCGCGCGCCGTCGAGCTCGTAGGCGCCGATCGAATACCAGTCCCGTTCAACGACGAGCGCGTCGCACTCCGCGCAGTACGTCGATTGCCCTTCGCGATCGTGCACGTTACCGGTGTAGACGTGGTGCACGCCGTGGCGCCTCGCCTGCTCGCGCGCGCGCACCACCGTCTCCGCCGGCGTGGCGGGAATGTCGCGCATCTTGAAATCCGGATGGAACGCCGTGAAGTGGAGCGGGACGTCGGGACCGAGCGCCTCGACGACCCATGCGCAGAGTCGATCTATCTCTTCCACCGAGTCGTTCTTGCCGGGGATGAGCAGCGTCGTGATCTCGACCCACACGCCGGTCTCGCGCTTCAGGTAGACGAGCGTCTCCTTCACCTTGTCGAGCTCGGCGTAGCAGAGCTTCTCGTAGAAGCCGTCGGTGAACGCCTTCAGGTCGACGTTGGCGGCGTCCATCACCGAGTAGAAGTCGCCGCGCGCCTCCTTCGTGATGTAGCCGCTCGTCACCGCGACGGTCTTGATGCCGATCGCGCGGCACGCCTTCGCGGTGTCGATGGCGTACTCAGCGAACACGACCGGGTCGTTGTAGGTGAACGCGACGCTCGCGCATCCCGCCCTCCTCGCCGCTTCCGCGATCTGCTCGGGCGTCGCAGTGTCGCTCAGGCGCTCGACCTCGCGGGCCTTCGAGATGTCCCAGTTCTGGCAGAACTTGCACCCGAGGTTACAGCCCGCGGTGCCGAAGCTGAGGACGCTCGACCCCGGCAAGAAGTGGTTCAGCGGTTTCTTCTCGATCGGATCGATGCAGAAGCCCGACGCCTTGCCGTAGCTCGTGAGCACGATGTCGTCGCCGATCCGCTGGCGGACGAAGCAGAACGCGCGCTGCCCGTCGTTCAGCCGGCAGTACCGCGGGCAGAGATCACACTGCACCCTGCCGTCGGGCAGCCGGTGATGCCAGCGCCCCTGTTCGTACGTCGGATCGGACGCCGCACCCGCCATGCGGACGTCAATGTAGCCACCCTCGCGGTGCGTGCCACCGTCAGCCGTCGATCAGCACCGTCTTCGCGTCCACCCCGGCGCTGGCGAGGACCGCGTTCTGCACCGCGACGAGCTGCATGACGCCCTCGAGCCCCAGGTCGACCATCGCGTCGATGTCGCTCCGCGGTACGGCCTCGCCCTCCGCGGTGCCCTGGATCTCGACGATCGCGCCCTTCGCGGTCGCGACGAGGTTCAGATCGACGCGAGCAGTGCTGTCCTCCGCGTAACAAAGGTCGAGCGCGAGGTGACCCGAGACGTGGCCGACACTCACCGCCGCGATCTGATCGCGTAACACCGGCCGGCCGATCCGGCCGAGCTTTCGCGATTCGGCGAGGGCGAGCGCGACGGCGAGCCAGCCGCCGGTGACCGACGCGGTGCGCGTGCCGCCGTCCGCCTCGAGCACGTCGCAATCGACGACGATGGTGCGCTCGCCCAGTCTGTCCAGGTCGATGGCCGCACGGAGCGCGCGCCCGATGAGCCGCTGGATCTCGCGCGAGCGACCGGACAGCGGCTTGTCGCGGCCGTCGCGGTTCTCGCGGCGCTTCGGGTTCGAGCGCGGGTGCATCTGGTACTCCGCGGTGATCCAGCCGCGGCCCTTGCCGCGCATGAACTCCGGCACGCTCTCGTCCACCGACGCGGTGACGAGCACGACGGTGCCGCCCGCCTTGTAGAGCACGCTGCCCTCCGAGAGCCGATGAAACCGCGGCACGACCTCCACCGGGCGCACCGTACGTAGATCTCTGCCGGGTCGAGTCTTCAGTTCCATGGGATTTCCCTCCCGGGTAGCGCGCGGGCCGCCGCCCGCCCAGACAAATCAGCGCCGCCGGATCGCGGCGTGAAATCCCACGGGCGAGTCGCCGGATCTCGTGCCACGCTCGCCGCGCATGAGCGAACGCGGCTGGCTCCGCATCTCGGAGATCTTCGAGAGCATCCAGGGCGAGGGCGCTTCCGCCGGTGCCCAGAGCGTGTTCGTTCGGCTCGCGACGTGCAACCTGCGCTGCGCCTGGTGCGACACTCGCTACACCTGGGACTGGTCCGCGTACGACTACGCTCGCGAGGTGACGCGCGTCGCGGTCGCCGACGTCGCGGCGAAGGTGAACGCCACCGACGTCGCGACGCACCTCGTCGTCACCGGCGGCGAGCCACTCCTTCAACAGCCGGCCCTCGTCGAGCTCCTCGCCGCGCTGGATCCGGCGCGCCACGTCGAGGTCGAGACCAACGGCACTCTCGCGCCGGTCGCGGAGCTCGTCGCCCGCGTGAATCAGTGGAACGTCTCCCCGAAGCTCGGCAACAGCGGCGAGTCGCGTGAACGTCGCATCGACGTCGCTGCTCTCGCCGCCCTGCGCGACACCGGGCGCGCGTGGCTCAAGCTCGTCGTCGAGTCGAGCGACGACATCGCGGAGGTCGACGCCCTCGTCGCCGGCGGCGGCTGGCCGGCAGAGCGCGTGCTGCTCATGCCGCAAGCCTCCACCCGCGACGCGCTCGTCGAGCGCACCCCCATCGTGCTCCGTCTCGCGAAGGAACGCGGCTTCGCCACCTCGCCGCGCCTCCACGTAGAGCGCTGGAGCGGCCGAAGAGGCGTCTAGCAAGAGCGAGCTCTGCAGCCGCACGGGTCTAGAGTATCTTTTCGCGCTCGAGAACCTGGCGAACGTGCTCGAAAGTAGCTGCAATCTTTCCAGGCGCGAAGCGGAGCTGGCTAACGCCCGCAATGTTCGAAAACTCCTCGCACCCCTCCTCGAGCAGGATGATGGCTCGCTCAAAACCGAGTCGTCCTTGGAAGAGCCCGACTTCGTGGATGACGTTCGCTCTGGCAACCTTCGTTCCGTCGGTTTTTTCGTCCTCGCTGGTCATCACCAAGAAAGCGAATGACGCCTGGTCTAGCATCGTCTGAAGGCGCTCCTTAGTAGACAATCCTGCGGTAGATTCGCGGCTGAACTCGTCCGGGACGAGGCCGAGCCGGTCCTGTATGAAATCCTTTAGTTCGCGCCACGTAGGCGAGCGCCCGTGCCCAATAAAGATCTTGCCGTCTGCCTTGGCCACGGTTTTTCCCTTCAGTTTCATAGCCTTCTGCAGATAAGTTGCCACGTAGCTCGCGTGCTCGGCGAGTCTCTTGAGCTGTGCGCCTATCGAGGCCAGCGCGAGGATTCGCGCCTCCAATTCAAGGTGTGGAGCATACCGCACTCCTTCGCTCGCCGCCGTGCTGTCGCGTGTCGCGAACTGTTTGGGCAGGTTCAATAGCAGGAAGTCGCGTTCGGACGCCGAGTCCACGAGGCCTGCGATAGCCCTGCGCTTCTCCTCGAGCACCTTGTCGCTCTTGGAAGCCACGGCAGCGTCGATTGTCGGCAGAAGCTCAGCCCGCACATCGCGGAATACGTCGCGGCCGTGCTTCGCTGTCCTCTCGAGAAATGCCATGTCTGCTGGCGACACATTGGCTTGATCGAGCAGCTCCTGCTTCGCCGTCTCCGCGTCAACGCGCAGCCATCGGCCGCGGGTGCCGCTGCTCATGGCTTGCTGCAGGCCCCACTCGGCGTCGAAGAGTTCATTGGGAAGACGCGGCTGGAAATTCTCAATGTAGACGCGCGCGTGGTACCCGATGAACGATCCTGACCAAGCGCGGTGCGCAGTTTTAACCTGCTCCTGGACGCTTTCGCGCAGCTCGAGAAACCGTCCCTCTTTGAAGGTTCGTGCTGCCAGTTCGCACTTGCGAGCTGCCCAGATCAGATCGTCCAGAAGATCGTCCATCAGAATGTGACCTCGACTTGCTCGGCTCTCAAGAGACTGGGGGCAAGATGCTGCCAATGAACGGCTGGCTCCATCAAGCCCTTAGAAACATTGCTCGCGTGCTTGTCGAAGCCCGGGGCAGCTCGAACGAGCGTAGCAAGCGTCGTCGCCGCTCCCAAACGGCGATGAGTTCTTGGACGGCGATGCCGACGCAGTTGAGGCGGGCGCCTCGCGCGGCAGCCTCGTTGATGTTCCGCACAAGCCCGGACATCGAGATGATCACGCCGAAAACGCCCCCTCCGCCTTCCGACTCACGTTTGTGGCAAAAGCGGCAAGGGTGTCCTCGCGGTCGCAGCCGGTGTGCTGGATGAAGACGCTCAACGAGGCCTCCGCCCTGGCCGCTGGTGCATGGTTGGTGACGTCTCCTGATGGTGGCTCGATTTCGCCGCCCATCGGCGCGGAGGAACACGACGTGCCCTCGTCGTCGTCGCGATCTACGACTGGGCTGTAACCAAAGCCCTCGCAGTCCTCGATACGGTGGGCGTGGCCCGTCGCTCTCGCCGAGGAGCGGCGGGCTGCAGCTTCTGGGGAATCCGCTTCGACGTCCTGAAATACCAGGCGCATTTCGCGGCAGAGGTGAACGGTGTAAGTGGTCATAAAGTAGCTTCATTTAAGAGAGGTTAAGATTAGAGCGGGAGCGCCACCAAGAGCAGCTCCCGCAAGGTCGGTCACGCGCGGGCGGGCTTCGGCTTGCTCTTCCTGAGCGCGACGCGGCCGTTGACCGGAGGCGATTCCAGGACAATGTCGAAACCTTCGCCATCGCGGTGCGCCCAGGCGATGCCGATGCGCGTCCATTCGGACTTCCGTTTGTTGTTCGCCTTCTACTCGCGCGCGCTGTAGGCGGTGTGTGTCGGGCGTTTGCTAGTGTGGTTGCTTATGGTCGTTTTTCCTTTCGGTTGGTTGCGCCCCGTCCCTCGGGGCTTACGCGGACCGACCAACCCGGCGGAAAAGCGCGACGTCATAGCTTCTTGGGGGGACCGCGAGCGAAAGCATCCGCGCGTGCGAGGCGCGGGGGAGCCAAGAAGCGTCATTGATGCAGGCGACGCCGGGTTAGGAACGCGAGCAAAAGCCCAGGAGGACGCGGGCGACACCGCGAACGGGAAACGGCGGCAACGCGCAGATTTGCGAATGCTCGGAGCTCCGATTCGCGCGCTGCGCGGGACTCAGCGCGGCGGGAACGACACGAAGATGAGCGCGACAACGTGCTCGCTCTGGGCGTTCACCTTGTAGGCGACGCGTGCGCCGACGAGACCCTTGGTCTTCGCCAGGTCCTCGACCGCGCGCATCAGGGCCTTCGTGCCGAGGTTGGGCGTACGTCGTCATGGGCGTGGCGCGGCGGGCGGAAATTATCGGGCATTTCCGTGATGATACTGAACACTTGACGCCCGCGCCACGGGGCCGGTAGCATTTCAACGTCCATCGTCCCGATGGCGGGGCGGTTCGGGCCTGGAGCGATGCTCCGGGGCACCGAAGGAAAGCGCTGGTGCGTTTGGCGCGATGCGACTGCCACGGCGATCCATGAACACGATTTGCACGGAACAGAACAGCGACCTGCAGCTCGACCGCCTCGCGGCGCAGCGCGCGCTCTACGCCCAAGCGAAGACGATTTTCGGGTGGCACGCGTTTCTGTCCACTGTGGTGGCCGGTGCGCTTATTTTCGCGACGCTCTTCTTCGACTGGCTCAAACCGTATGCTCTCTGCTGGGGGTTCGCTCTTACTGCGCTCGACATCCTGGCCATCACGCCGTGGCAGAAGAAGCTACGCGAGAAGGCAGCGCTCATTCAGGAAAGCTTCGACTGCGACGTGCTGGGCCTGCCCTGGCAAACCATCAAGGGCAAGCCTGCCGACCATGAGACGGTGGTCGAGTACGCGAAGCGGTACCGCGAGGTGGAGCCGTCCTTCGACTCGCTGCGGAACTGGTACTCGACCGACGCCTGCGGCATTCCGTTGTTCCTGGGCCGTGTGGTGTGCCAACGCGCCAACGCCGTGTGGGATGGCAAACAGCGACGTATCTACGCGCGATATCTCATCGGGGCCGTCGTGGTGCTGACGCTCCTGCTCCTTCTGCTCGGCATTGTCCGGGGCATGCACGTCGCCGAACTCTTCAGCAGGGCCATCGCGCCGCTCAACGCCGGAATCTGGATGACGCTGCGCCAAATCATGGAGAACCACGAAGCCGCCGGCAGGCTCGATAAGTTGAAGGAGCACGCGGGCAATCTCTGGAAGCACGCAATCGACGGGGCGACCGAAGGAGAGCTTGCGACCGAATGCCGCAGCCTGCAGAGCGAGCTCTTCGACCACCGCAAGCGCACCGTGTCCGTCTTCGACTGGCTTTACTGGCGGCTGCGCCGCGCACACGAGCAACAGATGCAGGAAACCGCCGTCCAGCTCGTTTCCGAGCTCAGGGCCGCACGCGGCGACACCGCCGACTGACGACGTTCCGGCACGAGCGCCTTACGGGCTCGTCCACGGGGGACCATGAAGCTCATCAACCATTTCACATCGTTCCTGAACGACACCGTCAACCTGAACGCGACGCGCCTCACGCAATTGGAGACGAACGTCGGCGCGATCAAGGACTTCATTCGGGCGTCCGACTGGAGCCCGAAGATCCACACCTTCGAGGAACAGGGCTCCTGGGCGCATAAGACCATCATCAGGCCGGTCGATGGCGGCGAGTTCGACGCCGACCTGCTCGTCATCGTCAAGCCCGTGGAGGGCTGGAGCGCCAACGAGTACCTGTCGACGCTCAAAAAGGTGTTCTCGGACAGCGCCACCTACAAGGACAAGGTCACGCGCTATTCGCATTGCGTGACCATCGAGTATGCGGGCGAGCGCAAGGTCGATATCGCGCCGTGCGTCCGCGATCGGGGCGGCATCACGGGTTACGAGGTGTGCAACTTCGGCAAGGATGCGTTCGAGCGCTCCGAGCCGCAGAAGTACACGGACTGGCTGCGCGACCGCAACCGCTGGACCGGTGGTAACGGCCTGAAAAAGGTCACGCGGCTGCTGAAGTACCTGCGCGACATGAAGGGCACCTTCACATGCCCGTCGGTGCTGCTGACCACACTGCTCGGCGAGCGAATCATATCGTCCGACCAATTCTTGAACGATCCGTTCGCCGACGTGCCGACGGCGCTCAAAACCATCGCGCGCCGTCTCGACGACTGGCTGCAGGCACACCCCACCAGACCGCTCGTGCCGAATCCGGTGCTGCCCTCCGAGGATTTCAGCCACCTATGGGACACTGACGAGAAGTACGAAAACTTTCGCGAGAGCATTAACCGCTACCGGGGCTGGATCGACGAGGCCTACGACGAGGAAGACAGCGACGAGAGCGTCAGCAAGTGGCGGCGCGTCTTCGGCGATGCGTTTGCGCCGGGCGTGGTCCTGGACAAGTCGGCAAGCGTCATCGAAGGGGCGCGGAAGCTCGCGCTGGCTATCGTGCGAGCCTCATCGAATCTCGTGCTCGACGTCCGAGACGACCTGGTCGGGCTCGTCCGCACGTTCGGGCCGACCGTCGTGCCGCCGGAATTCACCAGGCTGGTGTACAAGCAGCAGCCGAAGTGGCGCAGAACCCGGCACGGCGGCTTCCATGTGACAGCGATTGCAACGCTGCACGCGAGCAAGGAGACGGGCAAGGTTTGCGACGTTGCTTCCGGTCAGGGGCCGTTGCCAAAGGGCCACTATCTGCGCTTCGACGTGCGCGAGTCGGGAGGCACCATGTTTCCAACCGACAAGTACCGGGTCCATTGGCGCATTACGAACACCGATCGCGAGGCCGTGAACGCGCAGTGCCTGCGCGGCGGATTCGAGGAGGCCGACGACGCGACAGCGCGCTGGGAGCATCTGAAATTCCGGGGCGTGCACATGGCCGAGGCGTTCGTGGTGCGCCGGAAGGACAAGATGCTCGTCGGCCAGAGCGATCCGTTCTTTGTCGTCATCGAGTAAGAACGCCCCCAATCCACTGATTGAGTGTGTGGCTTGAGCATAGTATGTGTTGCTTCTGATAAAGGACGTTATCAGAACCAAGGCGCGGCCTTGAATGCGACTAGTTTTGGCATGACTCCAATGTAATGGAGGCGTCCATGGTGAAAGTGCCGGACGTCGGAGGGAACCAGGAGCAGGACGCATCGACGGCTGTCATGCTCTGGACGGAGTCGGCGCGCGCCGCGCGAGCTCCCTCCCCTGCCCTGGTCGCCTTCTCGGGCGAGCGCGCGGCGTTCCGCACGATCGAGTTTCTGACGGCGGGCATCCACAACGACCATACGCCGCGCGCATATCACCGCGCTGCGCGGCAGTTCCTCGCTTGGTGCAACCGCAAGCATCTCGGGCTGCCCGACGTGACGAGCCCGGACGTCGCCCGCTACGTCGTATCCGCTGCACAGACCCCGTCTTTCGCGACGTAGCCTAACGCCCGCATGATGCGTGCGTGGACGCGAGACCTCGTTCAGCCCGAAGCCGGCTGCTCTTCCGTGGGCAGAGGCGGGGGAACCGTGAGGTGGCCGATCTC
>DATAZL010000086.1:0-5303 GCA_036272055.1 Polyangiaceae bacterium | reverse complement strand
CAGTTGCGCAACGTCCCGACCGGAACGCGAAGGTACCGCGACACGTCTTGAACCGTCATCAGTTCCGCTTCGAACTTCATGCTCGTGCAGCGAGGCCGCAGCGTGACGCGGTCGGGTGGCGGTTCGAGTTGGCGTCGTCGTGGAGGTCGATCGTGTCCATGGTTGATCCGTTCGCGGGCTTCAGGGTCGGCGTGTCGATCGTTGTGTGCGAATTTGCGAGCGCGATCGGAACCGGTTTCTTCGCGATCGGGCGAGGTTTTTCGTCGGCGGGTCGGTTCCGGGTTGGTGGGGTTCTTGGCGCGCGGCCTGGGCGTTTCGAAGGCCCACGCGACGGCGTCGCGCGCGTGCTCACCAAGGCGAGCGTTCAGCTCGCTCGCGAACGTGTCGAGCGGCAGCTCTGCGCTCGCGAAGCCTGACGGACACGAGCGGGTGAGCACCGTTGTCGGTGAGCGCCGCAACAACTCGTTCGAACCAATCACCAAGCGCTGCCCGCGATGCGGCGGAGTGAATCCATACAACGTCCAGCGCGTCATCGAGCTCGCGTAGGTCGTCGACGAGAGCGTCAAGATCCCGGCCGCCGTAGTCCGGAATCAGCCCCCGCCATCGCGTGGAAGAAGGCCGACAAGAAGTCCGCGGGTTCGCCGATCGAATTGCCGTCGAAGGTGATACGCACCACCCGATGCATCATCGCGTGCTGGCAACGACGCACAGAGCGGCAGATATGTGCGCGACGAGCCGATCAAGATCGACCTCGACCCCGAGGAAGCCGTCCGCGCTCTGATGAAGGTGGACCCCGACTCCAAACCCGTCGAGGACGACGGGCGCGACTAGGCCGCTGCCGCTACAGCGTCCGCCGGGAGGCGGCGTTTGCGCGTGCTCCGAGCGACACCGGCGCCAAGTAACGCCACTCCGACGAGTACAACGGAGTACCCGAGCCGCCGCCGCGCGTCTCCGCGGCAGGCGACGACCGGTGTATTGGTCGGCTGCGTTATCCGGATGCCCGAAGCCCTCTGAAGCGTGGCGCCCGCCTCGGCCAGCGCGCTCGCCTCAGACGCCGAAATGGCGACCAGCTTCTCGCCGCCCTGCCCGTCACCTACGAGCACAGCTCGACGTCCGTTCACCGCGGACACGACTGGCGCAGAACATGAGGCGCCCGAGTCCTTGAACGGCAACGCCGCTGTCGCGATCGCTGTCACTCCCGCAATCAGGGCGATCGTCAGCCCTGCGGCAACCCTGACGTCCCACCTACGCGTCATCACGGCGCAGCGTAGACCCGACGCAACGTCAGGTCACACGTTACGGGGTCTACCGTCGAGGCATGAAGGTCTGGGATATGCCGCAGCCCTACCGCGTGGTCGCGATGGGAATCGGCATGTTCCTCGGGTTTCTCGCGATGTCCAGCATGAGCACCACCACCTTCGACCCGAAGGCGGCCGTCTTCTCGGTCATTTACCTCGGCACCTACGGCGTGGCGTATCTCGTCTGGCGCGCGCTGGAACGTCGTCACCGCGCGGCCTAGCTCCGACCTAAGGGTCATCCCTAATACCGAGCCGCGGGCGATCGGCTTGCGGTGACCCGGTGAGGACCTGGAGCGCGATGCCGAAGCCATACATGCTGCTCGCCATCGCCGTCATGAGCGTCGGCCTCGCTCTGGTGGCAATGCCAATGGGCGGCAGCTTCTGGTTTGGCCCAGCGATCGCCGCGGTCGTATTCGCCTCGTTCGAGGCCGCCTATCGCATCTGGCGGTTTCAGTCGCGTCGGCGCGGACCGGCCGCGTAGCTACTCCGAGTCGTCGCCCTCGACGGGTTCGGACTCGGAGTCGACCTTCATCAAGGCGCGGAACGCTTCCTCTGGGTCGAGGTCGACCGCAGCCGTAATCGCGTTGGTGCGATGGTCGAGTGCACCGACCGCGGCCACCAGAAGCCCATCGATCAGAGCCCCGCCCAGCCGGCGAAGTGGACTCGCGCGCTCAGGCCGGCTGACCGAACTGCCCGAAATCGACTGCTCGTCTTCCCCCCGGCCCACACGCGAGACCGTAATGATCGCGGGCGCCGAGCGGCAGTTATGGCGCGTTCGTGTGTGCTCGCTCGAGGCAGCGTGAGCATCTCGTCCACTCGGGAACGTCATCGAAGGAAACCGCACCGGGCACTCGGATCAGCGGCTCCCAATGTTCGCCGCACAGCGCGTCCTCGTCTTCGGAGCGCTGGAGATGGCACGTAGCTGTTGGTTCGTCGGGTGAGGTTTGATAGGTCTGTCGCTTCTGCGAGATTCCGGCGCGCTCGAACCGTCCCGACTCGGAGCTCGGCGAGCCGAGCCGTTCAGTCGAAACGAACAGTGACTCGGCCACCCACAAACCTTGCCTCATAGGAGGCACAACGCCCGATCGGCAGTTATGTGCGCGAATGGTCAGTAGACCTCGGCCGAGACGATCGTCCCGTCCTCGACGGCGACGTTCACACGATTGGGTCTCCGGTCGCGGGTGACGCGACCAAGTGCACCTTCTCCCCGCACGACGCGGATGATCACATCGACGGCCCGCGCGCGTTCGACCGCCGCGGCGACGCTCGACCCGATCAACTCCGGCGCGAGCTGCTCAGCGACCGCAGTCGCCGCCGCCCAATCGACCTCCGGATCGCGGTCCGCGAGCCAGCGCGTGAACGGCTCATCCACGGGTACAGCCTGACCGATCGCGAGCGAACGCGGGTAGCCCGAGCGGCAGTTATGCGTCCGATCCGAAAGCGGCGGCGAGTAGCGCGTCGGCGACTTCGAGCGGACGAGTGACGATGTCGAGGTGGTTACCGGATAGCTCGGCGGTCGGCCATCCGCGCGCCCGCGCTTC
The DNA here is from genome assembly GCA_036272055.1 of Polyangiaceae bacterium. Taxonomy (GTDB): domain Bacteria; phylum Myxococcota_A; class Polyangia; order Polyangiales; family Polyangiaceae; genus DASZVB01. The sequence continues at coordinate 2,464 of DATAZL010000086.1, read as the reverse complement.
CTCGGCGTCGGAACGGTACGCCGCGCTCAGCAGGATGTAGGAACAGGGCTCATCGGTCCAGCCCGCAGGCATGGGCACGCGCTGCTTGAAATACGACAAGGGCAGCCGCGGGAGTTCAGCGACGATTGCTTCGCGCAGAGCGACATCAGGAAGGAGGGCACTCATCGCGTCCGTTCCGAACCACTCCGACCACTTCGGCAGCCGACCCTCGACCGCGATCTCGCGCAGATGATCGAGGAAAGCCTCAGGAACGAGTGCTGCCTCACCTGATCGTGGCGGGACACCCGCGTCGACGAACACACGAAGTCGCGGCCGCGGAAGTCGAGAAGCGATGACCGGCAGTAATGGTCCGGCGCCGCTGTGGCCAACGACGACCCCGTCATGTGAATCCGCACACTCGCGGACGACTGCGTCGACGCAGTCCTGCCAGCGCCCGGTAGCGGCAGCGATACCGAGGGACGGGACGGATACGCGATGCCCGCGTTGCCGGAGTTCCGACGCAACGCGCGACCAGGTCGATGCACCCACGAGCGGACTGTGGATGAGAACGAACGACGGCACGGGCGTACAGCTTGCCTCGATCCGTCCCGCGAGCCGAGCGGCAGATATGGCGCGCCGAGCCGGGGCGCGGGCGGAGTGCTAACGCCGCTTCCGGAACCTCGGCCACCCCATCGAAGAACGCCGCTTTCTGGTCGTACAGCGCGGCCCAATGAAGGAGCCGGTCCGGTGCGTCGCTCTGGGCAGCCTGCTCACGCAGGCGCGCCGCCGTCCGCCGTTCGGCGTTCGCGCGCTCGGCAAATTCGGCGGCCTGCTCGCGGAGCTGGCGGCGCCGTCGCATCCGAGCGAGTGGCGAGACGCGCTCCCACCATGACACGCGAACGATGTCGATCTGGGCCACGCTGTCGCGAGGATGCGGAGCAGCGAGGCCGTGCTCGGACGCGAACCGTTGCGCGAATTCCTGAAACGTGGGTGGCGTCTCGTCGAACGGCACCTGCTCGCCCACGCCGCCAACCGTAGACCCAAGCGACGCAGCGTTCCGGAGGCGCCGTCCGACTGCACGAACACCGGACGCAGAGCGGCAGATATGGGCAGCTGCGGCAGCCGTAGATCCGCGACAGGAACGCTCACGCTCGCCCGGGGTCGCGCCGATGTTAGGGGTGTGAAGCGCGTGCTGCCCTGCCTCGCGGTGATCGCCCTCGCGGCGTGCAGCTCGGCCGCCAACAGCACCGCGCCCACGCCTATGCCGCCGCCGGGGACCGTGGTGCCGGGGTGCTTGGCCGGGATCTCAGGCACAGCTAAGCCACTTCACTACGTCCAGTGTCCGCCGCGGAAAAGTGCGAGCGATGCGTGGGCCGCCGTCGACGATGCGAGCTACCAGGAAACATGTTTCTACATCACCGACTCCGCGACCGGCGGAGGGTACAAGCGCTCATCGACGATTGGACGGTGCACTCCGTTCAACCCTCACCTCCGATAGCGATGGCGGTAGCGCCGAGCGGCAGTTATGGCGCGGGCGGAGCGCGCCTCCAGGCTTCGTCCGACGCGCGCCGTAGAACCTCCGCCGCCGTATGCCCTGTGACGAAAAACCTGTCGCCGTCGTCGCCTCGAATGTCGCCCTCGAAGGTGCACGACCACGCCTCGGCGCCTTCCGCGACTCCCGACCAATACCCGAGGCTGAATTCAGGCCGGTACGCGCCGAAGAGAGTGTCGGCGGTGTTCACGAGTGCGTTGAGGGCCTCGACGATGTCGTCTCCGAGGTCAGCAGGCATGGCTCAGTTTGACTCGCGACGGCAGCGCCGAGCGGCAGTTCGGTTGGTCACCCCTCCGGAACCTGTGGCCCAGACTTACCTGCGCGCCTGAGCGCTTGCAGGTGTCGGTACTGCATCAGTTCGAGATACGCGTCGAGCGGCACCAACATCGCGTCCCACTGCTGGTCGCGGCGTTGGGAGAATTCGTCGTCGGTTTCGCTTCCGCGCTTCTGCATACGCCGGTAGGTCTTCGCCGCAGCGATCGACTGATTGATCAGGTCGCGTGCATCTCCGGCAGCTTGTGGCCGCTCGGCTTCGAAGACGCGGATGAGCCAGTGCGCATCGCGCGGCCAGCTCGGGTTGGCGATCGTGCGCACCCGGATATAGCCGAGTGAGTCCCAGACTCGACGGCTGTGCCACTTCGTGGAATCGGCGTGAGGAAGGCATTCAGGAGGTGGCTTCACGCGCACAGATTGCCCGATCGCCTGCACCAGCGCAGCGAGCGCCGACCGGCAGTTATGTGCGCGACGAGCCGGTGAAGACCGACGTCCATCCCGAGGAAGCGTTCCGAGCGCTGATGAAGGTCGACCCCGACTGCGAACCCGTCGAGGACAACGACCGCGACTAGGCCGCTGCGGCTACAGCGTCCGCCGGGAGGCGGCGCTTGCGCGTGCTCCGAGCGACACCGGCGCCGAGTAACGCCACCCCGACAAGTA
>DATAZL010000085.1:0-3766 GCA_036272055.1 Polyangiaceae bacterium | reverse complement strand
GCGGAGCGAGCACGCGAAGGCGGCGGGGGAGCGGTCGCGACAGCGAGCCGCGGGGGCAAGGCCCCCTTGTCTACTCGCGAGCACGCGAAGGCGGCGGGGGAGCGGTCGCGACAGCGAGCCGCGGGGGCAAGGCCCCCTTGTCTACTCGCGAGCACGCGAAGGCGGCGGGGGAGCGGTCGCGACAGCGAGCCGCGGGGGCAAGGCCCCCTTTACTAAACGTTGCGGGGGGAGGGGGCGTCACTTAACCTACCGCCGCACGATGCGAAGGCTTGGCTGGTTCGTCGCGGTCGCCGCGGTCGTCGCGTTCAGCCTCGGCGCTTGTTCGACGTACCGCGAGCATCTGAATCGCGGCCAGCGCATGTACGACGAGAACGAGTACGAGCGCGCGCTCGCGATCTGGCGGACCATCGAGCCCGACATGGATTCGCTCTCGGCGAACGACCAGGCGCGCTACGCGTATCTGCGCGGCATGACCGATTACCGGCTCGGGTTCCGCCCCGATGCGCGCCACTGGCTCGCGATGGCGAAGGCGTTCGACCAGGCGAACCCCGGCGGCCTCACCCCCGAGTGGAAGACCCGGACCGAGGAAGCCATTGCCGACCTGAACAAGGACGTCTTCGGCGGGAACGGCGGCGCCCCGGCAGATCCGTCCGCGCCCGCTCCGACGGAGACAGCGCCGCCACCGGCGCTACCGTCCGCCGTGAGACTCCGCAATCTCAGTAGATGTTCATCGGCGCACAGCGCCGTCCCCGAACCATCAAAGAAGCGGACCTGCGCGAGCGCAGCGAGCCCGCGAAGCGGCGGGGGGCCAAGGCCCCCCTTTGTTATCAGTCGGACTCGACGCGCAGAGCGTAGAGGCGATCTTTCGCGAAGAGCTTCTTGCGCTTCAGCTCGCTCGCTTCGCGCTGCTCGTCGGGCGTAAGGTACGCTCGGCGCGACAGGATCCGGAGCCGGTCATCGAGTGCGCGGTGCTCGATCTCGAGCTCGTGCAGTCGATCCATCGCAGTCACCTCCACCAGCTTCATTCCGCTACCTCCACCGACAACGAGGGATGACGGGGCTCACCTCCGGCGTCGCTTCCACGAACACCCAAGGGAACGGCCCTGCCACGTATCAAAGGCTAGAGAGATCCCGTGGGCGGTCAATCGCTTTTCTTCGTAGAAATGTCGGGCCGCGGGGTCGATGCGGCGCGGACGCGCGCAGTCTACGGTGAACGTAAACCACCAGCCGTGAAGGATTGTTTCGCCTTGTTTCTCCGGCTCTTCGTTTCACGTCGATGGTCGCGCATTTGCATTTGCATTTGCATTCGCTTTCGCGCAAGCGTTAGCGTTTCGTATCCATGTCGGTCGGTTGACGCGCGCCGTCGACGTGTAGCTTTTTGCCTGGCCTCCACACTTGCCGGATGTGCGGCCCCGACGCCGGCCGCGCGCGCTCCCCTCGCCGACACACCCGTCGCGAGCCCACCCGTCGCGGTCCCGCGCACCATCGTGACGCCCACCGACGCCGCGAGCGTCGAGGAAATATTCCAGCGCGCGCAAGCGGATCTGTACGCGCAGCGGAACGCCGCTGCGGCGAAGGGCTTCGATCGCATCGTCGAGCTCGATCCCGACGGTCTTCGCGCGAAGGAGTCGTGGCTCCTCGCAGGCGTCGCACACGACAGAGCAGGGGAGCTCGAAGACGCGGCGTCGCGATACCTGGAGACGGCGCGTCGCTATCCGAACGAGCAAGCGTCACGCGACGCACTCGTCGCGGCGGTGCGCGTGCTCACGCATCTCGAGCGCTGGGAAGACGCGGGCAAGGCCGCCGACGTGCTGCTCGGCCGCTTGAGCGAGCTGACGCCGATCGAGCGCATCGTCGCGTACGCCGGCAAGGCGCTCGCGCTCGTCTTTTCCGACAAACCCGACGCCGCGCTGTATTTCATCGAGAAGGGACGCGACATCATCGACGAGCAACGGCTCGATGCGGCCGGCACCCTGCCGCGCGATCTCGCGGAGCTCTACTTCGCCCTGGGCGAGCTCCGGCGGATACGCGGCGAGCGAGTTCACCTCGCGCCACCGCCGTCGAACTTCGCGGAGGTGCTCGAGCAGCGGTGCCAGCTCCTCCTCGACGCGCAGAGCGCGTACTCCGACGCGATGCGCGCCTACGACGCGCACTGGTCGGCGATGGCCGGGTACCGCGTCGGTCAGCTCTACCAGTCGCTCCACGACGAGCTCATGAAGATCCCTCCGCCGACCTCGACGACGCAGGCCAAGGCGGATCTCTTCGCGGGCGCGATGCGGCTTCGCTACTCGGTGCTCCTCCAGAAGGGGCTCACCATGATGGAGCACACGCTCGAGCTCGCCGAGCGAACGGGGGAGCACTCCGCGTGGGTTGAACGCGCCGCGCAAGCGAAAGATGCTCTCGACAAGGATATCCAGGCCGAGCAGACGGCTCTGGATCGACTCCCCTACAGCCGTTCAGATCTCGAAAAAGCCCTGGAAGATCTGGCACATAAGAAGCCCAAGAAAGCCGACCAGAGAGCCGGCAAGCCGTCGGGTGGCACCCACTGAATACATGAGCAGGTTGGTCGGGTACGGAATGTGCTTGACACACTTCGTACCTGGCGTTACCTGTGCGCGGTCCTCTCGGTTCCCCTCCAACCGATGCCTGCATCGGGAAGACGGGGAGACGGGCGGAAGTGCCTTTTCTCGTTCCGGTGAGCGAAAAAGCGTGACGCGAGGTCTGGTATCTCTGTCGGCTAGTCCACGCCACCTCTTTCGGTGGAGTGGCGGAGGTCTCTCCATGCTAGCTCGCCACGGCATCGACAGCCCTCGCTGGCGTAGCTCAACCGGTAGAGCACCTGTTTTGTAAACAGGCGGTTAGGGGTTCGAGTCCCCTCGCCAGCTCAAAGCGAGTCCTGCCGGCTTTCAGCCAGAGGCAGCGGACCCTGAAGAAGTCGGAGACGGCAAGACGCAAGGAATCAGATTCAAGTTCGGAGGGTTGCCCGAGTGGCCAAAGGGAGCAGGCTGTAAACCTGCCGGCTCACGCCTACGTTGGTTCGAATCCATCACCCTCCACCCGACCCGAGCACCGGAGGCACGAGCATCAGCAGCAGAAGTAGAGAACAAGGAGCCGGGCACCCAATGGCTCAAGGATGAAACTAATGCGAGGTGGTCCGCTCGCTTCGAGCGCGCGGACCGCCGAGCTGCGGGAGTAGCTCAGTTGGTAGAGCGTCAGCCTTCCAAGCTGAACGTCGCCGGTTCGAATCCGGTCTCCCGCTCAGCGACGACAGTGCCCACCTAGCTCAGTTGGCAGAGCACGTCCTTGGTAAGGACGAGGTCACCAGTTCAAGCCTGGTGGTGGGCTCGAATTCGAGAGTCAACGATCCGCACAATCAAAAGGTAGAGCGACGATGGCCAAGGAGAAGTTCGTACGGAAGAAGCCCCACGTGAACGTGGGTACGATCGGTCACATCGACCACGGCAAGACGACGCTGACGGCGGCGCTGTTGAAGTGCCAGCAGAAGAACGGCCTGGCGCAGGCGAAGGCGTATGCCGACATCGCGAAGGGCGGCATCGTCCGCGACGCGACGAAGACGGTGACGATCTCGGTGAGCCACGTGGAGTACGAGACGAAGACGCGTCATTACGCGCACGTCGATTGCCCGGGCCACGCGGATTACATCAAGAACATGATCACGGGCGCGGCGCAGATGGACGGCGCGATCCTGGTGGTGAGTGCGCTGGACAGCGTGATGCCGCAGACGCGGGAGCACGTTCTGCTGGCG
>DATAZL010000084.1:0-43643 GCA_036272055.1 Polyangiaceae bacterium | reverse complement strand
AGTGACGCCCGCCTTCGCCCCCGGCTACGGCGGCATGGCCGTCGCAGGCGCTTTTTAACGGGGGGCCTTGGCCCCCCACCGTCACTGCCGTCACGCCTGCGCGAGCTACGCGAGCCCGCGAAGCGGCGGGGGAGCGGGTCGCGTAGCGAGCCCGCGGGGGTAAGACCCCCTCACAAACCAATCCCACGACGTCACCGCCGTCTCTGCCCGCGCGAGCCACGCGAGCCCGCGAAGCGGCGGGGGAGCGGGTCGCGTAGCGAGCCCGCGGGGGTAAGACCCCCTCACACTAAGAGCCCGCGGAGCCCGGTGCCGACCACGAAGATCTCCGTGCTGCTCTTGCGCGTCCCCTCGGGCTTGAGCACGCGACACGTCTCGTAGCGCTGGGTGACGGCCTTCTTCGCCTCGGGGAAATCGCCGCTCATGAAGATCTTGCCGACGAAAGCCGAGCCCTCGCCTCCGAGCCGCGCGGCGACGTCGAGCGCGCGCATGAAGAGCTCGAAGCTCCGCGCCTGATCGCTCGACTTCGAACCGCTCGTGCTCGGCGCCATGTCGCTCAGCACGACGGCATACGGCGCGTTCTCCGCGACGATGGGCAGCGCCTCGAGCGCGAGCGCGTCGCCCTGCACGAACACGACGTTGTCACCGAGCGACGCCGTGACGTCCTGTAGGTCGACGCCGACGACGCGGCCGCTTTTGCCGACGCGCTCCGCGGCGTACATCGACCAGGAGCCGGGCGCGGCACCCAGATCGAGAACGCGCTGGCCTTGCCGCAGCAAGCGCCAGCGCTCGTCGATTTCCTTGAGCTTGAAGACGGAACGCGCGGGGTAACCGCTCGCCTTCGCCGCGCGCGTGCGCGCGTCGGGTCGGGCGTAAGGGTTACTCCCGCGACGACTCAGGCGCTCGCCTTGGGCTTGCCGCCGTTCACCTTGCGAGACGCACCGCGAACGATGACGAGAGAGTTGCGCGAACCGGGCACGCCGCCCTCGACCATCACGAGGTTCTCTTCGGGGACGATCTTCACGATGCGCTGGTTCATGACCGACACGGTCCAGTTGCCGTGCTGGCCCGGCATGCGCATGCCCGGGAAGGTGCGGCCCGGCGTCTTGCGCTGACCGATGGAGCCGCCGTGACGGCGATATTCGTGCGTACCGTGCGTCTGCACGTTACCCGCAAAATGATGCCGGCGAACGACGCCGGAGAAGCCGCGACCGCGCATCGTGCCCTGCACGTCGACGATCTGACCGACCTCGAACACGTCGGTGAGGCTGATGCCCTTGCCCACCTCGAACTTCGCGGCGTGCTCTGCGCTGCAGCGCAGCTCTCGCAGCACCCGTTGCGCGGGGACGCCCGATTTCTTGTAGGCGCCGGCGAGCGGCTTCGTGGTGTGTTTCTCTTTGCGCTCGTCGATGCCGAGCACGAGGGCGTCGTATCCGTCCTTCTCCTTCGTGCGCTTGGCGACCACGATCGGGCGCGCCTCGATCACGGTGCAAGGAAGGACGGTACCGTCGTCCGAGAAGAGCTGCGTCATGCCGATCTTGCGACCGACGACTCCGGGATGCTGATTCATGGCAGTAGGGGTGGCGGATTAGCCCCCTCATACGTCCCCGTCAAGCCTTCGGAAACCGAGCGTGATTGACGAGACTCGCGCGGAATGCATAATGCGCCTCCCGTTCCCAAGGTAAGCACCCTGGGCCCCACCCGCCAAAGACAGGCGGGGCGAGTCGGCCCCGGATTTTCCAGCAGAGTAGGTTCCCCCGCCATGTCCATGACCCCCGCAAAGATCGAAGCCTTCGAGCGCGCCTCGCTCCGCAGCGATTTGCCGGACTTTCGCGTGGGGGACACGATCGCCGTCCACTACAAGATCGTCGAGGGCGACAAGCTCCGCGTGCAGATTTTCCGCGGCATCGTCATCAAGCGCCACCGCGCCGGCGCCCGCAGCACCATCACGGTGCGCAAGACGAGCTTCAGCGTCGGGGTCGAGCGTACCTTCCCGATCCACTCCCCGCGCCTCGAGAAGATCGAGGTCGAGTCGCGCGGCGTCGTCCGCAAGGCGCGTCTTTTCTTCCTTCGCGGGCTCGAGGGCAAGGCCGCTCGCGTCCGGGACGAGAAAGATCGCTGAGCCCACGGGGGAGAACGCTCCGGCACCAGACCCTGGGGCCGTCCTTCTCTCACCGCTGTGTGCTTGGGTCTCGTAGCCCGGCCGGAGTAAGCTGGCCGGGCGGCAAGCCTCTGCCCGTTCGACGAGGCAAACGCCGCGCGATCCTCCCGATGACCCAGTGCCAACGCTGCGGCGCGACCAACGAACCCACGAGTCGATTTTGCGTTGCCTGCGGGGCGCCCCTTCAGGTCCGTCCACCGCAAGGTGCGCCCGGGCCGCAGACGGTGGCGCCTCCGCCCGCACCCCTGCCGCCCGGCGTAGGCCCCGGTCAGAGCTGGGGTCAGCCGCCGATGGCGTTCCCGTCGAATCCCGGCCTTCCGCCGGGTCGCGAACGTAATCCGCCGAGCTCGGGGCTCGGCTTTGCCGAGACGGCCTCGCCGCCGAACGACGCGGAGTTCGAGGCGCAGCGCGCCGCCGCGCAGGCCGCCGCCGCGGCGATGCGGAAGGGCAGCAAGCCGCCGCCCCCGCCCGCTCGGCCGTCGGAGCCGCCGCCGCAGCCGCCGCCTCCGCCTGCGTACACGTCTTCCAAGCCGCCCGAGCAGTTCTCGTCCGCGCCGCCGCCCGGCTCGTACGCGATGGCGCCCGCCCAGATGACCGCGGCGATGCCGTCGCTCGATCCGGAGACGGTGGGCGAGAACGCGCCCCGCATGCTCGCGGGGTTCATCGTCAGCTACGACACCCACCCCCTCGGGCGCTCATGGCCGGTCTACCAGGGCAAGAATCGCATCGGCCGTCAGGGTTCCGGCGCCGACCTCGACATCGAGCTCGACCACCCGACGGCGTCGTCGCGCCACGCGATCCTGTACGCGTCGGCGTGCCCCGGCCGCATCAAGATCGAGGACAGCGGCAGCACGAACGGGACGCTGATCAACGGCGCGCGCCTCGCGCCCGGCTCCCGACAAGAGCTCAAAGACGGTGACCGAGTCCGGTTCGGGCTCCTCTCCACGATCATCAAGATCGTCTAACGAACACCCCGGGATCACAATGATGACGCGCTTCCAACACCGATGCGGCGGATTCGTCCGCGCGCTCTTCGCCCTCGCCGTCTGTCTTCTGACCACCAGAGTGGTCGTTGCCGCGCCCGAGGCGCACATCCTCAGGATCGATCCAGAGGCGAGCCAGTCGAGCGGCGATCCCGTCATCTCGATGGTGGTGGAGGTCGTTCAGGCCAAGCGCGTCAGCGACGCGACCGCGCCCTGCGCGGCGCTCAGCGGCAACTCCCAGCTCTCGTGCATCGCAGAGGCGCTCGAGAAGCCCGGCGCGCTCTACGACCCGTTCCCCTTCCCTGCCGCGAACGCCGTCTTCACCGTGACGGTCGACGACACCGATCGCCCGGCGAAGTTCGTGAGCAACACGCCCTGGGGTTCGGCGAGCGCCCAGCCCGGAGTGGGCACCGCGTGGCTGGTCCTGGTCGACGCCGATCGCCGGATGGGGAACGCTTTCGAGGACGCGAAGCAGGTCGCCGATCAGTTCGTGGCGAGCATGGGCCCGAACGACATCGTCAACGTGATGTTCTTCAACGACCGCCAGGTCGTCCAGGACTCGAAGTGGCTCCCCGCGACGAAGAAGGCGAACGCGGAGGCCTTCATCAAGGCGGTCGCCGGGACATACCCGAGCCAGGGCCGCAATCGCTCCCTCCTCACGATCATCAAGACCGCGGCGACCGACAGCTTCAAGGGGCTCGGCAACACCGGGGACACCCTCAAGGTGCCGATGCACCAGGCGATGGTCGTCCTCTCGAGCGGCTACGGCGGGACCGATCCTTCGACCACCGGCCCCGGCGCGATGCAGCTCTCCCAGTACATGACGGGAGGGCGCTTCCCCGAGGACAACACCGCGCTGCCGAAGGCGCCGGTACCCGTCATCAGCATCTACTTCCCGCTGACCGTCATCGACGAGTTTCGCCAGAACTCGCTCGAGTTCATGCAGAACATGGCAAACCCCGAGATCGGGGGCTTCTTCACGGTCGTGCAGGCCGGCCAGGGCGGCCGCGGCGCGAACATCGTAAAGGTCGTGCGGACGCGGTTCTCGAAGATGAACCTCGTCCAGTGGCGGGTGTCGTGCATCGCGCCGACGATCACCCAGAGCTTCAAGCTCGTCTTCAACAACGTCAACCCGACGATCCTCGGCGACAACTCGTTCAAGGACGTGCCGGTCGGCATCGATCCGAGCACCTGGCCGCTCGACGTCAACGCGCAGTACACGAAGGACATGATCACCCGGCAGGGTGGCGTGTACCCGGGCGGCAAGGTGCGCGTGTACGGCGATTTCTGCTGGGGCGGCGAGACCGGTCGCGGCGAGATATATTTCCTGCCGGCGGGACAGACCGCGCCCGCCGCGCTGAACGGCCAGAACCTCGACAGCGCCAAGGCCAGCCAGCAGCAGCTCATCGCGCAGGGCATGCGCGGCAAGGCGCTCGAGACGAGTGACACCTTCGCCGAGTTCGAGGTGCCAGACAGCGACAAGCTCGTCCGCGGGAGCGGCGACAGCGCAGTCGCGGATCTTCTCATCTACGACAACAAGGCGCACCGCACGAGCGGCGTCACCGCAACGACGATCCTCGAGGTGAAGGCGACGAGCGCGCCGCTCCCGCTCCTCTGGATCTTCGGCGGCGCGTTCGCGCTCGTCGTCATCGCGCTCCTCGTCGTGGTGCTGCTCCGCGGCGGCAAGGGCCGGCGGCCAGCGCCGGCAGCCGCGCCGCGGCCCGGTCCCGCGCCCGTCGTGGCTCATCGCGCGCCGCCCGCGTCGCCGGAGCCCGCCTACGCGACCCGCGCCGTCCTGTCCGGAGGCCTCGGGACGTTCACCGTCGCCGCCGGCGGCGAGATGCGCGCCGGGCGCGACGCGAACCAGTGCTCCATCGTGCTCGCCGACGCGCGTGTCTCGAGCGTGCACGCGACGCTCAAGCTCGAGAACGGGCATCTCTTCATACGCGACGAGGGCAGCAACAACGGCACCTTCGTCGACGGCGCGAGCGCGCCGCGCGGGGTCTGGACTCAGGTGCGCCACGGCGCTGCCCTGCGCTTCGGCCCGCTCGAGCTCGCCGTGCGCCTCGAGTAGAAATCGCGTCTGCGTGGGCGGAGCGTCTTACATCCGCCCATACGAGCGCCACTCGACGTCGGCGTCGGCTCGTCCACCCGAGCGGCCGGACGCGAAGCCGAATTGGACGACAGCGTGTGCGAGGGAACGCGTCGCACACGCTGTCGTGAACCATCGGCCGCCGGGCGTGAACGACGTGGAAGACCTGATTACACGCCACGACTGGCCGCGACTGTAAACTGCACTCGGCGCGAGATCGCGGTAAGCTGTTGCTCCTATGCGCTTCAACGCCCTTGCGGCGGCCGCGCTCGCTCTTCTGCTCGGGGCGTGCACGACCGGTGACCTAGACTCGCTCTCCAACGGCAAGGGCGGAACGAAGCCGCATCCGGGGTCTGGCGGTCAGAGCGGCGCCACCGTCGATGCGGGCCCCGACGCGCATCTTTCGGGCGGCGGGGGCGGCAGCAGCGGCACCGAAGGCGGCATCGGCGGCGGCGGCGGAGGGAGTCCCGCCGGGTCGTGCTCGGACAACATGCTCGGTCTCGGCGAGACCGACGTGGACTGCGGTGGCACCCTTTGCCCCGCATGTGCGGTCGGATCGATGTGCAAGGTGGCGACGGACTGCACCGGCGCCAGCTGTGTGCAGGGCCTCTGCCAGGCGACGTCGTGCACCGACGGCGTCAGCAACTCCGGAGAGACGGGCGTCGATTGTGGCGGCGGAGCCTGCCCGAAGTGCGGCGTGGCGCAGGGCTGCGCGGCAGATACCGACTGCCAGAGCAGCTCGTGCGTGAAGGGCAAGTGCGCGGCCGCCGCCTGTGACGACTCGATCCAGAACGGCAGTGAGACGGCCATCGACTGCGGCGGCGGGGGTTGTCCCGCTTGCCCGGACGGTTCGACGTGCGGCGCGGACGGCGATTGTTCCTCCAAGGTTTGCCTCACCGGAAAGTGCAAGGCGAGCAGCTGCACCGACGGGACGCAGAACGGCGCCGAGACGGACACCGACTGCGGCGGAGACGGCGCCTGTCCGCGCTGCCCGTCACAGAAGCGCTGCGTCGCCGCCAGCGACTGCGTCACGGCCTTCTGCGGCGCCGGCCGCTGCCAGGATCAGCGCTGCACCGACGGCTTCATCGACGGCGTCGAGAGCGACGTGGACTGCGGCGGCACCGACTGCGTCCCCTGCGGCACGCAGCTCAAGTGCGCGAAGGACAGCGACTGCCTGAGCCAGGTCTGCGAAAATACCGTCTGTCAGGCCCCCTCGTGCACCGACACGAAGAAGAACGGCGCCGAGACGGACACCGACTGCGGCGGCACCTGCAACGGCTGCGCGGACGGCCACATCTGTACGTTCGGCGGCGATTGCACGAGCGGCGTGTGCGCGAACAGCAAATGCCAGGTCTCTGCGTGCAACGACGACGTCAAGAACGGCAAGGAGACGGGTATCGACTGCGGCGGTGGCGCCTGCCCTTCCTGCGCCAATGGCGCGACCTGTGCCAGCCCGACCGACTGCGCGAGTGGCTTCTGCACCGCGACGATCTGCACCGACAAGTCGTGCACCAACGGTGACCGCGACGGGATGGAGACCGACACCGACTGCGGCGGCGCCGTCTGCCCGAAGTGCGCGCCCACGAAGGCCTGCACCATCGACTCCGATTGTCTGAGCCTCCGCTGCGTCAGCGACTCGTGCGCGACACCCGCCTGCGACGACAAGGTCCAGAACGGCTCCGAGACGTCGGTCGATTGCGGGGGAACCTGCCCGGCGTGCCAGGTCGGAGATACGTGCGCGGACGGGCACGATTGCGCGAGCGGCGTGTGCGTCGGCAAGACCTGCCGTGACGCGTCGTGCACCGACGGCGTGAAGAACGGAGACGAGACCGACGCCGATTGCGGCGGTACGACCTGCCCGAAGTGCGGCGTCGGCGGCAGCTGCAAGCTCGGCGGAGATTGCTCAACCGGCGCGTGCGACGCGGGCTCGAGCAGCTGTCAGGCCGCGAGTTGCACCGACACCGTCAAGAACGGCAACGAGACGGACAAGGACTGCGGCGGCGACACTTGCCCGAAGTGCGCCAACGCCAAGATCTGCAGCGTCGGCAACGACTGCTCGAGCACCTTCTGCTCGAAGTCCGGGGTGTGCGCCTCTGCCACCTGCAACGACGGCACGAAGAACGGCGGGGAAGCCGACACCGATTGCGGCGGCGGAGTCTGCCCCGCCTGCACCCCGGGCAAGACGTGCTCCGGCGTGACCGATTGCGACAGCTCTGTCTGCACCGGCAACAAGTGCGTCGCGTCGTCGTGCAGCGACGCCGTCAAGAACGGCAGCGAATCCGACAAGGACTGCGGCGGGAGTTGCTCGAAGTGCGCACAGGACAAGGCGTGCGCGAGCGGCAACGACTGCACGAGCGGCGTGTGTACCGGCAACAAGTGCCAGGCACCGACCTGCGGCGACAGCGTCAAGAACGGTAGCGAGACGGACAAGGACTGCGGCGGCTCTTGCACGGGCTGCGCGGCCGGAAAGTCCTGTGGCGCGCCCAACGACTGCTCGAGCAAGGTGTGCTCGTCGAACGTCTGCCAGCAGCCGACCTGCGGCGACTCGGTCAAGAACGGCAGCGAGACCGACACCGATTGCGGCGGCTCCTGCTCGACGCACTGCGCGACGAACCAGGGCTGCACGAGCGGCGCCGACTGCGCGACCGGCGTCTGCACGGGTAACAAGTGCCAGGCGGCGTCCTGCAGCGACGGCGTCAAGAACGGCAACGAGACGGACAAGGACTGCGGCGGCTCCTGCTCGACGAAATGCGGCAATGGTCAGAGCTGCGGTGCCGGCGGCGATTGCACGACCGGCGTGTGCACCACCGGCGTCTGCCAGACCGCCTCGTGCGGCGACGGCATCAAGAACGGCAGCGAGACGGACAAGGACTGCGGCGGGAGCTGCCCCAAGTGCGCCGACACCAAGGGCTGCGGCGCCAACGGCGACTGCACGTCGGGCCACTGCGCGAGCAACGTCTGCGCGGCGCCCGCCTGCAACGACGGCATCAAGAACGGCAGCGAGACGGCGACCGACTGCGGCGGCACCTGTCCGAAGTGCGGCAACGGCGTCGCTTGCAACGTCGGTGGCGACTGCTCGAGCAACGTCTGTTACCAGAGCCAGTGCTGCGCGCCGAAGACCTGCTCGGCGCAGGGCCTCTCCTGCGGTTCGGCCAACGACGGATGCGGCAACCCGCTCACCTGCGGGACGTGCGCGAACCACCTGCAGTGCCAGAGCGGCAAGTGCGCCTGCGTTGCGAGCGCCTGCCCGAACTGCGTCTTCGGCGAGTGCTGCAAGAGCTCGACGTCCTGCGGCTGTCAGCTCCTCATCCCGCCGTCCTGCTTCTGAGGCCGGCGGGGGCCGAGCCCGCCCGCGGACGTAGGCGCTCAGCGCTGCGAGAGCTTCGTCTTCGGGGCGGAGCTGCCGTGCTTCTTGCCGGCGTGGCCGTCGACGGGGATCTGCGACAGGTTCTTCACCGGGATGGGGCGGCCGTTCTTCCGGTGTGGCGTGGCCTTCACGGGCGGCGCGGCGCTGTCCGCGCTCGTCGCGGCGGTCACGGTGGCAGCGGGGGCGGTGAGCGGCGCGGGCTTCACCACGACGGGGACGGCCGGCGCGGGCTCCGGCGCGGACGCGTGCTTCCAGAAGACGGCCCCGACGAGCAGCAGAGCCAGCGCGCCGGCACCGGCGAACAGCGGCCAGCGCCTGGGGCGCGGCGCCGGCGGCCGACGGAGCGTGTCGACCGCTTCCCGCCGGAGCGCGGGCGGCATCAAGGAGACGCCGAGAACGTCTCCCTGTCCGGCGTTCGCCCACAGGGATTCGATGGCCTGTCCGGTGATGTCCTCGGTCGCGCCGCGGTCCACGGCCCAGATTGCGAGCGCCTCGCCGAAGGAACGCATCGTGTCCCAGCGATGCCGCCGGTCCTTGCGCAGCCCCTTGGCGACGATCCGCCAGAGCTCGTCGTCCCCGGCGGAGAGCTCGGTGAAGGGCCGCGGCTCGTCACGTCCTATGGAGATGAGGGTCGCGTTGTGCGTCTTGCCGTCGAAGGGGCGGACGCCGGCGATCGTCTCGTAGAGGACGACCGCGAGCGACCAGATGTCGGCGCGGTGATCGACGCCGATGCCCTGAGACTGCTCCGGGGACATGTACGCCGGGCTGCCGAGGAGCATGCCGTCCTTCGTGAGCTGGAGCTCCATCGGGAGGTCCAGTTTGGCGACGCCGAAGTCGACGACCTTGGGCTCCAGCCGCTCCCCTTCCCCGCGCGACAAGAACACGTTTTCCGGCTTCAGATCGCGGTGAATGACGCCCTTCGCGTGCGCGGACGCGAGCGCGTGCGCGATCGGGAGCAGCGTCCGCACGGCGTGAATCGCGGGCAGACGCCCACGGCGCTGGAGCGCGGTCGAGAGGTCCTCACCTATGAGACGTTCCATCACGATGAACGGCTCACCCTGCTCGGCCAGGCCGAAATCGAAGATGCGGACGATGGACGGATGCGCGAGCCGGGCCGCTGCGCGAGCTTCGCGAAGGAAGCGGCTACCCGCCTCGGGCCCTTCCGCCTCCTTCCGGAGGAGCTTCACCGCGACGTCGATGTCGAGCGTCTCGTTGCGCGCGAGCCAGACGTCTCCCATGCCGCCCCGCCCGAGGACGCGATCGAGCCGGTATTTGCCGGCGACGCGATACCCTGCCGCGTGTCGATGCGCCTCGGAGCTCGACGGCGGCGCGGGGGGCCTCCGCGACGGAGGCACCACGGCGACCTTATCTGTATCCTGGCTGGGCAAGGGCTCGTGTCTCGTGAGTATCGACGGACGGAAGCCGCCGATCGTTTAGAGTACACCACCCGGCGTTCGCGCCCAACCGGACGGGGGTCAGCGCACGTGGCCGTACAGCCACGGCATATCGCCGCTCTTCATTTAAGAGCGGCCGAGCTCCGCTCGGCCGCGTACCTCCGCGGGTCGCGCTCGGCCGCGTACCTTCCGCGGGGCGTGCTTAGACGCAGGGCGGCGTGGAGGCAACAGCCGGAGCGACCGTCGACTCCGCCTGGGGCGGAACCGCGACTCGGCTGGTCACGCCGTTTTCCTGCTTACGTCGCCGAGCTACCGCGTCACCGACGAGAAGCGGCAGCAAGAAGACGCCACCCGGCGCAACGACCATGACGATCCAGAGGAGGGCGCGAACGAAGGGGGACACGGCTGTTGGCTTTTATATGAGCACGCAACATGCCAAAGGCAATCCGGGCCGCCGCGAAAAATGCGTTCTGGGAGCACCGCGATCGCGCTGTCATACCTGGGCCTCGCCGGCACAACGCGATGCACGGCGAAGCGCCGTTTGACGTCCGATTTTCGTGTGGCGACGTGCACGCGCGCGACGCTCGTGCACGCGTTGCTCACGCGTTTGTTTCCTGATCGAAACTTGCGCAGCCGCGCACGCGTCGCTGCTCTGTGCCTCGGCGCTGCTCGCTCGTCTCGGACGCCATGCAACCGTCATCGCGGGTTGACACCCGACTGTCGCGACGGCGCGAAGGCGCGACGCCGTACGGTTCGCGCCGACGACCGGGCTCGCCGACGCGCTCCGGCGGCAGGGAACCCCCACAAAAAACCCGTATACGAGCGCCTGCGAGACATCGCGCGAAACCGGGCCGAGCCGTAGTAGCCTGGCGGGCTCCGACCGTGTCGAAAGACTGGAGCTTTTGAATGATTCCGGGCTTCGCGAAGCAAACCATCGTCATCGGTAGCTCACCGAGCGCTGATATCCGTCTGGGCGGCGCCGGCGTGGCGCCCGAGCATGCGCGGCTGGTCCACGAGGGCAACGGGCGCCTGATGTTCGTCGACGGCGGCACCGGCGTGTCGACGGCCGGGGGTCAGCAGCTCGCGCCGGCCTCGCGCGTCGCCTTCGACTTCCGCACGCCGTTCACCGTCGGCTCGTCACCGGTGCCACTCGCGCACCGGGCGATCACGCTGATGCTCCTCGAGCTCGGCCAGGTGCCGGTGACGCCCGGGAAGCTCCTCGTCGGCCGCGACCCGACTCGCAGCAATCTGGTCGTTCATCACCCGAACGTTTCCGGCCTGCACGCGACGCTGACCCTCGCTCCGCCGGCCATCGCTGATCACGGCTCGACGAGCGGGACCTGGCTCGGCCAGCGAAAGCTCGAGCCGAACCATCCCCAGCCGATCGACCCGGGAGGCGTCATCGCCCTCGGTCCAATTCCGATGGAAGGCTCCCTCGCGCTCGAGCTCCTGCGTTCGCTCGCGGGCGGTGGCGCGGCGGAGGCAGCGGTGCCCGCGCCGTTCCAGACGGGCGCGGCCGCCATGATGCCGGTAGAGCCGGCCAAGGCGCAGATGCCGCGGAAGAAGCATCAGACCGTCCTCGGGCAGGTGAGCCTCGGCGGGAGCGGTGAGACGACCAAGTCCATCGGCCGCACGAAGGAGAACGACATCGCCCTCGACAACCCCCAGGTGTCGAGCCGGCACGCCCTCCTTCACAAGGTCGGCAACGACCTGTTCCTCGAGGACCGGGGCAGCGCGAACGGCACCTTCGTCCGTGGTCAGAAGATCCCCGCCGGGCAGCGGACCCGGGTCTCCAACGGGGAGAAGGTCTTCATCGGGCCGATGCCCCTGATCCTGCAGTTCGACGCGAACGACCTCGCCGTCGTCGTCGAGGACTCGGACCAGTGGGCGGGCAAGCCGCTCTTCGAGATCGAGGCGTGGGACCTCGTCATGGAGGTGCCGGACCGGGATAACCCCGGCACCCAGAAGACGCTCCTCGACCACGTGAGCTTCAAGGCCCTCCCGGGCGACTTCATCGCCCTGATGGGCCCGAGCGGCGCCGGCAAGACGACCCTGCTCCTCACGCTGAACGGGTATCTGCCGCCCAGCGCCGGCCAGGTCCGGGTGAACGGCGAGGACCTGTACGCCATCTACGACAATCTCCGCGGCTCGATCGGGTACGTGCCGCAGGACGACATCGTCCACCCCGAGCTCACGGTCTGGGAGGCGGTTCGGTACAGCGCGCGCTTCCGGTTGCCGCCGGACTATTCGGAGGACGAGATCGATCGCCGGGTCTCGACGACCCTGTCGCAGCTCGGGCTCGAGGGCGTCGCGCACCTGCAGATCGGCAAGCCCGAGAAGAAGGTGCTCTCCGGCGGCCAGCGCAAGCGCGTGAACATCGCGATGGAGCTCGTGACCGACCCGGTCATCATGTTCCTCGACGAACCGACCAGCGGCCTTGCCGCAGACGACACGACGGCCCTCGTCGATCTGCTGCACACGCTCGCGAAGGCCACCGGCAAGACGATCATCGCCACCATTCACCAGCCGGCAAAAGACGAGTTCGAGAAGTTCAACCTGGCGCTGATCCTCGGCCCGGGCGGCATCACGATGTTCTTCGGCCCGACGAAGCCCGACGCTTATCGGTTCTTCGGGAGCTACCTCGAGCGCATCGGCAAGACGAACGTCGTCGACAACCCTCGCGACATGTTCGACATGCTGAACCAGCGAGAGAAGCCGATCTGGGAGCGGGTGCGGGCGGAGAACCCGTCGTCGCCCCGCTCGGTGTCGCGCCAGGCGGCCGCCCGCGAATGGAACGCGGAGTTTTTCAACGACGCGAACCCGACGTTCCAGCAGATGTACGCCGGCAAGCGGGCGGTCGGCGAGGGCACGTCCTCGCAGGGCGTGACCCGTACCCCGCCGAAGACGACCGGGCAGTTCGGGCTCCTCTTCAGTCGCTACATGCGGATCAAGTCTCGCGACGTCTCGGGGACGGCGATCATGCTCGCCCAGGCGCCGATCATCGGCATCCTCCTGTCGCTCGTGTTCGGTGGGCAGAAGGACGCGGTGCCGTTCTGGTGTCTCGGCGCGCTCCAGGAGCTCGCGACCCGCTCCGGCCAGGCCGAGACGGGGAACGACACGCTTAAGAACATGATCGCGACGCCCGATCACACCGGGCCCATCTTCTTCCTCGTCGTGTCGGCGGTGTGGTTCGGCACCAGCAACGCCGCCCGCGAGATCGTGAGCGAGCGCGCGATCTACGTCCGCGAGCGGATGGTGAACCTGAAGCTCTGGAACTACGTGGTCTCGAAGTTCGTGCTGCTGTCGCTCTTCTGCGTCGTGCAGTGCACGATCCTCCTCACCATCGTCTTCTTCGCGCTCGGCTTCCGGGGCGGCTTCGGCGCGTTCCTGGTGAGCCTCGGGACACTCATCGCCACCGCGATGAACTCCGTCGCGCTCGGTCTCTTCGTCAGCGCGCTGGTGACGAGCAGCGAGGCGTCGATGGCGCTCACGCCGATCGCGCTCATCCCACAGGTCGTCCTCGGCGGGTTGATGGTGCCGATGACCACCAACCCGATGCTCAAGTGGCCGATGTTCATCATCCCGGCACGCTGGGGCTTCCAGGGCGTCGTCGGCCAGGAGCGGCTCGCCGTGGCCAACGATCCGCCCTGGATCATCGATCTGAAGAAGCCGGACCTGACGAGCGTCCCGGATTTCCTCGTGGCCGGGAAGTTTCGCTGCGCCGAGGCGCAGATCGCGAGCGACACCTTCGTCGGAGCGTGGGGATTCGTGAACTACGACATGGCGTGGCTGCCGCCCGCGGTGTTGACGGCGATGATGGTCGTCCTCCTGGCGACCATCCTCGTCATACTCAAGGCGCGCGACGCGGTCTGAGGTGCTTCAGGGCCCGGTCGCGGCTCCTCCCGCGCCGGCGCTCGTCGATGCGGCGGGCGCGGGCGTCTGATCGCTCTCCCCGATGGCGCTGCCGAAGCAAGCGACGAGCGCGATGGCGTCGTGCTCCGGCGTCCGGTGATCGGGGTCCACGAAGTGAATCGCGCGCTTCTCGGTCGGGCCGCAGTTGCTCACGAGGGCCGCGTTGTCGCCGGGCTGCTTGTACGGATCGATGTAGCACCAGCCGGCCTCCGTCGGCGGAGCACCGGTGTGGCAATCCTCTCCCGCCTCCTTGATCTGGCAGACGTAGAACTCCGTGCAGGCCGGCGCACCACTCACGTCGCAGCGACCCGACTTGCGGAGCTGGTCGATGGCAGGCGCGATGACGTTCGGGTCGGGATCGAGCCGTCCGGGAGTCGCCGAGCACGCGGGCGTCCCTGCGGTCGGTTTCGGGCGCGCCTCGACGATGCTGCACGGCAGATTGCCGTTCTCGTCTCGCGTGAGCGCACGGGGAAGACAGCTCCCGGTGAGCGCGGCCTTCAGCCGATCCACGATGGCGTCGACCGCCGGCCGATAGCCGAAGTCCTGGGCGTCGGCGTTCACGACGTTCCTCGCGCAGATCGACGCGACGATGGAGTTGTCCCCGAAGTCTTTCAGGACCTGTAGCTCGCGAAGGCCGGGATAGGCCTTCGCGTAGTACTGGGTCGGCTGCGAATAGCCGCCCTGCGTGTCCTGACAGAGCGGGTTATTGGACGCGAGGTCGCCGGTCGTGCAGTCGCAGCCGTTGTTCGTCGCGGTCCTCGCCCCACACGGCTTCGGCTCGGTGAGCGGGAAGATGCAGGCGTACTGGAGATCCTGATTGCCCGGGTTCGACCATTCGTGACCGTTCACGGGGTTCGCGAACGGCAGAGCGTCGGTGCCGGCGAGCTGCTGCGCGGGCGTCTCGCCGTCGAGGCCGCCGCGAGGTGCCCTGGATTCCTGCATGAGCGCGTCGGTCGGAAGGACCGGCGGCGCGTTCATCCCCGGGTTGCCGTCGCCGAGGATCTTGTCCCACGTGAGGTTCGCCTTGAGCTGCGTCGCGGTCTGATAGTGAAGCTCCGCCGGGTTCTCGTACGGCGTTCCGTCGGGTTTCTCCTTCGTGACGAGGTCCTGCCAGGGCACGCCGACGATCCCGGCGAAGAAGACGAGCGACGGCAGCCGCGTCGCTGCGGTGTCGGTCTGGAAGAGCGGATTCGGATGCAGGTCGGGCTTCCTGTCCTGGTCGAGGTCGGGGCAATTGGCGGCGTCGGGAGCGAGGTCCATGCGCGACGTGCAGATGATCGGTTCCTTCAGCGCGTTCACGTAGCGCGCGGTCGGATAGAGGAAGTCCAGACCGAAGCGCTGCGCCTGCTCGAAGCAGCGCAGGCCCGGCGGGTCGTCCTTCTGCGCGGGCTTACCGGCACAGACTGGATCGGCCGGGCAACCCGGTGGCGCCGTGCCGCCGCACGAGTAGCAGCACTTGTCGTTGGGGTTCGTCGCGCAGATGCTGGCCGCCTGCGGGAGAGCCTGCGACGACGAGATGTAATACCCCTGGGCGGAGTCCTGGATCGAGCAATCGTTCTCGTCGGTGAGCATGATGACCGCGACGAGCGAATCGGGACGCAGGAACGCCGCCCGCTGCTTCAATAGCGTGTCGTCCCTTCCGGAAGGGTACGCGCAGGTGCCCGAACCGCCGCGACACGTCTGCTGGACCATCGACGCGTAGGGGCTCGGATCGACGAGGAAGCGGTACATCGCCTCGAGCTGCGACTCATAGCCGCAGCCGACCGAGCCCGTCGCGAGCGTCATGGCCGCGAACGTCGTATTGAAGGTATCCAGCGACTCGGCCGAAGACGTGGTCGGGTTCCAGTCGAGGAAGCCGAGGGGGTTGAGGGCCATCTCCCCTGCCGGCGCCGTGAACCGCGAGCGGCTGCCGATGAGCCAGCCGTGGTCGTTCAGCTGCTGGTCCTGGGGATCGTCTTCCTTCATCGGCGTACAGGTGTGGCCGTCACCGTGATCGCCGAGGCTCGACGAGACGATGCCGACGTGAATGTCGCGGATGGCGGTGAACTCGCGCAGATAAGGCGCCGGGCAATCCAGCTTGGGATCGTCCGGCGTGACGTCCTTCGCCGGGGGCGCGCCGGTGGTGGGATCGACGCAGCGCGGGCTCACGAGCCGGCGCACGAGATCGGGCACCGCGAGCTGGAGGACCTTCTGCTTGTCGTCCATGGACGCGGAGTTGTCGATCATGAAGAGCAGGTCGATCTTGTCGACGCCGCCACCGGCGACGGCGGCCAGGAACTGGTTCGTCGTGCGCGGCCGACAATCGACGTCGCAGAGCGGCCTGTTGAGGCACGCGACGGTGCCGGCCAGCGCTGCGACCGCCGCCGCCACGAAGGCGACGACGGCGCGCGCACGACGGCCCGGTACTCGGTGTGTGGAGAGGTCACCCCGTGTGTGGGCTCCCTCCCGGTGGGACGTGACGGCAATCTTCGATGGCATCCGGCTGACTCCTCGGCGAACGCGGGGCGCACCACCGCACGCCGGAGGAGCGAGGCGTTTCCGCGCCGGGCGCGGACGTCGACTCACCCTCCGAGACGGTGGCGGACCGGCACTGCGTGGAACCGGTCGCGACCCGGATGAGCAAGGCCTGTGCCTCGCCGTTCAACGTGAGATCGACGGCATGCGCGGTTCGATCGCCGCCACCTTCGTTGGCAAGCGTCTACCCGGGTTGCCAACTTCCGTCGGTGCACGCGCTCGGAGCGCGCGACTCAGAGCTCGCCGCGTCGTGCCTTGTCGACCCAGGCGGTGATCTCGCGATCGACGGCGCCGAGCGCCGTGTCCTTGAACGGACGGAGCAAGAACGGGACGTCGAGATCCATGTCGATGCTCTTCGCGTTCACCTCGAGCACGCCCTTCAGCGTGATCCCCTTCGCGGTGAACGAGATGTCGGCGCGATCGGGCGACGTCCAGTTCGCGGTCGGCTTGTACTTCGCGAAGCGCTCCGCGTACGACGCGAACGCCGCGTCGACGGCCTTCTTGGCCTGGTCGCGACCGAGATCGTGGGGGACGCTGTGCTTCATTTCTGGGCTCCGTGAAGGTCGGCAAATGCGCGCTCACGCCGCTGCTGTCGGGCCTTGGACGCGACCTGGGTCAAGACCCGGTCTCTGTACCACCGGTCCCGTTCGGTGTCCCCGACGAGAGACCACGACGGCTCCGCCGCATCGACGATCCGGGCCATTTCTTCGAGTAATCCGGCGAGCGCGACGTGTGTCTCGGCCTTCTTCGGATCGAGCGACGCGACGGTGCGCGCTCCGGCAACCGTGGCGGCCAGGCGCTCGATCAGCGTGTCTGGCCAGCCGTTCCGGAAGGCAACGGACAGCAGATAACCGAGCACCGCCGCGTTCACGTGGACGTCTTCCACCGTGCGAAACGGCTTCACGTAGTCGGCGTAGCCGTCGCCCGGCAGGAGCGCCGTTGCGGCGATCGGAACGCGGTCGAGCACGAGCTCCGCGTGCGGCACCTCGGGGACGAACCCCGTCTTCGCCATTTCGGTCACCACGAGACCGCGCGCGCCGCGAGGCACGAGGACCGCGCGGAGCTCCGGGCGCTCGGCGATCACGGTGCCGGTGCTCGCCACGACGACGAGCACGTCCGAGAGCGGCCCCATCGTGCTCCAGCGTTTCTTTCCCGAGAGCAGATGGCCGCCCTCCCCTGGCTCGAGCCGCGCCTCGATCGCGCGCGGATGATTGCCGCGCTCTTCGGTGACGGAGAAGCCGGCTATGGCATCGGCGGGGAGCGCGGGCACGAGCGCGTGTATCGCCGCCTCGTACCCCGAGGCGAAGGCGAAGCCGACACGGTCGGCGACGCGCCCGCCCGCGACCGCACGGTCGAACGGCAGCGAGAACCGGTCCCGTAGGACGGCCGTCGCCGCCCAGAACTCGGGCACGGTGCTGGCCCCCACGGCCGTCGGCTGCTCGCGCAGGAGTAAACGGAGAAGATCGTCCACCTTGGTGCTCTCCTTCTTCGGAAACGGCTCAGGCGAAGTGCGGAAGGACCTTCTCGCCGAAGGTACGCACGCTCTCCGTCACGAGCTCCAGAGGGACGGTGCCCATCTGCATGACGAAGACGAGCTCGTCGACGCCGATCTCGACGAAGCGCTGGACGAACTCGCGTGCCGCCGAGGGGTCGCCGATGCAGGCGTTGCTCGCCGTGGAGGACGAGGTGCGGTTTCTCGCAGCCGCCTCGAGGTCCGCCTCGGCGAGAAAGCCGCGCTCGACGTGGAGGCGCCCAGTGGGACGATCGCGTCCGACGTAGTAACGACCGAGGGCCTCGGCGTGGAACCGCGCTCCCCGGAACCCGTACTCGCACGCGCGCCGGTCGTCCTCGAGGACGAGGGCGGGCGGCGTGCAGGCGAAGTGATTCACGACGCGCGCGCTGACGGGCTCCGCGTGACGCGCCGCCTCGCGATACGCCTCGACCTTGCCGAGGAGATGGTCGTCGGTCCCCATCGCGAAATCGAGCGCGCCGAGCCCGAGCGTACCGACCTGGGCGGCGGCGCCGGGCCGGCTCGCGTCGGCGAAGATCGGCGGGTGCGGCGTCTGCACCGGCTTCGGGATGACCTGCGTCGGCGGGACGTCGAGATACTTCCCCTTGAACTCGAAGACGTCGCGCCGCCACATCTCGGGGATCACGCGGAGCGCCTCGAGCCATTGCTCCTGTGCCGTAATGGGATCCACTTCGAACGCGCCCTGCTCGACCGCCGACGAGCGCCGGCCGGTGCCGAAATCGACGCGACCGCCGGAGAGCAGGTCGAGAGTCGCCACTCTCTCGGCGATGCGCATGGGGTGGTCGTAGCGGTGCGACAGAAGCGTCACGCCGTGACCGATGCGAAGACGCTCCGTCCTCGCGGCGACGAACGAGAGAAATATCTCCGGCGCCGACGAGTGGGAATATTCGTAGAGCCCGTGGTGCTCGACCGCCCACACCGCGTGATACCCGAGCTTCTCGGCGAGGACGGCCTGCTCGACGGCGGTGCGGAACAGCGACGCTTCGCCCGCCGGCGTCGGGTCGGCGATCTGCATCGGGAAGAGGAGCGAGAACTTCATCAGCGCGTCCTCTTCTCGAACCACCGCGAGAGGCCGCGCGCGACGCTCCCGCGTACGCCGCCGGTCGACGTCGAGCGGCGAAAGCCGTCGATGATGCCCGAGAGAACGGCGCTTCCCATCGGTTCCCCGCGGACCCGAAGCTTGCCGACGAGGAGCGCCGTCGCGACCTCGCCCCTGCCGGCGAGCAGGTCGAGGAGCGTCGCGACGTCGAGCGACACGGTGGAGCTCGGCGGCCTCGGGATGCCGGGCTTCAGCGTCACCTTGCCCTGCTCGAAGGTCAGCGCGTAGTCGCCGCCGTTGGGTCCGGTGACGTCGATGTGGAGCGCGAGCTTGAGGTTCTCGACGTCCCCGAGCTCGCCACGCTCCGCCGCGCCGTTCGCGAGCCGCGAGACGGCGGAGAAGAACCACGAGACGCGGCGGTCCGTCGTTCGGGGCGCGGCTTCTCCGAATGCCGCAGCGACGTTCCGGCTCGTCGGGTAACGCGGCGCCCATCCGAGGACGGTGCGCGCGCGCTCGGCGCTGACGTTCAGATCGACGTCCGCGGCGTCGAGCCAACCCGCGTCGAGGCGCTTCTCGCCGAGGAGCGGCGCGAGCACGCTGGACGCACGGGTGGCGGCGCTCGCCGCGGCGCGGGGCACGGCGAGGGGGCGAAAGCCGGCGAGCCGCGCGAGCTCCGCGCCGGGTATCGGATCCGACGCCACGAGGTTGAACGCGCCCTTCACGTCGTCGTCGAGAGAACGCATCACGGCGTCGGCGACATCCTCGTCCCACACGATGGGGCTCCTCGCATCACCGACGACGGGGAGCACGCGCCGCCTCAGGAACGACGGCGTCGCGAGCGACATGCGGCGTCCCATGAGGATCCCGGGACGGAGCCGGACCACGGCGATATCGGGGTGCGACATCTCGAACACGTCGAGGTGCTCCTCGACCTCGTACTTGTTGTCGGCGTAGGTCAGGGTCGGCGTGCGACGCCGCGGCGTCGACTCGACGATGAGCGGCGGGTGGCCCTTGACCGTACCGTACGCGGCGACCGACGACGAATAGACGATGCGCCTCACGCCGTGCTGGGCCGCGGCCGCGAAGATGCGCCGGCTGCCCTCGACGTTGACGGCGTACATCGTGTCGACCGACGCCTGCTTCATCACGATGAACGCGAGGTGCAGGAGCGCGTCGGCCCCCTCGAGGTGACGCTCGAGGCCCGGGTCGCGCAGATCCGCGATGCGCCAGTCGATCCGGCTGCTGGGTACGGCAGGCGCGATCAGATCGAGCGATACGATCTTCTTGATCTTGCGGTTTGCTACGAGGCGCTCGAGTACGAGCGTCCCGAGTTGACCGGAGCCACCGGTGACGACGACCTTCATGGGCCCGAGGAACGCCTCGAATATCTGCGCCTTCCGGCCGAGTAAAGGCAATTCGGGCCGCACACCGGGGACAAGCCAGCGGAGCCTGCGCTAGATTGCCGCCATCACGATGACGCTCCCCCGCCTAGCCGAGCGAATGCGCTTTCTCCGTCAATCGGAGATCCGCAACATGACGATCGAGTGCACGCGCGTCGGCGGGCTGAATCTGTCGCAAGGGGTCTGCGACACGCCGGTCCCGGAGGTCGTGCGGCGGGCCGCGCAGGCCGCCATCGAGGAGGGGTGCAACATCTACACCCGCTTCGACGGCCTGCCGGAGCTCCGCGTCGCGATCGCGAAGAAGCTCGGCCGCTTCAACGGCATCGACGTCACCGGGGAGGGCGATATCGTCGTGACGAGCGGCTCGTCGGCGGCGTTCTACGGCGCATGCCTCGCCGTCCTCGACCCCGGGGACGACGTGGTGCTCTTCGAGCCGTACTACGGCTATCACGTCGACACCCTGCTCGGCCTCGGCGTCGAGCCGCGCATCGTGACTCTCTCGCCGCCGGACTGGAGCTTCGATCCCGCCGCGCTTTCGCGGGCCGTCGGCCCACGGACGCGCGCCATCGTCGTGAACACGCCGTCGAATCCGTGCGGCAAGGTCTTCACCCGGGAAGAGCTCGACGTCGTCGCCCGCGTCGCGGAAAAGCACGATCTCTTCGTCATCACCGACGAGATCTACGAGCATTTCCTCTACGACGGCCGGCGCCACGTGAGCCCCGCGTCGCTCCCCGCCCTTCGCGATCGCACGATCACCGTGAACGGCTTCTCGAAGACGCTCTCGATCACCGGGTGGCGCATCGGCTTCAGCGCGGGGCGCAAGGAACACCTCGAGCGGCTCGGCTACATCAACGACCTCGTCTACATCTGCGCGCCCGCGCCGCTCCAGCGCGGCGTGGCCCGCGCGCTCGAGGTGCTGGACGACGATTTTTACGCCGACCTCGGCGCCGAGTATCAGCTGAAGCGCGACAAGTTCTGCGGCGCCCTGAAGACCGCCGGGCTCGAGCCGTACGCGCCCCAGGGCGCCTATTACGTTCTCGCCGATACTTCGCGACTTCAGGGAACCACCAGCAAGGAGCGGGTCATGGACTTGCTCGCACGAAGCGGCGTCGCCGCGGTGCCGGGAGCCGCGTTCTATCGCGGCTCGGGCGGTGACACGCTCGCGAGGTTCTGCTTCGCGAAGACCGACCAAGACCTGGACGAAGCCTGCCGGCGACTCGAACGCCTGCACCTCTAGGAGACAGCATGAGCACAGAAGCCGGAAGCCGGATCGGCATCGACGTCGGCGGGACGCGCATCAAGGTCGCCGAGGTCCGCGGTAACTCGGTCCTGAAGAGCGAGAGCGTCGAGACCCCGGCCGACAAGGGGCCGGTTGCGGTGATGGACGCCATCGCGGGCGCCGTGAAGCGCATCGCTAGCGCGCCGTCGGAGATCGGCATGGCCATTCCCGGCGAGGTCGATCCGAGCGGCAAGGTCTGGCGCCTGCCGAACATCCCCGGCTTCGAGGGCTTCCAGATCGGTGGCGAGCTCGCGAAGCGGACGGGCGCGCGCGTCGTGGTCGAGAACGACGCGACGACCGCCGCTTACGGGGAGGCGCTCTTCGGGCACGGGCAACAGTATTCGAGCTTCTTGCTGGTCACCCTGGGCACCGGTGTCGGCGGCGGCCTCGTGATGAACAAGAAGCTCGTCCGCGGCGCGCACGGCTTCGGCGCGGAGATAGGCCACATGACCGTCGATCCGTCGCCGGGCGCTCCCGCCTGTGCGTGTGGCAACACGGGTTGTCTCGAGGCCTTCGCCGGCACGCGTGCCTTGCTCGAGACGTTCCGCGCCGGAGGCGGCACCGCGCACGAGGTCAAGGACGTGGCCGACAGCGCGCACCGCGGCGAGGCCGGCGGCAAGGCCGCCTTCGCGCGGCTCACCTGGGCCCTCGGGGTGACGCTCAACTCGATCCAGAACCTGCTCGACCTCGACGCGATCGTCTTCAGCGGCGGAGTCTCGAAGTCGTTCGACCTCGTCGAGGCGCCGCTGCGCGCGGAGCTCCGCAAGCGCCGCTACGCCGAGCCGCTGTCCGAGCTCCCCCTCGTCGTCAGCGACTTCGGAGAGCTCGCGGGCGTCGTGGGCGCCGCCTATCTACCAAAGCTCGACGAGACCAGCGTCTGAAGCGTCACTCCGAGGCATCAAAAATGCGGAACTACGCGAGCGAAGCGAGCCCGCGAAGCGGCGGGGGCGCCGTCCCCGAGGCATCAAAAATGCGGAACTACGCGAGCACAGCCAGCTCGCCGAAGGCGGCGGGGGGAGCAGTTCGCCGAAGGCGAAGCTGCGGGGGGCTAAGGCCCCCCGTAATTGAAAGCTGCGGGGGGCCAAGGCCCCCCATGCCTAGTACTCACTCGCTCGCCCAGCGGTAACGCACGCCGAGCTCGGTGAAGTCGCCTCCGATGAGGCCGATCCGATCCGGGCTGGTCACGGTGACGACGAAGCTTCCCCGGAGCTCGACGCGGCGCGAGAGCACGAGTCGCATGACGGGGCCGATGCGCGTCGTGATCGAGTCGTCGCGCTTCGGGACGTCGAGGATGTCGACCACCACGCCGATGCTGTGCTGGTTGTACGCGCCGAACCGGAATGCGTAGCCGCCGCGGGCGCGCCACACGAGGGGCGGGCGAACGATGACGCGCAACGTCTCCTCGAACACCTCGTGGTTCTCGTCGACGCCGGTGACGTAGGAGACGCTCCCGCGGAGGAGCACGCTTCCCGGACCGACCGGGATGCTTCCGTCGAGCTCCGCCTCGTAGGTCAGCGTCCTGCCGGGGCTGCCCTGCGACGTCTCGAGGTCGATACGATCGTAGTTCTTCTTCACGTCGAGGACGGTGTGATTGAAGGCGTAGAAATACCGCGGCCCGATGCGGAGATCGCCGAACGGCAGCGCGAAGCGAAGCCCGCCGTAAGCGCCGACGCCGGCGCCCGACGCGACCGGGTTGGCGTCGATGCCGATCCACTGCGTGAAGGGACGGCCGTAGCCGAACGAGACGCGCGGGCGCGCATAGACGAACCCGACGTCGACGGTGGTCGACACGAACCAGCGCGACGGCAACGCTGCCCAGGAACGCGCCATGCGCGGGTCCATGAGCGCGTCGGCAGGGGTCGGGAAAATACCGAGCGGCGGCTCGGTATTGAGCGGCTCGCGCGACTTCTGATCGTCGAGGAGGAGCCGCCCGCCGCCGAGCGTTCCCGGCCGCGTCTCCTGAGCGAGCGCCGATGGCGCGACGCCCGCGAGAGCGGCGACGAGCGCGAGCGCACGGAGCGACCTCTGCATCAGAAGGTCCCCACCACGCCGGCACCGAGCCCCGAGGGCACCACCTGCATGTGCAAGCTCCCCGACTGCACCGTGCCGAGGTTCACGTGGGCGTAGTGAAGCATCGGGACGCCGTACCCGATGAGCGTCCCGACGAGCGCGCCGCTGATGACGTCGGTGGCGTAGTGCACGTCTCCGACCACCCGGAAGGTCGCTGTCGTCGCGGCGACGGCGTAGCCGCCCGCGCAGCTCAGCGTGTCCCACGGCTCACCGAGGAGCTCGTGCTTGATGTGATCCATGCAGACGACCGCCGCGCCCGCGAAGCTGAACGCCGAGTGCCCGCTGAAGAAGCTCCGGTAATGTGTCGACCCTTCGCAGTCGATGGCGTCGCTCGGTAGGCCCGCGCTGCCGCAGTCCTTGCCGTATGGACGCTCGCGGCTCACGAGCACGTTGGTCATGCCCTGGACGGCACCGGTGATCGCGAGCGTCTGCAGATTGACGAGCGCCATCTGCTCGGCGACGTCGCGACTGCCGCGGTACCACCACGCCGACATCAGGGAGTCCGCGAAGAACGGCCACGTCACCATCAGGGACAGGCCGACGTCGGAGGCGTCGCGGAACATGTAGCGGGTCTGGAGCGAGTTCGGACGGAGCGCGTCGCGAACTGCGTCGTCGAACAGGATGCCGCCCGAGACGTGGGCCCCGCGCGGCTTGACGATCGACATCGCGAGCGTCGTGACGGCGCCCGCGCCGGTGACGATCAGGTCGATCGTCGTGAAGCGATCCCAGCGCCACTCGAGCGGACGTCCCACCCTGTCGGGCTTGGTCGGCTTTCCGGCGAGCACGACGGGGCTCGGGGTCGGCACCGGTGGAATGACGGCCGGGCTCTCGTCGTCCGGTACCTCGTCGGCTGCGGCGGCTCCGCTCCGGAGCAAGCACGCGACGAGGACGGCCGCGATGCGAAGCGGCGCTCGCTCGGGCAACCAGGTTTCGCGCGGTCTCGAGTAAGCCAAGCGGGTCCAATCGAGGGCGTGCGGCGGCGCGCCCGAACCTGCCGGATAAGTACACAAATCTGCGCGATTCCACACGACAAAGCGCCGTTGTTGCGTCCGTAAAAGCCCGGCGCCTCGCGCTCACCTCCTCCGGTTACTACCCAAGAGCGAATGACCGGCGTTGCGTGACGGTCTGATCGCGCGGCCGCGGCGATGGCACAGCTGTGCCTCCCGGCTCGAGCCGGCAGCGGCAAATCAGGTGGACGGTGATGGCATGTGACGTGCACAACGCTCGATCATGCAGTGGGGCAATAGTGGGCTGGTCGCGTCGTCACTGATCGCTCTCTCCGCGTGCACGGACGCTTCCGGAAATGATCGAGTGCAGCCGGGCGCCATCAGCGACGCGGGAGTGGATTCGTCGGTCCACGCCGGTGGGGCTTCGGCAGGCGGTCGCAGCGGAGGCGGAGCCGGCGGAAGCGGGGCCGTCGGCGCGGGAGGGCTCGCCCCGAACGATGGCGGCCGCGGCGGGACGGGCGGAATGCTCGACTGCTACGTCAGCGACGAGCGAGCGGATATCGAGGTGGACGCATTCGGCGATGCCGATGGAGGCGACGCGCGGGTCATCGGACCGGATGCCGCGCAGCCATTCGGGTCGAGGAACGCGACCTTCGACGGAGTGGTCCGGCAGGTCGAAGAGAGCGAGTTCGTGGTCGACACTTGCGCGCCCAACGCCGATTGCAGCGAAGCACTGCGCAGGGTTCGTATCGCGAGCCCTGGTCTCAATTTACAGGCGACCCTCGGCGCAGGCGCGCTCGTTCACGTGGCGTACGTGAAGGAATGCTTCAACGGATGCCTCGGAAGCATTTTCGTCACGAGCTTGAACACCTGGGGCGGCCTCAAGAATCGGCACAACCCGCCGACCAGTCCTCTCTACGTTGCGGCCGACGAACGTGGAGTCACAGACTCCGGGGCCCCGTACACCTGGGATACCGTGCGCCTCGACTGCAAGAACGCCACCGGCGGAAGCTGTGGGGGACCGAACCCCGCTGCCGGCGTCTACGCACTCCGATTCGAGGGCTCGAGGTTGATCCAGATGGGCGAGACCGCGACCGTGGCGTTCTTCAGCGGCGGCCTCCAGGTCCGAAACCTGAGGAGCTTCATCTCGGGGCTCTGCGACGATGACCGGAACTTTGCGTACTGGGCGATGCCCGTGCAACTCGGAGACTGAATTCGCACCGGAAGCCTGCCATCGTCGCGGGCTCCCGTGGACGTGTCGTTCATCCATCGCGAAGAGTCCTTCGTCGTCGTCGACAAGCCGTCGGGGATGATCGTCCATCGCGGGCTCGCCGACGATGCGATGGACGTGATGCGCGCCGTGCGCAACGTCGTGGGCTCGTGGGTGTACCCCGTTCATCGTCTCGACCGCGGCACGAGCGGAGCGCTCGTCATGGCGCTGGACCCGGAGACGGCGAAGCGGCTCGGTAAGGCCTTCGAAGCGGGTCGCGTCGAGAAGCGCTATCTGGCGCTCACCCGCGGTCGTCCCGAGGACGGCGAGATCGATCACCCGGTTCCGAAGGCCGAGGACGGACCGCGCGTCGCGGCGGTGACCCGCGTTCGCTGTCTCGGCGTGGCCGGGCGTTACGCGCTCGTCGAGGCGGTCCCGCTGACGGGGCGAATGCACCAGATCCGCCGCCACCTGAAGCACGTATCGTGTCCGATCATCGGCGATGTGAAATACGGCAAGGGCGAGCACAACCGGCACTTCCGCTACACGTACGGCTTGCACCGACTCGCGCTACACGCGACGGAGCTTGCGTTCGAGCATCCCGTCACGGGCGAGCGACTCCGATTTTCGTCTCCGCTCGACGGCGCGCTGAAAGACACCGTCGCGGCGCTCGGGCTCTCACTGCCCGCGTGACGTTTCACACGGCCGCGGCAGACGCGCTTCGCCGGAGCGACTCGACGTCACGCCGCGGGGGCGCGCCGAAGCGACGGCGGTATTCACGGCTGAACTGCGACGGGCTCTCGTAACCGACGCGAAACGAAGCCTCGGCCGCGTCCAGGCCGGCGCCGAGCATCAGCCGCCGCGCCTCGTGGAGCCGGAGGAGCTTCTGATACTGGAGCGGGCTCATGCCGGTGACGGTCTTGAAGTGCTGGAACAGCGCGGACGGGCTCATGTGCGCGCCGCGCGCGAGCTCTTCGATGCGCAAGGGCGAGGCGAAATGTTCCTTCAGCGAGCGAAGGATCCCGAGGATGCGCCGCGCGTGGCCGTCTGCCATCGCCAGCTGACGAAGCCTGGGCGCCTGCGGCCCGGTGAGGAGCCGGTAAATGATCTCGCGCTGGATGAGGGGTCCCAGGACGGCGCGATCTCGCGGCGCACCGAGCAGCGCGACGAAGCGCGTGACCGCCTCGAGGAGATCCGGCTCCGCGGGGCTCACCGAGACGGCAGCGATCGGCTCCCCTTGCGCGGAGGCGGCGTCCACCTGGCCGGCGAGCTCGCACACCGTCCGGTAGTCGAGCCGGAGCGCGAGCGACAGATAAGGGCGCTCGACCGACGCCTCCACGATCCGCGCCGAGACGGGAAGATCCGCCGAGAAGACGAGAAACTTCTCGGCGTCGTAGTGGAACCTGTCGTCCCCGATCGACACCAGCTTCGCGCCCTGGGCGATCACGCAGAGCGACGGTTCGCAGAAGGTCGGCGGCAGATCTGCCGGAGCCGTCATCCGGTAGAACGCGAGCCCGTCGAGCTCGGTCTCGTGCGGACCGTCCTTGCCGGTGAACTGCTCGATGAGGTCTCGAAGAGATGGCGTCATCCGCCTCGTGCTCTGGTGCAGGGCACCGGTCCCGTCAATCCTGGAGGATCGGGCAATCACCGCCGAGTATCGAGGGGCACCCCGATCACTAGAGTCCAGGTGTCGAAAGGACACTCCCATGCCGACCAAGGCCTATGCCGCCCAGAATGCCAAGAGCCCCCTCGCCCCGTTGACGATCGAACGCCGTGGGGTGCTGCCCACGGACGTCGCGATGGACATCCTCTACTGCGGGGTCTGCCACTCCGACCTCCATCAAGTCCGAAACGAGTGGTCCGGGACGACCTACCCGTGCGTCCCCGGTCACGAGATCGTCGGTCGAGTCACCAAGGTCGGCGAGCGAGTCACCCGCTTCAAGGTGGGCGACCTCGCCGCGGTCGGCTGCATGGTGGACTCTTGCGGCGTCTGCCCGAACTGCAAGCTCGGCCTCGAGCAGTACTGCATGAAGGGCGCGACGTTCACGTACAACAGCCCGGACAAGCACGGCGATCTGCCGACCTACGGCGGCTACTCGGACTCCGTCGTGGTCGACCAGGCGTTCACCCTGAAGCTCGCAGATTCGCTCGACCCGGCAGGCGCCGCGCCGCTCCTCTGCGCGGGCATCACGACGTATTCCCCGCTCCGTCACTGGAAGGTCGGTCCCGGGCAGAAGGTCGGCATCGTCGGGCTGGGCGGGCTCGGCCACATGGGCGTCAAGTTCGCACGTGCCTTCGAGGCCCACGTCGTCGTCTTCACCACGTCGAAGAGCAAGGTCGCCGACGCCGAACGGCTCGGTGCGCACGAAGTCGTCGTCTCGAAGAACGCCGACGAGATGAAGAAGCACACGAACAGCTTCGACTTCATCCTCGATACCGTCTCGGCCGACCACGACATCAACGCGCTCCTCTCCCTCGTCAAGCTCGACGGCACGATGACCCTCGTCGGCGCTCCGGAGAAACCTCACTCTCTCGGCGCCTTCAACCTCCTCATGCCGCGAAGGCAGCTCGCCGGCTCCGGCATCGGAGGCATCGCCGAGACGCAAGAGATGCTCGATTTCTGCGCGAAGCACGGGATCACCTCCGACGTCGAGATCATCCCGATCCAGCAGATCGACGAGGCGTACGAGCGGCTCCTCAAGGGCGACGTGCGCTACCGCTTCGTCATCGACATGGCGTCGTTGAAGAAATAATTCGCGCCGCGTCGAGTGACGCGCGCCGGTCGGCGTACGATACTCGCCGGGTGATACAGCCGACGAACGAGTCCTCATCGAGCAACGGGTCGGTAGCCGTCCGCGCCACGCCGCGGGCGCTCACCGGCCCGCGCGGTTTGCCACTCTTCGGGAACAGCCTGGCGCTCGTGTCCGATCCGCTCGACTTCCTGACGCGGATCTCGCGTGAGCACGGCGACGTCGTTCGCTTCACGCTGCCCGGACAGACGATCTACCTGCTGAATCACCCCGACGCGATCGAGGAGGCCCTCAAGGCCAGCAGTGACGACCTGACGAAGGACGACTTCACGCAGCGTCTCTCGGTCGCCATCGGTCGCGGCCTCCTGACGAGCGAGGGCGACTTCTGGCGACGCCAGCGAAAGCTCGCGCAGCCCGCGTTCCATCATCACCGCGTGCGCGCGTACGCCGACGTCATGGTCGGTCACACCGAGCGCGCCGTCTCGAAGTTCGTCGACGGCACGACCATCGACATCCACGCCTCGGTGATGCGTCTCACGCTCGACATCGTCGCCGAGACGCTGTTCGGCGCCGACGTCGGCGGTGCCGCCGGACGCATCGGTACGGCGCTCGAGGTCATGATGGACCGCTTCTCCGGCTTCTCCGCGATTCTCCCGGGGTGGCTTCCCACGCCCGCGAACCGCAAGCTCACGCGCGCCGTGAAGGAGATGAACGAGGTCGTCTACGGCATCATCCGCGATCGTCGCTCGGCCCCCGATCGCGGCGATCTGCTCTCCATGCTCCTCGGCGCGAAGACCGAGGGCGGTAGCGGCATGAGCGACCAGCAGCTCCGCGACGAGGTCGTCACGCTGCTCCTCGCCGGCCACGAGACGACCGCGCTCGCCCTCACCTTCACGTTCCACCTTCTCGCCCGAAATCCGGGCGCGCTCGAGCGTCTCTCTGCGGAGATCGCCAGCGCGCTCGGCGATCGGCCTGCGACGTTCGCGGATCTCCCGAACCTGCCTTACGCCGACGCCGTCATTCGAGAGACCTTGCGGCTTTTTCCGCCGGCGTGGGCAATCGGACGCGAGGCGGCGCGACCCTGCCGCATCGGCGGGCTCGACCTCGCGAAGGGCGCGCAGGTGTGGCTCGCGCAGTGGGTCGTGCACCGGGACGCGCGCTGGTTCCCCGATCCGGAGGCGTTCGAGCCCGCGCGATGGCTCGACGACGGCGCGAAGCGCCTGCCGCGCTACGCCTATTTTCCGTTCGGCGGCGGTCCCCGGGTCTGCATCGGCAACGCGTTCGCCATGATGGAAGCCGTGCTGCTCCTCGTGACGATCGCGCGGCGCGTCCGCATTCACGCCACGAGTGACGTCCCGCTCCGTCTCAGTCCGAGCGTCACGCTCCGCCCGCGCGATCCGGTACCGATGCGAATCGAGCGCGCGCCCGCTCACTGACTCCCGACGTCACCGGCTTGACGTCTCGCAGCGATTTTCGCGCCGAATTTAGCCGTTCGGTGCGCAGTACGCGTCTTGCTCCTGGGCGCCGCAACACGCGCGTCGCGTGGGGGAGGACGGAACAACGTGGGGGTACTTCGCGCACTCATCGGCGGCTCTGCGGCCATTTCCGTCGCCGCGGTCGTCGCATCGCTCTCTCGCGGTGTTCCTTCGCACCACGACGCGGCAGCGCCGCACGAGCTACGAGTCACGGCGCCGGTCACCCTGACGGCGAGCGCGACCACGATTCGTCCACGCGAGCCGTCGCATTCCAGCGGAGCGAACGGGTGTCCCGCGCTCGCGGCGCGGCCGACCTCGACGTTACAGCTCACCGTGAACCTCGACGCGACCCGGCCAATCGACGTCGACGAGGCGCCTTTCCACGGCGTCGACGTCTTCAGGACGACGTCCGTCGTGTATGACTCCGCGGGCCGGCCGCACTATCTCGACGGTCTACGACCACTCCGCGGAGCCGCGAACGCTCGACGTCTACTACCGGACGACCGCGCACCATGTGGTCGACTATCATGCCGTCCTTTCGGACGGAGGCGCAGGACCGACCGTCGAGGTGGGCAACGGCACGTTGCTCTTCAGTGAGGATGGATCCCTCTACGACGTGGTCGTCGGCGCTCCGGTCATGATCGACTCTAGCGGAGAGTCCCTCGCCGTCGACTTCGGGCGGACCGTTCGCGACGGCGGGCGCGGCGATGGCGTCGTGCAGACGGACGAGCGGGACACGGTGATTTGGCAGAGCCAAAACGGATATCCCCCCGGCGGCTATGGCTGCGTGGAGCCGACCCGGGTCGGCTCGGTCGCCCTGCACGCAGCCGGCGAAGGCGACGTCGTCACGTTCCCTGAGCGTGAACCTCAATTACGACTCCGACACCACCGACACCCTGGTCACCTCTGTCTTCGACTCTCTCGGCGTCACACACGATGTCACGCTCGCTTTCACCAAGACCAGCACGACGCCGCTGCTCTTCGACGTCCGCGTGCTATCCGGCAGCGTTTCAGGAGCAACGGTTGGCTTCGCTCCGGAGCTCGGCCGAGGCGTCGTCCCCTTCGACGGAGAGCGCATCCTGAGCGCTTATACTGTCCTACCCTTCACGGTGAGCTTCCCCGGCGCGGAGCCCGACCAGCACGTCACCATAGACTTCGGCGATCCAGACCAATTCCGGACGACCGCGTTCAGCACCGCGGCGGCTCTCTGGACTCTCGCCGACGACGGTCACGCCTTCAGCGAGTACCACTTCGGCCTCGACTGCCTCTGAGCGGCGTGTCGCGACTTCAGAAATGAAGCCCCGCCGTCGCCGTCCCTTGCACGGTGAAGGCGACGTCGGTGCTGGCGGCGGAGCGCGTGTCTTCCTGGAGACGCAGAAAATACGTCTCGGCACGTACGTCCGCGGAGACGAACCACGGACC
This sequence comes from Polyangiaceae bacterium, assembly GCA_036272055.1. GTDB lineage: Bacteria > Myxococcota_A > Polyangia > Polyangiales > Polyangiaceae > DASZVB01. Next base: position 12,100 of record DATAZL010000084.1, on the reverse strand, counting down.
GCCGACGTCGAGCGTCGCGCTGCCTACGGCGAGCCCGAACGGCGCGACGGTGTCTCTGCTCGGCGCGCGCCCCGCCGTCTCGAATCGCTGAAAGAAGACTCCCGCTCCTGCGCCGAGTCCCAGCGCGAGCGTCACCCACGGCAGATCCCATGCGCGGAGCGCCGCGACGCTGACGTCGAGCTCGTCGGTCGTCGCGCGCACCACGGCGTTCTCCGACCCGCTCCGGCACGCGCCGAGGCGCGCGACGAACCCGAGGTCGTGTAGCTCGAGCCGGTATCCGGCGGCGAAACCGACGCACGGACGTCCGGCGTTGGGCAAGCGCGTGCGTACCGTGAAGCCCGCTTCCACCCCGTGCGCCAGGGTCGAATCACTGCCGCCCTTTCGTACGAGCCGCGCGTACTCGACGCGGCGGAGCTCGCCGAGCGCGAGCGTCCGGTCCTCGGCTTCGCGAAGCGTCACGTCGCCCTCGAACAGCACGTCCACGCCGCGACCGCGGACGAAGTAACGCCCCGGCCGCAAGCTGAGCCGGCGCGCGACGTCGCGCGGTCCCACCTCGGCGACGACGGGACCGTTCGGGTCGTCGCGCAGCAGCAAGAAACCGGTGTTCGCCGGGAACGCCAGGGTCGCCCGCCCGGGCGCGTTCCGGAGCCGAGTGAGCACCAGCGCGTCCTGCCCGCGGAAGTCGTAGTGGAACGTCGGATGCTGGAGGCCCGCGTAGGTCCGGCTCGTCGCGCGCAGCGTCGCCTCGTAGGCGTAGCGGTACGCTTCGTCGAGGACGACATTGCCGTCGCCGTCGCGATCGGCGGCTCCCATGAGGCCCGACACCAGGGCGTGCGTGAAGAACGAGCCGCGGATCTCGTCCGACTCCTGCGCGTCCTCGAGCGCCGAGCTCGCGGTGAGGAATGCGAGTCCCTCCCCGCGGAGAGACGGATCGGGCGGTATCGCGAACGGCGGCACCTGCGTTCCGCCCTTCACGCGGGTCAGCGTCCCCGAGCGACAGGCGTCGAGAACGAGCAGACGAAACGTCGCCGCCGAGCCGCGCACGAGCTGCGCGAGCTCGTTCAGCTCGAGACGGCTGCCTGCGAGATGCAGCGCGTTCGCGTCGGCGTGGCCCGAGTAATAGACGAAGAGCATCGTCTGAGTGTCGGGCAGCGACGAAGTCGCACGGATCCGGTCGTTCACCGCGACGAGGGTCTTGCGCACCGTCTCGGCGCTCTCGCCGTGGAGCACCGTGACGTTCGCCGGGGCAAAGCCGCCGAGGTCGCGCAACACGGCTTCCACCTTCGTGGCGTCGGTTTCGGCGTAGTGCAGGGCGGCGTCGGAGCCGTTCCCCCTGTCATTACCGACCAGCACCGCGAAGCGTTGCACGTCCGCCCGCGCGGGCGACGAGAGCCATGCGAAGGCGAACACCAGACAGAGAAGCCAGAGTCTCAACGGCTCATCGCTCTTTGACGATCGTGAACGAGTCGACCACGCACCCCGGTGACTCGCCGAGGGTCCGCTCCTTCTGCAAGCGCGCGCGCGCCGTCTCGACGACGACGGGCTGGTCGCAGAAGAGCGCGTACACCGTCTCTTCTCCCAGGGTGTCGTCGAGCTCGACGCCGCTCCCGAGCGCGTAGTTTCGCGCGGGCCCGACGCTCTCGCTCGTGCTCGCGCTCATCGCGGGATAATAGATGCTCGCCACGTGCTTCGCGTCGAGGCTCAACACGACGAGGTGGCGCGCCTCCGTCGTCGTCACGACGAAGCGAAGCCGATCCCCTTCGCGGACCTTCTCGCCCGGGCCTCCCTCGAACACGCGCTCCCCCCGCTTCACGTAAAAACCGATGTGCGGACCGCCCTTCGAGCGGGTGACACCACCGTCCTCGTGGCGGACGGCAAAGAGCACGACCGCCGCCGCAGCCGTCAGCGACGCGACCACGGCCATCACCCTGGCGTCGAACCGGTGCGCGCCACGCCGGCGCGACGGCTCTTCCGTCCTCGGGCTCAGCGTCGGGAAGCTCTCGAGGAAGGCGCGCGCCCCTTCTTCGAGCTCCCGCTTTCTGTCGCTGCAGCGCGCACACGTCTCGATGTGCCCTTCGAGCTCCGACGCGGCGTGTGCGTCCAGCTCGTCCGCGTGCCATTCGTCGAACGCGAGGTCCGAGACACACCCCGGGGGGCGCTCAACGGGGTTCGTGCTCAGCATGATTCTTCCTTTTCTTCGGCGCGGACCCACGCTGTCAGACGCTCGAGCAGGTGCCCGACGTGCCGCCGCGAGCATCCGAGGATGCGAGCGATCTCGTCGTGGGAGAGCTCGTCCAGGTAGTAGTGCACGGCGACCGCGCCGAGAGGCTCGGGCAAGCGCCCGAGCAAGCCCTGAAGCTCGAGAAGACGTTCGGGGTTCGTGTGCGTCGAGCGATCCATGGGTTCACCCGGGAGCTGATCCGACAAGAGACGTAGTCGGTTCTTCTGGTTCCTGATCCGGTTCAGCGCGGCGTGTGTCGTCGCGCTGTAGAGAAACGTCGTGAGAGCGCTCTTCGCCTGGTACTGCTCCGGCCGTTCGAAGAGCGACAAGAAGACGTCCTGCACGACCTCGTGAGCGTCCGCGGGGTTCCCGAGGATCCGTAGCGCGCGACGGAACACGCTCGGCGCATGGCGTCGATAGAGCGCGTCGAGCGTGTTCGCGTCGCCTGTCACGATCTCGAGAATCCTGCGGGCTACCGGCTCACAGCGGGTTCATCCACCAGGCATTGGACGCCGTGGTGGCTCCGAGTTCGATGCTCACCGGATGCGCGTCGTCGCTCGGGACGACGTCGTACGTAAAGCCACCGAGCGACGAGTAGCGACACGACGCCTTCACCTCGTTGACGAGCGCGGTCTGCCGGATCTCGTTCAGCGCGTCCGCGCCGGGCTGCGGATCCTGACCGTCGTTCGTGAAGCTGGTCCCGTGAGCGTCGTCGTAGGTCGCGTACGCGGCGTCGTACGCCGATGACTCGCAATCCTGGCTCGCGGTGACGTCCGCGTCGGACAGCGTGGCGACCTTGACGAGGTGAAAGCCGACCGCGAGCGGCGAGCTCGAGTGGAGCATGTAGTCGATGCCCGCCGACGGGTGCGCGACGTAAGCGATCAGATAATTTTGCGAGAGCCCGGCAAAGTTCTGCCACAGCGCCTTGCCGTAAGCCGGGTTGCCCCACGGGTCGCCGTCGGACGTGCAATCGCCGAGCGACATGTTCGAGATGCCCTCGGGTCCAACCGCCGCGATGTGGGTGGCGTGCGGGCACGAAAACTTGGCGTGCCAGCATGCGCCGTCGGTGCTCCCTGGCGCCTCATGGACCGAACCGTCGGGGGCGCAGCGAATCACCTCCTCCGTGCAAGCGACCTCGCCCGTTCCGGTCTCGCACGTCGTGAAGGACCCCTCGTTCGGGATCTCGAGTGTCGTGGCATGCCCCGGGCTGACCGCGGTCAGGCGCGCGATGGCGACCCGACCGACGCCCGGTGTCGGGTTATCCGTGGTGAGCTCGGACGGCGGAGGGTCGAACACGTCGAGCGTGAAGTGAGCGGGGAACTCCCCCTGGACGGCCGTATCGACGACGTGAAGCTTCCAGGGTCGCCCCGAGAGGTCGACGTACGCGAGCGCCGGAACCAGGTTCGCCGGCGCATCCGAGTCCGCGAGCTTCACCTTGCCGCTGATCGTCAAGAGCGATTCCCCCTCGTACCCCGTCCCCGCCTGGGAGCCGCACCCGAGCGGTCCCACCAGCAGAGAGCCCACCCCGATCGCCGTGAATCGAGCCAATCCAGCCAATTTATTCAGTTTCATCCGTATCTCCTCACCGACTCCCCATCGAGTCCCTTGTTAGGACCGCGACGGAGGGGTTCCGGGCACGGCGCACAGCATTTTCTTCTGGAGCCCGACAGCCGCGTCGACGGTTGCGACATGGTCAGCTGTCTAGCAGCGCTTGCATTCGATTGCTGCAGCGCCCTCGACAATCTCGCCCATGCAACCAGGTTCCTTGATTGCGCAGAGCTCCATGGAGCGAGGGCGCGTCAGCATTTGGACCCTGGCATCCTCGAGCGAACCGCCAACGCTTCGCCTCGGGGGACCCCTCCACGCGTCGCTCTCCTCGAGCCGGCGTGGACTTGGCCACCGACCTGGTCACTCGGCCGATTGTGTTCGCGCCGACGATTCGCCTTGACGTGATCCCGCGAGACGATCGGCGCGAGCTCGAGGCCTTCCGCTATACCTGGCGTTGCGACGCACGACATCAGCACCATGAAGCTTCTACGCGGTGAATGGCGGCGAAGGCGATCTGCTCGTCGAAAGGCGCGCTGCGCGACGATACGGAGGTCGAAGATCAGCATGGTATTGCTGGGCCATGGCGGGAACCAACATCGAAGCGAACGCGGACGGCGGCGAGAAAAGTGAATGGGTTCGGGCGCACGAAGCGCTGTCGCTCCTGGCCGTCGAGCGCGCCGCGGCGGACGCGGAAGAAGGTCGCTGTTTCTCGCCGCGTTCCGCTCGGCAGCGCATGTGCACCTCGGGTACGGCAGCTTCGGCGAATACATCGAGCGTCTGTTCGGGTACAAGCCACGTTCCACGCAGGAGAAGCTGCGCGTGGCTGAAGCGCTGGAAGAGCTGCCGGTCATCGCGCAAGCGCTCGCCACCGGCGTGCTGAACTGGTCCGCAGCGCGCGAGCTCACGCGCGTGGACTTTCTGTCTGCCCGGAGTGCAGGCGGGGTTACCAGCATGCAAACGGAGAACTTATACCCGTCAGCGCAGAGGTCGTCGCGATGGCCGAGTGCGACGGTCAGCACATCGGGGGTGATCGCGCCTCCCGTTGCGGCCGCAGAGCCCGCCAAGGACGAGAGCGCCCACGTGGGCGCGGAGGCCGCTGACGACGAGAGCGCCCACGTGGGCGCTCGGCGAGTTCGCGCAATCGGCGGCGTTCGGGCGAAGCAAACTGTTTCACCGGAGACGCGCAGAGCCGTGTGGCGACGCGATCACGAGCAGTGCGCCGTCCCTGGCTGCCGCAACGCGCGGTTTCTCGACGTTCATCATGTTGCGCTGCGTTCGGAGGGTGGCGCGCACGATGCTGACAACTTGACTACCCTTTGCGGCGCGCACCATCGCGCGGCACATCACGGGGAGCTCGTCGTCTCTGGCAGCGTCGCATCGGGTATTCGATTCCGGCATGCCGACGGCAGCGACTACGGAGAAGCGCCGGAACCGAGTGCGGTGGAGGTGCAGGCCAAGGCCTTCGGCACGCTACGCAGCTTGGGCTTTCGAGAAGGCGAGATCCGTCGAGCGCTCGCCGAGTCTTGCAAGCTCGGGGTGCCGGAGACGACCGTCGACCGGATCGTACGAGATGCGCTGGCCAGACTGACCCCGCGGTGCGCCCACGTTTGATACACGCGCGGGACGAAGGTCGGTTTCGACGATGAGCTGTGGACGATGCGTGGCCGCGGAAGGTGCTTTGCGTCGCGGCAACAGCAAGCATGACGGGCCGCGTGCGTTACTCCGGCGGCGCTGGCGACAAAAAGTGTCGCGGCGTCGCCCGGAGCACTGGGCGACGCCGCGTAAGAGCCGGATCTGTGAGAGGGTCGGACGGAGTCTTCGAGGATCTGAGTCGAGAGAGTCGGGTTCGCGGAGGCCAGAGAGAGAAAGAGAGCGCGCTTTGCGCGTTACTGGCCCAGGAGGCGCATTGCCATCTGCGGGAGCTGGTTGGCCTGGGCGAGGACGGAGACGCCTGCCTGGGCGATGACCTGGCTGCTGGCGAGCTTGGACGTTTCCTCGGCCACGTCCACGTCGCGGATGCGCGAGTTGGACGCGGAGAGGTTGACGCGCATGGTCTGGATGGCGTCGGTCGTGACCTGGAGGCGGTTCATCGACGCGCCGTACTTGGCTCGCTGGGTGGAGATGGTCTGGAGGGCGTTGTCGATGGTCGACAGCGCGGCGAGCGACGAGGACGCTGACGTGCCGGAGACCTTCGTAGTCGACGACAGCAGGGTCGTCAGCGAGAAGCCGCCGAACGTGATGCCGAGCTGATCGAACGACGCGTTGTCGAGGCCGATCTGGAAGACGATCGTCGACGCAGTCGTGCCGAGCAACGGGCGCTCGTTGAACTTGGCGGCGCCCTGGATGCGCGTGATCTCGGCCTGGAGCTGGGTGAACTCGGTGTTGAGGTAGCCGCGGTCGGTCGATGTCATGCTGCCGTTGGCGGATTGCACCGACAGCTCGCGCATACGTCCGAGGATGCCGCCGACCTCGCCGAGGGCGCCGTCCGCGGTCTGCACCATGCTGATGGCGTCGTTCGCGTTGCGCTCGGCCACCACGTACGAGCGGATCTGCGTCTTCATGCGCTCGCTGATCGCGAGGCCTGCCGCGTCGTCGGCCGCGGTGTTGATACGCATGCCGCTCGAGAGCTTCTGGAAGCTGCCCTGGAGGGCCGAGGTCGTGCGCGCGAGGTTCTGCTGCGCGTTCAGCGACGATACGTTTGTGACGATACTGAGGGTCACAGCGGCGCTCCCGAGTGATACGTGTTGCTCGGGGGGCCCTCGTCCGCGTACGGGCGGAGCGTCAGAACCTCACGGCTCGCGAAGCGCGTGCCCTGAAGGATGAGCTGGGCGCCGGTGCGCGTCTTCGCATCGACGACGATCGGCGACATCATGTTGATCGTCGGAGCGAGGCCGTGCTGGCAGGTGAGGACCAGCATGAGCGCGGTCTCGTCGCTCATCGGCCCGATGCGGTCGGCGTAGACCGCTTCCGCCAGCGGGACGTCGGGATAGTCCTCGCCGAGCTCGTGCCCGGATACCACCGGCAGCGCGAGATCGGGGTTGTGCACCGACTGCAACCAGGCGATGCGTGGGCTCTGCTCGCGTTCGAGAAGTACGAATTCCTTCTCCTCCGCGAATCCGATGAGCCCGAACGGGAACTGGATGACCTTGTCGTCCTCCATTTCGATGACGGCGTTGAATTTGCGGCTCTCGACTCTCATGCGCGGAGCATTGAGCAAGCCGCGTGCCGCGCGCGTCCAGAGCCCCCGCGCCGGCCAGGACTCGCGAAGTCCGGTGCGCGGACACCGCGGCCGGGACGCTCCGCGCTGTCCACAGGGCACGCCTCGAATCACCTCGAGGGAAAGACTCGCAACGCGGCGTCTTTGACGGATTTGGCGTCATTGCGGTGACGGACGCGCTCTAGACTCTCGCCCCATGAAAGCCATCGTCGTCAGCGAGCCCGGCGGCCCGGAGAACCTCGGCATCGCCGACGTACCCGCGCCCGAGCTCGGCCCCGGAAAGCTCCTCGTCAACGTGCGCGCCACGGCGCTCAATCGCGCAGACCTGCTGCAGCGTCGCGGGCTCTATCCGCCGCCGCGCGGCGAGTCGGAGGTCCTCGGGATGGAGTGCTCGGGCGAGGTCGCAGAGCTCGGCGAAGGCGTCGGCTCGTTCCGTGTAGGAGATCGTGTGATGGCGCTCCTTCCTGGCGGCGGTTACGCCGAGCAGGTCGTCGTTCCGGAGAAGATGGCGATACCGATGCCCGCCGGGATGAGCTTCACCGACGCGGCGGCGATCCCGGAGGCGTTCCTGACGGCACGCGAGGCACTCTTCACCCTGGGCCGGACGCGGGCCGACGACGTCGTGCTCGTGCACGCGGCCGGGAGCGGCGTGGGCTCTGCCGCCGTGCAGGTCGCGCGCGAAGCGGGCGCTCGCGTCGTCGCGACCGCGGGCAGCGCCGAGAAGCTCGCGCGCGTCGGCGAGCTCGGCGCGCACGTCCTCGTGAACTACCGGACGGACGACTTCGTCGAGGCCGTCAAGAAGGAAAGCTCCGGGCGCGGGGCGAACGTCATTCTCGACTTCATTGGCGCCTCGTATTGGCCGAAGCACGCCGCGTGTCTCGCCGTCGGTGGTCGGTGCGTCTGCATCGGCGTCCTCGGCGGCGCCTCGGCGGAGGTGAACCTGGCCCAGCTCCTGATGCGTCGTTACCAACTACTCGGGCTCGTGATGCGTGCGCGCGACGTCTCGGAGAAGATCGCCATCACCCAGGCGTTCATCCGCGAGACCCTGCCGCTCTTCGAAAAGGGCCGCCTCCACCCGGTCGTGGACAAGGTCTTTCGCCTCGACCAGGCGACGGAAGCGCACCAGCGAATGGAATCGAACGAGAATTTCGGCAAGATCGTTCTGACCACCTGAGCTGCCGCGCTGCGCAAACTTCGAACGACACACCCCGGCTGACTAGCCGCGGAACAATGTAACGCCGACGTCTGCGAGGTATTTGGAGCAGAAAAAAGCAAATGGGGTAGCTCGCGCGACAGACCCTTACCCCGTTGTACGCGCAGTGGCGTGCGGCGGAGTGAAGGAAGGTCTGACTTGTCCGCAGAAGCCAACGGCCGGGGCTCTTTCAGCAGCGTTCGTCTTGCACTTTACGGTGCTCTCGCGACTCTGGGGTTCGTCGTCGCTGCCTGTTCAGCGTCAACGGGATCCGGCGGGAACACAAATCCGGCGACCGGCGCTGGAGGGTCAACGGGGTCCGTCGTCCCGGGTGGGGGCGGCAGCACCAGCGGCGGCGGCTTCGTCACCGGCCAGGGTGCACAGGGTAACGTACCCATCGACCTCGGCATGGGCGGCTCCGGCATGGCGACCGCGGGCGGCTCCGCCGGGATGACGATGACGGGGGCTGGCGGCATCCCCGTCGTTCCCCCTCCGTCGGACCAGCCCATCTCCGTCAACGAGTGTCCCGGCTCCCTCGACCCGGCGACGGTGACGGCGCTGACCGGCGCGGGCACCACCGGCGCGAAGCTCCTCTACCCGTACGACGGCACCGTGATGCCCATCGGCCTCCTCGGGCCGACGCTCCAGTGGTCGCAGAGCGGCACGGCCGACGCCGTGTACCTGCACATGAAGAGCGCCAAGTTCGAGTACAAGGGCTGCACCGGCGCGAACGCCAACTTGCGCCTTCCGATCCCCGACACGGCGTGGACGCCCGCCGAGCAGCAAGCCGGCGGAGGGGCGGACCCGCTGACCATCGAGGTCACGGTGAAGAGCGGCGGGACCATCCTCGGCCCGATGAAGGTCCAGATGATCTTCGCGCTCGGCAAGCTGAAGGGCGATCTCTTCTACAACACGTACACGTCGCCCCAGGCCAACCTGAACGGCGCCGTGATGAAGCTGAAGCTCGGCGCTGCGAAGCCCGACGTGCTCCTCACGGACAACGGCCTGTCGCCGTTCGGTCCGTGCTGGTCGTGTCACTCGCTCGCGGCGAACGGCGGCACTCTCGTCGCTCAGCATCATCAGTATCCGGGCGGTCCGTACTCGAGCGCGTCGTTCGACCTCATCAAGAACCCCGGGCTCTCGCCGATGCCGCAGATGACGCAGCCGAGCGCGATGGGCGAGATGGGCATGGGCGCCGTGTACCCCGACGGCACCAAGGTGCTGACGATGGGCAGCCCCGGTGACTCCACCGTGAACCCGATCTTCCCCGACGCGGTCGGAAACGTGCCGGCGATGATCGGACCGAAGCCGACGCTCCTCCTCGACGCGAAGACCGGCGCGAACATCACCATCGGCGGATGGAACGTGCAGTACGCGAAGATGCCGTCGTTCTCGCCGGATGGCACGATGGTCGCGTTCAACTGGCACGAGGACTCGATGGGTCACACCCTCGCAGTCGCGAACTTCGACACCGCGACCAACACGATGTCGAACGTGAAGGTCATCTACAAGGACGCCAACCTGTATCCGGGCTGGCCGTGGATCACGCCCGACAACAAGGAGGTCGTGTTCGTCCTCGGCAACAAGGCGGACTACGTCAGCGGCTATCCCGGGCGCATCGACATCGCGGCGAGCGATCTGTGGACGGTCGACATTGAGACGAGCAAGGCGCGTCCGCTGAACCGAGCGAACGGCTACATGACCGACGGCGCTGCCACGTACCTGCCGGCTCCGGCGCGTGATGAGCACCTCGACTTCTTCCCCACGATGATGCCCGTCGCCGCGGGCGGATATTTCTGGGTGTTCTTCACGAGCCGCCGCACCTACGGCGACACGATCAACGACACCACGAATCCTCTCGGCGTCGCCGACACGGTGACGAAGAAGATCTGGGTCACCGCTTACAACATCCGCACCGGCGACATCATCGGCGATCCGAGCAATCCCCCCTTCTACCTGCCCGGGCAGGAGGACGCGGCGGGCAACATCCGCGCGTTCGCCGCGCTCGAGCCGTGTCACGCGGAGGGCGCGACGTGCGAGACCGGCATCGATTGCTGCAAGGGCAAGTGTTACATGGGGATGTGCGGTGAGCCTCCGCCTCCGCCCCCGCCTCCGCCGAACGAGCCGCCGCCTCCGCCGGTGTGTTCGAACATCGACGAGGCGTGCGCGAGCGCTGCCGACTGCTGCGACAAGACGGCGCTTTGTATCCGTTCTTTTTGCGGCATCCCCGCACCGGTCCGCTAAATTGGGATGATTCGAGTTCTATCGCGCGCCGTGCTGTCCCGCGTACGCACACACGCACACGGCGCGCTCGCAGGATGATCCAGGGTTCCATAGGAGAGCGTGGAGTAACGATGATTAAGCACGTGATTGCGGGTTTGCTCGTGGCTGCGGTGACCGCTTGTTCGCCCAATGGCGGCAATGGCGCAGACGTGAACCCGTTCGGCCAGGGCGGCGGCGGAGGCCTCCCCGCGGGTGGCGCGCCCGCGGGCGGCGCGCCGGTCACGCCGGGCAACACGCCGTTCCCGTGCAACGTCGGCGCCGTCCTCCAGGCGAAGTGCTGGAGCTGCCACGGCTCACCGACGAACTACGGCGCGCCCATGTCCATGCTGAACGACGAGGCCGTCCACGCCATGACCAAGGACGGAGTGGAGCAGGTCTATCAGCGCATGTCGGAGCGCATCCACAGCACGTCGTCGCCGATGCCGATGAAGGGCTTCCCGGCCCTCACCACCGATGAGCTCGGCACGCTCGATTCCTGGATCGCCCAGGGCGCTCCGGGCGGTACCGGCTGCACCGCGGCGCCCGGCGGCGCAGGCGGCACCAGCAGCGCCGGCGGCTCGATGATCGGCGGCGGTGGCGGTGGGTCGGTCCCCTCGTACGGCGGAACGACCGGCGCAGGCGGCGTCCCGCTCCCGATGCCGCCGAGTGCGCTCCCCGAAGGCGGCCTCGTTCCGACGGTAGACGACACACCGGTGCCGCCCGATCCGAGCGAGTGCGACATGGTTCCGTTCCACGCGCGCCAGGACGCGACGAATGCGAAGTACATCGTCCCCGCCGGGCAGCAATACTACTGCTTCGGGTTCCATCAAGACTGGGGACCCGGGACGCAGGGCCTCGCGTTCTATCCGGACATCGACAACAAGCAGGTCATTCACCACTGGCTGCTTTACAAGGCCATCTCACCGCAGACGAACGGCAGCGTGAACGCGTGCCTCGGCTTTCACCCCGACGGTGAGCTCATCGCCGGCTGGGCACCGGGCGCCACCGCGAGCTACCTGCCGAAGCACGTCGGCATCGACCTCGGAGGCGGGGATTACATCCTCGAGGTGCACTACAACAACACCACTGGCGTCGCGACGACGGATTCGAGCGGCGTGACAGTGTGCAAGGCGAAGACGACTCGCCCGGACACCGCAACGGTCTCCTGGCTCGGCACCGAAGCCATCATCCTGCCGCCGATGCAGAACAACCTGGACGTGGTGAGCAACTGCCACCCGGCGAATCAGGACAAGCCGATCCACATCATCAAGGTGTGGCCGCACATGCACAAGCTCGGGACGCACATGAAGGCGGACATCCACCGCGCAGACGGCACCACCGTCGACCCGCTCTTCAACGTCGACTTCGACTTCAACAGCCAGTGGGGCTACGACACGCCTGCGATCCTGAACCCGGGCGACTACGTGACGACGACCTGCACGTACGACAACAACACGCCGAACACCGTGACCTTCGGCGAGACGACCGAGAGTGAAATGTGCTATAATTTCACGTACTCGTATCCGGCGCACTCGCTGATCAGCGCCGGCATTCATACGACCGAGTGCGAGCTCTGAGCGTCGAGGCTTAGTTACGGGGGGCCTTGGCCCCCCGCAGCTTCGCCTTCGGCGAACTGCTCCCCCCGCCGCTTCGCGGGCGC
>DATAZL010000083.1:0-87563 GCA_036272055.1 Polyangiaceae bacterium | reverse complement strand
GCTCGCGGCGAACTGCTCCCCCCGCCGCCTTCGCGGGCTCGCTTCGCTCGCGGCGAACTGCTCCCCCCGCCGCCTTCGCGGGCTCGCTTCGCTCGCGGCGAACTGCTCTGTTTGCTTCGGGGACGGCGCTGCTCGCCGATGAACATCTACCAAGAAAGGGGGCCTTGCCTCCACGGCTCGCTTACCGCAGCTCTTTCATGCCCTTTGTTAGTATTCTCTCGAACTCCCGTGAATCGGCTTCTGCAGAGGTGCGCCGCGCTCGTCGCGGGAGGAGTCGCGTTCGCCAGCCTCCGGTTCGAGGCGCGTCCGGTGCGCGCCGACGCGCCGCCGCCGGTCGTCGATCTGTGGACGTTCGGACGGAACAACGTCGGGCAGCTCGGTGGCGTCCCCTCGAACACGACGATCCCCGGGCCGCTGCACGAGGCACGACACTGGGTCGCGGTGTCGGGCGGCACCCAGCACACCCTCGCGCTGACGGCAGAGGGCGAGGTCTTCGCGTGGGGCGCCAACGCTAGCGGCCAGCTCGGCAACGGCACCACGACGGACAGCGTGCTGCCCGTCCAGGTGACGGGCCTGACCGGCGTGACCCTCATCGCCGCGGGCGGCGCGCACAGCTTCGCGTACCGCGCCTCCGACGCGACGCTGTGGGGCTGGGGCGACAACTCGCAGGGCAACATCGCACAGCCGGAATCCGTCGCGTCGAGCCCGACGCCGGTCGTCATCACCGGTACGGGTCCATTGACGGCGATCTCTGGCGGCGGTTCACACGGGCTCGCGCTCGGCACCGACGGCACCGTCTACGCCTGGGGGAGCAACGTCCGTGGTCAGCTCGGGCTCGGCGACACCGCGATCCGGTGGTCGCCGACGGCAGTGCCGCTGACGGCTCCAGCAATCGCGATCGGCGCCGGTCTCGCGCACAGCATCGCCGTCACCCGTGACGACGGGCAAGCGTGGACCTGGGGCTGGAACGTGTTCGGACAGCTCGGCAACGGCCTCCAGGGCGCGCCGATGGCGGCGAATCCCACGCCGGCGAAGGCGCTCGGCGTCGTCGGCGTCGATCAGGTATCGGGCGGCGATTTCCACTCGCTCGCGCGCACCACCGACGGCCACGTTTTTGCGTGGGGATACAACACCGAGGGCCAGGTCGGGATCGGCGACGAGACGCCCGCCGACACCGGCGTGCTGACCCCGGTGCTCCTTCCCGGCATCGACTCCGTCGCGAAGGTGGACGCGGGCGGCATCCACTCCATCGCGCTCCGGACCAACGGCGAGGCATGGGCGTGGGGGAACAACCAGTACGGCGCGACGGGCATCAACGCGCGCGGCAACAGCCGGGTGCCGGTACCGGTCTTCGGCCACTTCATCGCGAGCGACGTCACCGCCGGCGGGTATCACTGCGTCGCGCTCTCCGCGCCGCGTCCGCTCGCGACGGTCGTCGAGCTCGGGGACGCGACGGCGAGCGTCGACCCGGTCACCTTGCCGCTCCTTCACGACGAGTCGGGGCCGTCGGACGTGACGGCGCTCGTCGCGGGCGCGCATCACGTGCTCGCGCTCGACGCCGATCACCGGGTCTGGTCGTGGGGTGACGACTCTGCCGGGCAGCTCGGTACTCCCGACGGCTCCCACGACGCGCCGGAGCTCGTCGACGTGCCGCTCGAGGGCGCCGCGGGCATCGCGCAGATCGCGGCGCGCGCGAACCAGAGCTTCGCGCTCAGGTCCGACGGCGCAGTGTTCGCCTGGGGCGACAACACCTACGCCGCGCTCGGCATCGGGGACGGCGCTCTCGCCGATCACCCGACGCGAGTGACGGGCCTCGCCCATATCGTCAGGGTCGCGGCAGGGGACCGTCACGGCCTCGCGCTCGACCAGAACGGCACTGTGTGGTCCTGGGGCCAGAACCTCGCCGGGGAGCTCGGCACGCGCCCGAGCGCGACCCTCATGCGGACCCCGGCGCAGATCCCGGGCGTCTCGGGCGTCACCTTCATCGCCGCCGGCGCGTTCCACAATGCGACCATCGACCTGGTCGGAACCGCGCTCATGTGGGGCGATGGCTCGCACGCACAGCTCGGCAACGGCGGTATCGCCGGCAGCTTCGCCCGCGTCGCGGCGGCGCTATCCGTGCCGGACGTCGTGACTCTGTCGCTCGGCCGGTTCTCGACGCTCGCACTCCGCGCCGGCGGCTCGGTATGGAGCTACGGCGACGCGAGCGCGTGCCAGCTCGGCCCCGGTACCGTCCCCGGCATATGGACGCCGATGAGCGTCACCCTCCCGGTCTCCGTCACGGCAATCGCCGCGGGCGACTATCACGGCCTGGCGCTCGGCACAGACGGCAACGTCTACGGCTGGGGCGACGACTCACGCGGCGCGCTCGGCGTCCCCGGGCCGTCTTACTCGCACCTCGTGTGCGACGCGGTCGTTGCCGGGACGGCCCCGGCGCTCCTCATGGCCGCCGGCGGCGCGTTCAGCGCAGTCGGCATCTCGCGCTGAGACGGCGCGTTCAGCGCCGTGTTGCGGCGAACGTCACTTGCAGACGTTCGAGCGCCGGACCGCGATGACGCCCTGGACGGCGAAGGGCGCGGGCAGCTTGAGCGTCCGAGCCTTGAGCTTGGGTGCATTCGGGTCGGTGCTGTCGAGGTCGTAGAGCTCGAGCGAACCGCCGCTCTTCGTCACGACGCGAACGAGGCCCTTGGAGTAGCGATCGTAGAAGAGCGCGCCACCGCCGGTGGTCGAGCAGACCTTCTGCGCCGTCGGCGTTGCGCTGCTCGACATCGGGATCGCCCAGATCGCGGTGTCGCCCAGCAGGGACGTGCCGAAGGCGGTGTCGCTGCAGGGGTCGTAGGCGGCGCTGTTGATGCGGAGGCCGTCGCAATCGAAGGAGACCGCGGAGCCGGTGCGTCCGTGGTTCGCGTCGAGCAAGAAAGCCGAGCCAGTCGCGAGAGACGTGGGCTCGCACGCGGCGGGCGTCGCGCCCGGAAGCACGAGCGGCGGCATCAGGACGATATCGCGCGGCATCGCCGGATCCGTCGTCTCGGTGGACGCGAAGCCGACGCTACCGCCGGTCGGGTTGATGGCGCCGATCGCCGTCGGAGTCGTGTCTTCCTTGATCGTGTTCCCGGTGATCGTCTCGCCGAGCACGCTCACGTCGACGTTGCAGACGCCGCCGATGCACGCAGCGCCGGTCTGCGCGTTCGTGATGACGATCGAGACGGAGCCGCCGACGTCGGAGGCGTTGCCGCGCGCGGTGAGCGCGACCTTCCCGCCCGCCGGCAGCGCCTTCTGGTTCGAGCGCACGAAGATCGTCCCGACGTCGGTCGTGTCGAGCACCGTGAACGTCGAAGCGGTCGGATCGGCGCCCGTCGGATAGGAGAGATACGCGAGCCGCTGATTCAGAACGCCGATCGTCGGCGTGATAGGCGTCGGCACCGTGACCGCCTTGCCGATGTCGCGAAACTCGCCGGTCGTCGTGTTGAGCTCTTTGACCAGTAGCTGCGTCGGACCACCGACCGCCGCGACCTGACGGAAGGCGTACCAGTAGTCGGTCGCCGGATCGTTCACGATCGCGAGGTACACGGGGCTCGCCGCCGACGCGACGGCGTGGCCGTCGGTGGGATCGAGCACGAAGGTCTTCTGCTCCTTGGCGTCGTAGACGACGATCGCGCCGTTGGGGCCGCCCGGCGTGAAGTTGCCGCCGTCCACCGTGCCGCCGCCGCCGTCGGTGCCGCCAGCAGCGCCGCCACCGGCGCCGCTGTCGACCGTCGCTGCGCCGGCGATGCCGGCGTCGGTGCCGCCGCCCATGCCGCTCTCACCGCCAGCGCTTTCGCCACCGGTGCCTTCGCCACCAGCACCGCCCAGGCTACCGCCGGCTCCACCATCGGTCGCTCGACCTCCGGAACCTTTGCCGCCCTTGCCGCCATTGCCGCCGCTGCCCGCGTCGTCGCTGGCCTCGGGCTTCACGCTATCGAGCGAATTGATGAGTGAGCAGCCCGAGAGCAGGGCAATCGTCGCGGCGAAGCAAGCGTTCTTCATTTTCCCTCGCGGCCCTGGCGGAGCCGCTCCTTCAGTTGTTCTTGGCGCCCTGCACGATCCAGAGGCGAATCGTGTTCTTCTCGTTGTCGTTCAGCGGGCGTCGAGAATTCTGCGCATCGCTGGGCGGCATCGAGCTGCCGCTGATCCCGACGCCGCCGGTGATCTTCAGATAGAGGTAGCTCTTCAACGGATCACTGTTCGTCGGATCGATGCGCTTCAAGTTCGGGTTCTCGCCCGCCAGCTGCCCGACGATGCTGTTATAGGCGAAGCCGGCCTGGAGGATCTGGCCCTGCGGAGGGTTGCCGGGGACGTGGCACGTGGGGAGAGCGCAGTTCGCGGTGAAGATCGGCTGCACGTCGTCCGCGAAGCTCACGAGGGTCGATAGACCGAGCTCCGCGGTGTTCTTGTCGACGTTACCGGCTTCGTCCACGGCTCGAACCACGAAGTAGTATTGCGTATTCGAGAGCAACCCTACAACTTGCGTCGACAGAAGGCCGACCTCGCTCTTCCCGATGGGGGGCGCGGTGAAATCCTCGTCCCCGGGGGTCGTCGAGGCGTACACGAAGTAGGTCAGCTTGGTCGTGTCGGACTGGTCGTCGGTCGCCGGCGGCCAGGTGATGGTGACCTGGGTCGAATCGACCGTGAAGCTTGCCGGATCGGTGTCGACGCCGGCGAAGGTCGGCGGTTTTCCGTCCTGTTTCGTGGTGAAGACCTGGGTGACCCGGTTGTCGTCGTGATTGCCGGAAGAGTCGATCGCACGGCACACCACCCGGTAAGTGGTGCCGTTCTTGAGTCCCGTGATCTCGCCCGACGTCCCGCCAGTGAAGGTCGCCGTGGGATCGAGCTTATCGAAGGGCGTGTCGCGGGTGACGGGTACCTCGAAGGCGTAGACCGCGTAGGAGAGCTTGTCGGCGGGGGTCGTGTCGTCCACCGCAGGCGTCCACACGACGGTCGCGCCGCCCGCGGTGGGATCCGTCGCGGCGCTGCAACCACCGAAGACCGGCGCTGTCACGTCCGAGCTCGTCTTGCCGGCGATGTCGTCCTTGTTCGTGCTCGCGTTTCCGGCAGCGTCGACGGCCACGACCCGGAAGAAGAACTGCGTCTTCGGCGTGGGGAGGCCGGTCACCGTCGCGGACGTCGCGCCCGGCGAGCTGACGGCGCCGAGGGTCGTCGTGGAGCCCGTCTTCGTGCCCCAGTAGATGTCGTAGGTGAGCCCAGCAGGAGGCGTCTTGTCGTCGGTCGCGGCCTTCCACGAGAGCGTCACCGACGTCGACGTCGCGCTGGCGGCCTTCACGGTGCTCGGCGCGCTCGGCGCCTTGTCGTCGTAGGACGGCGTCGCGGAAACCTCGACCTTGTTCTCGTCCTTGGCGATGCCCTCGTTCGCGACGGCGCGCACCACGAAGTACATCTTCGTCGTGTCGAGGCCCTGGACGAGGAACGACGTCGAGCCGGGAGGCGCCTCGGCGATCGGCGCCTCGAAGTTCTCCATGCCCGCGGACGTCGACGCGAAGATCTCGTACTTGAGCGTCGCGAGGGGGTGAGTGATGTACGTCGCGGGCTCCCACGCGAGACGGACCGAGTCCGCGTCGGGCGGCTTCGAGCCTGCGGGCGTGGAGGCGCCAGGAGCCGCTGCAGCCGCTCCCTTGAAGTCGATGACGTCGGCGGGACCTGAATCGGCGGGCTCTCCGGCGGTGCCGCCGCTGGCCGTCGCGCCGGTACCGGCCGAGCCACCATTCGAAGTACCACCGCTAGAGGTGCCTCCCGCGCCGAAGCCCGAGTCGGTCGTCCCTCCGGAGCCGGCGTCGGTCTCCGCAGGAGCGGGCTTCACGACGCAGGTGCTGCCCTTCTCCACCGTACCTTTGCCGCAGGTGATGCTATTTCCGTCGCTTCCGCAGGCGACGAGGACAAGCGTGGTAGCGCAAAGGCCGCTGCCACCGAGCAAGCCACCGAAGCGGCGCAACCGAGGCATGTTTCGGCGCACGAACATTTCTGCACGCAGGGTCATCTGGCTCTCCACTCCTCGATAATCCGCTAGTCGGTCAGGGCACCCTGCGTGATCCAGTCGAGCAGGATGCCGTCTTCTTCGGCGCTGAGTTTTTCAACGGTGTCGCGGGGCTCGAGAGCGCCGCTGTACGCGTTCGTCGTCTTCGAGTTGAACGGCGGCGTCGTGAGCCCGAGGGGGTTCACGCGACGGTAGATCATGCTCCACTTGGGCTCCTTGGGATAAATGAGCGGCAGCGGGCAGCCGGCGTACATCTTCGGAATGTCGGTGCAGGTCTGCTCTTCGCCATTCGACTGCGTGAAGCCCGTCAGCACGTTTATGATCGCGACGGCTTCGTTGTAGTTGTGACACGACACGCAGTGATTCAAGAGAATCGGCTGCGCGTTGGTCGCCCACGACGTGTTCGTGATGCCCTGCGTCGTCTGTTCGTCCGTGCTCAGATTTCCGGCGGCATCCTCGGCGCGAACGAAGACGTTGTAGGTCGTGCGCGGATCGAGAAACGGCACGGTCACGCTGGTGACCCCCGGGGCCGTCGTGACCGCCACGTGGGCGAAGAAGTTCGTCCCGGTGCAGTCGCTCTTCACCACCGAGGCGCACACGTGATAGCGGATATCAGCGGCGGCGCTGACGTCGTCCGTCGCGGCGGTCCACGTGACGTCTAGCTGACGCGTCGGCGTCTTTATCGCGGCAACGGCGGTCGGGGCACGGCCGAGAACCGGCGGGGTAGTGTCGCCCGCGACGGCAGCTCCCGTCGCGGCGCTCGTCGCGGCCAGCGCGTTGCTCGCATTTCCGGCCTCGTCGAATGCGAGGACGACCACGTTGTACGTCGTCGCAGGGTTTAGGCCGAGGACCGTCGTCGAGAGGCTGCCGCGGACGGTCACGGCCGGCGTCTTCAGCGAGACCGTGGACGACGTCGAGACGTACACCTGATACGTGAAGCCACTACCATCCGGCTCCGTGGTGCGATCGTCGGCTGCGCCCGCCCACGTGACCTTCAGCGACGACGGACCTGACGCGACCACGGTCTGCGCGCCGTTGAACGTCGGCGGTGTGTCGTCGGGCAGGGGACCGGTGACGACGAACTTCTCGACGTTGTTGGCGTCGGTATTACCGGCGACGTCGCGCGCGCGCACCACGTAATAGTAGCGAGTTGCCGCATTCGCCTCGTCGATGGTGATCGACGCAACGCCGGGGGCGCTCGTCGCGCGCGGGGGCTTGGTGAAGTCCTCACGGTGCTGGATGAGCGAGCTGTAGACGTCGTAAACGATGTTCTCGGGGTGAGTGAAATTGTCGGACCCCGGGTACCAGAAGAGCCGGACGGTGTTGCCCACGGAGTTCGCGGTTTTGATTCCGTCGAAGGTCGGCGCGATGCCCTCGGGAGTCGTGACGGCGAGCGAGTACGTGTTCGTGTCCACGTTCCCGGCCGCATCTACCGCGCGGACGATGGTGTGATACGTCGTGAGCGGCGAGAGCTTCGCGATGAGGGCGGTGTGCGCGCCGGGCTTCGACGTGAACGCGGGTTTGTCCTTGTCGGGATCGGGGACGGCGTCCTGCTTCAGGAAGACGTCGTAGGTGAGCGTCGGGTCGGGCGACGTCGAGTCGAATGCCGCGCCCCACGTCACCTGGACCGTACTCGCGGTGACGGCGGTGATGCTGTCCACACCGCCGAAGACGGGGGCCGTCTTGTCGTCGGTCTGGGCGCTCGCCTCGTTCGTATTCTTGTCCTCGTTGCCGGCTGCGTCGACGGCGCGGGCAACGTAGAAGAACGGCTGGCTCGGCAGCGCGTCGTTGACGACCGCGCTGGTCGCCCCGGCGACGGCGGTGACGTAACAAGGGGCGTCCGATTGCTCCACCGTCGTCGCGTCCGGGACGTAGTCGCCGCAGCGGCGCGCCCGGGTGAAGTCCTCGGCGCCGGCTTTCGACGCGCGGTACACGCGGTACCCCATCGCACCCTGGGACGTGACGTTGTCCATCGCCGGATCCCACGACACCCGGACCGAGCCCTCGCCGAGCTTGGCGATCATCGAGATGCCGTTGAACGTCGGCGGAACGTCGTCCTTCGTGGAGCCCATTCCGGCGTCTGCACCGCCGTGCCCGGATTGCCCGCCCTGCCCGCCGTTGCCGCGGCCGCCGCTGCCGGGATGGGTCGTCGACGCTTCCCCGGCGCCGCCGTCGTCGGGCTCGGTCGTTGCGGGATGCGAACCTCCGCCGCACGCGCCGAGGGACGACGCGAGCGCAAGAGCGATGAAACTCGTCAGCGGCGCTCGGATGCGCGCCGGTTCGGCTATTTTGGCTTGCGACACGTGCTCACTCATTCGGTGCTGAGGTGTGGACGATCGAAGGGCGCCGTCTCGTTCTTGACGCGAGGATCGGTGAGGCCGTTTCGCAAGAACTCGATGATGTCGGCGATGTCGGCCTGGGTCAGCGTGGTGAGCACGGTGAGCGCCGGGTCGATGAGCGGCGCGATCTCCGGATCGCCTCGCTGCCCGCCCAGCTTGTAGAGCGCCATCACGCTGTTGAGATCGTGGCCCGGACCCTCTCCCTCGTGGAGGAGGCCGAACGGCTCGCGCAGACCGACGTTCCGCAGCGTGGGAGTCTTGAACTTCCCGATATCGGAGTTGCCGGCGAGGTTCGTGATCGCCTCGCGACCGGGATCCCACGACGGCTTGTGGAAGCCGATGTTGTGGAACGACGAGTCCGTGAAGAGCGGCGGGTTGTGACAGACGCTGCAGCGGCCCGGGCCGAGGAACGCGACGTAGCCACGGATCTGCTGCGCGGTCATCGCCGCGTCGTCGCCGGCGATCCAGCGATCCCACGGGGTATCGTTCGACGTGAGGCGCCGCTCGTGCGTCGCGATCGCGAAGGCGATGCGCTGCGAATTGATGATGTCGTTCGCGTCGCTGGCGTTCACCTTTGCCGTTGCGCCGAACACTGCCGCGAACATCTTGGGGTACGTGACGTACTTGGCGGCGAAGTCCTTCATGTCCTGGGGAATGAAGCCGGCCTTGGCCTTCGCGAGCGGGCTCGCGGCCGTGAGGCGCGCCTCGATCTTCGCCCAGCTCGTGTCGGCACACGCCATCTCCCCGGGGTTGTTCGGCGGGCCCACCGACTGCGCCTCGAGGGCCGCGACGACGAGGTGCCCACTGACCGGATCCTGCGAACCGCTGATGAGCGGCTTCGCTGCCGGGTTCAGCACGAGGGTGTCGGGATCGTAGAAACACCCGCCGAACGAGCCGTCCCCGGTCTTGCAATCGCCGGCGCGGCCGTCCCAGAAGTTACGCGGGTTGAACATCGCGTCGAAGTACGACGGAGGCTTTCGCGTCGTGACCTGGGGACCGGTGCCGGTGATCGTCGTCGAGGATGAGCACGCGACGACGCCCGCGGCGCCGCGGATGTCGTCCGACGTGAGCCCGGGATTCACGTCGAGGATCTTGTCGGGGCCGGGGAGATGCGCGATCTCGATGCCCATCCCGTTCTTGTCGTGGGTACGCGGATCAGAGCCGCCCGCGGCCGAGCGGTGACACGTCCCGCACGCCATCGTGCCGAGCCCGCCCATCTGCTCGTCCCAGAAGAGGAACTTGCCGAGCATCGCCTTGTCGTCCGACGCGGGATTGAGCGCCGGGTAGAGGACCTGCGGGTACGGCACCGAGATGCAGCGCGAGTTCGAGCAGTCGACCGCCCCGTCGCCCTTGCCGGCGTCGGGGAGCACGCCGGCCTCGGCGCTCGCGTCGGGCGTCGTCACGACGCCGGAGTCCCCCGGCTCTCCACCGGTACCCGCGTCGGAGCCGCCGGCGCTCTTGCCGCCGCTGCCGCCCCCGGCGCCGCCCGCGGCGCCTCCGCCGCTTCCGGCGGTGCCCCCGGTGGAGGTGCCGGCACTTCCGCCGCTTCCGCCCTTTGCGGTGCCGCCGGTTCCCGTCTTGCCGCCGGTACCGTCGTCACCGCCGCTGCCTGCGTCCGTTCCTGTCGGTGCACTGTCGGAGCTACACGCGGCGAGCCACGTGCCGCATCCGGCCAGGGCCACGAGCGTAGCGAGGGATCGAATCCTCATCGTCGCCACCTGCTTAACGTTGAGATGGAAGTGATCATCGAAGAAAGCCTAAGCACGCCATAGTAGCGCAATGCCACGCCAGAACAGAAGGACGTTGATGGTGTTTCAACCGTCAGCCAGCAGTCGGTCACACGTCAGTCGGGCCGGACACAGCGCGAAGCACTACGGCGCTTCATCCGCCGGAGGTAATGGGCTCGGCGACTCGCCTCACGGAAATGAGGCGTGGCAAGGCGCCCGCGACACGTAACCGTTTTCGCGAGGTCGTCGCGCTCGTCTCAAGCGATGGAGAGTGACGAAGCGGAGGGGCACGCTTGGCGGCGCGGGGTCATATCAAAGCGAGGACCCAACCATCCCTCATCGCATGTGGCGTATGCCCATCGCGCTATCGCTCGCGCTTGCGCACCCGCACCGAGAGTCGCCTACGTGGTCGCAGGGACGGCGGCGCGAGGAGATCGAACGCGGGTCTCGTGCGTAGAGGACGGAGCGGCCCGCATCCGCCGCCGGTGGAACGCGATACCGAACATGGACGGCGAACAAAATGCCGTGGTAGGCTCGATAAAGCAGCTGTTTTATTGGTGATGCACAAGGCCTAGATGTCTCTTTCGACTGGCGATGTGATTGACGGCAAGTACCGCATCGTCCGCCTGATTGGCGAGGGCGGGATGGGCGCGGTCTACGAGGGCGAAAATATTCGCATCCATCGTACCGTCGCGATCAAGGTTCTCCACGCCGGCGTGGCAGAGAACCAGGACGCGGTTCAGCGCTTCGAACGTGAAGCGCAGGCGGCAGGCCGCATCGGCTCCGAGCACATCGTCGAGGTGCTCGATCTCGGCAACCTGCCCGACGGCGATCGCTTCATGGTCATGGAGTTCATGGACGGCGACAGCCTCTCGGCGCGCATCCAGAAACGTGGCCGTCTCACCGCGCAGGAGACGTACCCGGTAGCGCGGCAGATCCTCGAGGGGCTCGCGGCCGCGCACGGCGCCGGCATCATCCATCGCGACCTCAAGCCGGACAACGTGTTCCTGCTCAAGCGCCGCGGCGGTCACGCCGATTTCGTGAAGCTCCTCGACTTCGGCATCTCGAAGTTCAGCGCGCTCTCCGGTGAGAGCGGCTTCAGCATGACCCGCACCGGCGCGGTCATGGGCACGCCCTATTACATGTCGCCCGAGCAGGCGAAGGGCGCGAAGGGCATGGATCACCGCGCCGACCTCTATGCGGTGGGCGTCATCCTCTACGAGTGCGTGACGGGTCGCGTACCTTTCAACGCGGACACCTTCAACGAGCTCCTCTTCAAGATCGTCCTCGAGACGCCGCAGCCGATCGAGCAGGTGATTCCGGACTCGGACCCGAGCTTCAACCTGATCATCCAGAAGGCGATGGCCCGTGAACCGGCGGTCCGTTACCAGACGTCGCACGAGTTCCAGGAGGCCGTCGATGCCTGGGCACAGGGCCATGGCGTCGCGCCCGCGCCCGGCATGTTCAACGCGACCCCGAACCTGACGGCCAAGCAGACCGCGCAGGTTCTCGCGATGACGCCGTCCGGTGGCTCGCCGAAACTGGCGACGCCCGATCCTGCGCGTCACACGACGAACGGCACGCCCGGCACCTGGGCGAACACCGGCACCGGGCCAGCCGTCGAGGCCGCCGCAGCCAAGAAACCGAATTTCGTCCTCATCGGCGGTATCGGGGTCGCGGTGATGGTCCTCAGCGCGGTCGGAGTCGGGGCCCTTCGCGGCGGAGGCAGCAGCGAGGCGGCCACGACGCCCTCGGCACCCGTCGTCGCGACCGCGGCACCGTCCGCGCCCTCCATCGACGACGTCAAGGCCGCCGCCGCGGCCGACGAAGCGAAGCGCATCGCCGCCGCCCAGAAAGAGGCGGACGACAAGGTCAAGAAGGCCGAAGAAGAGGCGCGCGCCGCCGAAGCAAAGGCGAAGCAGGCGACCAGCAGCGCCAACGCCCAGGAAGAAGCGAAGAAGGCCCAGGAGAAGGTGAAGCAGCTCAAAGCTGCCGCCGCCGCAGTGCCGAAAACTTCCGCGGCGGCGAAGTCCGACGCGCCCCAGGCCGCGCCGCAGAGCACCGGCTCTCAACAGAGCGGCCGGAAGATTCGAACCGAGCTATAGGAGCGCCCGCGCTCCAGCGATCGAACACCCCGCGCCTCCGTCACGAGGCGGCGCGCAGCGTCTGGCGCACGCGAGAACCATGAGCAGCTACGAACGCCTCTCTGCGCAAGACGCCGCGTTCCTTTACGCAGAATCGCCCGTTTCCCACATGCACGTGGGGTCGCTCGTCATCTTCGAGAACGTCGGTCTGACCGAGGACGAGCTCAACACGCACATCGCGAGCCGGCTCCATCTCGTGCCACGGTTTCGCAAGAAGCTCGCGTGGGTTCCGGCGTACCAGGGTCGCCCCGTCTGGGTCGACGACCCGCATTTCGATATTCGCTTCCACGTTCGCTACACGGGGTTGCCGCGCCCGTCCGGCGAGCGCGAGGCGCTGACGCTCATGGGCCGCGTGATGAGCCGGCCACTCGACCGCCAGCGCCCGCTCTGGGAGCTCTGGGTTTTCGAGCTGCCCGACAATCGCCTCGGCGTGATCCAGAAGACGCATCATTGCCTGATCGACGGGATCAGCGGCGTCGATCTCGCGACCGTGCTCCTCGACGTCGCGAAGCACCCGCCGCCGAGCGATCCGCCGCCCGACTGGCGTCCGTCGCCGATCCCGAGTCGCGAGCGGCTCCTCGTCGACGCGGTCGTCGAACGGTACACGAAACCTGCCGAGCTTTACCGCACGCTCCGCGCCGCCACGCGCACGCAGCGCGAGTTCGCGAAACGCGCGACCGACGTCGGGCAGGGCGTGTTCTCGTTCGGAAAGGCCGCGCTCGAGCGCGCGCCGCTCACGTCGCTCAATCGCCAGATCGGCCCTCATCGCCGCTTCGAGATCGTACGCATGAGCCTCGACGACCTGAAGGCGATCAAGAACCGTTTCGGGTGCACGGTGAACGACGTGGTCCTCTCGCTCGTGACGGGCGGGCTCCGCAAGCTGCTCCTCTCGCGCGGCGATCACGTCGACGGTCTGACCCTGAAGGCGATGGTGCCGGTGAGCGTGCGCGATCCGTCGCAGCAGCAGACCTACGGCAACATGGTCTCGATGATGACCGCCGATCTACCGGTCGGGGAGGGGAACCCGTCGCGCCGGGTAGCATTCGTGAGGCAACGCATGGCGGGCCTCAAGGAATCGAAGCAGGCCGTCGGAGCCGACTTCTGGGTGAAGTTCTCGGAGTACGCACCGCCGACGTTGCTCGCGCTCGCGGGCCGCGCGACGGCGGCGCTCCAGCGCATGGTCAACGTGATCGTCACCAACGTACCCGGGCCGCAGTTCCCGCTCTATCTCAAGGGCGGGCAGATGCTCGAGGCGTTCCCCTGTGTGCCGATCATGAACAACGCCGCGCTCGGCGTCGCGGTGCTCTCGTACAACGGGCAGCTCGACTTCGGGCTGTGCGGTGACTGGGACATTCTGCCCGATCTCGACGTCTTCGCCGCCGGCCTGGAAGAGTCGCGCCGCGAGCTGCTCGACCTCACCACGCCCGGCTCTCTGTCGTCGAGCGCACCGGCCGGTTGAAACCGGAGGTCGCCTGCGCGAGGCTCCCCGGACCTGGAGGTCATGCCAATGGGAGAGATGATCGAGTTCGCCCGCCCCGACGGAAAAACCTGCCCGGCGTATCTCGCGATGCCGAAGGGCGGAGAGAGCGCGCCCGGTCTGGTCGTCATCCAGGAATACTGGGGCCTGAACCCGCAGATAAAGCGGACCGGCGATCGCTTCGCGGCCGAAGGATTTCGCGCCCTGGTTCCCGATCTCTTTCGCGGCAAGATCGCGTCCGACTCGACCGAAGCGTCGCATCTCATGACCGGCCTGAACTTCGGGGACGCCGCGACGCAGGATATCCGCGGAGCGCTCGATCACCTGAAGAAGACGTCGAAGAAGGTCGGCGCGATCGGCTTCTGCATGGGCGGCGCGCTGGTCATCATCACCGGAGTGAAGGTGCCCGGGCTCGATGCCGGCGTGGTCTTCTACGGAATGCCGCCGAAGGAGTTCGCAGACCCCGGCAAGATCACGATCCCCATGCAGTACCATTACGCGAACCTCGACGACTGGTGCACGCCCGAGCGCGTGAACGACGTCGAGCAGTCCGTGAAGGCCGGAAAGGCGCCTCACGAGCTCTTCCGCTACGAGGCGCACCACGCCTTCATGAACGACACCCGCCCCGAGGTGTACGTCGCCGATCTCGCGAAGACGGCGTGGGAACGTAGCGTGAAGTTCTTACGCGAACAGCTCGCGTGAAGCGTCGATGAGACGCCGCACCGAGCCCGCTGCAAGCACGGCCCGGAGCGGCGGCAAGGCGCGCTGCGCGACGGCGCTCGTGAACACGCGCAGCCCCGAGGCGCGAAAGCGGTAGTCGGCGAAGCGCGCGTTCCAGAGCAGGCTCACCGAGAAGATGGGGCCCGCGCCGTACACCGCGTGCCACCAGTGCACCGGGACGAACAGCGCATCGCCGGCGTGGAGCGTCGTCTCGAAGCGCGTCGCGGCGGCGACGCGCGGGAACGTCGCGACGTCGGGCTCCGCGAAGTCCACTCGGCTGTACTCGTGCGGCGAGTGACGGAGCCGTCGTGGAAACGGATAGAGACGCTCCCACGGCGGATAGAGCACGACGCGCTTTTCGCCGTGAACCTGGCTGATGAGGGCGTGCTCGTACGTGTGATAGTGCCCTCGGGTCACCGTGTCCGCGCCGAGCGCGACGCCGTAGCGGAACGGCCCCGACGTCACCGGCGGAGGCGGCAGCGCGGCGCGGAGCTCGGGAAGCTCCGTCGGAACGTCGAAGAACCAGTCCGGCGGCTCGCCCGCGAGCTTCACGACGCCGGTGAGGCGTGCAACGAGCTCCTCGCGCGTGAGCGACACCTTGCGGACGTTCAGGCCGTCGGTAGCGCTCAGGCCGCACCCCTCGAGCCGCCGGTTCGGAAGGTGCTCACGGAGCCCAGGAAAATCCCATGACCGTGCGGGCCAGCTCGACACGAAGCCGCGCAGCACGACCGGACGCGCGCGGCGCACGTACTCCGCCCTGAACCGTTCGGGCGTGGGCCACGACGGCTCGGTGACCTCGTCAACCGGCGTCGCGCGCATCTCTGCCGTCTCTCGCGTCGAGCTGGGCGAGGGAACGACGCGCCTCTTCGCGCACCTCGCCGTCGGCGTCGTCGTTGCACGCCTGCGCCAGCGCGGCGCGCGAGTCTGCGCCGCCAAATCGCCCGAGCGCCCACGCGACGTGGAGTCGCACGAGCGCGCTACGTTCGCCGGCGAGCGCGCGCACGAGGGGCGCGACGGCCCGCTCGTCGCCGGAGTTGCCGAGCGCGACGGCGGCGTTTCGCTTGAGCTGCTCGCGCCCGATCCGTCGCATCGCGCTCCGCTTCACGAGACGCCGGTAACCGGCGGCGCCGAGCTCGAGGAGCGCGACGAGGCTCACGTCGTCGCGCGCCGGCGCGGCGGCGAGCTCCGGCGCGGCGGGACGCACGCTCTCCGAGGCGTTGAACGGGCAGACGTCCTGGCACTCGTCGCAGCCGAACACCCTGCCGCCGATGAGCCCGCGCAGATCCCGCGGGATCGGGCCCTTGTTCTCGATCGTCAGGTACGAGACGCATCGCTTCGCGTCGAGGACGTACGGTCCGACGAAGGCGCCGGTCGGGCAGGCGTCGAGGCATGCCGTGCAGCGCCCGCACGCGGCGCGCACCGGTTCACTCGGCTCGATATCGACATCGACGAGGAGCTCGCCGAGCAGCAGATACGTCCCGACGCCGGGCGCGATGGTCATCGTCGATTTTCCGGTGAAACCGATGCCCGCCCGGCGCGCCGCCTCACGTTCGAGGAGCGGCGCGGTGTCGACGCACACCCGCGACTCCACCGGCCGACCGACGATGCGCTCGCACACGCGCGACAGCTCGAACAGCTTGTCCTTGAGGACACGGTGATAGTCGTCGCCCACGGCGTACGTCGCGATGCGCGCCGTCAGCGGCTCCGCATCGCGGGTGAGACGCAGCGCGACTGGCCGGCCGCCGTAAGGGAGCGCGACGGCGATGATGGTGCGGACTCCGGGCAGGAGTGCTCCCGGGTCGGCGCGGTCGTCGGCGGCTCGCATATAGGCGAGCTCACCTTCGTAGCCCTGCGCGAGCCAGCTCGTCAGCGCGCCGCGTGCGTCATCGAACGGTGTGGCGCGGGCGAATCCCGTCCTCACGAATCCGAGCTCCGCCGCCGCAGTGCGGATCTGGTCCGCAATTATCCGTCCAGAATCGGTCCCGGACTCCACAGCAGGCGACATCATGGTGTGTTGGCGTTTTGCGAGGGCGTCGCACGGTCCGGAAACCGGGGCTTGCACTCTCTATGGACCTTGGGGAATAACCGCCGCCCGTCGCGGGTCCGTGCCGCGACTTCGAGGCTAAATCGAAAGACGCTGTAGCGCGGGCGGCGTTTGAGCGCAGGGACCCTGAACCAGTGATCGAAATCCGAGATCTATATAAGTACTACGGCGCCGCGAGGGCCCTGGGTCCAGTTTCGGCGGAAATCGACCAGGGCGAAATCGTGGGGCTCCTGGGCGTGAACGGCGCGGGAAAGACCACGGCGCTCCGCATCCTGGCCTGCGACCTTCTCCCGTCGTCCGGCACGGTGCGAGTCGACGGCATCGACGTCGTCGAGCGGCCGGAGGCGGTGCGCGAGCGCATCGGCTATCTGCCCGACGTCCCGCCGCTCTACGGCGACATGCGGGTCGGCGAGTACCTGGCGTTCGCCGCGCGCCTCCGCGGCGTGGCCTCGGCCGACGTCATGCGTCGCGTCGGCGCGGTCGAAGAGCTGACCGCTATCTCCGACCGTCACGAAGATCCGATCTCGACGCTCTCCCACGGCTATCAGCAACGCGTCGGCATCGCGCAAGCGATCATCCACGAGCCGAAGCTCGTCGTGCTCGACGAGCCGATCTCCGGTCTCGACCCGGTGCAGATCGTCGAGATGCGTCAGCTCGTCAGGACTCTCGCGGGCAAGCACACCGTCATTCTCTCCAGTCACATCCTGTCCGAGATCAGCGAGACGTGCGATCGCATCTTCGTCATCAAGGACGGTGAGATCGTCGCGTCCGGTTCGGAGAACGAGCTGTCGTCGAAGCTCCTCGAGGGCGTCCGCGTGCGCGTCGCGCTGCGAGCTCCCGGCGCCTCGAGCGCCGTCGTATCGCTCAAGGCGAAGAAGGCGCTCGGCGACGTGCCCGGCGTCACCGGCGTCGAGGACACCGTGACCAACGAGAGCTCCGACGAGATCGCCGCGTTCATCGTCGAGGCGAAGCAGGACATCCGGGCCGCGGTGGCGCAGGCTGCCATCTCCGGCGGCTTCGAGCTGCTCGAGCTCGGCCGCGTCGAGCACGAGCTCGAGAGCGTCTTCTTGCGCCTCGCCGGCTCCACGAAGAAGCCCGCCGCTGCGACGAACGGAGCCGAGTCATGAGCAAGGCGCTACTGATTGCGCGCCGCGAGATGGGCGCTTACGTGCGGTCACCGCTCGGGTCGGTGATCATCGCCGGCGCGCTCCTCATCGACGGCATCCTGTTTTACTACTGGGGCCTCTCGCAGAAGATGCTCTCGGCCGAGGTGCTGAGCGAGTTCTTCTACGCCGCGAGCGGCATCACGATGGCGTCGAGCAT
The DNA here is from genome assembly GCA_036272055.1 of Polyangiaceae bacterium. Lineage (GTDB taxonomy): Bacteria > Myxococcota_A > Polyangia > Polyangiales > Polyangiaceae > DASZVB01. The sequence goes on along the minus strand of DATAZL010000083.1, from coordinate 69,761 downwards.
CATCCTGTCGATGCGCCTCATCGCCGAAGAGCGGCAGACGCACACGTTCACGCTGCTGAACACCGCGCCGGTTCGCGACTGGGAGATCGTCCTCGGCAAGTACCTGTCGGCGCTCGGCATGCTCACCGTGCTCACGCTGCTGACGCTCTACATGCCGGCCCTCATCTTCGTGAACGGCAAGGTGAGCATCGGCCACATCGTGGTCGGCTACATCGGCCTTCTGCTCATCGGCTCCGCGACCATTGCGATCGGTCTCTTCGCGTCGGCGCTCACCCGCTCGCAGGTCGTCGCGGCCATCGTCGGCGCGGCGATCCTGACGGCGCTCATCCTGCTCTGGATGCTCGCCTCCGCCGTCGAGCCGCCGCTGAACGAGTTCCTCGCCGGGCTCGCGTTCCACCACCAGAACTTCCAGCCCTTCCAGAAGGGCATCCTCGAGCTGAAGGGCGTCGCTTACTACCTCGCCATCACATACTTCTTCCTGCTGTCGGCAACGAAGATCCTGGAGGCGCGTCGATGGCGCTGAGCGAGCCGAAGAAGGAGACGCCGAAGACGGTCTCCGCGAACCGCGAAGGGGCGCCCGCGTGGGTCGTCCCGGTGTACGTCGGCGGTCTCGTCCTCATGTACATCGGGGAGCGCGTGCTCAGCACGTTCGACTCCGGTCACTGGGTGGCGACTGCACCCGGTCTAGCCGCCGTGCTGGTCGCGACCGCGACGCGCTTCGTTCCGACCTGGCAAGCGGGCGGAGAGCGCGGGCGCATCGAGCGGCTCCTCGGGATCCTGTCCGTCGGCGGCGTGCTCGCGCTCGCCGTCTACGCGCTGACGACCGACTGGGGCATGGGCAAGCTCGGCCTCTTGACGGCCGCGGACGACAAGCGCGAGAGCGTCCACGCCGTGCTCACCGTCCTCTGGACGGTGCTCATCTTCGTGAGCGTCATCCCGATGCTCTTCGCCGAGGCGGCTCTTTACCCCCAGCGAAATGCCGACCGGCTCGAGAGCCGTCGGGTCCGCGCCGCAGCAGCCGCGGGCCTCACCCTCGCCCTCGCGGCTATCTACGGCGCCCTCTTCGTCTATTCCGCCACCGGCTCGGAGGCGAAGATGGACTTCTCGTACTTCAAGACGAGCGAGCCCAGTGAATCGACCAGGAAGCTTGTCACAGGGTTGAACCAGCCGATCCGCGTGATCGGCTTCTTCCCCGAGGTGAGCCCCGTCCGCTACGAGGTGCAGAGCTACCTCACGAAGCTCGCCGCCGGCGCGCCGAACCTGAAGGTCGAGGTCCAGGACCGCTACCTCCAGCCGAAGCTCGCCAAGGAGATGAAGATCGTCCAGGACGGCGTCATCGTCATCGAGAAGGGCGAGGCGAAGCGCACCGTCACCGTCGGCACCGACATGAAGGACGCCGCCAAGAACCTGAAGACGCTGGACCGCGATTTTCAGGAACGGCTCTACAAGCTCCTCCGCGAGCGACGGAACGTCTATCTCACCGTCGGCCACGACGAGATCAACGACGACGAGGATCACGCGCCCGACAAGCAAGAGTCGGGTCGTTCCGCGCAGCTCCTCCGGACGCTCCTCGGCAAGCAGAACTACAACGTGAAGAACCTGGGCATCGGCCAGGGTCTCGCGACCGACGTGCCCGAGGACTGCGACGTTCTCATGATCCTCGGCCCGGCCCAGCCGTTCTCGCCCGAAGAGCTCGCGTCCGTGGAGCGCTACGCGAAGCGCGGCGGCAAGCTCCTCATGGCGCTCGATCCCGACGCCGTCTCGTCCGAAGAGACGGAGACCGAGGGAGTGCAGTCACCTACCGGCGCTCCGGCGCGGCCCGCGTCGCTGACGTCGCCAAAGGCCGTCGCGAGCGCTGACACCGACAAGGCGAAGCCGAAAGCCGGCTCCGCCCTTCAACCCGTGACCAGCGGGCTCGCCGTGAAGGGGACGATCGGCTCCCTCGAGGCCCTCGCCGGCATCGTCGGCGTGGAGTTCACGCCGGTCGTGCTCGCGAACGACAAGCAGTTCGCGCGCCGTCGCTTCAACGACTCCGACCGCACCCTGCTCGTCACGAACCGCTTCTCGTCGCATGCCTCGGTATCGACGCTGAGCCGGAACTCGTCGCGTGCAGCGGTCGTGGTCGCAGGTGCCGGCTCGCTCCAGCGCATCAGCGGTTCGTCCGCCAAGGTCGACATCGCCCTCCGCGCGATGACGAACACGTTCGCGGACACGAACCGGAACTACCAGTACGACGAGGGCAGCGAGAAGCGCGACACATTCGGCCTCGCCGCCGCCGTCTCGCAGCCGATCATGGGCGCGGCTCCGCCCGCGCCGCTCAAGGAAGAGAAGAAGGACGACAAGAAGAAGAAGGACGAGAAGAACAAGGACATCCCGGCGGTGGCGACACCGAACGAGATGCGCGCTTTCGTTCTCTCCGACGCGGACGTCTTCACCGATCTCGTCATGTCGAACTTCATGACGAACCAGCTCCTCGTCATCGACGCGCTCCGCTGGCTCGGCGGTGAAGAGAGCTTCGCCGGCGAGGTGAACTCGGAAGAGGACGTGCGCATCGAGCACACGCAGCACAAGGATCTCGTCTGGTTCTACGCAACGATCTTCGGCGCGCCGGCGCTCGTTCTCGGTCTCGGTCTGACGTACAGCCGTCGCGCCCGCCAGCGGCGCGGAGGGAAGAAGTGATGGTGACGCGCGGATTGCTAATCCACACGGCGATCCTCGCCGTCGCGGGCGGCCTCGCCCTGAAGACCTGGACCACCGACGCCGACAAGGCGCCGAAGCACGGCGAGACGGATCTCTGGCCCGGCCTCCCCGACCAGGTCGAAGAGGTGAAGTACGAGGCGAAGCAGGGGCTCCTCACGCTCGAGCCGCACCGCGACACCAACGGCAAGTACTACGTCGGCACGGTGAAGAAGAACCCCTCCACCGAACCTGCGAAGAAGACCGACGAGCACGGCAATCCGCTCCCGGCGGAGCCGCCGTCCGCGAACCCGAACGAGCCGAAGATCAGCCACTTCGTCGCGACGAAGGACGGTGACGATCTCATCGCGTCACTCGCACCGCTCCGCGCGCTCCGGGTGCTCGGCAAGGTGACCGACGCGCAAAAGCTCGACTTCGGGCTCGACAAGGAAGAGGGCCGGCTCACCGTGAAAATCGGCGGCAAATCGAACACCCTGGTGTTCGGCGCCACGACTCCCGGCGGCTCCGACTACTACGCGAAGGATCTCGCTACTGGGAACGGCTACGTCGTGCTCGGCAGCATCGTCCGCGATCTCACGAGCGCCGATCAGCGCCTCGTCGAGCGCCGCCTCCACGCCTTCGAGGACGGAGTCGCGAAGCGCATCAAGATCACCGCCGGCGGCGCCACCCGCGAGCTCGTCCGCAGCACCGACAAGAAGGACGCCTGGACGAAGCCGACTGCGCCGAACGACAAGGACGAGACCGCCACCAACTGGATGAGCAAGGTCGAGCGCCTCCGCACCACGAGCTACGAGGGCGACACGCTCCACCCGCCGCCCGCCGCAGCCGACCTCGTCTTCAAGATCGAGTACTTCGACGAGCGCAAGCCGATCGGCACGACCGAGATCTGGCACCACCCCGGCAGCGACGGAAAGACGGACTTCGTGGTGAAGACCGAGCTCACCCGCTGGTACGCCACGATCATCCGCAGCGCCGCCGAACAGGTCGAGCAAGACCTGAAATCCGTCGTCACGCCGTAGGCGGCGAGGCGTTCACTTCTTCGCAGGGCCCATCGGCCCGTCGGCCATGGATCCGTCGTGGAGCTTCATCCCGCCGTACGACTGGACGAACGGGATCTGGGCCCAGGTCTTGTCGAACTCGGACTTCATGTCGGCGAGCTTCGCGGGCTCGGATTTCGACAGATCGTGGAGCTCGCCGGGATCGGCGGCGAGGTCGTAGAGCTCGTAACGGTTCTTGCCGTACACGATGAGCTTCGAGTTGCCCTGCACGATGGCGCGGGTCTGGGGATTGTTCGCGTCCTCCGGCAGATCGAGGACGACGGGGTTCCGGTCGTCGGCGTGGCTTCCGTCGTAGAGCTCGGGGACGAGGCTCCGGCCGACGAACGACTCGGGACGCTCGTGGATGCCCTCGAGATCCGCGATGGTCGGCGCGAGATCGATCTGCGAGCGGTTCTCGTGGATTTCGTGGGGCGCCGCGTCGGGCACATGGATGATGAGCGGCACCCGGGTGAGCACCTCCCACAGCCGGAAGGCGTGCTTGTACATCCCGTGCTCGCCGAACGCCTCGCCGTGGTCGGCGGTGATGATCACCGCCGTCTTGTTCCACCACGGCTGCTTGCGGGCAAAGTCGAGGAGCCGCCCCACGTGGAGGTCGGTGAAGAACACCTCCGAGTCGTAGCGCGAGCGGTTGTCCTTGCCGAAGTCGGGGGACTCGGGGTGCTTGTTGTACTCGTCGTGGGGGTCCGTGTAGTGCACCCACGTGAAAAACGGCTTGTTCGCCGTCGCCGGATCGGAGAGCGCCTTGATGGCGATGTCCGTCATCTTGTCGCTCGTGATGTTCTTGTCCGTCGTCGCGTCGAAGGTGATGCCCGGGACGAGCTCCCACACGTCGAAGCCCTGATCGAGGTGCTTGCCGCGACCGAAGTAGAGATGCCCCTGCACGCCGATGGTGTGCACGCCGTGATCGTGAAGGATCTCGGCGAGAAAGACGTTGGACGTCGGGTAATCGGTGAAGAAATACCCCGAGCGATAGAGCGTCGACGGGTAGCGGCTCGTCAGGAACGCGGCGACGCTCTTCGCGGTGTAGCTCGAGACGGAGTAGGCGTGCGAGTACACCACCGACTCGGCGGCGAGCTTCGTCAGGTTCGGCGCGATGGCGCGCGGATAGCCGGCCCACGGCATGTCCTGCCGGAGCGAGTCGATGGAGAGGAGCATCACGTTGAGCGGCCCCGCCGGTCCGGCCTTCGGCGCGGCAGGGACGGGGGCGGAGCTCGCCGTCATCGCCACTTCGGCGGAGCTCGCCGGCGTCGCGGCGCTTGCCGCCACGGCGCTCGGCGCGGGCGCGCCGCTCGTCGCGCTGTCTTCCTTGCTACATGCGACGGCGAGCGTCGCGAGCGTCAGAGCCGTCGCGGTGTTGAAGCTTCTCATCCCTGAGCGAGCCAGCGCAGCGCGGCCTGGTACATTCCGGGCTTCGTCTCGAGAGCGACCTCGTGACCCATGTCGTGGGGAGTCGTGACCCGCACCGGCACTCCGGCGTCGTTCAGCCAGCGACGGACCTTCTCGGCGTCGTCCACGACGTCGTCGTGGCCGCCGGTGATGAGATAGACGCGCCGCACGCGACCCTTGGCCTCGGGCAACGTCGCGACGCCGGCCGCGCCCCAGTAATCGGTGTCGGCGCCCAGGATGAGCCACCGGTTGAACGTGTGCGGCTCGCGGAGCCCGACGTTCATCGCGACGAACGCGCCCTCGCTGAAGCCGATCAGCGTGTTGCCGTAGAGCTGGACGCGCCGCCCGTACTTCGCGCGCAGGCCCTCGATGGCGCGCATCACGACGTTGCGCCCGCCGGGCCAGCTGTTCCCCCAGCCGCGCTTGCCGTCACCGCGATCTTCCTGCCCGGAGGGGCAGATGAGCCATCCGAGGTCGCGTGCGACGTGGCTCCAGCGACGGCAGTAGTACTTCGGATCCGCGCCGCGGCCGTGGAGATAGACGATGACCGGCCGCATGCCGCTGCGACCCGCACCGGATGGCTCGAAGTAATACGCCGGCGCGCTCCCCTGGATCGGGAGCTCCTGCATTCCGGAGTCGTGAACCAGCGTCTCTTCCGCGTGGGCGGCCGTGGGCGACTCGTGGTCGTGCGCGGGCGGCGGCATCGCGCCGTTGTCGCCCGGGATCGCGAGCTGCTGGCCGATCTTGAGACGGTCGGTGCGCCGCAGATGATTTGCGGAGAGCAGCGCCTCGATCGTCACACCGTAGCGACGCGAGATGCCGCCGATGGTGTTGCCGCGACCGACGACGTGGGTGCGGGCGGGCGCGTGCACGACCTCGCCCTGCGCGGGAACGACGAGCTTCTGCCCCGCGCGGATCGGCGTGAGGCGAGTGATGCCGTTGGCCGTCGCGAGCGCGTCGGTGAAGATGCCGTAGTGGTGCGCGATGCCGCCGAGCGTCTCACCGGAGGCGACCACGTGCTCCCGCTCGCCGTGTTCAGTGCGAGGGGGTCTGGGGGGCTCCTTGTCGTTCTTCGGCGTCGGCGGGGCGGCCTGTGGCGTCGTGGACGGCGGCGCGGCGGTGGGCACGTCAGCGGGCCCGGGCTCCGACTCGTCGGGCGGTGCGGCTTCGTCCTCCGTCATCGGCGCGGCAGCGGGCTTCGGCACGGCCGGCGACACGGCGGGCGCGTCCTCGGCCGAACCACTGTCGGCCGTCGCGCTCATCGGCGTGATGACGCCGGAAAAAGCCGCGAGGACCGCAAAAAATGTCCGTGGAACGAGCTTTCTCATATCCGACAGGGACCGCTAGCACAGCGGCGCGAGAATCGGGAGAAAGCGGCGAAAGGCGAGTGGCTTCAGGTCTGTTCGCGCCAGAGCTCCACACCCGTTGCGACGAGCCGAACCTCGCTCGCCGTCCCATCGGGCTGCTTCGCCGCGAATTGCGCGCCCTCGCTCTCGAGGTGCGCGACCTCGCCCGGCGCGACGTGCGTGACCTCGACCGTGCCCTGGACCCTGGCGGTCGAGCCCGCCGAGTCGAGCGGAACGAAGAACCCGTAATCCTTGAACGTCACGCGACAGCCGGGGAGCGCCGGATCCATCGCCTGGGACAGCTCCATCCAGCACCCGCGGCGCGTGCAATTTCGCCGCACCTTCGCCTCGAGGGTCACGGTGTGGTTCGCAAACTCGTCCGGCTTCGCGAGCACGTTCGCGAGCGTCACGGTCGCGCCCGGCGCGATCGGCTCACCGAACCGCTTGAGCGCCCCTGACGGCGGCATCGCCGCAGCCGCGCCCGGCGGCGGCGTCACTGGCGCCTCCGCCTGCGCGACGCTCTCCGCCGGCGCGACCTTCGCCGGCGCGGGCTCGGACGACGCCGAGTGGCACGCCGTCGAAAGAACCAGTGCGACGAGAATCACCGACGAAGACCGCATCCCCCCGAGCATAGCGCGCCCCCCGTCGCTCACCAGCATCACCCGGCCCGGCGTCACGAGGCGGTGCCCACGTAAATCTCACAACCGTCGCAGAGTGGGCAGGGCGCGGGTGCGGGTGGCGGCGCGGTCGAGCTTGCCGGCGGCGTTCGTCGCGAGCTCGCCGACGTGGACGACTAGCCGCGGGCGCCGGTGTGACGAGAGGCGCTCGCGGCAGAACTCGGCGAGGCTCGCATCGTCGGGTGCGCCGCCGGCCGCAGGAACGATCGCGACGGCGAGGAGCTCGCCCCACGTCTCGTCGGGGACGCCGAAGGCGCAGCACGCCGCGACGCCCGGACAACGGTCGACGACCGCCTCGACCTCTGCCGGATGGACGTTCTCACCGCCCGTGATCACGAGCTCGGAACGACGACCGACGACGTGCAGGTTGCCGTGGTCGTCGAGGCGTCCGAGGTCGTTCGTCGGAAACCAGCCGTCGGGCGTGAAGGGTGGCGCGCCGGGCGCGGGCAGGTACCCGTCGAAGAGCATCGGGCCCCGCACCTCGATCACGCCGTCACGGATCCGGACCTCGGCGCCATCGATGGACGGCCCCGAACCGAGCTCTCCGCGATTCACGGTTCCGACGCGCTGGGTCGTCACCTGCGAGCACGCCTCGGTGAGCCCGTACGTCGTCAGGACCGGCAAGCCGTGCTCTGCGGCGCGCTCGAGGAGCGATGGTCGCGCCGCGGCTCCGCCCAGGAGGATCGCGCGCAGATGCGCGGGCGGTCGCCACTCGACGGCGCCGGACAGGAGCCACTCGAGCTGCGTCGGTACCAGCGACACCAGCGTCACCCGGTCTTCCTCGATGGTGCGCACGAGCGCGTGCGCGTCGAGGCGCTTGCCGTCCGCCACTTCTTGCGGGACCACGACCGCCGTCCGCGCAATGAGCGAGCGGGTCAGGATGGACAGCCCGCCGACATGGGCGATCGGCAAACCGAGGAGCCACCGATCGCCGTCGCGAAGCCCGATGTTCCCCTCGCTCGCCCGCGCTGACGCAAGGAACGCGCGCCGCGAAAGCACCACGCCCTTCGGCCGCCCCGTCGTCCCCGACGTCATCAGGACAGCGAGGCAGCGCGCGGCGTCGTGCGCGGGCTCTGCTTCCGCGCCGGTCGCGGCGTGGGCGCTGGTCGCAGCGTAGGCGCCGGTCGCGGGCCATGCCGCGAGCTCCGGCTCGAGCATCGCGAGCACGGCGCGACGCTCCGACTCGGTGAGGCGCGGGTGCAAGAGCAGCATCGGCGCGGCAGCGGTGACGTGGGCGTACACCCGCTCGAGCGTCGCGCGGTCGCTCCTGCCGACGAAGGGCGTCGGCGGCCCAGCGCTCGCGACGGATAGCGGCGCGACGCGTGCGGCGAGCTCCGCGAACGTCACCGGAACGCCGCCGAGCACCAGCGCGACGCGATCCGGGGCTTCCCGCGCGGCGTCCACGGCGGAGAGCGTCACGCCGGCACCTCGAGCGCCGGGAGCCCGAGCCCCGGCGATGAAGTGGCCATCACGCTGGTCGTATCCAGGAACGGCAGCGCGACCGGGGGCCACGCCTCGAGCCCGCCGTGGGCGTCGAGGCCGCTCGCGCGCGACCGCGAACCCACTGCGAGCGCGAGGTGCGCCGCGGCGGCGAGCCCGACCGGGCCGTCGAAGAGATGCGAAAACGTGACGTCCAGGCCGAGCACGCGGGCGCGCGCCGCGAGCGCGAGGCACCGCGCGAAGCCGCCGAGCGCCATCGGCTTGAGCACCAGCGCCACGCACCGGAGGCGCCCGAGGTGCGGCTCGAGCCCGGCAAGCGCCGCCGCGTCCTGGAGCGATTCGTCGAGGGCGATCGGTACCGGCAATGCGCCGAGACCGGGGAGCGACGCCGTCGGGACCGGCTCCTCGACGAGCTCCGGGTTGCACGCGCGGAGCGCGTCGAGCTCCGCGACGGCGGTCGCAGCGTCGAAGGTGCCGTTCGCATCGAGGCGAAGCGCGCGCGCGCCGAGCACATCACGGAGTCGTCCGAGCGTGTCGAGCTGTGGCCCGAGCCGGGGCCCCGTGAGCTTCACCTTGACGGTATGCACACCGCGCGCGACGGCGCGACTCGCCGCAGCGACCACGTCGAGATCGTCGGCGCCGCCGAGCAACGACGAGAGCGGCACCCTGGACGGCTCGGCGTCGCCAAACAGCGCCCAGAGCGGCACGGCGCGACGCTGCGCGACCACGTCGAGGACCGCCGTCTCGAGCGCGAACGCCGCGGAGGGCGGCAGAACGCCGGAGAAGGCGGCGAGGCGCGCGACGTGGTCGCGCCCGGATTCACCCGGTTCCGCCTCCGGCACGGCGTCCCAGTCGACGGCGTCGAGCGCGCTCCGTGCGCCGTCGAAGTCGTCGCGCGAATAGCGGGGAAGGGGAGACGCCTCGCCCTGCCCAACGTGCCCGTCCCGCGTCGTGAGCCGCAGCAGCAAGCCAGCACGCTCCGTCCACTTCTCCGCCGCCCCGCGCGCGCCGTTCACGCGCCCACGGCACGTCAGAACGTCGATTCGCGAAAGCCGCATCGCCGAGATTTACCACCGAAACGCCCGGGCGCGCGCCCATCGCGCCGCCAGCCGCGGCGGCCCGTGACGGCGGCTTGCGACGACGGCGGCAACGCGCGACGGTGACGCCGATTGCGCCGTTTGGGGGACGTCAGCCGGGTGCGCCGGCGGCTATGCCGATGGCGAATAGCAGGGCGTGGAGCAGCAAGAGTTTTGCGGTGGTGACGAGGGTGGCGTTCAGGGCTCGGCCGGAGTCGGCCGCGACTCGACGGACGAGGCGCACGCCGAGCGGCAGCGACAGCACCGGCAAGAGCACGAACGGCGAGGCCATGCGCGTCGCGGCCAGCGCCACGGGAACGACGTACGCTGCGGCGATCAGGAATCCGTACTCGGCGATTCCGGCGCGCCGCCCGAAGCGGACGGGGAGCGTGCGCTTACCGGCCTTAACGTCGGTCTCGCGGTCACGCACGTTGTTGACGACCAGGACGGCAGTCGCGATCGCGCCGACGGGTACCGCCGCGGCCCATGCCACCGCCGGGACGTAGCCGGCCTGGACGAACGCGGTACCGGTCACCGCGACGAAGCCGAAGAACGCCATCACGAAGACGTCGCCGAGGCCGTGATAGCCGAGCGGATACGGTCCCCCGGTGTACGCGATGGCCGACGCGATCGACGCAAGGCCGATTGCGACGACGACCAGGCCGGCGACCGCCGCCAGGTAGACGCCGATCGCGAGCGCGAGCGCGAACACGACGACCATGCCGGCGCGGAGTTGCCGCGGCGTCAGGAGCCCGCTTTGCGCGGCGCGCACCGGGCCGAGTCGCTCCTCGGTGTCGGCGCCCTTCTCGAAGTCGAACACGTCGTTGGCGAGGTTCGAACCGATCTGGAGAAGCATCGCGCCGACGAGCGCGGCGAGCGCTGGCCCGACGCGGACCGCGTGGACGGAGACCGCGCAGGCCGTGCCGACGAGCACCGGCGAGACCGCGGCGGTGAGTGTCGCGGGCCGGCACGCGAGTACCCATGCACGGAGGGATCCAGGGCTGACCGCCGACGTCATGCGCCCCCCAGGGATTCCAGCAATATTTCGAGGAGCGCCGACGGCTTCTCGAGCACCACGTTGTGGCCGGCGTCGGGGATGAGACGGAGCTTCGCCTGGGGCAGGTGATCGCGCATCTGCTCGGCGAGGGCCGCGAACTTCGCGTCGTGAGAACCGACCACCAGGGTAGTCGGAACACGGATTGCCGACAGGGCTTCCCAGTACGAGGGCATCTCGCCGAGCCCGCAGGTCCGGAGCGAGCGCACGAGGCCGTTCGGGTCGTGGGCGAGCCGCTCGGCGCGCTGCGCGTCCCGGACGTCGGCTGGGAGCTCGGTCTGCGACGCGAAGAGCGGCACTTCTTCCCAGGCGTCGACGAAGGCTTCGACTCCCTGGGTTTTTAGCAGGTTGCACCAGGTCTCGTCGGCGGCACGACGATCGAGTCGCGCTGCGGCCGCCGTCAGACCGGGCTGGGCCGACACCAGGGTCGCGCCAGTGAAGAGCCCCGGATGACGGCAGAGGAGCCCGATGGCCATGCGCCCTCCGAGCGAATAGCCGACGAGGTGCATCCGCTCTGCGCGGGCACGGAGCTGGCGCGCGAGCCGCTCGACCTCGCCCTCGAAGTCGGTCACCGATGCGTCGTCGAGCGCGCCGTGACCGACGAGGGGAGGTGCCTCGACGCGAAAGTCGTTCTCGACCAGCGCAGTGGTCACTTTTCGGAAGCTGTTCGGGCTCCCGGTGAATCCGTGGAGCAGCGCGACGGTGGTCGTCATGGCGACGCTCCCCGGGCCAGCGCCGACTCCGTCGCGGCGGCGAGCCGCGCGTATTGCTCGCGGGCGCCGTGCGCAGGCACGACGGCCTCGACGAGGGTGCAGCCGGGGCGCCCGAGGCCGTCACGAACGGCCTGGACGAGCGCGCCGACACTCTCCGGGCGGACGTAGGGAAGGCCGAACGCGCCGGCGATGGCGTCGAAGCGCACCTGGTGCGGCGTGGTCCAGAACCGCTCCGCGTCCTCGCCGAGGCTCGCGCCGGCGATAGGGAGCTGCTCGAAGATGCGACCACCGGCGTTGTTGAGCACCACGACGACGAGCGGCGTCGTGGCGTTCTTCGCGACGGCGAAACCGCCCATGTCGTGGAGCGCCGACACGTCACCGACGACGAGCACCGTGGGTCGTCCGGAGGCGTCGGCCGCACCCGCGGCGCCCGAGACGACGCCGTCGATGCCGCTCACGCCGCGCTGCGACCAGACGCCGAGATCCGCGGCAGGACGCGCGCGACAGAACACGTCGACGTGACGTACCGGCAAGCTGTTGCCGACGCCGAAGAGCGCTCCCGCGGGAAGGGCGTCCATGACGGCGCGGAGCACGCCGCCCTCGGAGAGCGATGCTTCGTCGGCGAGCACGCCGTCGACGGCGCTCCACGCTGCGGCGTTCGCGACGGACAGCTCTGCCGCCCACGCCGGGTGCGGCGCCTTCGCCGGCGAGACCGCCGCGACGAGCGCGCAGAGCGACGCTTCCGGATCTCCGAGCAACAGGGTGCGCGCCGTGCTCGACGGATCGGGCCAGCCCGCGCTGGCGACCACATGACGCTCCACGGCGGGATGCTCCGCGACGAATCGTTCCCATGCGCCCGACGTCGGGGGCGCGCCGACCGCAAGGACGACCTCCGGCGCGAACGTCGCGCGGAAGTGCGGCACGCGGAGGAGCACGTCGAGCCCGTCGAGCGTCGACCCCGCCGGCAGCGTGGACGAGCCCGCGAAGCGGAGCTGACTCGTCGTCTCGGCGTAGACGGGAAAGCCCGTCAGGCGTGACAGCTCGGCGAGCGACGGCCCGAGCGCGGCCGCGCCGAGCTCGGCCGGGCCGCACACGATGAGGCCACGCGACGTCGCGCCGAGCGCGCGCGCGACGTCCTCGACGAGCGACGGCGCAGGAACGGACGCGACGCGGGACGCGCGCGTGATCGGTGTGCGCAGCAGCTCGTCGACCGTCGTCGTGAGAGAGCGCGCGGCGTCGGTTCGAGCCGTCACGGGCTCGAGCGGCTTTCGCGCGCGCACGTTGACGTGAACCGGCCCGGGCTCGGGGCCGAGCGCAGCTTCGATGCACTGCACGGCGCGACGCTGGAGACCGACGAGCGCCGCACGCTCGCCGTCCGGCATGCCGAGCTCGACGAAGCGGACCACGTGTTCCCCATACAGGCGCGTCTGCTCCATCGTCTGGGGCGCGCCGCAGTCGTGAAGCTCGAAGGGACGATCGGCGGTGATGACGAGCAGGGGCACGCGCGCCGCGCGCGCCTCGACGATCGCGGGAAAGTAGTTCGCCGCAGCGGAGCCCGACGTGCAGAGCACTGCCGACGGCGTTCCGCGCGCCTTCGCGTGGCCGAGCGCGAAGAACGCCGCGCTCCGCTCGTCGACGACGCTGTGCATCCGGAACCGGTTCGACGCGAGCGCCGCGGCGACGAGCGGCGTCGACCGGGAGCCGGGGCTCACGACGAGCTCACGGAGTCCCGCGTCCGCGAGGCTCACCACGAGGAGCCGGGCCCACTCGGAGAGCAGATTTTCCGGGGTCATTGGGCGACGTGGAGCGCAGCAGACAGCGTCGCGAGCTTGAGCCGGGTCTCGGCGTACTCGCTCGCGGGGTCCGAGTCTTTCACGATGCCACCGCCGGCGTACAGGTACGCCCGATCGCCGACGAGCGCGCCCGAACGGAGGCCGACGGCGAACTCGCCGTCCCCGTCGGCGTCGAACCAGCCGATGGGCGAGGCGTACCAGCCGCGCTCGGCCGGCTCGTGCTCGGTGATGAAGCGGACGGCGTCCGGGCCCGGCACGCCGCCCACGGCGGGAGTCGGGTGCAGGCGCTGCACGAGATCGAGCACGTGCACCGGCGCAGAGAGCCGGCCACGGATCGGCGTCGTGAGATGGAGGAGATGACGGAGGACGCGCACCTCGGGTGCCGTCGGGTGGTCGAGCGTGACGCAGAGAGGCGCCAGGGCGCGCACGATCTCGCGCACGACGAGGTCGTGCTCTTCGCGCTCCTTCGGGCTGTGCATCAGCGCCGCGGCCTGCGCGCCGTCACTCGAACCGGCGAGCGCCTCGGTGTCGAGCGACGGGCCTCGACGTCGGATCAGGCGCTCCGGCGTGGCTCCGACGAAGGTCATCTTACCGAAGCGAAACGCGAACCGGGTGCAGTGCTCCGACGTTTCCGCCAGATCACGGAGCACGCTCGTGGGCTCGACCGGCGCGTCGAACGAGAGCGTCGAGCGCCGCGCGATGACGACCTTCTGGAACTCGCCCGCGCCGATGCGATCGACGATGCGCTGCACGAGCCCGCGGTACTCGGTCTCGGACGTCTCGTCCCGCGAGACGACCCGCCGCGCTTCGGGACGGACCGCGGTGGGCACGACCCGCGACGCCCGGTGGAGCGCGTCGAGCAGACCCGACGCCGCGGCGACGAGTGCACGCCGCGACGGCTCGCTCGCCGTCTCGTCGGCACGCGCCGCGACGCTGAGAAAGCCGCGGTCGCCCTGACGACAGTAACGGAAGCGGGGAAAGACGAAGCGCGCGTCCCCGAACTCCGTCCACGGCTCGGCACTCGCGGCGCCGGGCTGGAACGACAGACCGCCGAAGCAGCGGAGCGACGGCGCGTCCTCCGTCGAGCGCACGTGCTCGAGGCGCGCGAAGAACGCCTCGGCGCGCGAGCGGATCTGCTCCGTCCGGAGCACGCCGGTCCCGACGAACGTCTCGACGGAGCCGAGCGCGACGAAGCCCGGCCCTTCCGGCGGACTCCAGAGGACGGCGCTCTCCTCCGCAGCCGCGTCGAGCACGGTCTCGAGCGCGACGGACGGAGCCGGCACGGTCACGACGACGGTGCCGGCGCTCCTCGCCTTGTTCGCCTCGAGCGCGGCACGGATGAACTCGACGGGGTCGAGCGGCGGCTCCTGCAAGGTGACCGACACCGCGGAAGTCGTCATGAAGCGCGCCTCGGCTCGGCGACGTACAGGGTGGCAACCCCGAAGGTCAAAGGACGGGTCTCGAGCACATCGAGACCAGCGGCCTGCATGACGGCTGCGAACTCCTCAGCCGGCGGGAACGCCGCGATCGACTTCTGCAAATAGCGGTACTCGCGCGAGCCGGATATGAGACCGCCGAGCCACGGAACCACCGAGTGCACGTGAAAGCGCGCGAACGGGCCGAGGATGCCGCCCCGGGGCTCCGACAGCTCGAGGATCACGATGCGACCGCCCTTCCGGGTGACGCGCGCCATCTCCGCGAGCGCGCGCGGACGGTCCGGCACGTTGCGGATGCCGAACGCGATGGACACGCCGTCGAAGACGCCGGTGTCGAACGGCAGCGCCTCTGCCGTACCCTGCACGAGCTCGATGCGCGACGAGAGCCCGCCCCGCTCCACCTTCTGACGACCGATCTCGAGCATGCGGGCGGACGGGTCGAGGCCGTCCACGCGCGCGTCGGCGTGGGTCGTCGCTTCCAGGATGGCGAGATCCGCTGTCCCGGTGGCCAGGTCGAGCACGCGTGACGACGGGCCGAGGTTCAGCGCCGCGACGGCCTGGTGCCGCCAGCCCTGGTCGATGCCGAGGGACAGGATCCTGTTGAGGAGGTCGTAACGATCCGCGATGCGATCGAACATCTCGCCCGAGCCGTCGCGAGGACTCGTAGAGGTGCTCGCTGGGCCGGACGCGTTCGCCATATCGGGTTCTGAAGACCTCGTGGCCCGCGTGACGTGCGCCGGACGTTCGGCTGCCGCGGACCGCTCGAAAAGCAATCGAGCTTCTAGGAAGCACGGCTCCTCGCGTCAAGGCTGGGACTCGGGCGTTTGCGAACGAGCAACCCGGTGGCTCATGTGGCATGCTCGACCGCGAATGCGAGGCCTTTCACGCGCCCTTTCGATGCTGACCCTGGTTTCGGGGCTCGGGCTCGCGACCGCCGCGAGCGCGGACGCGCCGCCGCGACACGTCGATGCGACACCGAATGCATCCTTCGACGAGTACGTACCGGGGGCGGCCTACCTCGAGGGACGGCTCCTCGCGCCGTGCTGCTGGGACGCGAGCCGCCAGACGCTCGATATCCACGGTTCCCCCATCGCCAATGAGCTCCGGACCGAGATCCGTCGCCGGCTCAAGGCGGGCGAGACCACCGACGCCATCCAGGAGGACCTGGTGCGGCGCTACACGACGAAGATCCTCGCCTTTCCGCCGGACAACCCCCTGCCGCGAATGGGAACGGTGCTGAGCATCGGGCTCCTCGGCGCGGGCGCGCTCGCCGCGCGCATGGTCCTTCGCTGGCGCAAGAAGTCGCTGACCGCGCCGGTCGCACCCATACCGGCGACCGCGGCCGGTCCGACCCACGACGAGTGGGACGACCGGCTCGACCGCGAGCTCGACGAAGACGAGTCTTAGTAATGGGGGGCCTTGGCCCCCCGCAGCTTCGCCTTCGGCGAACTGCTCCCCCCGCCGCTTCGCGCGCTCAGAGTTTTCGTGTCCGTGATCCCGCAGCAGCCCTCGGCGTGCGCGGTGCAGCCGCAGCGACGCGCTTCGGCTTCGACGCGGACGTCGCCCTGGCCACCGCGGTCCCATCGGACGGACCTTTCGCGGCGGTGACGCGCGACACGGCGGCCTTCGTCCTAGACGCCGCGGCCGCCTTGGGTCCACCGCGCTTGTTACGCGGGTCGGAGCCGCCGCTCAGCGCGAGCGCTTCCGCGCTGAAGAGCTTCTCGGCCGCCTCCGCCGCCTTGCGCGCGAGGTCGTTCTGACCGCGCATCTCCATCATGAAGCGACTCGGGATCTCGGGACGCTCCTTGCCCCACTTCATGCGCGCCTTCGCGTACGAGAGCGTCAGAAAATCCTTCGCGCGAGTGACTCCGACGTAGGCGAGCCGCCGCTCCTCGTCGATGCCGGCACCGCCGGCGTCGGAGATGGTGCGCCGGTGAGGGAGCAGGCCCTCCTCCATGCCGACCATGTACACGTGGCCGAACTCGAGTCCCTTCGCGCTGTGGAGCGTCATCAGGGTGATCGCCGCTTTTCGCTCGGTGTCGTCCTTCTGGTCTTCTCGACCACTCAGCGCGGTGTCGTCGAGGTACTCGCGGAGCGACGGCGTCTCTGCCTTCGATTGATACGTCTCGAGGGTGCTCACGAACTCGCCGACCGACTCCCAGCGCGACTCGGCGTCACCCGGGGTCTTGCTGTACGCGCGCGTGAGCTCCGCCTTGTAGTCGATCTCGACGAGAAGCTGCATCATGACATCGCGGTAGCGAACCTCGGGTGCCGCGAGCGCCGCGCGGTAGCGGTCGATGAGCGTACGGAACGCCTCGACGCGCTCGCCTGCGTGATGAGGGACGTCGCCGTCGCTCACCGCCGCGGGCAGCTCCGTCCAGAGCGAGGTCCCGGCCGCCACCGCGCGCTTCAGTAACGTCTCGACGACCGCGTCGCTGATCCCACGACGCGGCGTGTTGATGATGCGAAGGAGCGATACCTCGTCCTTCGGGTTCGCGAGCACCTTGAGGTACGCGAGCACGTCGCGCACCTCCTTGCGGTCGTAGAACGACTGCCCGCCGACGAGGACGTACGGGACCTTCTGGCGCCGGAGCTCCGTCTCGAAGGCACGCGGTTGCTCGTTGGTCCGGAAAAGGATCGCGATGTCCCGGAGCTTCACCCGATCGGGCTTCTCCGGTGACACCTTGCCCTCGATCTCGCGAACGATCTCGAGCGCCTCCGTCGTCTCGCTCTCGAAGCGGAGGAACCGGGGCGGCTCTCCGCCCTTCCTGAAGGCGCGGAGGATCTTGTCGTGGCGGTTCCGGTTGTTCGCGATCAGCGTGTTCGCCAGCTCGAGGATGGGCTCGCGACAGCGGTAATTGTCCTCGAGCCGGACGACGCCCGCACCCTTCCAGTCCTTGGCGAAGCCGAGGATGTGCTGCACCTCGGCGCCTCGCCATCCGTAGATCGACTGATCGTCGTCGCCGACCACGCAGAGGTTCGAGTGGTCCTTCGCCAGGTCCTTGATGATCCGGTACTGGAGGGCGTTCGTGTCCTGGTACTCGTCGATCAGGATGTGATCGAACCTCTTGGATTCGGCCCGCCGCACCTCCTCGAACTTCGAGAAGAGCTCCTCCGTGCAGAGGAGCAGGTCGTCGAAGTCGAGCGCACCGGCGGCGCGGAGCGACGATTGGTACTTTCCGAACGCCATCGCGGCGAGCTGCTCGCGGTCGTTCTGAGCGACCCCGTCTGCCCGGTCGGGGCGCACGCCCTTGGTCTTCCACGAGCCGATGATCGAGAGGAGGTCGCCGGGTCGGAGCGACTCGCTGCCGACCCGGAGGTCGCGCAGCGTGTTCCGGGCGATGCTCTCTTGCTCGTTCGAGTCGTAGATCGCGAAGGTGGACGGGTAACCGAGCCGCTCGATGTTGCGACGCAGGATGCGTACGCAGAGCGAGTGGAAGGTCGAAATTTCCGGTTTCACTTTCTTTCGACCCTTCCCGAGCAGATCCATGGCGCGCTGACGCATCTCGCGCGCCGCCTTGTTCGTGAAGGTGACCGCGAGGATCCGGTCAGGGGCCGTCCCGGTGCGGATGAGCTCCGCGATGCGGAACGTGATGACTCGGGTCTTGCCCGAGCCGGCACCCGCGAGCACGAGGAGTGGACCGCGTCGCGTCGTAACTGCACGCCGTTGCTCGGAGTTCAGGTCGGAGAGAGACATCGGGCACTCACGTCGCGCAGCGGCGCCAACCGGTCAAGCAGGAGCACCAAACGCGAGAACGGCGGCTCCGCGACGTCACGCGCGCGAGCTATGCGAGCCCGCGAAGCGGCGGGGGAGCGGGTCGCGAAGCGAGCCCGCGGGGGTAAGACCCCCTCACAAACCAATCCCACGCCGCACAACGCCGTCATCACGCGAAGCGGCGACGAGTCGTGCGAGTCGAGCGAGCGGCGAGTCGTGGTCGATGCTTTCGAGAAACGCTCACGTCCGGTTTCACGAAACGTCGAGTGAGTCACCGACGCACGGTGATGGTGTAGGTACCGACGCGTCACGCGTGTCGAACACGTCGCTCCGAGTGCGATCGTCGTCATCGTGATCGTGATTTGATCGCGTTCTCGCTTGACTGTGATGCGTGTGAGGAGTTCTCTATCGATCAGTGTCGACTGCGGTCGAACTTCACGTCGAAGAATACGGCGCGGGGGATCCAGCAATCGTCGGTCTCCACGGCTTTGCAGGAAGCGCCCGAAATTTTCGACCTCAAGCGCGTTTTCTTCGGGATCGCCATCGCGTGATCCTGTTCGACGCGCGCGGCCACGCGCGCAGCGCAGCACCGGAAGACGACGACGAGTACACACCAGAAGCGTTCGTCGATGACCTGAAGCGCGTCGTCGCGCGTGCTAACGGCGCGCGCGTCGTCGTCATGGGCATGAGCATGGGAGCGGCGATCGCTCTTCGATACGCGCTTCGGTATCCCGAGTCGCTCGTCGGTCTCGTGCTCGCGTCGTATCCACCAGCGGGCGACGCGTCGTCGCCACCATGGGCACTGACTCTCGCCGACGCACTCGACGCTACGGGAGCCGAGGTGGCTGGCGAACGGTACGTGTGGGGCGGCGGTCGCTTCGACGAGGCGGGAGCGAAGCTCATCCGACAAGGCTTCCTCGAACATCGACCACGAGCGCTCTCGGCGACCTTGCGTCGCGTGCTCGCCGTCGAGCCCGCGGTGAGTGCTCGTGCGAATTTTTTTCGTTCGCTCGAGGTGCCGACGTTGCTCATCGCAGGCGAGCGTGACGTTCCGTCACGGGAGGCGACGCGCGAGCTCGAGGCGCTGCTCCCTCACGCGACGCGCGTCGTCATCCCCGGCGCAGGCCACGTGGCCAACCTCGAGAAACCCGAATCATTCAACGAGGCTCTGCGCGGCTTCTTATCCGGAATCGAGGGCGCAACGTGAGCGCCTTCGCGGCTCCGTCCGCCGTCATGTTCGGTCCGCGTCCGCCTCTGGCGGGCATTTCGACGTGCGTCCCGCGGCCGCCGCCGACGTCGGGCGCAGAGCACATCTAGAGTAACGCCACAACATATAGTGTTGACACGTGACACTAGATGGCAATATATGTGCTGTAACCGGTTCGTTCGAGGGCAATTCGGGCGAAACGGCATTTCAGGAGGAC
Source organism: Polyangiaceae bacterium (assembly GCA_036272055.1). Taxonomy (GTDB): domain Bacteria; phylum Myxococcota_A; class Polyangia; order Polyangiales; family Polyangiaceae; genus DASZVB01. The sequence goes on along the minus strand of DATAZL010000083.1, from coordinate 49,946 downwards.
AGGCATGGCTGCAAAGAAGAGAGCGAAGAAAGCCGGCGCCAAGCGCGCCACGAAGAAGAAGGTCGGTCGCAAGAAGGCGACGACCCGCAAGAAGACCGCCAAGAAGGGCAAGAAGAAGGCGGCTCGTAAGGGCAAGAAAAAGGGCGGCCGTCGCAAGAAGACCACCCCCGCTCCGCCCGCGATGTGAGAGCAGCGCGGTCGTCGCCTGGTTGGGCGCAAGCCTGATCGCGATGACCGCCGCCGCGCACGGGGCGAGCCGGTTCGAGCGCTGAGAGCACGAGCTGGCCCCCCGACGCGCGGGCCACGAAGGGTCGCAAGTTCGAACGCGACCTCGAGAGCGCCCCGAAGTCTGACGCTTCGGGGCGCTTTCGTTTGTGTACCTTGCACGTCCGAGTTGTCCGTCGCGTCCGTGCCTAGTTCCGCATCGACGCTAACCGTCGTCCCCGAAGCATCAAAGATGCGAACCCACGCGAGCGAAGCGAGCCCGCGAAGCGGCGGGGGGGGCAGTTCGCCGATGGCGGAGCTGCGGGGGGCCAAGGCCACCCGTTACTTGAAGGCGGGGGGCCTTGGCCCCCCGGCTAAGGCCCCCCCGCGAGCGAAGCGAGCCCGCGAAGCGGCGGGGGGAGCAGTTCGCCGTAGGCGAAGCTGCGGGGGCCTAGGGGCCCCCTTTAGTAGACTGCTTTCGGCAGCCAGCCTCGCGCTCGGCCTTCAGTGCTGCCGGGCAGAGCAGGCGCCGAAGCCGTTCGCGCCGCTGCCGCCGGCGCGCGGCGATATCGTCGTGGTCGAGCGCGCCGCGGCGGAGTTCTTCGAGGCCCGCGTCCTCTCCGTCGCCGGCGAGTCACTGAAGGTACAGACGACGGCCGAGGGCGATCCGCTCACCGTCGCTCTCAACGACGCCTACCCGCTGAAGGGCGCTTCGCACCGCTTCACTGCCGGAAATTTCGCGATCTGCCGTTCGGCGCCCGCACACTGGGAGGCGTGCCGCGTCGTGAGTCCCGGCGACGGCTCGACCGACGTGGAGCTCAACGCAGGTGAGCGCCGGTCGCTCGCTCCGGGGGATCTGCTCGCACCCGGTCCGGTCACGGTGCTCGACCTCGAGCGACATTTCGAGCTCTACGACGCGCGCCAGCGCTTCGCGAACACGGCGCTCGCAGCGGGGCATCCGCATCGACCGGCGGGATGGACACCCGCGCCGCACGAGCCGGTCCTCGCGCGGCGGGGACACGACTGGTACCTCGCTCACGCCGCGCAGCTCCTCGCTGACGGCGGAGAGAGCGTCGTGCTCGAGGGAGCCGGCAAGGCCGAGGGCGTGCCGGGGAGCTACGTAGTTCCGGCTCCGCCGTTCGAGCACACCTTTGCTCGCGGTGATTTCGCGCTCGTCCATCCGACAACGCCGGGGCTTCCCTGGGAGCGCGTGAGCGTCGAGGGCATCGGCCCCGACGGCGCGGTGATCGTCGGCGCGAGCGGAGAGCGGCGTCGCATCGAGCCGAGAAACCTCGTCCCGCTCCAGAGCGGGCACTGACTCAGCGCGTGGGCTTCGCCAGCGTGCGCGGCTGCTTGACGAGGAGCGCGTCCCCGCTGCCCGCGGCAGCGCGGAGCTCGAGCCGGACCGCCAGCGGCGTCGGACGGTCGAGCGCGCACGCCTCGGCGAGCGCCGAGTACGTTCCGCGGGCGAGCGCGAGCTCTTCGTTCGTCTCGGGATCGAGGAGCCGGAGCTCCGCACCCTCCGCGCCGGGGCCGAGGGCGAGCGCCACGTCGACGCACTGGCCCGGCGGCACCTTGGTGTCGTCGGTGACGAGACGGGTCGGCGCGAGCGACACGACGCGCGGCGGCGCGAGATCGCGTGGCGTGCCGATGCGCCCCGCCTCCGAGAGCCGTCCGAGGAGGCGCCCGGCGGCGAGGGGATGCTGTGCGAGCACCGGTGCGGCGCCCGCGACCGGGCGTAGCTCGACGGCGAAGGGGCCCGGGTGCGCGACGGCCTCGACGTCGAGACGCGCGTGAGGCTCCTTGCCGCACGCGAAGAGCGTCGCGCGCGCCCCGCCGTCGTCGTGCGCGACGAGGGCACCGTTTCCGTCCCAGAGCCACGCATCGACGCCGCGAGACGGCTCCGCCGCCTCCACGTCGAGACGTGAACAGCCGTCAGGGAGCTCCAGCGCCGCGCTGAGCCGGTGACCGACGCCGGTCGTACCGCGGATGACCGACAGCGGCGCCGCGTATCCGGCCCTGGTCAGGGTCTTCGCCAGGAGCGCCGCGGCCCGCGGCTCGTCCCCCGGTACATCGAGGACGACGGTGCCGGGTAGCTCGGCGAGGGGCTTCGCGTCGTTCGTCGTCGACAGGACGACGGCGGCGAGACCCCGCCCTGCGTGCGGACGGAGCTCGAGCGTCAGCTCGGCGTGCAGCAGCGAGCAGGCGCGGAGCGACGGGAGACGCTCCTCCGACGGGGCCCGCCCGACGATGCGGCCCGCGTCGTCCAGCGCCGTCAGCTCGACGAAGGCGACCTCGTCCGACGGCAGCACCAGGACGTCGACGCATTCTCCGGGTTCGATCGCCGCGGAGGTCCGCGTCGCGACCCGGGGATCGAGCGGCACCGCGACGCGGCGAGCGTCCTTCCACGCGCCGCCGAGGACGCGCCGGTGCTCGGCCAGCGCCTCTTCGAGACCCGGCCAGCCGCCGGCGAGAGCTTGCTCGTGGAGCTTCCCAGCCGCGCCGACGGCGTGTGCGACGCGATCGGCGTTCTCCGGTTTCACGAGCTGGGCGGACAAGGCGAGGACGCCGCGACCGGCCGCGACTCGCGCGAAGGCGTAGATCCGCTCCGGGTGCGGCGGGCACACGACGGCGCTCGCGTTCTCGCTCGCCGTCTCGTCGCCGCCGAGCAGCGTGCCGTCGTCGCCGTAGACGAACAGATCGAGGTCCTCGATGGACTTGCTGCCACGTGCCAGGAACACGGCGCAGTCCGCCGGCGCGACCGACAGACGTCCCCCGACGCTGTCGCCGGGAGCGCCCGCGCCGGAGGCGAGCACCGTCGCTGGGCCGGCGCCCGCCGACGTCGCGCGCTGCATGTCGGGAGCGAGCCAGCGCGTCGCGAGCTCGTCCGCGAGGCGCACCGGGCTCTCCGGGGTCGCGGATTGGCCGTGATGGGCGCACGCCGAGAGCAGAAGAGCGACGACAGAGACGCACGACGGCGCGGCACCGCGGAGCATCATGGCGTCTCCTCTCCGAGGCGTCGCTGCCCTGCGGGCCACACCGCCGCGAGCCAGATCGGTGATGAGCCGTGCACCTCCACCTCGAGCCGCCCGCGCGACGCGGCGCCGGCGCAGAACGTGACCACGGCAGCCTGATCGGTGTCGTCGACGTGCGCCTGGGTCGCGGGGCCGTAGGCGAAGGCGTTCAGGGCGAGGAGCTTGACGTCACCCTGAAGCGACGACGCGGCCGCGAGGTAGCACTGGCCCGGCGTAAGCTCGAGCGGGAGCACGGTGATGCCGGCCACGCCGAGCGACTCGTACACCGCCGGCCCGGTGGGTCCGGGGATGCGCCGCTCGAGCAGGGTGCGTGCGAGCCGGGCGCGCGCGACGCCCCAGCGCGCCGGCACCGACTCCGGCAAGCCCGTCTGCGCGTGCACGACGATGACCGCGCCGCCCTTGCCCGCGCCGGCGAAGGCGAGGATCCCGAGCTCGCGCTCGGCCGTGCACGCGATGAGCGACGCGTCCGGGCTCTCGGTACGATCGACGGACGCGACGCCGCCCGAGCCCCACGCGAGCTCGGCGTCGATGTCGTGATAGTCGTCGTCGGACGGCGCCGTCGCCGGCGCGCCGAACACCGTCATGCGATGGCACCCCGGCGTGAGCTCGATGAGCAGCCGCCCCGCGCCCGAGGCGTCCGCAGTGCCGACCCGGCGCTCGACGCTGGTCAGCTCCTCGCGGGCGAGCCGCGTCTCCAGCCGGAGCACGCGATCCGCGACGGGACCGGGATCGGGGGGCGGACCCGGGCGCACGAGCGGCTGAACGACGCCCGGATCCCGGTTCGGTAAGAGCGAGCGGGCCGAGGGCAGCGGCGACGGAGCCGTCGCGACGATCCACTCGACGACCGCGTGGGGCGAGCGAACGTCGAGCGTGAGCTCCGCGAGCTCGGCACGGGACGCGCCGCAACGAGTCATCTGGGCGAGCCCGGCGACGCTGCTCGCGATCTGGTCGCTCTGATCGTCGTCGTCGTCGTCACCGGCCAGGGCGAGCGCGAACGCGGTCGACACGGCGCCGAGCGCGACGACCGTCGTGCAGCCGCCTCGCCGCGAGAACGTCGTCTCGAGCGGCAGCGTGACGGCCGCCGGCGGGCCCGCGCCGTAGAGCCGCGGCGAAGGCCGGAAGACCGTCGCGAGATGGCCGTAGCGCTCCGCCACGGTGTCCGCGTCCGCAGCGAGCCCTGCATGCGCGCGCGCCGGAGCGAGCGCCGTCCCGAGCGCGCCGCACCCGACGGCGACCCGACGGATCAGCCTGGAAGCTGCGAGAACGGCGCCTCCACGAACTTTCGCACGGCGGGATCCCACACGAACAGCTTGTGCGCCGTCACCTCGCCCTTGTCCACCGCCGTGACCAGGTATGCGAGCTCGAACGTCGGAGCTTCGCCGCCGCCCATCGTCATGCTCGCCGCGTCCTCGGCGCTGAAGTAGGCCCCGCAATCGAGGTGCGAGTGGAAGAACACCTTCAGCGGGTTCCCGCTCTCGCGGCCCTTCGCGAGCGCCCGCTCGAACACGAGTGCGTTGATCTTGAAGTACTCGCGGCCGGTCCGTGGGTGCGCCTCGGGATCGACGCGGTGATACTTGTTGGCGAGGTTCTCGAGGACCGTCGCCTGATCGGCGAGGAGGGAATCACCGACGGGCCCGGAGATGTAGCCGCACGCTTCTTCGTCGCGAGCGTAGGCCTCGCGGCCCGCGCGCTCGATCTCCGCCATGGCCGCGGCGCTGATGCGCACTCCGCCGTGGATCCAGGGGCTATTCGTCACCATGTATACTTCTTCTCCCACTTCATCGGCGCGAAGTAGCGGTCGCCGCGATCGCACGCGATCGTGACGACGCAGCCGGGCTCCTTCTTCCGGTGAAGCTCCTCGGCGATGCGCACTGCGGCGAAGACGTTCGCGCCGGTGGAGTGCCCGACGAAGAGTCCCTCTTCGGACGCGAGCCGGTCCGACATATCCCAGCCCTCCTCGGTCGTCACCGTGATGTGCTCGTCGGGGAGATCCGCGTCGTAGATATCGGGGATGATGCTCGACCCCATGTGCTTCAGGCCCTCGAGGCCGTGGAGCGCCTCGGCGGGCTCGAGCGCGAGGCACTTTATCTTCCGCGTGTGCTCGTGGAGCCGGCGCGTGGTGCCCATCATCGTCCCCGAAGTCCCGAGGCCGGTGACGAAATGCGTGATGCGATCGCCGACCGCGTCGAGAATCTCCACGCCCGTGCCGTGATAATGGGCGAGGGGGTTCGACGGATTGGAGTACTGGTCCGGATAGAAGTACTTGTCCGGGTTCTCGTCGACGATCTTGCGGACGAGGCGGATCGCGCCGTCGGAACCCTCCATCGGATCGCTGTAGATGAGCTCGGTGCCGAAGGCCTTCGTGATGTCCTTGCGGGCCTTCGTGACGTTCTTCGGCATGACGAGCTGGACGCGGAGCCCCAGTGCCGCACCGATCAGCGAATAAGCGACGCCGGTGTTACCGCTCGTCGAGTCGATGAGGATGCGATCCGACGTGAGACGCCCGTCGGCGATGGCGTCCTTCATCATGCGGAGCGCCGGGCGGTCCTTCACCGAGCCACCCGGGTTCGCGAACTCGAGCTTCAGGTACACCTCGACGCTCGGCGCCGAGCGGGCGATGCGCTCGAGCCGGAGGAGCGGCGTGTTGCCGACCGCGTCGACGACCGACGCGAGTCGCTTTGAGCGAACGAGCCTCATACTATTTTCGATCCATCCCGAGCGCACGACGGACACTGGCGAGCGCCCGCCAGGCGCCGGCGCCCACGTCGCGAGCGGCGGCGAACTCGAACGCCGCTGCGTGCGCGAAGGGGTCCGGCATCATGTCGGTTTCGACTTTCACCGTGCCGACGCCGGCACCGGCGAGGTACGCGCGCTCCACGTCGGCAGCGTCCGCTCCGCGGATCACCGCGGTGAAGCGCTCGATGCGCTCCTGCCCGCGGGGTCCGACCTCCGCGAGCCGCTCCTGCCGGGTGAAGCGCTCGGCGTCGCTCATCCACCACCGGCGATGGCGGGGACGATGCTCACTTCTTCGCCGCCCTTCAGGGCAGTCGAGAGTCCGTCGAGGAAGCGGATGTCCTCGTCGCCGACGTAGATGTTCACGAAGCGGCGCACGCCCTTCTCGTCGAGGAGGCGGTCGCGGAGACCGGGGTGACTCTTCTCGAGGTTTTCGATGAGCTGCGCGACGGTGCTGCCGTCCACCTGCACTTGCTCTTCGCCTCCGGTGAGGGTGCGGAGCGGCGTGGGGATGCGAACTGTAACGGGCATTGTCGGATTTCCTTTCAGGCTGCGCAGATCGCGCCGGTGTATCGTGTCTCTTCGATGTCGAAAATGCTGGGGACGGACCCGCACAGCGAGCAGTCCTTCCGCGGCTGAACGTCGACGGAGCGTAGCCGGTCGGCGAGGCCGTCGTAGGTGAGGACGCGGCCGAACGCCGGCCGCCCGCACACGACGCGCAGCGCGAGCTCCGCCATGAGTGCGCCCGCGAGCCCGGTCACCGGGCCCATGACGCCGGCCTCGGCGCAGTTCGCCTGGGTCTCGCCGAAGGGGACGTCCTCGAACAGACAGCGGTAGCAGGGACGGCCGCCCGGGCCGACCGCCCACGCCGTCGCGCGGAACCGCACAGCGGAGCCGTGCACGACCGGACGGCCCTCGAGGCATCCGGCATCCGCCGCCAGAAACTTCGTCGCGAAGTTGTCGGCGCCCTCGACGACGACGTCGACCGAGCGTGACAGCGTGCGCGCATTGTGCGGCAAGAACCGCGATCGCACGAGCTCGACCTCGCCGCGGAAGCCGTCGCGACGGAGCGCGCGCTCGGCAGCGTCGAGCTTGTCGTCACCGACGTCCTGGTCGGCAAAGAGGATCTGACGGTGGAGATTCGTCACGTCGACCACGTCGTCGTCGGCGAGTACGAGCCGGCCGATGCCGGCGCGCGCGAGCGCGAGCGCCGCGGGGCAGCCGAGGCCGCCCACGCCGACGACGAGCACGCTGCCCGCCGCGAGCCTCTGCGCGTCACTGGCTGAAGTATTCATCGAGGCTGAAGTACCGTTCACCGGTATCCGGCAGCAGCGTGACGACGTTCTTCCCGGCGCCGAGCTCTCTCGCGACGTCGAGCGCGACGGCGACCACGGCGCCGGAGCTGATGCCGACGAGGAGCCCCGCTTCGCGCGCGAGCCGTCGCTTCGTCTGGTACGCGAGGTCGTCCTTCACCGTACGCACCTCGCTCACGACGGAGCGGTCGTAGTTTCGCGGGACGAACCCCGCTGCGAGGCCCTGGATCTTCGTCGGACCGCGCTCTCCGCGGGAGATCGTCGCGCACGAGTCGGGCTCCACCGCGACGATGCGCACCTCGGCGTTCGCGGCGCGGAGGGCGCCACCGACGCCGCTGATCGTCCCGCCGGTGCCGACGCCCGCGACGAAGGCGTCGACCCGGACGTCACCCATCGCGTGGAGGATCTCGCGCGCCGTCGTCTCGAAGTGGACGCGAGGGTTCTCGGGATTGTCGAACTGCTGCGGCACGAACGCGCCGGGCAGCTCGAGCGCGAGCTCCTTGGCGCGCTCGATGGCGCCGGCGAGCTGCTGATCCTCGGGCGTGAGCACCACCTCCGCGCCGAGTGCCTTGAGCAGCGCGCGCCGCTCGAGGCTCATGCTCTCGGGCATCGTCAGGATGCAGCGGTAGCCACGGCTGGCGCACACCAGGGCGAGCCCGATACCGGTGTTGCCGCTCGTCGGTTCGATCACCACGCCGCCGGGGCCGAGGACACCGGCACGCTCCGCCGCCTCGATCATGGCAAGGCAGATGCGATCTTTCACCGAACCGCCGGGGTTCGCGCTCTCGAGCTTCGCCCAGAGCCGCGCGCGCGCAGGCTGCGCGTCGAGCGACACCTCGATCAGCGGAGTGTCGCCGACCAGGTCGAGGATGCTGCCGTAGACGCGCGGATGCGCGGCGATCTGGGGGATCTCAGATGACATAGACCTGCCGTTGGGCTCCCGGACGAGAAACGCCGAGCTCGTCGGCTCGCTTGCAGATGTCTCCGATGGTGACCCCATCGAAGCATCGCTGCACGTCGGCCGAGAGCTCGCGGAAGATCGAGTCCGTCACCCGCCGCGAGGACGAACCCTTGTCGGCGGTTCCCTCGTCGGAGAGGACGATGGGGCCCTCGAGGGCCCGGACCACGTCACCGACGCCGATGCGCTCGGCGGCGCGAGCCAGATTGTACCCGCCCTGGGGTCCCCGCTTCGAGGCGACGATTCCGGCGCGCTTCAGGTCCTGGAAGATCTGCTCGAGGAACCGGGGCGGGATGCTCTGCCGCTCGGCGATGTCCTTCACCTGGGTAGGCTGGCCCTCGTTGTAGAAGGCGATGTCGAACAACGCCCGAACCGCGTAGCGGCCCTTCTTCGAGAGCTTCACGAAGGAAGATCTGCATTGTCACATCGGATTTGTCAAGAACCGCCCAACTAGTTGATTAGTATAGACGATTCAGGTCAGCACCATAGCGTTCGAGCACCTTGTTGCGCTTCAACTTGAGCGTCGGAGTCAGCATCCCGTTCTCGGTCGTGAAGTCTTCGGCCAGGACGGCGAACCGGGTCGGTCGCTCGAAGCCCTTGAAGTTCGCGGCCTCGCGCTCGATCTCCTGGTGCAGGAGCTCACGAACCCGGTCGTCGTGGGCCGGGTCGTGGACGGTTATGTTCTGCGACGTCGCCCAGCGCTGGATGGCCGTGCGGTCGGGCACGATGAGCGCGACGTTGTACGGCTTGTTGGCCCCGTAGATCATCGCATTCGCGATGTAGGGGGAGAGCTTGAGCTTCTCTTCGAGCGGGGCGGGGGCGACGTACTTCCCGTTCTCGAGCTTGTATTGCTCCTTGATGCGCCCGGTGACGAACAGGAAGCCGTCCTCGTCGAGATAGCCCAGATCGCCGGTCCGGAAGCCCCCGTCGGCGCTGAACGCGATGGCGTTCTCTTCCGGGCGGTTGTTGTAGCCGCGCATCACGTTCGGACCATGGACGATGATCTCGCCGATGCGCGCATCATCGCTCACCTTCGTGTCGATCTCGATGCGCACGTGCGGCAAGGCCTGACCGACGCTGCCGATCTTGCGATGCGCCGGGTTGTTCGTCGTGGCGATCGGGCTCGTCTCGGTGAGGCCGTAGCCCTCGTAGACCTCGATGCCGAGCGCATCGACGAACTCGGCGACCTCGATGCCGAGCGCGGCGCTGCCGCTCACCGCCCAGCGGAGCCGCCCGCCGAAGCGTGCACGGACGCGGCTGAACACTGCTCGATCGGCGGCCGCGAGCACACCGCGCTCGACGAGGCTCGGCGCCTCACCGCGTGCGCGCTTCGCGGCGACGCGCACCGCTGAGCCGAAGAGCGCACGTATCGGCGCTGCCTGCGACGCGATCTGCTGGTGTACCGCGTCGTAGATCCGGTTGAAAATCCGGGGAACGGCGAACAGAATCGTCGGACGCACCTCGGAAAGATTCTCGACGAGGCGGCTCACGTCGTCGTTGATCGCTAGCGACGCACCCTTGCTCAGCAAGAGATGAAGCTCGCAGGTCTGCCCGAAAGCGTGCGCCCAGGGCAAGAACGCGAGTGAGCGCTCCTCGGGCTCGAATTCGAACATGTCCTCGAGCGCGTTGATGTTCGAACAGATGTTCGCGTGCGTGAGGAGCACGCCCTTCGGCTTGCCGGTGGTGCCGGACGTGTAGAGATACCCCGCGACGTCCTCGGGATCGGGCGGCATCGGATCGACCGGGGTCGTCCCGCCGCGCACGAGGTGAAAACGGAACGAGCTCGGGTCGGTGTCGGACAGCGCGATGCCGAGCACGTGCTCGACGGTGGGGATCTTCGCCTTGAGCGCCGTCAGCTGGTCGTGCACGGCGCGCGCACCTGCGATCACGACCTTGGCGCCCGAGTCGGCGAGAATGAACTCCCACTCTTCGGGGTGCTGCTGCTCGTACATCGGCACGAACGCCGCGCCGCGCCCGTAGGTCGCGTACGCCGCGATGGCCCACTCGACGCCGTTCGGCCCGACCAGGGCCACACGGTCACCCCGGGTCACGCCGAGGCGCGCGAGCGCGCCGCGGAACCGGTCGACGTCCTTCCGGAATTCGTCGTAGGTGATCCACCGCCAGGCGCCCCCGAGCTTGGTCCCGAAGAGCGGCTTGTGCGCATGGGCGCTAGTGCTCTTTTCGAAGAGGTCCCAGAGGCTCTTGAAGGGCTCGGTCATGGGGTTAAGGGAGGGGGAGCGTGAGCCGAGGCGAACGGTTCGGCCGGAGTCCCGCCTTGCCCGGGAACGTACGGGACGGCAAGGGGGATGGTCAACCGCACGGACGCGCCGTCCGGATACTCGCCGCCGTGCTAAGAGGGCCGTCGTAAGGCGATGCCGGGCTTTCACGTACTCACTGTCGGCTGTCAGATGAACCAGCACGACTCGGAGCGCATGGCCGAGGTGCTCCGCAAGGCGGGCTACTCGGAGGCGGTCGATATTTCCGACGCGAACGTCATTCTTCTGAACACGTGCAGCGTTCGGGAGAAGGCCGAGCACAAGGTCCGGAGCGAGGTGGGCCGGCTCGCCATCATGAAGCAGGAGCGGCCGGATCTGATCCTCGGGATCGCGGGCTGCGTCGCGCAACAGGAAGGGGCGCGACTGCTCCGCGGCATGCCGGCGCTCGACCTGATCGTCGGCCCCGACAACATCGGTGAGCTCCCCGCGCTGCTCGCCTCCCACGAGCCGGGGGCGCCCGCGCGCGTCCGCGCCGAGTTCGACGTCGACGCGCCCGCGTTTCTCTCCGCCGACCCGCTCCCCGGCAAGGTCACGCCGACCGCGTTCGTGACCGTGATGAAGGGCTGCAACGAGCGCTGCTCGTTCTGCATCGTCCCGACGACGCGGGGGCCCGAGCGCTACCGGCCCTCGAGCGAGATCGTCGCCGAGATCGGACGGCTCGTCGATGCCGGAGTGCGCGAGGTGACGCTCCTTGGCCAGACCGTGAACAGCTACATCGACCCGGAGCGCGCGCTCGACGTCAGAGCAGTGGCGAACGGCACGAATCGCACCCCGGACGAGACGGAATTTCCCGCGCTCCTCCGCGCGATCGCAGCGGCGGTACCGCGCCTCGCGCGGCTCCGCTACACGAGCCCGCATCCGCGACACCTCACGCCGTCGCTGATCGAGGCGCACGCCGAGCTCCCGGTGCTCGCGCGCCACGTGCACATGCCGGTGCAGTCGGGCAGCGATCGCGTCCTGAAGCGAATGATCCGTCGCTACTCGGCGGCGGAATACATCGAGCGCGTCGAGCTCCTCCGCGCGCGCGTCCCCGGCGTCACCCTGTCGACCGACGTCATCGTCGGCTTCCCAGGAGAGACGGAAGAAGACTTCGAAGCGACGCTCGAGCTCGTGCGCCGGGTCGACTACAACGGCGTTTTCGGCTTCAAGTACTCCGTGCGTCCCTACACGCCCGCGCTGCGCCTCGAGGACGACGTCCCCGAGAGCGAGAAGGCGACGCGGCTCGCCGTTCTCTTCGCGCTCGCCGAGTCGCAGCGGCGGGAGCATCTCGCGCGCCTCGTCGGAACGCGAGCGACGGTCCTCGTCGAGGGCAAAGGGAAGCACGACGCGTTCACCGGCCGGACGGAGCGGAACGAGATAGTCCACTTCGCGTCCGACGGAGATCCGACCGGGACGCTCGTCGAGGTGACGATCGTCCGCGCCTTCAAGAATTCCGTCGAGGGACGCCTGGACGGCACAGCGCCCGTCCTGGGGCACGAACCCCCGCTCGATCTTCGCCGCTCGCTGCCGGTCGTCTGAATGCCCATCATCAAGCCGTATCTCGGAAAGTGGCCACAGATCGCGAAGGACGCCTTCGTCGCCGAGAACGCGACGATCATCGGCGACGTGGTGGTGGGGCCGAACGCGAACGTCTGGTACGGCGCCGTCGTGCGCGGCGACGTCGGTCCCATCCGCATCGGCGAGGGGACGAACATCCAGGATCTCGCGTGTCTGCACTCGACCCACGGCCTGTCAGAGCTCGAGATCGGGGATTACGTCACCGTCGGACACGGTGCGATCCTGCACGGCGCGAAGATTCGTTCGGGTTGCCTCATCGGCATGGGCTCCGTCGTGCTCGACAACGCCGATATCGGTGAAGAATCGCTCGTCGCCGCCGGCACCGTGGTGACTCCGCGTACCGTCGTGCCACCGCGTTCGCTCGTGCGCGGGCAGCCGGGTCGTGTGGCGAGAGTGCTCGCCGAAACGGAATGGCCACAGGGCCGTGCCAGCGCCGAGTACTACGTGCAGCTCGCCCGCGAACATCGCGCGCCCGAAACCTGAACGCGACTTCTCGGGGTTTGCAGTCGCGGGCTCGATCGCGCAGGCTAGCCTTCATGAAGTTCGACGAGGGCCACGAGAGTCCCGACGTCATCGATCGCCGCGGACAGGGTGGCGGTGGCGGCGGCCCCGGGCTCGCGGGGATCGCGCCCTTCTTGCCGATGCTGCTCCGCTCGCGGTTCGGGTGGGTCATCATCGTCGCGTTCGTCGGCTATTCGGCGCTGAAGGGCATCGGCTTCGGCGGAACGCAGAAGGCGGCGCAGGGCACGCACGGCGCAGCCAAGCCGGACACCGAGCTCGTGCACTTCGTCTCGTTCGTCCTCGACGACACGCAGACCACCTGGGAGCACGAGATGGCGGCGCGGCAAAAGCCGTATCGCCACGCGAAGCTCGTGCTCTTCACCGATTCGACGCAGACCGGGTGCGGCAACGGGAGCGCCGCGACGGGCCCGTTCTACTGCCCGGAAGACGAGCAGGTGTACATCGACCTCGGGTTTTACCGTGAGCTCTCGGATCGCCTCGGCGCGGGCGGTGATTTCGCGCAGGCGTACGTCATCGCGCACGAGATGGGGCACCACATCCAGAAGCTCCTCGGCACGAACGCAAAGGTGTCCGGGCTCAAGGGTCCGACCGAGGGCGCGAATGGGTCGTCAGTGCGGCTCGAGCTCCAAGCCGACTGCTACGCCGGGATCTGGGCGCACTCCGCCAATTCACGGAACCTCCTCGACAAGGGCGACCTCGACGAGGCGCTGAACGCTGCCGCCGCCATCGGTGACGACCGCCTGCAGCGCAAGAGCAACGGCACCGTGAGCCCCGAGACGTTCACTCACGGCACCTCGGAGCAGCGCGGTCGCTGGCTCCACAAGGGCTACGACACCGGCAGCCTCGAACAGTGCGACACTTTCAGCGCGAATCCTCTGTAGCCGTGTGAAGCAGCGTCCGGTAGGGCGCAGCATCGCAGGTAGCTGCAGCGAAACGGAGTTTCGCTGCCAACGAGAAAAACAGAAGCGGCGACCAGAGCGCGAGCTCAAGCTAGCCGGATTCGGCTCTCACCCAAGTGGGAGCCGAATCCGGCGACAGCACTCGATCGGGAGCCGCTTCACCCGCCGCCGACGAAGTGGACGATTTCTATGACGTCGCCCGCAGCGAGGGGGGTCGTGGCGTGGGTGGCTCGGGGGACCACCTCGCGGTTCTGTTCGACGGCGACGGGGCCGTCGGTGAGCCCGAGGTGCTCTATGAGGCCGCGAACGGTGAGGCCGTCGGGGACGTTCTTCGATTCGCCGTTCACGGTGAGCTCCATGCGACGCGAAGAAGGGTAGGGGTCGACCCGGACGAGTCAAGGCGATAAGGAGTCGTTCCGAGCCGCCCGTGGCTCGGTTTCGAACTCCACACCGTCGTCCGCCGATGCGCTGGTCCCTCGTCCTCTTGCTGCTGCTCTCCGGCTGCCACCGGGCGCCGCCCAGCGCCGACGTGCACTCGGAACCCGTGCCGTCGGCGCCTGCGTCGACGAACACCGTCCCGCCGACGTCCGAGCCGAGCACGGCTCCCATACCCTCCGGAAGCGCCAGTGCCGACACCGGTCCGTTCATCGCCGCCAAGGTGATCGCCGCGACCGTCTACAAGCTGCCCGAGGTGGGTTCGCGAAAGCTGGGGTACATCCGGCTCGGGCGGAAGGTGCGGCGCGACGAGAAGGTCGACGGCAAGGGGTGCAAGGGCGACTTCTACCGGGTCGAGCCGATGGGCTACGTCTGCACCGACGACGCGACGATCGATATGAACGATCCGATGGTGCGCGCCGCGAGCAACGGCCCCGATCTGTCGAAGCCGATGCCGTATCACTACGGCTTCGTCCGCGCGACGGCTCCGCAGTACCTGCGCGTACCGAGCCGCGAAGAGCAGATGAAGAGCGAGCTCTCGCTCGAGGAGCATCTCCGCTGGTACGACGAGAACAAGTTCGACGTGCAGCGCGTCGAGCTCGGGGCGAACGACGTTCCGCTCGACGCCCGCGGCTTCCCGGCCATCGGCGCGCCGCTCCCGCCCGGTCAGAAGATCGCGTCGGAGCTCGGCATGAACGAGCTCCTCGGCGGCAAGGCGGACGAGCCGATCCCGTGGTGGCTCGACGGCGGGCGCAAGATCGCGAACGTATCGAACTTCGACGTGCCGGAGTACGCCGTCTTCGCCGATCGCGTGCGGCGGAAGACGGGGCTCTCGCTGGTCGATTCGTTCGTGGCGAAGGACGGCGACTTCGAGCGGCGCTTCGCCGTCACCGTGGACATGCGGCTCGTGCCGGCCACGAAGATCAAGCCCGACACCGCGTCGATGTTCCACGGCACCGAGGTGAGCGAGCGCTTGCCGATGCCGTTCGCGTTCGTCAATCAGCGCGGCGCGTCCGCGTGGAAGCTCATCAAGAGCGAGGATGTGGCGAAGCCGACCGATGCCGTCCCGCTCCGCGCGATCGTCCCGCTGTCGGGCAAGGCGCGCATGAAGCAGGGCAAGCGCTTCTACCAGACGCGCGCCGATCCGACCCGCTGGCTCCGCGCCGACGATCTCGGCATCGTGTCACCGCCGCCGACCTGGCCCGAGGCGGCCGAGAAGGGGCAGAAGTGGATCGACGTCTCGCTCGTGCAGCAGACGCTCGTCCTCTACGAAGGCAAGCGGGCGGTGTACGCGACGCTCGTGTCGTCGGGGCAGGATCGTCTCGGCGATCCGAAGACGAGCAAGGCCACGCCGCGCGGCGAGTTCCGGATCCGCAGCAAGCACATCGCCGCGGCGATGGACTCCGAGGAGAACTCCGCCGTGCTCGGCGGCGCGCGCGAATCGAGCGGGCCCAAGGTCGGCGGTGACGCGAGCGCGACGATCGCGCGTCTCGAGAAGGCCGAGCAGTCCGGCGAGCGCCTCGATGAGGACGACCGCCGCCGGCTCGAGAACGTCAAGAAGGGCCGTCACCCCGAGTACGGCATCACGATGCGACGTGGCTCACAGAACTTCGAGCTCCGCGACGTGCCCTGGATCCAGTACTTCGCCTCCGGCTACGCCATCCACGGCGCGTACTGGCACGACGTCTTCGGCATTCCGAGGAGCCACGGCTGCATCAACCTGAGCCCCATCGACGCGCGCCTCGCGTTCCTGTGGACGGAGCCCCAGGTGCCCGCCGGCTGGCACGGAATCAACGTCGGCGCCGAGACCAGCGAAGGCACCGTCATCGTAGTCCGCGAGTGACCGCGATCGGTGTGTGCTCCCATCGCGGCGCGAAGCACCGGCGGCACGCCGCATGCGTCGTCTCGTGCTGCTCAGGGGTAGCCGCCGACGTCCTCGAGCGAGAGGCGTTCGTCGAGGCCGAGCATGAGGTTCATCGATTGGATGGCCTGGCCAGCGCCGCCCTTGACGAGGTTGTCGAGCGCGCCGAACACGGTGACGAGGCGCGTGTCGCCTTGCACCGGCCCGACGGTGAGCCCCACCTCGGCGAAGCACGAGCCGGAGACGGCCACGACCTCGGGCAGGCGACGCGCCGGTACGCGCACGAACGGCTCCTTCGCGTAGAACTCGGTGTAGAGCCGCTTCAGCGACGCCTCGTCGTGGGATGCGGGCACGCGCACGAACGCGCTCACGAAGATGCCGCGCGCGAGGGGCGCCGACACCGGGACGAAGTTCACCGTCACGGGACGGCCGTTGACCGCTCCGAGCGCGCCCTCGATCTCGGGGACGTGCTGGTGCTCGAGCGGCTTGTAGGTCCTGAGATTCTGCGCGCGCGTCGGGTGATGCGTCGTCACGGTCGGAGTGACGCCGGCGCCGCTCGAGCCGGTGATCCCGACGACCTCGACCGTCGCACCGAGCAAGCCCGCTTTCGCGAGCGGGAGCAGCGCGAGCTCGATCGTCGTCGCGAAGCAGCCCGGAGACGCGACGAACCGCGCTCCGCGGAGCGCGGCGCGGTTCAGCTCCGGCAAGCCGTACACGAAGCGCTCCACGAGGTCGGGCCTCGGGTGCGCGCCGCCGTAGTAGCGCGCGTACGCGGCGAGATCCTTCACGCGGAAGGCGCCCGACATGTCGATGACCTTGACGTTGCCGTCGAGGAGCGCCTCGACGACCTCGATGCTCGCGGTGTGGGGCAACCCGAGCAATACGACGTCTGCGTCCGCCGCTGCCTCTGCGGGAGCTAGCTTCTCGAAGGTGAGGGAAGTTACGCCTTCGAGGTGCGGATGCGCGTTCGCGAGGGGCTCGCCAACGTGGTCGATCGAGCAGACGCGCGCGAGCTCGACCTCCGGGTGCATGAGGAGCCGCCGGACGAGCTCCGCGCCAGCGAACCCCGACCCGCCGTAGATGCTTGCCCGGAAGCGCTTTGCCACCCGTTCATTGTGCGCCCCACGGCGGGCGGACGCCAAGCATCGAGCTTCTGCAGCCCGCGCGCGCCGAGGACGAGCAGCCGGGCGAGCCGCTCACCCTCGGACGGTCGGTCAGTGTCCGCCACGGCCCGAGCCGTCGTCTCCGCCGCCGTGGTTCTCGCCCTGGCCACCATCGTGATGATCCTCGCCGACGTCGTGACCGCCGTCCGCCCTGCCGCGGTGGTGTTCGTCGCCGCCGTCACCATCGTCGTCGCCGAGGTCGTGGCCCTGGTCGTCGTGACCGGCGTCGGCGCGGCCTCGATGCTGCTCGTCGTCGCCGCCGTCGCGGTCGTCGTCGACGCCGTCTCCACGGCACGCGTCGTCGTTCACGCCGTCGCGACACACCGGAGCAGCGGGCGGCTTCGGCTGCGCAGCTGCACCGCCGGCCCCGACGGCTCCGCCGGTCCCCTCGTGCGACGCGGGATCGTCGTTGCCCGCACCCTGGTGACTCGCGAGCGACGTGGCGCCACTGCCCGTGTCACCGCCGCCTCCACAGCCCGCGAGAAACAACACGGCGCCCATCGACACACCCAGAATCGCCTTCATGGTCGATGAGTGTCGGAGGCGCCGTGTGGTGGTCCACGATTCGTGAGATCGCACTGTAGTCGCCCTCGAAACAGCTGAAAGAACGACGAAAATCGAGAATCGACGGCTCTCCTGCCTGGCCTCCTCGGACCACGTCACTAACCCCTCTGGAGTGCCGCGTGACGCTTATCAGACAGGCGAATTCAGCGCCGGATGAGCGCCCGAGCACGAGTCGTCGTCGCTTCATCGGATTCGACTCGGACAACGTGATCGTGCGCGCGGTGACCGCGCGTCATCCGGCGGGCGCAGCGGCGCTCTTCGCTCGCTATCACGCGCACGTGCGGCGCGTTCTCATCCACGTGCTCGGACCGGACAGCGAGCTCGCCGATCTCGTGCAAGAGGTCTTCCTCGTCGCGATGAACTCGATGGATCGCCTCACCGAGCCGGAGTCGCTTCGCGGCTGGCTCGGGTCCATCGCGGTCTTCACTGCGCGCGCGCGGATGCGTCAGCGCTCGCGGTTCCGCATCTTCCAGCTCTTGCCGACGGACGAGCTGCCGGAGGTTCTACACGAGTCGGTCCCGCCCGAGGTCGACGAGGCCCTCCGCGCGACGTACCGCGTGCTCGGGCGCATGCCGGCCGAAGAACGTCTTCTCTTCGCGCAGCGCTTCATCGACGGGATGGAGCTCTCCGAGATGGCGCGCGCATCGGAGGTGTCGCTCTCCACGCTCAAGCGGCGCCTGCTCCGCGCCGAGGCGCGATTTTCGGCGATCGCGGAGCGCGAGCCGTCCCTCGAGGAGTGGCTCGGCGACGGCTCGACGGGAGCCGCGACCGCGACCGCGACGACTACTTCTTGTCGCCCGAGAGAGTGATCGGGATCCAGAGCGTGCGGATCTGGGTGAAGTCGCCACGCCGCGTGTAGCCGGCGAGACCGTAGAGGAAGTTCCACCAGTGGCCGTTCGGCGTCTCGCCGTAGCTGAACGCCGGGAAGATGTGCACCTCCCAGTCGAGCCCGTGAGCGACCTTCTTCTCGTGATAGTACGTGTTCGCGACGAGCTGCGAGACCGTGGTCTCGTCGGTGAAGCGCCAGTACACCGGGAAGCCGACCGTCACCCGCGAGTCGAGTGACGCGAAATCGAAGAAGAACGGCGCGACGACGGTGTGCGTGTCGGTTCCGTTCCTGCCGACGTAGAGGATCGGGTGGATGTTCGTGTCCCAGCCGCGAAGATCGTGCGAGTGCTGGAAGAACGGCGTGATCCACGTCGACTCGCTGATGCCGTACCGCTCGAAGTGACCCCAGAAGGGGAAGAACGCGGTGTTCGACTCACGAGGGCTGGTACGCGTGTAGAGGAACGGGAAGAGAAGTTGCTCGTCGAGCCCGATGTCCGGATCGCGCACGTGCCAGTAGAACGGCGTGATCATGTCGAGCGACGTGCGCCCGCGATGACGTGCGTACAGATACGTGATGAACGTCGACTCACCCTTCTCGCCGTGGGAGAGCAGGAAGAGCGGGTTGACGAAGAGACTCGAGTTGTCCTTCCAACCGTAGTGAAAGAGCGGAAGGAACGTGGTGTGCCGCTCGTTGGCTCCCCAGAGGCTGTAATACAGGGGGAAGACATGGAGCGCGTCGCGCTTCTCGGTGTGCTTCCTGAAGTACGGACCCCAGATGTCGAGGCTCGACTCGTCCTTCTGATTTTCGCCGTGATAATGGAGGAGCGGCGGGATGAAGTCGTACGACGTCGTCTCGCTCTGCCCGTGGAAGTAGAAGGGCGCGAAGCCGAGGTCGATCTCCTTCGCGGTGCGGGTGTCGCACGTGTCGCCGCCCTTCCACGTGCAGAACATCGGCCCGACGAGGTTGAAGCCGCCCTTCTTGCCGTCGTGCAGGTACGTGAGGAGCGGCGGGATGACCGTGTAGCCCCCCCACGGCCGCGTCCCGGTGAAGTAGAGCGGCGCGAACCAGTTGTCCGTCTCGCCGGGGGCGCGACGGTTCACGAAGGGTCCGACGATCGTCGTCCGATCTTTCGGGCCGGCGAGGTTCCAGACGAGCGGGAAGAGGACGTCGTCGGAGTGCTCGGCGCTCCGGCGGTTGTAATAGATGCCGCCGAAGAGCGACGCGCGATCCGGCTTCGTCGGATCGGTCAGGCTCGGCTGGGTACGCTCGAGCCAGAGCGGGAACAGGGTGCGGAAGCCGTACTTGTCGCTGTGCTCGTCGTACCAGAGGCCGTAGTAGTGACGGCTCGTCGTCGAGCCGCGTCCGACCTCGGGCTCGTCGAGCGACGCGTCACTGCCGATCCTGCCCTTCACGCCGTCGGGGATCTCGAGGGGCTTGGCCGGCAGCGTCGGCTCGGTGCCCGGCGGCACGACCTCGTCGGAGGCGCCTGACGCGGCGTGGGTCTCCGGCTCGTTGGACTTCTTCTTGCTGGGCTTCTTGCCGCCGCCGCTGCTGCCGCTGGTGCCAGGACCGCCGCCCATCGACGGCCGACCCATGCCGCCCATGTTCCCGCCGCCGAACTGGTCGCCGAACATCTGCGCGAAGGCGCGCGGGCTCGAGAAGAGCCCCACTGCGACGACGAGCACGACGGCCCAGGTTACGCGGGCTCGACGCTTCAACGGGGAGCCTCGTGCTTCGGCGCCGGCGTGGCGAGGATCGCCGCGACGCGGTCCGCGGCAACGTCGAGCGGCGACTCTTCTTCGGCGTGCGCGGCGAGGTCCTTCACCTGCACGACGCCCTTGTCGAGCTCGCTGTCGCCGAGCAAGAGACAGACGCGTGCCCCGAGCGCGTTGGCACGGCGCAGCATGCTCTTCACCGAGCCGCCCCGGCCGTCCACCTCGGTGCGCACGCCGCGGTCGCGGAGCTCGCGCCCGAGGACGAGCCCGCGAGAAATTGCGCGCTCCCCGATCGGCGCCACGAAACAGCACGCGGGCGCCGTCTCTTCGCTCTCACCCATCGCGAGGAGGACGCGCTCGAGACCGATCGCAAAGCCGATCGCGTTCGCGCTCGGCCCGCCGAGCTCGTGAATCATGGCGTCGTAGCGACCGCCGCCGCCGAGCGCGTTCTGCGCCCCGAGCGAGCCGGTCGACGCCTTCAGCTCGAACAGCGTGCGCGTGTAGTAGTCAAGCCCGCGGACGAGGCGTGGATCGACGCGATAGGGCACGCCGAGTGCGTCGAGATGACGCCGGAGCCCGTCGAAATGAGCGCGATCCGAGTCGTCGAGGATATCGAGAATCGGTGGCGCGCTCGCCGCGAGCTCCTGATCACGCGCGTTCTTCGAGTCGAGGATCCGGAGCGGGTTGTCCTCGAGCCGCTTTCTCGCGTTCTCGCTGAGCTCTGCCGCGTGGGGCGTGAGATGATCGCGAAGGAGATCGCGATAGCGCTCGCGCGTGCCCTTGCTACCGAGCGAGTTCACGAGCACCTCTACGCCGCCGATGCCGAGGGCACCGAAGAAGCGATAGAGCATATCGATCATCTCGGCGTCTGCGGCAGGGCCCGGGTCTCCGAAGATCTCGCAGCCGGCCTGATAGAACTGACGGTAGCGACCGCGCTGCGGGCGCTCGGCGCGGAACATCGGGCCGAGGTAATACCAGCGAGTGACGGGCTCTCGCGTCGAGACGGTGTGCTCGACGTAGGCTCGAGCGGCGCTCGCCGTACCCTCCGGGCGCAGGGTCAATGAGTCCCCGTGGTGGTCGAGCGTGAACATCTCCTTCTGGACGATGTCCGTCGTCTCTCCAACGGAGCGCACGAAGAGCTCGGTCGGCTCCAGCAACGGCGTACGGATCTCGTTGAACCCGTAGCGCTCCACCGTGGCGCGGAAGACCGTCTCGACCCGTTGCCACCGCCTGACCTCGTCGGGGAGGATGTCGTTCATCCCCTTAACGGCGCGGTACTGCATGGCTCTGGTAGAGAGGCCCCGCGAAGTTCGTGGCTCATCGCCTGGCGGGCCCGAAGACGAGGAGCCGGAGGCTTATGCTCAATGCGCCCGGCCCGGTCAAGCATTGCTCCAGCCCTCCGCCCACTGGCTCGGAATGCTCATCCAGGGGACGGCGTTGGTTTCTCGCCTGGGCGAGCTCGCCAGGGACCAAATCCGGGGCGACCGCTGGCGGCCGGCGCGAAGCGAGCCGTGGTAGCAACCAGGGGTAGAAGCCAATGAGGGCCGCCGCCATCGATCTCGGCAAGGTGCGCGTCGGGCTGGCCGTCGCGGACGAGCTCGGCGTGATGGCGCACCCCCGGCCCTACCTCGACGGCCGGAACCCGAGACGTCTTCTCGAGACGCTCTCCACCGTGGCGTCGGAGGACGGCATCGGGGTGTTCCTCGTCGGCCTTCCGCGAGCGCTGGGCGGCACCGAGGGCGCTCCGGCGCGCCGTGCCCGGAAGTTCGCGGCGGAGCTCGCCGCACGCACTGGACGTCGCGTGGAGCTCGTCGATGAGTGGCTGACGACGAAGGAGGCCCGCGGGCGACTGCGCGACCAGGGCCTCAACGAGCGGGAGCTCCGGGGCCGCGTCGACAGCGCCTCGGCGGCGGTGCTGTTGCAGGCGTGGCTCGACGCGCGACCGGGTACCGCCCGTTGAGCGACGCTCCGCCCGAGCCGCGGCCGAAGAAGCGCCGCCGGAAGGGACGCGGGCGCGGCCGGCGTCTGTCGCGACGGGGACGACGTATTTATGGAGCGTTGACGGCGGTGGTCGTGCTCGTCATCGGCTGGTTCGCGTTCTCACTCGGACGGTCTCGGGCCGGTACGGGCCGCGCCGTGGAGATCGCATGGCCTGGAGACGTCGGCGCCGGCGCGGGAGCGGCGCTGCTCGTCTCCGCGGGCGTGCTCGAGAGCCCTTCGTCTTTTCGCGTGCTCCTCGCGCTGGCCGGACCGTTCGTGACTCTCGAGCCGGGGCCCCATCTCCTGACCGACGATCTCACGCCGTTCGAGGTGCTGCGCCGGCTCGCGCGGTTCTCGTCACGGACGCGCGTGCGGGTCGTCGTTCCCGAGGGCTTCAATCGCTTCCAGATCTCGGCCCGGCTCGAGCAGCTCCGCGTGTGCGCGCACGCCGAGTTCGACCGGCTCGTGACGGACCCGGCGTGGCTCGCCACCTCGGGCCTCACCGGCGACTCCGCCGAGGGCTTCCTCGCGCCGGCGACCTACGAGCTGTTCGCGGACGCGACCGCCGCTGGAGTGGCCAGCGAGCTGGTCGAAACGACGCGGAAGCGACTGGTCGGGCTCCGCGAGACGCACGCCGAGGAGCTCGCGAAGCTGTCGTCGCGCTATGGATGGCAAGAACGCGACGTGCTGACGCTGGCGTCAGTCGTCGAGAAGGAAGCGGCGAAGGCCGACGAGTGCCCGGTCATCGCGAGCGTCTTCTTCAATCGACTCGACGACCCGACCTTCCGTCCCGCACGCACGCTGCAGTCGGATCCCACCGCGGCCTACGGTTGCCTCGCCGACCCGACGCTCGCGTCGTGCACCGGGTACGCGGGACGGGTCGCGCCGCCGATGCTTCGCGACGCCGCGAACCCGTACAACACGTACCGGCATCCAGGGTTGCCGCCGGGTCCCATCGCGAACCCGGGCATGCCCGCCATCCTCGCCGTGCTCTCGCCGGCGACGACGGACTACCTCTTCTTCGTCGCGTCGGGCGACGGCCGCCACGCGTTCAGCCGTACCCTGGGCGAGCACGAGGCCGCGATTCACCGTCCACGATGACAATCGTGGAGCGGCGCGCGGCCACCGTTGACGCCGGCACGGCCCGCGAAGAATGATTTCGACGAGTGAAGCGCCGCGCCGAAGATCTCCCCATCGTGCTCATCCCGCATCCGCACGTGCGCGTCGATCGCAACGTGCTCGCGGGAAGCCCGCACCTCGTCGGGACACGCGTCCCGGTCCGTCGCCTCTGGTCGTTCTATCGCGGCGGCGCGTCGGTCGACACGCTCATCAAGCGCTACCCCCAGCTCGGCGCGGGGAAGATCTTCGACGCGCTCGCGTTCGGCTTCGACAACCCCGAGGTCATGGAAGCGGATCTGGCGCGCGAAGCAGAGCTCCTCGAGCGCGACGTGACCAAGCCGCGTACCGGCCCAGCGGCACGGCAGATGGACTTACCGTTCGCCGGCGGCAAGAAGCGCTGAGCGCGTTACTAGGGGGGCCTTGGCCCCCCGCCGCTTCGCCTTCGGCGAACTGCTCCCCCCGCCGCTTCGCGGGCTCGCTTCGCTCGCGGGCGATTACCTGTGACGGGATGACGGAATTGACGGCGCGGGGTTGGCTTGTGGGGGGCCTTGGCCCCCCGCAGCTTCGCGGGCTCGCTTCGCTCGCGTAGCTCAGCCGGGGGGCGGCATGGTGCGCTGGCGGTGGATGGTGAGATCCGTCAGGAGGCCCTGGGCGCCGGATTCCTCGATCGCGCGGTGCATCGCGGCGAGCGACGGAGCCTGACGACACGGGAAGCGACGACGCGCCGAGCGCGAACGCTCCGCGGCCTGGATGCAGCGCGCGTGAAAGTCCTCGTCCGCCTCGATCTCGTGCACGAGCGCGTCATGGGCGCGATCGGCGAGCTCCGGCGTGTTGCAGATGAGCAAGACGTCGCAGCCGGCGCGGATCGCGAGCACCGCGGCGCGCTCGACGCCGTGCCGGTCGGCGATGGCCTTCATCTCGAGGTCGTCCGAGACGAGGAGCCCGCGAAAGCCGAGCTCGCGCCGGAGGAAATCGGTGGAGATCTTCCAGCTCAGCGTCGACGGCGTCCCGGGGTCCATTCCCTCGTACACGACGTGGGCGGTCATCAACGAGCCGACGAGCGCGGCCGAACGCCGGAAGGGAACGAACTCCACGGCCTCGAGCCGCTCGCGCGCGTGCGACACCACCGGAAGGTCGAGGTGACTGTCGACGTGAGTGTCGCCGTGCCCGGGGAAATGCTTGCCGCACGCGAGGACGCCGCGCACCTGGAGCCCGTCGATGAACGCGTTGCCGAGCTCACCGACGAGCACCGGATCGCTCCCGAACGAGCGATCGCCGATGACGGGGTTGTGCGGATTGCTGTCCACGTCGAGCACTGGAGCGAATGTCACGTTGACGCCCATCGCGAGCAGCTCGAGGCCCATGACGGCGCCCGCGCGCCGGCAGAGCCCCGGCTTGCCGAGCAGCCCGAGGCTCCGCATCGGGGGGAGCTGTATCGCGGGCGGCGGGACGCGGATGACGCGTCCCCCCTCCTGGTCGACTGCGATGAACGGGCCGTGCTCGCTCGCGGTCGCGCCGACGAGCTGTCGGCAGAGCTCGAACAGGCCGTCGACGGACTCGATGTTCCGCTTGAAGAGGATCACGCCCGAGCGACGCCGGTCGGCGAGCGCCCGCGCCGTGTCGTCGTCGAGCGAGGTGCCGGGCATGCCCGTGACGAGCAGCTCACCGCACAGATCGCTCAGCTCGCGCGCGCGGCCGGCCGTCACGTTCCCACTTGCCTTGCTAACCGGCGACGGACAGATCGCGGCGTGCGGCGCCCAGGAGGTCTTGCGCGAGCTCGTTCAGGACACCGACGTCGGGGCCCTCGAGCATCACACGCAGCTTCGGTTCCGTTCCGCTCCACCGAACCAGGATTCTACCCTGGTCTCCGAGCTTCTGCTCGGCGGCGCCCATATGACGGAAAAGCTCGTTCATCTCCTCTATGGGACGGCGCGTCGGAAACATGGCGCTCTCGAGCACCTGGGGCATGCGTTCCATGACCGTGGAGAGCTCGGAGAGCGGCTTTTGCTCCCGGACCATGATGCCGAGCACCTGGAGTGCAGCGACGACACCGTCGCCCGTGGTGGCATGGTCCGAGAAGATGAGATGGCCCGATTGCTCGCCGCCGAGGGAGTAGCCGGCGGAGCGCATCTCTTCGACGACGTAGCGGTCGCCCACCGCGGTGCGGACGAGCTTGCCGCCGGCACGCCGCATCGCGTGCTCGAGGCCCATGTTGCTCATCACCGTCGCGACCAGGGTTCCCTTGGTGAGACGCCCTTCCTTCAACATGCGCGTCGCGCAGAGGGCCATTACGGCATCGCCGTCGACGATCTCGCCGCGCTCGTCGACGACGATGACGCGATCGGCGTCACCGTCGAGGGCGATGCCGACGTGGGCCTTCCGGCGCTGCACTTCCTTCACCACGTGCTCGGGGTGGAGCGCGCCGCAGTTCCGGTTGATGTTCCTGCCGTTCGGGCGACACCCGAGCGCGGTCACCTCGGCGCCGAGCTCGGTGAAGACGTCGGGCGCGACGCGGTAGGCGGCGCCGTTCGCGGCGTCGACCACGACGCGGACGCCGTCGAGGGTGAGGTCCCGCGGGAAGGTGCTCTTCGAGTAGACGATGTAGCGGCCCGCCGCGTCCTCGAGCCGGTCGGCGCGGCCTACCCGGGCGCCGGTATACGACGCCGTGTCGAGCTTCGAGTCCTCGAGGAGCGCCTCGATGGCGGCCTCTTCCGAGTCGGGGAGCTTGAAGCCGTCGGGGCCGAAGATCTTGATGCCGTTGTCGGCGAACGGATTGTGGCTCGCGCTGATGACGACGCCCGCGTCCGCTCGCATGCTCTGCGTGAGGTTCGCGACGGCGGGTGTGGGGATCGGGCCCGACAGGAGGACATGTCCACCCATCGCGCAGATGCCGGACGCCATCGCCGTCTCGAGCATGTAGCCGCTGAGGCGCGTGTCCTTGCCGATGACGATGCGCGGCGGCCGCGTCTTGCCTCTGCGTGCCACCAGCGCGATCGCGCGCCCGAGACGGAGCGTGAGCTCCGGAGTCATCGGGCTCAAGTTCGCGCGCCCTCGTATGCCGTCCGTACCGAAGAGCTTGCGTGCGGTCATGAGTGTGTCGATCTCGAAAGTATCATTCGCGGAAGTTCTTGAACTGTAGCTCTATCTTGAAGTCCTGACCGCGAAGAACCTGGATCGCAGACTGCAGATCGTCTTTTTTCTTCCCGCTGATGCGTAAAGTCACATCCTGGATCTGCGCCTGAACCTTCAGCTTCGAGTCCTTCAAGAACGTCAGAATCTCCTTGGCCTTATCGCGATCGATCCCCTCCTGAACCTTCATCAAGATCTTCGAAGAACCCTTCGGTCCGCGGGAGGGTTTCTGTGTGTCGAAATGCCTCAGACTCACCTTGCGCCGGATGAGCTTCTCTTCGACGACGGTGAGCGCGGCCTTGGCGCGATCCTCTTCGCTCGCCTGCACGACCAGTCCCTCCTCGGTCCGCTCCACGGTCGCGTCGGTGCCGCGGAAGTCGAAGCGCTGCGAGAGCTCCTTTTGCGCCTGGTTCAGGGCGTTCTCGACCTCGGCCCAGGCAAGCTCGGAAACGACGTCGAACGACGGCATGCCCGCACCGCTCTCAGAGGTCGATCGGCGGATCGCTCTCGAGCCCGAGCAGGAGAGCGCGCGCCGGGCCGACGAGGAACGTCGAGCCAGTGATGATCACGAGCCCACGCGAACCGACGATGGTGCGGGCGCGAGCGAGCGCTTCACGCAGATCGGGAACGACCTCGCCCCCGACTGCGGCGGCCATCTCGGCGGGGTCGACGGCTTGCGAGAGCTGGGGCGCCGTGAACACGTGGTGCGACGCGGTGTGATCGAGGCGCGCAAGCATGGCGCGCCAGTTCTTCTTCTGGAGTGAACCGAAGACGAGGGCGACGTCGCGACGGGAACCGACGGCGCCCATGAGGCTCGCGTCGATCACGTGAGAGAGGGTCACCGCGCCGTCGGGGTTGTGTGCGCAATCGAGCAGCGTGAGCTCTTGCCCGTTGCGATGGAGGAGCTCGTTGCGACCGGGCCACGTCGTGGCCTCGATGCCCTGCGCCATCTCCTCGGGCGGTACGCCGAGCTCCCGCGCGATGGTCGCCGCGACGGAGAGGTTCGTCCCGAACATCGCCATACGGGGGTACGCGAGCTGCGCACCGGGGTAAGGCTCGGGGCTGCCGAGCTCCGCGAGCTCCGCGCCGACGTCGGCGATGCGCTGCTTCACGACGTCGAGCGCGTCGGGATGCAGCTTGCCGAGGACGACCTTGGTGCCCTTCTTGATGATGCCGGCCTTCTCGTACGCGATCTTCGCGAGCGAATCGCCGAGCTCGACCATGTGATCGAAGGCGACGCGGGTGATCGCGGCGACGAGGGGAGGGGGAACGACGTTGGTCGCGTCAAGGCGGCCGCCGAGGCCCACCTCGAGCACGGCGATGTCGACCTTGGCGTCACGGAAGGCGATGAACGCGGCGACCGTCGCGACCTCGAAGAACGTGAGGTCCGGAGCCGTGTTCATGACGCGGTCGAGGATCGCGACGAGCTCGGTGTCCTCGATCGGGACGCCGTCTATCTGGATGCGCTCCGCGAAGCGGTTCAGGTGTGGGGACGTGTAGAGCCCGACGTGCCTGCCTGAGGCGCGCAGCATCGACGCGACGAACGCCGAGACGCTGCCCTTGCCGTTGGTGCCACCGACATGCACCACCTGGTAGGCGCGCTCCGGATTGCCGAACTTCGCGAGCGCGGCTTCGACGCGCTCGAGCCCGAGTTGCGCACGGCGGGGGCCGAGAGCGTAGAGCCGTTCAAGAGTCGATTTCAGGTCGGTCACATTGCCTCGGCGGGTCGGAGATGCACCAGGATCACCTCGAGACTCGACGATTATTACCTCGAGAGCAAGGAGGGCTACTTCCTCGCAAAGGGATTTGAGCGCTTTTACGCCCTGTGCGCATTTTGGCCCTCTGCTACCGCGCCCCGGACCGTTCGAACTTGGCCGCCTCACTGGCCGTCCGCTACCGAATGCTCGATGGGGCTCCGGAGCATCATTGCCGCCTCGTGCTGCGCGCTCGTCTGCGGGACGACCGGCGCGAGCCCGGCGGCCGCAAGACCGTCCTCGGAACGGATCCGGCCAGATCTAGTCATTCCGCGGCGGGCGAGGAGCGTCGGTCCCGCGACCGACGCCGGCCTCTTCGACGGCGTGGAGCTCAGGGAGCGTTCGTCACTGCGCCTCCGGTGGCCAGACGGACCGAGGTGGGCCCGACCAGGCCTGGTGTCGCTCCTGGTCCGCGCCGCCGAGCGCGTGCAACGACTCTACCCGGGGTCGGTCCTCCTGGTCGGCGATCTTTCGTCGCGAGAAGGCGGCTCAATCCCGGGTCACGTGTCGCACAGGAACGGCCGTGACGCCGACATCGCCTTCTATTACTCGGACTCTCACGGCAACAAGGTGGCGAGCGATCGCCTCTTGCCGGTGCGTTCATCGGGCACGACGCCGCTAGGGCTCCGCTTCGACGACGAACGGAACTGGACGCTCGTCGGTGCGCTGGTGTCGGATAGCAACGTTCAGAAGATCTTCGTCGCGGCGTCGCTCGAGCGGCGACTGATCGACTATGCGAAGCGAAGGGGCGTCGCACCGGCGCTGATCGCACGCGCCGACGCCGCAATGCGGCAGCCATCACACGGCCGTCCCCACGACGATCACTTTCACGTCCGCGTCTCGGAGTGAGCGGCCCCCTTGTACGGGCAGGCCGTGGAGGCCATGCTCGTTGGACCGATGCGTGACGTGACCGAGCCCGGTGCCGCTGGTCTCACGGGCGTCCCGCTCGCGGGCCGCGACGACGAGATCCGGGCGCTCGGGCAGGCCGCGCAGCGGGTCCTCGACGAGGGGGTTGCGCGCGGAGTCAGCGTCGTCGGCCCGTCCGGGGTCGGCAAGACGAGCCTCATCGACCACGCCATCGTCGCGCTCATGGGCGCGCAGCGATATCGCGTCTACCGGGGCGGCTCGCTCCGGGCCGGCGGCGGCCCCGACGCCTTCGCGAGCATGCTGCGGAGCCGATTCGGCGTCATGGACGGCTCGTCGATGGACGACGCGCGCGCGCAGATCCGCACCCAGGTGTCGAGCGTCCTCGACGACCGCAAGGTCGGAGACGTCTGTTACTTCCTCGGGCAGATCCTGGACATTCCCTTCTCGGACAGCCCCCTCACGAAGGCGCTTCAAGAGGACCCGGCGCACGCGCTCCTCGTGCGCCGCGCCATCATCCGGAACTTCTTCGAGAGCGACGCCGCGCGCGGCCCCATCTGCCTGGTGTTCGACGACATCGATGCGGCCGGGGACGACGCGATCGGCTTCGTCGGCGATCTCATCGAGCACCTCGGGGCGCCGATCCTCATCGTGTGCTCGATGCGACCCGAGATGGCGCAGCTCCAGTCGGGCTGGCCCGGGCGCTCCATCACACGGCACGACCGCGTCGATCTCGGACCGGTGTCCGACGAGGTCGCGCGAAAGCTCATGCACGGCCTCCTCGCGCCGTGCGAGGGAGGACCGCCAGAGGCCCTCGTCGACACCGGCGTGCGGCTCGCCGAGGGCAACGTCGGGCGGCTCCGCGCGATGGTGCGTCTCTTCCACGACTCCGGCGTGCTCGACGAGACGGGACCGAGCGCCCTTCCGACGTGGCACGTGCATCTCGAGAAGCTGTCGAGCGTGAATCTTCCGCTGACCGTCGAAGAGACGGTCTCGATGCGGATCGCGTCGCTCACGGCCGGCGAGCAGATGCTGCTCGAGCGAGCTGCGGCGATGGGGAGCGTGTTCTGGGTCGGCGCGCTCGTCGCCATCGAGCGAACGGAGCGCAGCGTGCCCGTCTACTGGGAGCTCGAGAAGGAGTCGGAGGCCGACGTCCTCGAGTCGCGCCTCGAGGCGCTGGTGCTCCGTGACTACGTGCTCCAGATGCCCGCCTCGAGCTTCCCCGGAGAGCGCCAGTACGCGTTCAAGCACAAGCTCGAGCGGCAGAAGCTGTCCGCGCTGACGTCCGCGCAGTCACGCAAGAGCTATCACCAGACGATCGCCGACTGGCTCGCGCATCGGACGCCGGAGCACCCGAGCCGGGAGCACCTGGTGCTCTCCGCCTATCACCTCGAGGGCGCCGGAGCGGGCGTCTCCGCCGGCCTCCTCTATCTCGACGCCGGGGACGCGGCACGGGCGACCTACGCGGCGAGGGACGCCGAGGAGTACTACGCCCGCGGGCTCGCGCTCCTCGAGGGGTTCGACGCCGAACGGCGCATCGACGGCCTGCACAACCACGGTGACGTGCTCACGATGCTGGGGCGCACCGACGAGGCGCTGTCGACCTTCCGCGAGATGCTCGACGTCGCCTACCGGCTCGATATCCGCGCGAAGGGCGGCGCTGCGCACAACCGTATCGGGCGGCTCCAGCGCGCAATGGGCTCGCTCGCCGAGGCCCGCAAGAACCTCGAGACGGCGCTCGCGCTCTTCGAATCGGCGGGTGACGAGCGCGGTGTCGCGGCGTGCCACGACGACGTCGGGATGGTGCTCTGGACGCGCGGCGAGTACGAGGCGGCCCTCGAGCGCATGCGCGTCGCGCTCGAGATCCGGAAGAAGCTCGGGGACCGGCGCTCCATCGCGCTGTCGCTCCACAACATCGGCGTCGTGTGGCGCGATCACGGCCGGCCCACGCAGGCACAAGAGGCGCTCGAGGCGTCGCTGCAAATACGGCGCGAGCTCGACGATCGGCTCGGCATCGCCCAGACGCTCGACAGCATGGGCCGCCTCGCGCAGGACCAGCGCGATCTGCCGCGTGCGCGGGAGCTCTTCACGAAAGCCCACGACGTCGCGCGCGAGGTCGGCGAACGAAACTGGATCGCCGTCGTCCTGACGAACCTCGGCGAGGCCACGTATCGCCTCGGGGACTCGGTCGAAGCGATCCGGATCCTGACCGAAGCAGAGTCGCTCTGCGACGAGCTCGGCGACAAGCTGCACCTCGCCGAGGCGAAGCGTGCCCTCGCCGAGGCGTATCTCATCCAGGGGGATCTCCGGAAGGCGCGCGCGCGCATCAAACACGCCGTCGATCTGTTCGGGCAGATCCGGAGCAAGAGCCACCTCGCGACGGCCCTCCGCACCCTCGGCGAGATCACGGCCGCGGGCGCCTGGGGCGCCGCTCACGAGGGCAAGGCGATCGACTACTTCATGCGGAGCATTGCGCTCTGCAAGGAGATCGGTAACGAGATTGAGATCGCGAAGAGCTACCGGAGCTTTTCCGACTACGTCGCTCGCTCAGAGCACTACCAGAAAAATCAGCAGATCCAGGCCGAGGCAACGAAGCTCAGGGAAATGTCGGAAGCCATCTTCGCGCGCCAGCAGATCGACGCCGAGAGCGCACCATGACCGCGAGCCGCCCTTCGCTACAGGTTCGCCGCGTCGGCGACGTCGAGGTACCCTTGCCGAGGTATCAGACGGCCGGCTCTGCCGGCATGGATCTGTGCGCGGCGCTGAAGACCCCGGTCGTGCTCGCGCCGGGGGACCGCGCGTTCATCCCGACGGGCATCGCGATCGCGCTTCCGTCGGGTCACGAGGGGCAAGTCAGGCCGCGCTCGGGCCTCGCGCTCCGTCACGGCATTGGCATCGTGAACGCGCCGGGGACGGTGGACGAAGATTACCGCGGCGAGCTCGGCGTGGTGCTCGTGAACCACGGACGGGAGCCGTACACGGTGGAGCCGCTCGCGCGCATCGCGCAGCTCGTCGTGGCCCGGGTTGCGTACGTCGACGTGGTCGCCGTCGAGACGCTCGACGAGACGACGCGCGGCGCGGGCGGCTACGGCTCGACCGGCGTCTGAGCGGCCGTCGCGCGGTGGCCTGCGGCCACGTGGACGAAGAACTTCGTCAGCGCGCGGCGGAGGACCTCGCGGTCGTAGTCGCGGGTGATGATGTGATGCGAGCGCGGCAAGATGAGGAGCGACTTGTCGCGGCTGCCGAGCAGCCCCATCACGCGCTCCGCGTTCGCGACCGGGCAGACGAGGTCGTGCTGCCCGTGCGCCACCAGCGCGGGAACCGTTATCTGGCCGAGGATCTTCTCGGTGCGCTCGCCGGCGCGCAGGACCTCGATCGCGGCGCGGACGGGCTGGAGGCCGTAGCTCACGTGGGACGCGCGCGCCTCCGGATCGCCGATGTCCGACGACGCCTTGGGCAGCGAGAAATCCGGGAGCTTCAGCCTGTCCACGATCTTCAGCGCGATCGTCGGAAAGGGCGAGCTGAGTCGCGTCGCGTTCGCCAGCATGCCGAGCCCGACGACCTCGTCAGGGTGCTTCCAGGCGAGGTGCGCTGCGATGAGCGAGCCGAGCGACAGCCCGACCACGATGACCTTGCGCGACGTGCCGAGGACCGAATCGAGTGCCGTCTCCGCGCCGCCGAGCCAGTCGTCGAAGCGCGTCTTCGCGAGGTCCCTCGCGTTCGTCCCGTGTCCGGGCAGGAGCGGCGCGTACGCCTCGAGCCCCGCGTCCTTCGCCGCCTCGGTGACGAGACGGACCTCGAAGGGCGTACCGCCGTACCCGTGGAAGGCGAGCACCGCGGGCTCCGCGCCCGCGACGCGAACGGGGGACGAGTCGCCGTCGCCGTGTAGCGCGCCGCGATCGGCCCGCATGCTCAGGCTTCGCCGCGCTTGATCCCGTAGGCGCGGATCTTCTTGTGGAGGTTCGTCCGCTCCACGCCGAGCGTCACCGCGGCGCGCGAGATGTTCCACTCGAGCTCGCGCAGGACCTCGAGGATGTAGCTCTTCTCGGCGCTGTCGCGGTATTCGCGGAGCGTCGGGCGCGCGCCGGAGGCCGTCTGCACGGCGAGCGGGGGCGGCTGCGAGTCGCGGCCGTCCTCCCCGTGCTCGTCGTCGAAGGGGCTCTCGTGCGGATCCTCGGGCAGATCGGCGATGGTGATGACGTCGCTCGAGAGGATCGCGGCGCGCTCGACGACGTTCTTCAGCTCGCGCACGTTGCCGGGCCACTTGCGCGACGTGAGCGCCTCCCGCACCACGGGATCCATGCGCTTCGGACGGAGGCCGTTCTCGCGACAGAACGACTCCACGAACGCCTCCGCGAGCACGGCGATGTCAGCGCGTCGATCGCGCAGCGCCGGCACCCGGATCGGAAACACGTCGAGCCGGAAGAACAGATCCTCCCTGAAGGCTCCGGCGGAGACGGATCTCGCGAGATCCTTGTTCGTCGCCGCGAGCACCCGCACGTCGACGTTGAAGACGTGCTCGGAGCCCACGCGGACGATCTCGCCGTTCTGCAGGGCGCGGAGCACCTTGGCCTGCGCCGTGAGGTCCATGTCGCCGATCTCGTCGAGGAAGAGCGTGCCGCCGTGGGCCTGCTCGAAGAAGCCGCGCTTCCGGGCCTGGGCGCCGGTGAACGAACCCTTCTCGTGCCCGAAGAGCTCGCTCTCGATGAGCTCCCGCGGGATGGCCGCGCAGTTCACCTTCACGAAGGGCGCGTCCTTGCGCGGGCTCAGCCGGTGAATGGCGCGGCTCACGAGCTCCTTGCCCGTGCCGCTCTCTCCGGTGATGAGGCAG
Organism: Polyangiaceae bacterium; assembly: GCA_036272055.1. GTDB lineage: Bacteria > Myxococcota_A > Polyangia > Polyangiales > Polyangiaceae > DASZVB01. The sequence goes on along the minus strand of DATAZL010000083.1, from coordinate 16,205 downwards.
CTCGCCTTCGTCGGCGCGACCTTGTCGATGGCGGAGAAGAGCGTCTGCATCGGCGGGCTCACGCCGATCATCTCGTAGCGCTGCTCGATCTCCGCCCGCATGTGCTCGACGGTGCGGCTCAGGCGAGCGGTACGGATGCAGTTGTCGACGCTGACGAGCACGCGGTCGCGGTTCAGCGGCTTCTCGAAGAAATCCGTCGCGCCGAGCTTGATGGCGAGGACCGCGTCGTGGACGGTCGCGTGCCCGCTGATGACGATCACCGGCAGATCCCGCGTCGGGTCGTCGGAGCGGATCTGCTTCAGCGCGTCGAGGCCGTTCATGCCCGGGAGCTTCAGGTCGAGGATGACCAGATCGACGGGGCCGTTCGGGTTCTTGAGGAGCTCGAGCGCCGCCTCGGCTGTCGGTGCCTGGAGGACGCCGTAACCGGCGCCGGTGAGCACCATCTCGAGCGTGAGCCGGATGTTCTTCTCGTCGTCGACGACGAGGACCGTGGGGGCAACGGGCGAGAGAGTGTCGGTCGCTGCTACCACGCTCGGATCCTTTCAGCCTCCGTGAGGCTCGGCGTTGCTCGCATGCGGCGCCGCGAGGCGATTCATCCGCTCGAGGAAGTGCTTCGCGGGGACGGTGAAGGCGCTCTCGGGGAACTTGTCCAGAACGAGCTGGAAGCTCGAGCGCGCCTTGTCCGTCTCTTTCATCTTCAGGTACGTCTCGCCGAGGAGCACCAGCGCCTCTGGCTCGAGCCCGGAGTCCTGATAATTCTGGAGGGCGTACTGGCAGCGGGCCACCGCGGCATCGAAACCGTCGCGATTCAGGTAAAAGCGCGCGACGTAGAGCTCGTGCCTCGCGAGGAGGCCGGTCACGACCGCGAGCATGTAGTTCAGCTCGACGCCGTGAGACGAATCGGGAAAATCCGCCGTGAGGGCACGGAGCGCGACGTGGGCGTCCCGGACGTTCGACAGGTCCCGCTCTTCGAGCGGCGGCAGGAGGATGCTCGCCCCGGACTGCACGAACTCCGACTTCGCGATCTTGTACCGGGCGTACGAGACCTCGGGGTCGTTCGGGTAGTCGCCGACGAAGCTCTTGTACATGCCGACTGCCTCGGCGAATTTCTCCTGGTGGTACGCCACGTCCGCGAGACGGAGCTCCGACAGGCGGGCGTAGCGGCTGTAGCCGTATTTCCGCTTCACGTCGCCGAAGAGCTGGTTCGCGAGCTCCCAGTCGCGGTCGAAATAGGCGACCAGCGCCTCGTCGTAAGCCCGCTTCGCGTTCTCCGTGTAGTGCAGAGGGCTCGCGGCCTGCTTCTGCTCACCGGTGCATCCGCCGAGCGCGGCCAGACACAAACCTCCCCCGACGACGATGGTGATGAGCCTCATGGACGACGCGCTTTTGCCGAGTGCTACCGGTATGGCAGGAAATCTGCAAGGCGGAAGGGCCGCCGGGCCCGGCACCGGCCGGCCCTCCGTGTATCGCACTCCCTCGAAAATGACGGGATCGCGGGGCGCCGGGTTGGGGTAAAACCGCGAAAGCCATGCCCGAGAGATTCCCCACCACGCCCAAGGGCGCGCAGAAGCTCAAGGACGAGCTCGCCCGCCTCAAGGAGGAGCGCCCGAAGATCTCGCGGGAAATCGGCGTCGCGCGCGAGCACGGCGATCTCAGCGAGAACGCCGAATATCACGCGGCCAAAGAGCGCCAGGGCATGGTCGAAGCCCGGATAAAAGATATCGAGGACAAGCTCGCCCGCGCCGAGGTCATCGATCCGACCAAGCTGAGTGGCGACAAGGTGAGCTTCGGCGCGACCGTCGACCTCTCGAACATCGACACGTCGGAAGACGTCACCTACCAGATCGTCGGAGCCGAAGAGGCGAACGTCGACGAGGGCCTCATCTCCATCTCGGCGCCGCTCGCGCGAGCCCTCATCGGCAAGCAGGTGGGCGACGAGGTGCGGGTGAAGCTTCCGGCCGGCGAGCGCAATTACGAGATCACCGACATCAAGTTCCAGTAACGGCATGCGCGCCGCGGCCATCGCGCTGCTGTCCGTCTGGGTCGCGGCTTCGCTCGAGCTCCTGGTCGTCATCGTCCTGAACCGTGCGGAGCTCACCGGCGGATGGGAAGCCGGCATGGGAGCCGTGTTTCTCGCCCCGACGGCGGTCCTCGTCGCGGCGCCCCTCGGGCTCGTCGCGGCGCTCCTCTTTCAGGGCGTCGCCGGGCCGTCGCGCGCGGAGCGGTGGTTCGCGACGGCGATTGCGGCCGTGGCAGCGGGCAGCGTCGCGGCCCTCGTCGCCACCGGACGTCACTTCGCGGAGCCGCTCCGGCGCGAGGCGTTCTGCGCCGTGGTCGCCCTGGTGACGGGCGGCGTCGTGTGGGCGGCTCACCCGTGGCTCGCCGCACGCCTCCGCGGCGAACCGCGTCGCTTCGCGCTCGGCGCCGCACTCCTCGCCTTGTCGCTCGAGCTCGTGAATCGGTTCGTGCTGGTGCGTCTTTATCCGGCGTTTCACAGCGGCCTCGGCGCTCTGTCGCTCGCGCTGGTCGGTATCGCCGTGCTGTCGCTCCTCGCCCGGAGCCCGTCGCGGCCGTCGGTGCGTTACGCGACGGCGGGTGTCGCGGGCGCGCTGCTCGTCGCCTCGGCGCTGTTCGCTCGCCCGGGTGCCGCCGCGCTGGCGCGCTTCGATAACTTCCGTCTGATGGTGAGCGATCACGCGCCGATCCTCTCGGACGCGGTGCGTGTCGCGGCGCTGCTGTCACCGCCGTTGCCGCTCGAGGGGCCCGACCTGTGCGACAGCGCTCCGGACGCGTGCGGCTCCGGCGCGCGCAGCGGCGGCCCGAGCCTCGTCGGGCGCGACATCCTGCTCCTGTCGATCGACGCGCTCCGCGCCGATCACCTCGGCACTTACGGATATTCGCGCCCGACCTCGCCGCATATCGACGCGCTCGCCAAGGACGCCGCGGTGTTCGAGCACGCCTACTGCCCGACGCCGCACACCTCGTACTCGCTCACGTCGATGATGACCGGCAAGTACATGCGCCCGCTCCTGCTCCAGGGCGCGGGGCTCGACTCAGACACCCTTGCGACGTTCGTGCGGACCTACGGCTACAAGACGGCCGCGTTCTACCCGCCCGCGGTGTTCTTCATCGACCAGGCCCGCTTCGAGCCGTTCGAACGGAGCCACTTCGGCTTCGAGTACCGGAAAGTGGAGTTCCTCGAGGGCGAGGGGAGGGTGAAGCAGGTCGACGACTATCTCGGACGGCTCCACGCCGACCAGCGCGTCTTCCTGTGGGTGCACCTGTTCGGTCCTCACGAGCCCTACGAGGCGCACCAGGAGCATCCCTTCGGCGACCGCGACGTGGATCGTTACGACAGCGAGATCGCCGCGGCGGACGCGACCGTGGGCGAGCTCGTCGAGCACGTCAGAAAGACGCGGCCAGGGACGCTGGTCATCGTCACCGCCGACCACGGAGAGGAGTTCGGCGATCACGGCGGCCGCTACCACGGCACCACGGTGTACGAGGAACAGGTCCGCGTGCCGCTCATCGTCTCGGCGCCGGGCCTCGTCCCGGCGCACCGGGTCGCGAACCCCGTCCAGACCATCGATATCCTTCCGACGCTCCTCGACGGGCTCGCCATCCCACCGAGCCCGCGCATCCGCGGTCGTTCCTTCGGTGCGGAGCTCGCCGGCGCCAAGCCGGAGGGACCGGGTTTCGCGTTCTCCGAGACGGACGAGAGCGCGCTCCTGGCGGAAGGCACCGACCGGCTGATCTGCGCGCGGAAGCTCGGCGCGTGCCGGCTCTACGACCTCGCGAAGGATCCGGAAGAGCGCGAGGACGTCGCGCCCGCCGCACGCGAGCGCTTCGATAAGATGCGCGCCGAGCTCACGGCGCTCGGTGCGTCGCACGGCCGCTTCGAGCGGGAAGGGCTCCGGGCAGAGACGGGGCGGGGCTGGCCGGCGCCGATCCTGCGCGGCATCGCCGGCGACGCGGACGCCGCGACGGATCTGGCAAGCCTGCTGGACGATTCCGATCGCGACATACGACGCAAGGCCGCGGAGCTGCTCTTCCAGCTCCGTCGACCGGAGACGGTGGAGGCTCTGACGCTCTCGCTCGCACGCGACGAGGATCCGGTGGTCGAGCGGTTCAGCGCGCTCGCGCTGACGCGGCTCGGGCGCACCGCGCCGCTCGCGTTCGAGTTGCTGTCCGACGGCGACGTCGTCTGGCGCCGGCGCGCGGCGCTCGCGCTCGGCGAAGCGGGGGACGCCCACGCCGCGCCGCTGCTCATCGAGTGGTGGCAGCACGGCGGCAAAGACGACCACGAGCGCGCGCTCGACCTACTGAACGCCTTCGCGCGCGTTCGGTCGAAGGACGCGGTGTGGCCGCTCGTGCACTCGCTCGACGACGTCCGTCTGCGTCCGCGCATCGCCGAGGTGCTCGCCGCCATCGGCGATCAGTCGGCGCGAGGGCCCCTGGTCGCCGCGCTCGCCGCCGAACGCTTCCAGACCGCGCGCGTCGCGATCGCCGACGCGCTCGTCGCTCTGAAGGCCAAGGACGAGCTCGCGCGCCCCCTCGTTCGCTTCCTCGGCGTGCCCGATCCTCTGCCGGGCGGCGTGGGCTACGCCGCCCGCGCCGGGATCCTCTCGCAGATCGGCGGACCCGACTCGAAGACGGCCGCGAAGCTCCCGGCGCTGAGCAATGTCGGGATCCGGGTTCAGGTCACCATCCCGCGGGCCCTCGCCGGCTCCGACGGGGTGCGGATCGTCGTGCGTGCTCGAGCGGAGGGCGCCGACGGACAGATCCGCATCGGGCGCTCTCAGGAACCCCTCAGCTTCGACAGTAAAGGCAATGCCACAAAGCAGCGTGAAGCCCCGAGAATTCACGATCGCGACTACGTGGCACTGAGCGTCCCCGCGAGCACGACGCCGGTCGAGGTCAGCGTCACGCTGCCGGCCGTGCTCGGCGCCCGGCCGGGGCGTCCGTTCGACTTCGTTCTGTTCGCCGAGCGGAACGTCCACGTCGAAGCCCTGGCGGTGGTGCCGCTCGCGCCGGAGCTACCCCCGCCGGCACCCGAACCCTGGAAGCCAGGCGAGGGGGACGACAGCCAGAAAGAAGGGGCGCCGTGATCCTTCCGGGGTTCGCGGGCACGGTGCTATAGAGGCCGCCGTGTCCGACGAGAACGAGCCCAGCGACGCCGATAAGCCGATCTCCGCGTCGATCGAGACCGAAGGCCAGGAAGTGCCGGCGACGCCCGGCCAGAGCGACGCGGCGGAGAATCGTCGTGCCCGCCGGGCCGCCCGCTCCACGTCGCGCAAGAAGACGAACCGCGAGCGCCAGCGAATGGCCGAGACGGGCCTCGACACCGGCGAGCGAGTGGACGACGCGCTGACGCGCGCGACGGACACGTCGGTTCGCTGGCTCAAGGGCCACTTCAATATCGTGCAGTGGCTCATCGTCGCGGCCGCCGCCGGCTGGGTCGGCTGGCAGATCTATTCGTGGCGTTCGGACAAGACGTCCGCGAAGGCCGCCGACGCGCTCGCCGAGGCCGTGAACGCCGATCTCGGACGGGTAGGTGGGACCGAGGACGATCCGGAGGCCCGCTCCGTCGATACCCGGCGGTCGTTCGCCACCGATGACGAACAACTCGCCGCCGCCAAGGCCGGCTACGAGAAGGTCGTCGCCGACAAGCCGAGCTCGGTGGCCGTCTCGATGGCGCAGCTCGGCCTCGCGGGCGTCGCCTACGACCAGGGCAAGTACGACGAAGCAAAAGCGCTCTACGACCAGGTGACGTCGAGCGAGCTCGCAAAGACGGACCCCGAGGCGAAGGCGCGCAGCATCGAAGGCAGCGGGCTCTCCCTCGAGGGCAAGGGCGACCGTGACGGCGCACTGAAGCGCTTCGGGGAGCTCGAGAACACCGACGTGGCCGGCTTCCGGGAGCTCGCGCTGTTTCATCAGGCGCGGCTCCTCCACGCCAAGGGTGACGACGACGGCGCCAAGGAGCGCCTGAAGAAGGTCGTCGACAAGCTCGGCAAAGAGAAGGAATCGACGGCGATCGACTCGCACGGCTATCTGCTCGAATCGGCGCGTTCGCTCCTCGAGCGCATCGACCCGAAGTCGGTGCCGCCGCCCTCGTCGGACGAGGCGCTGAAGCGCGCCATCGAGCAATTCCAGAAGAAGCTCCCGGGCGGCGTCACGCAGATGCCAATGCCGATGCCCCAATGAACCGCCCCGCGGCGTTCCTGCCGCTGGCCTGTGTGGCCGCGCTCTCCGCCTGTTCGCTGACCACCGCGCCGGCGAATCCGGAACTCCCGACGTGGGTGCACCGGCCGAGCTGGTCGATGAGCACCGTCTACCGGCAGCCCATCGAGGCTCCGTCCCGCGACGAGACGGAACCGTACGAGCGGGGCCGTCCCGAGCTCGACATCGCGCACCGCCGGGTGTTCGTCGGGTCGAGCGACAGGGGTTTTTACGCCGTGCGCGCAGAAGACGGCACCGTGCTCTGGCGCTTCGAGACGCTCGGCGTCGTCCAGTGCGAGCCGCTCTACGACCCGACGGAAGACGTCGTGTACTTCGGCTCCAACGACGGAGCGCTGTACAAGGTGCGTGCCGAAGACGGGGCGCTCCTCTGGCGGTTCTCGACGAACGCCGAGGTGGCGCGCCGCCCGGTCATCGTCGGTTCCACCGTCTACGCGCTCAACGCCAACGACACCGTCATCGCCCTGGACCGCAAGACCGGGCAACGGAAATGGAGCCAGCACCGGACCCCGGCGCTCGGCATGGAAGTCGCGGGTTACGCTGGGCCGCTCGTGTGGCGCGGGCTCGTCTATGCCGGGTTCAGCGACGGCACCGTGACCGCCTACGACGCACTCAGCGGCACCGAGCGCTGGCAGCCCGTCGATCTCTCCGCAGAGGCGGAGGAGCAGCTCGGGGACGTCCCGCGCTACCTCGACGTGGACACCACGCCGGTCCCGAGCATCATCGACGAGAGCCCGGTCATCTACGTGGCGAGCTACGAGGGCGGCGTGTTCGCACTCGACGCCGACAATGGGAGCAAGGTCTGGCAGCGGCCCGAGGTCACTGGCGTCAGCGAGATCGTCGCCTGGCAGCAGCCCGGCCATCACGGCCCGAACGGCACCGAGCCGCCGCGCGATCTCCTGTTCGCCGCCAGCGGCACCACCGGCCTCTGGGCGCTCGATCCGCGCACCGGGGAAGACGTCTGGCACCGTCCTTTACCGGACGGCGGAGTCTCCGCGCCCGTGCCCATCGCCGGCGCGCTCCTCGTCTCCACGACGCTCCACGGCCTCTTCCTGATGTCGCCCATCGACGGCAGCGTCATCGACGGCATGCACACCGGAGCCGGCTTCTCCATGGCGCCCGCCGCCTACGGACTAAAAGCCTTCATCCTGAGCAACACCGGGACGCTGCTCGCGCTCCACGTCACGCCGCCGCCAGTCTTCTGAGCACGCCGCTCTGCGCGGGGCTTCGGCGGGATGGGTTGGGCTCCCATCGCGACGCGAAGCACCGGCGGATCGTCATCGCGGCGACCAATGCGCGGTTCTGCACCGCCGAGGCGAGAACTCGCAACGGCGCGTGATCGAGCTGGCCGCCGCTCAGCGCAAAGCTCCCCTCGAACCCGTTCGGTCAGTTCGCATAAGATATATTATGTTAACTTTTCTACCGGGGTTCGGGTGCTCGGCTTGAACGCAGTCCTTCAGCCGCTACAGGCGATCGTGCACGACGATCCAGGTCGCGATGCGGTCGATGATGCGCACGTCGACGTGGCTTGGACGGTCGTAGTCCCTGCCGGCGACGACCTCAGAGGACGAACTGATCGCCGAGCGCCGTCACCGTCAGGTTCACGCCTTTGAGGCGGGCGCACTCTTGCTCTACCTCGCCCTGGAAGACGGGCTTGATGTGATAGAGGAGCGTCGGCAGATCCTGGGGCTTGCCGAATTTCTTGAGGTCGCGGAGGAGCGTCTTCGGCGTGTGGTGGCCGCTGTCGCTGGCGAGCTTCTGTTCCCGGTTCGGGAAGCTCACTTCCATCAAGAGCGCCTTTAGCTTCGGCTCGGCGCGGAGCGCTTTCCAGAGTTCGTCGGTCGGGCCAGTGTCGCCGCTGTAGCCGAGCGCCGCGTCGGGCCCGCGGACGATGAAGCCCGACGAATCGATGGTGTGCGAGACGGGCACCGTCTGCACCTCGTAGCCCGCGATCATCGTCGGCTTGCCGTGTTTGAGCTCCACGAAGCGGATCGTCGGTCCCGCGCTGGTGTGGATCTCCGAGAAGTCCGGCCAGATCTTGTTGTTGAAGAAGTGCTTGCGCAAAATCGCGATCGTCGGCCGAGTGGCAGCGATGAGGAGCGGCTCGCAATCTGCCTGACAGCGGTTGTCGGCGATGGTCGCGAGATCACGGATGTGATCGAGGTGCGCGTGGCTGACGAGGCAGGCCGATAGCCGGAACTGTGCCTTCAGATCCATGCCGCTGGTCAGCGCGCCCGCATCGATCGCGAGCCGGTCGTCCACGATGAACGAGCTCGTCCGATGCTTGGGCGTCTCGCCCCCGTGACAGCCGATGACGCGGAGTTCCATTCAGCGGGGGCAAGCAAAAGGCTCGCGAGCACGAGTCTATCGTGCCCGCGAGCCAGGGGTCAAAGTAGCGAATAGCGGCGCGGAATCAATCCATCGGGAAGTCGTCCATGCCGCCCATGCCGCCCATTCCCCCCATACCGCCCATCCCTCCCATGCCGCCCATTCCCCCCATGCCGCCCATCCCTCCCATGCCGCCCATTCCACCGCCCGGCATGCCACCGCCGCCGCCGCCGGCCGCTTTCTTTTCGGGGCGGTCGACGATGACCGCCTCGGTGGTCAGGAGTAGCCCTGCGACGCTCGCCGCGTTCTGGAGCGCGGTCCGGACGACCTTGACCGGGTCGATGATGCCCGCGGCGACCAGGTCGCCGAACGTCTCGTCGCCGGCGTTGAAGCCGAACGTGCCCTTGCCCTCGCGCACCTTCTCGATGACCACGCGCGGCTCGGCGCCGGCGTTGCGTGCGATGTGGTAAAGCGGAGCCTCGCACGCCTTCGCGAGGAGGCGCGCGCCGGCGAGCTCGTCGTCGTTGAGGTCGGTGAGCGTCTCGACGGCCTTCGACGCGCGGAGCAGCGCGACGCCGCCGCCGGCGACGTAACCCTCCTCGACGGCCGCACGGGTCGCGGCGAGGGCGTCCTCGAAGCGCATCTTGCGCTCCTTCATCTCCGGCTCGGTGTGCGCGCCGACGCGGATGACCGCGACGCCGCCGCTCAGCTTGGCGAGACGCTCTTCGAGCTTCTCACGGTCGTAGTCGCTCGTCGTGTCGGCGATCTGACGGCGGATGAGCTCGATGCGACCCTTGATCGCGTCCTTCTTGCCGCCGCCGTTGACGATGGTCGTCGTGTCCTTGGTCATGACGATGCTCTCGCAGCGACCGAGGTCGGCGAGCGTCGCCGAGTCGATGTTGCGGCCGAGCGCGTCGGTGAACACGGTTCCGCCGGTGAGCGTCGCGATGTCGACGAGCATCTCTTTGCGGCGATCGCCGAACGCGGGTGCTTTCGCCGCCGCAACCTTGAGAACGCCGCGGAGCTTGTTGACGACGAGCGTCGCCAGGGCCTCGCCCTCCACGTCCTCGGCGATGATGACGATGGGCGCGTTGGCCTTGCTCGCGGCCTCGAGGACCGGGACGAGATCGTGGAGCGACGTGACCTTCTTCTCGGTGAGCAGGATGTACGGCCGCTCGAGCTCGACGGTCAGCGCCTGCTGATCCGTCACGAAGTACGGCGAGCTGTAGCCGCGGTCGAACTGCATGCCCTCGACGACCTCCACCTCGGTGGTCGTGCCCTTCGCCTCTTCGATGGTGATGACGCCGTCGCGGGTCACCTTCTCCATGGCGTCGGAGAGCGTTTTGCCGATCGAGGTGTCGCCGTTGGCGCTCACCGTCGCGATGCGCTGGATGTCCTGCGCGTCCTTCGCCTTCTTGGCCTGCTTCTTCAGCGCCTCGGTCACGACGACGACGGCGGCGTCGATGCCGCGCTTCACGTCCATCGCCGACACGCCTGCTTCGACGAGGCCGAGGCCGGAGCCGTAGATCGCCTGAGCGAGCACGGTCGCGGTCGTCGTTCCGTCTCCGGTCGTGTCGTTGGTCTTCGACGCGACCTCCTTGATCATCTGCGCGCCGATGTTCTCGGCCCTGCCCTCGAGCTCGATCTGCTTCGCGACCGTCACGCCGTCCTTCGTGATCGTCGGAGCGCCCCAGCTCTTCTCGATGCCGACGTTCCGCCCCTTGGGACCCAGCGTCACGCGAACCGCGTCCGCGAGCGCGTCCACGCCCCGCTTGATGGACTTGCGGGCTGCGCGCTCGTACGTAATTTCCTTGCTCATCTTGCCGAAAACCTCTGAAGGCGAAGCGGCTTCCCTCTGATCCTGGCGGGGAGCCGACGAAAACGACGGAAATGGCGAGAGCCGCCCAAGAGGCCGCTCCACGCGGGCGCACAGTAAATCCGCGACGCTCAGGGTCAAGGGGCCAAGGCAAACGCGACTCGAAGCTCGTGCCGGGCCGGGTCCGGCTTCCCGAGGTCCGGCCGCGTCACGCTTTCGTGCAATCGGTGCTTGAACGCCGTGAGGGAGGCGACTAGTAATTCCGGTCCCGGGCGCCTCCTGGCCGGGAACCCCTGGAAAATTTGGGGGATCGTCTAACGGCAGGACGCAAGATTCTGGTTCTTGCTATCTAGGTTCGAATCCTAGTCCCCCAGCAAAATTCGAGACTCCGACACGATGAAGGGCCGCGCGAGGCCCGTGAAAAAAACTCCGTAGGCCCCATCGTCTAGCGGTTAGGACATCGGCCTCTCACGCCGGTAACGCGAGTTCGATTCTCGCTGGGGTCACCGCAGAAATCTCGCTGCATTCGCGATCGGCGGAGGCCGCGAAAACGGCCTGCGGGTACTCCAGCGGGTACCTCGATTCGCGCGAAGACGAGATCAGCGGTACCCGCCGGGAGCACGCTCCGCGCCGCTCGGAGCTGTGCCTCCCGCCGGGTCGCCTCGGTGGCGGTCGCACCGCGAACGGTGACGCGGACGCGCCCGAGGCTTCCGAGACGGATACGGGCTTCATGTTCGTTTGCGGCCACGTCGCTTCCCTTTCGATGCTCGCTTCACCAGTGCCGTGGTGAGGTCCGCGAGCACCTTCGCGACTCGAATCAAGTTTTCAGCGAGGCCATCAACGTCGGTGCGCAATTCTGCGATCTGCTCCTGAAGCACCTTCAGGTCATTCTCTCGCGCCGCAGAGGCCCGCGGCTTCTTGCCCGGTGCAGGCCCCTTCGTCGTCACCCGACCTCCGCCCGCTGCCGCTCCAGCATCGCAATCACCTCGAGGACGCACGCCTCCGCGTCCCGATGCACCTCGGTCCCCGTGAACCGGAGCACCGTCCACCCCGCCGCGGTGAGCGCGCGCTCCCGCTGCCGGTCGTAGACGATCTGCTCCTTCGACGAGTGGAAGGCGAACCCGTCGACCTCGCACGCGATCCACGGGCGGCCGTCGTGCGCGACAATTGCGAAGTCGATCCGGTACCGGTGCTTCGCGCACGTCACCGGCAACTGCCGGAGCACCATACCGAGTGGCCCGATCGCGACGAGCATGTCGGAGACCGCCGGCGCGGCTCGGAACACGCCCGTGGCGAGCAGCGCCGCGAGGAAGCGCTCTTCCATCGGCGAGACGGCGGCGCCGCCCGGAGCCGTCTTCACGACGCCGGGCAGCGCGATCTGTTCTGGAGCGTCGAAGGCGCCCACGGGTCAGCCGACCTCCAAGGCTGCGACCTGCGCCACCTGCGCGAGCGCGTCCATCATGTCGACGCCCGTGCTCGCCTCGCGGCTATCGAGCGTCACCTTCCACCCGTCGGGCGAGTGCTCGACCTGAAACCGGCGCCCCGGCTTCGCTGAGCACCACGTGCCGAGCGCTTCGAGGATCCGGAAGGCCTGCACCTCGGCGCGGATGCGGATGGGCTTGCGGGGCGGGTTCATGGCGTGCCCCGCGCGCGCGCTTCGAAGGCGTCCCCGTGACCGCGGCGAGCGGCACGACGTCGCCCTTCCACCCGCGCCGCCACGCGCGCCCGAAACTCCGCGGGAGCCGCATGTAGCCGAGCCCTCGCATGGTCTCGATGGCTTCCCCGGGGTCGTCGGTGTCGAAGGCGCGAACGGCTTTCACGCGCCGTCCGTTCTTCCGGTAGAGCGCCAGCGTGTAGCCGCCTCGCGCCGGCGTGATCGAGGCGAGCATCATCGTGGCCTCGCTTTCGATGCGAGCGCGGAGACCATTCCCCTGATGTCTGGCGCCTCGACAACATCGCCGACGGACGGCTCGAGGTCGTCGGGCGCCGCGTACGTCGCGTCGGAATCGACGGCCTTGTCGCCGCGAGCCGAAGTCGGAATTGGCTCTTTCGATGCCTCCTGCTCCTCCTCGAGTCGGTCGAGCTCGTCGTGCAGGTCGTCCAGCACGCCCCGGATCTCCTTCAGCGCGAGCATCGCGTTCCCGTTTGCGTCGATGTCGTCCACATCGTGCATGGAGTTCATGACGTGCTGTCGCGCGTCTTCGAGACGGCGGATCACGTCGTCGCGGAGCTGCGCGGGGCTCACGGCGTCACCTCAGCCTTTCGTGCGCGCTGCTCGGCGTCGCGCGCCCGCGAATCGAGCTCGGCGAACGCGAGCGCATGCCGCGACAGCTTGTGGAGCGTCTCCCGCGCGAGGCGAGTGCCTTCGGCGATACCCGGCGACTGGACTTCATTCACGTAGGCGTCGAGCGAAAGCGCGGCACTCTTGAGCTCCGTCGCCATGGCGGATAGCGCGCTGTGCGCGATGCTCTCCCCGGCCCCGTGATGGTCGCCCGCCACCTCCGCGATCAGATCGCCCAGGCTCATCAAGTGATGTCGGCGGAAGCAGCCGAGCGTCTCGGTGCGACGCAGCGCCTTGTCCTCGACCTCAGCGCGCGAGCGAGACGCTTGCTCGGCCTTCGCGCGGCTGAAGCGAGCCGCGGAGGCAACGTCTTCCGCTGCCGCAACGTCCCCGTACAAGTCGCGCACGACCGGTTCGATTGCGGTCACTGCCTTCGTCGGCGGTCGATTCCTGCGCGCTCTCACGACGTCACCTCGCCCGCCTGAATCCGCCGAGCGATCTCGACCGCGATGCGCGCGCGGTACTCGAGCCGCATCCCGGCGCGATTCTTCACCTCGCTCAAGTCGAGCCCGTTGTTCGCGGCGTTGATGAGCTCCGCCTCGTCCGCGACGGTGTGGAGCACGTTCGCCATGAGCCGCGTCCCGCGGTCATCGAACTCCGCCGACATGTCCGGCGCGTCGAGCATCGCCTCGACGAGCGTGAGGAGCGTCGCGGCGCGGTTCACCTCGCCGCAGTCGAATGGAAGGATCTCCGGCTTCGGGGCTTCGGCGGGAGGAGCCGCCGGCGTGGCGGGTGCCGCCGGAGCGACCTCGTCCAGCTTCTTCCCCCGCGCCTCCCTCGGCACGGCTCGGGACTTCGCCGCGTGCTTGCGGCGGACGGACTTCGTTCGTAGCGTCGATTTCGTCATGACGGTTTACTCCGTTGTGGCCAGGGTCCCGGGTGGTTCCAACACCGCGGGGCCCATTCTGTTGGGGTTACGACTTCTTCGTTTTCTTCTTCGTGAGACCGAACTCGGCTTCGAGTGAAGCGACGCCACGATCGATCGCGACACGGATTACGGACGCCCGAGCGACCTCGAGACCTCCCGCGCGCGTCGTCATCTCAGCCGCCAACCGGTCGAGACGCTCGATCGTTTCGTCGTCTATTCGGAGTGGGATCGGTTTTCCGACCATGCTTCTACTCTGTATACGCTTGACCATCGATACCCGCAACTCACTTTCTGATGATGCTCCGCAACCCCGCGGAATCACCGCTCGTCCAGCACCGCGCTTGACGCTCAGAGAGCGGCGCTTATCCTCAACTTCGTTCGCGGGCTCAGCCCCGAGAGTACCCCCAGCGGGGGCAAACACGGCCGACCGGGCCGTATCTGCGAACCAAGGCGCGGCATCGGGACAACAAGGCGGACGACCATCCGCCAGAAGGAAGATGCCGTGTCCAAAGAACGAGAAAAGGTAGAAGAGCAGCTCCGCGAACGCTTCGAGGAGACGCTCGGAGAGCGTATCGACGAACTACTCGAGGCCCAGCGCGAGGCTATTGAACAGCAGCTTCGCGACGGGTTCGAAGAACGACTCGAGGAGCAGGTCGACCGCCTCGCAGAAGCAGCCGAGTAACGCGACGACGTGCTGCCCGTCTCGGACTGTACATCTGAGAGCGGGCGGCGAGCCGCGCCGCGCGCGCCATGTCGGAATCCCTCGCCTTTCTCGCCGCCCATGGCGCCCGTCACGCCACCGTGCATTCTGACCAACCCGTGCCGCGCCTCTTCCCTTTCGAGCCTGCGCGCGACCTCGTCGGCATTCTCCGCTCCGTCTACGTGCACGAGCGCTCGAAGCCGCGTCCCGACGGTCGCAAGCTCCGACGCATCGAGCGTCTCGCCACCGAGCTCACCGCGGCGATGACGAGCGCCGAGCAGCACGACCTGGGAACGGCGCCGTACGAGCGAGCGCTCTCACGCGCCGACGGCGCCGCGTTCCGGCTCGCCGACGTCGTCCAGGTCTACGACCCGCTCGAGCCCGTCCTGAAGGCTGCTGGTGACCGCGTGCGGGGCAAGCGCGGCGAGCTCACGATGCGGCAGCTCCGGGCGACAGGGAAGGTGCGGTGAACGGGATTGCTCGACGCGGCGCGCCTCGAAGAAATACGGATGACAGCGCGCTCCACGGCGCAAATGATATTCGGTTGAGCCGCCGTGTCGGCAGCCGAGGGAGGCGCTGGATGAAGAACTTTCTGTACGTGGATAACTCGAACGTCTGGATCGAAGGAATGCATGTAGCCGCTGTGGCACGCGGCCTCGCGCCCGATATCTGGACGGCGATGAACCAGAAAATCACCGACCACTCTTGGAAGATCGACTTTGGAAAACTCTACGAGTTCGCAGGCGGCTCACGACCTGAGGTCGGGCGCGCAGTTCTGTACGGTTCGCGACCACCGAAAAACGATTCGCTTTGGGAGATCGCAAAGCGCAAGGGATTTGAAGTCGTCGTCCAGGATCGCAACGTCCGGAACAAAGAGAAGAAGATCGACACCGGCATTGCGACCGACATCGTCGCCGACTCGTACGAGCTAATGGACCCGAAGACGGACGAGATCACGCTCGTGGCCGGCGATGCCGACTACGTTCCAACGGTCGAGCGAGTGCGCAAACGCGGACTCAAGTTCAACGTCATGTTCTGGGATCACGCGGCTCGCGAGCTACGAGATTCAGCGACAGCATTCATCTCGCTTAACCAGTGGCTCGAACACCTGAATGTGGCGCGGTGACGAAACGCGTCGTCGCTTACCCTCCTCGAGGCGGCCACTAGCACCGTTGTCTACGTCGCCTTTTTTGCGGCCTGCCCCAGCGAGAACTCAAGGGCTTGCGTAAACAGATGGGTATCCAGATAGAAGTTCGGATACGCGCTGCGCAGATGGTTGACTGAATCAACGGAGACGAGAACGGTGTCTCGACCGGGCCGCCCGACAACCTCCTTTTCGCGGCGCTGGTAGGCCTCCTGCGCCGCGAGCAATCCGCTTTTCGGGAAGCCCATGACCTTCAAGACCTCCTTCTCCGTGTCGAGGTCGAGCAGGAAGTAGTAACCCGCGTTGTCGTCACCAAGAACGTTCAAGGCTCGTCCGTAGGCCTTCAACCTCCGCCGAACATCAAGCGCCCGTTCGAGCTCTACGAGTTCAGCATAGAGCTGGCGGGCATTGCTCGGTGTGCCGGGGACCATCGGCGCTTTCTCACGAAGAGCGATGCAAGAACCCATCAACGCGAAGAACCGAAGCCACTGCTTGTCCCCTCGGCTCGACTTCAAATATTGAGACGAGAACATGCCCACGGTCTCTACAGCGGTAGCCCATGCGTGCTGCAGACGAGATCGCAGCTGCATTTCGATCTTCCGGCCGTCGTGCTCGCCGCTTCGGTCGCTTCGGTATTCGTAGACGAGATGTATCCCGCGATAGCCCGACTTCTTCGGGCTTATCAGGTAATTATCCTCGTTGATAAGTTCGTGCCGAAGATCGCTATGGTGCACATAGGCGTCTCGGAGCTGTTGAACCCGCGGGACGTCG
>DATAZL010000082.1:0-3136 GCA_036272055.1 Polyangiaceae bacterium | reverse complement strand
CCCGACCGCCCACCCCGATTATCGCCGTGGCGCGCAAGAAGTTGCTATCAGCGTCGCGCGCTGAGAATCGCGCGACGCTGAACCTTTACTTGCAGTAGCAGTTGGAGTCGAAACGAAGAAGACGAGAGCGAAGCGGCTAGTACTCTGCCACACCGAAGCTGACCGGTTCACGCGGCCAGGTCGCGAGAGGCAGGTGTGGCGGGAGTCGGATACGCGGCTTCGAGTTTGAGTCGAGCGCGCTCGATGGTAAACATCCAGCGAATCTGCGCGCCTTCGGCGTTGCGGCATCGCTCCCAGGCGGCCACCTCGGCGACAAGTTGGTTCATGTCCGGGATGCGGCGGTCGAGGCACTGGCCGACCATGACGCCGATTTCGATCTCGACCATGTTGAGCCAGCTGGCGTGCTTGGGTGTGTAGTGGAATTCCAAGCGGCTCAGAATGCGACGCGCTTCGGCCGGCGGAAATCGCTGATAGAGGGCGGCCGGCGAATGCGTCGATAAGTTGTCGAGCACAACTCGGATGCGCTCGGCGTCGGGATAATGAAGGTCTACGAGATCTCGCATGCACTCGGCGAAGTCGAGGCAGGTCCTGCGCTCGGTCACTTTGGCGCGTCGCCATGGCCGGTGGACATCGACGAACATGAAGACGTTGGCGGTTCCGTTCCGCACGTATTCGTAGTCGCACCGGCGGCGCTTTCCCGGCTCCGCCTGCACAGGAACGCGAGCCTCGCCGATGAGCTGCCGCGGCGTCTCATCGAAGCACACGACCGGCTTGCGCGCGTCGGGCCGCTCGGCGTACAGCGCGAGCACGTCTTCCATGCGGGCCACGAACTCGGCATCGACCTTGGGAATGCACCACATCTTTTCCTGCCACGGCTTGAGCTGCATTTCGCCGAGCCGGCGCCGCACCGTCTCGTCGGAAAGCGACGTATGCACGGTCAATCGCACCATCTCGTCGGCGAGTAATTGCAAAGTCCAATGTGCCCGTCCAATCGGTGGCTTCGAACAGGCCAGTGCGCACAGTAGCGCCTCCTCGCCGACGTCGAGCTTGCGCCGTGCGGCTTGGTCACGCGGACGCTCGGTCAGCGCCTGTTCCAGTCCCTCCTCGACGAAGCGCTGCTTGGTGCGATAGACCGTCGAGGTGCCGACGACGACGTGGCTCGCGATGGCCTCGTCGGTCGAGCCGGCGTCGGCAGCCAGGAGAATCTGGGCGCGCTTGATCTTGCGCACCGCCCCTTTGCCTCCGCGGACCAGTGCGTGCAACTCAGAACGCTCCTCGCTCGTGAGCGTCACTCGATAGCGAATATTCATGCTGGCTCCTTGGCGGAGCTTTTGATCAAATTGGCAGCATCATGGCAACTTCGTCGCCGCCGCGCTTCACCGAGCTACAGGGCCAATATCTGGCGTTCATTCACGCCTATACGTTGGTCAATGGTCGCCCGCCTGCCGAGGCGGATATGCAGCGATTCTTCGGCGTGACACCGCCCAGTGTCCACAGCATGGTCATCGGATTGGAGCGCCTCGGACTGATCGCACGCGTCGCGGGGCAACCTCGCAGCATCACCGTCATCGTCTCCGACGACGACCTACCTCGCCTCCGTCAACCGATCAAAACCGCTGTGGCGGGGTACTAGTGCTGCCCGACATTCGAGACTTCTTTCACTTCGTGGATATGACGGAGAACTATCCGTTCACAGGAACTGGCAACGTTGTCAAATTCTGCCAAGGACTCGCGCGAATCAATATTTTGAACCGGATCCTCGTGGTGTTGGACAACGACACGGCAGGACGAGAGGCTTACGTGCAGCTCGCGAAGTTGAACCTCCCCGACACAATGCGCGTCGCTCAGCTTCCAGCCCTCGTGCACTGTCGGCGCGTCAAGACGCTCGGTCCCTCTGGAATTGGATACGAAGACATCAACGATAAAGCCGTCTCCATTGAGTGCTTCCTCGACATCTGGACGAGCGAAGATGAGCCGACGGTCCGGTGGACAAACTACAGTCAGACACTCGGGGCATATCACGGGGCTCTTGTTCAGAAGGAAACGTATGTGCGAGCGTTCTTCGACCGCGCGAAGCGGCAGCGGAACTACGATTTCTCCGGTTTATCCGCCTTATGGAACCACCTCGTTGAGGTGTGCACCGCCGCTTCGTCAAGAAAGTCGTAAGCGTTCACCGAACAGCGTCAGAGAGCGGATCAAGCTCACACCCTCCGCTGACGACGAGTGTCGTTGTCTCCGTCCACCGCAACGCCGCCCTACATCCGCCCGTCGTTAGGTGTCGCTGTTCAACTCGAAGTTGCCGGCACAATCGCGCAGACGCAGGTTGCGGCGACGACGCACCGCGAGGAGAGCGAGAATTCCGAAACACAGGAGACTCGACGTCTTCGACGCAGACGCAGGCACCATCGAGCAGTCACCAGCGGAGATCGGTGAACCGGGCGCGCCTCCAGATGCCATATCACCGTTCGAACCTGTGCTCCCGGTCGGCGCGGTGCCGCCGATTGGCGCGGTGCCGCCGGTCGTCGCGGTGGCCATCGTCATGTCAATTGCGACAGGGGCGCTGCCGTCGAGTCGACGCGCCCGCTGCGACATCCGCAAGGGAGTCCGCACCAGCCTCGTACGCGACGGGGTCTTTGCCGCAATTCGCGACGACATGTCGTCCGGGGAACGGCTCGACCACGCCCGTAAGAAGCTCGCCGAGTTGCTGGGCGAGGCGGCGCGCGCTCGTACAGCCAAGCTGAAGGAGCACCGGGGTCGCTTGGAGCGCATCCAGGCGCGCATCACGAACCTCATCGAGGTCTGGGCGTCGGGAGAAGACTCGACGTCGATTCGTGAAGCATTGCGCGACATGGAGACTCATGCGGCCGCCGAGCGGCGCGAGCTGGCCGACTTGGAGCGCGAGGAGGAGCAGCCGATCCAGCTGCCGTCTCCGGACGAGCTGCTGACGCGGCTGGGCGAGCTGGAGGAAACCTCCGCGAAGACCCGATCCAGGGTCGCGAGCTGCTAAAGCACTTCTCGACGGGGAAATTCGGCTGGAGTTGGGCGAGGACGGCGTCTTCACCGCCCGCGCGACCATCTTGCCGCTGATGCTTCTGGCTGCGGAAACGCAAAAGCCGGTCTCGGGTTCTCCGAGACC
>DATAZL010000081.1:0-36535 GCA_036272055.1 Polyangiaceae bacterium | reverse complement strand
GGGGGGGTCTTGACCCCCGCGGGCTCGCTTCGCGACCCGCTCCCCCGCCGCCCTTCGGGCGCGCTCGCTTTGCTCGCGGGGGGCCTTGGCCGCCCGTTACTTACCGTGTTCAGGCGTTGCGGAAGCGGGCGATCATGGCTTCGAGGGCGAGGCCGGGTTGGCCGTTGCGGTCGATTGCGTCGAGGGTCTCGACTACCAGGGCGTAGCGGCGTGCGGCGGTGACGGCGCGGGTGCCGTCGTCGGCGAGGGCGTGCCGCGCGTCGTGGGCTAGCTGTTGCGAGAGCGCGAGCAGATTCTGGCGGAGGTCGCCGCGCTCGTTCGGGCGCGTTTGCGCGAACACGATCGCGCCGTCGAGCGCGACCGCCGATGCGGCGTCGAGCGCCCCCTGGACGAACTCTGCCCGCGCGCGCGAGGCGTCCTCGTCCGACAGCTCGAGCGCGGCCGCGGCGCTGCCCTCGGCGGCCTCGGCGTGCTCCGTCGATTTGCCGTGCTCTTCGAGGATGCTCGCGACGACCGCCACGGGGAGCGGCCCGAAACGCACCGGCAGGGTGCGCGAACGGATCGTGTCGAGGAGCCGGTTCGGACGGCTCGTGAGCAAGATGAAATGCGTGCGCTGCGCGGGCTCCTCGAGCGTCTTCAGGAGCGCGTTGGCGGCTTGCTGCGTCAGCTCTTCCGCCTCTCTCACTATGAAGACGAGCGCGCGCCCCTCGTGCGGCGGAAACCCGGTGCGCGACAGCACTAGACGGCGGATCTGCTCGACGCCGATGCCAGTCGTCTCGCGCGATGGCGTGCCGAGCGCCGCTGCGGGATAGAGCCCGCGCCCGAGCAGCACCACGTCGGGGTGCTGCGGCACCGCGGGATCTGCATCGGCGATGCGAACGGCGCGCTGACACGCGCTGCACTTGCCGCACCCGAGCGCGCCGCCCGTCGTGCAGACGAGTGACTGCGCGAGCGCGAATGCCGCCTTCTCCTTGCCCACTCCGGCAGGGCCTTCGAAGCGATACGCGTGATGGACCCTTCCAGCGACCAGGGCCCGAACCATCGTTTCGATGGCCGGGCCCTGTCCACGTATCCGGTCGAAGACGCTGCCGCTCGTTTGCGGCGCTACTGCGGTCACTCTGCGTGGCTCAGCCGTTGTTGGCCGCCGGCGGTGGCCCGGCGACGGCGGACGGATCGAGCTGCTCGACGCCGAGGCGCAGCAGGTAGAGGAACAGGCGGTACGCCTCTTCGGTCTTGGCGCTGTCGCCCTCGATGTACGAGGCGACGCTGAGGCCGTCGAGCACCGAGAGGATGAGCGTCGACAGAGCGTCGATGTGCACCTTCTTCACGGCCTCGTCGCCGAGCGCGTCGCTGATGCCTTCACCCACGAGGCGGCGCTTCTCGCTGAGGAGCGCTGCGGCGCGGCGGCGGAGCTCTGGGTCGTTGCGCGACGCGCTCCACACCTCGATGTTCAGGCCGACGTTGGTCGACGAGCGGGTCTCCCAGAGGGAGCGGAGCGCGTCCATCGCGCGGCCCTGCTGGCTCGTCTCTTTCGTCGTGGAGAGCACCTCGCGCACGCGCTCGAGGTATTTGTTGTACGTGAACGACTGCACCTCGTGGATGAGGGCTGCCTTGCTCGCGAAGTAGTAGTGAACGATGCTCTTGCGGAGCCCGAGCTCCTTGCCGATCTCGGCGAGCGTCGTTGCGCTGAAGCCCTTGCGAGCGAAGCACTTCGCTGCGGCGTTCAGGATTGCCGCTACCCGCGGGTTCGCCCAGTCGACGGCTCGCGGTGCAATGGAGTCGCCAGAGCGCTCCTCGGTTTCGGTCATTTCTCGCGCGGTGTTTTCGGACATGTTCGCCTCTGGGTTGCTTGGGACGGTCGACCGGCCAGCCCCGCGCGGTGCGACGCTTCCGGTTTGTAGGTGTCTATGTTCGTCCTCCTCACCGGCCCGTCAAGGCAACCACTCGTGGCAAATTATGACAAACTCGACGGATTTTGGCTAAACGCGAGTAATCCTTGGGGAACCAGAACCACCCGCCCTGGCGCCATGCGTTCAGCTAAAAGCCCATGGGCCGAGGAGGCCTCGGAGAGCGGCAAGACACGGTTGATTACCATCTCGAGACGCTTTTCGGTCATCAGGGCGAAGCAATCGGCGAGGTCCCTGGCCGTGTACCCGTGGCTCCCGCAGAGGCTCTGGCTTCGGAGGATCAGACCGCCTGGGTTCACGGAAAGCTTCTCCGTCCGGATGTTGCCGACGATGACCATTCGCCCGCGCTGGCGCAGGCTCCTGAGTGCGCCGGGGAACGTCGCGCTGCCGGTCAGCTCGAGCACGACGTCGACGCCGCCGCGGGCAACGGAACCGACGGCTTCGTGAAAGCGAGGATCGGCGGTCGACACGACGTGATCGGCGCCGAGACGTCGGAGCAGGTCGCCCTTGTCGTCGGGTGACGACGTGCCGGCGATGACCGTCGCGCCCGCGAGCTTCGCGATCTGGATCGCCATCGTGCCGACGCCGCCGGTCGCGCCGGTGACGAGCACCGTTTCACCGAGCGCGAGACGCGCCTCGTGTCGGAGGGCGCGGAGCGCGACCGCGGCGGTACAACCGACGGCCGCGGCGTGCACGTCGTCGATCGCCGCCGGCACGCGCACGAGTGCTCCGCGGGGCGCGACGACCAGCTCGGCGTAACCGCCGTCGACGGTCTGCCCGAAGCTCTGCCACGCCTCCGTGCAATCGGGCGTTTCGCCCTCGAGGCAGCGCGCGCACGCGCCGCAGAACGGACGATGGAGATTCGCGACGCGCTCGCCGACCGCGAGATCAACGACCTCGGTCCCCACAGCGACGACGGTCCCCGCGAACTCGTGCCCCAGAATAATGGGAAGTTTCAGTCCCGGGAATCCGCCTCGGCGATCGATCAGATCGCGCCCGCACACTCCGGCGGCTCCGACGCGCACGAGGACGTCGCGTGGTCCCGGTACGGGATCTGCGAGCTCGCGGTACTCGAGTGCCTCGGGTCCCCCTGTGCGGTCGAGAACGACGGCGTGCATGACGCCGCTCGCGCTACTTCTTCGACTTGGCGGAGTCGGAGGCCGAGTCGTCCGAGCCGCCCGACGGAGGGGCGCTCGTGTCGGTCGAGTCGCTCGAGGACGAAGAGCTCGCCGACGGAGTGTTGCCTTCGATGTTCTCGAGGAGGTCGTCTTGCGGCTTCTGCTTCACCACGGGCTCGACGTTGGGGATCTTGTACTGACCCGCGCCGCACCCCTCGAGCGCCAAGAGGCTCCCGAGCACCAGCCCACTCAACAACCACCTCGTCTTCATCGCGGCGCAGGCTAGACCCGCGCCGCGCGAGGGGCAAGAGCTCTCGCTCTGGCTACTTGCCCCCGCTGACTGGCTCTCGCTCAGTCGCTCTCTCGACTACTTGGTGATGACGAGCTGGACGCGCCGGTTCTTGGCGCGGTTCTTTTCAGAGGTGTTCGGCACGAGCGGCTTCTCTTGACCGTAGCCGTGGCTGGTCAGCCGGGAGGCGTCGACGCCGTTCTTGACGATCACCTCGCGCACCGCGTCGGCGCGATTCGCGCTGAGACGCAAGTTCACGTCGGGGCTGCCCGTGTCGTCGGTGTGGCCCTGGATCTCGATCGTGCCGAGGTCCGGGTGCGAACGGATGACGTCGGCCGCTTCTTCGAGGATGGCCATCGAGTCCGGGAGGATCTCGGCGGAGCCGTGCAGGAAGTGGATCTCTTTCTTCAGCTTGAGCTCGGTCGCCGTGACGACGACGTTCGGCGTCGCGGGGCGCTTCGTGACCATCAGATCGGTCGCGACGTCCTTGCGCGGCTCGAGCGTCAGCTCCTTCGACGTGCGGAGGTAGCCGTCGGCGTCAGCGGTGAGCGTCGACTTGCCAGAGGGCACGTTGCCGAAACGGAAGGTGCCCTCCGCGTCGGTCTTCAGCGCGAGCTGGCGGCCGAGGGGATCGGTGATCGTCACCGTGGCGCCGTCGATGAAGTTCGTCGTCGCGGCGTCGCGAAGGACGCCGGTGATGGTCGCCGTCTTCGGCAGAGCCTCGAGCTCGCACGCGACGTGGACGACGTTCGGCGTGCCCGCCGGTGCCGCCGGAGGCGTGGCCGGTGCGCCGGGTGCCGGGGGAGGCGTCGCGGGTGCGACGGGTGCGGCAGCAGCGCCCGCGGGAGACGCTGCTACGGGCGGCGCCACCGGTGTGACCGTCGCGGTGCAGTCGCCGTCGCGATAGCCGTCCGCGGAGACCGCGAAGCGGTACTCGCCGGGGTCGACGGAGCCCGTCTTGAAGACGCCCTGCTCGTCGGTGACCATGCCGGTGAGGGGACGACCGACGTAGCGCACGACGGCGTTCGGGATGGGCTCGCCCTTGTTGTCGCGGGCGACGGTGCCCTCGATGCGGTACTCGGGCGGGATCGGCGCGACGTGCTCGACGATCTTCTCGACGGTCGTCTCGTGCGCCTGCGTGTCGATGGCGTAGCTCAGGCCGAAGTGGAAGGCCCAGGGACGCTCGGGCGTCACTTCTTCGATGAAGGTCTGGGTCGCGCCGGTGCCGATGTCGAACGCCGCGAGCACCGCGAGACCGCGGAGCCAGTCGGTCGCCCAGGGGTAAGCGCGCGCGCCGACCGTGAAGCGCGACGGGATGGCGCTGAAGCCCTGGTCACGGAGGCAGCTGTCGCCCGCGGTCCGGTTCGTCGAGTTGCCGCATTCGTGGTTCTGGCGGTTCACCGGTAGATCGATCGTCCACTCGACGAAGGGACGGACCCACTTGAACGCGCCCTCGACGCCGAGGCCCAGGTCGAAGCGGTCGACGCGGTTGATGTCGTGACCGAAGCGTTCGATGCGCGTGATGCGCGGGCGGCCGCCGAGCGTTGCTGCGCGCTGGCTCTCGATGTCGTCGGCGATGGTGCCCGAGTTGTCGAACACGTAGCCGGCGTTGACGTTGAGGCGCAGAGGGATGCGCGCGTTCTCGTCCGAACGGCGCGTGAAGTCCGCGGTGCCGAGCGCGTGGAGCCCGACGCTCGCCGTGTCGAGGCCGACGCCGCCGGACGACGCGAGCAAGAGCGCGTCCGCCGCGCCGCCGACCGAGAAGATCTGGTCCGGGCCTGCGGGCGTGAACACCTTCACGCCGAAGCCCATGTCGCCCACGACCTGGATCGCCTTCGGGTCGCCCTGGTCGTTCGACGTGCTCTGGTAACGGAACGACGCGAACGCTTCGAGGAACTTCGCCGGCGTGGCCGAGAGCTGGAAGCGCGTGCCGATCTGACTGACCTTGTCCTTGTTCGCCGCCAGCACCTTGCCGTTCTGGTCCTGGCAGAGGGGGCAGAGGAAGCCGGTGCCCGAGTAGTACGTGCCGAGGATCGACACGCGGAAGGTGCCGTTGCCGCCGGAGTCCGCACTCATCGTGTGCAGCATTCCGGTCGCGCCGCCGAGCGTGTTGCCCATCGCGAGCCCGCGCGGATCCCACTCCGGGCCGTTCGACTTCGGCGCGGTGCTCGCGCTTGCGTCCGCATCGGCGTTCGCGGCGTCGGGCGCGAGGAAGAGCGTCGTGGTCCCTCCGGCGTTCGCGTCGGCTGCAGCCGCGGGAGCTGCGGCCGCAGGTGCCGCTGCCGGCGCGGCGGCTGCCGGTGCGGCTTCCGCGGGGGCGGCTGCGGGCGGTGCCGCGGCGGGCGGCGGGGGCGCCGCTTGCGCATGCGCTGCGCTCGCGAAGAGAGCGAGCGTCACTGAGAAGAATGCAGCGCGAGTCGGTGCGGAAATCGGTTCCATCTCGGGGTGGCCGTTCATACTCGAGATCTCCGTGGGTGTCGCGCCCGGCGTGACGGCCGATCTGCGTCTCTTGCCGTCAATTACCCGTTGCGCCCTCCACTGCGCGCGGGCTCGCGGAGGCGCACTGTGACTCGCTCGGCGAGGCGGCGTGTCGCCGTCAGATACGACGCGGTGCACAGCGCCGTCTGACCGACGGCGTTGTCGCTGTCAGGTGCCCGGTGGCTCGGACAGACTGACCGGACGCGGCCACCACGACGCGACCCACTCGAAGTCCGCCGTTTCGAAGAAGGACAGATAGAGGGGCATCATGGCGAGCGTGAAGAGCGCGAGCTTGGCGCCGAAGCCGATCCCGAGGTGCAGAGCGACTCCGATGAGGACGCCGAACATGCGCGTCTTCCGCATCCAGAGGAGAAACGGGATGCTCGCCTCCATGACCAGCGTCGCATACGTGAAGAGCGCGCCGAGGATCGCGTGGTGCGCCATGGCGGCGCTCGGGTGGCGCGCGAACATCGACATCATGAAGTACGTGATCGCCTCGCCGCGACGCCAGAACTCGTCGGGTGCCTTGAGCCACACCGTGCACACGTAGATGAGCATGAGCTGCCACTGGACGAGCCGGAGCCCGTAGCTCGGCGGTCGCGCGCTCGACCCCCTGGCCCACCGCGGTCCGACGCTCCACACCGGCACCTGTGGCCCGATGACGAGCACGAAACCGACGCAGCGAAGGATGGTGTCGAACCCGCTCAGCGCCGTCTGGGCAGTGTCGGAGTACGAGAGCACCCAGACGTAGACGATGAACGCGGTGAGACGCGGCAAGGTGCCGAGCGCGAGCAGCACGGCGGCGAGCGCGGCGATCACGAAGACGGCCGAGACCGCGGTCTCGCTGCTGCTCAGCCGGAACACGTCGAGGGTGACGATCGGCGCGTCCCGGTCGGCGCCGCCGAACATCCCCGTGTCGGCGAGCAGGGTGTAACGCAGCGGCCAGAAATCGACGAGCACCGAGAACGCAGCGACGGCGTATCCGATCCGCAGACAGGCGTACGCGCGCGGGTCGGCGGGGCCGAGCCACCAGTCGCCGAATGCGGTCGCGGTGCGACGAAGGAACGCCTGGATGCGCGCTACGGGGTGCATGGTGTCGGTCCGAACGTGTACGTCTTCGGCTGCGAGATGCGGCCGTCCTTGCGGATGTCGTCGAGGGAGCGAAGCTCCTTCGCGATGAGCTCGAAGCCGACCTGGGTCGGCGCGCCGTGTCGCTCGGTGAGCAGCGCGCGGCAGATCGCTGCGCGGTAGCGTCGCGTGTAGCTCGTGTAGCTGTCGGCAGAGAACGCGAGCCGCATGAACGTCCCCTGGACGCGCACCGTGCGCGCGAACCGCGCGAACCCCGGGAGCAGCGGCCCGCGCCGTGACACGACGCCGTTCTCGTCCGCGGTGACGAGCTTGCCGTCGAGATCGAGAAAGTGCGGGATCGTGGTGAACATGTCCCACGTCTGCCAGAGCCCGGTGGGCGTCAGGTACCACGCAAAGGGACGGTAGATCGCGGCGCCGAACGGCGTGTTCGCCGGCAGATTGGAGACCGTGATCGCGGCGAGGTGAAACGTCAGCGCCGCACAGATCGCGATGCGTAGGGCCCTGCGAGCAAGCGGCTTCATGTCGTGCACGCCGGAGCGGCGCCGTCCGATGACGTGGAGCCCGTGACTATAGCGGCTTCAGCAGCTTCAGCGGCCTCAGTTGCCGGCGGGGTTACCGCCGGCATTGCCGCCGCCCGCGCGCCCACCGGCGTTGCCGCCGCCGTTGTTGCCGCCCGCGGCGCCACCAGCGTTGCCGCCCGCGTTACCGCCGCCGGCACGTCCACCGGCGTTGCCGCCGCCGGCACGTCCGCCCGCGTTGCCGCCACCTGCTGCACCGCCGCCGATGATGCCACCGCCCGCTGCGCCTCCACCGAGGAAGCCGCCGCCCGCGTTGCCACCGCCCGCTGCGCCGCCGCCGAGGAAGCCGCCACCGGCGTTGCCGCCACCGGCGCGCCCGCCACCCGCTGCGCCGCCGCCGAGAAATCCGCCGCCTGCGTTACCGCCACCGATGAACCCACCGAGGAAGCCGCCTGCCGCCGTTCCACCTGCCGCCGTGCCGCCGGCTGCGGTTCCGCCACCGGCGCGTCCACCGGCGTTGCCGCCGCCGATCAGGCCACCGATGAAACCGCCGCCAAGGAAGCCACCTGCCGCCGTGCCGCCTGCCGCCGTTCCGCCCGCCGCCGTTCCGCCCGCTGCCGTGCCGCCGGCGCGCCCGCCGCCAAGGAACCCTCCACCCAGGAAGCCGCCCGCAGCAGTCCCACCGCCGGCCTTGCCGCCAGCTGCGGTGCCACCACCCAGGAAGCCACCGCCGAGGAACCCGCCCGCGGCAGTCCCACCGCCGGCTTTGCCGCCTGCGGCGGTGCCGCCGCCGAGGAAGCCGCCCGCGAGGAAGCCACCTGCCGCAGTGCCGCCGGCCTTGCCGCCTGCGGCGGTGCCGCCGATGAAACCACCTGCGGCAGTGCCGCCGCCGAGGAAGCCGCCGGCGAGGAAGCCGCCCGCCGTGCCGCCTGCAGCCGTGCCGCCTGCCTTGCCGCCCGCGGTTCCGCCAGCCGCAATGCCGCCAGCGAAGAGCCCGCCTGCGACCGTGCCGCCCGCCGCGGTGCCGCCTGCCGCGGTGCCGCCTGCTGCGGTGCCGCCTGCTGCGGTGCCGCCTGCTGCGGTGCCGCCTGCTGCAGTGCCGCCGCCGGCCTTGCCGCCCGCGGTTCCACCTGCGGTCCCGCCGGCAGTGCCGCCCGACGCGAAGCCACCGGGAGTGCCGCCGAGCTCGTTGCCGTCACCCTTCGTCTGCTTCGGCGGTGCGGCGTCTTCGTCGTTCGTGACGGCGCCGCCGTCGATCGCGCCGCCGTCTTCTTCGACGCCGGCGAAGTTGCTCTGCGCGCCGCACGCGGTCAGCAGCGTGGCGAGGGACGAGAACGCGACGAGACCGAACGTCGTGCGAAGCAGGCGGGTGCGTTGCGACATGAAGAAAAGCTCTCTCTCGGCTCTGCGGGCGCTCTGTAATGGACGCGGCCGCCGGGGGGAAGAAGCGCTGGCCGCTCCGCCAACCATTCCGCCGCGCACGTCAAAAAGCGCTGCGGGCGCAAGGACGACCGCCGCATCACCGGCGAGCCTCGTCGAATAGTCGCCGAGCCCCCCTCCCCGCAGGCAACGTTTCGTCGAAGGGGCCAGCAGCTCAATCAAACGCTACCGGTGGGGGCTGCGAAACAACGTTTCGCAGCTCACGAGACAAGACAAGCGCGGCGACCACACCCTGAGAAAAGACCAAGCCCGATTCGGCTCTCACCCAAGTGGGAGCCGAACCGGGCGTCAGTTTCAGTCGGGAGCCGTCGCCCGAGAGCGACGGCGTTTTGCTTGTTACCCTTACGCGACTACGGGACGCCCGCGTCCGAGCCGGAACCCGTGATGCACGCGCGCGCCTTGTCGACGCACGTCGTGATCTGACCACCGACCTGGACACATTGCGTCAGCGCCTCGAAGCACGCGGCTCCGGGCGGGCGCGGCAGACCCATGCCGGGTCCGGGCAATCCCGTCGGCATCGGCGGGAGACCGGTCGGCAGCGGGGGAAGCCCCGACGGCAGAGGCGGAAGCCCGGTGGGCAGCGGCGGGAGACCCGACGGCAATCCGCTCGGAAGCGGCGGCAGTCCGGACGGGAAGCCCGTCGGGAGCGGCGGAAGACCCGACGGGAGTCCGCCGGGGAACGGCGGGAGCCCGGACGGGAAGCCCGTCGGAAGCGGCGGAAGACCCGACGGCAATCCGCTCGGAAGCGGCGGGAGACCCGACGGAAGACCGGGGAAGCCCGAGGGCAGACCGGGCAGCCCCGGGAAGCCCGACGGTAGCCCCGTGGGGAGCGGCGGAAGCGACGGCAATCCGCTCGGCAGGGGCGGGAGACCGCGTCCACCCGGGATCGACGGGAAGCCGGGCGGCATCTGATTGCCGGCACCGGGCAGCATGCCGGTCGGGAGCGGCGGGAGCCCCGACGGAAGTCCCGTCGGGAGCGGCGGGAGCCCGCTCGGCAACGGAGGCAGTCCGGACGGCAATCCCGTGGGGAACGGAGGCAATCCTGACGGAAGCCCCGTCGGGAGCGGCGGAAGACCGCTCGGGAGCCCGCTCGGCAGGGGCGGGAGGCCCGGGAAACCACTGGGCAGGGGCGGGAAACCCGACGGCAGCCCCGACGGAAGCGGCGGGAGACCCGAGGGCAAACCCGTCGGCAGGGGCGGGAAGCCCGAAGGCAGACCCGTCGGAAGCGGCGGAAGCCCTGACGGCAAGCCCGTCGGGAGCGGGGGCAACCCGGACGGTAGCGGCGGGAGCCCGCTCGGGAGCGGGGGCAACCCGGTGGGGAAGGGCGGGAGCCCGCTCGGGAGACCCGGGGGCAGCCCCGACGGGAGACCGGCGGGCACGCCGGGAAGCGACACGCCGGCGTCGCCTGCGACCTGACCGAAGCAGGCGCGGAGCGCGTCGTCGCAGTTCATGCCGGGCGCGCACTGGGCTCGCGCTGCGAGGCAGCCGCCGAGCGCCTTGCGGAGCGCGTCCGCGGAGGCATTCGCCGCCTGGGCGCAGGTCTGTTCCTGCATCGCGCAGGCGCCGAGCTTCGTGGCGTCGGGGCCGGCGCTCTGGACACACGTCGCGTTGTCCGAGCGGCACTGCATCAGCTGCGACTCGAACGAGGTGTATGCCTCCTGGACGCTCCCCGTTGCCGGGTTTGCCGTGGCGACGCCGGTGACCGCCGGACCACCGCTCGGGCCCGCGATCGTCGAATCGGAGGAGCCGCTGCTGCAACCCGCCGCGATACCGAGGGCGATGCCGAGCGAACCGCCCAGCCAAACTGCAAGACCACTACCTTCACGAATTCTCATTCTCAACGACTCCTTCGGGTCCAAGGTCACGCCGGGCCCACTGTGTTTCCGGCGGAAGGAGACCGATCACCACCGGCGCACTTTTTCTTACCTGGCGTGCCCTGGCTGTAATTTTCCGATATGGCTGGTCGGTGCGGATTTATTCTGCGGCACGAGTGATCGGTCGACCCCGCTGCTAGACACATTGGGCGAAGCACATGTCGATCTGGGCGGTAGCTCCACCGTTCAGTCCGCCCAGGGCCGAGGCGGACGAGATGAGCGCGCTCGTCGAGCTCGCGGCGCTCGCGTCGTCGGGGGACGACACTGCTGCCCGGCAACTGCTCGCCAAGGTCCGTCCGGCCATGACCCGGACCATCGCCGCGGTGCTCGGCCCGAAGCACCCCGAGGTGGAGGACGTCGCGCAGGAGTCGATGATCGGCTTCCTGCGCGCGCTCGCGGCGTTCCGCGGCGACTGCCACCCCGCGGGATACGCGTCGCGCATCGCGCTGCACACGGCGCTCCGTGCAAGGCGGCGCGCGAAGGTCGAGCGCATGCGCTCCGACACGCTCGCGCGCCTCACGCCGCGTGAGACGACCGCGCTTCCGAGCGAAGAAGCAGCGGGCGAGCGCTGCCGCACGTTGATGCGCGATCTGCTCGAAGATCTGCCGTCCGAGCAGGCAGAGGCGCTCGCGCTCCGCGTCGTGCTCGGCTGGAGCCTCGAAGAAGTGGCGCTCGCGACCGGCGCGCCGGTGAACACCGTTCGTAGCCGTGTCCGCCTCGCGAAGGAGGCGCTGCGACGCCGCATCGAAGCGAGCCCGAACCTGCTCGACGCGCTGGGGGTGACGTCGTGAGCGTCGTCGATCTCCACCCCGAGGAGCTCCTCGACAAGCACGCGCGCGGCACGCTGTCCGAAGCCGAGCGTGCTCGCCTCGAGGGACACGTCTCGACGTGCAACGTGTGCCGTTTCGAGCTCGCCGCGCGCCTTCATTTCCGTGATCTGGAAGACGACGAGGTGCCGCTCGCCCCGCCGGCGGCGACGACCGTGGTGCCGCCTCGTGCGCGCCGTCGTCGTGCCTGGGTCATTGGCCTGGCCGCCGCGCTCGTCGGCGGGATGAGCTTCGCGGCGCTGGAGCTCACGACGTTGAACCACGCCGCGGCGCCGGAAACGCACGCCACGGCGGCTGGCGTGAAGCGCGTCACGCCGGTGCATCCCGTCGTGACGTCACTGCCGGCACCGAACCTCGTCGTGGAATCGACCACCGCCGTGGTCGCACCACACGTTGCCGCCGAACACGTCGCGAACACCCTGCCGGCGCGAGCAAAGACGGCGAGCGCGCCGGAGCTCTTCCGCGCCGCCAACGCCGCGCGCCGGAGCGACGACACCGAGCGCGCCATCGGTCTCTACAAAGAGCTCGAGACGCGTTACCCGAAGTCCGACGAGGCGCGGGTATCGTATGCGACGGTCGGAAGCCTGCTGCTCGACCGCGGCGATCCGCGCTCGGCGCTCGACGGCTTCAATCACTACCTGTCGCGCGGAGACGGCGCGCTCGGTGAAGAAGCGCTCGTCGGTCGCGCCCTCGCGTTCCAGCGCCTCGGCCAGCACGACGCAGAGGTCGGCGCGTGGCAGGAGATCCTGCGGCGCTTCCCGGCGTCCGTGCATGCGCGCCTCGCGAAGTCGCGGCTAGTCGAGCTGGGCCAGCGGTGAGTCGCAAGGCGCTGGCCTTGTCGACCTTGCTCCTGGCGCACGCGGTTTCCGGCAACGCCGCGGTCGCGGAGCACGACGTCCCTGCGGTGCGCGTCTTCGTCGCCGGCTCCGGCGAGGCGCTCCTCCGGACGCGAGCGGCGCTGCGCGAGCTCTTCGCGCGGATGCACGCCGACGCGATCGTCGAACCCGCCGACGGCGAAGCGGTGCTCGGTGCCGCCGCGTCCGACGACGCGCCGCGCGCGTTCCTCGATTTTCGCTCGCCAGGGCCGCCGAGGGTCGTGCTCGTGCAGCGCCCGTCGGGCAAGGAGCTCGAGCGACGCACCCTGCCGAGCTCCGCGTCGCTCGAGGTGTCGGTCGAGGAAGCGGCGCATGTCGTCTACATGGCGGTCGAGTCGTCACTGCACGGGGGCGACCCCGACGCCGTCGAGGCGACGCCCTCCGACGCACCGTCCGCGACCGCGCCGGAGGCCGCCCCGACTCCGGCACCGACACCGGCTGCGACGTCGGCTCCGGCTCCGGCACCGGCTCCGGCTGCGACGCCGGCTCCGGCTCCGGCTACGCCCGCCGTGCCCGTCGTGGTGGTCGAACAGCCCGCGGTGCAACGCGACTCGGGCGTCGCGGGGCCGGGTACGCCGTTGCCGCTGTCGGCCGGTGTCTCGGTGTTCGGCGCCGTCACGTCGTTCGCGGCGTCGCATCCGCTCGGCGGCGTCGGGGTCGCCCTCGACGGGGCGCTCGGGTCGGGGCGCGTGCGGCCCGCGGCGCTCCTCTCGCTCGACGCGTTCTTCCCGGCGCAAGCGTCGAATGGACGAGACGACTCGCTCGGCGCCCAGAGCGCGCGCCTCGACGCGATGGTGGAGTGGCTCGCGACGTCGCGTCTCGTTCTCGCCGCCGGAGCCGGCGGGGGCGCCGATCGCATCACCTTCGACGCCGCGCCGTCGACCGCGTCGCTCCAGGCGTCGGGCGCGGAGACCCGCGTCGATCCCGTCTTCGAGGCGCTCCTCGCGGCGCGGTTTCGCATCACGGGTGGCCTCGGCGTGTTCGCGCTCATCGCCGCTGACGTCGATCTGAAGCCGCACCGCTACGTCATGCAGACGGACTCCGACGTCACCACCGTGCTCGCCTTGCCGCGCGCGCGCCCCGTCGGATTCCTCGGATTGACGTACGCCTTCGCCGAGCACGCGACGCAAGGGCGTGCGCAATGACCCCGCGCTCCATCGTCGCGTGCGTCGTCGCGGTCCACTGCGTGGCGTGTTCCGGTGACGACATCGTCGTCTATCGCGTCCACGGCGAGGTGACCGCCGCGGGTGGCGCCACAGGCGGAAACGGCGGCGACGGTGCTTCCACGAGCGACACCGGGGGCGCGCCGTCGGGCGGCATGGCTTCCGGCGGACGCGCCGGCCTTCCGAGCGACGCGGGGCGTCCGACCAGGCCGCCACCGGGCGCCGGGGGCGCGCCGCCGATGCGCGGCACCGGCGGGGCGCCGTCTGCCGGCGGAGCTCCGTCCGCTGGCGGCACAGCCGGAGAGTCCGGCGCCGGTGGCGTTCCACCGGGCATCGGCGGCGGTCCGGGCCTTCCTGGAAGCTGCACGACGTCGAGCGACTGCACCAACGGCTGGAGCTGCGTGAAGCTCGACTGCGTGAGCCCGCTCGGCGTCTGTCAGCCGCACACGCTCCCGTGCGACGTCACGTCGCTTCCCGTGTGCGGCTGCGACGGCATCACCTACTGGAACGACTGCTACCGACAGCAAGCGGGGGTCGGCACGAGCGGGCTCGGGCAATGCACCGTCCAGTCGTCGTCCTGCACCACCTCCGCCGACTGCAAGACCACGGATGCGTCGTGCGCGCACCTGAGCCTAGGGCCCGTCGCGGGTGCGTCCTGCGTGACCGCCGCCGGGACGTGCTGGGTCGTTCCGCCGGATTGCTCCACGACACCATCCGCGCCCCTCTGGGCTCCGTGCGCGCAGCAGGCGCCAGGGGGTCCCCCGAACATGGGTTGCTTGAATACCTGCGAGGCGATCCGCAGCGGCGCTCCGGTGGTGTCCGCCAGCCCCGGCGTGCAGTGTCGCTGAGCTCACGCCGCTTCCCGCCGACGCTCCATCGTGGGGGTTTTGAGATATAGCCTCCAGGCGATATGCCATTTCGGCATATCGCTGGAGAGGCACGCGTGACGGCGAAACAAGGCCGGGCGCTCGCGCCGTCATCCCGGTCACGTCACTTCACGAGATAGACTTCGACGTAGGCGTCGCTCGCGAGCCTCTTCAGTCGGTGATGGCGCTCGAGCTCGCCGATGACGAGCAGCTGGTCGTTTGCGTAGCCCGCCGTGCTTCGCGGCAGGTCGCGTTTCACGAAGGCGATGCACAGCTTGCGATGCTCGTGGGCGAGCTTGCGGAAGCTCGTGACATCCGTCGGAAGGCTCGCGCTCGGCGCGATGCTGCGGTGCACGAGGAACGGGCGGGCGTCATTGGTGACGAGCTCGCAGACGGCATTGTCGGGCACCTCCGTCGCCGCTCGATACCATTCGCGCGCCGAGAGCCCGTTCAAGCGATGGGCACGCGGAAGCGAGACGACGAAGCGGACGACGAAGCCCATCGTCGCCACCGCCATGGGCACGGCAATGACGGCCGTATAAGCGCGTGCGAGGCGCAACTCCGTCGCGAAGGCGACCGCGACGAGAAGAAGCAGCAAGAGTGAGCAAACAGGGAGCCAGAACCGCTCTTCGTCGAGCAGGTTGAAGTCCGTGAGCGTCGCGGACGCGAGCATCGTCGCGAAATAGCTGACGAGCACCGCCGCGAGGAGTCGCACCGCCGACGATTTTGCCGCTCCGCGCGCCCCCATGAAAACTCCAATCACGATCCACGTCGCGAGCACGGCCTCGAGCGCGACGCGAAAGCGCGCGGCCACGAGCGCGCACCCGATGATTCCGTCGATGGCGAGCTCGAGGTGCCGCCAGAAACCCGTCACGTGGAACGGACGGGTCCCGAAGGTGCCGGCCTTGAAATGCCAGTTCCGGACGACGAGCAGCGACGTTGCGGCGAGCACGACGAAGAACGGCACTTTCACCCGCGCCGCGCGTTCGCGGAGCGACGCGTTCGTCGCGCAAAGGAAGAGGCCGGCGAGGCCGCCCACGACGATGCCGATCCCGGCGTAGCGAAACCAGAAGCACGACGACAGCGCGACGCCGCACGCGAGCTCGTCGCGGAGTGATGGACGTGGCAGGGACGCGAGCCTGACGAGAAGGAACGTCGCGACGGAAACGACGGCGGTGAACGGCAGATCGCTCAATACGGCGTCGGTCGCAGTGAGCATCGCGGGCATCAGCGCGACGAAGAGCGTCGCGAGCAGAACCAGTGGGAGGGCGCGCCGACCGGTCACGACGCTTGCGCAGGCGAAAAAGCCGACGACGGTCACGACGTAGCTTGCTCCGAGGGCGAGCGCAGCGGCGGTCGTAGACTCGAGATGGCACAGGAGTCCAAGTGCGATCATCACGGAAAAGCCCGGCGGCCAGAGGGTGATCGGCACCGTGCCGTCGGGGGTCCCAAGCGCACCGCGCGACGTCGTGTAGCCGGCGCCGGCAGCGAGATGGCGCGCGCCGTCGAGGTACGTCGCGCTATCCCAGAGCGCGGTCTGCCCGGGTCCGATCAGCGCCGCGATCACGACGGAGAGCATCACGACGCTCGCGCCGGTGACGAGCCAGGCACGACGCGAGAAAGAGTCGAGCACGCGGTACGAACCCCCCATTGCGACTACCCGTCGTGTTTCGGCTTCCATACCGGCATTCCGGCTTTTTCCATCCAGGCAGCGTCGCCGAAGCGGCCGGGCTCGCGATCTTCGGTGACGCGATCGTCGTGTTCCTTGGAGGATGGCGGGACGTCGGGTCCCTGGGTCATGACGAGGAGTTCGTCGGCGACGTACTCGGGGTGCGCATCGTCGGCGACGAGCACGCTGCCCTTCGGCATCGTGCCGGTTCCGACGCGGACGATCTGCGTGGTCGGCGGGTAGACGTCGTTCCACTTTTCGCGCACGGCGTTCTCGCCGTCCCGGAGGATGCGATAGCGCGTCAGCTTGAAGCCGGGCACGCCGCGTTGCGAGAGCACGCGCTCGCCGCGCGGTAACCGATCGTCGTCGCGTTCGAGCTGCTCGTAGGGGAGCGCGTCGGTGATGCGCCGGATGAACGTCACCGTCATCGGCTGGCTCGGGCCGAGCACCTCGGCGCGCACGGTGCCGTTCTTGACGACCTCGTGGAGCGCTATCGGAAACGCGAACGGATTCCTGATCCGGAAATCGATGGTCGGGTACACGACGGTCGCGTCGAGCCCCATCTTGATGTACGCGCTCGGCCGCGTGTGCGGGTAGCGCTCGACGATATCGAGCCCGGCGAAGAACGCCGCGCCGTGGAGCGTCCCGGAGATCTGGCAGGTGCCGCCACCGATGCCGTCCACGACCTCGCCCTCGGCGATGACGGGCGCGACCTTGTAGCCGTTCGCCTCGTCGCGCGGCCCGACGATCTCGTTGAAGTCGAAGGTTTCGCCGGGCAGGAGCACGGTGCCGTCGAGCTTCGACGCCGCGAGCCGGAGGTTGTACGTGCGCGCCGCAGCGTGCTGCGAGCGGTCGTAGTTCGTCTCGAAGAACCCGAGCACCTGGTCGACGGTGACGTGCCCGAGATCTTTCGCGAGCCGTCGCGGCTTCTTGTGCAAGAAGACCAGCGACGCGGTCATCTTGCCGGCAGAGAGCGCGTCGGAGAACGCCGCGACGGTGGCGTCGAGGTCGAGCTTCCGTCCCTCCACCTCGGCGACGAGGGTGCGCTTCTCGAGATCGAGCCGCGCGTCCACCGGCGCGTGATCGAGCTCGTCCTTGAGCGACAGGACGGCCTCCGCGGCGCGTGCCGGATCGAGCACGAGCGGCGCAGGCAGCGTGAGCACGCCGTCGCTGCCGCCGGCGCGCCACGTTCGCCGGAGCGGCGACGTCGGGTCGCGCACGTCGCGCACGAGCTGCGACAGCCGTAGCTTGTCGAGCTGCGCGCCGAGGCGTCCAAAGCTCATCACGCGACTGCCTCCGTCGGGGAGCTCGACGTGGAACGAGCCCGCGACGTGACGGCGTAAAATGTCCGCGGCGCGCTCGGTCATCGCGTCGTTCACCGGGAGCCGCTGTCCGAGGAGCTCCACTGCCGGCGGCGCTACGCTCGGGTCGTCGGGGGAAGCCACGCGGGGCACCAGGACGAACCCGATCGCGAGCCCCGCGACGGACGCGACGAGGATCGCGAGCGGGCCGCGTCCGAGGCTTTTCAGTCGAGCAAACGGGCTCATCTAACGGCGCGCAGCGTACCCTGAGTTCGCCGAAATACCGCTGCTCGGCTGGACAGCTGAACGGACGTATGGCAACGGTTGCACAGCATGGAAGACCTGCCGAAAGTCCCGCAGCGCCTCTTCGAGGTCAACCTCGAGAGCGCCAGCTGGGTCGAAGGACGCGGCGTCCGCCACACCGACTGGAACGTCCGGGTCAACGATACCTGGGTCCCCATCAGGAACCTGCGCAACGTCGGAGCGACCCTGTCCGATCCCCGGTTCGCGTTCGACGAAGAGACCGACGAGCTGAAGGTACTCCCCGCCGGATGCCAGTACCGCGTGACGTATCACCCGCGCCTCGCGCACGGCACGCGTCTTCAGAAGCGCGTCTCCACCCCACGCGACGCAAGAGCGCGCGCGCCGCGCCCGGAACCGCTGACCGCCGACGAAGCCTTGCGGAACCTGCTCTCCGCGTTCCCCTCCGTGAAGATCCCGTTGCACACGACGGTCGTCGAGTACCGCGTGGTCGGCAAACACAAGCTCGTCACCGAGGACGCGTGGCAGCGCGCAGAAGAGCGACGACGTGACACGCCGACGCGCGAGCGGCAGATCGCCGTCGCGCACGTCGAGGAATTTCGGGAACGCCTTCGCATGCTCTTACCGCCGTCGAAAACGGGGTAGGGTAGAAGTCGACACTCTGGGGCGTCGGCACGCTGTACGTAAGCGAGCTGTCAGCCGCCGTCCGCCGTCGTTCCCCCACTCGCCGGCACCTTGACGACGTGGTCGGCGAGGGGCGAGCACACGGAGCAGCAGGGTTCGATCGCGCAGTGGCTGAGGGTGACGTCGTCGGTGTACTCGGTACCGTCGTTGAACGTGACGACGATGTGGTCCTTGCCGGCGGCGTCGGTGAGGATCTGCCACTGTCCGTCGCCGGTGGACTTGCCCGCGCCGTCGAACGCGCCCGTCGAGCGGACGGACTTCACGTCTGATGCGCGACTTGCGGGGACGCTGACGGTGATGCCGCTCTCGTCGGGGCAGTTGCACTGCGCGGCGGAGTTGCTCTGACAGCCACCGACGAGCAAGGCGACGACGACACCGACGTGACTGCTTGCGAGCGTGCTACGCGGATGGCCCATTCCTCACCTCTTACCGCCCCGAGGGCGTGAGCGCCCCTACGGCACGAGTTTATATCCGTAGCCGTACACGGTCAGAATGTGCTTCGGCTTCTCGGGCTGCTTCTCGATCTTCTTTCGCAGCTTCACGACGAAGTTGTCGATGGTGCGATTCGTCGGCGACGCCTCGATGCCCCAGATCTTGTTCAAGATCTCCTCCCGACTCACGGGCTGGCCGACGCGCTCGTGCAGGAGCCGCAAGAGCTCCACCTCGTAGAACGAGAGCTGCTCGGACTGCTTGCCCCGCGTCAGTGAGTGGGAGCTGACGTTGACGCTCGCGCCGCCGATCTTGAAGGTGATTGCCGTCTCGGTCGGCCGGTTCGCGCGACGGAAGAGCGCGCGTAGCCGGGCGACGAGCTCCCCGGGGCTGAAGGGCTTCGTGACGTAGTCATCGGCGCCAGCGTCGAGGCCGCGGATCTTGTCGGCCTCCTGACTTCGCGCCGTCAGCATGATGATCGGCACGAAGGCGTCCTGCCGGCGAATCTCCTCGCAGACCTGATAGCCGTTCACGTCGGGCAGCATCAGGTCGAGGAGCACGGCGTTCGGCTTCTCGTGCCGCGCCAGGGCGATGCCCTGCTTGCCGTTGCTCGCGCTGACGACCCGGAAGCCCTCGAACTCGAGCGCGTCGGCGATGCCCAGGGCCATCGCCGGTTCGTCCTCGATGACGAGAATCGTCTTCTTTGGCTCCACGCGAGAGCCGATTGTACTGCGGGATACGGGCACGCCGCGAGCAGTCGCGACATGCCCGGATTTCCGCGGTCACATATTGGTGCTGTCTTCGGGGATCTGCGACCCGAAGCAGGCGATGAGTACCGTCGCGTCGTGAGCGGGCGTCGCGTTGTTCGGGTCGATGAAGCGGATGATGCGCTTCGACGTCGCGTCGCAGTTGGCCACGAGGCTCGGATCGTCACCCGGCTGCGTCGCGGGATCGACGTAGCACCAGCCGGTCTCCATCGGAGACTGCGCCTTGTGGCAGTCGTCGCCCTTCGCCTCGTTGATGGCGCAGTAGTAGAAGCTCTGGTCGCAATCGGGCTTGCCGGTCACGCCGCACACACCGGTCTGCTGGAGACGCGCCTCGACCGGCTTGATGACGGCGCTGTTCGGCGTGGAACGGCCCGGCGTCGCCTCGCAGCTCGGCTTGGTACCCGTAACCTGGCGCACCTCGATGATGCTGCAGGGGATGTCGTGGGTGACGGGATCCACGGTCAGCGTACGCGGTAGACACTTGCCGGTGAGGGCTTCCTTCAAGCGGTCGACGATGGCGTCGACGGCCGGACGGTAGCCGTAGTCCTGGGCGGTATCATCCTTCAGGTTCTTGGCGCAGATGGATGCGACAATCGAGTTGTTTCCATAGTCCTTCAGCACCTGAAGCTCTCGCAGGCCAGGGTACGCCTTCGCAGCGAGCTGCGTGCTGGTGTACTGGCCCTGCGCGTTCTGGCAGAGGGGACTGAGGTTGTTCATCGCCACGTCGTTCGGCTTGCAGTCGCAGCCCGGCTGCGGATTCTGCATGGCGATGGCCGCGCAGTCTCGAGTCGCTGCGAGCGGGAAGATACAGGCGAACTGGAGATCGCTCTGGTCGACGTTCACCCACTCGTGACCGTTGACCGGTTGAGCGTTGTATCCAGCGCTCGTCGGCTGGAGCGGCTGCGGCGGGTTCTCTCCGTCCATGCCGCCGCGCGGATCCTTCGACTCGGTCATCAGGGCGTCCGTCGGAAGTACCGGGGGCGCGTTGTTCCCGGGGTTGTCGTTGCCCAGGATCGTGTCCCAGGTGCCATCCGCGGTCAGCTGCGCCGCGGTCTTGAAGTGCAGCTCGTTCGCCGGGTACGGCGTGGCCGTCGTGCCGGCGCTCGGCTTGTCCGTCGCCTGGATGTCCTGGTACGGCACCCCGACGATGCCGGCGAGGAACACGAGGTTCTGCTGGCGCGGGACCGCGGGGGTCAGACCGACGAAGAGGGGGTTGTCGAAGAGATCCGGCTTCTTGTCGCCGTCGAGATCTTTGCAGTTGCTCTGGTCGGGGGCGAGGTCGGGACGCGAGGTGCAGATCTGGGTCTGCGAGAACGCGTTCACGTACCGGGCCGTCGGGTAGAGGAAGTCGTACCCGAACCGCTGGAGCTGGTGGAAGCAGCGGAGGTTAGGCTGATCGCTGCTGGGCACCGTGGCAGTTGAGCAGGTCGGATCCGCCGCGCAGCCTGCGGGGGGCGAAGCGCCGCAGAAGTAGCAGCACTTGTCGTTCGGGTTGGTCGCGCAGACGGACGAACCGTGCGGGAGCACGATGTCGTTCCGGGCGGCGTAGTAGTACTGCCCCGACTCCTGGATCGAGCAATCGTTCTCGTCCGTCATCATGATGATGGCGACGAGCGAGTCGTGCCGGAGGAAGGCAGCGCGCTGGGCGAGCAGGTTCTTGTCCTGGCCAGAGGGCACCGCGCACTTCTCGCTGGGCTGGGTCGGGCAGGCCTGGGTCGTGATCTGCTGGTAGGGGTTCGGGTCGACGAGGAACCGGTACATCGACTCGAGCTGCGACTCGAGACCGCAGCCGAACTCACCGACGGCGCCCACCATGTACGCGAAGGTCGTCGCGAATGCATCGGGCGTCTCTTTCGTGTCGGCGATGGGGTTCCAGTTGAGGAAGCCCTGGGGATCGGCGGGATA
Source organism: Polyangiaceae bacterium (assembly GCA_036272055.1). Lineage (GTDB taxonomy): Bacteria > Myxococcota_A > Polyangia > Polyangiales > Polyangiaceae > DASZVB01. The sequence goes on along the minus strand of DATAZL010000081.1, from coordinate 15,075 downwards.
GCCGCCTGCGGGCAGCGCCGTCGCGTAACGAGGACGGACCCCGATGAGGTAACCGTGGTCGTTCTCTTCTTGATCCGAGATCACGCCGCTGGCGTCGTTGCCCTTGCAGAGGTCTGCGCCATGGCCGCCGATGCTGGAGGAGATGATGCCTACGTGGATGTTGCGGATCGGCGTGAACTCACGGATGAGCGGGCTCGCGCACTGGGCGGCGGGATCGGCCGGCGTGGTACCGGGCTGACCCGAATCCGGATCGACGCAGTTCGGGCTCACGAGACGCCGGACGAGATCGGGCACCGCGGCCTTCAAGACCGCTTGCTTGTCTGCCATCGAGATCGAGTTATCGATCATGAACAGCAGGTCGATCTTGTCGACGGAGTTCTGCTGAACGGAATCGACGAAGATATTCGTCGTCTTGGGCCGGCAGTCCTTGTCGCAGAGGGGGCGGTTCAAGCACGCGGTCACGCCGAAGCCGGCGCCCACGATGCTGAGCAGCGCCACGACCGCGAGCTTGAAGGCCCCTCGCGGGCGGCGACGGCTGGAAGATGCCTTGGTGCCGGGTTGAGTCGAATGCATCAGTCAGGCTCCTTCAGGGGGTACTTCGCGAGAATGTTCAGCACGCCCCGAGCGCGCACCCCACGGCGTGGGGTACTACGACGGCACCCTAAATGCGCGAGATGACCGTTGTCAATCGCGCTTGGCATGCCTTTCGCTGGGATTCGCTCGGGCTTCATGATTCGCAGAGGGCTGCACGCTTCCGAGCGCTCCTCAGGTGGATGACGCTCGGCGGAGACAGCTCGCCCGGAGTGTCAATCAGCAAGCGCTGTGCCCTCACGAAAGCGCGACGATCGCGCAGCCTGCACGGGGGCCTCCGACAACTCGGTTGGCAAACGAAGCCTCGCTCGCCAACTGAGTCATCAGTTGGCAGCGCTACCCTGCGTTCCCGACTCCGTGGTGGGCGCGTCATCCCCTTCCGGCTCAACGACCTCGCCGTCGTCCTGATCCTCCCCTTCTCGGCCCAGGTACTTCCGCAGTGCGTCGAGGTGCTTCCGGGAGACTCCGCGGACCGCGAGCACATCGACGTCGGTCGCCCGTCGGATGCCGTCGATGGAGCCGAGCGCCGTGAGGAGGGCCTTTCGCGTCTTCGGCCCGACGCCGGGGACGTCGTCGAGGCGCGACGCGAACCTCCGGCGCTTGCCGAGCTTCTTCCGGCCCCGGTTCGCGAACCGGTGCGCCTCGTCCCGCGCCATCGCGAGGAGATAGAGCTCGGGGCTGTTCGGGCGGAGCGAGATGGGGTTCTTCTGCCCGGGAAGATAGACGCGATCGACGAGCTCTTCGCCGGTGACGGTCTCGCGCTCCTTGGCAAGGCCGGCGATGGCGAGTTCGTGGAGGCCGAGGTCGTGCGCGGCGGTGAGCGCGACGGCGAGCTGCCCGCGCCCGCCGTCGACGAGGAACAGATCCGGGAGATCCCAGGTGTCGGCCTCGGCGCCCTCGGCGGCACTGCGCCCGCGGGCAAAGCGACGCGAGAGTACCTCGAGCATCGCGGCGTAGTCGTCACCGGGGCCGGCGGTCCTCACCTTGTAGGTGCGGTAGCGCGACTTGTCGGGCACGCCGTCCTTCAGCGCGACGACGCCGCCGACGGTATCCTCGCCGCCGAGGTGCGAGATGTCGCAGCACTCGATCCGACGTGGCAACGCGGGTAGCCGGAGCTTCGTCTGGATGCGCGCCAGGCGCTCGTCCATGTCCTCGGCCGCGCGACGCTTCTCATCGAAGGCGTGCTTCGCGTTCTCCATCGCGAGCTCGAGGAGCTGCCGTTTCCACCCGCGGGCGGGTGCGTGGAGCGACACCTTGCGCGTCGTCTCGCCCTTCTCGCGCGCGGCGTCTTCACGGCGCTCGCTGAGCCACTCCTCGACGCCCTCGGCGACTTCGGGGAGCGTCGGGAGGAGCACCTCGTCGGGGATGAGCGCGCTGCCCGAGCCGCCCTCCGTGTAGTGCTCGCGAAGGAACGCGGCGACGAGCTCGTCGTCGGGGATCTCGGTGCGGGCGTGGGAAAAGCTCGCCGCCTCGACGACGCGTCCCGAGCGCACGTAGAGCACCGAGAGCTCGACGAGATCGCCCTGACGGTAGAGCCCGAGCACGTCCTGGTCGCGATCGGTGACGGCGACGACGCGCTGCGCTTGCCGCACGATGTCCACCGCGCGGATCTGATCGCGATACGTCGCAGCGAGCTCGTACTCGAAATTCGACGCCGCGTCGGCCATGCGGCCCTCGAGCTCGCGCCGGAGCTCGTCGTGGCGGCCGTCGAGGAAGAGCGACACTGCGCGAACCTGCTCGCCGTAGAGCGCGTGATCGACGTCGTACACGCACGGCGCCGTGCAGCGCTTGATCTGGAACTGGAGACAAGGGCGCTTGCGACTGACGAGCTCGCGATCCGAGCACGTCCGGAGCTGAAAATGCTTCTCGACGAGATGTAGCGTGCGCCGCGCGGCCGTCGCCGAGTGATACGGGCCGAAGTAACGCGCCTTGTCGCTGTCCGCCTTCCGCACGAGCTCGAGGCGCGGCCACTCGTGCGCCATCGTGAGCCTCAGGGTGAGGTACTCCTTGTCGTCCCGGAGCTTGACGTTGTAGCGGGGCTTCTGCTCCTTGATGAGACTGTTCTCGAGGATCGCCGCTTCCTTCTCCGTCCCGGTGACGATCGTCTCGAGATCGCCGATCGCACGGAGCAAGATCGGAATGAAAGCGCGGTTGTCGCTCGACCCCTGCTGGAAGTAGCTGCGCACGCGAGAGCGCAAGCTCTTCGCCTTGCCCACGTAGAGGACCGCGCCCTTCCGATCCCGGAACACGTAACAACCCGGGCTCGCGGGCAACCCCTCGAGCTTCTGGGACACGCGCTCGGGGAGCCCGCGCTCTCCCGAGCCGTCCGTCTCGTCGGGTTCGTCGACAGTCACGCTATTCCGGCGCTCTGCCTACCATCTTCGAAGGGGGAAGGCAGCCGGGGAACGATCAGGAAAGTCAACAGTAAGTATCTGTTTCAGCGAGACAATTTCGGCTTTCGTGTTTGTCGATCGACGGGCGCACGCCTGACCATCTACAGACGAGGGTAGCCAATGAAAGCGTCAGTCGAGTCGCCCGGTCTGTTGGTCAAAGGGAACGAACGTGCCGGCTCCGTCCTGTCAGCGCCGAGGACGAGCGGTGGCCCAGCGTGGACAACGACATGAAATATAAGCGGTTATTGGATAGTGACGACGTCAATGCGGCGGATCGCGCACTACTCGACGCCGCAGTGGACGACGCTCCCTCGGCCCGAGCCCGCTTCGCTACATGGCGGCGTCGGCCTGGGGTCGAACGATGCGAGCGTGGCAGCGGCTGCGAGTTCGGCGGCCGCTGAGCCCCAGATCGTTGTGCACAAAGCTGCGTTCTTACCGTCACGGCGAAAAGCTAGTCGCGATATGGGGCGCTTGAAGCAGGACACGTGCGAAAGCGGATCTGTTCGTGCGGCATCCGCGGATACCCCCGTGAAGCTCAAGACGGCGGCTCTGGAGGCAAGCGGTCTAAAACGGTCTCGATCGAAACACCCCCGCGCACACGATCCTAAACTTGGAGTGCTCACGCTGTTCGTCAAAAATCGCCCGCCGTCTTGACCACATGGGCACCGAGCGCGCGAGCGGAGAGCGAGGTGTCGGTCGGAGGGACACTCCGCTTCGAATGTCGGTTGTGCACCGAGGTCGCCGTGATCCTCTACATGCTCTTCGACAACGCAGCAAGAACCGCTGCGAATGAAGAGGCTCGCGTACGTGCAAGCTGTCGGGCATTCGTGTGATGCACCGCCACGAGGTATCCGACGACGAGTTCCAGGCGGAGCTCGAGTCGACGTACCGCGACGTGGGAGCCGGGAGTGAGGTCTTGAGCTTCGGCCATGCTCGCTATGCCGCGACTGCAGGCCATCGGACGTCTCTGGCGCCAACGCGGTGCAAATGAGCGCGGTCGAGCTCCGCGGACAGATACGGTCGGCGTGCTCAGCGCAACCAAGCGCACGTTCTCAGGGAGAGCGCTCTCCGGGCCGAGGACGAGACTTCATTCTCCATGACAGGAACGCCGGGCCTTTCAAGCGCACCGCGGAGCGTGCGCCACAAGAAGCTCACGAAGCGCGTAGCGTGGGTGTTGACGCGTCCCCGTCGAGGAACGGGGACGCGTCAAGGACATGATGAATCGGTGAGAAGAGGACGGCGTTACTAGCACTAGTCTACTGGAAGCGTCGTGCCGGGCTTCGTGTAGTATATTTCCATAATATACTTGCCATCAACGGTCTCACCGACCTTCGAAGCCATCGTCTCGCCTTCAGGCCACACTGGCTTCGCTCCGCCAACCCATGGAGCCATAAAGTTACGCTTTGCGGGGACTGTTACCCGTGATTTGCAAAGGGTCCCGCGGCACTCGATGGATTCGACTGTTGCTCCTCCAATATCTGAAAGGCGCTCCTGAAGCGTGTACTCGGCTTGTCGCGCCCAAGCAGGTTCGAGTCGCAGGATGGATGTCTGCCACGACTGCCGTCGCCTGGTCATGTTCGCCGCGTGCTCGTCGTGACTGCGAATTCTGGGGAGAATACCTGCCGCGAGGTTCGGTGAGGACCGAGCGTCGCCATCTCGTTGTAACCGTCGCAGAATGGACGCCTGCCGCGACGGCGGTTGTCGGGTCATGCTCGCCGCGTGAGCATCGGCTTGCCATTGCGCGACTCTCGATCAGAGGATCATTCGGCGCTGTCGTCGGCGGCCCGATCACATCGTCAAGATGCAGGGCGAGTGGGGGAACGCAGACGGACGGCGGGGGAGGCTGACCGACACGCCGTCCCGGGCTCGTGGGCAACCCCACGACCTCTCCGGCGCAGTGCCTACCATCTTCGAAGGGGGAAGACAGCCGGCGGAGATCGAGGCGGGAACCACCGCCTCATCGACGAGAACTTCCTCGGCGACGAGGACTCCCTCGGCGACGAGCTGGCCAAGCTCGTCGGGCTCGATATAGATCGTACTAGCCGGTTTTCTTGCCGTGCCGCACGAGGATCTCGACGCCATCGAGGATCCCATCGACGTTCGTCAGGCGTCCGTCGATGCTCTTCAGCTGCCCGCTGTGATCATCGAGCACCGAATGGATCGCCCCGAGCTCGGCGTAGATGGCACCGAGCTTTTCCAGCATGGGGGCGAGGCTCTCGCTGAACGCCTGCTTGATACCTGCGATCTCGTCGGCCGTCATGGTCCCGTCACTCTAGCACGAGCTCCGCAACAGGGATTCCTCGCAGCTACCGCTTTCGGACTGCATAGGTCAGGTGGGTCACCCGCTGCGACGGCTCCGAACGGACTGGCACCAGAGCGACGCGGGCCGCGTTCACGCCCTCAAATAGGCGGAGTCCGGCGCCGAACAGCACGGGTGAGAGCGCGATCGAGAACTCGTCGATCAGGCCGGCGTTCAGGTACTCGAGGATCGTTGCGGCACCACCCGCGATGCGGACGTCTCGGTCGCCGGCGGCCTCGCGGGCCTGGTCGAGCGCGGTCTCGATGCCGTCGTTGACGAAGTGGAAGGTGGTCCCACCCAGTCGCTTCCAGGGGTCGCGCTTCTCGTGCGTCACGACGAAGACCGGCGTGTGGAACGGCGCATCCTCCGGCCACGCCTGCTCACCGGCGTCGAACAGGCGCTTGCCCATCACGCTCGCGCCGGTGCGCTCGAACGTCTCCCGCAAGATGTCGTTGTCGCGCCCTTCCTCGCCGCCCTCGCCGAGCTTCAGGTTCTCCCGGAAGAACCGCAGAGGGAATACCCATTGCTGAAGTTCCATCCATTGCCGGCCCATCAACTCCCCGAGAGACTCGGGCGCGATGAACCCGTCCAGCGACATGGTCACACTGAAGAACACTTTTCCGGCCATCACTCCTCGACTCCCTTCCGAACGAGCTCGGTGACGTAGGCATCCAGGTTGCTAAGGGTCTGCTGACCGCCCTCGATCGCGTGGTATTTCTGGACCACCTCGTCGCGCAGCTCCTTGGTGGGGAACACCGTGCGCATCTCGATGCGGGTCGCCGCGCCGTCGGGCGCGAACGTGATGACCGACTCGAAGGCGTTCGGGTCGCCGCGGGACTCACCGTGCAACAGCGCGATCCGCTCCGGCGGGACGAGCTCGGTCCAGGAGATCCACTCCTGGTAGTCAGTTCCGTCCGGTCCGTGCATCACGAACTCCCACTCCCCGCCGACGCGGAACTCGAACGCCCGCGTGGTGGTGGTGAACCCCTCCGGTCCCCACCATTGCGACAGATGTCGGACTTCGGTGAACGCCTCGAACACCAGCTCCCGCGGCGCATTGATGACCCGGGAGATCACGATCTCGCGGTCGGCCGTCGCTGACTGCACCGGCGCGTCTCTTCCTGTCGCTGTCATCGTCGCTTCTCCTGCCTTGCGCGCTTGAGGTCCTGCACGTAAGCGTCCAGCCGGTCGAAGCTCTCGTTCCAGAACTGCTCGAACCCACCGGTCCACTCGTGGACCGGTCGCAGCTTGCGGGCGTCGAGGGCATACAGGCGCTGCTTGCCTGCCTTGCGGTCTCGCACCAGCCCAACCTCGCGGAGCACCCGCAGGTGTTTGGACGCCCCCGGCTGCGTCATCCCGAGCGCCTGAGCCAGCTCCGTCACCGGCCGCTCACCCGCCCGCAGCAACACCAGGATCTGCCGTCGCTGCGGCTCGGCGATCGCGTTGAAGACATCCGACGTCGTCGCTGCCCGTGCCATTCGAGGCATCATATGCCGATATCGGCATTCGTCAAGGCGGAGGGATCGGACGCGATCTTCCGCGGGAAGGTGCGCCCTCTAACTCTGGGAGCGGAGATAGTGCCGCCGGCGCGCGCAGCAGCGCCATGCGCGAAGGTGACTCGAGCACGGCTCCGAATTCCGGCGGCGGTACGCCGGGCGGTGAACCCACGCCCGGGCCCTCTGAAACGGGTGTCGTTTCGTCCGGAGGATTCTCTGGAATCGGCGGATCTCCTGCTGGCGGCAGCGGAGGGATCGTCTCGATCGGAGCGATGTGTTCGCCGATTCCGAAGACGGTCGTGTACGGGTGCTCGTCACGCGCGGCGCTCGCCGGCGACTGCGGCCCTTGGGACGCAGGCATTGGAGCGTCGGGACGGTGGAACCGAGCCGGATCCCTTCTCGAATAATTGCCTCCCAAAGTCGTGCTCTTGTGAATTGGGTGGGCATTGGGTTTGCGGGGAATAGGGCCTTGCTGTGTCACCAAACCTGCAATTGTCGCTCCCGACATGCAATCAATCTGATGCTGCGCAGTGCGCCGTCCAGCGTCGCGCGGAGTTGATCTGGCCACCTAAATGGTCACTGGGTCGATTGTATTTGGACCGACGAGAGCTACCAGATCGCGCTGTCTGTCTGCCCGGAGTGCGGCAGGGGTCACCAGCACGCAAACGGAGAACTCATACCCGTCAGCGCAGACGTCGTCGCGATGGCCGAGTGCGACGGTCAGCACATCGGAGTGATCACGCCTAGTGTTGCGGGCGGAGCTCCCGCCACGGACGTGAGCGCCCACGTGGGCGCAGAGCCCTCGACGGACGAAAGCGCCCACGTGGGCGTTCGGGCGAAGCAAACCGTCTCACCGGCGACGCGCAGATCCGTTCGGCGCCGCGATCACGAGCAGTGCGCCGTCCCTGGTTGCCGCAACGCGCAGTTTCTCGACGTTGTAGAGTGCTGGCCGAGTCCTGCAAGCTTGGGGGCCAGGAGGTGAACATCGAACAGGTCGAGCGAGACGCGCTGGCCAGACTGACCCCGCGGTGTGTTCACGTTTGATGCTGCGCAGCAGGCTGCGCCGGTGCAGGTGCTGAGCGGGACGTCTGCGGCTGCTCGCGGCGATCGCGAATCCGGGGCAATTTCCGCCTGAACAGGAGGCGCCGTCGTGGGGCCAATCTTGCCCTCTCCACGTGGGCCGTCGCGGCGCCTACCGTGGAGCTGAGGAATGAACACCGAGCTTCTCATCGACGCCATCGTGCGGCAGACGACGGTGTTGATCGCGCACCTGGCGACGGCGCGCGGCGCGCGGACGCCTCTGGCGGACATCGCGGAGCAGGTTTTCTCCGAGCTCGCTCGAGAGCTTCATCGTCAGGGCGTGAGCCGCAAGGTCGCGGCCGACATGTTCGGACTCGCGCTCCGGACGTACCGGCGGAAGGTGCAGCGGCTCGCCGAGAGTCAGACGCTCTCCGGCCGCTCGTTGTGGGAGGCCGTGCATGCGTTTCTCGTGGAGCGAGAGGTCGCGACTCAGTCCGAAGTGCTGGCGCATTTTCATCGCGACGATCTGCAGATCGTGCGCGGGGTGCTCAAGGATCTCGTCGACAGCGGGCTCGTGTATCGCGCGGGGCGCGGACGGACGTCGGTTTATCGGGTCGCGTCGCGGGCCGACCTCGAGCGCGTGACGTCGAACGGACCGGACGTCGATGGTACGGATATGCTCGTGTGGGCACTCGTCTATCGGCTCGGCCCGGTGAGCCACCGTGCGCTCGCAGAGCACGTCGCACTGCCGGGCGTGCAGCTCGAGCACGCGCTCGCGCGTCTCGTCGAGGCGGGACGGGTCTCGCGGAACGACGCTCTTCCTGAAGGGGTCTACAGCGCGGCCGGGTTCGTTGCGCCGCTCGGAGATCCGCGAGGGTGGGAAGCGTCGGTTTTCGATCACTTCCAGGCCGTGGTCACGACGATCTGCCGGAAGCTCGGCGCAGCCGGTGCGGCGGCGTCGGGCGACACGGTCGGTGGCAGCACGTACACGCTCGAGGTCTGGCCCGAGCATCCGCTCGAAGCAGAGGTTTTTGGGCAACTTGCCGACTTTCGCCGTCGGCTTGCCGACCTTCGGGCACGCGTGCTCGAGCACAACAGAAGCGTGTCCGTGCCGCGGAAGCGCTCCAAGGTCGTGGTGTACGGCGGACAGTCTTTCAATGAGCATGAGGATGCAGATGACGACGAAAACTCTTAGAGCCGCGGTGTGTGCCGGATTGCTGCTGTCGACCTGGATCGCCGTGCCGTCGTGTGCGACGCAAGCGTCGGGCGAGGGAAGCGAGTCGCACTTCGATGGGTGCGTCGCGGACACCGAGTGCGCGGACGCCGGGCACGAGTTCCGGTGCATCGACGGATTCTGTCGTCAGCCGGACACCGTCGTGTCGGCGTGCACCGTCGAGACGACCGAAGCGCCGCCGTACGCGGTGACGTTCAGCTTCGAGAACGCGAGCAACGCGCGGATAGGCGTGGCGCTCGGCGGCGTCTGCGGTACGCATTACCAGGTCACGTCGTGTGCGGACGGATATCGAGCGTCCACCTTCACGAGTAACCTCGGTTGCTGGCCGATATGTCCGGAGGTCGCCTGTGGCGCCGACGGCGCGTGCATCACCGAACCGCTCGACGTCACGTCGGATGCGCCCCAGACCGATTCCTGGGACGGCAATACCTTCACCCGGCACTCGGTCTCCGATGCGACGTGTTATGAACGTACACCGGCAAGCGCAGGCCGATACCGGATCACGGCGCTCGTCTATCCCCACGTCGACGCGGGGACGAACATGGCGCCGGATCCGCTCTACAGCGTCGCGGTGGACTTCACCCTGCCGGTTCCGGGCGGAGTCGTGCACGTGCCGATCGATCGCGGCGTTGGTCTTGCTGGAGACGGGGGCGCCGATGGATCGATTCCCGACGGCGGTAACTAGTGTCCGGCCGCGATTCGTGACGCGCCCATTGCGGGACTGCTGACGACTGACGTTCGCTGCGACGTTTTTGCACGCTCCCCCCGCCCGATTCGCCATCGCGATCCTCCGTCGCTAGAGTCTCTGGGCCGACTCGCCCATGGAGCATCCCCGACTCTCGAAGCACTGGGCCGCGCACGCGCTGGCGTGGATCGCGCTGCTTGCGGTGTTCGTCGGGTCGGTCGCTCTGGGGGTCGCGCTGCATGCGGATCTGCCGGTGTCGCGGCGGCTTGCGGGGCGGCTGGTGGAAAATGCGCTCGGTGGCGTGCTGGCGGGGCGCGTCGTGGTGTCGCCGCTCGACGTGGTGAGCTTCACTCACGTCGCGGTCGCCAAAGCGACGCTCCTCGACACTTACGGGCATCCGGTGCTCGAGGTGCAGAAGGTGCGGGCCGACATGTCGCTCGGGACGCTCCTTCGCGATCTGGTGTTCGGCCCGACCACGGGCGGGATCGTCGTGAGTCACGTGCAGGTGCAGCGCGCCGTGGTCACGCTGCGCGCAGACCCGAAGACGGGAGAGCCGACGCTGGTGCGCGCCGTGTCCCCCGTCACGTCGAGCCCCGGAGGGAAAACGACGGCGAGCGGCCCGGACGTGCTCTTGCCGTCGATCGAGCTCGGTGAGGCCATCGTGCGCTCCCAGTTGCCGGCGCTCCCGCGCTTCGAGGCGCGACTCCGGAGCGTGCATGGCCAGGTGCGCGGCGGCCCGGACGGCGTCGCGGTCGACGTGGAGCGCTTCGGCCTGTCGGTCCGCGGCGCGACCGTGCCCGCGCACGGCACCGGGACGTTTGCATTGCGCGCCCCGGGGCCGCTGCACAGCACGTTCGACGGCTTCCTGGGCGACGTCGAGGTGCGTGCCGCGGCGACGCTCGATGGCTCTCATCTCGACGTCACGGCGGACGCGCCGCGCATCAAGCCGGCCGCGGCACGCGCGCTTGCCCGCGACTGGCCTCTGACGGAGACGGCCACAGCGCACGCCGAGGTGCGCGGCGATCTCCCGAACCTGACGGCGAAGGCGCGCGCCACGGCGGGCAAGGGCGCTCTCTCGATGGAAGGCCCGCTCACCGTCGGCGCGACGGCTCATGCCGTGCTCGCACTGAAGGGCGAACACCTCGACGCGCGCGGATTCGCCGCGGGCGCACCGGTCACGGACGTCTCCTTCGACGGCACGGTCGACCTTCGCACCGAGGGCGACGCGCTCGTCGTCGACGCGACGGTGCACACCTTGCCGTCGACCGTGGAAGGCAGCGCGATCCCCGCGGTCGACGCGCACGCGACGCTCGCCGGTGGCACGATGAAGGGCACCCTCGACATCCACGAGCCTGGCCTCCCGATCAAGGCGTCGTTCGACGTCAGCCCGGCGCTCGCCGTCGACGTGAACGCCGAGACCACGGACGTTGCGCTCGCCGGGATCACCCGGCTCGGGCTCCGCGGCGTGCACGGACACGGACGTGCTCGCCTGCACGCGCATCTCGAGGGTCAGACCCTGAAGGCGACCGTCGACGGCGATCTCGGCGGCATCGCGACGAACGGCGTGGAGCTCGGTCGCGCCCACGTGCACGCGGACGTCACAGGTCCTCTGAACGCCCCCGGGCGACTGCGCGGAACCGCACGCATCGAGGGGACGTCCGCGCGGCTGTCCGGCTTCGACCTCGACAGCGTCACCCTCGACGCGCGCGGTACGCCGGCGGGGCTCGACTTCAACGCGTCGCTCGCGCGCACCGCGGGTCCGGCGCTCAAGGCCACCGGTCTCGCCCGGCTCACGCCGCGCCCGCTCCTCGAGAAGACCCGCGTCGTGATCGACCAGGGGCCGGTGCACGTCGAGGGCGACGTGGCGTCGCTCGACTTCGAGGAGGGGCGCGCGGAGATCCGGAACGTCCGCGTCGCCGGGGCGGGCGGTACGATCACCGGCAATCTCCGGCTCGCACCGAACCTGCTCGAGGTCAGCGCCGAGGGCGAGGGCGTCGATCTCGACGCGCTCAGCCGTGCCATGGGCGTCCCGCGCGGGGAAGCGTCGGGCACGCTGCGCCTCAGCACGGACCTGGTGGTCGGACGCGACGTGACCCGCGGGCACGTCGCGATCGGGCTCGGCAATGCGACCATAGGGCTGGTCGGAGGATTGTCGCTCCAGGTGTCGGCGGACCTCGACGATCGTCACCTGACGGGCGGCGCTTCGGGTCTCGTCGCGGGGATCGGGACGTTCGGAACGACGTTCGACACGATGCTCGACGGCTCGCCGCTCGAGGTCGCGGCCTGGCGCAAGATCACCGGAAGCGGCGAGGTGCAGGTGAGCGACGTGAGGCTCAACCTGCTGACCGCTATCTTGCCGAAGGACAGCCCGCTCGAGTCGATCGCAGGGCGCGCGTACGGCAGGGTGCTCCTCGAGCGGAAGACGGCCACGACGCTGCTGCCGAGCGCGTACGGCACGTTCTCCACGCAGGAGCTCGCGCTGTCGCTCCGCGGCTCGAACGGCGCAAAGTCGGTACACGTGGCGGGAATCGACCTGACGGCGACGGGGCAGCTCGACGCGACGACCGGCGAAATCACGGGGACGACGCTCGCCGCGGACGCCCACGGCGATCTCATCACGGCAACCGGCGCGCTCAAGGTCGACGTGCCGCGACTCGTGAGCGAGCCGGCGCGCGCGCTCGCGCAGCTCGTCGACACGCCGGTGGAAGTCGTGATGACCGTGCCGGCGCGGAAGCTCGCCGACCTGCCTGCGCCGTTCGGCGACGCGGCGCTCGCGGGCACGATGAGCGCCATCGCGAGCCTTCGCGGGACGTTCGCCCACCCGACGCTCTACGTGACCGCGCAGGGGCACGACCTCGCCCGGGCCGGCAACGAAGGCCACCCCTTCGACGCCCACGGCGACGCCCAGTACGAATGGACGACCCGCGCCGTCGCAGCGAAGGTGACGGCCGCAGTCACCGGGCGCGACGTGGGGAGGGTGACCGTGCACGGCACGGTTCCCGGCGGCCTCGACACCTTCCGTGGCACCGCGCAGCTCTCGCTCGACAAGACGCCGCTCGATGTCCTCGGGGTGTCCGGCGATCGTGCGCTCGGCGGCAACCTGGTCGGTGTTGCGTCGCTGACGCGCAACGACCAGGGCGGCTCGGTCGACGCCGACGTGCGCGTCATGGACGCCTCGATAGAGCACACCGCGCTCGGCGATGGCCATCTCCAGGTCGCGACATCGGGTGAGCTCGTCACCGCGACGCTCGGGTTCTCGGGAGCGCGCGGGACGCTCGACGCCACCGGGAGCGCGCCCGTCGTATGGCAATCGCCCTTGCCGGGGCTCGGCGCGTCCGCGCCGGTGAAGGCCCACCTCGCGCTCCACGACTTCGCCGCGGTCGCGCTGTCTCCCGCGACCACGTCGGTGTTGAGCCGGCTCGGCGGGCGCCTCGACGCGGATCTCGGACTCGTGCTCACGCCGTCCACGGGCCCCGACGGACCGACCTTCAGCGGCGGCGTGGACGGCACCGCGACCTTGAAGGAGGGCAGCGTGCTCATCGACGCCCTCGGGCTCCAGGTGAACGACCTGACGGCCAGCGCCGTGGCGCACGGCGTCGGTGCGACCACGACGATTGCCATACGCGACGTGGTGGGCAAGGTCCGCTCCTCGAAGGCGAACCTGCGCGGCACCGCCGAGCTCACGATGGAGGGCGTCCGCGTCACCCACGGCACCGCCGAGCTCGACGCCGACGACATGCCGATCCTGTTCAAGGGAGCGCCGCAGGGACGTATCACCGGCCGCGCCGAGGCGAAGCTCACCCGCGAGCCCGGCCGGATGCAGGTCGACATCGAGCTCCCGACTCTGACCCTCGCGTTACCCCAAGCGTCGACGAGGCAGGTCCAGGATCTCGCCGACAATCCCGACGTCTCCATCCTGCAATTCGAGCGCACCGGGCCGCCGGAGCCGGTCGCGATGACCTGGCGGCTCGCGCTTCACCTCGGAAACGCCGTCAATCTCCGTCGCGCCGACGTCGAGCTCCGCCTCACGGGCACCCCAATACTCGACCTCGGAGAGACCGCGGTGGCATCGGGGAGCATCGATCTGGTCAGTGGCGGCCGCATCCCGGTGCTCGGCAAGGTGTTCTCGGTGGAGGACGGCAAGGTCGTCTTCGACACCGACGATCCTGCGAATCCGCACGTCGATCTTCACGCCTCGACGCACGCCGGGAACGACAGCATCGTGTACGTCGAGGTCACCGGGACCATGCGCGACGCGAAGATCGCGCTCCGGAGCGATCCGCCGTTGCCGGAGGCAGAGGTCTTCGCGCTGCTCCTCGGTGGCTCGTCGGACACCGATTCCACGGCGGTCGGGACACAATCGAACGCCGCCGGCGCCGGCGCGGTCGCCATCGGCAGCGGCGTGGCGATGGGCGTGAACCAGCTCGTCGCCAACAGCCCCGTCGAGGTGCGGGTCGGCACCACCGAGCAGAACCAGCCGCGCTACACGGCCGCCGTTCGCATCCGCGAAAACCTCTATTTCGAGGCGTCGGAATATCAGCAAGCCGACTACGGAAGCACCAGCAGCACCGATCGCAGCGTCTACTCCGGCACCGTCGACTACCGCTTCACGCGCCGCTGGTCACTGAAAACCGAGGTCGGCACCGCGGGCGGCGCCCTCGACCTGCTCTGGCAATACCGTTACTAGGCGCGTGCGTGCGTCCGCCCCCTCTCGCCCAAGTCATGCGAGGTTCTCGCGCAAAAAAAGTGCCTCGTTAGGCGCGACCTGATCGGTCGCCCCCGGTGATGCCTCTCACACCCCCGACCGAGATGCCCCGCCGTCGGGCGCTGTCGGGTCCCTACGCTTCCCGTAGACCGAGTTTCGCGTGAGGTGAAGCGGCTCGCCATACCGACCGGTTACGACCGGTCGCCCCCGACGATGCCTTCGCACCCCCGAGATGCCCCGCAGTCGAGCGCGGTCGCGTCATTATGCCCATCCACTCGACCGAATTTCAGCCGACCGGAAGCGTCTCGCTGCACCGGACGGTTACGACTCCGTGAACTACGGTGACCACCCACCGCCTCCCCCGATTCCCGGTCCGCAACGTTGATGAACGCCTGCGCCGGTTGCACGAGAACCCGATAAAACTCTACCCGAGCGTTCCGCATGGCATTGAAGTCAGGGTCTTGCGCTAGATACGGCGCCGGGAGCCACGTTTTCACTCCAGCCTCGTACGCTAAGGCGCCCGGTCGAAATAATCGATCCCGATATGGAAATATCCTGACGATGTTGGCGGTTCGTCCTTCAGCATGCGTGACGTGGAAGGCATTCGGACCAAGTACGAGCAACTACGCGGCGTGATGGACGAGCGCGTCAC
>DATAZL010000080.1:0-10302 GCA_036272055.1 Polyangiaceae bacterium | reverse complement strand
ACTCGCTGGTGGCGGACTCGCTGGTGGCGGACTCGCTGGTGGCGGACTCGCTGGTGGCGGACTCGCTGGTGGCGGACTCGCTGGTGGCGGACTCGCTGGTGGCGGACTCGCTGGTGGCGGACTCGCTGGTGGCACTGCCGGCGGCGGACGCGGCGGATTCCCGGGCGGTGGTCTCGCTGGCGGCGGACTCGCCGGCGGTGGACGCGCCGGATTCCCCGGCGGTGGTCTCGCTGGCGGCGGACTCGCAGCCGGGGGACGGCCAGGGCTTCCCGGCGGTGGTCTCGCGGGTGGCGGCGCCACCGGCACCGGCGGCGCGACTCCCTAGTTCACCGATGCCGCGCGCAACGGCGCGCACGAAACACGACGACCCCTCGGCCATTGCGGACGAGGGGTCGTTGCTTTGTTATCGCGGAGGATAACGGCGATCGCCGATGCGATCACGCTGAGGGCCGCGCGGCGTACCGTACGGCCCTCGTTTCGCGCTCACATCATCTTGCACATGCCGGCCATGCACATCGCGTTGGCTGGAACGCAGCCGTCACCGCCGGGCCCACCGGGCCGGCAGCAGGGCTGGTCGAGCTGCCCGCACGTCTCGCACTTGTCGCTAACGCACTTCAGGAGCGTCGCCGGGCAACCGTCACCGGCGCCGCCGTCCGGTACGTCGCAGCACGCCTGTCCCTCGGTTCCGCAGAGCGTGCCCTGGCACTTGCCCATCACGCAGTTGTTCTCGGGACCGGTGCATCCGTCGTTGGCAGGACCGCCGCCGCCGAGCACCGTGCAGCACACGTCGCCCGGGTTACCGCACTCGACGCACTTGTCTGCATTGCAGAGGAGGCCCGTGTCGCAGCGCGCAGCTGCCGGTCCCCCGCCGCCGCCACCTGCTGCCGCGGGGCAGCACGCCTGATCCTTGCCGCCGCACGCCGTGCACTTGTCGGTGATGCAGCCGAGGCCAGTCCCGCAGATTCTCGCTGCGCCGCCACCGCCACCTGCTGCCATGCAGCAAGCCTGTCCGGCCGCGCCGCAGGCGTCTTCACACGTGCTGGCGCCGGCAGCACCGGTGCCGGCGATGCAAGCGCCCTTCGCGCACGTATCACCGGCGCAGCAACCTTGGCCGGCAGCGCCACACGGCGCGCACGTCGTGCCGCGAGTGCCGGTGCACGCCAGATCGGTCTGACAGATCTGACCGGTGCAACAGCGCTGCATGTCTGCGCCGCATCCCGAGCACTTGCCGGCCGCGCACATGCCGTCTGCGCCGCCGCAGCTCTGGCCTGCCGCGAGGCAGAGGTTGTTCACGCAGCACGAGGTGCCGCTGCACGTGTCACCGGCACAGCACGCTTCACCCGCGCCGCCGCAGGAGACGCACATGCCGGCGACGCAGCTGCCGCCCGCGTCGCACTTGTTCCCGGTACAGCACGCCTCGCTGACCTTGCCGCAAGCCGCGGCCATACCGCCGGCGCCTGCCGCTCCAGCGGCCCCGCCTGCCGACGTGCCACCGGTCTCGGGGCCGCCGTCACCAGGGGCTCCGCCGGACGCGCCGCCCGAGGAACCGCCGCCGGTTGCCGTCGCACCGCCCATGGTGGTATCGCCGCCGGCTGCCGTGGCGCCACCCATCGTGGTGCCGCCGCCCGCCGCCGTGCCGCCGCCCGCTGCCGTCGCGCCGCCGCTCGAGCTTCCGCCGGCCGCGCTGCTGCCGCCGCTACCGCCGTCGAGGCTTGCGCCCGCGGCACCGCCGCTGCCCTTCTTGCCGGAGTTCGAATCGCCGCCGCAACCGGCGGCCGCGACGGACGCTGCGATGACGCAGACGGCCGCTCGCGAGACGAGCGCCAAGTATCCCACACGAGTCGAAGAAGACGTTCCCATAGGCTCTGCTCCCTGGTCGATGAAACCCAAAGTCCCCCGAGTATCTTGAATAGTACCCGAGTCGGAAGCGCGGCAGGCGCGAAACCGCCGCGCGGGCCGCATCGCGGTCAGACCAAGTGAAACTTTCTTCACTCGAGAGATTTGTTTCGACCGATCAACCGTGAGCGCCATTCTGCATCCACGAGTCGACACGAGAAGTGACCACTCGCATGGCCGCTTCTGTCTCGCGCGGTCAACTGCTCCGGGAAACGGTCCATAAATCGATTTCGAGCGGCATCGCGGGGTGCGTCATTTTTCGCGAGAATGCTGGAAAATTCCGGAGGTTGACGGGTGCGTCAAGTTGCCGCTAGCGCCGCCCCGAAATGAGGAGGAGACTCGCTTTCCCGTGAAGTTCACCTCGCTTTCGTTCGTCGGTCTCGGTTGCTTGCTCGGGCTCTCGTCGATCGGATGCGGCTCGGACGCCTCGACGGGTTCCAGCAGCACGCCCGAACCCACTGGCGACAAGCCGGCGCCCGCCGCGCCGACGGCGCTGCCCCCGATAACGACCTCCGGCCTCGCCGAGATCTCGGGGACGTCCGCCGACAACATCTGGGCGGTGGGGTCCAAGGGCACGACGGTGCACTATGACGGCAAGAAATGGACGCTGTTCCCGACCGACACGACCGAGAACCTGCTCGGGGTCTACACCTCCGGCAAGGGCGACGCCTGGGCGGTGGGGGACACCGAGGTTCTGCTCCGGTGGGACGGGACGGCGTGGTCACAGGTCGTCGCGTCCTCGACGGGCGTCCTCATCGGCGTCTGGGGCAGCGGCGGCTCGGATGTGTGGGCAGTCGGCAGCGACGAGGGCTCCGCGTTCTTCCGTCGCTGGGACGGCTCGTCGTGGCAGTACAACTGGCTCGACGTCGAGCCGACGTTCTGGGACGTGTGGGGTTCCGGGCCGACGGACGTGTGGACGGTCGGCACTGCGAGCCCCACCACCGGCAACATCTACCGCTACGACGGCACGCAGTTGAACGGGATGGACTTCAACGGTCCGCCGCTTCGCTCCATCAACGGCATCTCGTCGAACGACGTGTGGGTCGTTCCTCAGGCGAGCCCGGTCCAGCACTGGGACGGCTCGACGTGGACGACTCCCGATAGCCCGCCGCTCGATCAGACGCTGTTCGACGTGTGGGCTGCCGCAGCCGACGACGTATGGGCGTGCGGAACGGGCGGGCAGATGATGCACTTCGACGGTACGTCGTGGACCAACGTCGACGTCGGCGTCAAAGGTACGCTGCAAGGGATCTGGGGCGCCGCTGCGGACGACGTCTGGGCCGTCGGCGCACTCGGGATCATCCTCCACTACGATGGCAAGAGCTGGACGTCGGTGTTCACGCCGGTGCCGCCAGCGATGATGACGGCGACCGACGGTACGAACTGATCGTCAACGTCGTGTCGTTGCGTGTTGCTACGCGAGGCGACCCTCACGGTCGTCACCGTCGCTTCACGCGTAAACAGCACGACTGAACGTCGTGTGCTCCGTTTCGAGCATCGATGGAAATCGGCTCGATCACAGTGTGCGCACAGCTACGTGAACCTGCGAGCAATCGCGATCCCGAGGCCTCTCACGCGTCTTGCGCGTCGATGAAATCTTGTATGGTTTGAGGTCCGGACTTTCGCGATGGGAATCTTTTCGAAGATCTTCGGCAACTCGGATGACCCGCTCTCTCCGAACGCCGAGGGAGGGCAGACCGACGATGGGAAAACCTCCGATCGCGACACGTCGCCGCCGTTGCGCGCGCCGTCGCGGCCCGAGCAGTTCGCGAAGAGCGGCGGTTCGTCGCCCGACGCGGCGAGCGACGTGAGCGTCGCGCCCGCGCGTCCCCGCGCGAAGACGCCGCCGGCAAAGACGCCGGGTGGCGATCGTCCTTCGCCGCCCGATCTCCCGGCGCGCATGGCAGACGTCGTGCGCGCGCAAGGGTCGGCAGTGCAATCGCCGCGTCCCTCGGTGCCCCCGCGCGTCGAGACGCTCCTCACGTCGCGTGGTGACGTCCCTGCCAAGCCAGCGAAGCAACCCGACGGCGGCGGCGGCAAACCGGAGAAGCCCGAGAAGCTCGAAGGCAAGAAACGCGGCGGTGCGGCGTCGCCCGCGGCATCGTCGAAAGCCGTGGCCGCCGCGCCGATCCGTCCGGTGGGCATGCGCGCCGTCGGTCCTGCGACGCCCGCACAGGCGGCGCAGCAGAACGCGACCGCTGCCGGGTCTCCGACGCCGGTGTTCGAGCTCGGTCGCGTCGTGGAGCCCGCGCGTTCCGCCGTTCCCGATCCGGTGACCGTCACCGCGCCCGGCCTCGCGCCACGTGCCGAAGAAGCGAAGCACGGCGAAGAGCCGAAGCGCGCCGACGGGAAGAAGCCGGCCCAGGCGGAGCCGCTCGAGCTCGATCCGCTCGGTAACTCCGTCGTGCCTCCGCGCGATCCGTCGCTTCATCACGACGACGTCGATTCCGCGTTCGCGCGCATCGTCTCTCACGCGCCGCAAGCGGCGGCCGGTCAGCTCGCTCTCGACGAGCAAGCGAAGGCGGCGAACGCCGAGCTCTTCCGCGCGATGGTCGCGACGCACGCGCAGCCGATCAAGGATTTCTTGCTCGAGCTGGTCGTCGGTGCGACGAGCAAGCAATGGCTCGACATCGCGCGCCCCGCCGTCGACAGCATCCGTCGTGGAGCGGCGGAGCTCGCGAATCCGGAGCTCGTCGACGCGCTGTCGGGGTTCGACGACGCGATGAACGCCGCGGCGAAGGCCGTCGGCTCGAAGATAGACGGCGCGGAGCGCGACGCGCTCATGCGCGCGCATGCGACGCTCACCGCGGCGCTGCCCCAGGCCTTCGATCTCGCGAAGGATCGCGATCTGCGCGAACCGCTCGTGGTGCGCCATCTGCTGCTCCAGGTACCCGGCGTGCACAAGGTCGCCATCGACAAGCTGTACGCCGCGGGCCTCGCGTCGCTCGACGCGCTCTGCCGCTCGTCGGTCGACGATCTGGTGCAGCTCGGCCGCCTCGAGCGCGACGGCGCGGACGCCATCGCGAGCCGCTTCCGGCAATACTGGACCGAGCGCGCCGCGCAGCCGGTTCACAAGGCCGAAGATCGCGCGCGAAAGAAGCTCGCGACGTTGCTCGAGCAGCTCGGCAGCGCGCACCAGGCGTTCCAGCGCGCAGAGGCCGATGAGGATCGCGAGAAGAAGCGCGAGGCGCGCAACGCCCGGCGCGCGAGCTCGCTCGCCATCAACGTGCTCCTCGCCCAGCTCGGTGAAGTAGATCTCGTCGAAGAGCTCGAGCGCTCGCCCACCGATCGCAGGATCGAGCGCGTGCGGTCGTATGTAGATCTGATGGCTCGCGCACGCTTGCCACAGCAGAAAGAGGCCTCATGAATCCGATGACGCGTGCCGAGGCAGAGCGGAGAGCGACGAGCAGTGACGGGCTGGAGCGCGCCGATCTGCGCGGCGTGGATCTCTCGAGAGCCGTGCTCTCGGGCGCGAACCTGCGTCGGGCAGAGCTCGACGGCGCGAACCTCGAAGGCGCGAAGCTCGGGGGGGCGGATCTGACCAGCGCGTCGCTCCGCGAAGCGTTCCTCGAGGGCGCGGATCTCCGTAACGCCGTCCTCGGCAAGGCCGACCTCGACGGCGCGATCCTCCGTCGCGCGAACCTCTCCGGCGCCGATCTCCGTCGCGCGAACCTCGAGGGCGCGAACCTCGAAGGCGCAAATCTCCAGGGCGCGAACCTCAAGTACGCCCAGCTCGACTCGGCGAACCTCGGCGGTGCCGAGCTCATGGGCGCGAACCTGTCGCAGGCCGATCTGTCCGAGGCGTATCTCGGAGCGGTGAAGGCGAAGGGCGCCACCCTGTCGCGCGCGGTCCTCCGCAACGCGAAGCTCGAAGAAGTGGACTTCAGCGGCGCGAATCTGGACGAGGCGGTCCTTGCGCTCGCATTCCTCAAATCGACGAACCTGAAGGGCGCGTCCCTCGTCGAGGCCGACTTCGGCAAGGCGAAGCTCACCGGCGTGGATCTATCCGGCGCCGATCTGCGGCGCGCCATCTTCCGCGGCGCTCACATCGAGACCAGCTCGCTGACCGGCGCGAAGGTGCACCGCGCCGACTTCGGCGAAGTAAGGCTCGTCGGCGTGCGCGTGGAGTGGCTCGACTCGAGCCGCGACGGAGACGGCACCGAGCGCTCGACGATGCAGCAGCTCCTCGAGGGGCTCGGCGGACGTCCGAGCATCGCCCCCGGCACCGTGCGCCGTTATATCGGCGCAAGTGACGTGCTGAAGAACGCCGAGCTCGAGTTCGGCGATGGCGCCGAGGTGCAGGTCGACGGGCATCTCGAAGGCTGCTCGATCACCCTCGCAGCCAACGCGACGCTCGTGATCGGGGAAGAGGGCGTACTCGAGCGCTGTCAGATCAAGGGCGGCAACATCGAGGTGCACGGTCGCTTCCTCGAGATGAACCGCATCGGATTCGTGAGACCCGGTCAGCTCCTCGTGAGCGTGCAGGGGTCCGTGTCGGCGACGATCGAACAACCACCGGCAAGGACGCGCTTCGGTTTTGCCTCCGGATGCCGTCTCCGCCTGAACATCAAGGAGCCTGGCCAAGCCGCCTGAGGAGAACCGAATGGAAAAGCAAACCGCTAAGCAGACGCTCGTGGAAGAGGGGACGGAACTCAAGGGCACGCTGAAGAGCAGTTGCCAGGTCGTCGTGAACGGCAAGATCGACGGTGAAATCGTGGCGCCGTCGCTGACGGTGACGGCGAGCGGGACCGTCCTCGGCACCGTGCGCGCACAGAAGCTCCGCTCGGAGGGGACGCTCGCGGGCGACATCGACGCCGACGACGTCTATCTATCCGGCACCGTGCGCAGCAACACCATGATCCGCGCGAAGAAGCTCGAGGTGAAGCTCGGCACCGATCGCGGCAAGCTCGAGGTGAGTTTCGGCGAGTGCATGGTCGAGGTCGGCGAAGACCCCGCTCACGCCGCCGAGGCGAAGCCCGCCGTCGCGGCCGAAGCCAAGCCCGCCGCGTCCACGTCCATGGCCCTCGCCCCGGCACCCCTCCTCGGCCCCGACGCCCGCTGGAGCGAGCCCGCCGGCGCGCCCGCAGCCTCACCAGCGGCCGAAGCCGCGAGTGCCGCCGAGACGAACGGCGCCTCCAAGGACGACAAGCGCGGCAAGAAGACCCCCGAGCGTCGCGACTCTCAAGCCCCGCCCGCGAGCTGAACGCGCCTGACAGAGCAGGGTGCCGTCGCCGGAACCTTCGTCCCGCGCGTGCGTCATACGTGGGCGCAACGCGCGGTCAGTCTGGCCAGCGCGTCTCGTACGACCCGTTCGATGTTCATCTCTGGCGCCCCGAGCTTGCCGCACTCGGCCAGCGCTCGACGGATCTCGCCTTCTCGAAAGCCCAAGCCACGCAGAGCGGCGAAGGCTTTGGCGCGTATCTCCACCGCACTCGGCTCCGGGGCGCGTCCGTAGTCGCAGCCGTCTGCATGCCGGAATCGGACACCCGTTGAGACGCTGCCGGACACGATGAGCTCACCGCGATGTGCTGCGCGGTGATGCGCGCCGCAGAGGGTAGTCAAATTGTCGGCATCGTGCCCGCCACCTCCGAACGCAGCTCAACGTGATGAACGTCGAGAAACTGCGCGTTGCGGCAACCAGGGACGACGCACCGCTCGTGATCGCGGAGCAGCACGGCTCTGCGCGTCGCAGGTGAGACAGCTTGCTTCGCCCGAACGCCCACGTGGGCGCCAAGTCGCGCGGCGCCCACGTGGGCGCACTCATCCCCTGCGGGGTCTCTGCTCGCAACCGGAGGCGAGTCTCTTCTCGCAATGGGAGGCGCGATCACTTCCAAGTGTTGACCGTCGCAGTCGGCCATCGCGACCACTTCCGCGCTGACGGGTATGAGTTCTCCGTTCGCGTGCTGGTAACCCCGGCCGCATTGCGCGCAGACCGAGACTACGATCTGGTAACGAAGAACGTGGCGACGGGCATCGGGTTGGCCCGCGGAAGAGGGCCCGTCGCCGGGACTCTTACCGGCCACGAGCGCTTCCACCTGGTGCACTGTCTTGCCACGCGCAACGTCCAGCCAGGCGGACTCGGTTTCTGGGACCGCCACGCGCGTGAGCTCGCGCGCGGCGGACCAGTTCAGCGCGCCGCTCGCGAGCGCTTCCGCGAAGGCCGGCAGCTTTTCGAGCCCTTCGGCGACTCGCAGCTTCTCCTGCGTGGAGCGCGGCTTGTAGCCGAACAGACGCTCGATGTACTCGCCGAAGCTACCGTACCCGAGGTGCACGTGTGCTGCCGAACGCAACGCTGCGAGAAACCAGCGACCTTCTTCCGCGTCCGCCGCAGCGCGCTCCCTAGCCAGGAGCGACAGCGCTTCGTGTGCCCGCACCCATTCACTCTTCTCACCCGAATCCTCGCTCGTTTCGATGTTGGTGCCCGCCATGCCTGAGCAATAGCATGCTCATTTTTAGCCTCTGTATCGTCATGTAGCGCGCGTTTCGACGAGCGGATCGCCTTCGCCGCCTGCACTCCGCGTCGGAGCCTGACGTGCGGCTGACGTCGTGCGGCGAAGCACCGGTTTTGCGGAACGCCTCGAGCTTCGCTCGGCCATCTCACGGAACCACGTCAAGTTGAATCGTTGACCCGAACACAATCGGCCCAGTGACCAGTCCAGTGGCCAAATTCACAGCGGCGCTACGCTCGTTCCTTCTCCCGCCCGTGCCTTGGCCTCACTAGTGACTCACAGTCGCGCGACGCGCTCGTCCATCGCGGTCGGGTGCGCGCAGTTGGAGCCGGAGTTCCGGCACATCACACTTGTTGGACGACGAACCGCCCGCCAGCATCAGGCGATTTGCACGTCGGAACGATAGTCCAATGAGGGGCATCGTGTGATGCGACGCCCAGGCACGATCGCAACGACTCAGGCGTGCCGCCGGTGCTTCGCGACGCGGTGGGAGCAAACAGAAGATCGCTCGCACGACACCGTGTCGCCCGCAGTGCGACGATTAGTTCCCCGCGTCGTGCGGCGTTCCGCCGTCTCCGCTCGCTTCGACTACTTTTAGCGTCTCGCTGGCTGCGTCGCAGGTGCCGCAGCCGTGGCCGTTGATCTCGACGCCCTGGTAAGTGACGGCGTAGGTCTGGTCGGCGATGGTGTTTCCTTCGTGGAGCACCGTCACGTGGAGGCTCTTGTACTTGCCGTCGACGGAGACGAACGTGATGCCGCGTCCCGCCTCCTGGAAGACGTAGGCGCGGCTGTCGGTGCACTTCGCGGGGGCGGTGCTCGGTACCTTCAGGGTACAGCTCATGTCGACACCGTCCGCGACGAAGTCGACCTCGTAGCTCCCGGAGTCGCCGAGCGCGTGCTCGGGCGTCACGGTGACGGCTTCGGTGCACCCGATGTCCGTGCACGACGACCCGCACGCCGAGACGGCAGAGAGCGACGTTCCGACCACGCCGGCGAGGACGGCCGCACCGAGCCCGAAAGCGAGGCGCATCATTTCAGAACGTGTAGCGGAGGGACGCCGCGCCGAGAAGCGCAATGGCGGTGTCGCCCCCGATGGCGCGCGCGAGGTTCGGGTAATCGCGGACTCCGCCCTGGAGCGCGAGCGCGTAGTGCGGGCTCACCTGGTACCACTCGACGCCGATGAGCCCCCCGAAATACGCGCCGACCTCGTCCGCCTTCTTGTACCCGTAGGTCGACAGCACGTCGTTCGAGACGGACGAGACACCGAGCTCACCCTGGGCGTAGAGCCCGACGCTGGTGAACGGCTGCACGGTGAACCGCCCTGCGCCGCCGATGGCCCAGAGCGCGTAGCCACGCGGATCGGGCGGCGGGTTCGCGAGCGTCGTGCTCGCGATCGAAAGATCTCCCTGGCCGAGCACCATGAACCACTTCGTGGGCTCCCAGCCGAACGCGACGTGGAACCACGGCGCGGTGTGCGAGACGTGATTCAGCGCTCCGAGCTGACCCTGTGCCCCGATGCTCGATTCGAGCACGAACCCGTGCGTGCGCGGGGGAGGGGGCGGCGCTTCCGGAGCCTCGGGCGCCTTCGAGACGTCGGCGCTCGCCGGCTTCTCCGCCAGGAATGCCGAGATCTGCTGTTCGGTCGGCCCTGGCGGCGAGTCCTCTGCACGGACTCCACCTGCGATCACCAGGAGCGCGAGCGCAATGCTCGCGCAGGGGACAAGGCGAGGCAGCATAGCCTCACAGGCTACATCACCGGCCGCGAACTTTCTTCTTTCGCGCCTGGAGGCCGCGGAAAGCCGGGACGACGGGGGCCGGCGGCTGCCGCTTTTGCTGGGCCTGAGGGGGCGGCGCGGATTGGACCGCGCGGGCGGGCGCGGGGACCGCACGGGGCGGCGGCGCCTGAACGGCGCGGGGCGCGGGAGCCTCGGCACGGACCGGGGCGGGAGACTCTGAA
>DATAZL010000079.1:0-26350 GCA_036272055.1 Polyangiaceae bacterium | reverse complement strand
CGTCAATACCGTCACCCCGTCACAGGTAATCGCCCGCGAGCGAAGCGAGCCCGCGAAGCGGCGGGGGGAGCAGTTCGCCGTAGGCGAAGCTGCGGGGGGCCAAGGCCCCCCACAAACCAACCCCACGCCGTCAATACCGTCACCCCGTCACAGGTAATCGCCCGCGAGCGAAGCGAGCCCGCGAAGCGGCGGGGGGAGCAGTTCGCCTACGGCGAAGCTGCGGGGGGCCAAGGCCCCCCGTCACGGACAAAGCACGTCGGAAATCCCGGTCAGCGTGCGCACGTCGTGCACATCGCTCGGCAGCGCCGTCACCCGGACGAGCGGCGTTTTGGTCACCTTGAGGCGCTCGCGCACCCGCTCGAGCTCGCCGAGCTGAATCGCGTCGCGTTCGGCAAGGGCGCGCTCGTCGGCGACGACGTGGACGATGCGCGACGGGCCGTCGACGTCGAGCGGGAGCCCGTGGCGGCGCCCCGCTTCGCGGATCTCGTCCTCGCTCGGCTGCATGGGCGGCGCGGCGTGGACGCGGTTCACGACGAAGCCGTCGCTCTGCATCCCGTGCTCGGCGAGGCGCTCCGCGAAGTACGCGATCTCGCGGATCGCGAGCGGCGCGGGGCTCGTCACCATGACGTAGCCGACGTCGGGCGCGCGGAAGGCCTGCGACACCCGCTCCGCGCGATCGCGGAACCCGCCGAACAGATCGTTGAGATCGGTGATGAGCTCCGCCATCTGCTCGAGGAACCCGCCGCCGGTGAGTTTCGACACGCCGCGGAGGACGACCGCGACGCTCTGAGCGACGAGGTTCAGACTCAGCTTGCGCGACCGGTCGAAGGCCTGGATGAACCAGCGGATCGCCGGTCCGTCGAGCGCCTCGACGAGACGCGCAGGCGCCTCGAGGAAGTCGAGGGCGTTCCGGGTGGGCGGCGTATCGAGGACGACGATGTCGAAGCGCGGGTCCTCCTTCATGGCGAGGAGTTTTTCCATCGCCATGTAGTCCTGGGTGCCGGCGAGGTTCGTCGAGACGTACTTGTAGAGGCGATTGCCGAGGATGCGGTTCTTCGCCTCTTCGCTCGACGCGAAGCGGGTGACGAGGTCGTCGAACGTCCGCTTCGTGTCGAGCATCATGACCGTCAAGCTGCCGTTGCCGGTCACTCCTGCGCGGGCGAGGACGGCGGGATCGACCGCCTGCTCCTCGGTCGTCATCCCGTCGAGGCCGAGGCTGTTCGCCAGCCGCTTCGCGGGATCGATGGTGAGGGTCAGAACCCGCTTTCCACGGCGCGCGCCTGCCAGGCCCATGGCGGCAGCAACGGTGGTCTTGCCGACCCCGCCACAACCGACGCAGAGGATGACGCGGCGCGAATCGAGGAGGCCCGATAATGAAGGGGAGCCCATACGGCGATCCCGGGCCTCTACCCCGGGGAGCGCTTCGGTCGCAACCCGAGCGAAAGAAATGCGAGGTTTCCGTCCCGCTGCGGGGGTAAAGGCGGGGTGCCGGCCCGCTCTTTACTTGGCCCTCCCGGGGCAGCCTCTGCATCAAAGTGACCATGCTCACGTCCAGCCGTCCGCCCGCACCCTCGGAGGAGGCGAACGATCGCCGTCGCGACCGAACCGATAGCCCGCTCGTCGCGCTGTCGCGCTGCTTCGAGTCCGCCCGGCGGCGTGCAGGTCTCGGCGCGCTCGTCCTCGCGGACGTGAGCGGCCTGGTCATCGCGGGCGCGGGCCCCGCCGCCGTGTGTGACGAGCTCGCCGCGCTCGGCGCTGCCAGCGCACCCCGGCCGGCGAACGACACCGTGCCCTGTCGCCTCGACGTGCTCTCGCGGTCCCTCGAGGTCCGTCGTCTCCGGATCGACGGCATCGAGGTGCTGCTCTGCACCGAGGGAGACACCGACGACGTCGAGCCGCTCGCCGAGGCCGTCGCCGGATGTCAGCGTATTCTCGGGCGGCGGCGGGGCATGAAGATAGAAGCGCTCGCCGAGCGACTCGCCGCCCCCGGCGATCCGACCTAGCGTAGATCGCGTGTGCAGCTAGGATCTCCGCCCTTCTATGAGCGGCTTCGTCGACCTGCATTGCCACTTCGTGCCCGGCATCGACGACGGCGCGCGGACCCGGGACGAGGGCGTGGAGCTTCTACGGGCTCTTCGCGAGTGCGGCTTCGAGCGAGTGATCGCGACGCCCCACATGCGCCCCCGGATGTTCGACAACACGAAGGACCTGCTCGTCTCCGCATTTGCCCGCTTCGAGGAGTCGGTGAAGGGCGAGACCGCCATTCCGAAGATCGCGCTCTCGAGCGAGCATTACTTCGACGACATCGTCTTTCAACGGCTCCTCGACGGGGACGGCCTGCCCTACCCTGGCGGCAACGCCGTGCTCCTCGAGTTCTACGACAACGACTTCATGCCGGCGGTCGCCGAACGACTGTTCGATCTCAGGAGGCGGAAGCTCGTGCCCGTCATCGCGCATCCCGAGCGCTATCGCTGTTTCTGGCGCTCCCACGAGAGGCTCGCCGAGCTCGTGAAGTCCGGCGCCACGGCGCTTCTCGACGTCGCGGCTCTGGTCGGAAAGTACGGTAAGGAGCCTCAGAAATGCGCGCGCCGCCTGCTCGACGACGGCATCTATCACGCGGCCTGCAGCGACGCGCATCGCCCGGAAGACGTCGACGACGTCGAGGACGGCATGGAGCTCCTCGGCAAACGCTACGGTGAGGACGAGGTGCGCCGCCTGTTTCACGACGGGCCGCGCGAGATCCTCGAGGGAAGGACATAGCCGTTGACGGACCACGAGGGGAACGCGACCGAGAATCCGAAGGCATCGGGCAGCTGGCTCCGCAGGCACGGCGGAAAGCTCTTCGCCTCGCTCGTCGTCGCGGGTGCGTTCGCGTGGCTCCTGCACAAGGGCGCTCTGCCGCTCGCGCCGGACCGGAGCGCGTTCGCCCACGTCAAGTGGTGGACGGTCGGCGGCTTCATCGTCATGTGGTGCACGGTCCACGTCGTGCGCGCCTCGCGCTGGATGCTGCTCCTCCGTCCCATCTCGCCGGTCCCCTACCGGAAGGTGCTCGGCGTGTCGTTCATCGGGTTCGCGGCGATCGTGCTCTTACCGCTACGCACCGGGGAAGCGGTGCGGCCGCTGCTCATCCGCACCCACGGGAACATCTCGGGCTGGGCCGCCACCGGGACCATCGCTGCCGAGCGGATCATCGACGGCCTCGTGCTGAGCCTGATGCTGCTTGCCGGCCTGACGCTCTCGACGCCGCTGTCTCCCCTGCCCGACCACATCGGCAATCTGCCGATCTCGCCGTCGATCGTGCCGCGCTCGGCGTACGCGGCGCTCGTGCTCTTCGGCGTCGCCTTCACGGTGATGGGCGTCTTCTACGCGAATCGCGACTGGGCCCGGCGCACGACCGAGCGGGTCGTCGGCCTGGTGTCGCCGAAGCTCGCGACGTGGCTCGCCGATCGCGTCGAGAACATCGGTGAGGGTCTCCGGTTCCTTCCCGACCGACGCCTCGCCGTCTCGTTCGTGGGAGCGACGATCGCCTACTGGATGCTCAACTCGGCGTCGCTCTGGCTCATCGCGTGGGGGACGGGCTTCGACTCGTTCACCTACGCCGAGGCGTGCACGACGACCGGCGTCATCGCGCTCGGCATTCTCGTGCCCAACGCGCCGGGGTTCTTCGGCGCGTACCAGCTCGCGTTCTATGCGGCGCTCGCCGTCTTTTACCCGGCGGACCTCGTCATCGGTCCGGGGGCGGCGCTCGTCCTGATGGTGTACTCCGCCCAGCTCTTGATCACGGTCGCCGCAGCCGCCCTCGGGGCCGTCCTCGAGCGGACCGGCATGCGCGAGGTGCTCTCGGAAGAAGCCTCCCCGAAGTTGGCCACGAGCGCCGGGTCCGACTAGCGAGGACATATGCAAGCGAGCTCCGGCCGTCGGGCGATCCGTGCCGTCGCGCCGTGGGCCATGAGCGCACTCTTGCTCGTTTCGCTGCCCGGCAGCGCGGACGCGAGCGTCGAGGCCCGGAGCAGCTACACGAAGCTCCAGACCTACAACGCCGCGCTGCGCTACCTCAGGGTCGACCTCGCCTACGAGGTGACCGAGAAGGACGCCGACGCCGCGTACCTGCTCTTCCACTTCGTCCCCGAGGGCCGGAAGAAGGACACCAACGGCGCGATCGAGATCATCGAGCGGAAGGACGACGTCCTCGTCTACGTGCGCGTCCCGGAGCTCCCGCATTACCAGGAAGAAATGCTGAGCGACGGCCTCTTCCGGAAGCTCCGCACCGAGTACGGCGATCCGCCGCGGCGGGACGATTCGCCCGCGAAAGAGCCGCGGGACCGCGACAAGAAGAAGTCCGGCGACTCCCCCGACGGCGGCAGCTGACGGCACTCCGGTCCGGCGAGGTTGGCACGGGGCCCACGGGGCGATACATGTCGACCCCGGAACATGGCCTCCCGCGCGACTCCGCTCCCCGTCGAAATCGGGCGGTACCAGATCGTGCGGATGCACGGCCAGGGAGCGATGGGGCGCGTGCTCCTCGCTCACGACCCGGTGCTCGACCGCGACGTCGCGGTGAAGCTGCTCCGTGACGATCTGACGATCCCCGACGACCAGCGGCAAGCGCTCCTCGATCGCATGCGCCAGGAAGCGCGTGCTGCGGCGCGCGTGAGCCACCCGAACATCGTCGCCCTCCACGACATGGGGGAAGATCCATCGCTCGGGCTCTATCTCGTCTTCGAGTACCTCGCCGGGAGCACGCTGAAGGAACGACTCGAGCGCGGCCCGCTCGGCCCCGCCGCCGCCGCGCGACTCGCCATCGAGCTCGGTTCCGCGCTCTCGACGGCGCACGAAGCCGGCGTGCTCCATCGCGACATCAAGCCGGAGAACATCATCCTCGCGTCGGCCGGCGGAAAAATAGCGGACTTCGGGATCGCGCGGGTGCCCGACTCGACGCTCACCCTCGGCGGCGTTCTCCTCGGCACGCCCGCGTACAGCGCACCCGAGGCGCTCTCCGGCGGTCAGTTCTCGGCGAAGAGCGATCAGTTCTCCCTCGCCGCGACCCTCTACGAGGCCATCTCCGGAAGGCGCGCGTTCCCCGGGGAGGACGCGGTCGCCGTCGCGAGCAAGATTCAAACCGACGATCCGCCGCCGGTATCCGACGTGGCAGGCGTCGATCCACCAGTCGACACGGTGCTGTCGCGGGCGCTCTCGCGCGATCCCCGGGCGCGCTTCGATTCGTGCACCGAGTTCGGCGCCGCGCTCGCCGACGCGCTGAAAATGGCGCCGCGGGCCGCGATGCAGACGCTCCCCGACGAGCTCCACCGCGCGACCCAGGACGCGACCGGGGTCCGGGTTGCGCGCGCCGCGACCGGCGGTATCGCGATCGGAGCCATGCTCGCGATCGCCGGGTTCCAGCTCACGTCGCATCTCCGCCAGGACGACACGAAGACGTCCGCGCCGCCGGCAACGGTCGTCGCCGGTCCGAAGCCGATCGAGGCCGAGCCCGTCGCGTGGCTCTCCGAGAAGAGGGTGGTGAAAGCCGTGGCGCCGCATCCGTCGGCGCGCGTCCCTGATCGGCCGAAAGCGCACGACAAGGACGAACACGCGGCGACCAAGGTCGATCCGACGCCCGACGCGGGGCGCTCCGGCGAGGGCGGCCTCGCGAAGTGGCGGCGATGAGCGTCGTCGCGCGCGCGCTCCTCGCGGCGTCGGCGATGATCGCGCTCGCGCCGGCCCACGTCGACGAGCGCGAGAGCGCCGTCCCCGACGTCACGGGAGAGACGGCCCGCGTGGGCGATCGCCCCGACGTGCTCACCCTGAAGACGCCCGGCTCGCCGATGCTCCTCGTCCCTGCCGGCTCGTTCGTCATGGGCTCCACCGGCGACGACATCGTCGCGGCGATCGTCGATTGCCAGCGCGAACCGGGTGGCGACCGCTGCGACCAGAGCATGTTCGCGAACGAGGCGCCGCTCCACCGCGTGACCCTGTCCGCGTACTGGCTCGATCGGACCGAGGTGACGGTCGGCGAGTATGCGCGCTGCGCTGCGACCGGACGCTGTGCCGCGCTGCCGTTCGGCGAGGGCTCGAACCGGTTCGACCAGAGCCGCCTCCCCGCGTCGCTCGTGACCTGGGACGAGGCGAGGACGTACTGCGAGTATCGCGGGGCGCGCCTGCCGACCGAGGCGGAGTTCGAGCGCGCGGCGCGCGGCGTGATCGGGCGGCGCTACCCGTGGGGCGATCTGTACAACGCGCACGCCGCCAATCACGGCCGCCTCGCGTGGCAACAGACCGACGCGAGTGACGGGTTCGCCGAGCTCGCGCCGGTCGGCTCGTTTCCCTCCGGAAAGACACCTGACGGCTTTCTCGACCTCGCCGGCAACGTGAGCGAATGGGTCTCCGACCGCTTCGCGCCCGTGTACGACGAATCGGACGCCGTCGATCCGCAAGGGCCGCCGGTCTCCGGCTCGTCGCCGGCGCGGGTCGTGCGCGGAGGTGACTACAGGAGCCCCGCCGCGTGGCTCCGTGGCGCGACGCGCTCCGCGGAGGTGCCCGGTGCTCGCCGCCCATGGATCGGCTTCCGCTGCGCGCGCTCGGCGCGAAGCTCCGGATGACGTCGTGATGCTCGTCCTGCCCGTCGCGCGTGCGACCACCATGGTGGTCGTTCACCCCCACTACCCGGAGAACGTCGGGGCCGCCGCGCGCGCGATGAAGACCATGGGCATCACCGGGCTCGTCCTCGTGAAGCCCGGACGGCTCGCCGTGCCCGAGCACGAGATGGCCCGCAAGATGGCCGTCAAATCGCTCGACGTCCTCGAAGGCGCGGCCCGCTGCCGGACCGTCGAGGAGGCGCTCGGCGGCGTCGCGCTCTCGTTCGCCACGACGTCGCGGCGCGGCGTCTCGGGCGTCGTCTCGCCGAGGCGCGCGGCGGAGCTCGCCGTCGAGGCGGCCGCCCAGGGCAAGCGCGTCGCGTTCGTCTTCGGCAACGAAAAGACGGGGCTCTCCGCCGAGGACAGCGCGCTCTGCAACGCACGGCTCCGGATCCCGATGGCGGCCGACCAGCCCTCCATCAATCTGGCGCAGGCCGTGCAGATCATTGCCTACGAGCTCTTCGTCGTGGGCCTCGCGGCGCGTGAGGCTCTCGCCGGGCAGGGCCCGCCCGTCGCGTGATACGCTCGCGAGCGTGACCACGCTCGACGTCGTCGATCTTCGCTCCGACACGGTGACCCGGCCCACGGCGGCGATGCGCGACGCGATGGCGCGCGCCGAGGTCGGCGACGACGTGTACGGCGAAGATCCGACGGTGAAGCGGCTCGAGGAGCGGGTCGCCGACCTGCTCGGCAAGGAGGCCGCCGTGTTCGTTCCGTCGGGGACGATGGCGAACCAGATCGCGATCCTGCTGCACACGCGCCGGAGCGACGAGATCATCGGCGGCGAGGGCACGCACTGCGCGACGTTCGAATCCGGCGCGGCGTCGGCGCTGAGCGGCGTGCAGTTCCGGGTCGCGGGCAGCGGCGGCCTCTTCACGGCGGAAGAGCTCGAGCGCGTCGTGCAGCCCGCGGGCATCATGTACGCGCGGAGCGTCCTCGCCGTCGTGGAGAACACGCACAACCGCGCCGGCGGCAGGGTGTTCGCCCACGCCGAGGTGCTGCGCATCGCCCGCGTCGCGCGACGGCGCGGTCTCCGCCTGCACCTCGACGGCGCGCGGCTCTGGAACGCCGCCGTCGCCACCGGCCAGAAAGAGAGCGAGCTCGCCGCGCCGTTCGACACCGTCGCGGTCTGCTTCTCGAAGGGGCTCGGCGCGCCGGTCGGCTCGGCGCTCGCCGCGACGCGCCCGCTCATCGAAGAGGCGCGCCGTTTCCGCAAGATGCTCGGCGGCGGGATGCGTCAGGCCGGCGTCCTCGCCGCCGCCGCGCTCTACGCCGTGGAGAACCATCGCTCGCGTCTCGGCGACGACCACCGTGCGGCGCGCCTCGTCGCGGAGCGTGTCGCGACGGCGCGCGGCGGGAGCGTCGACGTCGCGAGCGTCGAGACGAACATCGTCAACGTGCGGCTGGTCGACGGCAAGGCCGACGCCGTCGTGGCCGAGGCGCGACGCCGCGGCGTCCTCGTGAACGCGACCGGACCCGCACAGCTCCGCGTGGTGACGCACCTCGACGCGCCCCCGGACCGCGCCGCGGAAGCCGCGGAGCGCCTCGCGCAGGCGATCGAGACGGTGCACGCCGGACCCGAGGCGCGGCATTGAGACGCGCCTCGGCGCTTCGCTCCATCGCCGCCGCGTGGACGATCGCCGCCTGCGCCGGACCCTCGAGCGACCTGACGCCGAAGGAGGCCGCCGCAGAGCGAGCCTACGCCGCCGGCCGGTACCTCGAGGCGGCAGGGCACTTCGCCGAGGCAGCGACGGCGAGCGCGAAGCCACGCGACCGCGAGGAGGCGCGCTACCGCCAGGGTATGAGCCTCGAGCGCGCGGGACGGAACGACGACGCGCGCGCCGTGCTCGAGACGCTGCTCCGCGAGCATCCCCTCGGCGAGCGTGTGCCGCGCGCACGCTACGACATCGCCCTCGTCGATCTCGAACAGGGCCGCACCGACGACGGGCAGCGTGAGCTCGACGCGCTGATCCGTTCGTACCCCGCGAGCGGCCCCGCGCCCACGGCTCTCCACCGCCACGTCGAATGGCTACTCGACGGCACAGGCGGCGAGCCGGCAGCGCGCGCGTACCTCCAGGCGCTCGCGCCGGTCATCGCGACCACGTCGCTGGCCGAATACGTCGACTACGAGCACGCGCGCTCGCACGAACGCGAGGGCGATCTCGACGGCGCGCGCACCGAGTACGTCGCGCTCGCCGCGCGCTACCCGTACCCGCGCGGCGTCTTCTGGGACGACGCGCTCTTTCGCGCCGGGGACATCGACGTCACTCTCGGCGATCCGAACGCCGCCATCGCGATGTTCGAGCGACTCCTCGCGGAGCGCGAGCCGTCGTTCATGCAGGGGAGCTACGAGCGCGGCCGGTACGCGGATGCGGCGTTTCGTCTCGCCGAGCTCTACCGCGACGCGCTCCACGACCCCGCGCGTGCCCGCCAGGCGTTCGAGCGATTTTCGACGGCGTATCCCACGAGCCGGCTCCGCGACGACGCGAGCTGGAACGCCGCGCGGCTCGCCGCCAGCGCGGGCGATGGAGACGGCGCGTGCCGTCTCCTACGTTCCCTCGTCGCGGCGAGTCCGGAATCGCGCTACGTTGCCTGCGCGCCGGTGATCTGCCCGGCCATCCGTCCGCCACAGAACACGAGCGACACGCGGAACACGGGACAGTGCCACGAGTACCTGCTTCGCACCGGCCCGTGACCTCACTCGCGACGCGCGACTGCGAAAAGACGCGGCGCGCTCAGTCCTCGTCGGCGTCCTCGGAAGATTCCTCTTCCTCGTCGTCGTCGCTCTCCTCGTCTTCGAGGAGCTCCGAGACCTCGTCTTCGGCTTCTTCTGGCTCGTCGGCTTCTTCTTCGTCCTCTGCCGCAGCTTTGGTGTCGGTCTTGAGGTCGATGCCGACCTCCCCGAGCTGCGTCTCGAGGAGCTCGAAGAGCTCGTCGACGTCGTCCCCGCTCCATTCGTCGAGAACGTCGGTCAGAAATTCGAAGAAATCGGCGGTGTCGAGGCGTCGCTCGATTTCTTCGACCTGTTCTTCGGTGAAGGCTTCGAGGATGTCCTCGCGCAGGGACTCTGAGTCCCCTTCCTCGATCGCTTCCTGCGCCGAGAGCCGAATCTGCTTAACGGCACGTCTGTCGAGGTAGAGTTCCATGTGCTTGTCGCTCCACGAATGATCGCTCCCGCGTTTAAACGAACCGTCGCAGGGACGTCAAGGCCGGTTCGTGGGGCAACCCTAGAGAGCCGGCGTGTAGCACGTCTCGGAATCGCCCTCGCGGTGGCGCTCACCACCATTTCCGGGCGCGCCGCGGCCGAGGTACCGCGCACCACGGAGCACTATCTGCAGTACGGGGTGGCCTTCGCTACCGAGTTCGTGGCCGCGACGGGGTCCATCTGCCCTGCGAACGCGACGGCGCCCTGCATTCTCGGCTCCGGCGTCGGACTCACGGTTCGATTCGGTTACCGCGCGCGGGGCCCCTTCTACGTCGGCGGGGCGTACGAGTTCTCGCGACAGGACCCTTCGAACCTGCTCCGGCTGGCCATTTTGCAACAGCTGAGAGGCGAAGCGCGATACTACATGACGGAGGCTACGCGCCTCACGCCGTATCTCGCCGTCGGCGCAGGCGGCGTTCTTTACGGCAATGAATGGGAAGCCGACACCGGCGGCATTACCGCCTTCCTCGGGGCGGGCATCGAGTTTCAGATCAGCCGCACGTCGGTCGTCGGCGCGTCCCTCGGCTACCGCCCGGTGGTGTTCCGGCACTGGCAGGACAGCGCCGGGCAGGTCCGATCGGATGCCCTCTTCGGGTTCGGCGTCGGACACATGATCGGCGCCGAGCTCACGTTCGAGGTTCGCGACCCGCTTCCGCGATGGTAGCGCCGCTAAAAGATCCTTGACTCGTTCCAGCCGGAAGGTTCCCCTAGCCTCGTGAGGTGCGACCGATGCGGAGCCGACAATCCGGCGAATCTCATCTTCTGCCGGGACTGCGGCAATCGCCTGCCGGGCGCCGACATGACCGTGCCCGCCGCAGGCGATCCGCGTCCGGGCACCGGCGCCCGTCCCGCGGCGCCTAGCTTCGAATTCGCGCCGCGCACTGCGACCGTCGTCGCGACGCAGGCGTGCGGGCGCTGCGGCGTCGTGAATCCGACGGCGAACCGCTTCTGCTCGGGATGCGGCTCGCCGCTCGCGCCGGCGCCGCCGCAGCAGCCCGCGCCAGCGGCACAGCAGCAGCCGTCAGCGCCCGCGGTTCTCCCCGTTCCACCGGGCGCCGGATATCGTCCCGCGCCGACGCAGCCGAGCGCTCAGCCCAATCCGCATCCACCCGCGGCCGGCCCCGGGCGAGTCACGATCGTCTGCGGGCGATGCCGGGGGGTGAACCCCGGCGACATGCAGTTCTGTCAGTTCTGTGGCGCCCCCCTCGCGTCGCACGCGGGCGACCACGGCGGGCGTCCCGCCTCCGTCGCCGCCCGACCCGCGCAGCACCAGGCGCGCCCGACCGAGGCCATCGCTTACCCTCAGACAGCCCAGCCACGACCCGGGGGTGACGGCTGGGCCGCGCCGTCTCCGGCTCGAGGCGCCGGCGGCGCTCGCCTCGTGGTCATCACCCAGGACGGCACTCCGGGGCGAACCTTCGACGTGACCGACTCCCAGGTGGATATAGGGCGTGAAGAGGGGGGAATTGTCCTACCCAACGACCCCTACGTGTCCCCCCGCCATGCCCGGCTTCGCCGCCAGGGGGGTGGCCAGTTCACGCTGAGAGACCTCGGTTCAGTAAATGGCGTCTACGTAAGAGTCAGGCGCGCCGAGAAGCTAGAGCACGGCGACTTGGTGTTGGTGGGCCTCGAGGTGTTAAGGTTCGAGGTCGTGAGCGACGCCGAAAAGACACTCGGTCCGGCCCTCGAGAGGGGCACCCAGGTGTTCGGCTCGCCCGCGTCCACCCGCTACGCACGCCTTTGTCAGAGAACGATCGAAGGGATCACACGTGACGTACATTCGTTGTACCGTGACGAGACGGTCATCGGCCGGGAGTCCGGGGACATAGTGTTTACCAGTGACCCGTTCATGAGCCGCCAGCACGCTGCCATCGCGCGCGACCCCTACGAGGGGACGTTCACGCTGCGCGATCTCGGCTCGTCGAACGGCACGTACCTCGCAATTCGAAGCGAGGTCACCCTGCAGAACGGGGACCACTTGCGAATCGGTCAGCATCTGTTCCGACTCGAAGTGGATCCTGACTAGCAAAAGACCATGAGCGGAACGGGCAGCGCAGCTTCTCCCGGGGGCGAGATTCGCCTCAAGCTGTTCGGGCGTACCGACGTCGGACAGATCCGCGAGCACAATGAGGATAATTTCCTCATCGCCGACCTGACTCGAAAGAGCAGGAGCCTCATGGAGGCGGATCGCGAACAGCTGGTCGGCCCCTCCGGCACCGTGTTCGCCGTTTGCGACGGCATGGGCGGCGCCGCGGCCGGCGAGGTCGCGAGCAAGCTCGCCGTAGATATCATCTACGAGAACATGCTCTCGGGCGGCCCGCCGCCGAACCGGGACGAGCTCGCGCGGCGTCTCGTCTCGACGGTCGAAGAAGCGGGGCTCCGCATCTTCAACGAGGCGCGCGCCGATCGCACCCGGCGCGGCATGGGCACCACGTCCACCGTCGCGGCGCTCCTCGACTCGCGTCTCTTCCTCGCCCAGGTCGGCGACAGCCGCGCGTATCTCCTCCGCGGCGACACACTCGTGCAGGTCACTCGCGATCAGTCGCTCGTGAACCAGCTCATCGAAGCCGGCCAGCTCACGGAAGAAGAGGCCGAGACCTTCGAGCACAACAACATCATCCTGCAGGCGCTCGGCACCGCCGAGACCGTGCAGGTCGATCTGACGTTCGTCGATCTCCGCAAGGGCGACGTGCTGATGATGTGCTCCGACGGCCTGAGCGGCATGATCCGCGCAGAGGACATCCGCTCGGCGCTCGTCACGTACTCGGAGCCCCTCGAGATCTGCAAGGTGCTGACCGAGAAGGCGAACCAGGCCGGCGGTCACGACAACATCACCGTCATCGTCGTGAAGTTCGACGGCGAGGGCCTCTCGAGCGTCACCGCCGAGGACGAAGCGGTGAAGTACCGCAAGTTCGGGCTCCCACAGTCGGTCGGCATCCAGGATCCGACGGTCCGTCCCGGTGGCGGCGCCATCCTGACGCCCGCGATCGAGTCGGGCCCCGTCAGCGACGAGGCCGAGCGCGAGTCGCGCGCGCTCCGTGTCGGTCACACCATGGTCGGCATGACGTCACCGCTCGCGGCGACGCCGGGGTTCGACGCCGTGGGGCTTGCGCGTTCTCCGTCCGGGCGCGCGCGTCCCTTCGACGAGCCGGTGGATCTACCGACCAGCGGGCTGCCGCCGTCGGTCGTGGGTTTCATCGTGGTGGGGGCGTTCCTGCTCGTCGTCGCGATGGGTTTCTGGCTGCTCCGGTAGGGCCGCGATGCTGAAGGAAGTGTTGCGCCGGCTCCTCTGGCTGGGGCCGACGCTGCTGGTCGTCACGTTGCCGCTGTTCTGGGGCATCTCGAGGACGACCGATCGCACCGCACGCACGCCGCCGAGCACCCTTCCGCTCTTCTTCAACGCGAGCCCCGAGGGCGTCCGGGAGCGCTCGCTCGCAGCGGTGTCTGCCGTCGCGAGCGGAGGACCGCGGTCGACCGAGGCGGCCGCGGAGCTCGTCCGGCTCGGCGGCGCCGCGTTCCCCTACGTGCTGACGGAGTTCGACTCGCTCGCGCCGGACGCGCGCGGCCGTGTCGCCCTCGCGCTCGCGCCGGTCGCGCGGCGCATGGGCATCGGCTCCGATGCGGAGCTCGACGATCCGGAGATCGCCGTGCTGCTCATGAGCCGATTCTGGGAAGAGCACGCGATCGACTTTCGCCCGGCCGTCGTGCGGCGCACGGTGCGAAGGTTCGTGGAGCATCCTTCGGCGCTCCGCGCGAGCGAGGTGACGGAGCTCGACACCGTCGCCCTCGAAGACCTCGTCGACGCCTTCGGCACGGTGAAGACGCCGGAGGACGCGACCCGCGTGCGGCATCTCGCCGACGTGACCGCGCACGTCACCGAGCATCCGTGGACCGTCGCGCCCGGGGCGTCGGTCGACGTCGCAGCGGCGGTCGCCGCCCGGTGGAAGCGCTGGTGGGCCGTCGAGCAGAGCAGCTACGTCGCGTTCACCGGCCCGCGACGTCTCGGCGCGACGGTCCTCGAGACGCGTTATGGGCACTGGCTCGAGCATCTCGCGAGTCGCGGCGGGAACGCGCCGGCGAGCGGCAAGATGGCCGGCGAGCTCCGCGTCCACGGCGCCGTCACCCTGACGTTGCTCGCCGCGGCGTTCTTCCTCGGTTACCCGCTCGCGGTCCTCGGCGGCACCGCCGCAGCGGCGCTCCGCGGGCGCCGCTCACGACGCTTCTCGCTGTCGGCCACGGCGCTCTTCTTCGCGACCCTCGGCGTCGCCGGGACGGCCCTCGTCACGACGCGTGCGCTCGGGCACGGGCTCGTCTCGGCGTGCGTCACCATCGCGCTCGCGACGGCGGCGATGTCGCTCCGTCACCAGAAGACGCTGAGCGAGCGCGTGTTCGAGCTCTCCCACGTGCGCACCGAGCTCGCGTTCGGCGCCTCCCGCGCGCGCGTCGCGGTCCGGAGCATGCGGCTCACGATGGCGAGCGTCGCGGCGCTCGCGGTCGCCGATCTGCCGGGCCTCTTCACGTCGGCGCTGGTCGTCGAGCACGTCTATTCGTTGCGCGGCATCGGCGCGACGACGGTCGAGGCTCTGCGCAACGGCGACCAGGCCTGGCTCCTCACCGTCGCGGTGCTCGGGACGCTGACCGTCGCGCTCGCGCAGATGGCCGCCGATCTTCTCCTCATCGCGCTCGATCCGCGGGTTCGCCGGGCGAGCCGCCGCGTCGCGAAGAGCCTCGGATGAGCCGCGCCCCCGAGCACCGGTTCCTCAAGGCGAGCTTCTTCGTGCTCGGGTCGCTGTCCGTGCTCGCGCTCGCCGGCGCGCCGCTCTCGGCGGCCCTGGCCGGGCGCGAGAGCGTGCTCTTCGCCTGGACCGACGGCGCGCGCGCGACGCTCGCCGCCGCCAGCATCGTCATGGTCGTCTCGTTCGTCGCGGGTCTCGCCGCGGGAGGCAGCGCCGCGCTCGGGCCGTCCTTCGCCGACGCGCTCCTCGCCCTCGTCATGGAAGTCGCGGGCGCGCTCCCGTCGTTCGCGGTCGTGCTCGTCGTGCGCGCGCTCTCCCCGACGTCGGAGCTGATGGCCGTCGCGGTCGTCCTCGCGGTCCTCCGCGGCCTCGCGACGGCCAAGGTCGTCCGCGCGGAGCTGTTACAGCTCGAAAATCAGGAGTTCGTCCTCTCGGCGCGCGCGCTCGGCTCGAGCCGGTTCCGGCTCTTTCGCCGTCACCTCGTCCCGCACGTCGCCGGGCCGGTGCTCGCCGATGCGGCCCACGCCGCGGCGGCCGTCGTCGCGCTCGACACCGCGCTCGCGCTCGCCGGGCTCGGCACCGGAGAGCGCACCTGGGGGAGCCTCTTCGCCGGCGCGGTCGAGAGAGCGTCGCCCGGCGTCGCCCTGGTGCCCGCCCTCGGCGTCGCGGCCACGGTGGCCGCCCTGCTCGTCGTCGGCCAGGCCCTCGAAAACGGATGGCGCGCGGGGCGAAGCTTCCTCTGACACCGCGCCGGGGTGACTCGAGATTCGTGCGCGGGAGCAAGAGCTAGAGCTAGAGCCGGGAGCTAGAGCCGGGAGCTAGAGCCGGGAGCAAGGGCAAGGGCAAGGGGGAAGGGCAAGGGGGGAAAGGGGCTCTCGGGACTTCTTAGGGTATCGACGTACTCGAAACCTCACGAAGGAGTTCCCCATGACGCTCGAAATCTACCCGGTCGTGCTCGAATTGGTTCGGCAGCTTGCTCCGTCTCTGCCCAAGCTGCGTGCGCGTTCTTCTTCACTGGGAGATCAGATGGAGCGCGCGTTGATCTCGGTGCTCTGAATCTGGCAGAGGGCGCCTACAGCCGCGGCAAGAATCGCCAGGCGCGGTTCCAGACGGCCGCAGCGTCGGCGCGGGAGGTACTGGCTTGCTGGGAGACCGCACAGGCGCTCGGTTGGTGCGGCCCGATGGATCCAGCTCTCTCCGCGCTCTTCAATCGCGTGATCGGCACGCTCGTGCGGCTGACGAAGTCGCGCTTCTGAGAAGTGCGAGGCGCCGGGAAGCGATTTTCCCGGCGCCTCGCAGAGCGCCTAGCGAGCAATCTGCCGCGGAAAGACAGCCGGTAGAGGGTACCCAGGATGTGTTGCGATGCGCCCTCGAGCTCCGCTCGGAGCGGCGGCAGGCAACCAAGGGGGGCCTTGGCCCCCCGCAGCTTCGCCTTCGGCGAACTGCTCCCCCCGCCGCCTTCGCGGGCTCGCTTCGCTCGCGTAGTTCCGCTTCTTCGATGCTTCGGGGACGGCGCTGTTCGCCGATGAACATCTACGGACGCTGACGAACGGCGCAGCTGTCGCGCAAGATCCGGATCGTGGTGTGCGATACGCGGCACGAGCTCAGCGACGTCCGCGACGAATGAAAGAATGACGGGATAGATCTGAAGCATCGGGATTCTCCTTTCGAGAGACCCGTTCTCGACATTCGCAGCCTCGGCTCGGTCGAGGGCGGCTCCGCTGCGGAGCCGCAGCGCGCTCCGGTGCGCTGGCTAGCCCCTCGACCGAGTCTCCGGCTGCGAATAAGATCGAAACTCTCGAGACAGAACCCTCGCTCCCCCTCTCACTCTCGCTCCCCCTCTCACTCTCGCTCCCCCTGCCCCTTCCCCCGAATCAGCTCCCGTGCCCTATCCCCACCCCTTTGAAGGCGAAGGATGTGACGAATCATGAGCCGGGCTGGTAGCTCCGCGGGGATGTACTAAAAGACGCTCATGCCCGTCGGAACGGTCAACGACAACACCTTCGAGCAGGAGATCCTGCAGAGCGAGCTACCGGTCCTCGTGGAGTTTTCCGCCGAGTGGTGCGGGCCCTGCAAGACGGTCGCGCCGGAGCTCGCGGCGCTCTCCGACGAGCTCGCCGGCAAGGCGAAGGTCGTCACCATCGACGTCGATCGTTCGCCCGTGATCGCGCGCGAGCTCGGCGTTCAATCGGTGCCGACGTTCGTGGTGTTTCACCAGGGACGCCCCGCGGGCGGCCGCGTGGGCGCGCTCCGCCGACCGCAGCTCCGCGAGATGATCGAGCCGTTCTTGCCGCGCGCCGCCGGCGCGTTGCGCGCGCCCGAGCTCGTGGAGCTCCTGAAGCGACGTCAGGTCGTCCCGGTCGACACGCGTGACGCGGGCGCGTTCCGGCGCGCGCACCTGCCCTCCGCCGTCAGCATCCCGCTCGAGGAGCTGCCGGGACGTCTCTCGGAGCTCGACGCACTTCCCGGTGCGCCGGTACTTTATTGCCGCTCGGGAGACAAAACCAAGGAGACGGCAGAGAAGCTCGCGCGCGAGGGCACGCCGGTCGCGTTCCTCGACGGAGGTCTCCTCGGCTGGGAGAGCCTCGGACTCGAGCTCGAGCGACCAGACTGACGCGCGCGTGTCACTCGCGCTTCGACGACGCGAGGGCGAGGCCGAGCGCGAACGCCTCTTCGAGGACGAGCCGCACGGGAACGCCGGCAAGCTCCGCCGCGCGCGCGCAGGCGTCGAACTCCGGCTTCACGACGGGCGCGCCGTAGGGGCCGCCGCTCACCTTGACGGGGATGTCGCCGTAGCGCGTCGAGACGGTGTGCATCGCGCGCGGTCGCTCGATGCGGCGCGCGGGGACGATGCGGACGCCGATGCTCGTCGTCTCCCGGAGGAGCAGGCCCGCGACGCGCTCGCGCTCGAGCGCGCGCGCGAGCGCCGACAGGACGAGCCCGGGCCGTCCCTTCTTCATGACGACGGGCGTCGCCCAGGCGTCGAGCGCGCCGCCGGCGATGAGCGTCGCGATCGCGTGTCCGGCGGCCTCGCCGGTCATGTCGTCGACGCTGGCCTCGATGACGACGTGCGTCGCGGGGTCGGTCTCGTGCTCGAGCCCGGTGCGCTCGGCCTTGCCGCCGAGCACGACGCGGAGCGCGTTCGGGCGATCGGGGAACACCGACGTGCCGGCGCCCCAGCCGATCCGCTCCGGGACGATCGACGGCCACTCCTCGAATCGGCGCGCGACGGTCGCGACGATGGCCGCGCCGGTCGGCGTCACGAGCTCGGCCTCGATGCCCGCGGGATACGTCGGAACGCCCTTCAGCGCCGCGACTGCGGCGGGCGCCGGGAGCGGGAGCACGCCGTGGCGGCACGTCACGAAGCCGCGGCCCATCGGGAGCGGCGACGAGACGACCTCCGCGCCGAGATGCGCGAAGCACGCCGCGGCCCCGACGATGTCGACGATCGCGTCGACGGCGCCGACCTCGTGGAAGTGCACGTCGTCGAGCGAGATGCGGTGCACCTCGGCCTCGGCCTCGCCGAGACGACGGAAGATGGCGCGCGCGAGCCGGGCCACCGCGGACGGCAAGCTGGCGGCCGCGAGCATCGCGTCGATCTCCACGTAGCGGCGCTCCGGCTGCGGTCCGTCGACGAGGACGTCGAAATGCGTCGCGCCGATCGCGCCGGCCAGAGCCGTCTCGAGCCGGAGCGACACGCCGTCGAGCGGCAGCGCCTGCACCGCCTGGGCGACGACGTCGAGCGGCACTCCGAGGTCGACGAGCGCCGCGATCGTCATGTCTCCGGCCACCCCGCTGGCCGCATCCAGATAGAGGAGCTTGCCGGCGCCAGCGAGCTCCGTCAGGTCGGCGCGATGAGCCTGAGCCGCCGCGGCGCTCCGCCGGAGCTCGTCGTGACCCGGACGCGCCGCGGGGTTCGCGTCTTGCGAGTGAGAGTGAGAGTGGCCGCCGTGAGAGTGAGAGTGAGAGTGACCGCCGGGTGCGGGTGCGGTCTTCTTCGACTTGGGCTTCCAACCGGCGGCGAATTTATTTTTTGTTTTGGGGTGCGCGTCACGGCCCTGCGCGCCGCGGGCAATGCGCCGGGCGGTCACGGGGCCTCGACGCGGGCACGCACCAGCCGGACGATGGCCATGGCGGCGCCGAACCCGTTGTCGATGTTGACGACGGTGACGCCCGCGGCGCAGCTCGTGAGCATGCCGAACATCGCCGTCATGCCGCCGAGGGCGACGCCGTACCCGATGGACGTCGGCACGGCGATGACCGGCGCGGCGACCAGGCCTCCGACGACGCTCGCCAGCGCGCCCTCCATGCCGGCGACGACGATGAGCGCCGATGCCTGACGGAGCCGCTCGAGCTGCGCCGTGATGCGGTGGAGCCCCGCGACGCCGGCGTCGTAGATGCGCTCCACCCGGACGTCGCACATCGCGAGCGTCTCCGCCGCCTCTTCGGCGACGGGGATGTCGCTCGTGCCCGCGGTCACGACCGCGACGAACCCGGTGCCGAGCTTCGGCGCGTCGGTGCGGTGCTTCGCGATGCGCGCCGCGGCGACGTACTCGAGCGCGGGCAGGAGCGCCCGCACCGCGACGGCCTTGTCGGCCGCGAGGCGCGTGACGAGCACCCGCTGTCCCTCGCGGATGAGCTCCCCCGCGACGCCCGCGATCTGCTCGGGGGTCTTCCCTTCCCCGAGGATCACCTCGGGGACGCCCTGCCGGAGGGCACGATGAAGATCGACGCGGGCGTAGCCCAGATCCGCGTAGGGCAACGTCCGGAGCTCGGCGAGCGCCGCGTCTATGCCGACCTCACCGCTCTGCACGCGCGAGAGCAGCAGCTCGAGCCGCTTGGGGTCCATCCGGGCCGACATGTAGATGACGAACCCGGTTCCGGCAACCTGCCCCTTTCACGAGCGGGGGATTCGTGATTGTGTGCCGGCCTAAGCATGCCGGTAGCCGTCGTGCCGCTCGTCGGGATCGCGCTCGGTGCGCTCTTCGCCTGGGCCGGGATGGAAGAGCTGTCGCGGGTGGGCGGGAGCTCCGGGAGCCGTGCC
Organism: Polyangiaceae bacterium; assembly: GCA_036272055.1. Taxonomy (GTDB): domain Bacteria; phylum Myxococcota_A; class Polyangia; order Polyangiales; family Polyangiaceae; genus DASZVB01. Next base: position 6,733 of record DATAZL010000079.1, on the reverse strand, counting down.
CTCGTCGTCTCGGCGCTCTTCGGAGCGTTCGTCTTTGCCCCCGCCTGCGGCTACTTTCAGGCGTTTTTCCCGGACTGGTCGTACGCTTACTGGCTCGACGCCCTCGAGCGGCCAGTGGCCATCGATCTGGCGCTCGTGGTCGTCGACGCGGTGAGCGTCCCGCTGGGCCTCGCGCTCTTCGCGAGGAGCGCCGCGTCGCGTCGCACCGGGGCGCTCGCGCGCGGCATCGCGATCCCGTCGTTCGTCGCCGGGCTCGCGCTCATCGCGATGCTGCCCCGCCTCCGTATCGTCGGCACCTACGCCGAATTTCACGGGGACTTCGGCACCGAACCACTGACCGGCAGCCCCGTCGGGTACGCGCTCATCTGGATGATCGGCATCGTCGCCGCGGCCGCGACGTGGACGCTCCAGGTCTTGCGGCGGCTCTCCGAGCCGTCGACCTGAATTGACGTCCCGCCTCCGGCGACGCACCGTGGAGGGCATGTCAGAAGAAGCCCGTCTCCAGTCTCTCGCGGCCTCCATCGTGGAGAGCGCGCAGAAGCTCGGAGCGGAGGTCGCGGAAGCCCGGGCGAGCTCCGGCTGGGAGCTCACGGTGAGGGTCCGCGTCGGAGAGCCCGAGCTCGTGCAAGAGGCGGGACACCGGAGTGTGGCCCTGCGCGTGATGAAGGGCGGGCGCGTTGCCCTCACCTCGACGAGCGATCTGACGGAGACCGGCATTCGCCGCACGGTGACCGACGCCATCGAGCTGCTCGAGCTGTCGGAGGTCGATCCGTTCTCCGGCCCTGCGCCGGCGCACCTGCTCAGCAAGCCGCCCTATCCGGACCTCGATCTCTACGACGCCGCGGTCGAGAACATCGACGCCGGCCAGGCCCTCGAGCTCGCGAAGCGCGGTGAGGCCGCCGCGTTCGCGCACGACCCGCGGATCACCCTGAGCGAGGGCGCGTCGTTCTCGCGCCTGACCGGGCAGAGCGCGCTCGTGCTCTCGAGCGGCTTCACCGGGATGACGCGCGGCTCGAACGCGTCGCTGGTCGTCTCTCCCGTGGCGATGGACGAGGGCGACAAGCGCCGGCGCGGCCACTACTGGACGTCGCGCCGTCACTTCGCCGAGCTCGAGTCGCCGGAAGACGTCGGCGCGGAGGCGGCTCGCCGCACCCTGCGGCAGCTCTCGCCGCGAAAGGTCGCGACCTGCGAGGCGCCCGTGGTGTTCGACAAAGAAGCCGCGCGCTCGATCATCGGCACTTTTGCGGGCTGCATCGTGGGCGGCTCCGTGTGGCGCAAGTCGACGTACCTGCTCGGTCGCGAGGGGACGCCGGTCGGCAGCGCACTCCTCGACATCACCGACGATCCGCTGATCGTGCGCGGCCCCGCGTCGCGTCCGTACGACGGCGAGGGGCTCGCGTCGCGCCGCAACGTCGTGGTCGAGAGCGGCGTCCTCAAGACGTTCCTGCTCGACAGCTACAGTGGCCGGAAGCTCGGCCGCGAATCGACCGGCAACGCGGCGCGCGCGGGCGCGTCGGTCGGCGCCTCGACGACCAATTTCGTGCTGAAGAACGGCACCATGAGCCACGAAGAGCTGCTCGCTTCGACGGGCACCGGGCTCTACGTCACCGACATGATGGGGTTCGGCTTCAACGCCGTGACCGGTGATTTCTCTCGCGGCGCGAGCGGCTTCTGGATCGAGAACGGCAAGCTCGCGTACCCCGTGAGCGAGCTGACCATCTCTTCGAACCTCGATGCGATGCTGAAGGGCATCGACGGGCTCGCCGACGACCTCGACATGAAGACATCGGTCGCGTCGCCCACGTTCCGCATCGATCGGATGACCATCAGCGGAACGTGAGCGCCGGGCGACGTCAGGCGGTGACGCGAGAGCCGCGGAGGACGGCGTCCACCGATTCGTCACCAGCGGGCGAGACGCGCGCACGCAGCATCGGGGCGAAGGCGTCGCGGTAGCTCCAGGCGAGCACCAGCTCCGTCGCGAGCAGCAGGATCGGCACCGGTAGCCCGGAGGGTTCGAGCGCGGCGTGGAAGGCCAGGATGTTCACGAGCACCGGCGCAATGAGGGCCAGCGCGAGCGGGACGTAGCGATTCGAGAGCAGCATCAGACTCACCACCACCTCGGTCCCCTTGATGAGCGGGAACATGTAACCGGTCGCGAGAAGTGCCCCGAAGAAGGCACCCGCTGCGGGCGGCGGCGCGGGCATGGGCAGGAAATGCAGGAAACCGTTCAGGCCGAAGACGAAGAACGCAGCGCCCTGGACGTAGCGGGCAACGGTGGCGAGTTTTTTCATATGACTGACTCCTTTGACCCTCCCAGTCTTGGCCGTTGCGCAGGCCGCGACTAGCCTGGCAAATACCATCACTTTGATGCATCATTCACAACAATGGACTACAACGATATCCCGCTCTTCGTGCGCGTGGTCGAGGCCCACAGCTTCACCGCGGCCGCCGAAGCGCTCGGCAGAGAGAAGTCGTCCGTGAGCCGTGCGATCGCACGGCTCGAGGGCGATCTGGGGGTTCGCCTGCTCCAGCGCACGACGCGCAAGCTCGCCCTGACCGAGGCCGGTCAAGCCTTCTACGAGCGGGTCCGCACCAGCGTCACCGGCGTCGACGAGGCGGCGAGCGCGGTGCGCGAGCTCGGCAGCGAGCCGCGCGGCGTGATCCGCGCGACCGCGCCGCCCGACTCGCACATCTTCGGCCTCGGCGAGGCGCTCGCGCAGTTCGTCGAGCGCTACCCGCAGATCCACATCGATCTGTCGCTGTCGTCCCGTGCCGTCGATCTCGTCGCGGAGGGCTTCGATCTGGCCGTGCGCGCCGGGAGGCTCACCGACTCGTCACTCGTCGCGCGACGCGTGGGCTCGACGGATCTCGCGCTGTTCGCGTCGCCGAGATACCTCGCCGCGCGCGGTCGTCCGAAGACGCTCGCCGATCTCGCGTCGCACGACATGCTGTTCTTTCGCACGCGTGGGCAGGCCACGTGGACCCTGACCGGCCCCGACGGCCACCCGGTGACGATCGAGCTGCACGGAAAGCTGACGGGGGACGACATGTCTTTTTTGACCCGGGCCGCGGCCGGCGGCGCGGGCATCGCGCTCATCCCCGCGATCCACGCGCGAGGGCCGGCCGAGCGCGGCGAGCTCGAGCTCGTGCTCAAGGATTACAGACTCGAGGGCGGCTCACTACACGTCGTGCTGCCGTCGTCGTCGTACATCCCGTCGCGTGTCGCGCTGCTGCGCGATTTTCTCGTGGAGCACCTCGGCCGTGTGCTCAAGGCATCGCAGGAGGGATGCGCGGCCGCGCTCGGTGTGCGTCCCCGTGCACGCGCAAAGGCCGCCGCGACATGACTCGTGCAACCCTGGTGACACATCCGGCGCAGAAACCGTTCGGTCCATTCTGCTCCCGCGCGCCGCAGCTCGGGCGGCCCGCTGGCCGAGCGAAGTCTCTTGTGAATCCTGCGCAAATGCTAGGCTGGCGGCGAGCGGAGCTACTGAATGGGTGATGGCCGAGAACTATTTTTCGGTGACTTCGCGTTCGACAGCGAACGAGGTCTGCTGTCGCGCGATGGGGTGCCGGTAAAGATCCAGCCGAAGCCGCTCGCTCTCCTTGCGCATCTGATTGCACACCGCGACCGCGTCATCTCCAAAGAGGAGCTGCTCGAGCAGCTCTGGCCCGGGGTCACCGTCAGCGAACAGGCGATGTCGAGCGCGCTCCGCGATCTGCGCCGGGCGCTGGACGAGACCGCGGAGCAACCGCGTGCGCTCCAGACCGTTCGCGGTCGCGGCTTCCGCTTCGTAGGTGTGCTCGAGGAGCGGACGAGCGCGGCGAAGGGGCTCGGGCGCTCGATGTCGCAGACGCTCCCCTCGGCGCCGCCGACGTCGAGCGGCGACCTGGTGGACAGAGAAGAGCCGCTGCGCGCGCTCCTCGCGTCGCTCGGTGCCGCTCAGCTCGGCTCGACGCGCATCTCGTTTCTCGTCGGCCCCGCCGGGATCGGCAAGACACGCCTCGCGACGGAGCTATCGCGCCGCGCGCTCGACCTGGGCATCGCGACGTACTCGAGCGCCTGCTGCGACGGCGACGGCGCGCCGCCGTTCTGGCCCTGGCTACAGCTCATCCGCTCCGTCCTCGCCGCGAGTCAGAGCCCGTCGGAGTCGGCAGCTCGTCTCCTCTCGCGGCCGGCGCTCGCGTGGCTCTCCCCCGAGCTCTCGCGCCGGGAACCGTCGCAGAGCGGCGTCGACCTCGGTCAGCTCGACACGCGGTTTCGCCTCTTCGAGGAGATCTGTCGCTTCCTCGACAAGCGAAGCCGCGAGCATGCGCTGCTCCTCGTCATCGACGATCTCCACTGGGCGGACGAGGCGAGCCTCCTCTTGCTCGAGTTCGCGATGCAGACGCTCGCGAGCGCGCGCATCCACATCGTCGGCACCTTCCGCGAAGGGTCGCACCTCGCGCGGATGCGCGGCATCGCCGCCCGCCAGCACAGCACCGAGACGATCTACCTGAAGGGCCTCGAGAAGAGCTCCGTCGAGCACGTCTTCGCGCTCGCGTCGGGCCACTCGCCGTCGGCGCCCTTCATAGACGCGGTGGTCACCGCGACCTCGGGGAACCCGCTCTTCGTCTCCGAGCTGGCGAAGCTCGCCGGCGCGGGCGAGCTCGACGTCACCACGGCTACCGACGTGCCGGTGCCGGGACGCGTGCGCGACCTGATCCGCTGGCAGGTGCACCGCCTCTCACCGGATTGCCAGCGCCTGCTCGAGGCCGGCTCCGTGCTCGGACGTGAGTTCGAGCTCGCGACGCTCTCCCAGACGCTCAATCGCGCGCAGCAGGAGCTCCTCGAACCGCTCGCCGAGGCACAGGCGGCGGGCCTCGTCCTCGCCGATCACTATTCGCCGTCGCGGCTCGCGTTCATGCACGACCTCGTGCGCGAGAGCGTGTACCGCGATCTCGCGGGTCCGGAGCGCGTCCGCCTGCACCGGCTCGCCGGGGAGTCGCTCGAGGCGCAGCTCAACCGCGGCACCGATTCGCGTTACAGCGAGATAGCGAACCACTACTGCCAGGCCGCCGCCGACGGCGCGGCGGCGAAGGCCGTCGCCTTCGGCCGCATCGCGGGCGACGAGGCGAACCGGCGCACCGCGTACGAGGACGCCGTCATCCAGTACGGCCGCGCCCTCTCCGCGCTCGCGTTCATGCCCGATCCGCCCCGCGAGCTCGGGTGCGAGCTCTTGCTCGCGCAGGCCGACGCCGCGTGGGGCACCGACGAGCCGACCGAGAAGGTGCAGGAGCGCTTCGTCACCGCGGCGAATGCGGCGCGCGCCTGCGGCAGCTCGACGCTCCTCGCCCGCGCCGCCCTCGGACGCTCGGGATACCGGGACGCGCTCGGGGACTACCGCGACATCTCGATCGTCGACGACGTGGACATCCGGCTCCTCACCGAGGCCGCCGCCGCGATCGGCCCCGAGCCGTCGGAGATGCGGGCGCTCGTCCTCTCGCGCTTCGCGCTCGCGGTCCGGCTCACGCGCGGTTTCGCCACCGCGAACGCGCTCTCCCAGGAAGCCCTCGAGATGGCCGAGCGCTCCGGCAACCAGGAGACGATCGCCGAGGTGCTCCGGAGCCGCCACGAGGTGCTCTGGGGCCCGGAGTATCCGATGGAGCGCGTGAAGATCGCGGCGCGCATCGTCGAGCTCGCGCAGGCCTTGCCCTCCCGGCCGCTCGAGATCGACGCCTCGTTCTTCCTCTCACGCGACTACTTCGAGCTGGCGGATTTTCACGCCGCCCGCGTCGCGAGCAAGCAAGCCGTCATCCTCGCCAAGACGCTCCGGCATCCGGGCGCGGCATTCCGGTCCGGCATGCAGAAAGTCGGCATCCTCACGATGCTCGGCCTCTTCGGAGACGCCGAGCAGAAGGCGTGGGAGTTCTTTCACCGGGATTCGTCGCGCCACATGGCCGCGCTCGGCGCGCTCCATCTTCAGCTCGCGGCGCTCTATCGGTTCCGCGGCGAGCACCAGCGCGCGCTCGAGCTCTACGCGTCCGGCGTGGCGCACTACCCGGTGAACTGCTGGCGCGACTGTGCGACGGCGCACGATCTCGCGATGCTCGGGGACCGCGTCGCCGCGCGGCGGCACCTTGAAGAGCTCGCATCGGACGGCTTCCGCAGCATCCCGAACGACCACAGTCGCGTCGGGTGCCTCGTCACCCTCGCCGACGTTTCCTGGGAGCTCGGGGACAGTCGCTTCACGTCCGAGCTCTACGAGCTGCTCGCGCCCTACCAGGGCCGGATGGCGACACCGTTCTTCAGCATCTGCCTCGGCGTCTCCGACCGCGCACTCGGCACGCTCGCGGCGCTGGCGCTGAAGTGGGACGAAGCAGAACAGCACCTCGCGCAGGCGCTCGCCATCGGTGAGCTCCACGGTTCGCCGCCGCTCCTCGCCCTCACCCTCGAGCGTTACGGCTCGGTGCTCCTCCGCCGTGGTTCGTCGCACGATCGTCCGCGGGCGCGCAGCATGCTCTCCCGCACCGCCGAGATCGCGAGCAACCTCGGAATGCGCTCCGTCCTCGCCAACGTCACCGACACCCTCCCCGCCGACTCCGACCCGAGCCAGAGCCCCGCAACGGCGCGGTAGCCCGCAACGTCCACAGCGCGCGAGCGCAGCGAGCCCGCGAGCACAGCGAGCCCGCGAGCACAGCGAGCCCGCGAAGCGGCCCGCGAGCACAGCGAGCCCGCGAAGCGGCCCGCGAGCAC
>DATAZL010000078.1:0-122882 GCA_036272055.1 Polyangiaceae bacterium | reverse complement strand
GTTCAGGCTGCCGGCGTGATCCTTCGTCGGATGCCCGACGTACTGTTGCCCGCCCGAGTAGAAGCAGCTGAAGTCATTGCTCAAGCAGACGTCGTGGCCGCTGAGCAACGCAAAATCGGGGGCGATGTGCAGCCCGATCATGTTCTTCTTGTACTTGCCGGGCGTGCTCGCGCCGCCCGCCTCGTCGAGATCGCACATGCCGCTCTTGCAGACGGCGCCCGACGGGCAGTCGCTGTTCGAGTCGCACTTCGGCGCGTTCTCGCAGGTCTTCCCGTTGTCGCCTTGCTGGCAGAGTAGACCGGAGTCGCACTCCTGCGATTGCTCACACGGGGAACCCCAGCCCTTGCCGCCTCGCACTTTGGCGCCGCCGGTCGGGCACGCGGGAGTGCCGATCATCTCCTCGGGGCATTCGCTCGCAGACATGCATTTCTGCGGCGCGGGCTGACCGGGGTACGCGGGCGGTTCCTCGTCCGTCTTCGAGACGATCTTGATCTCCGTCGGCTGCTTCTTCGAACCGAAGCTATCGAGCTCTTCGCCGTCCTTGTCCTTGGCCTGGACGTAGAAGCGGAGCTTGCCGGACGTACCGGTGTCGGAGCACGGCACCTGGCCTTGCCAGTACTCGCCCTTCTTCTGCATCGGGACGGTCGCCCACTCCTCGCTGCCGAAGGGCTTGTAGCGGAGCGTCACCTTCGCCGCGGGCTCGTCGGTCGTGCACGCGACTGGGATCGGCCGCTGCATCTCGACTTCTTTGACGTTCGGCGTGCACTCCATGTTGCCGACCGCGCCGCCCGCTGCCGTCGCGCCGGCTGCTGCCGGCTTGGCCGCAGGTGCTGCGGTTTCCGGCGCGGGCGCCGCGCTGCCACCGGCGCCGCCCGCCGCGTCGAACGCCTGCTTCACGGGCGGCGTCGCGAGCGCGTCGTCGAGCTTCACCGATGGATCGGCGGCCAGTGCCTGGGCGAAGGCTTCCTTGGTGCCGGCCATGTCCTGACGGCCACTGCCGCGGACGATGCCGATGTACATCCAGGCGCGGCCCTTGACGGTCGGGCTGCAGCGGTCTTCGCAAGCTTCGAGGATGCCCTTGAGGAGCGCCTCCGCTTTGTCGAACTCCGTAGCCAGGTAGTACTTGTTGATCGCCTCGTCGATCTTCTGCGTGGCAGCGGCGTCACGCGGCGCCGCGTGAGCGCTTCCGGCGACGAAGAGCAGGAGCGCACTGAGAAATAAACAAAAAGCAGATCGGCGGTGCACGTGAGTCCTCCGGTTCGAACACAATCTTTCGCTGTCACGAGAGCCGCGCCTTGGCTCTCCCACTCGCGTCCCGCCCGAGTTTACCTCGAAGTTGGCGGGCACCCTTCCTTCGCGCCCTCGGTGCGCACGAACTGCACACGTCGGTTCAGAGCTCGATTCTGGTTGGTGTCGTTGGGCACCAGCGGACGGTCGAAGCCGTAGCCGTGCGACGTCAGCCGCGTCGAATCGACGCCGTGTGAAGTCAGATACACCCTGACGGACGCGGAGCGCTGCTCGCTGAGGTGCTTGTTGTACACCGCGCCGCCGACGTTGTCGGTATGACCCTGGACCTCGATACGGATGTCGGGGTTCTTCTGGATCGCGTCCACGACCGCGTTCAGGACCGGGAAGCTCTCGGGGCGAATCTTCGCCTTGTTGAACTCGAAGTGGATCTGCTGCGTGATCTTCACTTCACAGTCGGTGACGATGACGAGTGACGACGTGGGGCAACCGAGCGGCTCCGACGTCGTGGAGCCCGCCTCGTTCGGACACATGTCCTTCACGTCGGGCACCTGATCACTGTCGTTGTCGGGATCGGGGCAGCCGTCTTCGTCCTGGTACCCGTCGGGATCTTCCGCTTCGTTCGGGCACTTGTCGGTGACGTCGGGGATGCCGTCGAGATCGTTGTCGAGATCCGGGCACCCATCTTCGTCCAGATACTTGTCGGCGTCCTCGGGCTCGAGCACGCACTGGTCGGCGGAGTCGGGCACGCCATCGCCGTCGGTGTCGGGGTCGTCGGGGCAGCCGTCTTCGTCCTTGAAGCCGTTGAAGTTCTCGGGCTCGTCGGGGCATCCGTCGTCGGGATCGGCATAGCCGTCGCCGTCGCGATCGCCGGGCTCGATGAACTGCCGCGTCGCGCAGTACTGCGGCGGCGAAAGAAACGTCGCCGCGTTCGCGTTCGGTTCGGCGATCGCGACGTGTTCCTTCGCGCGGCTGAGCGAGCCTTGCGCGAGCTCGATCTTCGCGAACTCGAGGTTGCTCTTTGCCGTCGCGAGCTCACGCGGCGCGCAGCGGATCGCGCCGTTGCGCTCCGCTTGCTCGGCGATCTTCTCGAGGCCCTCGATCTTGCCCTGTAGCTGCGGCGCTTCGGCGCAGCCGTAGCCGAGGAGCGTAGACAGCGACGCCGCGATCACGAATCGCGAGCGCACGTTCATCGGCCGGCCCCGCGCTGTGCGGCCTTGGTCAACCGGATCGCCTTGTCGGCGTACTCCTCGCTCGCCTCGGCGAGGTTGATCGCGTCGCTGTAGTCGGCGCCTGCGGCTTCTTCCTCGGCTTTACGGAGGTGTTGCTCGGCGTAGTAATATTCGTAAGGCGCGAGCTTCTCGGCGCCGAGCTCGTGCGCTTCTTCGACCTTGTTCGCGGCGGAGTTCGCCTTGAACGCGTAGATCGTGTTGCCGCACCCGACCAGCAGCAGCGCGAACGGGATTGCTGCGAGCGCGGCGTGAAGACTCGGCGACTTGGGCTCGGCCATTCAGGAACCGCGACGCCGACGCTATCAACCCTCTGAAGCAGGCGTCAACAGCCCCAGGACGTCGTTCAGTGCACGTTTCCTGCGCCATCCGACGTATGTAAGCCGCACCCGCGTGAGCGGCTCACGGCCGCGGTACCCCTGACGCGACAGGACGAAGCGGCTCAGAGACGGCGAAAGACGCCGACCACGACGCCGAGCAACATCGTCGGCTTGAAATCGACGGCCCGAACGAGAATCGGAGCCATCTGGGAGTTGGCCGGCTGGAACCGGATGTAGTCCTTCTCGGGGTAGTAGTGCTTCACGGTGGCCTCGTCCCCGATGAGGGCGACGACGATCTCTCCGCGATCGGCGCTGGGCTGGCGGCGAACGAAGATGTAATCGCCATTGAGAATGCCGGCCTCGATCATCGAATCCCCGGTCACTTTGAGGCCGAAGACCTCGCGGCCACCGCGCACCATCATCCGATCGATGCGGACGGTGTCGATGACGTTCTCTTCGGCCATCAACGGGAGACCGGCCGCTACGCGACCGACGACCTTGATGTCGATGAGGTTCTCGTCGCTCGGCTTCGGCGGCGGGGCATTCTTGTCGATCTGGTCCACGACCCGGAGGGCGCGGCTCTTCATGTCCTCACGCCGCAGGTAGCCTTTGCGCTCGAGCGCGCGCAGGTGATCGTTGACCCCGTTGGTCGAGCGGATCCCCATGTACTCGCCTATCTCGCGGAGCGTGGGCGGGTAGCCTCGCTGCTCGATGGACTGGCGGATATAGTCGAGCGTTTGCTCTTGACGCTTCGTGAGACCCTGCATGTTGAGTCCGCGAATCGTACTGAACGGGTGTCAGGAAGTCAAATTGTGGAGAAAAGCCGCAGGTGTTCGCCTCTTCAGCGAACCCTGATCTTCACGATCAGGCACAAAAGCCGCGCGTTCGCGCGGCGCTCCTGAAGGGGCGGGCAGGGGAGCGGATGCACCCTCAGAATCGCCCGGTCACTGACAGGAAGGTCAGTTTATCAGTAGTTTCGCGGAGCCGACCAATGAGCATCCGCACCATGCTCCACAGCACCTCGTAAGCGAGGTCCTTGTGCATGAAGAGGAGATCGTCGAAGCCGTCCTTCGGGATGGCGAGGACGCGACAATGCTCATGGACGCGCGCGTCGGCCGAGCGGGGCGACTCGTCGAGCAGGGCCATCTCCCCGAAGACCTGACCGGGGCCGAGGACGGCCAGCGCTTCTTCCCCCATCCCGGGCACGTCCCGGCTGATGCGGACCTTGCCGTCGAGGATGAGGTAGAGCTTGTCCCCCGCGTCCCCGTGCTGAAAGATCTTGGTGCCGACCGCGTGTGTCTCTTCGGTCGCGACCTTCGAAATGAGGGTGATCCCCTCAGGCTTCAGCCCGGCGAAGAGGTCGACCCTTTTCAGCAGCTCGGAGGTGTCGGACATGGTCGAGCGTATCGCGACCGACTCTACCATCAGGGAAAGCCGTCACCTGCGAAAGTTGATGACGATGGTCTGCGTGGCCGTGACCGGCTCCCCGGCCCTGTTCAGCGCAGGTGAGTAGCGCTCGCGGAGCGCACAGCGCTTGGCGAGCGCGCCGAAGCCGTAGCCCGGATCTTGTGAGACCGAGGCGTTCGTCGCATGGCCGTCGGAGTCCACGGTGACGACCAGGGTCACGCGAGCGTTGTTGATCTGCTCGATGTCCGCCTCGGCGGGGAACCCGCACCGGTCCCATGAATTGCCGCCGAGAAGCGCGGCCTTGCGCGACTGGTCGGGGCCGCCGGTACCCGTGCTCGGCTTCACCGCGGGCGCCGCGGCTTCCGCGGAACCGGCCGCCTTCACGTCGCGCACGGCGGACTTGCTCGTCCCGCTCGTCGTGGTGACGCCACCGGCGAAGGCGTCACCCGTACCCTGCACGAAGCCGTCTCCCGTCAGATCGACGGGCTCGTCGGGGTCGGGAGTCGACGTCATCACTTGCCCGGCCTGCGCCGCCGCGGGCGGAGTAGCGGGCGCGGCAGCGGCCTTCGGGGGTGGCGCTTCCTTCGGCACCTCGGGCTCGGGTTCCGGCGTGGGCTCCGGCTCGGGCGGTGGCGGCGGGGGCGGCTCTATCTCGTACTCGGTGTGGTGCGAGCGCTGGAGCACCCGGAACACGCTGTCGGCAAAGCCGCCGAGCCCGGTCGACATCGCCAGACCGCGAAGGCCGAGCGAGAGATAGAGCGCGACCGTCAGCGCGAGGCTCACCCGGAAACGGAGCGCACCGCGGTCGTCGAACGCGAGCATCTTCGCGAACGGGTCGCTCGCGATGACGCTCTCGGGGGATCGCCGAACGGTTTCGGCGTGACTCACCATTCGTTCCTACTAGTAAAGGGGGGCCTTGGCCCCCCGCAGCTTCGCCTTCGGCGAACTGCTCCCCCCGCCGCCTTCGGCGGGCTCGCTTCGCTCGCGTAGTTCCGCATCTTTGATGCCTCGAGGACTGCGCTGTTCGACGATGAACGTCTACTTGGGAGGGGGGGGCGGTTCGACGTCGGCCTTGGTCGTCGGTGACACGGCGAACGCGATCTTCGAGATCCCACCCTGGCGTAGCAGGTCGAGCGCGTGGATGACGCGCCCGTGCTCGACCTTCTTGTCGGCGCGGATGACGGCACGGATGTCCTTGTTCCCCGCCTTCGCGGCGCGCGCGAGCGGGAGGATCTGCTCGTCGTCCGCGACGGGCTTGGAGTCGACGTGGATCTTTCCGTCCACCGCCATGTCGACGCTGAAGATCGTCTGCATGCTCTCGCCGCTCGCGGACTTCGGCAGATCCATCGGCATGCCTTGCTGGACGATGATCTTCGCCGTGACCATGAAGATGACGAGGAGCACCATCATGACGTCGACGAGCGGCGTGACGTTGATGCCGCTGATGAGCCCGTCGTCGTCGTCCGATGCTCCGCCCGCCATCAGGCCGCCTCGTCGGTGCGGGTCTTGGGTCCGTGCTCCGCCGCGAGGTGAGCGAGGAGCACGCGGGTGAGCACCTCGGCGTTCGCCAGCGTCGACTTCATCTGACGGATGAAAAAGTTATAGGTGGCGACCGCGGGGATCGCGACGGCGAGCCCGACCGCCGTGGCCACGAGGGCTTCGGCGATGGCGGCCATCACTTCTTGCGGGGCCATGCCGGCTGCGGCCTCTGCGGCGGCGCTCGCCGTGTCTTGCCGCCCGAGAGCGGCGAAGGCCTGCACGACGCCGATGACGGTGCCGAAGAGGCCGATGAACGGCGCGTTGTTGCCGAGGGTGCCGAGGTACGCGAGACGTCGCTCGAGCCGCATGCGCTGGAGCGCGACGGCGCCGTGCATCGCCTCTTCTGCGGCACCGCGGCCGTTGTCGCTCTCGATCAGACCGGCCACTACGACGGCGGCCTCGGCGCTCGGAGATGCCTCCATCTTCTTCCGGGCACCTTCGACATCGTTGTTGCGGAGCAGGTCGCGCAGGTCGTTCGCGAGGCGACCGAGGTCGTCACGGAGCGACCAGTAGAACCATCCACGTTCCAGCATGATGGCGACGGAGACGACGCTGAGGCCGATGAGGAGCCACATCACCCACTGCGCGCCGAAATTCGTCATCAGGCGCTGGAGCCACTCGGTCAAGTTCATCGAATCGTTCCTCTTCGCCGCCCGGTCACGCTGTCGGTGGTCACGGGCGTCTTGTGTGGTCTGTTCGCCGGCAGGGGCATCGCTACTCCAAAGCGGGTCACAGAAGAACCGAGATCGGAGGAGAACCACGGACCTCGCGGCTAGCTTCCCGAGAATCGCCTCCGCAGAACGGGGGTACGTTCCCCCATCAGCATCAACTACGCAAGGTACGAAAAGCTGCGCAAAGCGTCATCTCGTCGGCATGGCCATCAGCGGCCACGAGACGGCTTCGGTCACAGCTCGTGAGGCATCAGGTCGTGCGGCGAGCGGAAGAACTGCATGGGCGAGTAGTGGCGGAGGCAGGAGACCCGGCGCATGTATATGTCCGCGTACGCCTCCACCTGCTGCCCGAAGATGGAGAGCTCGTTGTCCTGCTTCAGGAGCGAGCCCCAGTACGGGTGAAAGCTCAGGTCGACCACGTCGCGGATCTTCCCGTGCTCGGTCTTGATCTCGCGGAGCTCGCCCCGGATGCGCTCGATGGCGCGCTTCACCCGCGTGCGCTCGTCGGTGGATTCCGGCGCGTCGCCGTCTGCGGCGTCTTTCTTCGCGGCGTCCTTCTTCGCGGCGTCCTTCTTGCCGACCTCTTTCATGCGCGCCTGGTAGTAGCGAAGCTCGTCTTCCAGGTTCTCCCTCGTCTCCTCGAGCATGCGCTGGCGCGAGATGTCCGACGCGCAGCGCTCGTGAGCTTCGAGCTCCGCGTCGAGCTCCTGGATGACGAGCGCGGTGCGCCACGCGGAGTGCTTCTTCGAACGAAGGATGTCGCCGTAGATGTGATCGCCAACGTAGAGCACGCTCGAGCTCGGCACGCCGAGGAGGCGCTCGAACTCGACGAGGCTTCCGCCTTCGTAGATCTTCCCGCGCTCGAGCGGACCCGACAGATCACGGAGCACGTCCCCGTCGCGCTCCATGATGGGACGGCTCTCGCGGAACCACGACGGCTTCTGCGCCGCGACCACGACCACGTCGAAGTAGAGCCGCCACGCCGGATATTCGTTCATCTGCCCGCCGAGCAGGTACCGCATGACGGAGTCGGTGTAGCTCCACGGCGAGTTCGTCAGGAGAAAGAGCTTCTTCCCGGAAGAGCGGAGCTTGTGCAGCGTCTCGGCGAGGTGCGGGTCGCGGTAGATGAACTTCGGGATGTCGGGGAGGACGTTCGCGTAGATCGTGCCGTCGCGGTGCGCCTCGTCGATGGACTCGCGCACGTCGCGGAAGAGCTGCTCGTAGTCGACCTTCTCGCCGCGGCGCTCGAGCGCCTCGGTGATGGCGGCGTAGGCCGTCACCTCCGCGAGGGAGAACAGCGTGTCGATCCAGTGGTACCGCGTCGTCTGCGGACGGATCTGCTGGTGGTTATAGAGCTCTCGAAGGACGTCCTTCGAGAGCGGCTTCAGGCCATGCCAGCCCTTCCGCACCACCTTGAAGCGGTTCATCTTCAAGACGTGGCCATACCGCTTGTCGACGAGGAGACCGCGGATCGGGAAGCGATGGTCGTACTCGAGCTTCATCAGGTAGCTCGGGTAGCCGCGCTTCACGAGACGCTCGACGGTGGCGTCGACCTGGAGCGAGTCCATGCGCGCCTGGTCGTAGATGGCGAGCGTGTAGTCCATGTCGAAGCCGATCCACTGGACGCTCGTCATCTTGAGCCCGCGGTTGACCCACACGCGCTCCGGCTTCGTGATGCGCGGGGACGCCACCGGCGGCGACGACCCGAGGGACATCGGCAAGTGAAGCTGGCGTACCGGACGAGAACCGCCCACTGAGCTTCGAACTTAGCAGAGGCGGCAGGGACTGTCTCGTTACGGGCCGTTTTCGGGCCCTCCTAGAGCTGCCGCGACTCGCCGCCCACACGCACGTGGAGTAGGCTTCGAGCGTGTCGAAGGAAGACGCAGAAGCCGTGCTTCGGCGTGAATTGCCGCGGCGGATCCCTGGGCTCGTTGCCGCTTATCTCTTCGGTAGCCGAGGGCGAGTGGAGGCCCGGCCGGACAGCGACGCAGACATCGGCTTGCTGTTTTCGAGCCCACCCGAGTCGACCCTCGACGCGCAGCCCTTCGCGGTCGCCGCCGACCTCGAGGCCTTACTCGGCTGCCCCGTCGACCTCGTCGTTCTGAACACGAGCCCCGTCGACCTCGTGCACCGCGTCCTCAGGGACGGCATCCTCCTCGTCGAGAACGATCGCTCTGCACGGGTTGCGTTCGAGGTCCGTGCGCGAGACCAGTACTTCGATCTGCTCCCGCATCTTCAGCGATACCGACGTCAGGTGAGGGCGCTTTGACGGATCTCGATCTCGTCGCGAAGAGGCTCGCCCTCATCGAGACCTACGTGCAGGAACTACGCTCGCTGGCAAACCCCGCGCGCATCGAGATCGACGTGCGTGAGGAACGGTTCGTCGAGCATACGCTTCAGATGGCCGTTCAAGCGGCAATCGATGTGGCGTCTCACATCGTGTCGGACGAACGGTGGGGCGAACCACAAACGAGTCAAGAGCTGTTCGTGACGTTGCTTCGTCACGGCGTCATCGACGAGCCGCTATCGCGCGCGCTCCGTGCCGCAGTGGGCTTCCGCAATGTACTCGTCCATGGTTACACGAGCATCGACAAGAAAGTCGTCCGGGATGTCCTCGAGAATCACCTGACGGACCTGCTCGATTACGTCGCCCAGGTGCGCTCGAAGTTCATTTTCCCTCAGGGTCTGGGCAGCAAAGGGGTCAGAAGCGACAAGCGCTGAGGCGCCGTCATCGCAACGGAACGTAGAGGATCTGTCCTGCCAGTTCGTCCGGAGAGCTACGTGTGACGAGGAGCAGCAGATCATCCACAGCGGTCACGATGGCCACGCGCTGAGGAATCACAATGAGCCCGGACATCGGGAGTCCGGCGCGGACTCGATCGAGGGCATGGCGTATCATCGTCGCAACGTCGTGCGTCAGCAGCACACCGTCACTGCTTGCCGCCCAATCGAGGATGGTCGGGTCGTCCCGCCCGCTGAGACCGACGTCTTGCGCCCGCATGACGTCCACGTCGGGCAGCCGTCGCCGCAAGGCCCGAACGATGTCGTTGTCGAGGTTCTCGTCCGCAGCGATCCCGATCATGGACCCGCGTCGGGCCCCCGGCCTCGACGCGCAAGCAATCGGGACCGGATCCCGTCCGCCGAAAAATGCTTCTCGACGTCCGCACGCACTTCTGCCCCGAGACGTTCCTGCGTTGCCAGGTACGCATCGACGGCGGGACGGTGTCGCAGCACGTATCCGATCACCTCGTAGACGCTCGCAAGGCCGACGGACGGGAAACGGTCCGCGATCTCCTCCGCCGTACCCCCCATGTCGTACGCCATCACGATGGTCTGCAAGGTTACCCGCGTGCCCGCAACGCGAAGAACACCATCGGCGTCTTCGTTCAGGGGAGGGGGTGTGGCCTCGAAGGCTTGCATCACAGGGAAGTTTAGCGCGTTTCGTGAATGCGAGCCATCCGGACCGTCCCTTGGAACCCCGCAGGCGCGAGCCAGATCGTCACTCCGTCCGTCGCGTGACGGTTACTCCGTGTCCGGCTTCGATCGGGGAAACGTCGAGGGTTGGTCCGATCTGGCGAAAGCCTCCCGACGTCGGGACGTTCTTCATGAAGAGGGGTGTGTCGAGGTCGACGAAGTCGAAGCCACCGTGGCCGGCGGCGAGACACGCGGACACGGTCATCGCGAGCGGCGTCTCCACCATGCCGCCGATCATGAGCCCGAGGTTATAGCCGCGCGCCGCGGCGATCATGTCCATCGCCTCGACGACGCCGCACTTCGAGATCTTCACGTTGACGACGTCGGCGGCGCGCATCGCTGCGATCATGGCGACGTCGTTCGCCGAGCGAGCGCTCTCGTCGGCGGCGACGAGCACCCGCGTGCGCTTGCGGACGCTCCGGAGCTCGTCGAGATCGTCTCCCGGCGTCGGTTGCTCGAACAGCGCGATCGCACCGGCGCCGATGCACTCGACGAGATGCGACGCCTCGTCGCTGGTGAACCCGCCGTTCGCGTCGAGGACGAGGCGCGCGCCGGGTGCGACGCCGCGTATCGTCGTCAAGCGCGCCACGTCGTCCTCCACGTCGCCGCCGCCCACCTTGACCTTCAGCGTCGTGAAGCCGTCCTTCCACGCGCGCTCTGCGGCGCGCGCCGCGTGGTCCGGCGTGCCGGTGACGATGGTGATGTCCGTCGTGAGTGACGGGTCCTTGCCGCCGAAGAAGTGGAACAGGGACACACCGGCGCGCCGTGTGAAGGCGTCGAGGACGGCCGACTCGAGCGCACAGCGCGCCGTGGGTGCCGGACACGCTTCACGGAGAATGGCCGCGATGCGCCGGAACCGCGCGGCGTCTTCCCCGACGAGCGCGGCGCGCGCTTGCGTGACTGCCGCGAGCACGTCGGCCCGCGTCTCCCCGTTCACGGCCGGAAACGGCGCCGCCTCGCCGGTCCCCGTCGTGCCGTCAGCGAGGACGACCGTAACGAGCACGTTCTCCGCGACGGCCTGCGCGCCGGTCGCGATGCCGAACGGCTCCGTCAGCTCTATCGTCCACGGCTCTGCGGCAATTTCGGTGATGGTCGTCCCGGCCACGACCGCACGGTACCATTCGATGAGCGGCGTCCATACGCTAGACTCGGTTCCGAGAGCATGTCCCGTCCCGTCGCCATCCTGATTGCCGGCGAGCCCATCGAGAGCGTCAAGATGTCACGCGGAAGCTACGCGGACATGATGCGCAAGGTCGCTGGCTCCTTGCCGCTCGCGTTCGCGGACCACGATATCCGGACGGGCGCGTCGTTACCGGAACCCGAGACGTTCTCCGCCGTCGTCGTCA
Source organism: Polyangiaceae bacterium (assembly GCA_036272055.1). Taxonomy (GTDB): domain Bacteria; phylum Myxococcota_A; class Polyangia; order Polyangiales; family Polyangiaceae; genus DASZVB01. The sequence continues at coordinate 111,651 of DATAZL010000078.1, read as the reverse complement.
CCGGGTCGTCCGCGAGCGTGACGGATCGCGCCGACTGGGTGCTCGCGGGTGAGGCGTATCTGCTGCGTGCAGTTGCGGCTTCTGTACCGGTGTTCGGCGTCTGCTTCGGACACCAGATGCTCGGCCAGGCCCTCGGCGGCCTCGTCGAGAAGAACCCCCGTGGTCGCGAGATCGGCACGGTGAGCCTCGAGCTCATCGCGGACGATCCCATCTTCGACGCGGCGCGCGCGCCGCTTCGCGCCAACGCGACGCATGTCGACACGATCACCCGCTTGCCACCGGGCGCCGTTGCGCTGGCGCGAACGGCCCTCGAGGCGAACGCCGCCGTCCGCTTCAACGAGACGACCTGGGGCGTGCAATTTCATCCGGAAATGGACGGCGCGATCGTGCGCGCGTACGTCGAGGCGCGCCGCGCGATCCTCGCCGGCGAAGGGCTCGACCCGGAGGCGCTCCTCGCGCAGATCGACGACGGGCTGACCGGGGCGTCGACCCTGAAGCGGTTCTTCACGTCGCTCGCGACGCGCTGATCGCTTGAACCGACGCCCTGGCACAACCTGGCACGATGATGCCGGCACGCGGTTTGCGTAGACGTTTCGCGATCGGCTCGGCGGAGGGTCGTGCCATGCGGGTGTAAAGAGGAGTCAAGTACGGCGTTTCGGACGAGTCGCAACGTGAAGTGCTTGATATAAGGCCTTCGCCCGACTCGTTGTGGTGTCGACAGGGCCCATGGTTTCCGAGGATATTCTCCAGCGCGAGAGCGCCGGCGCGCGCGCGCTGGACGCCGACGTGAACGACAGAACCCGAGCGCCGGCAAGGCGCGCTTGGTGGGCGAGAGTGCCGCGTCCTCCGTCCGGGCGCTCGGCTCTGATGTCCGTCGTCCTCCTCGCGGCGACGGCGTGGTTCGCTTCGTTCCTGAACGAGGCGCGGCCGTTCGGGGAGTGGCTCTTCTTCGACCTCGCGAAGATCTGGGGCTGGGAGCTCTTGCTGAGCGCGGCCTGCGTGTCGACGGGTCACGTCGTCCTTGTACGGATTCTGCGGATCCCGGGCCTTCCCGGGCTCGAGAAGGTCGCGCTCGCGTTTGCGCTCGGGCTCACGGTGTTCGTGACCGGGATCTATCTCGGTGGGTTTGCCCACGTGCTCGGCCGCGTCTACGGATCGCACTGCCGCTCGTGATGCTCGCGGCCGGCGCTCGCGAGGCGGTGCGTGCCTGGCGTGAGGCGTCGTTCGCCGCGCTCGTCACCACGCCGGAGGCAGTCGTCGCAACCGCGTTCGGCACCCTCGGGATCGCCTTCCTGTATCTCCAGGTGTTCTCGCCGGAGTCGGTCAACTACGACGCGCAGTGGAATCATCTCGTCATCGCGCAGGACTACGCACGCGAGGGCCGTATCGTCCCGTTTCCAGGCGACTGGGTGAAGAACGTCCCTCATCTCGGGAGCGTCGTGAACACCTGGGCGTTCCTGGTACCCGGATTCGATCAGCCCGCGCTGCGCTGGATGATGGCGCTACACGACGAGTTCACCGTCTTCCTGTGGACCCTCGTCACCGTCGGTGCCGGCGCGCGCTACATGGCGGAGCGGGTGGGGCTGCGAGGCGCGTGGGCGGCGCTGTTCCTGTTTCCGAGCCTCTTCGTTCACGACGGCAACATGGGCTGTGCAGCGGACCACTTCCTGGCCGTGTTCGCGGTGCCCATTTTTCTGTCGGCCGCGCGCTTCCTCGAGCGGCTCGACTGGCGTCACGGCGCGTTGCTCGGCACCTTCGCCGCAGCCGGCCTCCTCACGAAGTACCACGCCGTCTACCTGCTCGTGCCGATCGCCGCGTTGATCGCCGGCAGGTTGCTCCTGCTCCTCGTGAAGCACCTCCGCGGCAAAGGGCCGGTGCCGTCGCTCCGGCAGAGCGCGCTCGGTCTCGTCGCCGGGCTCGGCACGATGCTCGCCCTTCTCAGCCTGCATTTCGGTTCGAACTGGGTGTTCTTCAACAACCCGTTCTTCCCGCTCGCGCAGGGGTCGTTCCACAGCAAGCCGTTCCTTCCCGGTGCGCAGCTCCAGATGGACTACCTCTTCGCCGACTACCGCTGGCACCCGCCGAAGGAGCTCGGGGAACGAGTGAAGGCCGCGCTCGGCATGGTGTTCACCTTCTCGTTCAAGCCCCACTACACGTTCACCGGGGACAAGCCGACGTTCGGGTCGCTCTTCACACTGCTCATGCCGGCGGGGTTCCTGGTTGCCCGCGCGCGCAAGCTGTGGCTCGGGATGGCGATCGGCGTCGGGGCGCTCTTCGTCTGGGCGATGACGTTCTGGGTCGATCGCAATCTCCAGACATTCCTGCCGCTCATGGCTGCGGTCGTCGCCGCGACGATCGCTCGCGTCTGGGAGGTGGGGACGATGGCCCGCGTCGGGCTCGTGGCACTCGTCGGGCTGCAGATCGTCTGGGGCGGCGACTGGTACTTCCACGGAAGCGGCCGCGTCGACAACGCCTTCACTCTTATCCGCAGCGGTCTAGACGGCAAAGCCAAGACGCGGTTCGACGGCTATCGCAAGGACTACGTCGCCCTAGGCAAGGCCCTGCCCAAGGACGCGGTCCTGCTCCTCCACGACCAGCACGGGATGCTCGGCATCGATCGACCGGTGCTGCTCGACTGGGTCGGCTTCCAGGGAGTGGTCGACTATCGAACGCTCCGCACGCCGCGCGATGTCTACGACCGATTTCGCGAGCTCGGCGTGACGCACGTAGCGTGGATGCCCGGCAATCGCGCAGCAGCGTACCGGCAAGAGCAGGTCGTGTTCGATCTCTTCGCGTACCCGCTCATCCCCAATTCGCAGAGCTTCGGCGGTCTGCGCGTGGCTCCCCTGCCGGCCGACCCTCCACCGATCCAGCCGGAGCTCGAGGTCGTCGTCTGGAAGGTGAGCAAGTATCCGGATGGCGTCTATCCCGTGAGCGCCCTCAGCGTGTGCGAGGAGATGCCCGAGGAGCTCCAGCATTTTCCGGAGGCGCCGCACCCGATCGACACCGGGTCACTCGAGGGGGCGCTGTTGCACGCCGACGTCGCGCTGGTAGGAGACGACAATCAGCTCGACGACGCTGCGCGAAAGGCGCTGAGCTTCCGCTATTTCCTGGCGCAGCGAACGGGGTCGCTCGCCGTGTACAGCCACGGTCCGAGGGAATGATCGTGCATCAAGAGGGGTCTCTCGCATGAAGCCGCGCCTGCTCGTTCTGGTCGTTGCCTACCACGCAGAGGAGACGCTCCGTCGCGTGCTCCAGGGGATCCCGGAAGCGGTGTTCTCGACGTTCGAGGCGGAGATCCTCGTCGTCGACGATGCTTCGGAGGATCGTACGTTCGAGATCGGCCGCGAGTACCGCGCGGAACATCCGCACCTGCCGGTGACCGTCCTTCGCAACGAGTTCAACCAAGGCCACGGCGGCAACCAGAAGGTCGGCTTTTCCTTCGCGATCCGGCGCGGCTTCGATCATGTCGCGGTCCTGCCCGGGGACGGACGCTACGCGCCGGGCGACCTGCTCGAAATTCTCACTCCGCTCGTCGCGGGGACCGCGGACGCCGTCTTCGCGACCCGCGCCGGCGCTGGCGAAAGAGCGTACAGGAGTCGCGGCGACGCGCTGCTCTCGGCCTTCCAGAATCTGCTCCTCGGTACGAAGCTGTCGGACTTTTACTCGGGATACCGGAGCTATTCGGTGAAGACGCTCGCCCGGGTGCCCTTCGACCTGAACTCGAACGAGCTGCACTTCGACACCGAGATCATCATCCAGTTCCTGAACGCGGGGGCGCGTATCATCGAGCGGCCCGTCTCTGCGCAGCGTCGCCAGGTGCCGCCTCCGCGCAGCCGGTCGCGACACGTGACGAGCACGGTCAGGACGACGCTGCAGAGCGTCCTTCATCAGACCGGCCTCCTCTACCAGAGGCGGTTCGACACCGAGCCGCAGGACAACACGATCTACGCCCTTAAGCTCGGGTATCCGAGCAGTTACACGATGGTCCTCGACCGGATCCCTCACGGTAGCTGCGTCCTCGACATCGGCTCCGGCCCCGGTGAGATGGCGCGGGAGATCGTGAAGCGCGGGTCGACGGTGACGATAGTCGACCGCGACGTTCGTGCGGCCGGCACCGGGGTGAACGTGATCGAGCAAGACCTCGACGACCCGATTCACTTCTCCGTCGACGGGCACTCTCACATCCTTCTGCTCGACATCATCGAACATCTGAAGAGCCCCGAACGGTTCCTCGAGGAGCTCAGGCGTCAGTTCACGTACGATCCGCGGACGCTCATCGTCACCTCGCCGAACGTCGCGTTCGTCGTGCAGCGGCTGATGCTGCTCTTCGGGCAGTTCAACTACGGGAAGCGCGGAATCCTCGACAGGACGCACACCCGCCTCTTCACGTTCCGGAGCCTCCAGCGGCTTCTGCGCGACACGGGCTTCCGGATCAAGAGCGTGAAGGGGATCCCGGCTCCGTTCCCGAAGGTGTTCGGCGACGGCGTCGTGGGGCGCGGCGCCGTTCGCCTGAACCTGGCGCTCATCGGCATGAGCCGATCGCTCTTCTCGTATCAGATCCTCATCGAGGCGGAGACGACACCCGACGTCGCGTTCGTGCTCGGGAATACTCTGCACGCCAGCACCGACGAGGCCGTCGAATCGAAGCGCCTCACGCGGTCACCGCCGCCTTCCGCGCAGGTCGAGGAGCCGGTACCGAGGAACGCGGGCGGATCACGCACTTCCCGCTGACGAGAGGGCGCGCGAGCGCCATGACTGTGAAGCGGGGGAAAGGGAACGGCCGGCGATGATGAGGGGCGGGCATTTACGCGGGCGCCGGATTTTGCTTACATTTCGGCTGGGATCTCGCGCACATTCGCGCGCCTTTCCGAATGCCCCGTCCCCAGGTCACAGCATCGTCCGGGAGAGATACAGCGCTCGAGGCGCTGCGTGGTCTCGCGAGCGTCAGTGTCGTCTGCTGGCACAACATCCTCGGCTTCTTCCCGCAGCGGTCCGGCATCTACCCGGCTGCCGATCCGACCACGCCGTTCACGACGAAAGTGTGGTTCGGCCTCGTCTACGGGACGGCGGCGGTCGCGTTCTTCTTCGTGCTCTCGGGCTTCGTGCTGACGCGCCGGTATCTGCTGACGGGTGACGCGTCTCAGATCCACCGGAATCTGGTGAAGCGCTGGCCGCGTCTCGCGATGCCGGTCCTCGTCACCGTGATGCTTTCGTGGGCCGCATTCCACTTCAACCTGTACCGGCATCAGCCCGCCGCGGTGGTCACTCAGTCGTGGTGGCTCTGGTACTTCGCTAACGCGTCGGTTCAGCCCATCGTGCCGAGCTTCTGGGGAGCGTTCCAGCAGGGCTCGTATTACACGTTCTTCCACGGCGACAACACGTACGACAGCAGCTTGTGGACGATGCGCTTCGAGTTCATCGGTAGCTTCGTCGCGATGGGGCTCGCGCTCGTCCTCGGGCCGGTGAAGAGAGGGCTGCTGCGCGTGTACCTCGTCGTCGTCACGGTGCTCGTGTGCCACCACATCGACCCGCAGTACGTCGCGTTCCCGGTCGGCGTCGGGCTCGCGGCGTTCCTTCCCGAGACCCGGTGGCTCGCGTCCCGGATCCTGACCACTCTGATGGTCGTGCTCGCCGTCTACCTGCTCGGCTGGGCGGGCGTCTCCGCGTTCGCGTTCAGGCCGCTCGGCTGGCTCGTGCCGGCCGGATGCGCACCCACCTACGTGAACCTCGTCGGCTCGGTGCTCCTCATCGTGGCGGCGGAGACCTCCCCGTCGCTCCACTCGTTCCTCTCCGCGCGCTGGGCGACCTTCCTCGGCCGGATCTCGTTTCCGCTCTACCTCGTCCACGTGCCCATCCTGTGCTCGGTCGGCTCCGCGACGCTGCTCGCCGCTGGCTCGCTCGGGCACCCCCGCGCCGAGCAATGCGCCGTCGCCGCGACCTTCGCCACATCCTTCTTCGTGGCGTATCTCCTTACGCTCCTCAACGAGCGCTGGGTCGTCGTCCTCAACCAGGCCATCGGCAAGCTGATGCCGCGCAACGTCGAGAGCACGGGTTCGACGAGCTGACACGAGGCTCCTCGTCCCACTACGAGGACGTGCGGAAGCCGCGGTGAGCTCGGCTTTCAGCGAAACGGCGGCGGCTTTCCGGTGCCGCCGCGGAGGACGCAGATCGAGCCCTCATTGTCGGCCTCTAGCTCTATCGTCAGGCGTTTGCTGCCGCCCTTTCCGGGCGGCAGGGGGAAGACGTGCATCTCTTCGCCGCTGAAGGTCGACGTCGCGAGCACGGCGTCGCCCCACGTTATCTTGGCGCGATGGGAAAACCACGTCGCGTTCTGGATCCAGAGGCCGTCGGGCGCGTCGAGGTGCACGCGCCCGAAGTCGAGAACGACGGTGTTGCCCTTGCGGCTCCGGACGCGGATGCCGGGCCACAGGGCGGCGGCTTCGCCGCTGTCGTCGCCCGCCGCCTTGGTGCCGAGCCAGCCGTCGACGACGACATTGCCCGATGTGCACGTGAATTGATCTCGCCAGAACGTCGGTGAGCACGGCTCGACATGGCCGTTGCGGTACGAGCCGACGTCGAAGTCGCCGAGACCCACGAGTGCCGGCCCCGCGAGCTCGCGTGCGCCGCGGAATCGTACACCGATCCCGAGACCGAGCACGACGACGGCCCCGACCATCGCGGCGGGCTTTGCCCATCGGTGGCCGCGACGACCTGCTTCCGCCGCCAGAGACGACGCTCGCGCGAGGGCCGCTCGCAGCATCTCCTCGAAGCGCGCGCGCTTCCGCTCGGAGGCGCCCATGCCGATCCCGAGGGCGGCGGCGAGGGTGACGATGAGACCACTCCAGTAGCCGGGCATGGTCCCGTCACAGGTCATGAGCACGTCGCCGTTCTTCGCGTGCACGACGAGCTGCTCCTGATGAGGCGCCGCGTCGGCGCGTGGCAGCCTTGCGGAGACGCGCAGCCACTCGCCGCGCTCTCTCGCTCTCCAGCGGGGGAACGCCGCAGTCCGGAGCTGGATATCCGCTCCGCCAGAAGGCGCTCCTTCCACGTGGAATCGGATGCTCTCGCCCTCCAGATGAATGTCCGTCACCTGGACCCCGGGCGGCGCGATCGCGTACCGCGTGTCGAACGGGAGCACTTCCCAGACGTGGAACGGGCCCGAGACGAAGCGCTCGACGACGTTGCCGAACGGCACGGTCGGCAGATCGGTCAGGACGTACCGGACGTTCCAGTCGTTGAAGCCGCGCGCGTTCATCTCGCGAGGACGGATCTCGAAGAAATTCGACGGTACCTGGTCGGCGTCGACGATGGGAACACCGGTGTTCATTCCCTCCGCCCACACCGCGTGCCGCCAGGTGTTCTTCCAGATCACGGCGGCACGCCAGAGCAGCGAGCTCCGATCCTCGTCGCGTCGGTCCTTGAGGAACCCGAGTACGCGACGGTAGTCCTCCCCGGTGTGCGCTCGCTCTGCCGACGGCCCCACCGTCCTCACGAGCTCGCGCAGATCGGACCCGAGCACGTCCAGGCCGGACAGAGCTACCCGCGCCGGGCCGTACAGGAGGAGCGCGAGCATCAGCGTCCTTGCGCCCACCCGCGACACGGCGAGCGAACCGGAGGAGCGCAGCACTCGCTTCTCGAGGCTGTCGAGCCACCACGCGACGCACGGAATGACGACCGTCTTGAACGCGGCCATCATGCGCACCGGCTGCGCGTCGGCGAATGCCGGGAAATAGTGCAGCACGCGAGCGCTCACCAGGAACGGCGTCACGACCAGGCAGACGAGGATGACCGAGGCGATGCCCGCAGGAACCACGGTGACCTCGCCGCTGAGCGCCGCAGCTACGGCCGCGATGAGCGCGAGTCCGGTGAACGCAGCGAACGACGACGTGGGGAGCATGCCGTCGAAGAGCGTCTTGCCGACCTGCGCGAAGGTGTCGCCCGGCATCGCGACCCGGAAATTCCCCATTGCGAGCGCGCGGCTGAACGGGATTATCCAGATCGCCGAGAGCGCGAGACCGAGACACGTCGCGGCGAGCGCCCAGCCCGCTCTGCGCTGTTCCTTCGCGACCCACATCCCGACGGCGAGGGCGAACGTCGCGATGACCATGATGAGCATCCCGAGGGCGTGACCACACGCCGACAGAGCCACCGCGAGCGCGCACGCGACGAACCGGAAGCCCGTCACCCGCCGCGTCAGATCGACCTGGAAGGCCACCGCGAACAGGGCGAACGTGAGCGACAGCGTGTTGTGGACCATCCCGAAGAAGATGGTCGCGTACCAGGTGCCACCGAACACGTCGGCGCCGACATCGAAGAGAGAAGCGTATCCGAGCGCGAACGCCACCAGCGGCGACGAGAACCGGCGCGCGACGGCGTAGACGGCGACACCCCGGAGCCACCACGAGAAGAGCACGAACGCCGTGTACGAGGTGCCGAACTCCGTGCCGCGCGGCGCTACGGCATGCACCAGCGCCGTCATCAGGTTCGCTTCTATCGGGTAGAGATCGGTGAGGGTGTCTCCAGCTTGCCAGAGGTGCGTCCAGTGCTGCCAGTGGCCGTGACTGAGCCCTTCGTAGAAGAGCTGTGCGCGGGCCATCATGTACTGGTTGTCACCGGTGTCGATGATCATCCCGCGTCGCCACGTCGAGCCGAAGATCGTGAAGCCGACCACCGCGAACACGACCAGCACCACGGGCGTCTCGAATCGACGAAGCACGACGATGGTGCGCGAGAGCGGGCTCTCCGGTCGTGCCGCCATTGCTTGCGCGGCGGGAGCGAGAACCGCGAGCGTCAGCACCGGCGGAACGAGAAAGAGCGCGGGCTCGACGGGAGCGAACAGGTAGGCAACAACCCAGGAGAGCGCCGCGACCACGAGCCAGACACCGAACGGCACCCCTGTGCCATCGGAACCACGGAACTGGAGAGCGGCGGGCAACGCGCCGGTGGAAGCCCGTTCCCGCGTCAGCGCCCGACCGCCGATCCGTAGACCTCCACCTCGGTGAGCACGAGGTTCGTGTCCTTGAGCGAGCGAACACGGATGAAACGAGTCTTCACCGGCTCGTCGGGCGTGATCTCCCAGGGCTCGAGCTGATCGAATGCCTCCACGCGGCCGGCGATCTGGTGAAAATGGTCCCCGTCGTTCGAGACCTCGACGACCATCGGTATGGACTGGTCGAAGCAGCAGTCGTGACGGCCGTACACACGGATCCGCGTGACGGCGTACGTCTGCTCGAGATCGACGCGCCACCAGGCCGAGCTCTCTTTCTCGCTGTGGAAGCCGTACTGCTCGTAGATGCGGCCGTTCACGGCGCCGGACGGTCGCGTGCCGAGGGCGTGGCTCGACGCCTTGGTGGGCCTGTGCAACGCGATGTTCTCGGGCCGCACGAATTCGACCGCGATCGCGCCGAGGGACGCGACGAGCCCGGCGACGATCAGGGCGTTTCTGACGGTGCGGCGTCGCTTCTGCTCCTCGGATGAGCGCGGCGTCAGAAGGGCGACGACGTCGGACGTGACTGCGCCGAGCTCGGCGACACGTAGAGCGAGCTCCCGCAGGCTGGCAGTGTCCAGCGGTCCATCGGGAGCGACGAGGTCCGCACGGAGAGCACGCGCGGAAGGCGCATGCTTCGACGCGAGCCACTCGATGAATTGCTCGACGACGAGGTCTTCGGCCGGTGCGACGCCCGCGCCGGTGACGGAGTGGGCGCGCGCGAGCATCGAGAACCCCTCGCGATAGAGCAGGAGCGCTGGTACGGCCTGCCCCGACTCGCCGAGAGTCGCAGCGCCGTCGAGCCGCGCCCGCGCAGCGTCGTAATACGTGAAGAAGCGCGCACGATCCGCCGGGGGCAGCGCGCCGACGTCGACCGCGCCCTCGGGCGCGAACGACGCTCTGAGGGCGTCGAAGACTCGTCTGGGAAAGCGCGTCATCGGAGCCCCTAGCTCACAGCGGAAGGAGCCGGCAGTCGATCGAATAAATGGCGATCGCGACGAGCGACGCCATCAGGAGGACGAGGACCGGGAGGCGGCGTGGGGAACGCGCCGCCCAGCCCGTCGCGATACCGAACGCGGCGTAGAGCGGCGGAGCGCCGAACGACATGTAGATGCCCTTCACGACACCGTAGAGATCGACCGGATAGGCAGTGGCAAACTGGATGGTCGCTACGAGCATGGAGAGCGGCGCCAGAATCACGGTCAGACGGCCGAAATCGCGGAATCGAAGGGTCCGTCGTGCCGCCGCCACCCAGGCCAGCGCTGCCGCGAAGAAAACGACCGTTCCACCGGCCATCGCGCCGCGTGCGATGCCCAGTGTTTCGTATTGCTCCCGCATTCCGCCCCGCCTGCGGGCATAGGGGTGATCGAAGCCCGCGTAGCCGTAGCCCCAGAAGTCGATGAACGTGCTCGCAATGGCGACCGGAAAGAGGCGCTCGTGAGTTCCGGTCTCCGGGAGCCGGAAGGGGTGCACGTACAGGCTCCTGTCCCAGCCGAAGAGGAAGCCGAGCGGACGCCGATCGACGAGCGGCTTCTGCTCTGCCGTGGCGACGAGCCACTCCTGCGACGGCAGGGTGAAGCTGGTCACGAAGGGGGTCCCGTACTCGCGGACGTTGCGTCCGAAATACCAGCCCGAGACGGCGACGCACACGACGATGCTCGCGAGCCACGCGAGCGCGTTCGACGCCCGGCGGGCGAAGGGCCGGCGCGAGAACGCGAACTCGAGCAGCACGCCGACACCGACGGCCAGGATCGTCGCTGCGCCGGAGATCTTCGTCAGCATCGCGAGGCCGAAGAGCACCCCGACGAGCATCGCAGGGAGCCATCGGTCGGCGCCCTGCCGTCTGAACACCAGCGGAACGACGAGCAGGATCACGGCGTTCAAGAAGCAATTCAGTGACTCGGGGTACACCATCCCGCCGAGGTGAATGAGCGCGGAGGTGACGGCTGCGAGAGCGAGCGCCGACACCCGCGCGACGCGCGAACGCGTCACGTAGAGCTCGAGCCCCGCCCAGATCACAGCGAGCTCTAGGATCGACGGAACGATGGAGAGCCACGCCATGCCGGCGCGGTTCACGCCGAGCTTCGTGAGGGCCGCAGCAAGTACGTAGTAGAGCGGCGGGTGGAAGGCCTCGAAGAGCGTCTCGGGCGCAGGGATCTCGCGATGCTCGGCGACCCAGGTGACGACCGCCCAGTGGAAGTCCGTGTCGTACGACCACAGCGGGTGGAAGTTCCACGACATCGAGAGGCGCAAAACCACGCCGAGCAGGAAGACGGCGAGCTCCGGACGATGCGTCGAGAGGAACCTCAGCGCTCTCTTCAGGCGGTTCTTGCTCACGGTCTCCATCGATTTGCCGGCTGCGGTTAGCATGGCCTCACCTGGAACGCCGGGAGAAGGCCGAGACTTCTTCCTTGCCAGCACGGCGGCCTCCGTCAATCCTTCCGCGCCCCCCGATGGCCGTTCCCGTCGCTCCCGAGCTGGCTCTGCCGAAAGCCCCGCGCATTGCCGGAGCGGCGCCCCACGTCGACGGGGTAGCGCCGCCGCTCTCGGTCTCCTGCCGCGCGCTCATGATTCTCTTCGGGCTCGGTCTCTCGGTGGGGTTCGGGCTCGGCTTCATTCTATTGAAGGATCCGCTCGGTCCTTACCTGACGAACAACGATATGCGCCCGGCGCTTCGCCGGTTCGTGCTTGCGACAGGATTCGGGACGGGCGGGGCGGTCGCGGTGTTCGCGCTCTTCGCGGCGTATCGCCTGCGGAAGACCGCGCCGATGTCCGGGACGTTACGGAGGGCCGCGCACCGGTTCGCGCCCGTGGGCGTGGTCGGCTTTCTGCCCCTCCTGTTCCAGTGGAAGGCCTGGCAAGGCAGGGACGTCGAGTTTCTCAGCCTGGTGGCGCTGGCCGCCATGGTGCTTCAGGCCGGTGTGCGCGCGCGACTCGCTGCTGAGCCGTTCGGGCCCGAGGTGGCCGCCGGCGCGAAGCTCCGCCGCCGCCTGTCGGATCTCGCAGCGCGCTTTCCGCGTGCCGCGGAGCGAGCGCCGCTCTTCGTCGTGTGCGCGGGCGCGCTCGCGTACACGATTCACTTCTCGTATTACACGATCGCCTGGCACCACAGCGTGCGCTCCGGCTACGACCTCGCGCTCGAGAATAACCTCGTCTGGAACATCGTTCACGGCGGGCAGTTCTACAAGTCGGCGCCGCTCGTCGGCCCGGTCGGCTCGCACTTCGGCTATCACGCGGCGCTCCTCGCGTACTTCATCGCGCCCTTCTACGCCTTCTATCAGCACCCCGAGACGCTCTACGTCATCCAGGCCGGGCTGCTCGGCGCCGCGGCGATTCCTCTCTTTCTCTACGCGCGGCTCTACCTGAGCGCCGGTGCGGCGTGCGTGCTCGCGCTCGCGTACCTGATGTGCCCCGGCGTGCACGGCGCGAACCTCTACGAGTACCACTACCTGCCGCTGTCGACGTTCTTCCTGTGGCTCACGCTCTACGCGCTCGAGTCACGGCGCAACGTGCTCGCGGTGATCGCCGTCGTGCTGACGCTCTCGGTGCGCGAGGACGTCTCGGCCGCGCTCGTCATCTGGGGGATCTACCTGCTCGTCAGCGGGAAGCGCCCGCGCGCCGGCCTCATCGTCGCCGCGGTCGCCGGGACGTATTTCTTGCTCTTGAAGATGGTGCTCATGCCGCGCTATCTCGGCGGCGAGAGCTTCACGTTCATCTACCAGAAGCTCTTGCCGAGTGGAGAGAACAGCTTCGGCGCCGTCCTCAAGACGGTGGTCGGGAACCCCTGGTACACGGTCGGCACCCTGCTCGAGCAGGACAAGCTCGTCTACGCCCTCCAGATGCTGGTGCCGCTCGCGCTGGTGCCGCTGCGACGACCGCTCACCATGGTCTTCGCGCTCCCTGGCTTCCTCTTCACGATGCTGTCGACCGGGTACTCGCCGACGCTCTCGATTCACTACCAGTACACCGCGCACTGGACGACGTTCATGTTCGTGGCGACGGTGCTGGTGCTCGCGTCGCTCGATGCCATCGGCCGTCGCGCCGCCCTCTGGGCGATCTCGTTCGCGATGCTCGCGTGCAGCTACCAGTACGGCGCGGTCCTCCAGAAGAACACGTCGGTGGGCGGGCCCATCCCGTACAAGTTCGGCATGGACCGGGAAGGGCACGAGCGCCGCGTCGCGCTCGACAAGGTGCTCGAGAGCCTCCCCGCGACGGCCAAGGTGTCGTGCTCGGCCTTCACGACGCCGCAGGTGTCGAGCCGCGCGGATGCGTACTCGATGACGCTCGGGCTCTACGACGCCGAGTACATCCTGTTCCCGACCGTCCACGCCGACTTCATCGGCAACGAGTACTCGACGGTGAGCGGGCTCCTGCAGGACAAGACGTTCGGCATCGTCGCGGCCGACAAGCCGTTCGCCCTCGCGCGAAGAGGCCAGAACCCGGCGCGCAACGCCGAGGTGCTCGCGATGATGCGCTGAGCGACGCTCGCGCGACTGCGCGGTTGCCGACCGCGCCCGTCGTTCAGCGCTGGCTCAGAGCCCGTACTTCGAGACGACCCTGGCGTTCTTCTCGGAGGAGTAGCCGCGCTTGGCGAGGACGAACTCGCCGGACTCGGCGACGACGCCGTAGCGGCCGGACTTGATGGCGTCGCTCACCGGCGCGCGCTCGTCCCCGCGGGGCGGCATCCACGCGAGCATGTAGTCGGCGTCGTAGATGCCGGTGCGCATCGTGTAGCTGTTCGGGCGCTGGGAGACGTGAGGGACGATGGTCTCCGAGGAGACGATCTTGGCGTCCTTCGGGACCATGGCGATGAGCTTGTAGAGCCGGTCGTGACGGACCCTGTCCTCGGCGTTGAGGTCGAAGCGGTACGGGCCGAAGCCGCCGCGCGCCGTGTTCTGCTGGAAGAACGCGCCGAACTGATTCGACGTGAGGAGCACGCAGACGAAGAGCGCCGCGACCCACGCGAGCCGGTTCGCGTGCCAGAACGGCGCCTCTTCCGTCGGCTCGCGCTCGCGGTCCTGCATGTACCCGAGGTTCGCGACGATCGCGACGAAGAGAAACGTCGTCCAGTACGTCGTGTACTGGAAGGACGTCTGGATGAGGGGCGGGTAGTGCGTCGCGAGGAGCGTGAAGAGGAAGCCCGGTGTGCTGCAGAGGAGCCCGATCGGCCGCACCCACGGCAAAAACGCGAGCGGGACGATGATCTGCGCGAGGTACACGAGCTTCTCGCGCTCGAGCACGATGCCGAGGGTGTAGCTCGGGTTCGCGATCACCGTCTTGAGTATGCCGCCGTAACCGCGGTCGCCCTCGGGAAGGAGGCCGCTGTACTGGTGGATGAACGACTCGGTGCCCGCCATGTAGCGCGGCATGATCACGAGCTTCAGGAGCACGAAGTACGCCGCGCTGACCGTCGAGACGACGATGCCCGCCTTCGGATTGTCACCGGTGAGGATCAGGTACGCGCCCATGAAGACGAGCAGCGCCGACACGTCTTCACGGATCGAGAGGGTGACGACGAGGGTGATGCCGGCCCAGACGTAACGCCGCTCTTCGAGCAGGTAGAGGAGCAGCCAGATGAAGAGCGTCGCCAGCGGCAGATAGTGGAAGTCGTAGAGGTTCGCGCCCTGGAGCGGCGCGTAGCAGACGAAGAGCACCGCCACGAGGCACGCGAGCCGGTCCGAGAGCCGTCGCTTCGCGAAAAAATAGAGCGGCACCGCGGCGAAACCCATGAGCATCGCCTGGATGGCGAGCAGGGTCTGCGGTCGCGGCGCGAAGCGATACGGGATGGCGAGCAGGTACGCGAAGTACGTCTGATGAAAGCCGCCGTGCGACGAGGTCGGGCCGCCGAGCGGTGACGTCTTGAAGAGCGGGCCCCAGTGGACGGCGTTCCAGACGAGGTTGTCCTCGAGTCCGAGATCCATCGCCGCCGTCGAGAGTCGGTAGTGATTGCGGATGGTGTGGAAGGCGAAGAACGCGGCGTAGAACGCCCCCGCCGCGATCACGACGAGGAACGGCGGCCACCCCGTGCTCGCTCGCAAAAAGAACGAGCGCGTCGCGGCGAGCCAGCGTGGCGCGGGGCGCGTGAACACCGGCGGCGTGGCGATGGCAGTGCGCACGAGCCGCTGCGTGGCGAGCCCGAGAACCGCGACGAGCGCGAGAAACTGGAGCTCGCGCCCGACCCAGAGCTTCCACTCGAGGAGCACGGGGACGAGCCAGGCGAAGCTCAGCGGGGAGAGCCGGAGCGAGAGACGGCGCAGGGTCTCCGTCCCCGACACGCGGTTTCGCGCGACGAGGAGCGCCGCGACGAAGAGGCCCGCGAGCCCGCCCACGGCGATGTTCGCCACGACGAACGCGCGCGCGTGTGGCGGAAGCGAGTTCGTCCAGACGTAGGGCGTGAGCGACTCGCCGACGCGGAGCGTCCATCCCGCGAGGCCGAGCGAGATGCCGACCGCGACGAGGAGCGCGGTGCTCCGCGCCACGACGGTCAGCCCCGGGAGCGGAGGGGTCTCCTGCTCCCAGGGTTCGGTCGACCCGGCCTCGGTTGCGCTCATGGCGGGCGCTTTATTACCACGGCGCCCGCGGTCGCCGTTTGCCGTTTGCTCGGCCTACGAGACGTTCGCCGTGAAGCTCGGCAGCGAGCTGAAACGGTCGACGTGGTGCGCCTCGTCGCCGTAGAGGGCGCAAAGCGTGTGCATCCGCTTGAAGTAGAGGCCGATATTGTGCTCGTCGGTCACGCCGATGCCGCCGTGGAGCTGGATGCCCTGGCGAGTCACGAAGAAGCCGCCCGTCGCGAGCTGCTTCTTGGCGGCGGAGACGCTTCGTTTGCGCTCGACCTCGTCGGTCGAGTCGGCGCGGAGCATCGCCATGATCGCCGTGCTCTTGCAGAGCTCGACCTGGACGAACATGTCCACCAGCCGGTGCTGGAGGGACTGGAACGTCCCGATCTTCACGCCGAACTGTTCGCGCTCGCACAGGTAGTCACGGGTCATCGTGAGCGTCGACTGGTTGATGCCGGAGCCCTCACAGCACGCGGCCGCCGCGCCGTAGTCCTGCGCGCGTTCGAGGATGGGCGCGGCTGCGCCTTCTTCGCCGATGAGGGCGTCTTTACCGACCTTGACGCCTTCGAGCTCGACCATGCCGGCCTTGTGGCTGTCCATACACTCGACCGACGAGATTTTCAGGCCGGGTGCGTTCTTCTCGACGATGAAGAGCGACACGCCGCCCGCGTCGGCGGCGCCACCCGACGTGCGGGCGCTGACGAGGAGATGATCGGCGGACTGGCCGTTGATGACCCACTCCTTCTTGCCACGGAGGACGTAGTCCCCGCCGTTCTTCTCGGCGCGCGTCTCGACGTTCGAGACGTCGTAGCGGCTCTGCTTCTCGACGTAGGCGAGCGCGAGGCTCGTCTTGCCCTCGATCATCGAGGGGAGAAGCTTCTGCTTCTGCTCCTCGGTGCCGTAGTTCGACACGGTGAGGCCCGCGACGATGACCGACGGAACGTACGGCTCGGGAACCAGCGTCGTTCCGAGCTGCTCGATGAGGAGACCGGCGTCGAGGAACGTCCCGCCGATGCCGCCGACGTCCTCCGGAAAGGGAACGCCGAGCCACCCGAGCTCGCCCATCTTCGCCCATACGGCCCTGTCCCAGCCGACGGGGTTCTCGCGGATCTGACGGACGCGCTCTACGTGCGAGTCCTTCTTGGTGAAGCTGTTTACGGTGTCGATCAGCATGCGCTGATCGTCGGTGAGCTGAAAATCCATTTGCTTAGGTCCCCGGGAGTCGGAGCACCATCTTCGCGATGATGTTCTTCTGGATCTCGTTCGAGCCGGCGTAGATCGTCGCGGCGCGGAGATAGTTGTGTTCGGAGGCGACCGACTCTTCGCGCGCGGGGATGGTGCCCGGTGCGTTGAACCAGTTGAGGTTGTGGTGGCCCATGATGTCCATCATGAGCTCGAAGCACTCTTGCTGGATCTCCGTGCCGCGGAGCTTGAGGATGCTCGACTCGGGACCGGGCGCCTTGCCGAGCTGCGCGCCGGCGACGGTGCGGTAGTTCGCCATGCGGAGCGCCTCGAGATCCATCTCGAGACGTGCGATGCGGCCGCGATAGCCGGGGTGCTCGAGCGCCGACTTGCCGTTGATCTCGGTCTGCGCCGCGATGCGCTTCATGCGGAGGATCTGACGGGTCGAACGGCCGACGCCTGCGACGAGCGTGCGCTCGTGACCGAGTAGCGCCTTCGCGTACGTCCAGCCCATGTTCGGCTCACCGACGATGTTCTCGGCGGGCACCTTGGCGTTCTCGAACCACGTCTCGCAAAACGCGAGGGTATTGCCCGTCGTGAGGAACGGCTTCGCGACGACGCCCGGCGTCTTCATGTCGACGAGGAAGAAGCTGATGCCGCTCTGCTTTTTGCCGCTCGAGTCGGTGCGGGCCAGGACGAAGATCCAGTCGGCGTACTGCGCGTACGTCGTCCAGGTCTTCTGGCCGTTCATGACGTAGCTGCCCTTGCCGTCGGACTCTGCGCGGAGGTTGAGCGACGCGAGATCGCTGCCTGCGTTCGGCTCCGAGTAACCCTGGCACCACACCTCTTCCCCGCTGAGGATCTTCGGGAGAAAGCGCTCTTTCTGCGTCTTGTTGCCGAACTGGATGATGAGGGGGCCGACCATGCCGAGGCCGAAGGGGCTCAGCGTCGGCGCGCCCGCGAGCTCGAGCTCCTCGCTCAGGATGAAGCGCTGCGCGACGTCGAGACCCGGCCCGCCGACTTCTTTGGGCCAATGGGGGGCAACCCAACCCTTCTTGTAGAGGATCTTGTGCCAACTCATCTGCTCGTCGTGGTCGAAGGCGCCGTCGACGGCGGCCTTGGTGCGGATGCTGGGTGGCATCGCCGACTGGATCCACTCGCGAGCTTCTTGCCGGAACTTGATTTCTGCCGGCGAAAACGACAGGTCCATTTTTGGCGTATCTCCGTGAGAACGGGTTCGTGAGCGCGTCGCCAGCGAGGACGCGGCGGGCTCACGCGCGGGAGCCTACCAACCAACGCCGGGAACCCGCAACCGCGGGAAGCAATCCGTTTCGGCCAGGTACACTAGCGCTTAGCGCCGGCAGCCCGTTCACGCCGGAACGATGGCACGCTCGACGGGCCGCCTCTTCCGCGGTAAAGCGCCGCCGCTACTCGAAAGAGAATCATCATGGGTTTTTCCTGCGGCATCGTCGGGCTCCCGAACGTCGGCAAGAGCACGCTCTTCAACTCGCTCTCGTCGGCCAAGGCCGAGGCGGCAAACTTCCCGTTCTGCACCGTCGAGCCGAACGTCGGGATCGTCCCGGTGCCCGACGAGCGTCTCGAGGCGCTCGCGAAGATGTTCAAGACGAAGAGCAAGGTGCCCGCGGCCATCCGCTTCGTCGACATCGCCGGCCTCGTCCGCGGCGCGTCGAAGGGGGAGGGGCTCGGCAATCAGTTCCTCTCGCACATCCGCGAGGTGGACGCGGTCGCGCACGTGGTGCGCTGCTTCGTCGACGACAACATCACCCACGTCGACGGCAAGGTCGACCCGATCGCCGACGTCGCGACGATCCAGACGGAGCTCTGCCTGCGCGATCTCGACACCGCGACGAAGCGGCTCGATCGCGCACGCCGCGCCGCCAAGGGTGGGGACGCGATCGAGAAGGTCGCCATCACGCTGTGCGAGCGGCTCGTGCCGCACCTCGACGCGATGAAGCCGGCGCGCTCCTTCAAGGTGGAGGGCGAGAAAGAGGAGATCGTGATGCGCGATCTCCAGCTTCTCACCGCGAAGCCCACGTTCTACGTCGCGAACGTCGACGAGGCGTCGCTCGCGAACCTCGACGGGAACCCGCATTATCAGGCGATGATCGCGCACGCGAAGACCGAGAACACGCCGGTCGTGCCGATCTGCGCGCAGCTCGAGGCGCAGATCTCCGAGCTCGAGCCCGCCGATCGCCCTGATTTCCTCGCGAGTGCGGGCCTCAAGGAGCCCGGGTTGAACGAGGTGATCCGGAGCGGCTATCGCCTGCTCGGCCTCATCACGTTCCTGACGGCGGGCGAGGACGAGTGTCGCGCCTGGACGCTGAAGAGGGGGCTCGCCGCGCCGAAGGCCGCCGCCGTCATCCACACCGATTTCGAGCGCGGTTTCATCCGGGCCGAGGTGATCCGGTGGGAAGACCTGATCGCGCTGGGAAGCGAAGCGAAGTGCCGCGAGCAAGGCAAGCTACGCGTCGAGGGCAAGGACTACATCGTGCAAGACGGCGACGTCATGCACTTCAGATTCAACGTCTGACGATCTGGCGTGCGCACGTGCTCACACGCCCCCTGCGCAAGGAAAAACGATGAACCCGGAGGGTACCCCTCGAAGCGGGCGCGTTGCTTGAATCAACGCTTGCGGCAGCAGCAACGATGCCGAAGTGCCGCCTTCGACTGGTCGAGCTCGTTCGCGACGGCTTCCCGCGCTTCTCGCGGTGCCACTGAGATTGCCGGAGCCCGCCTTGGGATGCCAAATGCCGCCTCCCGCATTTGTCGCGGTGCCACTGAGCTCGCCAGAGCCGGCCTCGGGGTGCCGAAATGCCGCCTCCCGCGCTTCTCAGAGAGCCCCCTGTGATGCTTGAGCCCGGCCTCGCGCGGGTACCTGGTGGGTTCACCCCGAACGCGTCGCGTCCCTGGGTTCGCATTGCTGGACTCCGGAGCTCACGCTCCGTCTCGGTCGAGCACCGAGGCGAACGGTTCGCGGCCGGCCAGCGGCGCGCCGCTGTCAGAGCGATACAGGACCGCCGAAGGCTCCCGCGAAGCGAGCCAGCCACACGGCGAGCAACATGACGAGCAGCGCGGCGGAGAGCACCGTCGCGGCGAATTCGCGCAGTGCCCCGTGACGCTTGGGGCTGGTGACGTGGACGGCGAGCATCGCCGCGCCGGGTACGGCGACCAGCACGAGGGGGTGCATCGCGAGCGCGGCGTGGACGTGGCCGGTCAGGAGTAATCCGGTTGCTCGCGAGAGCCCGCAACCCGGGCACGGTATCCCGACGAGCAACGCGAACGGACAGAGGGGAACCCGCAGGAGCGCCAGCGCCGCGACGACGGCGCCGACGAGGAGAAGAACCCGTCGCTCCCTCGTCAGGAAGGAGCGGACTTCTTCCCCTTCATGAGCAGGTAGATTCCGTAAATGCCGCACGTGAGCACGATTAGAAGGACCGTGACGATGGGGTTTGCCCCACCGACCGTGCCGGGGATCGGCCCGAGCGAGTCCTGAACCGGTTGCATGCCCATCTGCTGCATGCCCATCTGCTGCATGGGCATCGGTTCCCCGGCGGCGGGCGTCGTTGCGCCGAGCACGTCGGTCGGCATGCCGAAACCAGGAGGCGGAGCGCCGTATCCCTGCGGAGGACCGCCCATCCCCTGCTGCTGGGGAGGGGGAGCTCCGTAAGCGGGGGGCGGCGCGGCGTAAGCCGGTGGCGCGCCGAAGGCCTGCGTCGCTCCGAAAGCGCCGGGCTGTTGGGGGTGCTGCGGCTGTTGCTGAGGCGGTGCGCCGTAGCCCCCGGGCTGCTGGGGCTGCTGCTGCGGCGGGAAGCCACCGCCGCCACCTTGAGGATGAGCCTGGAACGCGCTCGTGTCGGCGACGACGGTGCCGCCGAGCGGATTCACCGCGGAGGGCGGCGAATGTGCGTGCGGTGCTTGAGGCGCGGGCGGTTCATAAGCGGGCTGCTGCGGCGCGTATGCCTGAGGCGGCGGTGCGGCGGGTGGTGCACCTGCGGGAGCGCCGCCCGGCCCCATCTGGGAACCCATCGACGGCGGCGCGACGCCGATCATCGTGCCCTTCAGCTTGGGGCGCGCGGCGACCGGGATCTGCTGTGCAGGCGGTTGCGCCGCGGGCGGCTGCTGGGGCGCTGCGGCCGGCGGAGGTGCACCAGGGGCTGGCCCTGGCTGCCCCGCGGGGCGAGGAGCCGCCGCCGGTGGCGCGTTCATCATGAGCATCGTGCCCTTGAACTTGGGCGCAGCCGATGCCGCCTTCAGCGTAAATCCGCATTTGGCGCACGCGGTCGCAGTGTCCTGGTTCTGAGCTCCACAGTTCGGGCAAAACACGGAAGGTACCTCCAGGAGGGCTGACGACCCAGACTACACGGGGTAGTCAAGGCTTCCAAGTACGTCGTCGAGAGAAGCGCGTTTCGGAAACGCGTCGATACCGTCGAAACCGCCCGAGTTTCAGGCAAAAGCGCGGCCTTGACACCTCGCTTTGACCCTCACTACGGTGCGCGCCGAAGGAAGACCTGGGATCTCGGCCGTCACCCGCCGGCTCGTGAGCCGCGCGACCGTCCACCGACTCGAGGAACAAGTTCGAAGATGGCATTCGCCCTGAGCGAGGAACACGAGCGGGAGCTGCGAGACATCCTCGCGCGGTACCCGAACAAGATGGCGGCGTGCATCCCGGTGCTGCACCTCTGCCAGGACAACAACGACGGCTGGGTCTCGGAAGACGTGATCGCCTTCGTGTCCGGCAAGCTCGACCTGAGCCCGGCTCACGTGAAGGGCGTCGTCACCTTCTATTCGCTGTTCAACGAGGAGCGCCCCGGCAAACACCAGGTCTGGGTGTGCCGGACGCTTTCGTGCGCCCTCCGTGGCAGCGGCGACATCCTTCATCACTGCGAGAAGCGTCTCGGCGTCCACGTCGGCGGGACGACGAAGGACGGCAAGATCACGCTCCGCACGGCGGAGTGTCTCGCGGCGTGCGGCACCGCACCCGTCATGCAGGTCGACAAGACGTACCACGAGAACCTCAGCGTCGAATCCGTCGACAAGGTCCTCGACCGCCTCCTCGCCGAAGGCTGATTCGCGGTTCTCTCGAGAGCGGGGCTTTCCAAAAAATGCTGAAGCGTTCCGAATACCTGACCAAGAACTACGGGGTCCCCGATGCGTGGACCATCGGGCTCTACGAGCGGGACGGGGGTTACCGCTCCGCGCGCGCCGCCCTCGGGATGACCCGTGAAGCGCTGGTCGACGAGATCAAGAAGGCGCACATCCGCGGGCGTGGCGGCGCCGGTTTCGACTGCGGCACGAAGATGAGCTTCATGCCGAAGGAGTCGAAGAAGCCGCACTACCTCGTCATCAACGCCGACGAGGGCGAGCCCGGCACCTTCAAGGATCGCTCCATCATGGAGCTGAATCCGCACTCGCTCGTCGAGGGCTGCATCATCGGCGCACACGCGATCGGCGCGGCGACCGCATACATCTACGTCCGGGACGAGCTTCATCTCGCCAAGGCGCGCCTCAACGCCGCCATCAAGGATGCGCGCGCCAAGGGCTACCTCGGCACGAACGCCTTCGGCCTCGGTCGCCCAGTCGACGTCCACGTGCACACCGGTGCCGGCGCGTACATCTGCGGGGAAGAGACGGCGCTCCTCAACTCGCTCGAGGGACGTCGCGGTGAGCCGCGCATCAAGCCGCCGTTCCCCGCCCAGTCCGGCGCGTTCGGCTGCCCCACGACGGTGAACAACGTCGAGACCATCGGCATCTTGCCGACCGTGCTCTCGTTCGGCGGGGACGCCTTCAGCAAGCTGTCCGAGCTTCACCCCTTCAACGACGGCGGCGCGCGCATCTTCGGCGTCTCCGGCCACGTGAAGAAGCCCGGCCTCTACGAGTGCGTCGTCGGTCTCACCCTGCGGGAGCTCATCTACGACCTCGGCGGCGGCATCCTCGGCGACAAGAAGCTCATGGGCGTCATCCCCGGCGGCTCGTCCTGTCCAGTGCACTTGCCGGACGAGGTCGTGAACGTCCCGAACGACCCCCGCTTCGCCGCCTACAACGGGAAGCCCATCCTCGACCTTCCCCTCGGCGTCGACACCTTCCGGACGATCGGCAGCATGCTCGGCACCTGCTGCGCCATCGTCCTTTCAGACGCGGTGGATCCGGTGCTCGCGCTGCAGAACCTCATGCAGTTCTACAAGCACGAGTCGTGCGGTCAGTGCACGCCGTGCCGCGAAGGCTGCGGCTGGATCGTCCGCATCCTCGACAAGGTCGTGTCCGGCACGGCGAAGATGGAAGAGCTCGATCGCCTGCACGAGATCGCCAACGACATCACCGGCAACACGATCTGTGCGTTCGGTGACGGCGCGGCCCAGCCCGCGCTCGCCTTCGTTCGCCGGTACCGCAAGCACTTCGAGGACTACGTCAAGAACGGCGGCAAGTCGCAGACGCGGAGGCTCTCGCTATGAGCTCTGGATCGGTACTCTTCATACTCTGCAGCATCGCCTGCCTGGTGGGCGCCATCGGGGTGGTCATCTCGCGTAACCCGGTGCGGGCCGCGGTCGGCCTCCTGACGACGATCGTCGGCATCGCCGGGCTCTTCCTGCTCCTCTCGGCTCAGTTCCTCGCCGCGATCCAGCTCATCGTGTACGCGGGCGCGGTCGTCGTGCTCTTCGTCTTCGTGCTGATGCTGCTCGGCGCCGACGCCCACGCGGTCCGTGAAGACCGCGCGCGCGCCGCGAAGATCGTGAGCGGCGTGCTCCTCGGCATCATGGCCCTCGGCGTGATGATGGCGCTCTACCCGCACGCCGACCAGGTGACGCCGTTCGCGCCGGTGTCGCCCGACCACGGCACCGTCGAGAGCGTCGGCCGCATGCTCTTCACGACGGGCATCGTCCCGTTCGAGCTCGCGACCGCTCTCCTCATCGTCGCGGTCGTCGGCGCCATCGCGGTCGCTCGCGGCCGCCACGTGCCGGGCCGCCCCGGCCTGCCGATGAAGGACCCGCGCAAGATGTTCATCGGTCCACTGCTTCCGCGTGACGATTCCGGCCGACCGAAGGAGGTCGCTCCCTGATGCTCTTGGGTCAGCTTCTCGAGCACTACGTGCTCCTCGCTTCCGTAATCTTCTCCATCGGGGCCGTCGGGTTCCTGGTGCGCAGCAACGTGCTCGTGCAGCTCATGAGCATCGAGCTGATGCTCAACGCCGTGAACCTGCTCCTCGTCGCATACAACCGTATGCACACCGACAACATGGGGGGTCAGATGTTCGCCTTCTTCATCATCGCGGTCGCCGCGGCAGAGGTCGCGGTCGGGCTCGCGATCGTCCTTTCCCTGTACCGGCTACGCGCCACCGTGCTCTCGGACGAAGCCGACAGCCTGCGTCACTGACAGATCCCCATGGAGACTCTGCAAGCGATCTTCCCTGCGCGCGACTGCACGCTGCTCGTCGCGATCGTCCTTTTCCCGCTCTTCGGCGCCTTCGTGAACGGCGTCTTCGGGAAGCGTCTCGGCAAGGAGGCCGTGACGCTCATGGGTCTCGTCGCCATCGGCGCTTCTTTCATCGCGAGCGTGGGCGCATTCCTGATGCTCTACGCCAAGCAGACGGAAGAAGAAGCCGCGCGCCTCGTCTGGACGGGATGGACCTGGGTCAGCCTCTCGCCGTCGGGTGAGCTCAACGCGATAGGGCAGGGCGGCGGCTCGATCCCCATCAACGTCGACATCGCGTTCTCGGTCGACGCGCTGAACGGCACGATGGCGCTCATCGTCACCGGCATCGGCTTCCTCATCCACCTCTACTCGACGAAGTACATGGAGGAGGACCCGAGCTACCACCGCTTCTTCGCGTACCTGAACCTCTTCATCTTCTCGATGCTGGTGCTCATCCTCGGCGACAGCTTGCCGGTGATGTTCGTCGGGTGGGAAGGCGTCGGTCTCTGCAGCTATCTCCTGATCGGCTTCTGGTACGGCGAGAAGGCGAACGCCGCCGCCGGCAAGAAGGCGTTCATCACGAACCGCATCGGCGACTTCGGGCTCCTCGTAGCGATGGCGCTCCTCGTCCGCTACACGGGGTCGCTCAGCTGGTCCGGCATCGCCGCCCACGGGCAAGACCTGCTCAGGCCGATAACGGTCTGGCAGATCCCGATGTTCGAGGGCAAAGCCGGCTTCCTGGGGTCGCTCGGCGCGCCGGTTCAGGTCACTGCGGCGACGCTCGTCGGTCTCGCGCTGTTCCTCGGGTGCGCGGGCAAGAGCGCGCAGATCCCGCTCTACGTCTGGCTGCCGGACGCGATGGCCGGCCCCACGCCGGTCAGCGCGCTCATCCACGCAGCGACGATGGTCACCGCGGGCGTCTACCTCGTGTGCCGCACGTCGGCGATCTTCGTCCTCAGCCCGGCCGCGATGTTCACCGTCGCGCTCACCGGCGCCGCGACCGCCGTGCTCGCGGCGACGATCGCGCTCGTCCAGAACGACATCAAGAAGGTGCTCGCCTATTCGACCGTGAGCCAGCTCGGCTACATGTTCATGGGCGTCGGTGTGGGTGCGTTCACCGCGGGCTTCTTCCACGTCATCACGCACGCCTTCTTCAAGGCCTGTCTCTTCCTCGGCGCGGGCTCGGTCATTCATGCGATGCACGCCCGCATTCATGATAACGAGGCGTCACAGGACATCCGCAACATGGGCGGACTCGCGAAGAGCTTGCCGATCACGCACGCGACGTTCCTCGTCTCGTGTCTCGCGATCGCCGGCGTCCCGCCACTCAGCGGCTTCTTCTCCAAGGACGAGATCCTCCACAATGTCTTCGTCTCGACGGTCCGACCGCCGACCGCCGACGGCACGGCCTACGGTCTGACGATCTTCACGTGGCCGACCTGGGGCGGTCCGTTGCTGCTCACCGCCGGCCTGCTCGCGGCCGTGATGACGGCGTTCTACATGTTCCGTCTCTACATCCTCACCTTCCTCGGTGAGTTCCGCGGCTGGAAGGTCGTCGCGAACTGGACCGAGCCGGCGGGTGGACACGGCCACGACGCACACGGCCACGACGCGCACGACGACCACGGACACGACGACCACGGACACGACGCGCACGGACATGCGTCGACCGAGCCGCTCGAGGGCCCGACGCCGCACGAGTCACCGTGGCAGATGTCTCTGCCGCTCATCGTCCTCGGCTTCCTTGCCCTGGTCGGCGGCGCGCTGATGCACCCCCTCGAGCGCTGGCTCGAGCCGGTCTTCGCCGTGGCACGCAAGGGCGTCGAGGAGTCGGACAAGGGCGGTATCGTGATGCCGCTCGCGCTCACCGCCGCCATCGTCGGCATCGGCGCGGCCTTCTACATCTACAAGCAGCAGAACGGCGCGCCCGCGAAGCAGCTCGCGACGCAGTTCCCCGCCCTCCACAAGCTCGTCTACGAGAAGTGGCACGTTGACGAGTTCTACGACGAGTTCTTCATCGGCACCGTCGACTTCATCGCCGACTGCTTCGTCTGGATCGACAAGTGGGTCGTCGACGGCATCGTCGCGCGCTTCACGGCGTGGCTCGTCGCCGTCACCGGCTACCTGCTCCGTCTGCTCCAGACGGGCCGCATCCAGGCCTACGCCGCGGTCATGATGGTCGGCACCGCTTGCCTCGGCTGGTTCTTCACGATGCCGCAGGCGAAGACCCACGTCGAACGCGACGACAACAGCGGTCACTACACGGTCTCGGCGGCGCCGGGCCTCGGTTACTCGTACCGCTGGGACGCAGACGCCGACGGCAAGCCCGACTCCGCCGACTTCAGCGACAAGAAGAGCGTCGAGCTTTCGCTCGGCGTCGGTCAGTCGCGCAACGTCGAGCTCGAAGTGAAGAATGCGTTTGGTCGCGTCGGTCACGAGACCGTGACGCTCACCCGTCCGAAGCCGGATGACTCCCGGCACGCCGAGCTCGAGGTTCCGATGAACGGCGCTCTCGCCGGCCGAGAGGTGGTCCGATGAGCCCGCTGATGAGCGCCCTGGTCGCGCTGTTCCCGTATCTCGCCGCGTTCGCGCTCGGCATGCTCTTGCCGAGCCGGAAGAGCGGCCCGGAGCGGTTCGCGCTCGGCGTCATCGGGGTGCTCTCCGTCGCGTTCGTCTTCGGGCTCTGGCCCGGCAAAGAGGCGGACGCCGAGACACTGCCGACGGAATGGCCGCACCTCCTCAACGTCGTGGTGTTCGTTCCCATCTTCGGCGCCGTCGCGATCCTCTTTCTGCCGCGCCAGACGCCGAACTTTCTCCGCCGCTTCACGCTGGCGGTGATGGCCGTCGACTTCATCGCGTCCCTCGGTCTGCTCGCCGTACCCATGACCCGCGGCTGGCACTTCCAGTACATCGCGGAGTGGCTCCCGGCGTTCGGCATCCGCTACCACGTCGCGGTCGACGGGCTGAGCCTCTGGCTCATCCTGCTCACGACGTTCACGACGCCGATCGCGGCGTACGTGTCGTTCGGCTCCATCAAGAAGCGCACGAAGGACCTCTGCTTCTCGTTCCTGCTCCTCCAGGGCGCGATGCTCGGCGCGTTCGTCGCGCTCGACATGTTCCTCTTCTACGTGTTCTGGGAGCTCATGCTCGTGCCGATGCTCCTCATCATCGGCGTTTGGGGCGGCGTCGAGCGCATCAAGGCTGCGTACAAGTTTTTCCTCTACACGATGTTCGGCAGCATGCTGATGCTCGCCGCCATCCTGTACATGGTGTGGGCGCACAACCAGGTCGCGGGCTTCGTGACCTTCGACTACCTGGCCCTCCGCAAGCTCGTCCTGCCCGATACGGCGGCGTGGCTCTGCTTCCTCGCGTTCGCGCTCGCGTTCGTCATCAAGGTCCCGATGTGGCCGTTCCACACGTGGTTGCCCGACGCGCACGTGCAGGCGCCCACCGGCGGCTCGATCATCCTGGCCGCCGTGCTCCTCAAGCTCGGTACCTACGGGTACATCCGCTTCTGCATGGGCATGTTCGAGGGCCCGGCCTGGGCCGCGAGCGCGACGCTCGCGACGGTGGCCATCGTCGGCGGCATCCTGTACGGCGCGCTCGTCGCGTGGAAGCAGGAGGACGTCAAGAAGCTCATCGCGTACTCGTCGGTCGCGCATCTCGGCTTCGTGATGCTCGGCGTCTTCGGCGCGACGCGCGCAGGGCTGGAGGGCGCCATCCTCCAGATGGTGAACCACGGCGTCTCGACCGGCGCGTTGTTCCTCCTCGTCGGCGTCATCTACGACCGCCGTCACACCCGTCTGATGAACGAGTTCGGCGGCCTCGCCAAGGTGATGCCCGTCTACGCCGCGCTCTTCGTCATCGTCACCATGGCGAGCGTCGGCGTCCCCGGCACCAACGGCTTCGTCGGTGAGTTCATGATCATCATGGGCACCATCGTGTCGCAGGTCCTCGACAAGCAGTCGACGAGCCAGGCGGCGGTCGCCGCCTTCGGCGTCATCCTCGCCGCGGTGTACATGCTGCACGTCGTGCAGAAGATGTTCTTCGGCCCCGTCGACAACGCGAAGAACGAGCATCTGTCCGATATGAACGTCCGCGAGACGGTGGCCGTCGCACCGCTCATCGCGCTGGTGTTCGTCATCGGGTTCTTCCCGAACATCCTCCTGTCGCGAATGACCGACAGCGTGAACGCCGTCCTCGAGGACTTCGTGGACGGCCGCATGCAGTACGAGCAGCACGCCGGTGAGGCGTCGCTCAAGCTTCGCCCGCAGAAGGGCGGGCCGCTCGAACGCGGCTACCCCGAAGCGCCATCCGACAAGAAGGCCGTTGCGATGGCCGGTGGTGCACGATGAACCTCTTCATTGCCCTCTCGCCTTTGCTGATCGTCGGGATCGGCGCGCTCCTCCTCATGCTCGCCGAGGCCTTCGGCAAGCCCGAAGATCCGTCCGGCATGCAGGGCGACCTCGTCGTCGATGCCGGAGCCGGCCGCGGCGCGGAGCTCGGGCTCGTTGCCGCCGTCATCCTGATGCTCGGCGCGGTGCTCTCCATCGCGGTGTGGCTCATTGGCCCCGAGAAGCTCGAGGGCATCGACAAGGTCGCCCCGTACCTGGTCGTCGACCGCTTCGCGCTCTTCTTCAGCTTCGTCCTCTGCGTGGGCGGTTCGCTCACGGCGCTCCTCGCCGGCGGGTACCTGCCGGAGCACCGCATCGATCGCAGCGAGTTTTTCCCGCTGCTCATGCTGTCCACGTTCGGCGCCATCGCCCTCGCGTGGTCCGGTGATCTCCTCGCCGTGTTCGTCGGCCTCGAGACGATGTCGCTCGGCGTCTACTGCATGATCGGCCTTCGACGCGGCAGCGCGCGCGCGGCCGAGGCGGCAGTGAAGTACTTCTTGCTCGGCAGCTTCGCCGCGGCGCTGATGCTCTTCGGCTTCGCGTTGCTCTACGGCGCGACCGGGCACACCGACCTCGTCGGTATCGGCGAGGCCGTGAAGAGCATCGGCTCCGGCAGCAGCACGGTGAGCGCTCCGACGGTCCTCATCGCCCTGGTGCTCAACCTGGTTGGCCTCGGCTTCAAGGTGAGCGCGGTGCCGTTCCACATGTGGACGCCCGATGCCTACGAGGGCGCTCCGACCCCCACCACGAGCTTCATGGCCGTTGCCGTGAAGAGCGCGGCGTTCGCCGTGATGCTCCGTATCCTCCTCGTCGGCTTCGGTGACGAGCGGCTCATGAGCTGGGGCACTGGGTGGCCGCCGGTCCTCGCCGCGCTCGCCGTGCTGTCGATGACCGTCGCGAACGTCGTCGCCGGCCGGCAAGAGTCGGTGAAGCGCATGCTCGCGTACTCCTCGATTGCCCACGCCGGATACGTCCTCGTCGGCGTCGCCGCGACCGTCCGCGCGAGCGGTGAGGCGCAGGCCAGCGTGCTCTTCTATCTGCTCGCGTACACCGTCTCGACAGCGGGTGCGTTCGGCGCGCTCATCGCGTGCGGCAGCCGCGGCGCAGAAGCCGTCACTTACGAGGACCTCGCCGGCGTCGGCAAGCGTCATCCGCCGGCGGCGCTCGCGTTCTCGCTCTTCTTGCTGTCGCTCGCCGGCATCCCGCCGACCGCGGGCTTCTTCGGGAAGCTTTACGTGTTCCACGCCGCGATCGACGCGCAGCTCTACGTCGTCGCCGTCATCGGCCTGATCAACAGCGTGATCGGCGCGTATTACTATCTGCGCGTCATGGTCTACATGTACATGCGCGAGCCGGCGCCCGGCGCGCCCATCGCCATCCCGATGCGGTCGGGCCTCGTCGGTGCGGCGCTCGTCATCGCGGCCGTCCTCGTCATCGTCTTCGGCACCATGCCCGGCAACGTCCTCGACGTCGCAAGCGGCGCCGGCCTCTGACGTCCGTCGTAGTTCCGCATCGACGATGCCCTCGTCCCTGAGGCATCAAAGAAGCGGAACTACGCGAGCGCCGCGAGCCCGCGAAGCGGCGGGGGAAGCAGTTCGCCGAAGGCGAAGCTGCGGGGGGCCAAGGCCCCCCACAAGCCAACCCCCGTCACGGGTATCGCCCGCGAGCAAAGCGAGCGCGTCCGAAGGGCGGCGGAGGGAGCAGTTCGCCCGCGAGCGAAGCGAGCCCGCGAAGCGGCGGGGGGAGCAGTTCGCCGGAGGCGAAGCTGCGGGGGGCCAAGGCCCCCCGTAACCAAAGAAGCTGCGGGGGGCCAAGGCCCCCCGTAACCAAAGAAGCTCTGGGGTCCAAGGCCCCCCGTAACCAAAGAAGCTCTGGGGTCCAAGGCCCCCCGCGAACAAGCCTCTGACGTCCGTCAGCGGACGACTGTGAAGCGGAGCTCTTCGGCGCTCCGGCCGATGATCGTCGGGCCATAGCGCAGCTCGAGCCGGCGTGCCCCGACGGGGATCTCGAAGCTGACGAAGCCGCGCGTCTTCTTTCCCGTCGTGAGCCGGAGCGACGGCAAGCCCGGATCGCAACCGGCGAGGGTCGCGGTGTAAGCTTCGCCACCCGCGTCGTAGAGCGTCGCGTAGAACGGATTCACCGGCACCTCGATGGCAGACGTGCCCTCGAGCGAAACCTCGATTCCGAACTTCACGAAGCCGTGTCGGGTCGAGAACGGCGAGTCGAGGGGGCACTCCTTGTCGGAGTCCATGCTCATCGTGTAGTCGGGGGCCGTCGCGAGCTCCCCAATGGTGTGCGCGCGCGCCTCCGCGCCGAGGATCATCGCGGACTCAGCGCTCGCGGCCGGCGTCGGGCCCGCCTCTTCGCGTGCGTGACAGCCGAGCACCAGAGCGAACGGCGCGAGGTACGACGGGATGCTCATGCCGCCCCGCAGCATGGTCTCGCTCATGGCCGCGAGAAGGTACACGAGCCAGGGGTTTAAGTAACGGGGGCCAGGCTGAGGCCCCCGCGAGCGAAGCGAGCCCGCGAAGCGGCGGGGGGAGCAGTTCGCCGAAGGCGAAGCTGCGGGGGGCCAAGGCCCCCCGAGAAATTAAGAGCTTTTTTGAGGCGGATCGGGCACCGAGGACTTGGAGAAATGAGCCGCCTTCGTCTTCCGGTCGCGCTGTGCATGGGTGCCCTGGCCCTCGCCGGCTGCAAGTCGAAATCCAGTGCCCAGGTGGACGAGCCGGGCGCTCCCGCGCCGTCGAGTTCGTCGCTCGTCGCGGCCCTTCATCCCGTCGCGTCCGCCTACGAAGAGGCCGCGGTGAACCCCGGCCACGAGAAGGCGTACGCGGGACCCATCGGCGCGGTGAAGGGCGTGGTGCGCGTCTCCGGTGATCACTCGCCGGACCAGGCCGACGTGCTCGCGCAGATCCCCGCCGGCAAGTGTGACGACGCGCGCGCGTTCTACGGCAAGCTCTTCCGCGAAGGCGTGGGCCGGGAGCTCGGGGACGTGCTGGTCGCAGTCACCGAGTACAAGGGCTTCGTCCCCGCTACAGGAGACACGACGCTCATCACCGCGCGCGGCTGCGCGTTCCCGTCGCGCACCATCGCGATGACGTTCGGGCAGCGCCTCGACGTGAAGAACCGGAGCAGCGAGACGTTCATCCCGCTGCTCAGGGGCGCACCCCAGGCGGCGCTCGTCGTCGCGCTCCCGGGCGGCGATCCGGTGCAGCTCTTCCCGCCGCGTCCGGGGGAGTTCCTGCTCGAGGATCAGACGCACACCTTCGCGACCGCGCACGTCTTCGTCCTGAAGTACCCCACGTTCGCGGTCACCGGTCTCGACGGCGTGTTCGAGATCAAGGACATCCCCGCGGGCGACGTGCTCGTGAACGCGTACCTGCCTTCGACCGGCGGGCGCGCTTCGTCGCACGTCAACATCGTCGCCGGCGACACCGCGACGCTCGACCTGACGATCCCGTTCGACGCGTCGAAGCAAGCGAAGCCCGCGCCGTCTGCGTCCGCTCACTGAGCGAACACGCGGCTCAGCGCGGGGCTGCGGACGCTTTTTCGAAGGCGTGCGCGGCGTCGGTGCCGGCGCGACGGGCGAGGAGCGCGGTCATGACCCGTAGCGCGAACGCGCTCGGCGGCTCGCGCGCGTCGGGGAGCTTCGTCGCGTACCGGCGGAGGGCCGCTTCGTCCCGCCCGAGGTCCGCGGCGGCCAGCGCGGCGATGCGTGCATCGACGTTGCCGGGCTCCGCGGCCAGCGTCGTCTCGGCCGCCTCCTTCGCCAGCGCGGGCTGGCCGAGCTCGACGGCGCGGAGCGCGAGCCACGCATTGTCGAGGTGCGCTCGCATCGCGGCGTTCCGCGCTGCGACCGCGTCACCGGCCAT
The DNA here is from genome assembly GCA_036272055.1 of Polyangiaceae bacterium. Classification (GTDB taxonomy): domain Bacteria; phylum Myxococcota_A; class Polyangia; order Polyangiales; family Polyangiaceae; genus DASZVB01. The sequence goes on along the minus strand of DATAZL010000078.1, from coordinate 79,229 downwards.
GAGCGCGGCGTCGAGCGCCGCCATCGCGTCGCGCCGCTCAGGAGCGTCGTGGCCCGGCGACGTCGACGGAACGACGTTGGTGCCGGCCGCCGTCTGTGCCGGAACTGCGGGAGCCCCGGGCTGCGGTGGCGTCACCGCGGCGGGGATCGGCGCCGGCGGGCTTCCGGCGCGCGCGACGTCGATGTTCATCACGGCGGCGAGCGACGCGGGGAGGCCGGCAGACTCCGGATAGAGCAGGCGCGCCGCGCGGAGCCACCGCTCCGCGAGCTCGAGCTCGCGCGCGCGCACCAGGGCGCGGACCACGAGCAGGCTCGCCTGCGCGTTGCCGGGATCGACGGCCGCGGCGCGCCCCGCCGCGTCCCTCGCGCGCGGGACGTCACCACGGTCGAGCGCGCACTCCGCGTCGGCGCGCCACACAGCGCCGAGCGACGGACCCCGGAACCTCGCCTGACGGAACGCTTCGTCGGAGCCGCGTGGGTTCGACGCGCAGCGGACGCGCCCGAGCCGCGCCCAGACCTCGGCGGCTCCGCCATCCTCGTCGAGCGCGCGACGGTAGGCGGCCTCCGCGCCGCGCAGGTCGCCGTTGTCCTCGAGGAGCGCGCCGTCGAGGAACTCGGCGTAGGCGTCGGGAGTGATGAAATGCCCATCGATGTCGTGCCCGTCGACGACGCGCGCGACTGCGGACTCACCGCCACATGCCGGCAGGCCGAGCGACAGTGAAAGAAAGAAGACGCCACCGAGGCCGCGGATCACGGAGCCACTGTACTAATAAAGGGGGGCCTTGGCCCCCCGCAGCTTCGCGGGCTCGCTTCGCTCGCGGGCGAACTACTTCTTTTCGCCTTCACCCCGGAAGTTCACGGTGACCACTCGATAGCCGAGCGAGCGCACCAGGGTCTCGACCGTGCGCCGTACGCTCGCGTTCGAGCGATCGACTATCTTGCCCTCTTCGGCTGCGGCCGCGAGCATGCGCTCGGCCTCTTGCCGTGCGCGCGTCTCGAGCGACTCGGTCCTGTCGGCGAGCAGATCCGTCTCTCGCCGGAACACGTAGGTGCGCTGGTTATCGAGCCGCGCCGCGAAGATGGTGGACGAGGGGAGCACGATGGTCGCCGAGCGCCGTACTGGATCGAGCTCGAAGTCGCCCTCGACGAGGCTCGACAGATCGACGCCCGCGACGACGGTCCCCGACGCGACGAGCAGGATGGCGTCCTCGGGCTGCACGAGACCGAAGAGGCGGTTCTGCTTGTCCTTGAGCGAGATGACGCGCTCGATCTGGAACTCGGCGCCCTCGAGCCGTGACAGATCGCGCACCGCGGAGATGATCGCCGGCGACGCCTCGATCTCGGGCGACGTGCCTCGCTGCGCGAACCGTTCCCAGGCGTGGAGCAGGATCACACCCGCCGTCGCGCCGATCCCCATGAGGGCCGCGGCGAGCAGCAGCCACGTCCACACCCGTCGCTTCTTCGGCGCGAGCGGGGGCGTCACGGCACTCTGCTCGGGGATCGGCCCAGCGGTCATGGGAGACGGCGCGAGCTTACTCGCTGGCGACGGCCGGAACGAGCCGTCCTCGCTGGAGCGCCGGTTATCGCAGGCGGGTCAGCGCAGGCTGGCCGTCGAGAGGGGCTGTCCCGCGAGCTGCGCGACGCTGGTGATGAACCCCTGCGCTGTCATGAACTCGAACTGGTAGCGGCCGAAGACGAGCTTCATCCCGCTCGCGAGGGCGACGCGGCGATCCTTCGTGAGGCGGGTGCCGTCCACGAAGGTGCCGTTCGTCGAACCGCAATCGATGAGCAGCACGCGGTTCGCCTCGTAGCGGAAGTTGAAGTGCTGGTTCGAGATCGTGAAGTCGGGGATGACGATGTCGTTGTTCGACGCGCGCCCGCCGACGATGGCCGCGCTGCGCGGGCCGTTCTCGCTCTTGGAGACCGCCCACACGCGGCCGATGAGGCTCGGCGCGGGGAGGTTGCCCGCGGCGGGGTTCATCCGGACGGTGCCGGTGCGGCCGCGCCCCTTGTCCTGGAGCTCACCGACGATGCCGAGGCCGATGAGCATCGGCTTCGTGTGCTCGACGCGAAAGGTCTGCCCACCGATCTTGGTGTACTCGTTCGCGTACTGTTCGAGGGTGCGCACGTCGCTCGATGGACCAACGGCGAAACTCGCCTTCCCTGAAGGGCGTTTCGGTGACGCTGAAAGCCGCCGTCAACCGCCTGACGGCCGGCCCGGAGAACGCGCGCGATTCAGCTCGACGAGCGGATGCTCGCGAGCACCGATTTCGCCGCGTCGAGCGAGACGTTGCCCTGGTCGGCGATGCGTGCCGCCACGAGCTCCACCTCGGCACCGAGGGCGCCGGCGGCGATCGCGACCGACCGCGCGTGTAGGGACATGTGACCCCGCTGGATCCCCTCCGTCGCGAGAGCGCGGAGCGCGGCGAGGTTCGACGCGAGGCCGACCGACGCGGCGACGAGAGCGAGCTCGTCCGCCGTCCGCACGTCGACGATCTCGAGCGCGAGCCGCGCCGTCGGGTGAACGCGCAACGTCCCCCCGACGATGCCGAGCGCGAGCGGCATCTCGAGCTCGCCGACCAGGCTGTCGCCGTCGCGCCGCCAGATGGCGAGCGGCGAGTAGCGCCCGCTGCGCGCGGCGAAGGCATGCGCGCCCGCCTCGACGGCGCGATAGTCGTTGCCGGTCGCGATCACGACGGAGTCGACGCCGTTCATGATGCCCTTGTTGTGGGTCGCGGCGCGGTAGGGGTCGAGCTCCGCGAAGTGCGACGCCTCGACGATGCGATCGACGACCTCCGTCGATTCGACGTCGGGCTCCGGCGCCCACGACGCTCCGGCGGGTGCCTTCGATCTGGTCGCGCTCATCGTCAGGTCGGCGGCGAGCGCGCGGCAGCGCACGCGCACGCGGCGGCGATCGCACAGATTCGTCAGGATCCGGAGGCCGAGCTTTCCGCCGGCAAGCTCGCGCGCGCGCGGGCCGATCGCCTCGGCGATGCTGTTCACGAGGTTCGCGCCCATCGCGTCGCGGCAGTCGACGTGGACGTGCACGACGACGCACCCCTCGCCGAGGTCTCGTACCTCCATCGAGCGCGGTCCGCCGCCGCGCGCGACGAGGTTCGCCACCGCGGCGGTGCCGATCGCGAGGAGCTCCTTCTCCGCCTCGACCAGGCGGACGCGCGCGCCCTCGGGATCCGGCACGTCGAAGAGCTGGATCTGGGTCGTCATCAGGCTCTCGAGCATCTCTGCCTCGAAGCCGCCGCTGCCGCGCACCATCCGCGCCGCGTTCGACGCCGCGGCGACGACGCTCGGCTCTTCGACGACCATCGGCACGAGCTTGTCGACGCCGTTGACGCGCACGTTGAGCGCGACGCCGAACGGCAGTGCGTACACGCCGAGCACGTTCTCGACGACCTTGTCGGCCGTCTCGGGCTCGAGGCCGCCGCGCTCGAGGGCGGCGAGCATCTTCGTGAGGGCGATGCCGGTGAGCTCGGCTAGGCGAGAACGCCGCTCGGTCAGACTCAGCTTGTAGAAACCCGGGATGCGCGAACTCTTGGCCATGCGAGGGACGCCGCTCGGGGTTTTACGCTCATTCTTCGACGAGGTGGAGCCCCCGCGCGCCGAGCGTCACGCCGAGCCGCAATTGTCGCTCCGCGTCGAATGCCGCGACGAGACGAGCGGACGGAGGATTCTCGCCGAGATAGAGCGAGACGTCGCCGCCGCCCGCGCCGGCGGGGATGACGACCGCGTCGTCCTCGATCGCAGCGTCGGCGAGCCTTGCGATCTCGCGGGTGACGATGCGGATCCCGGCGTGCTCGCCAAGGTCCGTCAGGCCGCGGAGCTGATCGCGCAGGGCGCGGATCACGTCGTGGGCCGAGCCCTCTTCGAAGGCGCGCTCCGCGTCTTGGGCGGCGAGGATGAGATTCTCCATGACGCCACCATAGCTGTGCGGCGAGCGCGCCTTGAACGCGCGGACCTTGCCGACGAGCTCCGACGTGGACGCCGGAGCGCCGGCGAAGAGCACCTCGATGTGGAGACCCGCGGGCAGCTCGATCGAACGCGTCACGAGCGGGCCGGTGCCGGCGGGCTTGCCGCCCTTCGAGGCGATGAGGGTGCCGCCGAGGACGGCTGCTGCGACGTCGATGCCGCTGCCACCGCCCTGCGCGGTCTTGTGAGCGGCGAGGCACGGCTCGAGCACCGCGGCGCGGAGGTCCGCCTCGCTGATGCCCTTCTTCTCTTCTGCGATGAGGGCGCCGTACGACGCGACGAGGATGGCGGCGCTGGACCCGAGGCCGAGCTTGCCGCGCTCGCTGCGGAGCGCGCTCGCGTCGAACCAGGGAGCCTTCTTGTCGCGCAGAACGGCCTTCACCTCGGGGGTGAGCAGCTCTGCGGGGCGAGACGTGTCCGCCTCCACGTAACGATCGACGGCGGTGACGACGGCGGGCGCGCCCTCGAGGACCGCGTACGCCCCCGACATGACGACCTTGCCCGGTGCGCGCGCTTTCACGAGGACACCGTTGCGGTGCCGCCTTCGACGGTGGCGTCGCCGCCGGCCGTGCAGCGGATCACGTCGAGCACGCCGGGGCATCCGGCGAGCTGCGTCGCCACCTCTGCTGCGTGCTCGGGGAGCGTGACGACCTTCACGTGCGGCCCTGCGTCCATGGTGAAGTAGGAGGGAATGCCGGAGGAGCGGAGCTCGCGAACGCGCTCCATGACGGTGAGGGTAGTCGGGGAGAAGTACACGATTGGGGGATCTGCGGCGAACATGGAAGCGTGCATGGAGAGGGCGCTCGACTCCATTGCGGGGCCGAGCACAGTGAGGTCGCGGCCGAGAACGGCGCTGCGGATCAGCTCGAAGAGCCGTGGCGCGTGCTCGACCCAGCCCCGGTAATATGGGCTGGTCTTCGCAGTGCGTATCATGCCTTCGGTCGAGCCGACGGATTTTTCCCCGGCGCGCGTCAGGGCGACGACCATCGCCAGGGGAAAATGATCACCGGGCGCGAGCGGTTCTGCGAATTGGGCGCCCGCCGGCAGGACGACGTAGCCGCCATAGAGCGAGCGGGCGGCCGACACCGAGGCGGCGCGCGCCATCGCGCTGACCGCGTTGCCGGATGTGTCGAGGCCTGCCGCGCGCGACGCCGCCAGCGCGAGCGCCGCGAACCCCGACGCGCTCGAGGCGAGACCAGCGGCCGTCGGAAAGCTGTTCGCGGACGTCACGCGCGCGCGCGTCTCGACCTTCGCTTCGGCGCGCACGCCGTCGAGGAGGGTGACGACCCGCTTCTTCTCCTTCTCGCGCGCGTCCCGGCCGTCGAGGGTGAGCTGGTCCTCGTTGAGGCTCCCGTCGAACTCCACCGTGGTGGTCGTGACGAGCGCGTCGAGGGTGAGCGAGAGACTCGGCACCGCCGGCAGGTTCTTCCCCTCGTCGAGCTTGCCCCAGTATTTCGCGAGCGCGATGTTCGCGTGGGCGCGAGCGGTGGCACGACTCACTGAGCGCCTCCCGCGCCGTCGGCCGCGACTGCCGTCTCGAAGCAGACCAGGCCGCGCCGTGTCCACGCTTCGAGGATGGGCGCGACGGTCTCTTCACCGAGGGCGATGACGCAACCGCCGCCGCCGGAGCCGGTGAGCTTCGCGCCGAGCGCGCCCGCTTCACGCGCCCACGCGCACGCGCTTTCGATTTCTTCGGTCGACAGAAACAGTCCCGAGAGGAGCATTTGATTCAGGTCGAGGAGCTTCCCGAGGCCGATGAGGTCGCCCGCGTCGATACAGAGTGCGGCGTTTCTCACCAGTGCCTCGATGCCGGCGAGGGACTTGTTTACCATTTCGGGCTTCTTGTCACGCAGCCGGGCCAGTCCCTCGACCATCGACTTGGTGCTGGCGGGGGGGCCGGCGACGCCGATCGCGAGCGGCATGCGGAGATCGACGTGGATTGGCTTGATGCCCGAACCGCGCGTGAAGAGCACGCAGCCGCCGTGCGCGGCCGCCCAGGCGTCCACCCCCGACGGATTGCCGTGGAAGACCCGCTCCCACGCCATCGCGACGTCCACGACGCGGTCGAGCCCCGGCTTTTCTTCGCCGAGGAGCGTGAGGACGGCGCGCGAGACCGCGACGGCGATGGCCGCCGAGGCGCCGAGCCCGACCCCCGCCGGTATGTCGAGCGAACAGGTGACGTCCACCGACGAGACGCCAACCGCGTCGAGGAGCGCTCCGAAGCCACGCCCGAGCTCCGACTCGTCGCGCGCCGTCGCGCTCCGTTCACCGACGGTGATGACGCCGGTGCCCTGGCGCGCCGTGGCGGTCGCTCCCTTGCCGAGCCCGACGGCTATCGCGGGCACTCCGTAAACGACGGCGTGTTCGCCGAGCAGGATCGCCTTACCCGAGGACGTCCCCAAAGCTAGCTCCGCCGATCCGTCAATGCGTCGACCGCGCCGAGGAGCAGCACACGCCGCGCCTGTGCGAGCTCCGCGACCTCGACCGCCTGAAGCGCGCGCTCCGACAGCTCGGCGATGCGCTGCTCGATCGCGGCGCGCGCGCCGCAGCGCGTGAGCACGTCGGTCGCCTCGCGGAGCAGCTTCACGCTCGCGCGCGAGTTGCCCCATGCGCTCGTGAGCGTCTTCTTGTCCTTGCCCTTCGCGAGCTCGAACGCGCGCTGGATGAGGGCCGTCTTCTTGCCGCTCCGGATGTCGTTCGCGAACGGCTTGCCGGTCTCGGTCGGATCGCCGTACGCGCTCAGCAGATCGTCGCGCAGCTGGAACGCGACGCCGGCCGGCAGCGCGAAGCGCTCGAGCGACGAGATGAGCTCGGGCGAGCCGCCCGCGAGGAGCGCGCCCATGCGCAAAGGACCTGCCACGGTGTAGCTTCCCGTCTTCAGAGTGTACGTCTTTTCGGCGTCCTCGCCTCGCGCAATCACGTCGATCTGCTGACCGGCGACGGCGTCGGCCTGCATCTGCGCGAACGCGCCGAACACGCCAGGGAGGCGTGCCGGGGGAACGTCGACCCGCGCGAGCGCCTCGGTCGCGAGCGCGACGCCGAGGTCGCCGGCGAGGATCGCCGAGGCCTCGCCGAGTCGCGCCGAGCGGTATCTGTCGGTGAGCAGTTTGTGCACAGCGGGACCGCCGCGACGCGTGTCGTCGCGGTCCATCCAGTCGTCGTGCACCAGGAAGTACGCGTGCAGGAGCTCGATGGCGACGCCTGCGTCGAGTGCCGGCTCGAGATCGGCGTTCGCGCTCGCGGCGCGATAACCCGCGACGAGCAACGCGGCGCGCAAGCGCTTGCCACCGCGCAGACAGAGATCGCGGAACGCGCGCACCATCTCGAGCACCTCGACGTCCTGCGCCGCGGCAGCGTCGAGCTTCGCGTCGAGGAGGCCGGCAAGTCGGGTGTCCACCTCGCGGCGCACGGTGTCGACGAGTGCTAGAAAGGGGTTCGCCTTCAGCGCTTTCGCGCTGTTCTTTCCGTCTCCTCGTGCGCCGCCGCGGGTCCCTTTGGAACCCCTTGTCTTCCCAGGCATTTTTCGAGCGAAGCCTAGAAGCCGGGTCCGCCCACGTCAACGGCGGCATGACTGTACGAAAACGCGCGCTTGCCAGATAATCGAAGTGAGCGCATTGCTCCCCAAAAATGGCCGACATATCGAGCCGCAAGGTCGACCACCTGGATCTCACCATTTCGGGTGACGTCGGCTTCAAAACGACGACGACGCTCTTCGAGTGCGTGAAGCTGGTTCACGACGCACTCCCCGAGATCTCCCTCGACGACCTCGACCTGTCGAGCAACGTCCTCGGGAAGCGACTGCGCGTCCCCATCCTCATCGCCGGGATGACCGGCGGTACCGAGCGCGCCGAGCGCATCAACCTCGAGCTCGCCGCGCTCGCCGACGAACGCGGGTACGCCTTCGGTCTCGGCAGCCAGCGGGCGATGCTGAAAAGGCCGGACACCCGGGGAACTTACGAGGTGCGAAAGGCCGCGCCGAACGTGCTCCTCCTCGGCAACATCGGCGGCGTTCAAGCGGCGGCCATGTCCACCGAGGCGGTGCGCGAGCTCACCGGCGCAGTCGGGGCGGACGCGCTCTGCGTCCACCTGAACCCCGCGATGGAAGTCGTGCAGGACGAGGGTGACCGGGATTTCCGCGGCGTGCTCGACGCCATCAGCCGGCTGAACCAGGAGCTCGGCATCCCCGTCATCGCGAAGGAGACGGGCTGCGGGCTCTCGGCACGAGTCGGAAAGCGACTCGCCGCCGCAGGGATCCGTCACGTGGACGTGTCCGGCGCGGGCGGCACGTCGTGGGTCGCCGTCGAGGCCGAGCGGGCGAAGGGCGCGCTCCGCACGCTCGGCGATCGATATCGCGAGTGGGGGATCCCCACGGCGGCCAGTGTAGCCATGGTCGCGCGAGCCGGCTTCAAGACGATCTTCGCGACCGGCGGCATGATGACCGGCGTCGACGCCGCGAAGGCCGTCGCCCTCGGCGCCTCGGCGGCGGGCATGGCGCGGCCGGCGCTGCAGGCATTCGATCGCGGCGGGAGAGCCGGCGCAGCGGCATTCTTCGACCAGGTCGAAGCCGAGCTCCGGACGGCGATGCTCCTCACCGGGAGCCGCACCCTCGCCGAGCTCGAACGCGCACCGCGACTCATTCTTGGCGAGCTGGCAGAATGGCTCCGCCAAGTCAGTGACTGATCGGCGAAGCCTCCTCTCACGGATCGCGTGCGTCGTGTTGCTCGTCCCGGGCCTCGGTCCGGGATGCAGCACGAACGCCGGCTGTTCCTGCTCGTGGTTCGCGGGCAAGAGCGTCGAAGCGACCTCCGCGACCGACGTCGAGCTCATCGGTGACGGCTCGGATCCGCGCGTCAGCCTGCGCGTCGCGCGCTGGACCGGCCTCCGCTACCGGATGAACCTCGTGACGTCGGGCTCGCTCGGGCTCGAGAAGGGCGCGCCGATCGTCGGTCCGACCACCACGATGGTCATAGACAGCGAGGTGCTCCGCGGCAGCGCCGAGCCGTTCTTCGAGCGACGGCACGGCGGCACGGTGCAGCTCATCCAGGAGCGCTCGGTGCTCCGCGGTATCTCCATCGTGCAGCAGGGGATTCCCCAGCCGGTCGTCGATTTCTGGAACCTGGCGCTCGCGCCGCTCCGGGGGACGAGCTACCTGCAGAACGTCGCCGAATCGGCGGAGGTCACCGAGCTGAACAGCGAGCTCCTCGGCGGGGTGCAGCCGCCCGAGGAGATCAGCAAGGCCGTCGATGCGACGCTCGAGCAGCAGCGACACTTCCCGTTCCGGCTGCCGCCCGCGCCAGTCGGCGTCGGAGCGACATGGCGGTTTCACGAATCGCTCCTGATGAACGGCGCCAAGGTCACCCAGACCGCCGAGATGACGCTGAAGTCCGTCGATGCGAACCAGGCCGTCATCGGCGTCGTGATCCACCAGGACGCCGCGCGGCAGGACGTGACGAACCCGCTCGAGCCGACCGCGAAGGCGACCCTCGAACACTTCAGCGGCGAGGGCGGAGGTGAGCTCGTCGTCGACAGGCTCACGGCGATCATCCTCGAGGGCAGCGTCGTGGTCGCGGCGCGCTCGACGCTCGGCATGGAGCTTTCGGGGACGAAGAGCGTCGCGACGCTGATCGGCGCGTCGAGCCTGCACCTGTCGGCGACGATGCTCGCCGAGCCGGACGCCGGAGCGGTGAGGTGACGTCGCGCGACGCCGACGCACCCCGCGCGGCGTTCTTCGACCGGGCGCTCGTCGCGACGGCGGCGCTCCTCGTGCTGCACGTCGCGCTCGTCGCTCATTTCACACCGCCGGGGGTCTGGGGGTTGCCCTTGCCGTTCCTGACGTCGGCGTTTGCCATTGACGTCTACCGGTTCGAGCGCGCGCTCGCGGCCCTCCACGCGAACGGCGCGCTCTCCGCGTTCGACCCGCGGACGCTCGCCGGCCAGGTCGCAGGCGTCACGGAGCCGCTCGGAGCGCGGCTCGTCTTGCTGCTGTCGCTTGCCGCGACCCGCGCGGGCGTCTCGCCGGCGCGGGCCTTCGTCGCGGTCGTACTGGCGCTTCACGCCGTCGTGCCGCTCGTGGGGTACGTCGCGGCCCGGGCGTACGGCGCGTCGCGACGGGTCGCGTGCGGCGTGCTCGCGACGTGGTCGGCGCTCACCTTCGCCGACGCCCTGACTCACTATGCGTGGTTCTCGGGGCGCATCGGGTTCGTCGTCGCGTGCGCGCTCGCCGTCGCAACCGCGGCGTTTGCCGAGCGGGCCGTCGCGGACCGCCGCACGCCGTGGCTCGTCGCGACCGCCGTCGCTGCCGCGCTCTCGACACTGTCGCACCCGCTGCCCGCCGTCCTGGTCGGCACAGTCGCACTCGCGGCGCTCGCTCGCCGGCACGAGCACGCGGCGTGGCGTGTGGCCACTCTGGTGGTCGTTCTAGCGCCGGTGTGCGCCGTCGGGTGGGCCATCGCGACGCACGGGGCGCGCTCCTCGGAGCCGCTCGCGACGGCGTTCCGCGTCGGCCCGACGAGCCTCCTCTGGGACGTCCTCGAGATCCCGGGGCCGGGTTACGGGGCGGCCGGGAGCTCCCGGACGATGCTCCGCGTGCTCTGCCTTGGTGCGGGCGCGCTCGAGCTCGTGCGCCGCCGCCGGCTCGGCGTGACGGGAGGGCTCGCGCTCGCCGCGACGGCGGTTGCGTACCTCGGCGCGCTCGTCTCCGTGGCGTGGCCCGTCGATCCGTACTTCTTCGGCATCGCCGCGGCCTTCGCGGCGAGCCTACCCGCGACGGCGCTGGCGTTCGCAGTGCCGTGGCGCGCGCTCGTGCGCGACGGACCGGCGGGCGTGCGCGTCGCGCTCGTCGTCGCAGCGGCGATCGTGTTCCCGCGGGCGGCCCGCACCGTGCTCACGTACGCGCCGGAGTTCCTGCCGGAGCGGGTCGTGCGCGGTCCGTCGGACTACGCCGTCTCGGCGCTCGGCGGCATCGACGAACCATTCCCAGATCCGCTCGGATACGATCCGCCGCCGTCCCTGGCGCTCTCGGTGCTCAATTACCAGCTCGAAAACAACGACGCGGCGCGGGCGGGAGTTCTCACCGATGACTGCGCCGTCGCGGCATATCTCGCTCTCCGCACGTCGTTTCCCGTGCTGGGCCCGCTCGGCGAGCGCGGCGCGCCGTCGGCCGCGGCCGATCCCACCACGCTGCTCGAGTCGGGTCACGCCGGTGACGTCGCGCCGTACCTCGCGCGGTATCGCCCGGGGCTCGTCGTTCTCGCCGGACGGCCCGGCGTTCTCGACGCGCCGAACCCACTTCTCGGCCCGACGACCCTCGTCGCCGGCTACCGCGTGCGCCGCGTCGAATCACCGTCCGGCGCCCGAAATCCGGCTAATTGACCGACCAGACGCGTCGCAACAAATCGAAATAAGAGCGCAATGCTCGCTTCGACGTCGGAGCGCAGGATTCAGTAGTTCCGCATCGACGCCACCGTCGTCCCCGCGGAAATCAAAGATGCAGAACTACGCGAGCGGAGCGAGCACGCGAAGGCGGCGGGGGAGCGGTCGCGTCAGCGAGCCGCGGGGGCAAGGCCCCCGTGACTAAACGGGGGGAGCAGTTCGCCGAAGGCGAAGCAGCGCGAGCGAAGCGAGCCCGCGAAGCGGCGGGGGGAGCAGTTCGCCGAAGGCGAAGCTGCGGGGGGCCAAGGCCCCCCGCTCCATGGAAAGCAGGGCCCCCCCGATGCAGTCGATGTCATCCTCTATCTCGATGAAGACCTCGGAGTCGGGCGAGCACGAGCTCCTCACCGTGCTCTACGTGGAGGACGACGAGCGGCTCGCGAGGCTCACGTCCCAGTACCTGAAGTCGCACGGCGTCGAGGTGACGGTCGTGCCCCGCGGCGATCTCGCGGTCGCCGAGGTGCTCCGGGTCCGTCCCGACGTCGTGCTCCTCGATCTGATGCTCCCCGGCGAGGACGGTCTCGAGGTGTGCCGGAAGCTCCGCCAGCGGGTTGACGTGCCGGTCATCATGGTGACCGCGCGCACCGAGGAGGCCGATCGCGTCATGGGTCTCGAGGGCGGCGCCGACGACTACGTGAGCAAGCCGTTCTCGTCGCGTGAGCTCCTCGCCCGGATCCGCGCTCAGGCAAGGCGTGCGCGCGGCAAGACCGGACCCGATTCGCCGCGCATCGAGGTCGGCGATCTGATCGTCGATACCGTCACCGTGACCGCGACGCTGCGGGGCCGTCGTCTCGAGCTGACGTCCTACGAGTTCGCGCTCCTGAAGGCGCTCGCCGAGCGCCCGGGCCGGGTACTCGGCCGCGAGCAGCTCCTCGAGCTGATGCACGGCTCGTCGGAGGACGCCTTCGATCGCTCCATCGACGTCCACGTGTCGCGGCTCCGTCACAAGCTCGAGGAAGATCCGCGCAGTCCGCGGCTCCTGAAGACGATCCGTGGCGTGGGCTACGTGCTCACGCCCGACGATCGATGAAGCTCCTCAGGAAGAGCCTCGGCTGGCGGCTTTACGCCGTCGGTGTCGTCCAGGTCGTCCTGTTCGTGTGCGCGGCGTGGCTCATCGGCTACGTCGGGTCGCGCATGGCAGAGCGCACCGATCCGCGCGCCGTCGCTACCGAGCTGAAGCCGCTCCTCGGCGATCGCGCAGCGCTCCGCGCCGAGCTCGATCGGATCCTCAAGCGCCACGGGCTCCTACTGTCCGCGTACGACGAGGCGGATCACCTCGTCGCGACGAACGCCGAACCCGCCTTGCCGCCGCCGCACTTCGGCGCGCGGGCGCTACACGGGCTCCGTCCCGGCGAGCAACCGCTCGGACCTCCGCCGCGCGATCCGCGCTTTCACGGTGGCACCGGTGAACCGCCGTTCGGGCCGCCGCCGTTCGGCGGCCCGCCGGGCATGCTGCCGCTCGGGCCGCCGCCGTTCGGCGAGCACCCTCATGACGGGCACGACCACGGGCTCGGGCCGCCGCCCGACATGTACACGAAGCTCGAATTTCCGTCGGGCGACGGCGTGCTCGTCGCACGGATCCCGCATCCCGGACCGGGTCCGTTCGAGTGGGTGCTCGCGCTCGTGAGCGGCCTCGTCGTGGTGGGGGTCGGCGCGTATCTCACGACGCGCTGGATCACGGGTCCGCTCGGCGAGCTCTCGCGGGCGGCGCGGTCGCTCGGCCGCGGAGATCTGTCGGCGCGCACGAACCTGTCGCGCTCCGACGAGCTCGGGGAGGTCGGACGCGTCTTCGACGAGATGGCCGCGCGCATGAGCGAGCTCTTGCTCGCCGAGAAGGAGCTGCTCGCGAATCTGTCGCACGAGCTACGAACGCCGCTCGCGCGCATTCGAGTCGCGCTCGAGATCGCCGCCGAAGGTGACGCCGCGGCCGCGCGGGCGTCCCTCGGCGAGATAGCGCACGATCTGTCGGAGCTCGAGGCGCTCATCGACGACGTGCTCGCGACGACGCGGCTCGCGGTCGAGTCGCGCCAGGCGTCGCCCGCGGGCTTCGCGCTCCGCCGCGAGGAGATCGCGCCTCGTACGCTGTGCGAGCGCGCCGCCGAACGCTTTCGTACCCAGCACCCGGGCCGGCCGCTCGAGGTCGTGATCGAGGGAGAGCCGCCGCCGCTGCTCGCGGACCCGACGCTCCTTCGCCGGGTGATCGACAATCTGCTCGAGAACGCCCACAAATATTCGAAGGCCGCCGGTGAGGGCATCGTGCTCCGCGCGCGGGCCGCGGGCGACCAGGTCGTCTTCGAGGTCAGCGATCACGGAATCGGGATCCCCGATGAGGATCTGCCGCGCATCTTCGACCCGTTCTTCCGGAGCGAGCGAAGCCGTTCACGCGGGACGGGCGGCGTCGGTCTCGGGCTCACGCTCGCGAAGCGCATCGTCGAGGCGCACGGCGGCAAGATAGCCGTGGAGAGCGCGAAGACGGTGGGCACGACGGTGCGCGCGTCAGTGCCGTCGCACGCGTGATGACGCTCGAAATCTACCCCGTCGTGCTCGAACTGGTTCGGCAGCTTGTCCCCGGGATCCAAGATGCTTCATCGGCGAGCAGCGCCGTTCCCGAGGCATCAACGCTGCGGAACTACGCGAGCGAAGCGAGCCCGCCGAGGCCGAGGCCCCCCGTTCAGAGAAGCACGCCGAGCTGCAGTAGATCTACGGTCGGCAGAGCGTAACGACCGAGCGAGTTGGTGACGCGGGTGACGTCGGAGGCGAGGGTCACGGTGGACGGCAAGGAGCTCGACGACGACACCGATACCGGCACCTGGATGCCCAGGTTGATGCCGAGCGACACGCCGGGATCCCACGTCCACAGGAAGCCGATGCGCGGGTTGATGAACGTCGTGTCGACGGAGACGGCTTCGTTCAACGAGCCGACGCCGACGACGGTCACGTTGGCGTCGCCTCCGAGGTGCTGTCGTCCGGCACGGAGCCCGACGAAGAACGCGTCGTGGAACGGGAAGTAGCGCGCGTCGGCAGCGACCGCCCAGAAGTGGGTCTGCACGGTGTCGATGGTGAGCTCGGGGAGCGCGCTGTACTCGATGCCGAGCCCGAACGTGTTCTCGAGCTTCACCATGCCCTCGATGGCGAGCGGCCTCGGGAACGCGACGCTACCGAGCACGCCGAGACGGACGTGATCGACCCGCCGATTGCCTTCTTTCTTCCTGTCGGGCGGCGCTTCGTCGCGCTTCGGGTCTTGCGACTCGGAGGGCGCCACCGACGGCGTCGCGCGTTCGGGGCGCGCGACGGGGTCGTCGTTCTCGAGCGCGAATGCGGCGCGGCACGGGATGCACAGCCCCAGGACGGCTGCTGCGTGGAACGCGATGCGGCACATCATTTTCATCCTTAACTCCTGATGAATGTGATGCGAGTGCGTGGAGAAACTATCGCGCGACCGCTGTGTCGAATTGTGTAGAGCGAAAGGTCGGCCCGCGCTGCTCCGCCGGCGGGCCGGTTTGTCTTGCGCCGCGAGTGCACCCGGAGCATCTTCGAAATGAGCATCGATGGCCGAACACACGGAAAAAACTTCCGATCCGAATCCCCCGAACTTCATTCACGATCTGATCGACACCGATCGCAGTGAAGGTAAGCACCAGGGACGCGTCGCCACGCGTTTCCCGCCGGAGCCGAACGGCTATCTGCACATCGGTCACGCGAAGAGCATCTGTCTGAACTTCGGGCTCGCGAAAAAATATGGCGGCACGTGTAACCTGAGATTCGACGACACGAATCCGGTGACGGAAGAAGTGGAGTTCGTCGATTCGATCCAGGCCGACGTGCGCTGGCTCGGGTTCGAGTGGGATAATCTCTTCTTCGCGTCGGATTACTTCGAGCAGCTCTACGGCTGGGCCGAGCAGCTCGTGAAGGCCGGCAAGGCCTACGTCGACAGCCGCTCCCTCGACGAGATCCGCGAGAGCCGCGGTAACTTTTACAAGAAGGGCACGCCGAGCCCGTTCCGCGACCGCAGCATCGACGAGAACCTCGATCTCCTACACCGCATGCGCGCGGGCGAGTTCGCCGACGGTGCCCACGTGCTCCGCGCGAAGATCGACATGCTGTCGCCGAACATGAACCTTCGCGACCCGCCGATGTACCGCATCCGGAAGGCGCCCCATCACCGCACGGGGGACAAGTGGTGCATCTATCCGATGTACGACTACGCACATGGCGAGTGCGACGCCATCGAGCGCATCACGCACTCGATCTGCACCCTCGAGTTCGAGAACCACCGCGCGCTCTACGACTGGTTCGTCGACACCATCGGCGTGCCCGATCCTCCGCAGCAGATCGAGTTCGCGCGACTGAACATCGGCTACACCGTGCTCTCGAAGCGGAAGCTCCAGATCCTCGTCGCCGAGAAGCACGTCTCCGGCTGGGACGACCCCCGCATGCCGACGCTCGCCGGTCTTCGCCGCCGCGGGTACACGCCGGACGCGATCCGCGGCTTCTGCGAGCGCATCGGCGTCGCGCGGAGAGACGGCATGGTGGACGTCGCGCTCCTCGAGCACGAGCTCCGCGAGGATCTCAATGCGCGCGCCCTCCGGACGATGGCGGTTCTCCGCCCGCTCAAGCTCGTCATCGAGAATTTCCCCGAGGGGGAGGTGGAGTGGTTCGACGCGCCGAATCATCCGGAGTTCGCCGACCGCGGCACGCGCAAGGTGCCCTTCTCGCGGGAGCTGTACGTCGAGCAGGACGACTTCCGTGAGGACTCTCCGAAGGGCTGGTTCCGGCTCGCGCCGGGCGCCGAGGTGCGTCTTCGTTCGGCGTGCCTCGTCCGCTGCAAGGACGTCGTCAAGGACGCGAGCGGCGCAGTCGTCGAGCTCCGCTGCACGTGGGATCCCGACTCCCGCGGCGGCATGCCGAAGGACGGCCGCAAGGTGAAGGGCACGATCCACTGGGTCTCGGCGAAGCACGCCGTCGACGCCGACGTACGGCTCTACGATCGTCTCTTCTCCGTCGAGAACCCGTCAGAGGGGGAAGAGCAGGGCACGCCGTTCACGAAGCACCTGAACGCCGCGTCGCTCGAGACGCTTCACGGAGCGAAGCTCGAACCGAGTCTCGCGAAGGCCACACCCGGGACGAGCTACCAGTTCGAGCGGCTCGGCTACTTCGTCGTCGACGGAGTCGACTCGAAGCCCGACGCGCTCGTCTTCAATCGCACCATCGGGCTCCGCGACAGCTGGGCGAAGCAGGAGCAGAAGGGCAAGTAGAGCCGCTCGCGGCCGCGAGACGGCTCTTCAGAGCGCCTTGTACATCTCGACCGCGTGCTGTCCGCGCCCGTAGTATCGCGTGCGGACGCGGCGGCGCAGGTAACCGTTCCTGAGGAACAGCTCCGACGCGGCGAGGTTAGAGTCCGCCGTCGCGAGATCCATCTCCGTCGCACCGAGGTCGCGCGCCGCCGTCTCGCCGGCGCGGAGCAGGGCTTGCCCGATGCCGACCCCGCGCCACTCGGTGCGGACGGCGATCGCAGCGAGGTGCGCCCGGGTGCCGCGCACGTCGACGATGAGGAGGCCCACCGACACGTCGTCGCGCTCGGCGATCAGGGTGAAGGCCACGGCCGCCATCTGCGTCGTGTGGGATGACGCGGCCGCGGAGTACTCGCCGAACGCCTCGCGCCCGAGCTCCGCGATGAACGTCTCGTCGGAGAGACGGCGGCGACGGAGGGTGACGGACGGCGTGGAGCGCATGACGGCGAGATCCGGATCTTAATGCGCGCCCGCGGCGTTGCCACTCCGCCCGGCGCGGGCCCGTGTAATATCGACGAGGATGCTTCGCAGATGGGTCGGCTCGACGCTCGTCACGACGCTGGTGACTGCGTGCAATGCCCGGGCGCCGCACACGGACGGCAATGCGGCGGGGGCAGACGCAGGAGCCGTGACGGTGTCGTCGGCGGCCCCCCGACCCACGGCGGCGCCGCTCAGCGCGTCGGATTGCGGCAAGATCCCTTGCCGGATCTTCCCGGACGCGGCCGCCGCGTTCTCGACGGTCCTCTATCCGCTCCCGGTCGTGCTCGCCATCGGCGAATCGCACGCGCAGCAGGGCACCGAGAGCGTCGAGTCGACGACCCGCCACTTCATGCGCGAGCTCTTGCCCGAGCTCGCGGGGCGCGCGACGGATCTCGTCATCGAGCTCATGCTGCCGAACCCGAAGTGCGCGCCCGCGGCGAACAAGGCACGGCAGGAGCAGAAGGTCGTCACAGAGCATCAGGCGAAGACCGACCAGAGCGACTACGTGGAGCTCGGGACGCGGGCGAAGGCGCTCGGGATCGCCCCACACGCCCTCGAGCCGACCTGTGACGACCTGGCGCTGATCGCGAAGGCAGGGCCGGACGTGGTCACCGTGAGCCTCGACGTCGTGACCCGCCTCATGCAGGAAACGGTGTCGAAGCTCGTCGCGGCGCACGTGGCGGCGAAGGACAACCGCGCCGTGGTCGCCTATGGCGGCCTGATGCACAACGACGTCGAGCCGCGCCCCGAGACCGCCCAGTGGAGCTTCGGCCCCGCGCTACGGACGCTGACCGCGAACCACTACACGGAGCTCGATCTGGTGAGCCCCGAGCAGATCAAGGACACGCCGACGTGGAACGCGCTGCCGTGGGTGCCGGGGTTCGACCGCGACGCTCACGTGGGCCGCACCGTCCTTCTGTCGGCGTCCGCCGGCAGCTACGTCCTGGTGTTCTCTCGCGCGACGACTATGCCCGTCGTCCCGAGCGCATCACCACGATAGCCACGACGAGGAGCGCGTAGCAGCCCGCCGCGCAGAGGAGCAGGACGGTGAGCCCGCCGGCGAGAGCAATGAGGATCGCGAGGCTGCTCGCCATGACGCTACCGACGCCGTTCAGGCCCCAGAGCCACGGCGTCTCGTCGGAATGGCTCTCGCGCATGATGCGCATGCCGGCCGGGAACGCGAGCCCGAGGGGAAGCCCGATGAGGAGCGTCACCCCGACCGACCACGCGATGCGGACCGGCGTCTCGGCGGCGATGATCGTCGGTGCGATACTCGGCCACACGAACGCGAACACGACGACGAGGAGCCCGATGACAACCGGGAACACGTAGCAGTAGGGCGCGGTCGATAGCGGCAGCGCGTCGCTCACGAGCGAGCCCACGCCGGCCGCAGCGATGAGGCTCGAGAGCACGACGATGAGCCCGTAGATGGGGTGGCCGAGGACGATCGAGAGCCGCTGAAGGATCGCGATCTCGATGAGCATGAAGCCCACGCCGATCAGCAGGAAATAAGCGAGGCCGCCGAACAGCGTCCTGCTCGTGTGGCCCTTCGGCCGCGCTCGCCGCGACAGGGGCCAGAGGATGGAGCCCACCGCGAAGAGAAGCGACGCGAGCACGGTCATCCCGAGGGTCCGCGTCGCGAGGAGGTTCCCCTCGATGGTCGCAGCGTCGGTCTGCGGCAGGGGATGAAACAGCGCGCGGAGGCGCATCACGTTGAAGAAGAACGGGCGATCGTCGGTGGAGGGACGGAGATCGAGGTCGTCCTTCAGGGTCACGCGATCGAGCTCGGCGCGCGACGTCGCGGCGAGCACGGACTCGATCTGCGCGTCGTCGGCGTGGGTGTCGGGGAGGGCGACGATGGAGAAGCCGCGCTCGTCGGCGATGCGGCGGAGCAGCGCGCCGTCCTCTGCCGTCAGGGGATCGCGCCCGACGATGAGCGTCTTCACGAGGCCAGCACCGAGGAGCGCGAGGTGCGACCGGGGTTCCGCGACGCCGCGTTCGATGAGCGCGGCAACGGCGAGAGCGACCATCCGCGACGTCTCGATCGTCGCCCAGCGCGACACGGTGAGGACGCCGCCCGGCTCGACACGGTCGAGGAACGTGCGCCACGCCTCGAGCGTGTAGAGGCCGTTCTCGCCGAGCGCGTGGGCGCCGGCCCCGGTGGCGGCCCAGGTGTCGATGAGTGACGCCTGCACGACGCGGAACTGGTCCTTCGTGCGCGACAGATAGCTGCGCGCGTCGTCGTGGACGAGGTGCACGTCGGGGCGATCGGCGACCAGCGCCGGCGCGCCGAGCTTGCTATGCAGGATCTGGAGCATCCGGTCGTTGAGCTCGATGCCGAGCACCGGCGAGTGTCCGGCGAGCACCGCGGCCTGGATGTCGCGCGAACCGCCGACGCCGATGATCGCCGCCGGCCCGCCGGGGCGGAGCAGGTTCGCGACGTCGGTCACGTCGCATTCGAGGAAGCGCAGCGTCTCGAGCGATTTGCCGGCGTCGTAGAGCGGCGTCGCGGCGTGCCCGTCGATGATGAGCACGCGCTGGTTCAGGATCGGGGGCTGGCATTTGGCGCCCTGGCCCCAGTAGAGCGCGGGACCGGCGGCGGCCTTGAGCACCTCGATGCGCGAGTGGCTGTTCCAGAGCTCGGTCTCGACGGCGGAGTAGTACTCGGGATGCTCCTTCACCCAGATGGGGCGAAAGCCGTGGTCGGTGCTGTTGTTCACGAGCGACAGCGCGGCGAGACCGACGAGCGCCCAGGTTGCACGGCGCGCGCCCGGGGCGTCCGTTCCGGCGCGCGCGAACGCGAGCGCCGCCCCCGCCGCCATCGCGCCGACCATGAAGATCGCGCTGCCGCCGTCGAAGACGAGCAAGAGCAGCGGCATGAGGGGCGCGCCGAGCGCCGCCCCGGCGAGATCCACGGCGTAGACTCGCCCGATCGGGAACCGCGTGCGCGTCAGTGACGCGGCGATGGCGATCCCCGCGGGGTAAAACGGCATCGCGAGCGCCGCGGAGAAGACGAGGAACAGCGCGAACGTCGTCGCCACCGGCTCGGAGCGGATGGGAAGGATGAGGAGCGCGACGTAGCTCAGCGGAATCGCCAGCGCGAACTGGTACGCGGCCTTCGAGAGCTCCGCCGGGAGGCGCGCCTCGGTGAGCTCCTCCCCCAGGAAATAGACGCGCACGGCGCCCGCGGTGAGCCCGCAGAGCCCCATCGCGAGGACGAAGAACGCGAGCGAGTACCAGGTGACGATCGAGAGCACTCGCGTGTCGAGCACCTCGAGCGCGAGCGTCGACCCCGTCACGAGCCCGAGCCCGAGCAAGAACGGGCCTTGCTTCACGGCGCGTGCGGCTCCCCCGAGCTCACTTCGTCGGTCCGGACTTCGGCATGCTGGGGGGCGGCGGATGCGAGTGGGACAGGGACGACTCGCGCTCGTCGTAGGAACGCTGCGACGCTTCTTGATAGAGCTCGTGGGCGCCGGGAAGCTTTGCGTCCTGGCGCATCAACGCGAGGAGCCGGTTCATGGCGAGCTGCGGCGCCAGGCTTCCCTCGTAGAGGGCGATCTTCACCTCGAGGAGCTCGGAGATCGCGGCGTTACCCCCGGAGCTCGAAAGGGCGGTGCGTGCGGTCGGCAGATCGCCCTGCTCGATCAGGTCGTCGACCTGGGCGAACGGCTCGGGGAGATTCAGGCGGGCCATGGCACGCGAGAATATCAGGATTGAGCCCGATGTGGGCGCAGAGACGGGAAGATCCTGGAAGAGATGGCAGAAGAGATGGCCGACGGATGGCTGAGAGATGGCAGAGTGGGATGCTTTCTGGCATTCATTTGAGAGTTTCGAGATGGAAGAGCGGGTATACGTGAAGATCTGCGGCGTCACGCGAGTGAGCGACGCGGTCCTTTGTGTCGAGGCGGGAGCCAGTGCGATTGGCCTGAACTTCGTTCCGACCTCGAAACGGTGCATCGACGAAGAGACGGCGAGGGACATCGTCACCGCGGTCGCGGGCCGGCTCGAGCTCGTCGCGGTCGTCGCGGGGCTCCCCGTCGAGGCGATGAAAGCACTCCGTGCGCGCACCGGCGTGGACGTCCTCCAGCTCCACGGCGACGAGTCGGCGGAAGATCTCGCCGGTGTGCTCCCCGGCGCGATGAAGGCGGTGCACATCGACGTCGCGGCCGACGCTCGCGACGCGACTCGCTTCGGTGGCGATCGCCTGCTCGCCGACGCGAAGGTCAAGGGCGAGCTTGGCGGGACCGGCGCGTCGTTCGACTGGTCTCTCATCCGTGAGCTGGCCCGCGAACGGAGCGTGATCGTCGCTGGCGGTCTCACGCCGGAGAACGTCAGGATGGCCATGCAGCTCGTGCGCCCCTTCGGCGTCGACGTCGCGAGCGGCGTCGAGTCGTCACCGGGCATCAAGGACCCTGCACGCGTCCGCGCCTTCATCGACGAGGCGCGTCGCGCGCGCTCGCGATGAAGACGGCGCTCGGCCTGGCCGCGTTGCTCTGCTTCTCGTGTAGCTCCGCGAAGATCGCCGGCGGCGCGCCGGTTGCTCCAGGGAGCGAGCCCGAGGGCATGGCCGTCGCGTACTTCAACGTGACCCGCTGCGAGGACGCGAACGGCGCGCGCGTCCCCGAGCAGGAGGGCCACGTCTCCCTCGTGCGCATGCCCGACGCGCGGATCGTCCTCGTCGAGCGACGTCCGGGCTACGACTCGCTAGTCGTCGAGAACGGCTGGGACGAGGGCGACGCGCGCGTCTTTCAGCTCGCCATGAAGCGCACCGGCGGCGGCCCGTTCCTGCGTGAGTACCGCGTGCCGGTCGCGGGCGCGGTAACGGGTCGCGTCGTGGTCGTCGACCGCGTCGCGAGCTGGCGCGACTCCTCGCGCGGATTCCACGCGCGCTACGAGGGCGAAAAGCCTGCCCTGTCGTGCGATCTCGCGCCGACCTGAGTATAGTTCGCGCCCCCATGTCCCAAGCCAACGTCGCCCCCGCCGCGCGGGTCGGATACTACGGCGAGTACGGCGGCCGGTTCGTCGCTGAAACGCTCGTCCCGGCGCTCACCGAGCTCGAGAAGGCTTTCCACGACATCGTCCTAGGCGTCGCGTTCCAGCGGGAATGGCGCGCGCTTCTCACCGACTACGTCGGTCGCCCGACGCCGCTCTACCGTGCCGAGCGGCTCCGCGCCGTGCTCGATCCGTCGGGGGATTCCCTCGGCGAGCTCTGGCTCAAGCGCGAAGATCTCTGTCACACCGGCGCGCACAAGATCAACAACGCGCTCGGCCAGGTGCTCCTCGCGAAGAAGCTCGGCAAGCAGCGCATCATCGCCGAGACCGGCGCCGGGCAGCACGGCGTCGCGACGGCGACGGCGTGCGCCATGATGGGCCTGCCCTGCGAGGTGTACATGGGCGCCGTCGACGTCGAGCGGCAAGCGCCGAACGTGCTCCGCATGGAGATGCTCGGCGCGAAGGTCATACCCGTGCTGTCCGGCGCGAAGACCCTCAAGGACGCCATGAACGAGGCGCTCCGCGACTGGGTCACGAACGTCCGCACGACGCACTACTGCGTCGGCTCCGCCGCCGGTCCCCATCCGTACCCCGCGCTCGTCGCGGAGCTCCAGCGCGTCATCGGGGACGAGGCGCGCGAGCAGCTCGTCCGTCAATCGGGCGGTCCCGCGGACGCGATCGTCGCGTGCGTGGGCGGCGGGTCGAACGCCATCGGCATGTTCCGCGCGTTCGTCGGTGACGAGGTCGCGCTCTACGGCGTCGAGGCAGCGGGGGAGGGTATCGCGAGCGGCAAGCACGCCGCGACGCTGACCGCCGGTACCGTCGGCGTACTCCACGGCTCGCGCACCATGGTGCTCTCCGACGTGAACGGGCAGATCCTCGAGGCGCACTCGGTGAGCGCCGGCCTCGACTACCCGGGCGTCGGCCCCGAGCACGCGTACCTGCAGAAGATCGGCCGCGCGACGTACCTGAGTGCCACCGACGACGACGCCGTCGCCGCGGTGGAGCGCGTCGCTCGCACCGAGGGCATCATCGTCGCGCTCGAGACCGCCCACGCCTTCGCGCGCCTCGGGGAGATCGCGAAGCGCGAGCGGGACCGTCTCGGGCGTCCGGTGCGCGTCGCCCTCTGCCTCTCCGGGCGCGGCGACAAAGATCTCGCGACGCTCCAGTCGCGGGGAGCAGGACACGAATGACCGTCGAACGTATCGAACAGACCTTCGCGCGGCTCGCGAGCGAGAAGCGCACGGCCCTCGTCGCCTATCTCTGCGTCGGTGATCCGAGCGTCGAAGACTCGAAGGCGTGCGCGCTCGCGGCGGTCGAGGCGGGCGCCGACATTCTCGAGATCGGCGTGCCGTTCAGCGACCCGACCGCGGACGGGCCGGTCATCGCCGCTGCGGCGTTCCGCGCGATCCAGAATGGCGGCTCGCTCACCGCCGCGCTCGATGTCGTGCGCACCGTGCGCGCGAAGAGCAACGCGCCGATGGTGCTCTTCACGTACTACAACCCGATCCTCGCGTTCGGAGAGTCGAAGCTCCCTGCCGCCGCGCGCGAAGCGGGCGTGGACGCCTTCCTGGTCGTCGATCTGCCGCCCGAGGAGGGCGCCGAACTCCGGCGCGGGGCGCGCGAAGCGGGCGTCGGGTTCATCCCGCTCATCGCGCCGACCAGCGACACCGCGCGTGAGGACGCCGGGTTCGCGACGGCGAGCGGCTTCGTCTACTACGTCTCGCTCACCGGCGTGACCGGGTCGGCACACGTCTCCATGGACGATGCGTCACGCCGCGCCAACGCCGTCCGTGACCGCGCGCGGCTGCCCGTCGTCGTCGGTTTCGGCATCGACTCGCGCGAGAAGGCGCGCGCCGCCCACTCCCACGGCGTATCCGGCATCGCCGTCGGCACCGCCGTCGTCAAGGCCATCGCAAACGGCAAAGACCGCGACGCCCGCGTCTCCGCCGTGAAAGCCCTCATCTCCGAGCTCCGCGCCGGACTCGACGGCGCATAAACCCGCCGGCGGGACCTGATTGAGGGGAACTTTCCCCCTTTCCCTTCCTTCGACCCTTCCCCTTGCTCCTCCTCGAGCTTCAGCTCGAGCTCTTGCTCCCCACCGGCATCAGACATCTGCCGAATCATGAGCCTCCGACGGCCTCGGAGCTACGTCGTCAGAAGAGCACCTCGACGGCTAGCGCGAGGGTGACGTACTGGTCGGTTCCGGTTGCGCTCGGTTTGCGGACGAAGTCGTAGGTCACCCAGGCGTAGCGCGCGTCGAGGCGCGTTGCGAGCCAGGGCGTCAGGGTGACGCCGGTGCCGAGGCGCGCGGTGACGCCGTTGCCGGGTGCGTGTGCACGGCTGGTGCCGAGCTTCGCGATCGACACGACGTGGTCGAACTCCGCGCCGCCCGTGAAGAAGAAGCGCTTCACTGGGATGCGCGTGTCGGCTCCGAAACGTAGAGCGTGATAGCGCGCCGTGGGCACCTCGCGGCCGGAGGGCGCGGCGTCGAACGAGTAGCGCGTGTACCCGTAACCGGCGAGGAGCGAGAGCCACGGCGCGGTCTTTCGCGACGAGAACGGAATGCGTCCGCGGAGCGCACCCTCGGCGCGCAGATACGTCGTGCCGACGGATTTGCGCTCGCTCGTCGTCGAGGTGACCCCGAGCGACTCCGCGAATGCGCCGTCGAGTCCGAGAATACCGAACAGCGGATACGCCTCCGCGCCGACCGCGATCGCCGGAATGGGGAACGCGTGATACCGCCGCGCGCTCCCGGGTCCCGGTTCGCTGTCCTCGAAATCGCGCATCGTCGCTTCGGCGCCGGCGCGCAGAAAATACCGCGGAGGGTGCGTGTCTCGTTCTTCAGGGGGGTAATCCGTCGGCGTCATGGACGTCGGCGCGCTCGCTTTCGCGTGCTTCTTCGGCGACGGCGCGGGAGCTTTCTTGCGGGACGCGGCGGCCAGGGCGGCTCGATACGGCGAATCGTCGCCGGAGTCCCTCGTCGACGGCGCGGCGGCCGCGGCGACACGCGTCCACGACGGCATGACGAGCACGAGCACGGCCATCCCCAGATGGAGCACCGCTCCCGTCCGTGCTCCGCGGCGGGCCTCTTTCACGTCGAACCTCGTCGGTCACGCGCGCCGATGACGCGCGAGTTCAGGATGGGCGACGGCGACGGCGAGGACGGTGGTACGTTGTCGCCGTGCAGCGGTGGATTCTCGGCTTCGTGGTCGCGGGTACGTGCCTCGTCGCGTCCGACGGCCACGCGTTCTGTCGCAAGACGACGTGTCGTGACTGCCCGCTCGATCCGGACACCGGTTGCACGGTGGGCGGGCAGCCCCTGGTGTGGCCGGGAGCGTGCGTGAGCTACGCCCTCTCGCGGCAGGCATCGAAGCAGGTGAGCCTCGCCGCGGCGGAGAAGATCGCGGCCCAGGCGTTCGACGCCTGGCAGTCCGTCACCTGTCCCGGAACCGGGGAGCCGCCGTCCATCGACGTCTCCGAGGCGCTCGGGCGTACCGGGTGCTCGCTCGCGGAGTACAGCCGCACCGGTGCGAACGCCAACGTCGTCCTCTTTCGAGACGACACCTGGCCGTACGACAACGCCGAGGACGCGATCGGGCTCACCAGCGTCTCCTTCGATTCCGTGAGCGGGCAGATCCTCGACGCGGACGTCGAGATCAACGCGACGGTTCTGCTCTCCACCACGGACGACGTCCCGTCCGAGCATTACGATCTGCTCTCGATCCTCACGCACGAGGCCGGACATTTTCTCGGCCTCGCCCACTCCCGTGATCCCGACGCCGTGATGCGGCCGACCTACGAATCGGGCACCGCGTCCCTGCGCACCCCGACCGACGACGACATCGCCGGCATCTGCGCCATCTATCCGCCGGGACGGCGCTCGGAGCCGTGTGACTTCACTCCACGCGGCGGCTTCGCGAACGAGTGCCCGCTCGGCGTGTTCAAGGGGGGCTGCGCGCTCGGGCCGCCGACGACCGAGGGCACGCGGAGGGGCGGGCCGTGGGCTCTCGTCGCGCTCGCAGGAGCGCTGGCCGGGGTGCGTCGTCGTGCGAGGCGGGCGTCCCGGTCGCGATAGAGCGACGCGCGGAAGCCTCAGGGAGGATCCTTTTGCGGCGGCAGGCGCCTGTGGCTTCGCGCGTGATCGCCGTAAGTGCTGCCGTTGATCGTGCCGGTGCAGCCGAGCGGACACGCCAGCGAGCAGTCGTGCACCTGGCAGTGCACCGGCCCCGGGCATCCGCCGTCTTCGTGCTCGCACGCCGGTGCCGTCGCGCTCGGCGCGGGCTCGGGCGCCGCGTCGAGCACCGCCGGATCGACGCGCCCCGCTTCTTCCACCTGGACGGCGGCGTCGAGGTCGGGTTTCTCCAGGATGACGTCGCGATCGAGTGTGCCGCACGCCACGGTCGCGAGCAGCGTCGCGATGGTCGTCGCGACCGCGACGGCTCGCCCGCGCGTCATTGCCGGCCGCCTCCGAAGCCGAGAGCGTCGATCTCGAGGCCGCCGGTGAACGCCATCGTGCTCGGTCCCCACGTCGCGACGTCCCTGCCGTCGAAGCGCATGACGGGGCGGTAAGCGGCGAGGCCGCCGAGTGCGTCCACCCTGAGCGCGAGCCACGGAAGGATCTTGGCGCTCATCCCCACCGTCGCGAGGCCGACGCCGGTCGCGGCCGAGGCAGTGCGCGCGTCGAAGCGCGCCGTGCTCGCGTGCCCGCTCATCGAGACGATGGCGGCGCCGCCGCCACCACCGACGGTGAGGCGGAACACGTCTCCGACGTCGACAACCGTCGCGCGGAGCATTCCCCCGACGATGCGCGCGCGGAGCTCGGCGCTGCCCTCTGGCGCGGCGATCTGCTGGCCCGCGACCGGCAAGATGCCGAACGCCGCGATCGAGAAGTAGCGCATGGGCTCGTAGCGCGCCTCGACGGCGAAGACGGGCACCTCGCTCCCACTGCCGACGCCGCTCGAAGCGCCGGCGCTTGCGCCCGCCCAGAAGCGCGACGGATCGAGGTGCGCGTGCGTATAGCGCCGGTTCTGAGAGTCGTTCGCCTCGTCTCGCGCGGCGGTCATGGGGACGGGGTGCGGGAACGTAACGGGCTTGTCCGCCGGCGAGTCCTGCAGCGTCACCGGGATCTCGCGCACGGGCTCGGGCGCCGGAGCCGGCGCGGATGCCTGGTCCGCGGGCGCAGCCTCCGTCGCTTCACGGCGCGGTAGATCGATGAGACGACCGTGGAGCTCCTCCGCCGCTCGCACCGACGCGGGCGTTCCGCCCTTCGACGTCACGGTCGACTCGTAGATCACCTCGCGCGTCTCGGGGCTCAGCACCGCGAGCTCTATCCGTCCCGGATGCTTGAGCGACAGGACGGCGATTGCCCGGTAACGATCGGCGAGCTCCGACACGTCGCTCGAGCGCTCCCCGGCGTGGACGTCGACCGGATCGAGGCCCGCGTTGCGCACCTCGGCGAGGACGCGGCGCGCGGCCGCGTCGGATCGCGCATGCTCGACGGCGATGCGTGGCCGCTCGGCGTGCGACGTGCCGGCGAAGGCGAGCACGGCCGCGCACGCGGACACCGCGAGCGCGCCTCGCAACGCGCGCTCGCCGCGCGCCGGTGACGACGAGCTGCACGGCGTGTGCTCGCAGTGCGCCGGTGAGGACGAGCCGCCGGCTCTTCTCCCCGCGCTGGGCGGCAAAAAATCAACGCCCGTCATGAGAACTACCGTCGGTTAGCACCTGCTCGGCAGCGGCGCTGTGAGGACCACCCGGATATCGGTCGAGATACTGTTTCGCGAGTGCGACGGCGCTCGGCCGATCGTGTGACGCGATCTGGATCTCGAGGAGGCGACCGAGCGCAGCAGCGGCCAGCGGGCCGTCGGGGGCCTCGTCGAGGTAGGCGAGCAGCCATTTCTTCGCGCTCGAACCGTGCTTGCCGTCGAGATCGATGCGGCCGAGATAGAACGCGGCGCTCGCGGCGCTCGTCGAACCCGCGAAGCGCTGTCGCAGTGCGAGATAGACGGAGCGCGCCGGCGCCGGATGCCCGGAGAGCCGCGCCGCGTCTCCGAGGAGGAGCAGGTTCGTCGCGGACGCCTTGGCGGAGAGGTCGTCGATGCCGTCGGCCTCCGCAGCGTAGAAAGCCTCGCCGTAGCGGCCCGCGCGCGCCATCGACAGCCAGTCGTTGTGCACCTTGTCGGGGACGGGAGGCGCGACCGTCGCCGACGGATCGACGGCCTCGGGCTCCGGCGGTTTCACGCTGCCCGCGGGCGCGAGCTGCGAGACGCGATACTCCGCGAGGCCGCAACCCGCCTCGACGCGTTCACCCGCTGCGATCTGGTTGCCGTCTCCGAAGACGCAACCGGACAGCGTTACCTTGCCCTCGTAGAGCTCGAGGACGAACTTGTCCTTCGCGGGATCCCACGCGACCTCGAACTTCGTTCCGGTGACGTGCACGACGAAGGGGCCCGCGTGAACGAGCCACCTGTTGTGCGGCCGGGGCACGACGGACATCTTCGCCTTGCCGGCCTCGATGACGACGTCGGCGCCGTACGGCGACACGGCGGTCACGCGCCCCCGTGTGTGCGGCGAGAGGAGCGCGGACGTGCCTTCGTTGAAACGGAGCTCGATCGAACGATTGTCGGGGCTCGGCAGAAAATCGCCGACCTTGCCTGGCGCGCCGTCGACGGAGAAGTCCAGATCGCCAGGGCCGATGTGGCGCACCAGGAAGAAGGCGATGGCCGCCGCCGCGCCGAGGACGAGCCCGGTGAACGCGCGCACCGCGATGCGCCGGCGTCGTGACGCGCGCACCGCGATGAGGAGACGCTCGCGCAGGAACGCGCGCTCTGCCTCGGTCGCTCCGCCGTCGTCCTGACTCTGGGCGACTCTTCTGCCGAGCGACTCCAGGCCGTCTAGCGAATCCATGAGGCTCGGTCCAAGTAGTCCTCGAGCGAGGGCTCGCGTCGAGCACGCATGGCAAACCGAGACGCGGCGCGGGCGACGCGTCGCTTGATCGTCGACACCGACGAATCGTAGAGCGCCGCTATCTCGGCTATCTCACAGCCGTCGATGAAGCGCAGAGCGAAGACGAGCCGGTCCTCTGTAGGGAGAGCGTCGAGCACGCGATAGGTCGCTCGCACCGCCTCGTCGAGCTCCGGATCGGCGATCTGGGGGTCGATGCGGCTCGGCGGCTCGTCCGACGGGAAGAGATCGAACAGGCGAAGGCGCATGCGCTGTCGCAGCCGCTTCCTCGCGCGGTTCACCGCGATCTGCCCGATCCACGTCTTGAGGGCTTCGGGATCTCTCAGCCGATCGATCGAGTTGATCGCCGCGAGGAATACCTCCTGCACGACGTCCGCGACCTCGGGATCGGGACCGAGGACTCGGGAGAGGATCCGCCGGACGTACGGGTAGTAACGATCGAAGAGGCGAGCGGCGCCCGCGGGCTCCCGCGCCCTCAGCGCCCGGACGACGACCTCGTTCGAGTCGGGGAGGCGGACGAGACGCCGCGCGGGCTTTTCGCCCCGCTGACTTTCGTTGGTGGCTCGAGCAGTGAACACTGTCGGGTCTCGCAATGCGACGCGGCCCACGTCGGGGCGAAGCGTCAGTCCGGTCCGAGGTGGAGCCTACTTCCGTTAAAAAGGAGTTGTCGACCCTTAATCTGTCTGCTGACTACTTGCTTGCAGAGCGACTCGACTTTTGAACTTCGAGGGAGCGGCGTCGCGACGTTACCGATCGGTCGAGTGATCCCGGGCACATTGACCCGCTCCGACGTTTTCTGACCCACCGCGCCCCGCTCTCGGGACCTCTATCACTGACGAGCCACTGACGGCTCGATCGCGAATCCCGTTTCAGGGAACAGCCAGCAGTCACGATGCGATTCTCCGCGCCATTCTTCTAGTTAGACCGTCGTCGCGAGCCCATTCGCTCGTGACGACCCGAAGGCGCAGACCGGCATCGAGCGGCTTCACCGCAAGCGACGGCCCTTCATACGGACCGACGTCCTGTGCGCGCCGGGAGATCTACGCCTCGTAGTCGGCGACGAACCGATCGGTCCGCGCTTCGCGGGACGCGATGCAGAGACGCGCCTCGAGCTTCATCGGGCGCGCACGGGCGGAGCTCCGCCTTCCAGCATTTTTTCGAAACCATGGACATGCAGAAACACGAACGAGGGACAAAATGAAAAGAACCACGACGAGCCTCCTTGCGGCATGCGCCGCGGCAGCATCCATGGGCGTTGCCGGTTGCGGTGCGCAGGCGGACAGCGGCACCGGCGACCAGGTCGACACCACCCAGGATCTTCTTATCGGCGATCACCTGCGTGGCATCGCCGACGCGGACTTCAACGACTCGAAGACGGCGTTCGATACCGTCGAGACGATCAACGACGGGCTCGGTCCCGTCTTCAACGACTCGGGCTGCGGCAATTGCCACAACCTCGGCGCACAGGGCGGCGCCGGTGAGTCCATCGAGCGTCGCTTTGGCACCTTCGTCGGAGGCGTGTTCAACCCGCTCGCGAACGAGGGCGGCTCGCTCCGCCAGCTGAAGACGCTCGGCAATTTCACCAACAAGGCCGGGAAGGCGTGCAGCGTCCCGCTCGAAGCGGAGCCCGCCGACGCGACCGTTCACAACGTCGGTCGTCTCACGACGCCGCTCTTCGGCCTCGGGCTCGTCGACGCGATGCCGGACTCGTTCTTCCAGACCCTCGCCAAGAACGAGCCGTCGGCCGTTCGCGGCACCGTCAACATGGTGTCCGTCGTGCTCCCCGATCCGAAGGACTCGACGCAGAGCATCGGCTCGACGCGGGTCGGTCGCTTCGGATGGAAGGCAGGGGTACCGAACCTCGTGCAGTTCTCCGCCGACGCCTATCTGAACGAGATGGGGATCACGACGCAGCACTGCTTCAAGGGAACGTCGATCACCGCCTTCGGAACCGAATCGGCGCCGAACGGCAAACCGGTGGCGGCGGGTTGCGACGACAACGTGCCCGGCACCGACGATCAGGTCGGCTCGTGCTCGGGCGGCCTCACCGAGATCCAGGACGACGTGGCGGAGTTCACCGAGTTCATGACGTTCCTCGCGCCGCCGCCGCAACAGCAGCAAGCCGCGGCGGACACGGCGACGACCGACGCGACAGGCAACCGCCCACGGCCGCCGTCCGGATCGTCGCTCTTCAGCAGCGTCGGTTGCAACGGTTGTCACTCGACGCAGACGTTCACGACGCCGCGTCGTCCGGCGAACGGCGTCCCGGGGAGCTTCGACTTTCAGCCGTTCTCAGACTTTCTCGTTCACGACATGGGTACCCTCGGCGATCAGATCGGCAACGCGGGCGACTCACAGGCGACGACCCGTCTCATGCGTACCGCGCCGCTCTGGGGCGTTCGCTTCCGGACGAAGCTCCTTCATGACGGCCGTGCCACCGACATTCCCACCGCCATCAAGGCTCACGACGGACAGGGCGCGTCCGCCGCGCGTAGCTTCAACAACCTGAGCTCGCGCGATCAGTCGACGCTCGTGCGCTTCGTGCAGACGCTCTAGCCAACGCGCATCGCTCTCGGTGCTCCGGCGGCTCTCCCCCTACGAGAGTCGCCGGAGTTTTTTGCACGACACGACAGCGCTCAGCGGCAGGCGACGAGGGTGATCTCCGTGCCGGGCTTCACTTTCTCATCCGGTAGCGGCTTCTGACTGAGGACGACGTAGGTCGGCGTCTCTCCCTGAGAGATCCATCGCACGACCGATTTCAGGTTCAGCTTGTCGAGCGTCTTCTGCGCCTCGGTGATGCTCGTGCCGATGACCTTGGGGACGGGCACGATGTCGGGCCCGCTCGATACCTGGAGCTTCACGACGCTCCCTTTTGCGAGGACCACATCGGCCTTCGGCGCCTGGTCCACGACGATGCCCAGATCGACCTTGTCGCTCGGGATCATCGCGACGTCGCCGGAGTAGCCACGCTGATCGAGCTGCTGCTTCGCGTCCGCCACGGCGAGCCCCGCGACGGCGGGCACCTTGAACACCTCCTCGGCGAGCACGACGCTCATCGAGTAGTCGTGGGGCACGTGCTGCCCGGCCGGCGTCGACTGGCGCACCACGCTGCCCGGCTTGGCGTCCGGCGACGGCTCGCGTGACGCGATGAGCAACGCGATGTGCGACGCCGCGGCGTTGGCGCGCGCGTCCGCCTCCGGCAGCCCGCGCAGATCGGGCACAATCGCTTCCGGCCCGGCGTCCTTGTGCAGGATGTCGAAGTGCTCGATGACGTACATCGTGCCCGTCGTCGTCAGCACCGACGTCAGGAGGGCCGTCAAGACTACCGTTGATCCATGCATGTGCGTCCTCCGTTGTTCTCGTGTCTCCCCCGGACGCGAGACCCGCGAATATACAGGAACGCGCGCAACGCTGCGAGGAATGCCCTTACCGCCGGAAGCGGTTACCGGCCCGCGCCTTGACTGGCCTCGAACTCGTATGACAGGCTTGGAAGATTCCGCATGCGTGATCAGTGTGTCGAGTCATGACCGCGGCAGCCGAAACGGGCGCGCCCGCCAGGGCGGAGAACGCCGGGCGCACTCACGTGCTCCGCAAGTTCGTCAATCCCGACAACGGGGAGACACAGGAAGAGATCGCCTGTCCCCTGTGTGGGAAGAACGACGCCGAGGTGCTGTTCCAGGGCAGCGATCTCGTCTTTCATCGCGACGGAAAATACAGCGTCGTCCGCTGCCGTAGCTGCGAGCTCCAGTTCACGAATCCGCGTCCGACGTTCGAGTCACTCGGGGCCCACTACCCGGAGAATTACTTCTGCTACGTCCCGCCCGAGGAGGGCTTTCCGCTCTTCCGCCCGATCTTGCGCTGGTTTCTGACGGCCATCCAGCGGCGTCGCATCGCGTTCCTCGAACGCACGTCGGGTCGTCTCAAGCCCGAAGCGCAGGTGCTCGACGTCGGCTGCGGCATGAACGATCTGCTCTATTCGATGAAGCAGACCCGCGGTGTCGTCGGCACCGGCCTCGACTTCAAGGAAGAGATGGTCGCCTTCGTGCGTGACCGGCTCAAGATGCCGATCATCAAGGGGACCCTCTCGACGTCCGGCATCCCGGAGGGCAGCTACGACGTCGTGACGATGATGGAATACCTCGAGCACGAGTCCGATCCACGGAAGACGCTCGAGGAGGCGCGCCGCGTGATGAAGAAGGGCGCGCATCTCGCCATCGAGGTGCCGGACATCACCGGCTGGCCCGCGAAGACGTTCAAGAACAAGTGGTGGAACCTCGATGTCCCCCGCCACCTCGTCTACTTCACGCCCACGACCCTCTCGCGGATGCTCGATGAGTGCGGGTTCGAGATGGTGCGCGTCGACCCGTTCACCGTGCCGCTCTACATCGGCTCGAGTATCCTGCTCGCGCTCGGCTTCAAGTTCGACATCAACGACAAGTTCATGGGTCGCTTCCTGGCGTCCATGCTCGGCTTCCCCTTCGTCTTTTTACAGCGGTGGGTCCCCGAGTTCATGTTCGTCGTAGCCCGCGCGAAGTAAGCCGAACGCATCCCGTCACAGGTAATCGCCCGCGGGCAAAGCGAGCACGCCCGAAGGGCGGCGGGGGGAGCAGTTCGCCGAAGGCGAAGCTGCGGGGGGCCAAGGCCCCCCCACAAACCAACCCCACGCCGTCAATTTCCGCCATCCCGTCACAGGTAATCCCCGCGAGCAAAGCGAGCACGCCCGAAGGGCGGCGGGGGGAGCAGTTCGCCGAAGGCGAAGCTGCGGGGGGCTAAGGCCCCCCGAGTACTGCCTTTGCTTGCTGCGAGACGGTGTCGAGCAGGTCGTCTTGCTCGATGCTGTAGTCCTCGATGTGCATGCCGAAGCCGATGCCTTCGGCGCCCGACGTTCGGTACGGCGGGATCGGGCGCTTGTCGTCGCTGGTCTGGTCGGTGTCGATCTCGAGGTAGCTGAAGCCGTTCTCGTTCTTGCAGGCACCGGTGAACATGTCCCGCACCATGGTGATCGGTGTCGATACGGTGGGCACCACCGTGTCGGGTAGATCCGGCTTGAACGCGGCGTCGAAGAACTTCACCGGGCTGTAGCTGCCCTTGTAACGGCCACTGTTGCCCGCGAGGAGCGACGGGTTCGTGCAGGCGTTCATGAGCCCCGCGCCGGTCGGCTTGCCGAAGAGCGAGTTCGTCCCGGGCGGCGCGTCCTTCGCGAAGCTGTTGTACGCGACGACGCAGCCGGTCTGCGCGGGCTTCGTGCAGAGCGGGATGTTCTGGAACGTCCCGCCGACGTCCTTGCCGACGGGCACCTGGATGGAGCCACCGATGAGCAGCGCCGAGATGAGCTGCTTGCGAAGGTCCGCGTCCTTGTCGAACTTGTTGATGATGAGCTGCGTCAGCATCGCCGTGCCCTGCGAGTGCCCCATGAGCACGAACTTACGGCCCTTGTTGTAGTGGGCCATGTAGTAGTTGAACGCGGCCTCGACGTCGCCGTACGCGAGCGTCGCGTCACCGCTGATCGGGAACCCGGCTGCGCCCGCGTCCGCGGCTCCGGCATCACCGGCGGCGGCTCCGGCGTCGGCCGCGGCCCCGCCGCCGAACGAGAGCGACACCTGACGGTAGAGCGGCGCGTACACCTCGCAGAGCTGGGTGAAGCGGGCGGCCTGAGCGAGCAGCGGATCGAGCACCAGGCTGATGTCCGAGAAGTCCGTCATGTTGCCGCCGCCGCCGAGGGCGACCGTCGGATAGACGTAAAAGCAGTCGAACGGCGGATCCTTCAGGATCGTGTGCTTGTCGATCTGCGTCGTGTTGTCCTTGAGGAACTCCGTCGCGTCGATGTCGTCGTGACACTCGTTCGGGTCGTTGCCGGGGAGGCACGCCCAGGTCGCCGCATCGGAGTAATCGAGCGTCCCGGTGGTTCCGGTCGACTTCAGGTGCGAGCGGTCGATGTGATGCGTGCCCGCGTCGGTCGATGGCGGTGGCGTCGCGTCGGTCGTCGCAGTCGGGGTGGGGGTTGCACCATCGGCGACACCGCCGTCGGTGCCGACGCCGGTCGCCGCCTTGTCGGAAGAGCAGGCGGCCAGCGTGAGCGTGGAAAGGAAGAGAAGCCCTCGGGTCATCATGAGTCGCGTTTTAGCACTCCCCATGTCGCCGTAGGCCACTCGGGTATCGGCCGCCGTGTCAGCGCGGGTCGTTGGCGCGACCGACGACGTAAGCGCGGATCGCCTCGGCCTGCGCGGGCGTGAGCACGTCCGAGAAGCCGACCATTCCCTGATCCTTCAGCGAGCCGCCGAGGACGATGGAAGCAAAGCTATCCGCCTTCCGGATCGCGAGCGCGTTGCGGAGATCGGGAACGACGCCTCCGCCGACCACCGCATCGCCGTGGCACGTCCCGCAGAAGTGCGAATATTGGCCCTTTCCCTCGGCGAGCGTCGCCTCGTCGCCGAAGCGGGGCGGCGCTTCCGGCACCGCTGCGTTATCGAGCTTCGGCGCGGGTAGCTGTGCTGCCCCTCCGAGCTTGAAAGCCAGGATGCGGCTCCGGTTCACGCCGAGGCTGCCCTTCTTGGCGAGCTCACCGCCGCTGAGTGGATAGGTGCCGCCCCACCCGACGACGATCGCGACGTATTGAATGCCGGCAACGGCGTAGCTCATCGGCGCGGCGATCACGCCGGTCTGCGCCGAGTACGACCAGAGCGGCTTGCCGTCGCGCGCGCCGTACGCCGCGAAAGTTCCGGTCGCATCACCCTGGAAGACGAGCCCACCCGCGGTCGACAGCACGCCACCGTTCCACGCGCCCTCGTGCGACACGTGCCACACCTCTTTCTTCGCGACGGGATCCCACGCCTTCAGGTAGCCGTGGATCGACGCGAGCACCTGCGCCTTCACGACGGGATCCTGCGGCATACTCGCCGAGGCCATGTCGAGACCGAGGTTGAAGCCGAGGGACTGGGGGGTGAACTTGGGGTTGTCGATGTACGCGAACCCGGTGTCGAGCGCCGGGATGTACACGAGCCCGGTCTGCTGACTGAAGCTCATCGGCTGCCAGTTGTGCGCGCCGTACGGTCCCGGCAGCGCGAGCCACGGCTTACCCGTCTTCGAGTAGTACGCGTTCGGATCGATGTTCGGTCTGCCCGTCGCGAGATCGACGCCCTTCGCCCAGTTGAGCATCGCGTACGGCTCGGCGGAGATGAGCTTCCCGTTCGTGCGATCGAGGACGTAGAAGAACCCCGACTTCGGCGCCTGCATGAGCACCTTGCGGAGCTGTCCGTCG
This sequence comes from Polyangiaceae bacterium, assembly GCA_036272055.1. Taxonomy (GTDB): domain Bacteria; phylum Myxococcota_A; class Polyangia; order Polyangiales; family Polyangiaceae; genus DASZVB01. The sequence goes on along the minus strand of DATAZL010000078.1, from coordinate 42,831 downwards.
ATCATGAGGTTCGCGAGCACGATATGCTGCGTCGCCGTGTAGTCCCACTGATCGCCGGGCGTCTCCTGGTAGTGCCAGACGTACTCGCCGGTGTCGGGACGCAGAGCGACGATCGACGACAGGAAGAGATTGTCGCCGGTGTTCGCGCTCCGCACGCGCTGGTTCCACGGGGAGCCGTTGCCGGTTCCGACGTAGAGCAGGTCGAGCTCTGGATCGTACGCGACGGAGTCCCACACCGTGCCGCCGCCGCCCTGCTTCCACCACTCGCCGGCCCACGTGGCCGCCGCTTGCTTCAGCACCGGCGACTCGAACGGCTTCGACGGATCTCCGGGCACCGTGTAGAAGCGCCAGACCATCTTGCCGGTGTCCGCGTCGTAAGCGGAGATGTAGCCGCGCACGCCGAACTCCGCGCCGCCGTTGCCGATGAGCACCTTGCCCTTGATGATCCGGGGCGCCCCCGTGATCGTGTAGCGCTTCGATTGATCGACGGTGACGACGGACCACACCTCCTTGCCCGTCGCGGCGTCGAGCGCGACGAGACGTCCGTCGAGGGTGCCGACGTAGATTCGGCCGTTCCACGCGGCCACGCCGCGGTTCACGACGTCGCAGCAGGCGCGCACGCCCGTCTCACCAGGCACGTGCGGGTCGTACTGCCAGAGCTCCTTGCCCGTCGCGGCGTCGACTGCCTGCACCTTGCTCCACGCGCTCGTCGAGTACATCACGCCGTCGATGACGAGCGGCGTCGCCTCTTGACCGCGGTCGGTGTCGAGGTCCACGTACCAGGCCAGCGAGAGGTCCTTGACGTTGTCCGTGGTGACCTGCGCGAGCGGCGAGTAGCGTTGCTCGTCGTAAGTGCGGCCGTGGGTCAGCCAGTTCGCGACGTCGCCCGACGCGGCGGTGAGCCGCGCGGCGTCGACCGCGGCGACCTTGGGAGTCGGCGCGACGGGCGCTTTGGCCGGCTGCTGGCAAGCGAACAACCCGAGCGCGGCGACGGCAGAAACGAGACGGCGAGGAGCGGACATGGAGTGGCGCGCAGGGTAGCCCTACCCCCGACGCGCGAGCAACGGTTGAGCCCGGCGGGCCGGCGAATGATCCGGGCTACCAGGTCCGCCGACGGCGCAAGCTGGACGTCACGTCGCGCCGGTTCCGCACTGCTGACAGAACTTTGCGCCTGCCTGCAAGTGCGTACCGCAGCCCGTGCAGAATTTCGGCCCTGGGGCGGCTACGGCGGTGACGGCAGTGCCGCACGCGGCGCAGAACCGCGCGCTCGGCGCGAGCGACGCCTGACACTTGGCGCAGCTGCTCGGCGCCGAGAGCTTCTGCTGCACGTCGAAGCCGCGCATCTGATCGACCTTGCGGGCTTGCTCGCCGGCCTGCTCGACGGCGACCTGCGCCTGCAGCGCCACCGCGTGCTCACCGAGGTCCGGCGCGCAGTCCTCACAGAGCCCGCGCTCGTGATTCCAGCACACCTCGGGGCAGACCCACTTGCCGCACATCGTGCACTGCTTGAACCTCGGGCGGCACTCCTCGATGGCGTGCTTGAACGCGGAGTCCCACGCCGGCCCGCGGAAGGCGTCCTTCATGTAGTCAGCGCCCCAGCCGGCACGCGCGACCTCGCCGCCGAGGAGCGCGCCGGCGGCCTTCACCATCTGCGCTGCGAAGCCGAGCGAGTTCGTCTGGAACTCCGACCGGTGTCCGCTCCCGCACTTGTCGCAGAAGAATTCGAACTGGAACCCGGTGTCGCTGGAGTGGTCCGTGTAATTCCGCGTGAAGGGCTGCGAACTCATGGTGCGAGGGAGTTTACAGCAAGCGGAGCCGGGCGCTTGCGCCCATCGGATTTTGAGCCTAGCTTCCGCGCGCTTTGCGCATCGGCTTCGTCAGCACCTACCCGCCGATGCGCTGCGCGATCGGCATCTACACGAGAAAGCTCGGTGAGGCGCTGCTCGAGGGCGGCGCAGAGCTCCCGTTCGTGGCGGCGGAGGACGACGGGGTCGCCGTCGGCTCGGTCGGGCCGCTCGACGTACGGCGTGTGTACCGTCGGGACACGGATTACGGCGACGTCGTGCTCGAGGCAGCCCGGGCCGCGAAGTGCGATGTCCTGCATTTTCAGTACGCGCCGGATCTGTTCGGGGAAGATGCGCGCCTGCCGTCGATCGTGAAGCGGCTCGACGAGGCCGGCATACGCCCGCTCGTGACGCTGCATACCGTGTACGGCGCGCGCGCCTGGCGTCGGTTCACGCGACGTCCCACGACGCAGAGCTTTCATCGCGCCCTCGCCGAGCACGCGCAGCTCGTCGTTCACCACTCCGCCGGCATGGAGAGCGAGCTTCTGCAGCAGGGTATCCCGCAGCGGAAGATCAGCGTCATTCCGCACGGCACAGGCGTCGCAGAGGCGGTGCCGCTCCCGCAGGCGCGCGCTGCACTCGGCATTCCGGAAGACGTGTTCCTGTTCACGTTCTTCGGCTTCATTCACCGGTACAAGAACGTCCACACGGCGGTCGAGGGCTTCCTGCGCGCCGCGAAGGACATGCCGCGCGCGCGTATCCTCGTGATGGGGATGCCGTGGGGCGACCGCTGGTACAATCATCTCTACGTGGGTGCCATCCGTGCGCGCGTCGCGCTCTCGTCCGCGAAGGACCGGGTCGACATCCGTGACGAGTACGTCCCGCCGGAACGCGTGGACGACGTGTACGCGGCGTCGGACGTCATCCTGTTGCCGCACCGGCAGACCTATGGCTCGGCGAGCGGCGTGTTCCACCAAGCCGTCGGTTTCCGTCGGCCGGTGCTCGCCGCAAAGGGCCCCAAGTTCGTCGAGGCGAAAGCGTTGTTCAGCGCGCTCGACGAGCTGATCGTCGACCCCGCGGACGCTTCCGCGTGGGCCCGCGCGATGCGCCGCGTGTACGAGGACGAATCGCTCCGCGAAGCCGCGCGGAGCGCCGTCGAGGATTTCGCGAAGCGCACGAGCTGGCCCGCCGTCGCCGCCGAGCACGCCGCGCTCTACGGCCGTCTCGTCGCTGGATCCACAGGCTGAGAAGACTCAGAGCGCGCCGTGCTCGTCCAGGACGTCGCGGAGGGCGTCGCGGACGGTTCGACGGCGTGTCCAGCCGAGCGCCTTGAGTCGCGCGGGATCGCCGAGGAGCACCGGGATTTCCACCGGGCGCAGCCGCGACGGATCCACTTCGACCTTTGCCTGGACGCGGGACACGTCGAGCATCTCGTCGAGGAGGCTCCTTATCGAGTGGCCCTCGCCGCTCGCGACGTTGTAAACGCTGCCCGCGCGACCCTTGCGGAGCAGGAGCTCGTAAGCGTCGACGACGTCCGCGACGTGCAGGAAGTCGCGAACCGGCGTGAGGTCGCCGGTCCGCAACACGGGCGGCGCTTCCCCGCGGCGAATCGCCGCGAGCTGTGCGGCGAACGACGGGATCGCGAAGTCCGGTGCCTGACCCCTGCCGATGTGACTGAACGACCGTACACAGACGACGTCGGTGCCGTAGCTCCTGTGAAACTGCAGCGCGACCATCTCCGCGGCCGCCTTCGACGCCGCGTAGGGGCTCAGCGGCTCGAGCGGCGCGTCTTCAGCCGCCGGCACGCCGCCCGAGGTTCGACCGTAGACCTCGCCCGACCCGACGACGAGGAGTCGCGCCGACGGCACGGCCTTTCGTGCGGCGGAGAGCAGCGCCGCCGTCCCGACGACGTTCACGTCCAGCGTCTCGACCGGATCGCGATGGCTCTTGCCGACGGAGCTCACAGCAGCGAGGTGTACGACGGCGTCGGGGAGGCTTGCGTGCAAGAGCTCGTCCACTCGCGCCGCGTCGCGGATGTCGAGGCCCTCTTCCATCCCGGGCCCACGCGCTTCGACGACGTCGTGTCCGGCAGCCGCAAGCCCACGGCAGAGGTGACCGCCGACGAACCCGTCGGGCCCGGTGACCAATACCTTCATGATGTCCCGAGCCGCGCCAGATCAGCGTCGACCATCATCTCGATGAGCTCGCTGAAGAGTACCTTGGGCTCCCAGCCGAGCTTTGCCTTCGCGCGGCTCGGGTCGCCGATGAGGACGTCGACCTCCGCAGGTCGGACGAAGGCTGGGTCGATGATCACGTGCTTCTCCCAGTCGAGCCCGACGCGGCCGAAGGCTATCTGGCAGAGCTCGCGCACGGTGTGCGTCTCGTTCGTCGCGATCACGTAGTCGTCCGGCGTGTCGGTCTGGAGCATTCGCCACATCGCCTCGACGTAGTCGCCGGCGAAGCCCCAGTCGCGCTGGGAGTCGAGGTTACCGAGGGCGAGCTTCTCCTGGAGGCCCAGCTTGATGCGCGCCGCGCCGTAGGTGACCTTGCGGGTGACGAACTCGAGGCCGCGCCGCGGTGACTCGTGGTTGAAGAGGATGCCGCTCACCGCGAACAGGTTGAACGACTCGCGGTAGTTCACGGTGATGAAATGGCCGTACGCCTTGGCCACGCCGTAGGGCGAGCGCGGATAGAACGGCGTCGTTTCCCTCTGAGGAACCTCGGTCACCTTGCCGAAGATCTCCGACGACGATGCCTGGTAGAAGCGCGTGCCCGGGAGCGTGTGCCGGATCGCTTCGAGCATCTTGGTCACGCCGAGGGCGGTGAACTCGCCGGTGAGCACCGGCTGATTCCAGCTCGTCGGCACGAAGGACTGCGCGGCGAGGTTATAGACCTCGGCCGGCTTGATGGAGACGAGCAGCGAGGCGAGCGAGTACTGGTCGAGCAGATCGCCCTGGTGGAGACGGATCCGGTCTCGCAGGTGCCCGATTCGCTCGAATTTCTCCTCGGACGAGCGGCGCACCATCCCGTGCACCTCGTAGCCCTTCTCGAGAAGAAGCTCGGCCAGGTAGCTCCCGTCCTGCCCGGTGATGCCGGTGATGAGCGCCTTTTTTGGAGCCATTGTCCTCGCTCCCTACACCGCGACGCGGCCGCACGGGAAGGGGAGGCGAAAGCGACGCGCAAAAGCCGTCTCGCGCCGGCGCTGGACGGTCAGTGAGTGACGATCGGCGCGACCCAGAAGACCTCGCCGGTGGTGTCGTCGCCGACGAAGAGCCGGCCGTCGGGCGCGAACGTGGCGATCGCGGGGCGGCCATGAGCGTTCGACATGTCGTCCCAGCCGCTCGCAAAATCCGTGATCGGGCCGGAGGCCGTCATGCCCGTCGTCGACGACTTCAGCGGCATGCCGGTGACGGGATCGGTTGCGATGGCGACTACCCGCGCTCCCGTCCAGCTCCCGAACACGCCGTGCAGCGCGATGAACACCGAGCCGGCGAGCGGCGCCGGCCAGCTCTGCGGCGCGAAGTCGAAGCCGAACGGAGTGCTCCCGATGACGAACGCGTTGTCCTCGCTCGCGACCTTGCTGCAGTCGGGCGCCGGCGTGATGTCGGAGAAGGGCACGTTCTTCGACGCGCAGCAGGGGTGGCCCCAGTCGTCACCCTCGGTGACGAGGATGAGCTTCTCGCGGCCGCCGAGGGTCGCGCTGCTGTCTCGCCCGAGCTCCGTCGCGAAGCAGTGGTTGGTGCCATGCTGGCAACGCACGTGGATCGGATTACGGAAGCCGCGCGCCACCTGGTGACCGCCGCTGCTGCCGTCGATCTTCAGGATGCCTCCCTGGAAGGGCGTCGGCTGAGCGCAGTTCGAGCCCTGGTCGCCGCCGTTCGTCACGTAGACGGTGCCGTCGTCGGAGACGTCGATCGTCTTGGTCCAGTGAGAGGTCGACGTGTAGACCTGGATGTTCGCGACGAGCTCACCCGCGGTGTTCGCGTTCGCGATGGGGGTGCGGCTGCCGCTCTCGTACTTGACGCGACGGATCTCGGTGGTCGTCGCCTGGTAGTAGATGTAGCCGGGCGCGAAGGCGAAGCCGTGCGCCTGCGTGAGGCCGGGGAGGATCTTGATGGGCGCCTCGGCCTGGCCGTCGTTGTTGTCGTCGGGCAGCATGACGACGGCGCCGAGGCCCGCGTTTGCGCCGCCGACCATGCTCTGACCGGGGGACGCGCCGAAGAACTCACCGCCTGGTCCGAAGCGGATCTCACGCACCGACGCGAGCGTCGCGTAGTGGTGCGCGCAGAAGCCCTTCTGCACCGTCAGCCACGGGAGCGACCCGGTGTCGGTGCCGACGACGTGACGCCCGCTCTCGTCGAACAGGATGGAGCCGGGGAGCGAGCAGAAGTCCTTCATCTGCGGCGGAGGCGGCGCGTCCGTCGCTGCCGTGGTGCCCCCGCTCGCCGGCGTCGTTCCCCCTGTTGCAACCGGCGTCCCGCCGTTCGCGGCCGGGCTGCTGCCGCCGCCGCCGCTCATCTTACCGCCGCTGCCCATCGGCGCGTCCGTTCCCGCGTCGTGCCGCGCGGCCGAGTGATCCTTGCTGCTGCAAGCGACGACGGAGGTCAAGACGAGGAGCGCAGCCACCGAGGCGCGCGGGCGAAGGAGTGAAGCCGAGCTATTCATCGCGAGTGGGGGCTCAGCCTAGCGCGTATTGCCCGACGCGAAAGGCGTTATAGCGGCGCACCTCACGCGAGGTTCGGTTACACGGCGCGGACGGCGTGCTCGCCGCCCGCGCTGAAGCGTTGCGTCAAGGATGGACGGGCTGCGAACTGCGCTTGCGCGCCTGGAGCTCGGGAGACTCTGCGACGGCCATGCCGACCAGACGAACACCCTCGAGAAAATGCTCCACTCCGGAGCGAACGAGCTCGGCGTGCTCGGCCCCGACGTCGGGGTAGCCGCGGCCGGCAGCGTCCGGCCGGACGTCGCCCCAGTTCGCGAAGAGTCGGCCCCAGTCGCTGCGGAGCGCCTCCTCGACGCGTGCTTTGCCGAAGACGGGGTACCAGTAGAGATCGTGATAGGCCACGCTCGCGACATAGGCCCACGGAGCTAGCCACGTCTTCAGTGACCACTCGAGCGGTTTCTTGAGCGGGCCCCAGTAGATGCGGTGCTGGTTACGCGACGCGAAGGTCATCTTCTTGAACGGGCCGTCGAAGTTCCAGTTCTCCTTTGCAGCGTCGAGGTCGCCCACGAGCTCGATCTGGCTCGGATCGCCGATGCCTAGACCCTGCTCGTGCGCGAGGCGGACGAACTTGAGGTCGCGCATCGGGTCGAACCCCATGAGCTTAGCGGCGACGGCGTCGATGGCCACCTGATCGGCCGACGCGAGGAGCACGTTCTTCACGTGCGGGATCATGCAGCGCGGTCCGGGGCCGTCCCCGACGAACGTGCCGTCCATCACCGCGAACACGCCCTTGAAGATCTTCTTCTGGATCATCAGGAGATCCACGAGCGTCTCGTGGATGACGGGGTGCGTCCAGTGACGGTGCTCGTTCAGGAGGCCGCCGAAGGCGTTCTTCATCGCGCCGGTGGTGGTCGTGAAGATGTGCGTCTTCACGGTCGGCAGATGGATGATGTTCTCGCCGATGAAGCGCTTCGGGATGCTGAAGCTCTTCGGGTAGACCTCGTTCAGGCAGAGGAACTTCTTGGTGAGGTCGCCGACCGCGTCGCGAACGTCGATCCACTCCTCCCCGCCCTCGTAGAGGTGCACGTTGCGGAGCGCGTGCGCGCGGACGACGTCGATCTGCTTGTTCTCGCGCTCGCCGAGGTGCGCATCGATGACGACGGTGCGGTTGTGACAGGCGTGGATGTTGTCGGGTGAGTAGCCGTCCTGCTTCATCGCGCGGATGACGCCCTCGAGCTGCCACGGCGTGGTCGACGAGCCGGGGTAGAAGAAGTGCCACGAGATGTTCACCTTGAGCGCGGTGTCCGCCTGCTTGTCGATGACCTCCTGGTACCCAGCGAGGTTCATCACGCGGTGGTAGTCCTCGAGCACCGTGGCGGGCGACGTGCGGACGATCGCGACTTTCGACTTCGTCATTGCGGCGAAACTTGCCAAATCCGAGGGCGCGCGCCAAGGCTCGTCGGCACTCGGCTACCCGCCGGGGGCGATCCTCCGCCAAAACCGCGGAAGACAGGCGCTCAGATCGTCGCTTCGAACTGTTCCAGCGTCATGCCGAACGGACCCGCGTCGATGAGGGTGCCGTGCGCAACCCCGCCGCTCGGGGCTTCACCCACCGAGCCGACGTTGACGATGTGGATCCCGTCGAGCTGTCGGTGAAACGGGACGTGAGAGCCGCCGCAGACGATGACGTCGGCGGGGTCGTCCCCCACCAGGGCGAGCATCTCGTCGTCGCTCATGTCGGCGGTGAAGGGCTCGGTCGGGTCGGCGGGAGAGCCGTGGACGAGCAACAGCTCCTCCGCGTTCTCCAGCGGCAGGCGGATCGTCGCGGGGAGCTTGCCGAGGCGGGCGACGATGAGCTCACCGAGACGCTGCTTCGCACCGACGAGGCGCTCGATGCGCACGCGCTGGTCCTGCGTCGCGGGGACGAGCTTGTTCGGATCGACCGACGCGACGGCGCGATCGGACAGCCCCTGCACGCACACGGCGCGATGCTCGACGAGCAGATGCCACGTCTCGAGCGGCTCGGGGCCGGGGAACACCAGATCGCCGCACACGAGGACCTGCTGAAAGTCGCGCGCCTTGCCCTCCTCGAGGACGGCGCGCAGCGCTGCGGCGTTTCCATGGATGTCGGAGAGGCACAGGAACCGCATCGGCTTCGGGCGCGATGTAGCACGGCCTGCGGGCGGCCGCCGATTTCTCCTCGCTCAGGGGTGAGCAGGCGTGAGGGACGAGCGCGTCCAGTTTACTGCGAGGCCGAGCGGCCCGGGCCGACCGGCGGAGGTAGCCGGCGCGGAGGGATCGCGACGGGGCCGCGGCTGAGGCTCGGCGGCGCCTTGCCGCGCTCGGGAATGCGATAGCTCTTCTTTGCCTGGATCACGTTGGACTTCAGTCCGTTCGCGCGGCGGATCGCCAGCACCGTCGTCTTGTAACGTTTCGCGAGCGCGACCAACGTCTCGCCCTTCTTGGCCACGTGGACGGCGTACGACGGGCCGACGTGGATGAGCTCATGCCGCAAGAGCGCGGAGTAGGCCCGCCGTCCCGTCTCCTGGGCGATCGGGCAGAAGAAGCGAACGTGCAGGTGCGTCGCGTGCCCCGGTGCGTGCCGTATCATCGGCGGCAGGGCTCCCTTGCCCTTGAAGAGTCCGTCCAGCCATTCCGGATCTTCACCGAGCCGCTCGGCTTCGGTTCGCAGGAGCGCCTGCACGGAATGGTCGATGAGGATCATCTCGACGTCGGTGTGCGCGACGAGGGCACGGACGAGCGCCCATGTCCGCGTCGTGTCGAGATTCTGCGCGGTCGCGCGCCGGTACCAGCTCGCGCCGTCGAGATAGTAATATCCGACGTCGGCGTCGCGGCCGGCCTGGTGGCTCAGATGCGGGCTCAGGTAACCGCCGCTCCGCGCGCTGATGTCGCCGATGGCGAGCTTCGGCGAATCGGGGAATTGCGCGGTCACGGCGTGGATCGCCGTCTCGAGATCCGTGATCGTCTCCTCGGTGCCGTACGCCTCGCCACCGACCACGACGGTCCAGGCGTCGCCCGCCGGCATCTGCTCGGCGTTGAAGAGGAGGCCGGCGTTCGGCTTGCCGATGGACATCGAGCCGAGTGACGCGGGCTTCGTCACGAGACGGCGCTCGAGCTCGGCGTCGCTCACGTCGGCGAGCGGATGCGGCGGGGTGATCGTGTTGCCCTGGGGCGGCTCGACGTCGAGGTCGTCGGCGGGGCCATCGGCGTCGTCGTCCTCGTCGCTCGCCTCCTCGTCGGCGCGACCCGTCGGCTGGTCCGCGGCGGCGGTCGCGACGGCGCCCGGTTCGGAGCTCGGGCCCGCGTTCGCCGCGTCGTCGTCATCGTCGCGCGCGCTCTCCGTCGTGCCGTGCGCCGTCGCGGCGGGCCTCGACGGCGCGCACGCCGCGACGGCGAGCAGGCAGCTCGCGGCCGCGAAACGAAGCGCCTTCGGGACCATCGGGCGGCCACACTGCCATCGGTTCGCCGATTCGCCAAACCTCGGTCCACGCCGCGGTGCGTGGTATGTCGGGCGAGTCGGCTCATGCGCCCCGTAGAAAGCCCCATCGCACTCGCGCGGAGCATCGACGCTCCGCGCGCCGAATCCCTCGTGAGGAGCCTCGGCGTCGACGGCGGACGCGCGCTCGGCGTGCTCCTTGGCACGGCGTTCCCGCCGCTCTCGCCGGCTCACGGCTGGCAGCTCGATGCTCTCGAGGTGATGGCGCGACGCGGCTTTCGTTCGCGCAGGAGCCGCGAGTTCATTCTCGGCCGCATGCGCGACGATCTGCCGTCTCTCGAGGACGCGGACGTCGTCAAATCGAAGCTGCGCCGTCACTCGTGGGCGCAGCGCGCGCGCGTCGCGCTGCGGGAGGTGCTCCCGCGTTCGCTCGGGGGCGCCGCGGTCGACGTCACGGCGCGCGAGCTGAGTCACCTCGCCGAGGCGGGCTTCGCGATAGCGCTCGCCGAGGCAGAGGCGCACGCGACGGCGCGCTTCGGGCGGCCGCTCCGCGCGGACGGCTCGCCGTCGGCGCTCAGCGTGCTCGGCATGGGCAAGCTCGGCGGGTTCGAGCTGAACGCCGGCTCCGACGTGGACGTCATCTGCATCTACGACACCGACGACGGGGCGGCGGGCGAGGCGAGCTTGCACGAGTACTGGACGCACGTCGCGCGCCGCGCCGTAGCGACGCTCGAGGAGCCGACCGAGGACGGCTTCGTGTGGCGCATCGACCTGCGGCTCCGCCCCGAGGGCTCGCAGGGCCCGCTCGTGTACTCCGTCGCCGCGGCCGAGCGTTACTACGAGACGTGGGGACGTCTCTGGGAGCGCGCCGCGCTCCTCCGCGCGCGGCCCATCGCCGGCGATCCGGAGCTCGGTGCGCTGCTCGGCAGGGAAGTCATCTTGCCGTTCGTGTACCGGCGCAACGTCGATCCGTCGATCGCGACCGCGCTCGTCGAGCTCGTCGAACGGTCCCGCGTCGAGCAGCGCGCGGACCGCGAGCGGAACCTGAAGCTCGGGCGCGGCGGCATCCGCGAAGCGGAGTTCTTCGTCCAGGCCCTCCAGCTCATCTGGGGCGGCCGCGAACCGGGGCTTCGCGTGCAGGGTTCGCTCGCGGCGCTCGAGCGGCTCGAGGCGAGCGGCCTCGTGACGGATCTCGAGGCGCGCGACATCCGTGACGCCTACCTGCTCCTCCGCAGGGCCGAGCACGCCGTGCAGTGGCGCACCGGCCTGCAGACCCACGACGTCCCCGTCGATCCCGACGAGCTCGAGGTGCTCGCGCGGATCCTCGGGTACAGCCGCGCCGAACAGTTCTCCTCGGCGCTCGAGCGCGCGCGGAGCTCGGTGAGCGACCGCTTTCTGTCGCTCCTTCGCGATCCGCCGCGGCCGCCCCAGCGCTACGCCGTTCTCCGCTCGCTCCTCGAGCAGCGCTCACCGGAGCTTCAATCCGTTGTCGAGGAGCTCTTTGGCGACGTCGAGGTGAGCCAGCACCTGCTCCGGCTCGCGCGCCGCCCGGACAGCCTGCTCGGCGATCTGACGCTCGAGCGACACCCCGAGTTGTCGGATCGCGTCCTCGACGCGCTCCGGAGCTCCTCCGATCCGGAGCAGGCCGCCCGCTATCTCGCGTCGTTCTTCTCCCGCTTCTCGTCGGCCGCCGCCTACGTCGCGGCGCTCGCGGGGGAGCCGCGTTCACTCCGGCGTCTCGTCACCGCGCTCGGCGCGAGCGCCTTCGTCGGCGAGGCGATCGCGTCGCGCCCCGATCTCGCCGACGCGGTGCTCTTTCCGGAAGGCAAGATCACGGCGTCGGAGTCGCGGCGCATCGTCGATCAGGAGCTCGATTCGTTCGCGCAGCAGGCGCAGCCGAACGCCGACGTCCACGAGCGGCGCGAGGACTTCATCGGCGCCCAGCGGCGCGCGCAGCGCCGGGTCACCGTCGCGGTCGCAGTCGCCGATCTCGCCGGTGAGCTCGACACCCGCGACGCGACGCGGGTGCTGTCGACCCTGGCCGACGCGGTCCTCGAGACCGCGGTGCGCTACGAGATGGGCGGCGATACCCGCGGCCTCGCCGTGATCGCCATGGGCAAGCTCGGGGGCGGCGACATCGGGTACGGCTCCGATCTCGACGTGCTCTTCATCTACGATCCCGCGGCGACGCCCGGCGATCACCACGGCCCGGACTACTATTCACGGCTCGCGCAGCGGGTCATCCGGCTCATCACCGAGCCTCACGCCGTCGGTCCGGGTTACGAGCTCGACACGCGGCTCCGTCCCTCGGGGTCGCAGGGCCTCCTCGTCACGTCGCTGTCGTCGTTCGCGCGCTATCACGGCGTGCCGCTCGACGGCGTGCCCGTCGAACCAGAGCGTCTCGCCGTCTCTTCCGGCGCCGCCTGGGAACGGCAAGCGCTTCTCCGTGCGCGCCCCTGCGCCGGCGACAAGGAGCTCGGCGCGCGCGTGCTCCGGCTCGCTCACGCCGCCGCGTACGAGGTCGGCGCGCCGAAGCCGGAGGAGGTGCATCATCTCCGGCTCAGGATGGAGCGGGAGCTCGCGCGCGAGCGCCCCGGCAGATTCGACCTGAAGACGGGGCGCGGCGGTCTCCTCGACGTGGAGTTCGCCGCGCAGTGGCTCCAGATGCGTCACGGTACCGACCCGGGCGTGCGCACGACGGACACCGTCGCGGCGCTCCATGCGCTCCACGACGCGGGTCACCTGTCGCGCCCGGCGTTCGAGGCGCTGCGCGACGGCTACGTCTTTCTGCGGCGCCTCGAGCAGCGTATCCGCATCGTTCACGGCTCCGGCATGACGGTGCTCGACGCGAGCGCCGGAGGCCTCACGAAGCTCGCGCGGCGCATGGCGATCCCCGACTCACCCGCGCAGTCGCTCTCCGAGGCGCTCCTCGAGGAGTACCGCGAGACCACGGAGGCCGTTCGCGGCGCGTATCTCCAGGTCATCGGCATGCAGGACGACCGTCCCTCGAGCCTCCCCAACGCCTGAGGCGACAGCGTATATCGGCGTAGGATTGGTTTGTGGGGGGTGTAGTTAGTGGGGGGTCTTGACCGTAGTTAGTGGGGGGGTCTTAACCCCCGCGGGGTCGCTTCGCGACCCGCTCCCCCGCCGCTTCGCGGGCTCGCTCTGCTCGCGGGGGACGACCGGGTCGCCTATGCGGAACTACTGCTTTGGGTCGGGTTTTGCGGCTGCGACGAGGAGCGTTACTGCGGCGTAGGCGGCGACGACGAGGACTAGCCAGCGCAGCGCTGCGATCGGCAGGGCCTTCACGATGAACGCTGCGACGAGCACGCCGGGGATGCCGCCGATGGCGAGCCCGAGCGCCGCGCGCGCGTCGTAGGCGCCGCGCCGCACGAACTGGACGCTCGCGACGGGCATCAGGAACGCGCACGACCCCATCATGATGGGAAACGCCGCGCTCGGGCTCATCCCGAGGAGGCTCACGAGGATCATGCACGGCCCGTAGAGACCGACACCCGCAGTCATCAGCGCGCCGAGCGCGAAGTTCGCGAGCGCCCCGACGGCGAGACGCTTCCCGTCGAGCGCCAGCGCGTCGCCGCCCGACGGCAGCCGTCCGAGGGCGCTCGCGAGCATAACGAACGACGCGACGACGAGCGCGCTGCCCACGGCGAGCCGCACCACGCGCCGCGGCCAGAGGGAGACGACGTTCGAGCCGAGCACGCTGCCGGCCACCGCGGCGCCGATCATGACCACGAGAGTGGTCATATCAACACGCACGATGGTGATGTAGACGAGCGCCTGCACGACGGTCGGCAGCGCGTGCCCGGCGTTCAGCGTTCCGGGCACCACCCGGTCGTCGACGAGGCGTCCGAGACGGAGCGCGGTGGTCGTCGTCGCGAAGGAGCCGATACCGAGCGTATCGAAAAAGTCCGTTGCTAGTCCCACGACGAGGTGGAGGGGGCCCGGCCATTCGACGCGGCCGCCCCGCGCCGCCCGGCGGAGAGCGCGGCCCCAGAGCACGGCAAACCCCGCCCCGACGACGCAGAGGAGCGACAGCAAGCCGGCCTTCTCGAGCTGCACGCTCCGAGCATCTCATCCGATTGCTCGATTGCGAAGGTCGCTGCCCCGTGACTACTGTACCGCCCCATGACGAGGCGATCTTCTCCGGGGCGAACGAGTTTTCTACGTCTTCTCGTTCCCGTTTCTCTTCTGCTCTCCGTGACCGGCTGTGACGACAAGAAGTCGGCCGAGACCGTGCCGAGCGCCGCGCTGCCGTCCGCCAACGCGCTGCCGCCGCCTCCGCCGGCCGAGAAAGAGATCGCCCCCGTCGAGAAGGAAGAAGAGATCAAGAAGCGGGATCCGAAGGATTGCAAGGCCGGCAAGACCGTCGACTTCGCCGGCGACACTGCGCTCGAGAATCAGGTGCGACTCAAGCTCACGAAGCCCGAGGGCGACATCGCCGTCTCGGATCTTCCCAAGATAAAGTCCATCAACCTCTCCCAGGTGAAGATCAACCAGCTCGATCCCTGCATCTATCCCCACTTCACCGGCGTGAAAGATCTCTTCCTCGGCCAGGGCAAGCTCGACGACCTCGGGCCGATCGCAGGTCTCCACAACATCGAGTCGCTCCGCGCGTCCCTGAACCGCGTCGTCGATCTGAAGCCGCTGGCGACCCTGACCAAGATGGACCGGCTCGACCTCGGCCACACCCGCGTCGTGGATCTGTCGCCGCTCGCGAACATGGCGGCCCTCACCGACCTGCAGATCGACGACACGCAGGTCAGCGATCTGACCCCCCTCGCCAACTGCAAGAAGCTCGAGCGCCTGAGCATCCAGCGGACGAACGTGAAGGATCTCACGCCGCTGAAGGGGCTCGACCACCTGAAATTCCTTTATGTCACGGGCGCTCCCATCGACGATAAGTCGGTCCTCGGCGCCCTCTCTGCCCGCGGCCTGAAGATCGTCGATCAGTAGTTCCGCATCGACGATTCCTCGTCCCCGAAGCGTGAAAGAGCTGCGGAACTACGCGAGCGGAGCGAGCACGAGCGTCGCGCCAGCGAGCCGCGGCGGCAAGGCCCCCGTTTAGTAGAGGCTACAGTGTAGGCGTCGGTCGCCTCCGCGCCCCGTTGGCGCGACGAATTCCGTCGCGCTATTCTGACAACCAGAGATGCCGTGCGGATCCTGATTGTCGAAGACGAGGTGAGGCTCCGCGTGAATCTGGTGCGCGTGCTGTCGCGCCGCGCCTTCGTGATGGAGCAAGCGGCGACCGTCGCCGAGGCGAAGAAGCTTCTCTCGGAGCGCTCCTACGACGCGGTGCTGCTCGACTGGCTTCTCCCCGACGGAACGGGAATCGACGTCTGTCTCGCGATCCGCGCGAAGAGCCAGGACATGCACATCATCATGTTCACCGGCCGCGCCGATCACTCGGACCGGCTCCGTGCCTTCGACGCCGGCGTCGACGACTACGTCGTCAAGAGCGCCGACATCGAGGAGATCGGAGCGCGACTCCGGGCGGTGTCCCGCCGACGCGGAAATCCGACAACGGTGCCCGCCTGAAATAAAATCGCCCCAGCCCGCGCTAACCCGATTCCTCAGGACTTCCGCATCGACGCCGTCGTCGTCTCCGAGGCGTCAAAGATGCGGAACTACGCGAGCGCAGCGAGCACGCCGAAGGCGGCGGGGGGGTGGCGGCGGGCGCCGGAACTAACGCAATGCTTGTTCGCGAGCACAGCGAGCCCGCGAAGCGGCGGGGGAGCAGTTCGCCGCGAGCGAAGCGAGCACGCCGAAGGCGGCAGGGGGAGCAGTTCGCCGCGAGCGAAGCGAGCACGCCGAAGGCGGCGGGGGGAGCAGTTCGCCGCGAGCGAAGCGAGCACGCCGAAGGCGGCGGGGGGAGCAGTTCGCCGAAGGCGAAGCTGCGGGGGGCCAAGGCCCCCCTACGACAGACCCAGGAACTCTAGGAACTCGCGTCCGGTCTGGGCCGCGCGACCTTCGCGGCGTCGGGCGTTCTGGGTGCGGTTCCACTCGGCGACCTTGTCGTTGTAGTCCCAGTGCGCCTGCTGATAGCGGTCGTCGAGCTGCTTCAGCTCTGCCGGATCGTTGTCGCCGTCGAGCTCGTAGGGGCACTCCGTCGCCTTGACGATCTTCAGGCGCACGAGCTTCCCCCGCGGCGAGAAATCGGGATCGAACGGATAGATCCGGCAGCCGATTGGCCGGCTCGAGTAGATCGTGCAGCGGTTGTCTTCGCCGAGGTAGCGGCATCCGCCGCGCTCGTGACGGAGCACCATGACGCGCTTGCCCTGACGGAGAATGACGAACGCCTCCGGTTCGTCGTCCATGTCGATGCCGTCGCGGTCGACCCAGCGCACGATGTCCTCGGCAGCGTCCCCGGTCTTCCGTGAGATGCGCCTGATATCGCCGTCGGTGAGCGGCAGGAGCGGCTCCTTGCAACAGTTGCCGCATCCGGTACACCGAAAGCCGAGAAGGTGGGCGCCTTTGGCCTGCATGCCGATCGCCTTTAGCAAACCCGCGGCCCTGCTGTCTCGGCGCCCGGTGTTCCGCCCAGAAGACTCATGGTTCCGGGCTCCTCGGCGAGGTATGGTGAGCGAGCCGATGTCGCTGAAGATCGACCAGGATCACTCGCGCTTCCGAAACATCGTTCGCGGCAAGATCAGGCAGAACCTGCGCCGCTACATCTCCCAGGGCGAGATGATCGGGCGGAAGGGCCGTGACCTGGTGTCGATCCCCGTTCCGCAGATCGACATCCCGCGATTCATCTACGGCAATCGCCAGAGCGGCGGTGTCGGGGAGGGGGAGGGCAACCCCGGTGACGCCGTCGGCGGCAAAGAGTCGGAGGACGGGCAGCCCGGCGCCGGCAAGGCGGGGGAAGACGCCGGCGAGCACGTCCTCGAGGTCGACATCACGCTCGACGAGCTCGCCGACATCCTCGGGGAAGAGCTCCAGCTTCCGGCGATCGAGAACAAGGGTCGCAACAAGATCCTGAGCGCCAAGGATCGCTACACCGGGATCCGTCGCGCGGGTCCGGAGTCGCTCCGCCATTTCAAGCGGACGTACCGTGAGGCGCTGAAGCGGGCCATCTCTGCCGGCACCTACGACGCCGCGAATCCAATCATCGTCCCCCAGCACGACGACAAGCGGTACCGCTCGTGGAAGGAAAACACCGAGCCCGTCGCCAACGCCGTCATCATCTACATGATGGACGTGTCGGGCTCGATGGGGGACGAGCAGAAGGAGATCGTCCGGATCGAGAGCTTCTGGATCGATACCTGGCTACGCCGCCACTACCAGGGCCTCGAGAGCCACTACATCATCCACGACGCCGTCGCGCGCGAGGTCGATAGGGAGACGTTCTTCCACACCCGCGAGTCGGGCGGCACGATGATCTCGAGCGCGTACAAGCTCGCATCCCAGATGATGGACGACCATTACTCGCCCACCGAGTGGAACATCTATCCGTTCCACTTCTCGGACGGTGACAACTGGAGCATGGACGACACGCTGACCTGCATGGATATCCTGAAGAAGAGCATCTTGCCGAGAGTGAACATGTTCGCTTACGGCCAGGTCGAGAGCCCCTACGGCTCCGGCCAGTTCATCAAGGATCTTCGCGAGCATTTCGGCAAGGACGACAGCGTCGTCACCAGCGAGATCCGCGACAAGGACGGCATCGTGGGCAGCATCAAGGAATTCCTCGGCAAGGGTAAATGAGATGACGATGCAGTCCTTCTCGGTGTCGCCCAGGATCCCGCGTTATCTCCGCGTCGAGCAGCGCAAGATCGAGGAGACCGGCGCCGCCTACGGCCTCGATTTCTTCCCGATCATCTTCGAGATGGTCACCTACAACCAGATGAACGAGATCGCGGCGTACGGCGGCTTCCCGAACCGCTACCCGCACTGGCGCTTCGGCATGGAGTACGAGCGGCTCGCCAAGAGCTCCGAGTACGGCCTCTCGAAGATCTACGAGCTCGTCATCAACAACAACCCGTCGGTCGCATACCTGCTCGAGGGCAACAGCCTCACCGACCAGAAGCTCGTGATGTGTCACGTGCTCGGCCACGTCGACTTCTTCAAGAACAACTTCATGTTCCGCTCGACCGACCTCGACGGCTCGAGCAAGGTCGTCGATCTGTCGAAGCGCGGGGGCGTCTCCTACGACCCGAACCGCAAGTGGATCGACAAGATGGCGAACCACGGCGCCATCGTGCGCCGCCTCGTCGATCGCCACGGCATCGAGAAGATCGAATCGTTCATCGATCACTGCCTTTCGCTCGAGAACCTCATCGACCCCTGGTCTCCCTTCGTCGTCCGTCACAGGAAGGAAGAAGAAGAAGAGGATCCGACCGAGGTGGAGGTGCCGCGACTCCGTGCGAAGGAGTACATGGAGAACTTCATCAACCCCGCCGAGTACATCGAGCGGGAGAAGAAGAAGATCGAGGCGAGCCGCGAGCGCGTGAAAGGCAAGTTCCCGAAGGAGCCGTCACAGGACGTGCTCTCGTTCCTGATGCAGAACGCGCCGCTCGAGCGCTGGGAGCGCTCCATCCTCGAGGTGATCCGGGAAGAGGCGTATTACTTCTTGCCCCAGATCCAGACGAAGATCATGAACGAAGGCTGGGCGAGCTACTGGCACTCCCGCCTCATGACCGAGAAGATCTGCGACTCGAGTGAGATCCTCGATTACGCCGACAACAACGCCGCAGTCATGGCCACGAGCCCCGGGAACCTCAATCCGTACAAGCTCGGTGTCGAGCTCTTCCGCGACATCGAGGAGCGGTGGGACAAGGGCCAGTTCGGCCGCGAGTGGGAGGACTGCGACGATCTCGAGGTGAAGAAGCACTGGGATCTTCGCCTCGGCCTCGGCCGGGAGAAGCTCTCCGAGGTGCGCGCGCTCTACAACGACGTCACCTTCATCGACGAGTTTCTCACGCCCGAGTTCGCCATCCGGCAGAAGCTCTTCACGTTCGAGTGGTCGAACCGTTCCGATCGCTTCGAGATAGAGTCGCGCGAGTTCCGGAAGATAAAGGACAAGATCCTCTTCCAGCTCACGAACCGCGGGAACCCCTACATCTTCGTCGAGGACGCGAACTACGCGAACCGCGGAGAGCTCCTTCTCAAGCACCAGCACCAGGGCGTCGATCTCCGCCCCGATTACGCGAAGGAGACGCTCACCTCGCTGGTCCGCATCTGGAAGCGCCCGGTCTGCGTCCAGACCCTGGTCGACGGCAAGAAGGCGATGCTCCGCTACGACGGCAAGGAGCACACGAGCAAGCAGGAGTCGTGAAGGGGCGGTACGTCGCAGGGTTCGTCTGGGTGACGGTCGTGACGGTGGCGGGGTGCGCGAGCGCTCCGCCGCCGGGCGCCGCTGCCCCGACGGTCATTCCGCCCGCGGCCGCGCCCGCACCGGTCGCCACTGCACCTGCGCCCGCGCCGAGCGTCGAGCCCGCGCCGTCAGCGACCAACCCGATGGTCGCATCCGACGTCGCGGCGCCCGCGGCGCCCCCTTCGTCGACCGGGAAGCTCGTGCACGGCGGTCTGGCGCGCGGCAACGGTGAGCCCGGGGACGACCTCTTGGCACAGGCCGACGGCGAGTACCGTTCCGGCGACTACGCGCACGCCAGGGAGCACTACCAGGCCGCCCAGAAGCTCGCGCCTAAGGATCCCGCGCCGACCGTCGGGTTGCTCCGCGTCAAGTTCGCCGCGGGGGACATCCCGACCGACTACGGCTCCGCGCCGAAGGACGTGAAGGTCGCGACGCTCCTCGCGCAGGTCGAGGCCGTGCTCCGGAAGAGCCCGGACTATGGCCCTGCTCACGTCGAGCGCGGACGTCTCTTGCTCGTCCAGGGCAAGGCGGCGCTCGCCCTCGTGGCGCTCGAACGCGGCGCGGCGCTCTCCGCCGACGACCCCGAGGCGCAGTCGGCACTCGGCGTCGCCCTCCTCGCGACGGGTAAATCCGGTCCCGCCCTCGAGCGCCTCCGTCGCGCCGCGGAGCTCGACCCCGACGACCCCGAGCGCCTGACGAACCTCGGAACCGCCCTCATGATGCAGGGGCGCGTCGAGGAGGCGATCGCGTCGTACCGGCGCGCCGTCGACCTGACGCCGAACGAGCCGCGCGCCCTGTCCGATCTGGGGACCGCGTACCTTGCCGCGAACCGAGCGGCCGACGCAAAGACGTACCTCGAGCGCGCCGTCGCCCTCGATCCGAACCGCGCGACGTTCCTGTCGAACCTCGGCTACGCCCAGCGCCAGCTCGGCGACGTCCCCGGCGCCGTCAAAACACTCCGCGCCGCCATCGCCAAGGACCCCAAGCTAGGCTCCGCGTGGATCAACCTGGGCACCGCCCTGGTCGACCAAGGCAACCTCGACGAAGCGGAGAAGTCCTTCAAAAAGGCTGCAGACCTGGATCCGACGGATCCAAGACCCAAAGCGAGCCTTTCGGATCTGGATGAGATTCGGAAGAAGACGACTGTGCCGGCTCCGGGGAAGTGAACGGCGCGGTATGCGCGTTCTCCACCTGCTCGCGTCGAATGGATGGGGCGGCGCCGAGCGCATCGCGTGCACGGTGCACCGGCTCGCGAGGGACCACGGCCATACGTCGATGATCGACGCGCCGGCACGGCAGGAGCTACTCGATGGAGTGTCCGACGAGACCGGTGATGGGACCGCGACATCAGGGCTCGAACGTCATCATCCAATCTGGGCGCTGGCTGCGCGGCGTCGTCGTAAGAGGTTCGCTCCCGACGTCGTGCACGCGCACCTGGCGAGTCCGGGGCTGGCATCTGCAGCATGGCTCATCGCCGGATCTGCTCCTCTCGTCGTGACGTTTCATCTGCTCCCCCGAACCGTGCGCTGGCCGAACGACTACTTCATGCCGGTCTCGAGCCCTCGGGTGCTGGGCGCGCTCTCGCGGCGGAAGAGTCGGCAGATCTACGTGGCGGTCAGCGCGGGTGATGCAGAGCGGATCTCCGGGTACGTTCCGGGATGTGAGACGGCCGTCGCCCTGAATGCGCCCCCGCTGCCGCCGTTCCGCGCTCGGCCCCGACAGGAGCTCGCGTTTCCGGACGGCGTTTTGCGACTCCTCTCCGTCGGGCGGTTGAACGAGCAGAAGGGCTTCGAACGGATCGTGCACGCGCTGTCGGATGCGCGCGTCAGGGAACTTCCCTGGCACTGGATCATCGTCGGCAGTGGTCCCGAGCAAGCCCGACTCGAATCGGAAATTTCGGCGCGCGGTCTGAAGGACCGCATCACCCTCGCCGGATTCATGCAGTCGGAAGGGCTGTTCGAGAGCGCCGATCTCATACTGTCTCCGAGTCGCTTCGAGGGGATGCCGCTCGTGCCACTCGAGGCGCTTCTCGCATCACGCCCCGTGCTCCTGAGTCGTATTCCACCGCACTACGAGGTGCTCGGCGCAGTGCCGGAGTCCTTCTTGCCGGAAGACGACGCCGAATGGGGTGCGGCCCTGGCGGCCCTTCTCTCGGATCGCGAGGCCCTCGAGAATCTGCGAACGGCCCAGCTAGCGGCCGCGCCGAAGGATCCCCGGGAGCGGCTGTGGCACGACTACTCCGCCATCTACGAGCGCGTGCTGCGCGGCTGATCAATGCACTTCTTATTCAGGCCGAGTCCTCACCCGTATCATCCCCACCTCCCGTCGTGGCGGCAGCCTCTCTATCTGCACCTGAAGCCGCTTTGGCTCGCGCTCGAGAGAGCGCTCGCGACGAGCAGAGGGCGCGTGCTCGACATCGGGTGCGGGCTCCAGCCGTACCGGCGATTTCTCGATCCGGCGGTGACGGAGTACGTCGGTATCGACCGTGAGGGACCGCTGTCGCGTCCGACCGTCGTCGGCAGCGCTGAGTCGCTACCGTTCCCGGACCAGAGCTTCGATGTGGTGCTGTCGACGCAGGTGCTCGAGCACTTGCCGGACCCCGAACGCGCGCTTCGTGAGGCCGTGCGCGTGCTCAAGCGGGGCGGTCGCATGATCCTCACCGTGCCCGGTGTCTGGCCGACCCATGAAGCCCCGCACGATTTCTGGCGGTTCACGCGTCACGGCCTCATGCGCCTGCTCGCCGATCACGAGATCGTCTATCGCGATCTCGAGGCGCTCGGTGGGCTCTGGGCGACGCTCGGACAGATGACGAGCCTCGAGATTCACCGGATCTTCGGGCTGCGCGAGCTCATCCCGATGATGAACGTGTGTGCGGAGCTCCTCGACAAGCTGCCGTCCCACGAGGATCTCGTCATGAACTGGTTCGTGGACGGAGTGCGGGCTCGATAGGCCGCCTGCTCTTCACGGGACCGGGCTAACTTCGGCTTCCGTCCCACGTGCGCGCATGAGCGAGAGCGCGTCGAGGAGCGAGCGCCGATCGACGACGTACATCACTGCCACGAAGGTGGCGATCGCCGCGACGAGGGCGAACATCAGCGTGAAGGGGCCGCTGACTACGGGGGCGATGACGTAGCGCGCGAGGGCCGCCTCGGCGAGCGCGGCGATGAGCACGCCGCGCGAACGACGCACCAGGTGCGCCTCGGGGAACACCTTTCCGACGAGGACGAGCACGACGACGCTGAAGACGATCGTGTGCACGATGTAGCCTCCGACGAAGCCGATGACGCCCCAGCGTGGCGTGGTGAAGGGAACGACGACCCACGCCATCAACGTCCACGCCAGAGATAGCCGCAGGAACACCTTGGGGCGCCCCATGGCGTCGAACGCCGCAGCGACGAGCGGCGTGAGGAAGCCGACCGTGATCGTTCCCGCGAACAGATAGAGCGGGACGATGGCCTCTCCCCATTTCGGGTAGGCGACCCGGACGATCTCGGGACCGAGCCCGAACATGAGACCGGAGAAGAGCAGCGTCCCGGCGGCACAGACGTGCGCGGAGCGTCCGAGCGTCTCGGCGAGCAGCTTGGGCTTGTCCTGGAGGCGTGAGTAGAGCGGGAATCCGACCCGTGCCATCACCTGCACGAGCTTCAGCGGCGTGTACGCGGTCTGCTGCGCGAACGTGATGATGCCGACGGCGTACGCGCCGAGCACGTGACCGGCGTACAGCGGAGTCACCGCATTGTTCGCGAACCCGACGACGTTCTTGAGCTGATAAGGGATCCCGAAGTTCACGATGGGACGGAGACCGGCTCTATCCATCGTGAGGTCGGGACGCCAGGGACGGAGCGCGTACGCGAGGATGACGCCGGTGACGGCGCGAGCGAGCACGCCGCCCACGAGCGCCGTCACTCCGTATCCCTTCACGCCCATCGGGAGCGCCACGACGAAGTACGCGAGCTGGCTCGTCACCTCGAGGACCGAGAGCCTGCCGAAGTAGAGCTCGCGCTCCATCAGGATGCTCGGGATGGTCCGCGCTGCGGTCAGAAGTAATTCCACGGACAGGGCCCTGAGTAGCCATGCGGAACCTCTGGGCAGGTCGGGCCACAGCACCGGCAAGATCGGCGTGCTCACCCACACCGCGGCCATGATCGCGATCGAGATGGCTATTTGCAGCCAGAAGATACTCGACAGCATGACCTGAGACGGGTGCTCTTTACGCTGAACCAGTCCTCCCCCGAGGCCGGCGTCACCGAACGACACGAAGAACGCGAGCGCGAACTGCGAGATCGCCATCACCCCGAAGTCTTCCGGATCGAGCACGCGCGCGAGGATCAGGTTCCCGCCGAACACGATCGTCTCGAGGACGATGGTGCGCGCAGCCAGTGTGATGGCGCCGAGACGCGCCTTCCGCTGGAGTGCCGAGCCATCCGTGGCGTCGTGACTCACGGGCGGTGCGCTGGCGCGCGGATTCGAGGAGACCATTCGGACTTCTGCTGTACGGCTGCGATGCCGACGCGGTGGGAACAGCGCTTCGCAGCGACGCGCCATAGTAGTCGTGACGAAGTGGACCGTCCAATGATGACGTGGCCGCCATACCCTGCGGCTCGAGCCATTGACGGCCTCGTCCGTCTTCTGCGAGAGAGATAGCGGCACGTGCACAACGGGTCTCCCATCGCGCTCCTCGCTCCCTATCTTCCGGCGCCGGCGCACAGCGGCGGCCGCATCCGCATTCACCGTTTTGCCGAGGCGCTCGCGCACCACTTCGACGTTCATCTCTTCGCCGCGGTCGACGAGTACGAGATACGAGAGAACCTGGAGATGCCGGAGCTCGCCGCGTACGCCGCGGTGCACATCGAGCGGAAACGCCAGACCATCTTGCCGGCGATCTTGCGGCCTGCGCGGGTGCGCACCGTGACTCCGCGGAAGCTCGTCGAGGCGTTTCTCTGCGCCGACCGGCGCACCCCCTTCAAGGTCGCCGTGGTGGAGCATTCGCACGCGGCGTCGACGTTGCAGCACGGGCGGCGTATTCCGTGGCTCCTCGACGAGCACAACGTCGAGAGCGACTACGCGGCAACGCGCTCGGGAACGACGCCGTCACCCGCCGTTCGTCCGTTCCGCGATCGCGAGATCGCCGCGCTCCGTCGCTGGGAAGAAGCGCTGTGGAAGGACGCGAGCGAGGTGGTGTGCGTCTCGCCGGAAGACGCGCTGCGGGTCGCAGAGGTGCGTGGTCGACCCACTCCCGTCGTGCCGAACGGCGTGGCGACCGACGAGGTGCCGTTCAAGCGCCCCAGTGAGCGCACCGGCTACGAGATCCTCTTCGTCGGCATCCTCGAACACCCGCCGAACGTCGTTGCCGCGCGCTGGCTCGCACGCGACATCCTTCCGAAGGTCGTGGAGCAGGAGCCGCGCGCGCGCCTCGTACTCTGCGGCACGAGGCCGGCACGAGCCGTCCTCGACCTCGCTGGTGAACGCGTGACGGTCACCGGACGGGTGCCGAGCGTCGTCCCCTTTCTCGAGCGCGCCGCCGTCTACGCGAACTCGCTTCGTCAGGGGGCCGGGAGCTCGCTCAAGGTGCTCGAGGCGCTCGCGAGCGGCGTCCCACTGGTGTCGACGTCGCTCGGCGCGCGCGGCTTCGAGCTCAAATGCCCGGACCACTACCTGTGCGCCGAAGACACCGACGGCTTCGTTCGTCAGATCCTGAAGTGCTTTCGCGAGCGGGAATCGCGTGACGCGGCGGCGGAGCGGGGACGCGCGATCGCCGAGACCTGCAACTGGACGAAGCTCTCGTCGCGCTTCGTCGAGATCGTCACGCGCGTCGCCGACGGCTGAAGGCCGGGCGGACCAGGCCGGTTCAGTTCGAGTCGGCGGACTGGAGCTTCCGCTTGGGCTCGAGGGTCGGTGGGGTGATGCGCGCGACCATCTCGTGGAGCTGGTCGAACTTCTCGTGCAGGTGCCCGATCTCGAGCTCGGCCTTCAGGTTGACCTGGTACTCGATGTCGTTCCTGACGCGGTCGCGAGCGACCTGACGGTTCTGGCTGAGGAGCACGAACACAGAGAGGATGATGGCCTCGAGCGAGACCACCATCGTCAGGAGGCCGAAGGGGAACGGATCGAAGGCGCCGATGCTGGTGTGCGCGATCGGTCCCACGTTCAAGATGATCCAGACGAAGAAGATCCCGATGTGGATGAAGAGGAACGGGAGGCTCCCGCTGAACTCGGAGATCCAGTCGGCGACCTTCATGACGCTGGTGCGCTTGTCCTCGGTCTCCTCGTTGATGTCGCGCGACACGCTGTGACGGAGGAGCCGCGCGGACTCCCGCAATCTTTGCCCCATCGCGGCGAGAAGCGACATCGCGGACTCCGGGCGGAGGCGCAGGAACTCCGCGAGATCGCCGCGATCGACGACGATGCACTCGACGTCCTGTATCACCACGGCGCTCGCCGTCCTTGGCCCGCCGTCGAGCAGCGAGATCTCACCGAAGAAGTCTCCGACGCCGGCCTTCTCGAGCACGATGCGTTCGCCGGTGTCGTTCTTGAAGAACATCTCGACCTCGCCCGACGTGACGACGTAGAGCGCGTCCCCCGGGTCACCGCGAGAGAACAGCGTCTTGCCGGCCGGCGCGGTCATCTTGTCGAGCCGTTCGGCCAGGGTGGCGCGGGCGCCGTCGTCCAGAAGCTTGAAGAGGGGAACCTCAGCCAGCAGATCCGCAGGGTTGGTCATGGTCGAGTCTCCGAAGAAGTTCGGGCGACTATGCCAGACCTCGGGCGCCGCCGCAGCGCCCCTGCCGGCCGCCGGCTATCGCCGCCGGCTATTCCGCGGCGGCCATTGCCGCGATTTTCTTCGCGTCGGCGGTGACGAGCTCGTCGAGCGCGGCGACGTCTAGGGTCTCCTCGACGAGGAGCCGCCCGACGAGGGCGTCCAGAAGAGCGCGCCGTTCGCGGATGATCTTCGTCGCGCGCACGTGCTGATCCTCGACGATCTTGCGAACCTCGGCGTCGATCTGCTGGCCCGTCTGCTCGCTGAAGTTGCGATTCGTGAAGCTCCCGGGTTCCTCGAGGAAGCTCGGGCCCGACGGCGATCCGTACGTCAGCGGGCCGAGCGCCTTGCTCATGCCGAAGCGACACACCATCTGGCGCGCCGTCTCGCTGGCGCGCTCGAGGTCGTTCTGTGCGCCGGTCGAGATGTCGGAGCACGCGAGCTCTTCGGCGACGCGCCCGCCGAGCATCACGCAGATGCGATCGAGGAGCTCCTCGCGTGTCATCAGGTAACGCTCCTCGATCGGGAGCTGCAGGGTGACACCGAGGGCGCCGATGCTGCGCGGGATGATCGTGATCTTGTGCACGGGATCGGTGTTCGGGAGCGACATCGCGGCGAGCGCGTGGCCGCCCTCGTGGTACGCGACGCGGCGCTTCTCGTCCTCGGTCATGACGCGGCCTTGCTTCTTCAGGCCGAGCTGCTGGCGATCGATCGCCTCGCTGAAGTCTTCTTTCGACACGGTGTCGGAGCCGCGGCGAGCTGCGGCGAGGGCCGCTTCGTTGACGAGGCTCGCGAGATCGGCGCCGACCATGCCAGGGGTCCTTCGCGCGACGACCTCCAGTGTGACGTCGGGTCCGAGCTTCACCTTGCGGGCGTGGACCTCGAGGATGGCTTTTCTGCCCGCGACGCCGGGGGCATCGACGAGCACGCGCCGGTCGAAGCGGCCCGCGCGGAGCAGCGCCTTGTCGAGGATCTCGGGGCGGTTCGTGGCCGCCATGATGATGATGTTCGCGTCGGCGTCGAAGCCGTCCATCTGGACGAGCAGCTGGTTCAGGGTCTGCTCGCGCTCGTCGTTCGTGGCGAACGCCCGTGGGCCGCCGCGCGAGCGGCCGATCGCGTCGAGCTCGTCGATGAAGATGATCACCGGGGAGCGTTCCTTCGCCTGCTGGAAGAGATCGCGTACGCGGGCTGCGCCCACGCCGACGAACATCTCGACGAAGTCCGAACCCGACAGCGAGAAGAACGGCACGCCGCTCTCGCCGGCGACGGCCTTGGCGAGCAGCGTCTTGCCAGTGCCGGGAGGGCCGACGAGAAGGACGCCCTTCGGGATCTTCGCGCCGAGCGTACGGTACTTCTGCGGATGCTTGAGGAAGTCGACGACCTCCACGAGCTCCGCCTTGGCCTCATCGACGCCGGCGACGTCGGCGAACGTGACGCGCTTGCTCTCGTCGAGATCGTAGATCTTCGCCTGGCTCTTGCCGATGGTCATCGGCCCGACGCCCTTGGTCATGCGTCGCATCGCGATGCCCCAGAAGCCGGCAAGGAGCACCAGCGGGAGCACCCAGCCGAGGATCTGCTCCCACCACGGCACCTTGTCGATGTGGCCCTCGAACGCGACGCCCTGCTTCTCGAGCTCCGCCACGAAGTCCCGTTCGTCCATGTTCGGGATGCGGCTCGTGACGAGGATCTTCGCCGGAGCGGGCGGAACGGGCTTCAGCTCGGCGACGATGGTGTCGGTGCGGATCTCGGCCTTCGCGACGTGGCCGTCACGGACCTCCTGCGAGAGCTGGCTGTAGGGGACCGGCTTCGCTTCCGCGTGGTTCAACACGTAGAAGTGCAGGGCGAACATCAGCGCGAGGGCGACGGCCAGATACACCGACGAGAACGTGAACTGGCGCTTGCGGACCTCGTGCATGGCGGCAACGTAAGTCGTGTGGGGTGAGCGCGCACCCCCATAAACGACGCCTCGGGCCGGACCGCCCTTGACCCCTGAGCCTGGTGGCGGATACTTAGCACGCTAAAGGTTTGCCTGCTAAAGAGCTGCGCCGTCGATGCCCCCCAAACCCGCGGAACCAGACCTCGATCTCATCATCGAGTCGATGATCTTCCTCTACTCGGAGTCCCGTCGCGTGACCCGGGCGGTGGCGGAGCAATACGGCCTCACGGGGTCCCAGCTCCTCGTCCTCAAGATGCTCGAGCCCCGCGGGCAGCTCTCGCTATCGGAGCTCTCTTCGCGGATCCGCGCGAAGAACAGCACCGTCACGGGCATCATCGACCGCATGGAGCGGGACGGCCTCGTCGTTCGCCGACGGTCCGGGGAGGACCGGCGAGTCGTGCACATCGAGCTCACGACGAAGGGCAAGAAGCTCGCGAACGACGCGGAAGCCGATCCGAAGCAGCTCTACCGCGCGCTCCTCGAGGAGCTCTCTCCGCGCGACGCCGGGGAACTCGAGCGCATCATGACGAAGCTCGTCTCCCACGTGCGCGCGCACCTTCAAGAGCGCGGCATCGCCGAAGAGTCCGCCTGACCCGATGAACGGAGAAACGTCCATGAACACCCCCGCAACTCGAAAACGAGATCCGGATCTCTGCGTCATCACGTGCGCCGTCACCGGCGTCCTCGCGAACCGGAAGCAATCGCCGGGCATCCCCTACACGCCGGCCGAGATCGGTGAGGAATGCCGCCGCGCGTACGAGGCGGGCGCCGCCGTGGTGCACATCCACGCGCGCAACGACGACGGCTCGCCGACCGCGTCGCCCGACGTGTTCGCGGCCATCGCGCGCGAGGTGCGAGCGCGGAGCCCGATCCTCCTGAACTTCTCGACCGGGACGATCTCGAACGACGTCACCGAGCAGTGCACGTACATCCGGAACGTCAAACCGCAGATCGCAGCGATGAACTCCGGGACGATGAACTACGCGAAGTACAGCGCGAACCGCAAGGAGATGGTCTTCGACATGGTGTTCTCGAACACCTACCAGAAGATGATCGAGATGCTGACCGCGATGAACGAGGCCAACGTGAATCCCGAGCTCGAGTGCTTCGACTCCGGGCACACCCACGGGCTCTGGCCGCTGATCGACATGGGGATCCTGAAGCCGCCGTTCCAGTACTCGTTCATCATGAACGTGCTCGGAGGCATCCCACCCACCGTCGAGTCCCTGCAGCTCCAGGCGAAGATCCGGGTACCCGACACCGAGTGGGAGGTCATCGGCATCTCGCATTGCCACTGGCGCATGCTCGCGACGGCGCTCGTCCTCGGCGGCAACATCCGCACCGGGCTCGAAGATCATCTCTACCTGCCCGGCGGCCAGCCGGCGAAGTCGAACGGCGAGATGGTGGAGGTCGCGGCGCGTCTCTGCCGTGACACCGGTAGAAGGCCGGCGAGCGTCGCGGAGGCCCGCGAGATCCTCGGGCTTCGCAACGAGACGTGAGTCGATGAGCGAGCGGCCCTACGAATCCATCGTCGTCGTTGCCCACGGCGGCGTATGCCGGATCACCTTGAACCGACCCGACCGCCGCAACGCGCTCGGCCCGGTGATGGTCAACGAGCTCCTCTGGGCGCTCGAGGACGCGACGAACGACGAGGCCGTGCGCAGCATCGTCATCACCGGCGCGGGCAAGGCGTTCTGCGCCGGCGGGGATTTCTCGCAGATGGCGGGCGGGGACGCGCCGAAGCTACCGCCGAAGGGCGCCTTCGACGACCTCCTGCTCGCGCTCGTCGGCGCGACGAAACCGGTAGTCGCGCGCGTGAACGGCGCCGCGATGGGCGGCGGGCTCGGCATCGTCGCCGCGAGCACCTTCGCCGTCGCGTCCACCGACGCGAAGCTCGGGACGCCGGAGATCGGCGTCGGTCTCTTCCCGTTCATGATCCTCGCCGTGCTCGAGCGCGTCGTGCCGCGGCGTCGGCTCGTCGAGATGCTGCTCACCGGCGAGAAGCTCGACGCGGACGAGGCGGCGCGCGTCGGACTGGTGAACCGCGCCGTCGCCCCCGAGGCTCTCGACGCCGCGGTGGACGGCTACACCGCGAGCATCGCGTCGCGGAGCCCGCTCACCGTGCGGCTCGGGCTCGAGGCGATGCGCGATACCGCGGATCTCTCGCTGAAAGAGAAGCTGCCGGTCCTCTCCGCTCGCCTCTCGAGCTGCCTCTCGACGGACGACGCGCGCGAGGGCCTGATGGCGTTTCTCGAGAAACGACCACCACGATGGACGGGCCGTTAGGGCCGGCGAAAGACACCGACA
The DNA here is from genome assembly GCA_036272055.1 of Polyangiaceae bacterium. Taxonomy (GTDB): domain Bacteria; phylum Myxococcota_A; class Polyangia; order Polyangiales; family Polyangiaceae; genus DASZVB01. The sequence continues at coordinate 12,596 of DATAZL010000078.1, read as the reverse complement.
TGAACATGCGCGAACTCGTCAGAGAGCTCGAGGAGCGCCGCGAGCGGATCAAGCAGATGGGCGGCCCCGAGAAGATCGCCCGCCAGCACGAGCGAGGGAAGCTCACCGCCCGCGAGCGGCTTGCCGTGTTCTTCGACGATGGCGTCTTCTTCGAGGTTGGGATGCACGGCCGCCCGATGGGGCTTTCGGGCGACGCCGACGTACCGGCCGACGCCGTCGTCTGTGGATTCGGCAAGGTGGATGGTCGCATGGTATGCGCCGCCGCCTACGATTTCACCGTGAAGGGCGGCAGCATCGGCCAGACCGGGGAAGAGAAGGTCACGCGCCTCCGCGCGATGAGCCTCAAGGGACGCTGGCCCATCGTGTGGTTCATCGACTCGGGGGGCGCGCGCATCGACCCCGGGAGCGGGCACCCCGACATGATCTCGCTCTTCGCCGGGAGCGGTCATCTCTTCCGCGAGCAGGTGATCCTGAGCGGTGTGGTTCCGCAGGTGGCTGCGATGGTCGGTCCCGGCGCGGCCGGCACCGCGTACATCCCCGCGCTCGCCGACTTCGTGCCGATGGTGAAGAACGTCGGCTCGCTCGCCCTCGCCGGTCCTGCGCTCGTCAAGGCTGTTACCGGCCAGGAGATCACCGAGCAGGAGCTCGGCGGCTCGAACGTCCACACGACGAAGAGCGGCGTCGGTGACGTCGAGGTGGAGGACGACGCGGCGTGCATCGCGCTCACGAAGAAGTATCTGTCGTACATGCCCTCGAGCGCGGACGACGCGCCGCCGGTGATCCCGTGCGACGATCCCGTCGACCGTCGGGACGAGTCGCTGCTCGACCTTCTGCCGGAAAATTCACGACAACCTTACGACATGTACGCTCTCGTGCGTTCCATCGTCGACCACGGCGACTATCTCGACATCAAGCCCAAGTTCGGGCGCTCGCTCATCACGTGTCTCGCGCGCATCGGCGGTCAACCGGTTGGTATCGTCGCCAACCAGCCGAAGTATCTCGGCGGCATCCTCGAGAACGACTCCGCCGACAAGGGCGCGCGCTTCATCCAGATCTGTGACGCCTTCAACATTCCCCTCGTGTTCCTTCAAGACGTCCCGGGCTTCATGGTCGGGTCGAAGGTCGAGCACGCGGGGATCATCCGTCACGGCGCGAAGATGCTGCACGTCATGAGTGCCGCGACGGTGCCGAAGCTCACCGTCGTGGTGCGAAAAGGGTACGGCGCGGGCTACTACGTGATGTGCGGTCGGGCGTACGAGCCGGATCTGATCGTCGCGTGGCCCACCGCGGAGATCAGCGTGATGGGCGCCGAGGGCATGGTCGGCATCGCCGGCAAGAAGCTCTTCGGCGGCGCCGAGCCCGACCCCGACGCGAAGCGTGCCATCATCGAGGCCATCGGACGGAGCATCGACGTCTACAAGGTCGGCGGCTGGGGCCTCGTCGACGACGTCATCGATCCGCGCGACACGCGCCGCGTGCTCGCGTGGGGCCTCGAGCTATCGAAGAAGAAACACGTCGAGCGACCACAGAAAAAACGCGGCGTAATTCCTGTGTAGGTCGCCGTGACCTGAGGGCACGGACGCCCGCTCGCTTCGAGCACGCGCCGATCTAGTGGTCCCGGGAATGACGCGGCAGGTAACTTCGACGTCCCTGGCGGCTATCTCGAAAAGGGAGCGATACCGGCACGAGTGGCGGCGTCGATGGTGCGAAACGGCGTGCGCGGTTTCGGAAACACTCGGGCGTCGAGCGGTCGGTCGCATTACAGCGCGAGCGTGATCAGGGCGACCCGTCCTAAGTAGCCGTCGTCCCCGAGGGATCATAAGAAGCGTTAATTACGCGAGCAAAGCGAGCACGCCGAAGGCGGCGGGGGGCCAAGGCCCCCCTTGCATAATTCAACTCATTCGCGATGCCCTGCGAGCTCACTCGGGACCTGACGCGACGCATCCGGCTCTCTGGTGCTCACCGAACCGTGGGATTTGTCCGAGCGGCCAGCGTTCGTGACGCTTTGCGAATCGCATGACTCTCGCGGCAGTCGGGAGTAAAGGCAGGGGTCGAGGTGCGTGTCAGCGCGCCGTGCGAGAGGGAACACGTCCGATCCAATGGGAATTTCCGACAGAGTTTCGAGAATAGCGATCGTCAATCGGGGGGAAGCAGCGCAGAGGTGTGTCAGGGCCATCCGCGAGATGCGGATGGAAGAGGGATCGGATCTGTGGGCGATCGCCCTCTACACGGATCCGGATCGGCTCTCGCCGTTCGTGCGAGAGGCGGACGAGGCGCTGAACCTCGGTGCCGCGTTCCAGGAGAGCGCCGCGGGCGAGATGAAGTCCGTGTACCTCGACTACGACAAGCTCGTGGCGGCGCTCCGCACCGTGCGCGCCGATGCGGTGTGGCCCGGCTGGGGCTTCGTCGCGGAGCACCCCGCGTTCGCCGATCGACTCGCCGCGGAGGGCATCACGTTCCTCGGCCCGACCGGCGACACGATGCGAAGGCTCGGCGACAAGATCATGTCGAAGCGCATCGCCGAGGCGGCGGGCGTGCCGGTGTCTGCGTGGAGCAAGGGCCCCGTCGAGCGAGACGAGGTCGCCGGGTGGGCCACGAAGATCGGCTACCCGCTGGTGCTCAAGGCGACCGCGGGTGGCGGTGGTCGCGGCATCCGCATGGTCGACTCCCAGGAAGAGCTGCTCACTGCCTACGACAGCGCGACGTCCGAAGCACGCAATGCGTTCGGTGACGGCACTCTCTTCGCCGAGGCGTGCATCGCGAATGCGCGCCACGTCGAGGTGCAGATGGCCGCCGACCAGCACGGCGGAGTGCTCGCCCTCGGTCTCCGCGACTGCTCGGTTCAGCGCAAGCACCAGAAGGTGCTCGAAGAGGGCCCGCCCCCCGGGCTCTCGGAGGCGCTCATGCAGCGCATGCGCGACGCGTCCGTCGCGCTCCTCCGTGACGTCGGCTACCGCGGTGTCGCGACCTGCGAGTACCTCGTCGTCGGAGAGGACTTCTATTTCCTCGAGGTGAACCCCCGTCTCCAGGTCGAGCACGGCGTCACCGAGCTCCTCACCGGTTTCGATCTCGTGAAGACGCAGGTGCGGATCGCACGTGGCGAGCGGCTGCCCGAGTCCGCGCCCGAGAGCCGCGGTTTTGCCCTCGAGGCGCGTCTCTGCGCGGAGGATCCCGCGTCCGGCTTCGCGCCGAGCCCCGGCTTCATCGCGCTCCTCGATCTGCCGGCAGGCCCCGGTATCCGCGTCGACTCCGGCATCGCCGCCGGCATGAGCATCCCGAGCGAGTTCGACTCGATGATCGCCAAGGTGATCGCCCACGGTGCGACCCGTGAGGAAGCGCGCGCTCGTCTCTCTCGCGCCGTGCTCGACACCCGCGTCGTCATCGAAGGAGGCCAGACGAACAAGGGCTTCCTGCTCGACGTCCTCGATCACCCCGATTTTCGCGCCGGCGGCGTCACGACGGGCTGGCTCGACGGGGCCGCCCTCGCGCGTCCGACCAGGCCGATGGTCGAAGCGCTCCTCGTCGCGGTCATTCACCAGTATCAGAAGGGGCGCGCCTCGACGCGAGCGAACTTCTTCGCCGAGGCGTCGCGCGGCCGTCCGATCACGATCCCCGGTTCGACCGGCGACGAGATCGACCTCGTCTACAACGGTCGCTCGTACCGGTTTCACGTCTTCGCGCTCGGTAGCTGGGCGTACCGCATTCATCACGAGCAGCGCGCGATGCAGGTCACCCTGCTCGAGCAGGGCCCGTTCGCGCGCCTCCTCATCACGCAGAAGCGTCGCGCCGCGGTGCTCGTCAGCGCGTCCGACGTCGAGATCCGGGTGGACATCGACGGGCGGCAGCACCGCGTCGCGTGCGACATCGGCGGCCGCGTGCGCGCGCCCGCACCGTGCCTGCTCATCGACGTCGTGGTGAAGGCCGGAGATCGCGTCGCGACCGGCGATCGCCTCGGTCTCTTCGAGGCCATGAAGTGCGAGACGGCGTTTCATGCGCCGCTCGGCGGCGTGGTGCGCGAGGTGTGCGCCCGCCCCGGTGAGCGGCTGAACGGCGGCGACGTGATCGTCGTCATCGAGCCGTCCGAGACGGCGGACGAGCCACGCTCTCAGAAGGGCCTCGACCTCGACGACGAGCCGCATCCGCTCGACCGTTTCCTCGACGTGAAGCAGCGCGCGAGCCTCGCCGCGGCGGACGCGCTCCCGGCGTCGGAGCGCTCCGAGGCGGCGCTGGCCCTTCGCAGTCAGGTGCAGCGCATCCTGCTCGGCTACGACGTCAGCCCGGCGCGCGCCGCGCACCTCGTGCAGGCGCTGTCGAGCTCCGTCGCCACCGTCGGTGTCGAGTTCCGGAACGAGCTCGGCGCCCTCGTCCAGTATTGCCTCGAGCTCTATGCCGACCTCGAGATCCTCTTCAGTCGCGCCCCCACGACGGTCGGCACCGACGAGCTCGGTCCTTCCAACGACGCGCGCATGGCGATGTACCTGCGCCGCATCGTCGCCAAGGGTGCCGGCATCGATCCGGGCTTCCTGGCGCTCCTCCGGCGTGCGCTCGAGCACTATCGCATCCGTTCTCTCGAGCCGACGAACACGCTCGAGCGCGCGGTCCTTCGCCTCTACTCGACGCGCGCGACGTCCGACGTCCGGAGCCGTCTCGCGACGGCGCTCTTGCACCTCGCGATGCACCTCGCCGAGGCAGGTGACCACCTCAAAGCGACCACGCAGCTCAGGGACGCCCTCGACCGGATCTGGATGCTTCGCGGCACCGTGAAACCCACCGTTTCCGATCTCGCGGCGCAGGTGCGCTTCCTCATCTACGATCGCAAGGCGCGCGAGAAAGAGATTTCCCCGAGCATCGACGTCGATCTCACCGTGGTGCCGCCGCCCGAGGGCACCGATCTCGCGCCGTTCGCGGAGCCGCTCGGCCTTTCCATCGAGCAGGCACGGCGGCTCGAGCTCTGGCGCCTGATGCACTTCGAGCTCGAGCGCATCGAGGTGCCGGGCTTCGACGGCATCGTGGCCCTCTTCGGGAAATCGAGGGAAGGGCGCGGAGACGAGCGCCTCTTCGTCTTTGCCGAGCTCACGAGCCTCGGGACCTCCACGCCCGAGCATCCGGATATCGCCCCCTTCGAGCAGCAGTTCCACGCCGCGGTGGAGGCGATGCGCTCCATCCAGAGCCAGCGCGAAGACGCGCAGCGACTCCACTGGAACCGGCTCTATCTGCTCGTTCGCCCGCCCGTCGTGCTGAGCGAGCGGCTCGTCGCGACCGCCATGCGAAGGCTCGCTCCGGAGACGGGGCACCTCGGCCTCGAGCGCGTCATCGTCCGTATCGCGCGCCTCGACCCCGCCGCGAAAGAGAACAAGGCGAGGAAGATCGAGCTCCTCGCCGGTAACCCGACCGGCGGCCGCGTCGAGTGGAGCGTCCGCGAGCCCCACAACCGTCCGCTCGAGGCTGCGCGCTCCTACGAGCGGCGCGTCGCGCTGGCCCGCGCGCGTGGCCTCACGTACCCGTACGAGATCATCCGCCTCTTCACGGCGGCCGCCGATCCGACGGTGCAGTCCATCGGACAGCCTGCCGGTCGCGGCACGTTCACCGAGTACGATCTCGAGGGCGGCCGCGCGGTGCCGATCCGGCGCGATCCGGGAAAGAGCACCTGCGCGCTCGTCATGGGCGTCATCTCGACGCCGACACGGAAGCACCCCGAGGGGATGCGCCGGGTGCTCGTCCTGAGCGATCCGACGCTCGACATGGGCGCGCTGTCGGCGGCGGAGTGCGACCGCATCGTCGCCGCGATAGATCTCGCGGAGCGCGAGCAGATCCCGGTGGAGTGGGTCGCGGTCAGCGCTGGCGCGCGCATCGCGATGGACAGCGGCACCGAGAACCTCGACGCGACGGCGCGAGTCGTCCGCCGTCTCGTGACGTTCACCGACCGCGGCGGCGAGGTGAACTTGCTCCTCCCGGGCGTCAACGTCGGTGCGCAGAGCTACTTCGACGCCCTCGCGACGATGGGGCTCGGCACGCGCGGCATCCTCGTGATGCTCCCCGCGGCGTCGATGGTGCTCACCGGCAGGGCCGCGCTCCAGTTTGCCGGCGGGGTGGCCGCCGAGGACGAGGTCGGCATCGGCGGTTACGAGCGCATCATGGGCCCGAATGGCGAGGCGCATTACCGGGCTCGCGACCTGTCGGACGCCTACGCGATCCTGCTAGAGCACTATGCCGTCAGTTACCGCGCGCCCGGTGAGGCCGGTCCGCGCCGGTTCGACACCCGCGACCCGGCCGATCGCGACTTCACGCTGTCCCCGTACGAAGGCCCCGAGGGCTTCAAGAACGTCTCCGACGTGTTCTCCCCGGAGGAGAACCCGGGCCGGAAGCGGCCGTTCGCGATGCGCTCGGTGATGCGCGCCGTGATCGACGTCGACGGCGGATACCTCGAGCGCTGGAGGGACTGGGCCGACGCACAGACCGCGATCGTCTGGGATTGCCACATCGGCGGCGCGCCTGCGACGCTCATCGGCGTCGAGAGCCACCAGCTCCCGCGCATCGGCTACACGCCGAACGACGGTCCCAATGCCTGGACCGCGGCGACGCTCTTTCCGCCGTCGTCCAAGAAGGTCGCCCGCGCGCTCAACGCCGCGAGCAACAACCGCCCCGCGGTGATCCTCGCGAACCTGTCCGGCTTCGACGGGTCTCCGGAGTCGATGCGCCGCGGCGTCCTCGAGATGGGCGCCGAGATTGCCCGCGCCGTGGTCCGGTTCCGCGGCAAGATCGCGTTCGTCGTCGTCACGAGGTACCACGGTGGCGCGTACGTCGTGTTCTCTCACGAGCTGAACGACGGCATGAAGGTAGCCGCACTGGCCGGCTCGTACGCGTCGGTCATCGGAGGCGCGGCCGCTGCGGCCGTCGTTTTCGGTCGCGACGTGCGGAAACGCGCGCTCGCCGACGCGCGCGTCCACGCCGCGCGGGCGGAGCTCGAAGCTAGCCGTGACGCAGCGAGCCGTGCCGCCGCGCGCACGCACCTGAGCCGCGTCATCGAGGAAGTGACGCTCGAGAAGCAGGCGGACGTTGCCGCGGAGTTCGACGCGGTGCACACCGTCGAGCGCGCACAGAAGGTCGGATCGCTCCACACGATCATCGACCCGAAAGAGCTGCGTCAGATGCTCGCGTCGTGGCTCAGCGAGTGAGCTCAGGCGCTACACGCGCGCGCTCATCGCGCACTTCGGTGTAGAAACCGAAGCACCCTACGGCTACAGCGACTCTCGAACGATTCACGAATCTTGGAGGTATCCCATGGCTGGTGTCGTCGCCTTCGAACGGCGAAATTCCGTCGGAATCATCACTGTCGACAGCCCCCCGGTGAACGCGTTGAGCCAGGCGGTTCGCGCCGGCCTCGCCGACGCGCTCCGTGAGGCGCTGTCCGACTCAGCCGTCGAGTCGATCGTCCTCCGCTGCAAGGGACGCACGTTCATCGCCGGTGCCGACATCACCGAGTTCGGCAAGCCGCCGCGGGAGCCGAGTCTCCAGTCGGTCATCGAGTCGTACGACCAGAGCACGAAGCCGATCGTCGCCGCGATCCACGGTACCGCCCTCGGCGGCGGGCTCGAGGTCGCTCTCGGCTGCAACTACCGGGTCGCGTCCACCGACGCGAAGGTGGGCCTGCCCGAGGTGAAGCTCGGGATCCTGCCCGGCGCGGGCGGCACGCAACGTCTGCCGCGTCTCGTCGGCGTCGAGAAGGCGCTCGAGATCATCGTCGGAGGAGATCCCGTGTCGGCGAAAGAGGCGAAGGCCATCGGCCTCGTCGACGAGCTAGTCGAGGGCGATCTGCTCGAAGGCGCCGTCGCGTTCGCGACGGGCATCGCGGCGAAGCGCCCGCTCCCGCGGGTCCGTGATCTCACCGCGAACCTCGATCCCGCGAAGCTCCGTCCCGGTCTCTTCGACGACGCGAAGAAGGACGCGAAGAAGAAGTCGCGCGGCGCCGTGGGCCCGGCGCGCTGCGTGGACGCCGTCCGTGCCGCCGTCGAGATGCCGTTCGAGCAGGGGCTCGCCGAGGAGCGGCGGCTCATCACCGAGGCGATCGCGTCGGTCGAGTCGCGGGCGATGCGCCACGTGTTCTTCGCCGAGCGGAAAGCCGCAAAGATCCCCGACGTCGGCAGCGACGTGAAGACTCTGCCGCTGAAGAAGGCGGCCGTCATCGGCGCCGGAACGATGGGCGCCGGCATCGCGATGGTGTTCGCAAACGCCGGGATCCCCGTGGTGCTCGTCGACCGCGAGCAATCGTTCGTCGACAAGGGCCTCGACATCATCAAGAAGAACTACGGCGCGACCCTGAAGAAGGGGAAGCTCAGCCAGTCCGAGATGGACGCTCGCGTGGGCCGTATCAGCGGCACCACCAACTGGGACGAGATGGTCAACGTCGATCTCGTCATCGAGGCCGTCTTCGAGGAGATGGGCCTGAAGCGCGAGATCTTCGGCCGCCTCGACAAGCTCTGCAAGAAGGAGACAATCCTCGCGAGCAACACGTCGACCCTCGACGTCGATCAGATCGCGGCGGCGACGTCGCGACCCGAGCAGGTCATCGGTCTCCACTTCTTCAGCCCCGCGAACGTAATGCGTCTCCTCGAGATCGTGCGCGGCAAGAAGACGAGCAAGGAGGTCGTCGCGACCAGCATGAAGCTCGCGAAGGACATCGGGAAGGTCGGCGTCCTGGTCGGCGTGTGCCAGGGCTTCGTCGGCAACCGGATGCTGCACCAGTACTACCGCGAGGCTCAGTTCCTCATCCAGGAGGGCGCGCTGCCGTCGCAGGTCGACAAGGTGATGACCGGGTTCGGCTTCGCGATGGGGCCGTGTGCGACCAGCGACCTGGCCGGTATCGACGTCGGGTGGCGCATCCGCAAGGCGCAGCCGAAGCCGCCGCCCGGTGAGCGCTACAGCGGCGCCGTCGCGGACCGCCTCGCCGAGATGGGCCGCTTCGGACAGAAGACGAGCGCCGGCTTCTACAGATACGAAGCGGGAAATCGCACACCCATCGACGACCCCGAGGTCGAGAAGATCATCGTCGAGGTCTCGAAAGAGCTCGGCATCGAGCGCCGTCAGGTCGAGGACGCCGAGATCCTCGAGAGAAACATGTACGCGCTCATCAACGAGGGCGCGAAGATCCTCGACGAGAAGATCGCGCTCCGCGCGTCCGACATCGACACGGTGTGGATCAACGGATACGGCTTCCCGGCGCACCGCGGCGGTCCGATGTTCTACGCCGACACCGTGGGCTTGCCCAAGGTGCTCGAGCGGGTGAAGGCCCTTCAAGAGAAGCACGGCAAGGTGTGGACGCCGTCGAAGCTCCTCGAGAAGCTCGCGGGAGAGGGCCGCACGTTCGCCGACTTCGACGCCGAGAAAGACGCCTCCTGATGTCGACGCTCTTCGACATGACGGGCAAGGTTGCCCTCGTCACCGGCTCGTCGCGCGGCATCGGTCGCGCGATCGCCGAGCGCATGGCGGAGCACGGCGCGAAGGTCATCGTCTCGAGTCGCAAGCTCGACGCCTGTGAGGCCGTCGTCGGGAAGATTCGCGAAGCGGGCGGTGAGGCCACGGCGATCCCGTGCAACATCGCGAGCAAGGAAGATCTCGAGACCCTCGTCCTCGAGGCCCGCAAGGCCTACGTCGGCATCGACGTCCTCGTGTGCAACGCCGCGGTGAACCCGCACTACGGGGCCAGCCAGGAGATCCCGGACAGCGCCTTCGAGAAGGTGATGAACAGCAATATCCGGAGCAATCACTGGCTCTGCCAGATGGTGATCCCGGCGATGGCCGCGCGCCGTGACGGCGCGGTCATCATCGTCTCCTCGATCGGCGGCTTGAAGGGCTCGACGGTGCTCGGCGCTTACGGCATCAGCAAGGCCGCCGACATGCAGATGGCGCGAAACCTCGCCGTCGAATGGGGCCCGAGCAACGTGCGCGTGAACACCATCGCACCGGGGCTCGTCCGCACCGATTTCGCGCGCGCCCTCTGGGAGAACCCCGCCACGTACGAGCGCGCCGTCGGTTCCTACCCCCTCCGTCGCATCGGCGAACCCGACGAGATCGCCGGCGCAGCCGTCCTCCTCGGTTCCCGCGCCGGCTCGTTCATCACCGGCCAGACCATAGTCGTCGACGGCGGCTCGACCATCGCCGGATAAAGGATCAGGGCTCCCTCCTCGTCGCCCAGCGTCGGCGGGTCGGCGCGTTCGGCGCTAGGCGTTCGGCTCCTGGCGCCGCATCGCGTGACCCTTTCTGAGGAAAAGTTTGCGATGTACCTCTGAAGGTGCGCCGCAAAATTTCCCGCGAGACCCCACTCGCAGAACGCGGTGAAGGGTCCCGAATCGATCCGCCCAGGCCGCGCCACGCGGCGTTACTGGGGCGGGGGTTCGGGCGGCGGAGGGGGAGGCGGGGGAGGGGGCGGGGGGACCGCGCCGGGCGGCATCTGTGGCTGCGACATGGCGGCCATGGTTGCGACTCCGGGCGGGCTCACGCCGCGGTTGGGCGTGATGTGGATCGTGTGGCGGACGCGCACGGGGACGGGGCGCCCGGTGTGCAGCGAGCCGGTGAAGGCGTCGATGTCGAAGTCGGAGCCGTCGGCGATCGCGTCGGCATCGAAGCGCGCGTGGATCAGGTAGAGCCCCGACTTCGCAAACGTCCCGCGGGGACAGAGCTCGACCAGGCGACTCACGAGCTTCATGGACGCGTGCGGCGACAGCGTGGTGTACGCGCGCCGATCGGGGTTCCGCTTGTCGGGCTCCGATGCGCACGTCACCGTTCCGCGCGGCGTCAGCACCTCGAACGTGATGAGCTCTCGCCGCACGAACACCGCGAGCTTGCTCGTGCTCGGGTTGCGCACGCGGATCGACGCGCTCACGTTGAGCTCCGTTCTCGCGTCGGAGCCGCGCACCATCTCGAGCGCCGGATCGTCCCCCTCGTCCTCGTTGGGGTTCGCGGGGTCCATTGCCCACGCGGCGTAGCGCGAGTCCAGGATGACGGGGTTTCCGACCAGGTTCTTTGCCGGACCTTCGGCGCGCGCGTCCTCGGGCTTTGCCACGAAGGGTTGCACGGCGGGGAGCACCTGCTCCTCCATGTGCCCCTTGTGCCAGACGCGCTTCGTCTTGTCGGGCCAGCCGTAGTGCGGCGTCACCTGTGCAGTCGGGACGAGCACCTCTTGCTTGTCGGGGCTGAAGCAGTAAAAGCGCGGGTCGAACCGGCGCTCGAGGGTCTCACCCGGGTCGAGCTCTTCCGTCGTGTCCTCGGTCGTCGCGGTCGGCACGAGCTCCGCCGGGAGCTTGCAGACCCTCGGCTTCGACTGACCGGGGAGCGACACCTCGAGCCAGAGGAGCCGCAGCTCGTCCGCCACGTCGACGACGCCGGACGACGTGTTGGTGATCTTGAGACGCCACTGGTCGTCTGGCCCGTTCTCGATGACCTCGAGCTTCAGCGCCACGGGCGGCAGGACGGGCGCTTCGGGTGCCTTCGCCTTGGCGTGGGGGGCGGCCCTTGCCGGTAGCGCGCCGAGCGTGAGGCTCGCGACGAGCCCCAGCAAGAGACGTGGACTGACCGGCATGCTCGCACCCATATCCCATCCCTCATTCGGGCCGCAACCGGGCTCTAGGTTAGACTGAACGCCGCATGCGCGGCCTCTATGCCATCGTCGACGTCGATTTCCTGAACACGGCGGGAGTACCGCTCTTGCCCTTCGCGGAGGCGGTTCTGGCGGGGAAACCGGCGGCCCTGCAGCTCCGGGCCAAGAACGACGCCCCGCGTGCCGTCCTCCGGACCCTCCAGGCGCTCGCGCCGCTCTGTGCCCGCGCCGGCGTGCCCCTCTTCGCGAACGATCGGCCCGATCTCGCCGTTCTCGCGCACGCCGCTGGCGTCCACGTCGGGCAGATGGACGCGCCGGTGGTAGACGTCCGTGCCTTCGCGCCGTCGCGCAGGGTCGGCGTCTCGACGCACGACCCTGCGCAGCTCGGAGCCGCGCTCGCCGCGAAGCCCGACTACGTCGCCTACGGCCCCGTCTACGCGACCGCGTCCAAGGCGAACCCCGACCCCGTCGTCGGCCTCGAAGGCCTCGCCGCCGCCGCGGCGCGCGCGCGTGCCGCCGGAGTGCCTCTCGTCGCGATCGGCGGCATCGACGTCGCAAGAGCCCACGAGGTCGCCCGCTTCGCGGACCTCGCCGCCGTCATCAGCGCCCTCCTGCCCCCCGCCGGTCTCTCCGCCGTCACTGCCCGCGTAGCGGAACTGTCCGCGGTGTTCTAGGGGGGCCTTGGCCCCCCGCAGCTTCGCCTACGGCGAACTGCTCCCCCCGCAGCTTCGCCTACGGCGAACTGCTCCCCCCGCCGCTTCGCGGGCTCGCTTTGCTCGCGGGGGGCCTTGGCCCCCCGCAGCTTCGCCTACGGCGAACTGCTCCCCCCGCCGCTTCGCGGGCTCGCTTTGCTCGCGGGGGGCCTTGGCCGCCCGCCGCTTCGCCTACGGCGAACTGCTCCCCCCGCCGCTTCGCGGGCTCGCTTTGCTCGCGGGGGGCCTTGGCCCCCCGCAGCTTCGCCTACGGCGAACTGCTCCCCCCGCCGCTTCGCGGGCTCGCTTTG
>DATAZL010000077.1:0-13883 GCA_036272055.1 Polyangiaceae bacterium | reverse complement strand
TGCCGCTCACGATCTTCGATTTCTTTTCGACGCTGTACGTGGAGAGGCGGCGGAACTGCTTCGGCATGGTGACGGGGCCCGCGTCCTTCGCCGCATCGAACGCGCCGTTCTTCACGAACAGGAGCTTCGCGTCGAAGCCCTTCAGCGCGGAGCTCGCGTGCTTCCAGAGGCCGACCTTGCGCGCCTTCGCCTTGGCGGCGAGAGCGAGCACGTCGGTGATCTCGTCGGTGGACATCGAGGCGTACAGGGTCGGGAATGCCCATCCCTGCCGAAGCATCCAGTGGTTCAGGTCGACCTCTTTGCCTTTGACCTTCACGTAGAGGTCGCCAATGAGCCGGCCGTACATGTCGAAGACTTCGCTTGGATCGTCCACGGCCGTGCGAATGGTGATCGGCACGGGATTCTTGCCGAGCTTTGCCAGATACCTGCCGAGCGCCACCGCCGCGCTCTCACCGAAGAGCTGGCGGAAGTTGCCGTTCACCTTCTTGAGTGCCGCTTTCTGCTTGGTCGTGAGCTTCTCAGGTGTCGGGCGGTAGTGGAGCTCGGGCGCGTCGATCCCCTGCCAGCGCACGGTGATCTGGTTCTTGGCGTTGATGGCCGTTGTCCCGGTCTTCGACTTCAGGCTTCGCTTGACTATGGCGCCAGCGAAGGCGTGGGTGACCTTCCACTTGCCGCTCGGTTTCGCCTGGAAGCGGAAGGACCCGGCGCTGACGACGACCTTGGCTGTGTCGCCGTCTGACTCGCCGTTCGGCCAGAACTGGTCGACGTCTAGCGTGCCCGTGATCTCGAGAAGTCCTGTCGCCACTCTTCCTCCTGTTCGCGCATCGCGCGCGCGTCGCTAGAGAGGATAAGCGATGGCCGGCTCGTTTTTCGTCGCCGAGATTCGTCCCTCGAATAAATGACTACCCCTCGGCTTCTCGCCTTTTTTTCGAGCCGAGCTGCATTTCCAAGGTGACCTTGCCTCAACGTTCGTTTTGAACCTCAGACCAAGGTGACATTGCCTGGACGTTCGTTTTGAACGTCGGCGCCAAGGTGACCTTGACCTCATCGTTCAATTTGCTCGCTCCGGGCAAGGTGACCTTGACCTGGACGTTCGTTTTGAACCTCCGAGCCAAGGTGACCTTGACCTGGACGTTCGTTTTGAACCTCGGAGCCAAGGTAACCTTGACCTGATCGTTCGATTTGCTCGCTCCGGGCAAGGTGACCTTGACGCCGGTGTTCGTTCTGAACGCGCGCGGCAAGGTGAGCTTGCCGGGAACGTCCGTTTTCAACGGCTGATGAGCGATCGCCGCGGAAAATCGAATAGCCGGAGGGTCCGCGTTTTTTTACGCAACTCTCGGAATGGTGCGGACGACGTGAGTGTCGAAAACAACGGGGCACATGACCCCGAGGAGGATAACGAGATGACGACGATCGATACTCAGAACCAAGATCAGGGCCCGAACCCCGTGGAGTTCCCACCAACGTCGATACCAGAGGGAGATACGGAGCAGGTCGATGTCGGCTCGGCCTTCCACGCCGCGTACGACAAGCGGCTCGCGGAAATCATGGCCGTGCGAGACGCAGATTTCGTGCGGCTGAACCTCGACGTGCACGCCACCGTCGCGACCATCCTGGGTGCCTTGCCCGAGATCAAGGCACTGCGCGCGCCCATGAGCGGTCTCCCTGGGTTGAATCAGAGCTACGTGGACGCGCTCGAGGACTACGCGCTCGCGGCGGGCGAGGCGAACTCTCGCTACGTGACCGCGACGACCCCACCGGAAGATATCAACGCCCTGAACGACAAGGCCATCGCGCTGCGTGAGACGTTGAAGTCGGACGCCACGGCGCTCGCACATCGCGGGCTCATCGCTCCAGATCGCCTCCTGCCGTTCAAGGGATTGGTCGGCTTCAAGAACGTCGCGTTCGAGCTCATCGACTGGGCGAACCTCCTGCGCGACTGCTGGCTCCAGATCCAGGGGAAGACGGCGCTCACAGCGGAGGAGATCGCTGGCGCGAAGCTCGTCGGCGAGCGGCTCGTGCGCCTCGCCGGGCTGCGGGAGCAAGCGCCCGCCGTCGTCGCGGAGGTTGCTCGCATTCGCCAGCAGAGCCTGACCTTGCTCGTGAACGCGTACGACGAGGTCCAGCGCGCAGTCGAGTATTTGCGCTGGCACGAGGGCGACGCAGATACCATCGTCCCGTCGCTTTACGCCGACGGTAGGGGAAAGCGTGGGCTGCCGAGCCCGGCACCGACGGGTCCTTTGCCTGCTCCGGGTCCGCAGCCCATCCCCAACGTACCGCCACCGAACGGCGCTGTGGCAAGCACGCCCAAGGCCCCGCCAGTCGCGTCCGGTCTGCCCGGCGCATCTCCCTTCGCCACGAGTTGAGCGCGTTTCTCTAATCAACGGAAAGGAAGACGATCATGCCGCCCCTCCCTGAACTCCGTCTTGGTCAGCGCATATCCCTCGACGGGGGAGGGGCGGCCAGCTCTTGGCTGCTCCCGGCGCATCATCTTGTCACCCATGGCGTGATTGCGGGCATGACCGGTAGTGGCAAGACCGGCTTGCTCACCGTGCTCGTGGAAGAGACGCTGCGCGCTCGGGTGCCCGTCATCCTCATCGACGTGAAGGGTGACCTGCCGGATCTGTTACTCGCCTTCCCGTCCTTCGACCCAGCGCACTTCCTGCCGTGGGTGGATGGGTCCCTTGCGGCGGAGGATGACCGTCCAGCTGACGAGCGCGCTCGGCATCTCGCTGCAGAGCGCGAGCAAGGCTTACGCGCCTGGGGCATCGCCGAGCACGAACTTCATGCGTTCCGGGAAACGACGGCCATCCGGGTCATCACTCCTGGTTCGACCGCGGGTGAACCGCTGCACGTGCTCTCGTCGCTCGAACGACGCTCGCCCCGGTGGGATACCGATCCGGAGGCCGCTCGCGCCGCGCTCGCGGCCGCGGTCTCGCTCGTCCTACGCCTACTCGGGCGCGATCCTGATCCTGCCCGAAGCCGCGAGCATGTCCTGCTCTCCGTGCTCGCCGAGCGGCGTCTGCGAGAGGGTGGCAGCACCACCCTCGAAGCTCTGCTTGAAGATCTCGCGACGCCACCGCTCGAACGCATCGGCGCGCTGACGGTCGACGCGTTCCTTCCGCGGTCGGAGAGGCGCGCGCTCGCCGCCGCGCTGAACGGCCTCCTCGCGTCTCCGACGTTCGAGAGCTGGCGTACCGGCGCCGCCGTCGACGTGGAGTCGTGGCTCACACCGATCGATGGGCGCACTCCGGCCGTGATCGTCAGCGTCGCCCACCTCGACGACGAGGAGCGTACTCTGGTCCTCGGAGTCCTGCTGGAGGAGCTCCTCGCCTGGACGCGCTCTCTGCCTGGCAGCCAGCGTCTCCGCGCCCTCTGCGTCTTCGACGAAGTCTACGGCTTCCTCCCGCCGCACCCGGCGAACCCACCCACGAAGCGTCCCCTCGTCGCCCTGATGAAGCAGGCGCGAGCCTTCGGCGTGGGCATCGTCATCGCCACGCAGAACCCGATGGACCTCGACTATCGTGCACTCGGGAACGCCGGCGTCTGGTGCATCGGCAGACTGCAGACGGACGCCGATCGCGCGCGAGTGGTCGACGGCCTGGCCGGAAATGACGCAGCACTCGCGCACACCTTGAACGCCGTCGTTCCGCGACTCGCGCCGCGCTGGTTTGTTATGCGAGACGTGCATCGCGACCCGGCCCCATCGCTCCTGCAACCGCGCTGGACGCTGTCATGGCTTAGGGGGCCGATGACCCGCACGGAGTTGCGGCGAGCTGGTGCGAAAGGGGACGGTAGGTGACGCTTGGGTGGGCCTGCTGGGCTCAGTGCATCTTGGATGCAGTCACGGGCGCCCGCGTCCGATCCAATACAGCCTGCGGCACGTTCGGGGCCATCCGACTCAGCGAAGTCACCGAACCGTACACGACACAGGCAGCCGACTGGCGATGACCCGGATCGCCAGCGCGGGCCTCTGCAGTTCCGATGTGCTGCGCGGCGGCACACACGCCGCGACTGACGCGTCAGTTTCAACGATCGGCTCGGAACTCGCGTTCCATCAGCTGACGCTCACAGGCTGGCAACGATTCAGCACCTGTCGTGCACGAATGAATGCCGTTGTCGACGTGCCTAGGCTTCGGCAGCGCTAGCGCTCCCGAGCCATAAGCCAGTATTGGTCTCCCACCACGCGAAAGTGGATTCGCCCGGAGTGAAAACGAGGTGCATTTCAAGCCCGACTCCCGCGCTCAGGCATTCGGGAAACTCAAGCATTGCGTGGTCGTCCGCAAGCAGCCAGTGAAAGACCGGGTTCATGCACCATTGTCGGCAGGTCGCCGCGGCGGGTTGCTAGGTTCTTGCAGTCTCCTGCGACTGAATACACAGGTCACAACGAACGAGTCGCATCGCGCCACTCCCACCAGCATGTCGTCAACACCAAGCCGAGCCCTGCGCGAGTAGCGCCTGCTACGCCGTGCGTGCGTGCGCGCGATCGCCCGCACGGCGTCCGAGTCGAACTCTGACTCACGCTGATTGCTGAACTCCGTGATCCGCCGCGCGCTCGGAAGCAATTAGTGTTGAGATACCCGCCGCGGCGTGTAGCCGGGGAGCGGGGCGCGAAGCGAGCCCGCGGGGGTAAGACCCCCTCACAAACCAGTACTAATACCCGAACACCTTGAGCGCCGACGCCGTATCCACGTCGAAGACCGCCTGCGTCGGGGGCCGCTTCTGTCTCAGCGCGAGCGCCGCGGCCTCGGCGTGAAACGTCCGTCTCCAGAGTGCCTCCGCAGCGACCGGACTCTGCGCGAGCGCGTCCGACGCACACGACGGATCCACCTCGATCTGGCAGAGAAACGGCCGCCGTCCGAGATCGCCGAGCAGGAGCCATTGCCCGAAGCGCGTCGCGTAACGCGTCCCGAGCGTCGCCACCGCAGGGTGTCCGTCGATCGGTAGGTCCCCCTTCGCGAGGAGCGACAGATCCGTCCCGTCGATCCCCTCGGTGCCGACCCCGAGCGCGCGCAGGATGGTGCTCGTCACGTCCACCGTGGTGGTCATTGCGCTCGCCTGGGTGCCCGCCATCGCACCGCCCGGGAACTTCACGATCAGCGGCGTCATGAGCACGTCCTCGTGCAAGAGCGGAAGCGGCGCATACGGGATACCCGGCGGATCGCCCGCCGCGACGTCGCCCATCACGATGACGAGCGAGCGTGCGTAGAGTCCCTCGCGGTCGAGCACCTCCACGACGCGGCGGATACCGGCGTCCTGCTTGCTCAGGGCGGCTTCTTGCAGGGCTCGCAGGCGTCGCCAGTCGTCGGCGGTGAGTCGCTGTTCGGCGGGGCTCTTCTTCAGACCACGGAGATTGGCGAGCACGATGGCGCCCGCGCGCGGCTCGAGCGCGCCCGCGTACTCCTCGGGCGGCATCGCCGACACCTCGTCGCGCGTCACGTCCCAGGGCGGATGCCCACCGCGGACGTGCACGACGAGGAGCGACCTCGCGTCGTGGTCGGCGTCGTACTGCTCCTTCAACCACGCCGCGCCGTGGAAGAGCGGCTCGGCGGCAGGCAGATCCTTCACCGGCGAGATCGCCTCGTACTGGTCCCAGCCGCGCTCGAAGCCGAACGCGGGGAAGCTCAGCGGCACCCCGGTGAAGAGCGCCGAGTGGACGCTCCCCTCCTTCGCGCGCTCGCCGATGAGACGCACCTCGTCGAGCAGTCGCGAGACCGGATCTTCGAGACCGTGCGCGCGCGGCGGCAGCCCCGTGAGGAGCGTCGCGAAGACGGCGGGCACGACGGTCGTCACCGCACGGTAGCGGTCGAACGCGACGCCGTCGTGAACGAGACGCCCGAGCGCCGGCAGCGTGCCGCCCGGTCCCCACGGCGGGATGGAACGACGGTCGAGCCCGGAGGCGACGATCACGACGACGGCCGCGGCGTTCCCCGACTCGGGCGGCGCCGTCGGGTGGCCGGCGACCGTCGCGGGCTCGCCGAACGCGACGCGCCCGCTGCCGCCCGACTCCACTGCCGACAGCTCGACGCCGATGACGTGCCCGGCGTACGGCGCGAGATCGACGGAGAGCGGCGTCCAGACCGCGCCGGTACCGCCCGTCACTTTGCGCTCCGCGACGACGCGCGGCGTCTCGCCGTCCTCGACGACGCGGACGCGCGCGAGCCCGCGCCCGTTGCCCCAGTATCCTGCGCTCGCGCGGAGCCTCATCCCCGGCGCGACGCGGAGCGTGCAGCGGACCGTCGCGGGCGAGCGCAGCACGACGGAGCGCTCCGGCACGCCGTCGAGCACGACGTCGGTGACGATGTCGCGAAGCGTCGGCGGCGCGTAGCTCTCCGCCTGCGCTATCGGCGGGCCGATGCGGATATAGTCGACCTCGGCGAACGGCTCGTCCGCGCCCTCGCGACCGCCGCTGAACCGGAGGGTCACGGTATGCGTCCCCGCCGCGAGCTCCTCGAGCGGCAACGACGCGATCTTCGGGTCGTCGCGCGAGAGCGCGATCACGCCGAGCCTCCGCTCGTCGACGTAGACGTTGACGGCTCGCGAGGCGACGCCCATCGCGCGCACGCTGACGTCGACGTGCTGCATCGGCTCGAGCACCGCAAACTCGAAGGCGAGCCGTCGCCCGTGAATGCGCGCGAACGACGCGCCGCCGCGCACGTGCACGTCGGAAGCGTCGAACGGCCCGATGGTGTGATCGCGTCGTGAATCGGTGGCGGGCGACCCGACGTCGAGGAACACGCCCTCATGCTCGACGTCGCAGTCCGAAAGATCGTCGATCCATTTCCGCGCGCTCGTCTCGGCGCCGGGAGCCGTCGCGGCCGTCACGGACGCGACCGGCTTCGGCGCCTCGGTGACGCCCGGATCACGACTCGCGCAGCGGCTCGAGAGGCCGAGCAGCAGCAGTACGGCAAGCCGTCTCACGGCGCCCGCGACACCTCGACGCGAGTGCGGCGTCCACGTCGGACTTCGATCGGCTGAACGACGTCGAGGCCGTCTGCCTGCACCCGGATCTCATGGGCGCCTTCGCGCAGTGGAACCTGACGGAGCGGCCCCTTGCCGATGAACACGCCGTCCACGTACACCGATTCCGTCTCGGTGACGTCCACCTCGAGGAGCCCGCGGTCCTGAGAGACGGCGAGGCCCGCCGGCAGCTCGAGATCCTGTGCGCGCAAGGTGGGCGTCTGCCCTGCCGGCGCGAGTGCGGCCGACGGCGGAGGCGCGGCAAGCTGCGCCGAGGGCGCGGTCGTCTCCGCGACGACCGGCGCCGAGACGGCGGCGACGGGCGCGTCCATGGTCTTCCGGACGGCAGTGACGATCTCGAACGTCGCGAACGCGGCGACGGCCATGACGGCGATGATGAGGACGATGTTCGTCGATTCGGGGGCGTCGCGCGACGGCACCGCGGGCGTCTTCTGGGAGGACGCGGCGTTCACGCGCCCGTTGCCCTTGCCGAGCGGCGGCGTCGTGCGCGCACCGCGAGGCTCTCTGGTCGCCACCGGCCGCGGATCTGCCGACGGCTGAGTGCTCGGCGCTTCTCCGCCGATCGCGCTCGCCACGGCCTCACCGAGCTCGAGCACCGGCGCGCTGTCCGGCGGCAGCTCGACGTCTTTCTCCGACGACGTCTCCTTGCTCCCTGCGACGGTCGCCTCGCTGCTCGTGCCGGTGGTGACCTCGGCGATGGACGGCGTACCGGCGGGCGGCGTGACCGGACGATCCTCGGCTGCCGCGGCGATGGCCGCCGCCAGCACCGACGACGGCTCCGTGAACGCCAGTGCGGACTCCGCGGGTTGAACCGGTGCCGACTGCTCGTTCGCCGGCGGCGCATCGTTCGCCGGCGGCGCGTCGTCGGAGGACGGAAGCACCGCGACGCGAGAGACGGCGGTCTTCGTCCCGACGCCCTCCACCGTCCCGGCATCCGCCGGGCCGTCCCCGGTTCCGTCCACTGCGGTGGCCAGAGGCTCGGACGGCTCCGAAGCGGCTGCGACGAACGCTTCGCCCGCTTCACGCTCTCCGGCAGCCGGCATCGTCTCGGGCGGGTCGACCGGCGGCGCAACGGGTTCAGCGGTCACGACGGGCTCCGGCGCTGCTTCGACGACGACGACGGGCTCCGGCGCTGCTTCGACGACGACGGCAGGTTCCGGTTCCGCTTCGACGACCGCGGGCTCTTCAGCCGCTGGCTCGTCGTGGTCCTTCCAGAACTGCGGCGCAACGTCGGCGGGCAGCGAACGCAGCGCGGTTTCCAGCGGCGACGGCTCCGCCGGCATGGACGTGGGCGGCGCGATCCCCTTCATCGAGATCCGTCCCGACTCCGGGCGCTCCTCGACGGGAGCCGCCTGCGGGACGACGCTGTCGCCGAGCATCGCGAAGAGCTCGTCCGCGCCGCGCGGCTCGAGCGACAGCGGCGTCGGCCGCGCGTCGATGTCGAACTCTTCGAAGCTCGTCGATTCGGCACGCTTCGGCGCCGCCGAGACCGGCGCGAGGTGGGTCGGCTGCTCGACGGGAAGAGACGGAAACGCGAGCCCGACGAGCCGCGCGCTCGGCGGCCCCGGCGTACGGAAGTCGCGCGCCGCCGGAAGCTCGACGCTCGCGTGTCGCTCCTCGAGCGACATCTTCGCGTCGGCCAGGAGATCCGCGCCGTCGAAGCCGACGATGCGCGTGATCGCGCCGTGAAGCACGAGATCGACGAGGACCGACTCGAGCAGGCGCGGTGACGCACCGGCCGCGACGATGTCGCCCGGCGGAACGCCCTCGGCAAGACGCCGCACGATGGCCGCGGCCGACAGCGGCGTGGCGGCGAGGTACGGCTCGAGCGACCCTTCTTCTATCTCGACCTGCGCGACGGTCGCGAGCTGCGAGAGCGCCCGCTGCGCCGCGCGCGCGCGCTCCACATGCTCGGCGATGAGCGCGTCGAGTGGCTGGTCCCAGATCTCCACGCAGGGCGACGAATCGTGGGTGACGGTGAAGCGGCCCGCGCGAACGCCGAGCAGCGCCGAGAGGGCGCGGCTCCCGCGGTCGAAGCGGCCGTCGGCGGACGTTCGCGTCGCGGTGCGCACGCGGCCGCGCCGGACGTCGATCTCGTAGAGATACGCGGCGTCGCGGAGCGTGACCCGCGCGTCGACGCTCTTCTCGCACACGAGCTCGAGGATGAGCCGCGGCGTGAGCCCGTCGAGCCGCCCGCGGACCGCGCCGCCCTCGGCGAGGCGCGACTCGATGCGCGCGCGCGGCAAGAGCACCTCACGGACGCGCTGCGCGACCGTCGACGCCGTCGCTTCCTTGCGAAGATAGCCCTCCGCGTCGGCGCCGAGCTCGCGCACGCGCTGGAGCAAGTCTTCCTTCCACGACAGAAGGATCACCGGGACGTCGCTGAGCGCCACGTCGCGCTTGATCTCGCGGCACAGCGCGAAGCCGTCGAGGCCCGGCATGAGAATGTCGCTGACGATGACGTCGGGAGAGCACTTCCGCGCGACGTCGAGCGCGTAGCTGCCGTCGTGGGCCTCGATCACCTCGGCCCCACCCGCGCGGAGGAGGCCGCTGATGAACCACACCACGGCGGGGTCGTCGTCGACGACGATCACCGTGCGTCCCTCGAGGCTCACGCCGTCCGCGGAGCGGTTCTCACCACCGCCCGGCGTGCGCGACCGCTCGTCGCTCATCCAGGGTGCGAGCGGCACCGCGCCCTCGGGTCCGCTCGCGTCGAAGCGCACCATACCGCCGGAGCGCAGGGTGACGAGCTCGCGGATGCGCGCCACCGCGGACCACACCGCGGCGAGCACGTCGGTGCCGGTGCCGAGCGGAACGTGCACGTTACGCCCCTGCGCCTTCACCGACTCGACGAGGCCACGACGGATCTCGTGCAATATGCGCTCGCCGAGCGCCTCGATGGTGACGTCGCCGATCGGATCGATGCGATCCGCGGGGGCGGCGCGCTCGCGTGCGACCTCGAGCACGGTGCGGCGGAGCGTGTCGGGGCTCACCGGCTTCGGCAGGACGCGTGCAACGCCGAGCGCGACGAGGCTCGCCGCCGCTTCCGGTCTGTCGAACGTGCCGACCGCGATGATCTTCACCGGATCGAGGAGCGGGTCGTAGACGAGCGTCTCCATGAGCTCGCGCGCGCCCTTCAGATCGGCGTCCACGATCGCGACGTCGGGCGCCGTCACGCGGACGATCGACTCCGCCTGCTCACTGTCGTCGGTGCGCTCGTACTCGAGGCCGGTCGCGTCGCTACCCGACTGACCGCGCTCGAGCGGCTCGGCGAGAGACGATCCGCCGAACACGAGCACGCTCGTCGGCCAT
Source organism: Polyangiaceae bacterium (assembly GCA_036272055.1). Taxonomy (GTDB): domain Bacteria; phylum Myxococcota_A; class Polyangia; order Polyangiales; family Polyangiaceae; genus DASZVB01. The sequence continues at coordinate 3,590 of DATAZL010000077.1, read as the reverse complement.
CCGCCGCCGCGTCGTTCGAGCCCTGACGGGCCCATGTCGTGGCGCGCTGGAGCCGCGGCGCCCAGCAACAGGGACGGGACGAGATCCACCGTGCGCGCGACGAGCCCGAGCTCCGCCGCGCCGAGTGTCATGGACGACGTCCGGCCGAGCACCGACTCGGCTTCCCGGAACGCGTCGAAGACCCGATCGAACCCGAGCACCCCTGCCGCAGCGCCGAAGGCGTGGATGCGCCTCCTCAGGTGATCGCGAAGCGCCGCCGATTTGGGCGCCTGTTCGAGGGCGAACAACGCCTGACGCAGGGCCTCCAGGCGACGCCCGAGGCTCGAGACGAACTGGGCCCGGGAGTCGGCGAGGCTGGTCTCGGCTTCGCTGGGCGGAGCCCCCGCTTGCTCGACCATGTGCCGCCCTACCACGAGCGGGCTCCCGCTCGCATCTTCCTAGCAGGGGGGCCTTGGCCCCCCGCCGCTTCGCCTTCGGCGAACTGCTCCCCCCGCCGCTTCGCGGGCTCGCTTCGCTCGCTGCCCCCGCCGCTTCGCGGGCCCCCGCCGCTTCGCTCGATGCGGAACTACGCAGGCGGGAGGTTGCCGGTGAAGACCCAGCGGGCTGGGCCTCGGAGCCTTACGGCTAGGGTCTTCTCGTCTACCCAGACGTCGAGGGGGCCGCCGGGCAAGCGGATCTCGATGGCCTGGCCGAACGGCGCCTTACCCGCAAGCGCCAGCGCCGCGGCCGTCGCTCCGGCTCCGGTGCCGCACGCCAGGGTGCGCCCGACTCCGCGCTCCCAGACGACGAGGTCCGCCGCTTGCGGCCCGCGCTGCGCGACGAACTCGACGTTGGTGCCGCCGGGGATCTGCGACGACACCGAAGACCCGACCCGATCGGCGTCTGCGCCATCGAGGATGCCGCCGAGCCAGACGGCGTGCGGGTTCCCCATCGAGACGCGTGCGAAGAGATACTCCTTGCCGTCCTGCTCGGTGCGGTACTCGCCCTGTGCGACGGCCCGTCCCATGTCGATCATGACCTGGGCAGTTCCGTTCGTTCGCGACACGACGCACTTCTTCGCGCCGGCGTCGGTGTCGACGACGTATTCGGCGTTCTCCGCGCCGTCGAGGCGCGCCAGGTGGAGCGCCACGCAGCGCAGCCCATTGCCGCACATCTCAGGGCGCGAGCCGTCGGCGTTGTGCACGGTCATGGTCGCGCGCGCGCCGGGCGTGGAACCCGCCGTCACGGCGAGCACGCCGTCCGCGCCGATACCGAAGTGCCGATCGCACAGCGCGACCGCGCGCTCTCCGAGACCGATGCTCGCGCCGTCGACGACGATGAAGTCGTTCCCGAGGCCCTCGTACTTGTGAAACTGAGTTCCGGGCATCCTGTCGTCGTCCCTGTTCGCCGTGCGAAAAGAGCCTAGCGTCGCGCCCGAGCCGTCGCCAGAACCGGCGGCGCGCCGCTCGCGATCCTCGTTCCGCCGACGATTCGCGCCGCCGAGGGCTCCCTCACCAAAGCACTTTTCTGAATTATTTTAATGGTTTGACGGTGGCTCAGAGGGACGTCGGAGGGGCTCTCCGGCGCCCGCACCCGCTCCCGTCCCTCGCCGACCAATTCCGCATTCGCCGTCGCCAATGGTAGAGCCGCCGATGATGGAGCGTCCTCTTCTCCTGGGCGGGTTCATGGCGACCGGGAAATCGACGGTCGGCAAGCTCGTCGCCGAGCGGTGCGGCCGGGCGTACGTCGATCTCGACGGCGAGATCGAGCGCTCCACGGGTAAGACGGTCGCGGCGCTCTTCGCCGAGCGCGGCGAGACGGCGTTCCGTACCCTCGAACGGCAGGAGCTCCAGCGCGTCCTCGACGCGGGCGGTCCGGTCGTCGTCTCCCTCGGCGGCGGCGCGCTCGTCGATCGCGGCGCGCGCCTCGACGCCCTCGAGCGCGGCGTGGTCGTCACCCTCGAGGCGTCCGCCGACGAGATCGTCCGGCGCGCGGGCGACACCGCGAGCCGTCCTCTTCTACAAGGGGGCGACGCACGCGCGCGGGTCGACGAGCTGCTCGCGGTACGCAAGCTCGGTTACGCGGAGAGCCACGCCCGCATCACGACCACGGGACGGAGCCCCGACGACGTCGCGCGCGACGCCATCGCGGTCTGGCAGAGAGACCCCATCGCCGTCGCTGCCGGCGCGGACACGTACACGGTGGAGGTCGGCACCGACATCGCCGTCGAGCGCCTGCCGTCACTGCTCCGCGGCGCGTCCCTCGGGCTCCTGGTGACGGATCGCACCGTGCTCGGCCTCCACGGCGACGGCGTCGAGAACGCGATGGAGCAATCCGGCGTCCGCGTCGCGACCGTCGTGCTCGACCCCGGCGAGGAGCACAAGAACACCGCGGCCCTCGAGCGGATCTGGAGCGCCGCCCTCGTCGCGGGCGCCGACCGCAAGTCGCTCTTCGTCGCGCTCGGCGGCGGGGTCGTCTCCGACGTCGCGGGCTTCGGCGCGGCCACGTGGATGCGCGGCGTGTCGTGGCTCTGCCTCCCGACGACGCTCCTCTCCATGGTCGACGCTTCGGTCGGCGGCAAGACGGCGATCGACCTCAAGACGGCGAAGAACGCCGTCGGCGCGTTCTGGCAACCGTCGTCGGTGCTCTGCGACGTACGCCATCTGACGACCGAGCCCGGACCCGGCTTCGTCAGTGGCCTCGCCGAGGTCGTCAAGACGGCGCTCATCGGCGATGCGCCGCTCCTCGACTTCGTCGACACCCACGCCGCGGCGATCCTCGCAAAGGACCTCGACGTCGTGTCGGAGGTCGTGAAGCGCTCGGTCCGCGTGAAGGCGCGCGTCGTCAGCCTCGACCCGCGTGAAGAAAATATCCGCGCGTGGCTCAACCTCGGTCACACCGTCGGGCACGCCATCGAGGCGTACGGCGGCTACGGCAAGCTCCGGCACGGCGAAGCGATCAGCCTCGGCCTCGTCGCGGCCCTCCGGATCGGCGAGCGGCTCGGTATCACGGAGCAGGCGCTCAGCGAGCGCACCATCGCGACACTTCATAAGCTCGGCCTGCCCGTCGACCTCGCCGCGCAGCCCATCGCTCGCGCCGTCGATCTCATCGGCCACGACAAGAAGCGCGCGGGATCGCGCCTGAAATTCATCGCCGCACGCTCCGCCGGCAAGGTCGAGATAGTCGATCTCGACGTGCAAGACCTCCGTTCCCGCGTGCTCGAGCTCGTCGGCTGATTCGGGACGGTGCCTACCTCGCGGGCTGGTGGCGCGGGGAGGATTTGAACCTCCGACCTTCGGGTTATGAGTGCGAAAAGCGCGAATTTCGCTTCGCTTAGCAAGCCCCGAAAATCAATCACAAGCTGCGGAAAAGTCGCGGGATTCGCCCGCACCGCGGCATCACGGCTCGTCACCTCACATCACGCGATTTACGATCGCCACGGCCACCTGGCGGCAACGGGATTTCAGCGGGTGTCGGTGATCGCCGGATCCCGCGCCCGATCGGTGAAGACCGCGGCGGCGTGATCGGGCCCGTTCACCATTCACCGGCGAAGATCTGGGCCTACGGGTTCGGGGCGGCGTAGACGGCGCGCCCGCCAAATAGGCGAAGGC
>DATAZL010000076.1:0-86038 GCA_036272055.1 Polyangiaceae bacterium | reverse complement strand
GTGTTGCGACGCGCGCTCGAGCTCCGCTCGAAGCGGCGGCAGGTAACCAAGGGGGGCCTTGGCCCCCCGCAGCTTCGCCTTCGGCGAACTGCTCCCCCCGCCGCCTTCGCGGGCTCGCTTCGCTCGCGTAGTTCCGCAGCTTTGACGTCTCGGGTACGACGGTCGCGTCCATGCGGAACTAGACGGGGGGACGTTGGCCCCCCGCGAGCAAAGCGAGCCCGCGAAGCGGCGGGGGGCTAAGGCCCCCCTTTAACAAGCCAGCACGTTGCGAGGGCGGATCGCGAGTGTTAACTTTCGGCGGACCATGGCTCTCCGGCCCATCCTCAAGTACCCCGATCCGCATCTCAAGCAGGTTGCGGCACCTGTGAAAGAGGTCACCGACGAGATCCGGCAGCTCGTCGACGATATGGCCGAGACCATGTACGCGGCACCCGGCGTCGGCCTCGCGGCCAACCAGGTCGGCGTGCTGCTCCGCGTGTTCGTCATCGACATCGCGAACGACGACGAGCCGAGCGACCTGCGCGTGTTCATCAACCCCGAGATCACCTCGACCGTCGGGACGCAGACCTGGGAAGAGGGCTGCCTCTCGTTCCCCGGCGTGACCGAGGAGATCCGGCGCGCCGAGCAGGTCACGGTGCGAGCCCTCGATCGGGACGGCAAGCCCTTCACGCTGGAGGCGGACGGCCTGCTCGCCGTCGCCGTGCAACACGAGAACGACCACCTGAACGGCGTCGTGATGCTCGACAAGCTCAACGCCGTGAAGCGGCGCCTGCTCGGCAGGAAGCTCGCGCAAGCGAAGTCGGCAGAAGCCTCCGCGGACGTGTAGGCAAAGCGCTCGGCTCGCAGCCGTCACGACGACGGCGCAATCAGCGTGACGGTGGGCGGCTGAACACGCCGCTGTCCACCGAGAGACCGCGGGCGACCATGTCCCCGAGGATGCGCGGAGCGACGCCGGTCGCCTGGAACGTTCCCTCGACCGAGCCGCTGCTCGCGCGCTCGACCACGAAAGAGAAGATGTCGCGCAGCGTGATCTCGTCGGAGGTGATCCCCGCGGGCTCGGCGATGCGGACGACACGACGGCGTCCGTCGCGTAGCACCGCGACGTCGATGACGATGTCGAACGTCGTGGCGAGGAGCTCGCGCGCCGCGTCGGCGGAGAGCTCCGGGCGCGCGACGGCGATCTCCACCGGCAGGCGGAGGAGCCCGCGCCGGAGGCTGGCGGCGGTCGTGACCGCGAGGAGGCCGTCGGCCCCGCCGGCGACGGCGCCGAGGACGGCCGCGGCGGTGCGCCCGCTGAAGTTGTCGACGACGAGCCGCGCTTCCGGAAATCGCCCGGCGAAGTTGACGAGCTCCGAGAGCTCCCCCGGCGCGTCGGCCACGTCGAGGTGACTGACGGGCACGGCGTTGCTGACGATGACGTCGTTGTCCTGGATCGCGACGACGTGGCCGTCGGTGCTGGCCGACGCGAGCGCGCCGGCGACCATCGCGCCACGGGCCTCACGCGGCCCGACGATGAGGACGTTGGCCCTCACCGCGACGCAGTTGCGCAGGAACGTCGCGACGACGCGCGAGATCGTCCCCGAGCGGACGAGGTCGTCGAGCGTCGCGTCGACGCGCTGAGCGCGCTCGAGATGGATCATCGTGCCGGACGGAACCCGCGGTCCCGTCACGGCCTGGAGCTGGAACCCGCCCCGGAGCTTGCGCGAGATCATGTGCTCGCCATGCTCGAGCGGCACGCCCTCGACGCGGAGGAGCCGCGCGAGCACGCGACGCACCGACGCCTCCGACGACAGCGGCGGCTCGACCGTCACTCGACGGCCAGCGCGGGTGGCGTTGACCGAAGCAGAGCCGAAGATGGTGATCTCGCTGACCGACTCGTCCTCGAGGAGCGGACCCAGGACTCCGAGCTCCACGAGCTCCGCCTTTGCGTCGCGCTTCAGCCGGTCCTCGACGATCGACGCGCCGATCACGTCCTCGCGCCGGAGCTCGGTGAGCTGATCGGTGAGCATCCTGTCGACGCGCCCCAGCAACCCTTCCGCCAGGTCGCCGTCGAGCACGTTCGGCTCCAGCCGCTGGACGACGCGCTCGGTGAGCGCCGCGACCGCGCTGCGGTATGCCGTCATCTCGGTGTCGATGCTGTCTTCGCGGCCGCTCGCGGGGCGCTCGACCACCGACGCGACCGACGCCACCGACGGCGGCTCGATGCGGGACGACGAGGAAGGGACGAGCGACGGCGTCTTCTCCGGAGCGACCGGGATCGGCAGGCGTGGCGCGGGGGGAACCGGCGGGTAGCTGCCGACGAGCGGGGGCGGCATCGGCGGAGCCTTGGACAGCGTGGAGCCGTCCGGGTTCGTCATCACGGGGTCGCGGAGCGGCGGCATGCTCGCCGGCGACGAGGCGAGGCCGCTGTTCTCTTCCTGTGACTCGATGCGGAGAACGAAATCGCCGATGTAGATGCGGTCACCCTGGCGAACGATGGTCGCCTGGTTGATGCGCCGGCGGTTCACGTACGTGCCGTTGGTGCTGTTCAGGTCGGTGACGATGTAGCGCCCGTCCCTGAACACAAGGCGAGCGTGGCGCTTGGACACGTTGCCCTTCGGCAGCATGAGCTCGTTGCCCTGCACCCGGCCGATGCTGAGTTCGGCTTGTTCGAACACCTCACGCCGCTCCGCCCCACCCTTCTCGCTGATCACGATGGCGAACACGGTTCCTTTGTCTTGACTTGTGTTCGAGAGCACGCCTGCTCCTAACGTGTCCCAAGGCGCAAAGCTGGTGTCAATCAGCGATTTTTGCTCAACCGGGCGAGCCCCTCACAGCGGGCGTCGTCCGTGCGCGTCGAACGACGACGAGCATGCCGGGAGTAGTCGAACTTACGCATCGCGTCGAGCATCGGCTTACCGCTCGTCAAACCGGGTAGGCAGAGACGGTTGCTTTCGCGGGACGAGCGATCGCTTCCAGGTTGCTCGTGATGACGTCGGGGCCACCGGAGGCGAAGAGGAGCCCCTCCCCGACCCGGGGAGTCTCGAGCGTCGGGTACGCTTCCTTGTTCCGGTTGAACCGGATGGACCCCGAAATGACGCGATTGAGTGCGGGATGCGTCAGGAGCCAGCTGCCGCTCACGCGCTCGCGGACCGCGACGCAGCGGGGGCCCTTGAAGTGATATTCGGTGTTGCGAGTCACGTACATGACCCGGGAGCGGCGCTCCTGCCCACGATACCGGTCGAAGTCGCTGGATTTGCTCGTCATGGGATGCCCTTGCGTGGCGACTCGTGATCCTCGCAGGGCCCGCCGGGGTCGGCCAAATTCCGATCCCAGGACTCGTCGGGCGCCGGCCGGAACAGCGGGCGCTCTGTAATTTACTCTCCGCGCTCGCGCCGACGTACGATCCGCTCCGTCGTGAAGCAGAAGCCACCGCGCCGGGGACCGGGCCCAGTGAAGGCGGGCGAGTTCCGACTCGTCGAGAGCCGGGCCGTCGAGATGTTCCGCAGCGCCGACTACCGGTGGCAGGAGCTCCTCGACAAGGCCGACGTGATGAGCGAGGGCGCGATCCGGAACGAGTCGGACGGCGCGTCGTACTACGGCACGACGAGTCTCCTCCTGCCGGTCGTGTCGCGGGGCGGCGTCGTCCCCGACGAGCTGTCGGAGAAGCTGTCCTGTCTCGTCACCCGTGACCCGCACGCACGACTCCGCGCGATCCGGATCGCGTGCCGCGAGGCGCGGGTGAGATCCGTCCACCCCATTGGTCGTATCAAGGCCGAGCTGGTCGTGAGCGTCGGGCGTCAGGGGATCAGGATCGACGTCGACGTCGAGGCGCGTGTCGTCGCCAGCGGCGGTCGCGCCGCCGGCAACCGCGCGCGCTGACCCGGCGCGGCGCCGAAAGGTAAGCGCGCGATGCTCTGCACGCGCGTGCACCGGAATGGGACCGCGCGACTACGTCAAGGTCTTCGTCGGGTTTTCTTTTCGCGCCGCCGCGCGCCCGCGGAAGAAATGTGTCGCGACGATTCGGCGTGATTGCGCTCTGTTCGCGCCCTCGTGCGCGGCGCGAAGCGTTCTCCTTGACTTCAAGAGCCGCGCGGAAGAATTGAAGCGTTCGAATGGCGGGGCAGCGGCGCAAGCGAACACGAGACAGCAAGAAGCGACGAGCCGAAAAGATCATTCACGTGGTCTTCGGTCCGGGCGGCGGTCGTGTGCGCGAAGAGGCGAAGGCCGAGCCGCACGCCACGGCGCACACAGATGCCGGCAACGGTTCGCGCGAACCGGTCACCGACCTCTTCACGCGCGCCGAGGTGTCGCGTCTGCTGAACGTCTCCGCAGCGCGGCTCAGCTCGCTCGACAAGAACGGCGTGGTGACGCCGAGCGGGCGCCGTCGCGGGCGCCGCGCGTACACGTTCACCGATCTCATCGCGATGCGCACCGCGCAGGGCCTCCTCGCCCAGAACGTCCGCCTCCGTGACGTCACGCGCGCCATCGCCGCGCTGCGCAAGTCGCTACCGAACGTCGCGCGCCCGCTCGTCGAGCTGAAGATCGCGTCCGACGGCAAGCGCGTCGTCGTCTATTCCGGCGAGGGCGCGTTCGAGCCGATCACCGGTCAGATGGTGCTCGACCTCGAGGTGAGCGCGCTCCGCGACGACGTGGTCCGCCTGCTCAGGCCGACGGCTGGGCGCGAGCGCGCTCGCACCGCGTACGAGCTCTATCTTCACGCGAGCCAACTCGACGAAGATCCGGCGACCATGTCGGAGGCCGAGACGCTCTACTCGCAGGCGCTCGAGCTCGATCCCTGGCTCAGCATCGCGTACACGAACCTCGGGAACATCCGCTTCCGGCGTCACCAGGTGGCCGAAGCCGAGGCCCTCTACAAGAAGGCTCTCTCCATCGATCCGCGGCAGCCGGAGGCCCAGTACAACCTCGGCTACGTCATGCTCGAGCGGGGCGACGCGGACCTCGCCGTGCCGCTCTTCCGCGGAGCGATCGAGGCGGACCCGAAGTTTTCCGACGCCTACTTCAACCTGGCGATGGCCTTCGAGCAGATGGGCGAACCGGCGCAAGCTCGCCCCTACTGGAAGAGCTACATCGACCTCGAGCCAGAGGGCACCTGGACCGAGATCGCGCGACGTCACCTCACGTGACGCGCCGACGGCGGCGTCACGCCGGGTGATCGCCGTCGCGACCGTCGCTCAGAGGCGGCGGTGACGGAGACTCGGTAGCGAGCCGCGGACGCGCGTGAGGTCCGCTCGCGGAAGCTCGGCGACGATGAAGCCGGTACGGTCGGGCGCGTCGGCGAGCACGGTGCCCCACGGATCGACGACCAGCGAGTGCCCGTAGGTGGTGCGCCCGAGCGGGTGCTTTCCCCACTGACCTGCCGCGACGACGAAGCACTGCGCCTCGATGGCGCGCGCCCTGAGGAGCACGTGCCAGTGATCCTTCCCGGTGTGGACGGTGAACGCCGCGGGCACGACGAGAACCTCGGCGCCGCGATCGACGAGCGCGCGGTAGAGCTCCGGGAAGCGCAGGTCGTAGCAGATGGAGAGACCGACCTTGAACCCACCGACGGTCACCACCGTCGGCGCGGAACCGGCGGAGGAGCCCGCCGACTCGCGGTACGAGCTGCCGTCCGCGAGCTCCACGTCGAAGAGATGGATCTTCCGGTACGACGCGACGAGCTCTCCGTGGGCGTCGTACACGGCGCAGGTGTTGTACGGCCGCCGCGGGTCGTCGCTCTGCTCGGGGAAGCCGCCTGCGACGATGGTGACGCCATGAGCCTTCGCCGCGTCGGCGAGCATCCGCTGGATCGGCGCGTTGCGATCGCCGAGGCGCTCGACGACGGTCTGCTTGCCGTCGTCGGGCCCCATGTAGGCGAAGTTTTCCGGTAACAGCACGAGCTCGGGTCGCTGGGCGGCAGCGGCGTCGATCTGCGCGCGGCAAGCCGCGAGATTCGACGCGAGATCGTCCTGTGACGAGACCTGGACGGCAGCCACGCGGAGAGAGTCGTTCGCCATTGAGTGAATTCAATACCGCCTCGGCGCTCGAACGCAAAGCCAGAGAGCGGCCGCGGCGTGTCGTCGTTTACGTGCGCGGCCGGCGTAGGTAATGTTCCGATCGGGATGGCAGAAGCGGAAACGGGCGCCATGGCGAAGTTCGGGCCCAGCGCTCCCCTGGGGAGTCAGGCGGCCGGGCTCGTGCTGCTCTACGCGACGCAGTTCCGCGTCTTGCCGCCCGTGTTTCGACTCACCCGCGGCGTCAACGTCGTCGGGCGAGAGGCGCCGGCCGATCTCGTCGTCCCGGTGAACGCCGTCTCCCGGAACCACGCCGAGATCGTCTGGGAGCGCGGCGGATGGTCGCTCCGCGACCGCGAGAGCACCAACGGCACCCTCGTCGACGGACACCGCACGATGGAGGCGCGACTCGAGCACGGGCAGGAGGTCCGCTTCGGCGACGCGATCTTCAAGTTCGTCGACCGCGACGCGGAGCTCTTCGGGCGCTACCGGCTCGACGGCACGATGATGCCCGCCACGACCCGTCTCTCTCGCGACGGGAGCGAGCTCCTCGGCGGCTTCCAGATGGATCGCATCGCCGCAGAGGTGGAGCGCATCGCGACCTCGCCCATCAGCGTCCTTCTCCTCGGCGAGAGCGGCACCGGCAAGGAGGTCGTCGCGAGAGAGATCCACCGGCACAGCGGGCGCAAGGGACCGTTTCGCGCCGTCAACTGCGCGGCCATCCCCGAGAACCTCCTCGAGAGCGAGCTCTTCGGTTACAAGCGCGGCGCCTTCTCGGGAGCAGATCGCGACAAGCAAGGCATCTTGCGTGCCGCGCACGAGGGCACGCTGCTCCTCGACGAGATCGGCGACATGCCCCTCGACGCGCAGGCGAAGCTACTCCGGGTGCTCCAGTCGAAGGAGGTCTATCCCCTCGGCGCGACCGCGCCAGAGACGGTGGACGTCCGCGTGGTGTGCGCGACGCACCGCGATCTCAAGCGGCTCGAGCACGAGGAGCGCTTTCGCCCCGACCTGTTCGCGCGCTTGAACGAGTACCAGCTCCGGCTACCGCCGCTCCGCGATCGCAAGGAGGACGCCTATCAGCTCTTCCGCGCCTTCCTCGCGCGGCACGGCCGTCCCGATCTCGCGGTGTCGTTCCTCTTCATGGCCGGGCTCCTGCACTACGACTTCCCGTACAATGTGCGGGAGCTCGAGGCCTGCGCGAAGCGCGCCATCGCGCTCGCGGAGGGGCTCGTTCTCGACACGCCGCTCCTTCCCGAACCGATAAGGGAAGAGATGGTGGGATACGGGTCCGCACCGAGCGCGGACGAGCACAGCATACATCCACTTCCCCAGCGCCACGGCGCCCCGAACGAGGCAGAGCTCCGCGCGCTCCTGTCGCAATACGAGGGCAACGTGGCCGCAGTTGGCCGCGCGCTCGGTAAGGCACGGATGCAAATTCACCGCTGGGTCGAACGCTATGCCATCGACCTCGACGATTACCGCGGTGGCGCTCCAGAATCGTGATGAGAGAGCGGCGAACCGGCCGCAAGCTCGTGCCTTGACAGTGTCCCGGACGCACGGGATGTTGAAGGTCAAGTGAACGAAGCGCTCGCGAAAAAGGCCCGGGAGCGAGTCGGTCAGGTCTTCGCCAAGAAGTGGCACGTCGATCGCCTGCTCGACATGGGCGGCATGGCGTCGGTCTACGTCGCCACGCATCGCAACGGCAATCGCGTCGCCATCAAGCTGCTCCACCCGACTTACGCCGAGCACGAGGACGTGAAGCGTCGGTTCCTCGAGGAGGGGTACGTCGCGAACAAGGTCGGCCATTCGAGCGCCGTGGCGGTGCTGGACGACGACGTCGTCGACGACGGAACGCCGTTCCTCGTGATGGAGCTGCTCGAGGGCGAGTCGCTCGAGGAGCGATTACGGAAGAAGACCGTGCTCGCACCGACCGGCGTCCTCTACATCGCGGACCGCGTGCTCGACGTGCTCGCCTCGGCCCACGACAAGGACATCGTTCACCGCGACATCAAGCCGGCGAACATCTATCTGACGAACGACGGCAACGTCAAAGTGCTCGACTTCGGGCTCGCCCGGGTGCGCGAGCGGTCGCTCAAGGGGAGCCTCACGCGCACCGGCATGATCGTCGGGACCGCGTCGTACATGCCGCCCGAGCAAGCGCGCGGAAAGCGCGACCTCATCGACGCCCGCACCGACATCTGGGCAGTCGGCGCGACCATGTGGCGGGCGATGACCGGCCGCCACGTGCACGAGGCCGAGACGGTGCAGGAACGGCTCATCGCCGCCATGTCGCAGAAGGCGCGCTCGATAAAGGAGCTCATGCCCGACCTCGCCGCGCCCATCGTCGAGGTCGTCGATCGCGCGCTCGCATTCCAGAAGGTGGAGCGCTGGCCCACGGCGCGAGAGATGAAGACGGCGCTCGCCGAGGCATACCAGGCCGTCGAGCACCGCCCCTTCCCGACCGCCCAGCGCGTCTCCATCGCCGACATGTTCCCGAACGCGCCCGCGAGTGCCGGCGGCCCCGTCTCGACGACGAGCTACGACGTCGCCGTCAGCGTCGTGTTCGAGCCCGACGCCGCGACACAGAGCATCGTGGTCGACTTCGAGGACGCGAGCGGCAAGCAGGACCGCTACGAGCTCCGGCGCAAGCCCGACGTGCTCGCGTCGAGCAGCCCCGACGACCCGACCGACGAGCTGTCAGACATCAGCATCGTCGAGGTCGACCCCACGTAGCGCTACTCTGCCGGCGGCGCAGAGCGGCGCGCGCCGCGGACGAGCCCGCGCGTCGAGAAGTCCGCGAGGATGTCGGAGAGCGCCTCGAGGAACGGCAGATCGAGCTCCACGCCCGTACGCTCCGCCGCGCGCGCGATGCTTGCGCGAAGACTCGCACCGCCGGAGAGCTCCTCGAGGAGCTCGTGGGTCACCGCGGTCGTCTCGAGCACGCGCACGTCGTGGCTCTCCGGGTCGCGGTACACGCAGAGCCGCGTCGGGGTCGCCTCCGGCATGCGCGCCGTCGCCGGGTCGAAACGGTGCACCGCGTGCGCGAACGCGAGGAGCCGGTGCGCGCGCGTGAGCACGACCGGCGCGTCCATCGCGAGCGGCGCGACCTCGCCGTCGTCGTCCTCGGCGTAGGTCACGACACGCTCCGTCCACTCGAGCTCGGCGAGCTCGAGTGCGTACGCCGGCAGCGACGCTTCGCCGCGGGCCCATCCGAGAAACTCGCCCGGGACGTCGCGGATGAGCGGCGAGGCGAGCGCGCGCGCCGCGAAGAACCCGTCCTCGAGCGCCGTCAGCGCAGGGTCTCCGACCGCCGTCTCGAGTCGCGGAAAGGTCGCGCGGACGATATCCGAGAGCCTTCGCCGCACCATGCGGCGATAGCGAAGCCAGCGCGCCGGATCGCCGGCGAGAGCCTTCACGTCGGACTCCGACGGCTCCCGGTCGAGACAGACGGCGGCGAGCGCGCCGGCGTATTCGTCGAGCGTCAGCACGCGCCTGCTTTCTTCTGCGCGGGCGCTGCACGAAGGATGCCGTCGATACGGCGGACCTCGGCGCAGAGCTCTTCCCAGGGCGGGAAATTGTCGTCCCGCTCGAGCAGGACGGGGACCGGGCCGGTGCGCTCGAGCACCCACTCGAGGAGCGCGTGGACGTCGGGAAGGACGGGCTCGGCGTGAGTGTCGATGAGGAGCGCGGGATCCGAGGCGTCATGGCCGGCGATGTGGATCTGCACGACGCGGTCGAGGGGCATCCGCGCGAGCACTGCACGCGGGTCGAGCCCGTGGTTCTTCCCGTTCACGTAGACGTTGTTCACGTCGAGGAGGAGACCCGCGCCCGTCGTTCGCACCACCTCGGTGACGAAGTCGCCCTCGTCCATCTCCGAGCCGGTGCCGGGCTCGTAGTACGTGATGTTCTCGACCGCGAAGGGTACCCGGAGCGCGTCCTGCACCTTGCCGATGCGGTCGGCGACGTGTCGAACCGCGGCGCGCGAGAACGGCACCGGCAAGAGGTCGTGCAGCATGGCGCCGTCGACCGCGCCGAACGACAGATGATCGCTGTGCCACGGCGTCCCCACGTCGCCGAGGAACCGGTCGAGCGCGCGGAGCTCTTCCGCATCCAGACGGTCGGGACCGCCGAGCGACAGCGACAGCCCGTGGGTGACGACGGGAAAGCGCCGCATCGCGGCCTTCAGCATCTCCGCGTAGCGACCTCCGCGCCGGAGATAGTTCTCGGGCGTCACCTCGACGAAGGCGAGCTCCGCCGGCGGAGCCGCCATCAGCTCGGCGGCGAGCCCCGCGCGGAGCCCGATACCGACGCCGGAGGGAAACGCCGTCATCGACGCTTCACGCTAGCCGCGACAGCCCCCGACGGGACTACTTCGCGCTGGCGCAGGAGCCTGCGCCGCATCCTTCGTCGTCGGCCGACTTCTTCTTCGCGTGCTTCGCCTTGGGCTTTGCCGGCGCGGCGGCGACCGGCGCAGCAGCGCTCGTGGTGTCGAGCTTCTGCGTCACCTCGGCGGTCGTCTCGCTCTTCACCGCGACGGCGGGCGACGCGGCCGGAGCGGGCTGCACCGCGGGCGCGGCGACGGCGCTCGTGTCGTCCTTCGTTGCGGCCTTGGAGTCGTCGGCCTTCGCGCCACAGCCGGCGGCAGAGCAGCTCGCCTCGCCGTGTGCGCTCGACGCGGGCTTCGAAACCTCCGCGGCGGAAGGCGTCTTGGCAGGGTCGACTGCTTGCGCGCCGCCTGCACACGCCGACGCCCCGAAGGCGGCGAGGGTCATCTCGAAGATCCTGGCACGTAGTTCGTTCTTCATGGTCACGGTCTGTACTCCTTCAAAAATGCTCTCGCGAAGGTCACGTCGCGTCCATCGCGCAGCGGAAGCCGATGGCGTGATTGTAAGTGTCGGGAGTCGTCTTCCAGCGGTACGCGGGCTTCGCCCACTGGCTCATCGAGCCGTTGAAGGAGCCGCCGCGCACCACGCGCTCCTTGCCCGCTTCCGCGCCCTTCGGGTTCGACGTGGGCTCGGCGCCGTAGGGGCCGTACCAGTCCCCGGTCCACTCCCAGACGTTGCCGGCGAGATCGAGCACGCCTTCGCGGGTCGCACCGGCGGGGAACGAGCCGATCGGCGCCGTGCCCGCGAAGTGATCGTCCGTCGGGTAGAGGGTGCGCGTCATCAGCTTGTGCTCCTTGAACCAGGCGTCGCACTCGCGGCCGCAGGCGTTGAGCCGCGTCGCGTCCGGCGGCTCGTCGCCCCAGGGGTATGCTTTCTGCGCCGAACCGCGGGCGGCGTACTCCCACTCCGCCTCGGTCGGCAGGTGCGCGCCGCCGTCCGAGAGACGGCCACCCGGGGCTCGGCAGAAGTTGTCGGCCATGCTCCAGTCGACGCAGTTGGCGGGGTGCTCGCCCCGCCCTTCACGGCGGGCGTTGCAGAGCTCACTGAACGCCGTTCGCTGCGAATCGGTGACGTCGGCGAAGTGCACGTCTTGCGGCGCCTTGAGGCAATTGCCGTGTCCGGCGCAGGCGTCGTAGGCCGCTGCCGTCACCTCGTGCTTGTCGACGCAGAACGTCGCGACGGTGACCTTGTGGGGCGGCCGCGCGTTCTCGAGATCGAGATCGCCCATGAACATGCTGCCGCCCTGGATGAGCACCATGTCCGCAGGGCAGCGCGGTGGCGGCGCAGCCACGGGCGCGACCGCGGAGACGACCGGCGTGGGCGCCTGAGTCGCCGCGGATCTCTGCGACGAACCGCGGGCGAAGAAGGCGCCCCCGGCGAGAGCGACGACACCGAGCCCTGCGGCGACGAAGAGCGGCGCGCGCGACGGCGTGCGGGCGGGAAGCGCGGCAGCGACGGGCTTCGCCGACGACGTCTCACCGAGCGGAGACGAGTACTGGGTCCTGGCGTCACCCGCGGGCGGCGCGCTTCGCGCAGCAGACGCCGTGATGTGCGGGAGACGCGGGCCCGTATCTGCGCCCGGCGGGGAATCAGTGGGCGCGGTGCGAGAGACGGAGGCCGGCGTGGAGCCCTTCTGCGACGACCACTTGCCGGCACCGGAGTGACCGCGCATCGAGCCACCGGACATCGGCTGGCCGCTGGTCCCTTCGACGCCCATCTTGGCGTGTAGCCAGTCCGCGATCTGCCCGGTCGGCGTGCCGTCGGGGACGAGATCGTGGAACGCCGCGATCGCGGCGCCCGCTTCCGGATAGCGCGCCGCAGGGTCACGCGCGACACAGCGCGCGAACCAGTCGTCGAAGCCGTAGGGCAGCCGGACGGCGGCGGTCAGCTCTGCCGCGCGCTGAGTGGCCGGCGGCAGAGGGTCGATGACGATCTCGCGGACGAGCGCCGGGAACGACTCTCCCGAAGCGCGCCAGAGATCGAACCCGGTGAGCAGCCGGAACACGACGAGGCCGAGCGCCCAGACGTCGGCGGCCGGCGTGACGTTGCCGGCGTGCTCCATCTGCTCGGGGGCCATGTAGAGCGGCGTGCCGAGCGGCGCGGCTCCGGTGAGCTTGTTGTCGGCGACGGCCTTCGCGATACCGAAATCGAGCACCTTGACCGTGAACGGTGCGCCACGGCGTCGCGGAGCGGCCAGGAAGATGTTCGCCGGCTTGATGTCGCGATGGACGATGGAGAGGGCGTGCGCGCGCTCGATGGCGTGCCCGAACTGCGCGAGGATCTCGGCAGTGTCGCCGAGCGGCAGTGGACCGTATTGCTCGGCCACGTCGTCGAGGTCGAGCCCGACGAGAAGCTCCATCACCAGGTACGGGCAACCGGTGCCCGCGTCGACGCCGGCAGTGACGACCTCGACGACGTGGTCGCTGTCGATCTGCGCGCCGATGCGGGACTCGCGTACGAAACGCTCGCGCGCACCCGCGTCGGACCCGAGCTCGTTCGAGAGCACCTTGAGCGCCCTGAGGCGCCCCGTGCTCATCTGCTCGACGACGAACACGGCACCCATGCCGCCTTCGCGCAGCAGACGCACGACCTTGAAATCGTTCCCGAAGACCGTACCGGACGGAAACCTATCCATGACTATCGCGGTGGGGGGCGAAGAGAGCGCGCCAGCTCGACTCGACGCACTCACGGCGAATCGAGCTCGAGAATGGACTACGCCACTCGTACCCGATCGGTTTTATCACCACGCACGAAAGACGTCCCGCGCCGTCGTGGGGTTCCATCCACGACGGTCCGCCCCCGGAACACACCGAAACCGGGTGTGCGTCTTCTGCCCACAGCGGCGTTCTAGACGTCTATTTCCGAGGCGTCCTCGGCGCGGTCCATGATGAAGTGGAAACGCGCCGACGGGTCCTTGCCCATGAGCTCGTTGATCACGCGGTCGGTCTGCAGGCCGTCCGCGATGTTCACCTTGAGAAGCCTACGTGTCTTCGGTGACAGCGTGGTGTCCCAGAGCACCTTGGGCATCATCTCTCCGAGGCCCTTGAAGCGCGTGATGTCGGCCTTCGCCTCGCCCTTGCCGGACTTCGCGAGGATGCGCGCCTTGTCCGCGTCGTCGACCGCCCAGTGGGTCTCCTTGCCGATGTCGATCCGGTAGAGGGGCGGCACCGCGACGAAGATCCTCCCCGCGCCGATGAGGTGCGGGAGGTGACGGTAGAAGAACGTGAGCAAGAGCGTCGTGATGTGGTGCCCGTCGGAGTCGGCGTCGGCGAGCAGGATGACCCGCCCGTACCGGAGCCGCTCGAGGTCGAAGTCCTTGCCGACTCCGCAGCCGAGCGCGACGACGAGGTCGGCGAGCTCCTTGTTCTCGAGCACCTTCGCGAGACCGACCGCCTCGGTGTTCAGCACCTTGCCGCGAAGTGGCAATACGGCTTGTCGCTCGCGATCGCGGCCTTGCTTGGCCGAGCCTCCGGCGGAGTCGCCCTCGACGATGAAGAGCTCGGTGTCCTCGCGGTTCGTGCTCGAGCAATCGCTGAGCTTGCCGGGCAGCGTGAGGCGGCCGCTCGTGGCGGTCTTCCGCGATACCGCGGCGGACGCGGCCCGCGACGCCTCGCGGGCGCGTGAAGCGGCGACGATGCGGGTGACGATCTGCTCGGCGACGCTACGGTTCGAGTTGAGCCACTGCTCGAGGCCAGGGCGAACCGCCGCATCGACGTACCCTTGCACCTCGGGGTTGTTCAGCCGGTCCTTGGTCTGGCCCTGGAATTGCGGCTCGGCGATGTAGATCGAGAGCACGCCCATGAAGCCCTCGCGGATGTCCTCGGCCGCGATCGTCACGCCTCGCGGCGTGAGCTCGTGCGTCTCGACGTAGTTCCGGATCGCCTTGCCGACGGCGGCGCGGAGGCCGTTCTCGTGGGTGCCGCCAGAGGCGGTGGGGATGCCGTTCACGTAGCTGAGGAGATGCTCGTCGGTCGACTCGGTCCACTGGAAGACGACCTCGACCTTCGCGCCGTTCTCGCGCACGAGAGAGAACGCGGCGTCGTGGATCGGCTTCGTGTTCCGCTGGGCGACGACCTTTTTCAGGTAGTCGGCGATGCCTTGCTCGTGCCGGAACGTCTCGTCGGTGCCGTGAGCCTCGTCGATGAAGCGCACCTTCACGCCGCGGTGGAGGTAGCTCGCGATCTCGAGCCGCTCGCGGATGATCGCGGGATCGAACTCGGTGCGCGGGAAGATCGTCGGGTCGGGCTGGAAGAAGACGGTCGTACCCGAGCCGCGGGCGGCTCCGACCTTCTTCAGCGCGCCCTGAGCGACACCGCGCTTGAACTCCAGCTGCCACTCGGCGCCGTCGCGCTTTGCCGTGGCAACGAGCTTGCTCGAGAGCGCGTTCACGACCGATGCGCCGACGCCGTGGAGACCGCCCGACGTCTTGTAGCTGCCGGACTCGAACTTCCCGCCCGCGTGGAGGGTCGTGAAGATGATCTCGAGCGCCGACTTCTTGTGCTTCGGGTGCTTGTCGACGGGGATACCGCGACCGTCGTCCTTCACCGTGATGCTCTCGCCGCCCTTGTGAAGGGTCACCGTGATCTCGGTGGCGTGCCCGTTCATCGCCTCGTCGACGGAGTTGTCGACGACCTCCCACACCAGGTGGTGAAGACCGGCGCTGCCGACGCCGCCGATGTACATGCCGGGCCGCTTGCGGACCGGGTCGAGCCCCTCGAGGACCTGGATGTCTTTCGCTGTGTACTCGGCGGCCATCGGTTACTCCTAGCGGCTCAGGCGGGCTCGCCGCCGTCGAACGGCGCGGGCGCGGACGGGGGCTCGTAGACGACCTCGGTGAGCGTGCCGCGGCTGATCACCTCGCGACCCTTGCCGCCGCGGCCCGTCTTTTCGTAGCGGGACGTGCCGATGCGCTGCTCGCCGCCCATGCTCGTCTTCACGGTGATGGCGTCCTTGTCGGTGCGGGCGGCCTTCATGGCGAGGAGCGAGTCGTCGTCGGCGAGCTTCATCAACGTGACGCCCTTGCCGGGACCCGAGAGGAAGTTGATGTCCGTCACGTCGCAGAGGAGCGCGCGGCGTTTCTTCGAGACGGCGATGATCGTCTCTTCGCCGTGCACTATCTCGGCGCCGACGATGTGCGCCCCCTCACCGAGGCGCGCGTAGCGTCGCCCTGACCGCGTGCTCGGCTCGACCATCCCGGCGAGCCCGAACGAGAGGGCATAGCCGTCGGAGCTCGCCGCGACGCCGAACGTCACCGGGTAGTGCTCCTCGTCCCCGTCGAGGCTACCGGTGAGCCGTGGATCGAGCGACCCCATGGCGACGATGGACTCGCCGTCCTTCATCTTGAAGAGCTTCTGGATCGGCTCGCCGTACCCGGTGGTCGCCGGGATGTCGACGATGCGGCTCGTGTACGCCGTCCCGAAGCTCGAGAAGAACACGACGCTCGCGCGCGTCGAGCCTGCGATGATCGCGAGCACCTGGTCGCCCTCGCGAAGCCGCGTCGAGGAGGGATCCTTGATCTCTTTCTGGCGCTTCACCCAGCCGTCGCGCGTCAGAAGGACGTGGTTGTCCTCGGCGACGATGAGATCTTCTTCGGTGAACTCGGGCTCGGCGCCGATCTCGGCGATGATCGTGCGGCGGGCTCCGGCCTTGCCGTACCCTGCGCCGATCGCGACGAGCTCCCCGCGGACGATGCCCCAGATGCTCTTCTTGCCCTCCTCGTCGAGGAGCCGCTTGATCTCGTTCGCGCGCTTCTTCTTGTTCTTGAGCTCTTCCTGGATGACCAGGATCTCGAGTTTCGCGAGGCGGTAGAGGCGAAGCTCGAGGATGGCGTCGGTCTGCTCGGCGTCGAGCTCGTACTTCGCCATGATCTTCCTCGCGGCGTCGGCCTTGCCTTCGGACGCGCGGATGATCTTCAAGATCTGATCGAGGGCGTCGAAGACCGTCGCGAAGCCTTCGAGGATGTGCATCCGCCGCTCGAGCTGGGCGAGCTCGTGCGCGAGGCGCGCGGTGACGGTCTTCAGCCGGAAATCGAGGAAGTGCCAGAGGATCGACTTCAGATCGAGGCGCTCGGGGCGGCCGACCTCCGGGTTCTCGGTCGGCACCAGACAGGTCAGGTTGACCGCGAAGCTCGACTGCAGCGGCGTCTGCTTGAAGAGATACGCGAGCACCTTCTGCACGTCCGCGTCCTTCTTCAGCTCGAGCGCGATGCGGACGTCCTCCGTCGAGACGTCCTTCACGTCGAGGAGAAGCGGCATCTTGCGCGAGAGCACGACCTCGGCGATGCGCTCGACGAGCTGAGACTTGTTCAGCGCGTACGGGATGCTCGTGATGTAGAGCGTCTTGCCGGTGCGGGTCTCGGGCCCGGCCTCCCAGGTGGCGCGCACCTTTATGGAGCCCTGCCCGGTCTCGTAGACCTGCTTCAGCTCCTCGGTCGTCGAGATGATCTGGCCGCCCGTCGGAAAGTCCGGTCCCTTGATGGTGCGGCAGAGCTCGCGGGACGAGAGCTGCTTGCCGTCGAGGAGCGCGTCGAGGAGGCGAACGGCGGCCGCGCACACCTCTTCCGGGTTGTGCGGCGGGATGTTCGTCGCCATGCCCACGGCGATGCCCGACGCTCCATTGATGAGGAGATTCGGCAGGCGCGCCGGCAGGACGACCGGCTCGGTCTTCGTGCCGTCGTAGTTCGGGCGAAAATGGACGGTGTCCTGGTCGATCTCCGACAGGAGCTCCGCCGAGATGGGCTGGAGGCGGCACTCCGTGTACCGCATGGCGGCGGCCGGATCGCCGTCGAGAGAACCGAAATTTCCGGAGCCGTCGACGAGCGGCGACCGCATCATGAACGGCTGCGCGAGGCGGACGAGAGCGTCGTAGATCGCCGAGTCGCCGTGGGGGTGATAGCTGCCCATCACGTCGCCGACGATGACCGCGCATTTCCGGTGCTTCGCCTCGGCGGTGACGCGCTCGCGCCACATACCGAAGAGGATCCGCCGCTGAACCGGCTTGAGCCCGTCCCGCACGTCGGGAAGCGCGCGGCTCGTGATGACCGAGAGCGCGTAATTCAGGTACCGGGTCTGCGCAATTTCATGGAGCGGCGCAGGCTCCTCGACGCCTCTGTCGAAGAGCTCGGGCTGCTCGGTCCCCCGACCCCCTCGCTTGCGCGGGGGTTGCCCGTGTCCGGATTCCGGCTTCTTTCCAGGTCGTTTGCTCTTCGCCACTCGACGCGCCCGTTTCGCCTTCGGTCAGGTGCGCGGGGAAGTGAGCAGCTCACTATACGCATGTCAAGTTTTGGGCGATCGGCCCCCCATTACGCGCCCGGCCAAAAAAGATCTCGGATTTCGCGGAGCAGGAGGCTATCCCCGTCGCCCGAAGCTTGAGACGAGAGCGCCCATGGGCTACGGAGGCCCGGGCTTTTCAGGACGAATCCGCGCGCACGATGCTCGACACGTTTCCCGGACGCCGCCTTGCCTGGTGGCTGGCGCTGGTGTCGATCACCCTCCTGACCGCGGGGCGAGCTCTCGCCGACGATACGGATTCCCCTGACCACCCGGTCACGGCGCCGCAGCATGGCGGTGCCCCTGCAGCGAGTGAGACGGACCTCGCTCGTGGTCTGCCGATCATCGCCATCGACGTGCTCGGCAACCGCCGCGTCACGAAGGAGGACGTCAAATCGTACCTTCGTGAGCGCGTCGGTCAGGCCTTCGCGCCGGACGCGCTGTCGAAGGACGTGCGCGAGCTCTGGGGCTCGGGCTTCTTCGACGACGTCGAGGTGGATCTCGAGCGATCGGACAACGGCGTCACGCTCCGGTTCACGGTGCGCGAGCGCTCCAACGTGTCGAAGGTCGAGTTCGATCAGAACGACGAGATCGACGACGACGACCTGAAGGAGGCCATCGAGGTCAAGGAGAACACCGTTCTCTCGTACCCGGCCATCCAGCGAAGCATCCAGAAGATCCGCGATATGTACGCGGAGAAGGGATACTTCCTCGCCGAGGCAAAGGCGGAGGTCGTCCCTCAGCGCAACAACGAGGTCACCGTCAAGTTCGTCGTCACCGAGCACAACCAGGTGACCGTCCGGCGCGTCACCTTCATCGGCAACGACAGCGTCTCGAGCGACGAGCTGCGGGCGACGATGTTCACCGGCGCGTCGAGCCTCCTGTCGTTCGGCTCCGGCGGCCCCTTCCGTCAGGACGCCTTCGAGCGCGACATCGCGATCATCAGCGCGCTCTATTACGACCGCGGCTTCCTCTCGGTGCAGATCAGCACGCCGCGGGTGATGCTCACGCCGGACCGGAACGGCATCGAGGTGTCCATCACCATCGACGAGGGCCCCCGCTACAAGATCCGTCAGTTCCGGGTCTACGAGAAGGGCCCCGACGACCGCGAGGTCGAGCCGATCGAGGGCCGCCGACACCTCCGCAACATGGTGCGGGCGAAGCCCGGGGACTACTTCAACCGCGCCGAGCTCCTCGAGGATCTCAACGCGATCCGGACGATGTACCACGACGCTGGCTACGCCAACGTCGACGCCAACCCAGAGACGAAGCTCGACGCCGAGACGCACGAGGTCGACGTCATCGTCCCCATCGTGCGCGGGCCGATCGTCTACTTCGAGCGCATCGAGATCTCCGGCAACACCAAGACGCGCGACAAGGTCATCCGTCGCGAGATGGAGATCGAGGAGGGCAAGAAGTACAGCGAGACCCTCCTCGAGCGGTCGCGGCAGCGCATCACCGCGCTCGGCTACTTCGAGCGCGTCGACATCGCGACCAGCGAGGGTTCCGCCCCCGACAAGCTCCGGGCGATCGTCGAGGTGAGCGAGCGCCCTACCGGCACCTTCCAGGTCGGCGCCGGCTTCTCGAGCATCGAGAATTTCATCGCGACGGCGCAGGTGCAGCAGGCAAACCTGTTCGGCAACGGGCAGAGCCTGGCCCTGAACGCGCAGCTCAGCGGCCTCCGCCAGCTCGTCAATCTGCGCTACTTCGAGCCGTACTTCCTCGATAGCCGCTTCAACTTCCAGGTCGAGCTCTTCCAGCAGCTCCGGGCGTACGCCGACTTCTCCCAGTCGAGCCTCGGCGGCGACATCACCTGGGGCTACCCCATCATCGAGCCCGAGCTTCAGGTCTCGCTGACGTACACGGCGGAGGTCGACAAGGTCTCGACGTCGCCGACCACGACGTTCTTCGGGACCGCCAGCGCGATCAGCCTCTTCCAGAGCCTGCCGCTCGCGAACCTCTTCAACGACGGCTTCACGTCGAGCCTCCGGCCGACCATCACCCTCGATACCCGGGACAACCGGCTCTTCCCGACCAAGGGCATCTATCTGCGTCTGTCGACCGAGCTCGCGACGAGTGCCTTCGGCTCGAAGAACGAATTCTGGCGAAATCGCTTCACCGGCCGCTATTTCTACCCGCTCGGCGCCGGCATCGTCCTCAAGCTGAACCAGGAGGCGGGCATCGTCACGAGTCCCTCTTCCGAGGGCGTGCCCATCTTCGCGCGCTTCTTCCTGGGCGGCATCTTCGACGTCCGTGGCTTCCGGTTCCGCACCGTCGGGCCGCGCATGCCCCTCACCTCGATCACCGATCCGAACAGCCCGCCGATCGCCAACGGCGCGGTCATCGGCGGCAACATCGAGTACTACCAGAACCTCGAGCTCGAGTTCCCGATCGTGGACGCGGTCGGCATCCGCGGCGTGCTCTTCACCGACGCCGGTAACGCCTGGAATACCGAGCAGCTCTACTGCGACGCCGGTCGTACGGGCATCAACTACGCCGTCACCCGGCCCTGCTTCAACTTCCCGCGCGACCTCGCCAATCTGCGAACCTCCTGGGGCTTCGGCATCCGCTGGTTCTCGCCGCTCGGACCTCTCCGCTTCGAGTGGGGCTTCCCCTTCAAGCCGCTCCCGTACGAAGAGTCGAACGTCTTCGAGTTCACCATCGGAAACTTCTTCTGAGCGCTCGCTTGGGCTGAGAAACCCCCTCCTGCGGCGTTGTAGCGGGACCCCTCCTGCGCTAAATCGGAGTGTCGTTTTAGAGCGCTCGCGCCGGGCATTTTTCGTGGTCGCCTGGCTGCCTCTTCGACACCCGATCCATGGCCAACGAAACCCCCACCGGTACCCCTCCTCCCGGTAGCCCGTACGAAATCCCGATCAGCATCCAGGACGAGATGCGCACCTCGTACCTCGATTACGCGATGAGCGTGATCATCGGGCGGGCCATCCCCGACGTGCGCGACGGCCTGAAGCCCGTTCACCGGCGCATCCTCTTCGCGATGCGGGACATGAACCTCACCGCGGGTGCCGCCTACAAGAAGTGCGCGCTCGTCGTCGGAGAGGTGCTCGGCAAGTACCATCCCCACGGCGACGCGAGCGTGTACGACGCGCTCGTCCGCATGGCGCAGCTCTTCAGCATGCGTCACCCGCTCATCGACGGGCAGGGGAACTTCGGCTCGGTCGACGGCGACCCGCCCGCGGCGTACCGCTACACCGAGTCACGCCTCTCGCGCATCGCGGCCGAGCTCCTCGAGGACATCAACAAGGAGACCGTCGACTTCATCCCGACGTACGACGAGTCGAACCGCGAACCGACGGTCCTTCCGGCGAAGTTCCCGAACCTGCTCGTCAACGGCTCCGGCGGCATCGCCGTCGGCATGGCGACGAACATCCCGCCGCACAACCTGAACGAGGTCCTGACCGCGACGATCCGGCTCATCAGAAAGCCGGAGACGACCGTCGAGGAGCTCATCGAGATCATCCCGGGGCCCGACTTTCCGACCGCCGGCATCATCCACGGCAAGCTCGGGATCTATCAGGCGTACAAGACCGGCCGCGGCAGCTTGATGATGCGCGCGCGCGCCATCGTCGAGCAGGTGCAGGGCAGCGAGCGCGAGCAGCTCGTCGTGATCGAGCTCCCCTACCAGGTGAACAAGGCGCGCCTCCACGCCAAGATCGGGGAGCTCATCCGCGACAAGCGCATCGAGGGCATCAAGGAGGCGCGCGACGAGAGCGATCGCGAAGGCATGCGCCTCGTGATCGAGCTGAAGAAGGACGTCTTCCCCCAGGTCGTCCTGAACCAGCTTTACCACCTGACCGACATGCAGGCGACGTTCGGGGTCATCAACCTGTCGATCGTCAACGGTCGGCCCGCGGTGCTGAACCTGAAGGAGATGCTCCAGTACTTCATCGAGCATCGCCGGGAGGTCGTCAGTCGAAGGACGCGCTTCGATCTCAACAAGGCCGAAGGGCAGCGCGAGATCGTCGAGGGGCTCGGCATGGTGTCGACGGACACCGATCTCGTCATCAAGACGATCCGCCAGTCGCGCGATCCGGACGAGGCGCGAAACAACCTGATGCAGCTCCCGCTGGCGGGCCTCGAGGAGTTCGTTCGACGCGCCGGGAGGCCCGAAGCCGAGATCCAGGCAGCCGCGAAGCGCAAGGACTACCGGCTCAGCGAGCGGCAGGCCCGCGCGATCCTCGAGATGCGACTCGCGCGCCTCACCGGCCTCGAGCAGGAGAAGCTCGCCGGGGAGTACGGCGCCCTCAGCGATCAGATCGCGGCCCTCGCCGAGATCCTCTCCACCGACGAGAACCTCTTCGAGGTCGTCGTGAAGGAGCTCGAGGAGATCAAGGACAAGTACACCGAGCCGCGACGGACCGAGATCGTCGAGAACGAGACCGAGATCCAGATCGAGGATCTGATCCAGGAAGAGCAGATGGTCGTGACCATCTCTCACCAGGGTTACATCAAGCGGACGCCCCTCACGACCTACCGCGCACAGAAGCGCGGAGGAAAAGGCTCGAGCGGCATGGAGGCGAGGGAGGACGACTTCGTCAACCAGCTCTTCGTGTGCTCGACGCACTCGTTCGTGTTCTTCTTCAGCAACACCGGCAAGGTGTTCGTCAAGAAGGTCTACGAGATCCCGCAGGCCGCCCGCAACGCGAAGGGCCGCGCCATCGTGAACTTCATCGGGCTCGAAGAGGGCGAGCGCGTCGCCGCCATCACGCCGGTCGAGGAGTTCAAGGACGGCGTCTTCGTGACGACGTTGACCCGCGGGGGCCAGATCAAGAAATCGCCGGTGCTCGACTACGTGAACTACCGTGAGAAGGGCATCATCGGCGTCCAGATCCGGGACGACGATCAGCTCCTGAACGCGGCGGTGACCGACGGCACTCGTGAGTTCGTCATCGCCACCCGCAAGGGCAAGAGCATCCGCTTCGACGAGCAGCAGGTGCGCTCGATGGGCCGCAGCGCCGCCGGCGTGAAGGCCATGGAGATCGACGAGGACGACGCGATCGTCGGCCTCGCCGTTACCGAGCCGGATCGCCAGCAGGTGCTCGCGGTGTGCGAGCGCGGGTACGGCAAGCGCACCCCCCTCGAGGAGTTCCGGCAGCAGAACCGCGGCGGCAAGGGCATCATCCTCATCGACGCGAGCGAGCGAAACGGCCCCGTCGTCGGCATCGCCCTGGTCGGCCCGAACGACGAGGTGATGCTCGTCACCGACCGCGGTCAGACGATCCGGACCCCGGTCAACGAGATCCGGGAGACCGGCCGCAACGCCCAGGGCGTGAGGGTCATGAACGTGGACGACGGCGAACGCGTCGTCGCGGTCGAGTCGGTCGGCGAGTTCCGCGCCGACGACGCCGAGCCCGGCGAGGGCGGCCCCGTCGCTGCGGGAGTCGACGCGGACGCCGACGACGTGGCGAGCGATGCCGCGACGAACGGCGCGAGCACCGAAGCGAGCGACACCGACACCGACGCGGGCGATGCCGACGCGGGCGGCAGCGACGACGAACCGGGCAACGACGGACCGGGTGACGACGGGAGCGAGACCTGATGGCGGTCGCGAAGGCGATCCGCGAAGCCAAATCGACGCTCGCACGCCTGCGCGCTGCGCACCCCGAAGCTCACTGCGAGCTCGAGCACCGGAACGCCTTCCAGCTCATCGTCGCGACCGTGCTGTCGGCCCAGACGACCGACGTCAACGTCAACAAGGCGACGCCAGCCTTGTTCGCTCGGTGGCCCGACGCAACTTCGCTCGCAAAGGCGAACCCGCCCGACGTCGAGAAGATCATCCAGAGCCTCGGCTTCTTTCGAATGAAGGCCAAGAGCATCATCGGGCTCGCGAAGGGCCTCGTGGAGCGCCACGGCGGAGACGTCCCGCAGAGCCTCGACGAGCTCGTGAAGCTCCCCGGCGTTGGACGGAAGACGGCGAACGTCGTCCTCGGCGTGGCGTTCAGCGCGCCGGAGGGCGTCGTCGTGGACACTCACGTGCAGCGCATCAGCCAGCGCCTCGGGTGGACCCGGCACACCGAGCCGGTGGAGATCGAGCAAGACCTGATGCGCCTCTTCCCGCGCGAAGAGTGGGACGCCATCGGGCACACCCTGATCTTCCACGGGCGCCGCATCTGCACCGCGCGAAAGCCGGCATGTGCCGCCTGCGCGGTGAATGACGCGTGCCCCTCCGCGTTCAAGGCCGAGCTCGTCGGACGCAAGAAGGGGCGCGAACGCCCTGCGCCGACCGCGCCCGCGACGAAGAAAGCGTCCGTCGCAAAGACGAAGGCGACGCCGAAAAAGCGGCTCGCAAAGGTTGCCGCGAAAGCCGTGAAGACTCCGCGGGCCGCGAAGCCCGCGCGGGCGCGCGTCTAGGACGCTTCGGCGCCGAAAAGCGCGCTGGCTACGGCTTCAGCATGGTCACGAGGTCGGCTGCGGCGCGCAGGATGACGTCGCCGACGGGGAAGCCCACCTCGAGCACGCTCTGTACGCCGGCGACCAGCGCGACGAGCATCAGGCCGACGGCCGCAGCGTCGATGTCGGCGCGTACGGTGCCGGCGCCCTGCCCTTCGCGCACCGCGGTCGCAACGCGGCGGCCCGCCTCGGACAGCACCTCGACGTAGCGCGCGCGTACGCGGTCGGAGCGGGTGCACGCCGCCATGAATTGATGGAAGTGCACTCCGCCGGTCATCGGGAACGCGCCCTGTCCCACCGCCGCGACGAACATCGCGATCGTCTTCTCGAGATCCAGGGCGGCGTCACCGGTCGCGATGATGGCGTCGAGGAACGCCTCGAGCGCCGTGGTCATCACGGCGATGAGAAAGTCGTCGCGATCCTTGAAGTGGACGTAGAACGCGCCGCGGGTGTACCCGGCGCGCGCGCAGATCGAGTCGAGGCTCGGCGCGTCGATCCCCTCCGCGGCGAAGGCCGCGATGCCTGCCGCGATGAGGGCCTCCCGTGTCTCGCGCTTGGCCTCGTCGCGCGATTTGCCGCCGCGAGTCTGCGTCTTCTCCGGGTCGGTGAGCTCGTCGGCCATGGCTCGCGTCGAGCTAGGTGGTCGCGAGCACGTCGAGCAAGCCGTCGAGCGCGACGCGGTAGCTCAGTGGCCCGAAGCCCGCGACCCGTGCCTTCACCGCGGCGGCGATGCACGAGACGTGACGGAACGACTCCCGCGCGTCGGGGTTCGAGATGTGGACCTCGACGGCGGGGATCTCGGCGGCCTTGATGGAGTCGTGGAGCGCATACGACGTGTGGGTCAGCGCGCCCGCGTTGATGAGAATGCCGTCGAAGCCGTCGTCCCTCGCGGCGTTGATCCAGTCGATCAGGACGCCCTCGTGGTTCGACTGACGACAATCGACGGCCGCGCCGCGGAGCGCCGCGTGCTCTGCGAGACCATCGTGGATCTGCGCGAGCGTATCCCGACCGTAAATGTGCGGCTCTCGCCTCCCGAGCCGGTCCAGGTTCGGCCCGCTCAGCACGAGGATGCGCTTCGCGGCCTTGCGGGTCGAGGCGCCGCGGGCCCGTTTCGTCGCCACTCGAGGAACCTCGCCGCTAGACGAGCTGCTCGAGGAACTTCGCGGCGGAAGTCCGGAGCAGGTAGCGACCCTTGCCGTAGTTGCCTTCCGGGGAGAGCGCGAGAGCGAGAAAGTAGTTCTGATCGAGAACCCGGATCAGGGTCACCATCTTGTCACTCTGGAACGCGACCTCCTTGGTCGTTCCTGCGTCCAGCATCTCGGTCGCGCGCTGGATGGCCTTCACCACCACGCTGACCTCGGCACCGACGGCTTCGATGTCGAAGGGCGTTCCCTCCTTGGCGTAAACCTCGAGCGGAATTCCCTCGAAGTCCATGAGGAGGCCGGCAAGGCCCCCTTCGGTGCCATCGACCACGCCTTTCAGCGCCTCTTTGAACATGACCTCCAGGGTAGCTCCTTTCCGGAGAGCCGTGAATGTTTCGCAGGTTCCAGTCCGCGAACCCCGAAACCCACCTTGACCCCCCTGTCGTCGAGCGGGTACGTTCGCCGCCGCCTTGGGGGCCGAATTTCGGCTCCCTCAACGGTACTCGAGTAATAGCCTCATGCGCGCGAAAGCGGGGGATCCGCCTCGCACGATGCCTCAGAAGATCCTCGCGGGTCGTGCCGACGACCCGCTCCTCGGAGGAGATCTGGTGCGTCTCAAAGTAGACCAGGTCGTCCTCTCGCGAGCACCGCACCTGGCGGTGGCCGAGGCCGAGCGGCTCGGCATGAAGAAGGCGATGGTCGAGGTCGCGGTCGCCTACGACACCCACTGCGTGTCGGCGGCTGGAGACGCGGAGACGCCCGGTCTCCGCAGCGCCCTGAACTACGGGATGCTCGTGGCTCGTCCCGGCATCGGGTTCCCGGCAGCGGTGCACCTCGAGCGGTTCGCGGCTCCCGCACGCCTCGCCATCGTCGACGACCCGCGGCTCGCTGCTGTCGGCGGCGCAGGCATGCTCACCATCGTCGCGTCCCCCTCGCAGATCGGTGAAGTGCTCGCGACCGGCGCGCTGAAGCTCCGTCCTCCGCGCAGCGTCCAGGTTTTGCTCTCGGGCCGCGTGCGTCCGTTCGTGTGCGTGCGCGACGCCGCGCTCGAGCTCCTCCGGCGCGGGCTGGGTGAGGTCATCGAGCGCATCGATCGCGAGCACCAGGCGCCCGTCGTGCTCGAGTTCGCAGGACCGAGCGCGCGCTTGCTGTCGGTGCCCGAGCGCGCCGTGCTCTGCGGGCTCGCGCCGCAGCTCGGTGCCGCCGGAGCCGTCTTCGTGAGCGACGAGAAGACGGAGGTGTACCTCCGTGATCAGCGCCGCTCGAAGGCGCACCGCGCGCTCTTCCCCGATCCCGGCGCGCCCTGCGACGACGTCATCACGATAGACCTCTCCGCCGTCGATCCCCTCGTCATGGACGAGGCCGGCGTCGTTCGCCCCGTGCGCGAGCTCGACGGCAAGCCCGTCCACCAGATAATCCTCGGTGGAGACTCCGGCGCGTCGCTCCGCGACATGCTCGCGGCCGCCGCGCTCCTCAAGAGCAAGAAGGTCCCGCCGAAGCTCGACTTCCTGATCGCGCCGCCGTCGCGCCAGGTGCTCGAGGTGCTCGCCAAGTCCGGCGCCCTCGTCGATCTCATCGCGACCGGCGCGCGCCTCGTCGAGCCGGATCACCGGGTCATCGCCGCAGAGCTCTATCCGCCGCCCGCGGGCGGCGTGTCGCTCCGTACCTTCGATCCCGAGCCCGGGATGCCGAAGAGCCAGCGCTTCGTCGTGGCCTCGGCGGAGACGCTCGCCTACGCCGTCGCGTCGGGCCAGGTCGGCGATCCGCGGAGCTTCAAGCGCCCGGTTCGCGTCACCGTGCCGCGCGCGCTCCCTACCGACGACGTGCTCGTCGTTCGCAAGACGAAGAGCAAGGGCAAGGCCGAGGGGCAAGAGCGCGCGCTCGACGCGGTCGCCGACGGCGCGACGCGCGCCTGGACCGCTGCCTCGACGCTCGACCTGGTGTCGGAGCTCCGCGTGCCGAGCCGGCCGTCCGCGCTCGTGCTCTCGACGCTCGAGGACGTTCGCTGGGCGGCCGATCGCGCCCCGTCGCTCGCGCCGCACGTGCGGGCCGTCATCGCGACGTTCATCCCGAGCGGCACGGTGCCCATCTTCGCCGGCCTCGGGATCCTCGCGCTGACCACCGACCTTGCCACGCTGAAAGCGCTCGCGAAGGAGACGTCGGTCGACGTCCCCGATCCTTCATCGTGGAACGGCGCCGGTGACATCGCGGTCTCGTCGGGCGGCAACACCCACGGCCTCCGCTGGGCCGCCG
The DNA here is from genome assembly GCA_036272055.1 of Polyangiaceae bacterium. Lineage (GTDB taxonomy): Bacteria > Myxococcota_A > Polyangia > Polyangiales > Polyangiaceae > DASZVB01. Next base: position 58,586 of record DATAZL010000076.1, on the reverse strand, counting down.
TGGGTGTCGAGCGCGGCTGGACGACCGCGGGCACGTCGCAATCCGCCGCCGCAAGCTCTGCCTGAGAGCCGTCCACGGCGCGCCTCGCCGGAGAAGACCCAGATGCAATCAAGACCCTTCCGCGTCCTCGGAGTTCAGCAGATCGCCGTTGGAGCGCTCGACAAGACCGGCCTCGCCAAGCTCTACGTCGATCTCTTCGGGCTCGAGCGCACCGGCAACTACAGGAACGAGCGCGAGAACGTCGACGAGGACATCGTCCGTATCGGCAAGGGCGCGCTCGCCATCGAGATCGACTTGATGCAGCCGATCGATCCGGAGAAGAGCCCCAAGGTGCACGTCCCGCAGCTCAACCATTTCGGGCTCTGGGTCGACGATCTCCGCGCCGCCGTCGAGTGGCTCACCGCGCAGGGCGTCCGCTTCACGCCCGGCGGTATCCGTCGCGGCGCAGGCGGCCACGACGTGTGCTTCATCCACCCCAAGGGCAACGACGAAGCCCCGATGGGCGGCCAGGGTACGCTCATCGAGCTCGTCCAGGCGCCACCCGACGTCATCGCGGCGCTGGGGTAGCGCTACGGAAGCGGGATGCCCCGCCGCAGCTCCTCGAGTCGATCGAGCACGTCCCATTCGCGGGACTGGTGCTCGACGTAAGACCAGTCGATCGAGGGGATGCGCGCGAGTCCTTCAAGATCGATGCGATCTTTGGCGCGGTGGGCGATGAGTTTCAAGATCAGGAGATCCTCGGGGGTCGCCACACGAGCCCCTGACCTGGCTGAGCGTGCACGCGACACGACCAGGAACTGAAGCGCCGTCTTTGCTACCTGCAGCTCGACCACGACGGAGCCATCCCCGGTCGTGAGCCGGACGAAATCGGGCCCTGACGGTTGGTCGGCTCCGTGCTCGACGGAAACGTGAAAGCCGGCCGCGGCGAAGACGTCGTTCAGCCTCTTCATCTCCGCGTCGCTTGCAACGACCGTCACGTCGATGTCTGCGGTGAAGCGAGGCTCCAGCCAGGCGTTCACTGCATGTCCACCGATCACGGCATAGTCGACGCCAGCTCGCGCGAAGAGCTCGGCGACGAGAGGCAGCTCTTCGGCCATGGGCTCCTATCCCCGGTAGAGACCGAGTCTTCGCGCTCGCTCGTAGAACGGCGACGGATCGTCTTCTCGTCCCGTCAGATCTACGGAGCCTCGATGCGTGACGTAGAGCGCCCAGCTGCGAGCCAGACGCTCATCGAGCGTTCCTGAAAGGTGCTCGTCCGCCGCACGGGCATGGGACGCTGCCTTGAGGGCGCCGATCCGCGCAAAATAGCTCTTGTCACGCTCTGATACCGGCAAGCCTGCAGAGTCTAACACATGGCCGGATCTGCACCTCGACGCGCCCCGCTGTGAGCCGTGACGACGGCTCTGGGCGACTATCCGGGTGGCGCCGTTACTGCGTCGGCTCCGCATTCACGGAGCGCCGCGGTCCGCGCCGGGCCGGAGCTTTCGCGTGCGAAATTCGTCGTTCTTCTGTCTCTTTCTGACTGCGTGCGCGACCGCGACCTCGGAGCCGCCGCCGGCGGACCAGGGGCTCGGTCAGCCGGGTACGCCGGGAGCGGGTACGTCGGGTTCCGGTTTCCAGCCGATCCCGGTGAACGTCGACCCGGCATCCGGTAGCGGCGTGGCCGCGTCGAGCTGCACGGCGAACTGCCAGGCGTTCCCCTCGACGCCGATCGTCGACGCGACGGGCAGCACGCCGGTGCCGTCCGACGCCGCGTCGCGCTTCGGCGGCGAGGACGATTTCGACGCGGCGAGCGGACCCTGCATCGTCGAGCCGTCGCTCGCGATGGGCGCCGCGCCGGGCGCGCTCTTCCCGGCAAACTGGCTCCGTCCGCGCTTCCGCTTCACGCCTGGGAAGCAGAGCGACGACCTCTACGAGCTCCGTATCAAGGCGCCGACCGTCGCCGGAGAGCTGGTCGTCTACACGACGAGCTCCACGTGGTCGCTCCCTGCCGACCTCTGGAAGAGCCTCGCCGCGAGCGCCATCGATCAGCCGATCACGGTGACCGTACGCGAGACGAGCTCGTCGTCGAAGAGCCGCCCCTCGGGTACCCGCGGGACCTTCCGGATCGCGCCGGTGCTCGCGGGCGGCACCATGGTCTACTGGGCGACGACGTCGTCCGACGTCACGCCGACCACGAACAAGCTCGCCGGTTTCCGGGTCGGCGACGAGAGCGTGGTCGACGCGCTCACGGTGCCCCAAGTGCAAGCGTCGGGTCTCATCGCCGAGGGCGGCCGTGATCTGCGCGGCATGTACGGCGAGTCCGACGGCGTCGCGGCCGGCCACGTCGAGTGCATCGGCTGCCACGTGTCGACGCCCGACGGCAACTCGGTCGGCTTCACCGATCACTGGCCGTGGAACGACGTCATGTCGAGCATCGAGTCGTCGAGCCTCGGACAGCTCCCGTCGTACGTGACGAAGGGCGCGGCGCTGCTCCTCGATCAGCCGTGGCTCGGCATGATGTCGTTCTCGAAGTCGCACTTCTCCACCGGAGACCGGCTCGCGATCACGTCGTATCAGAAGCGCGGAGACGGGACGGGCTTCAACGACTCCGGGAACCAGGGCGGCGATCGCATCGCATGGTTCGACCTCGAGACGAGCGCGGACATCCCGTGGACCCAGGGTCAGCCCGATCCGACGAACGCGGCGATCAAGAGCGCCGAGGGCACGGCATGGGGCTTTGTCGCGCTCGACGGCGAGATGCGCTCCGCCGTCACGCCGAGCTTCTCTCACGACGGCTCGAAGATCGCGTACACCTCGGCGTCGGCGACCCAGGACGGGCGCATCGGCGACAACGCCGAGACGGACGTGCACGTCGTTCCGTTCGCGAACCGCGCGGGCGGCACCGTCGTCCCGCTCGCCGGCGCGTCGACGAACGGCGTCTCCGAGTACTATCCGTCGTTCTCCGCCGACGACGCGCTCATCGCCTTCAACCGCGCGGCGTCCACGTCGGGGAAGATCTATTACCGCCCCGACGCCGAGGTGAACGTGCTCCCCGCCGCGGGCGGCACCCCGGTTCGCCTCGCCGCGAACGACCCGGCGGCGTGCTCCGGCGAGAAGAGCCCCGGCGTGATCAACAGCTGGGCAAAGTGGTCGCCGACCGTCGTGACGACCGGCGGGAAGGCGTATTACTTCCTGATCTTCTCGTCGGCGCGGGACTACCCGGGGACGCACAAGGTCACGGCGAACCAGTACAGCCCGAGCGACACCCGCGCGTCGCAGCTCTACATGACCGCCGTCGTGCGCGACACGACGACGGGGGCGCTCACGACGTACGGCGCCGTGTATCTCTGGAACCAGGACCCCACGACGAGCAACCTCACGCCGGCCTGGGACTCGTTCAACATTCCCCCGGTGCCTCCGCCACGCTGAGCGGTCGCGCGGTCACCGGTCGAGCAGCGCGAGCACCCGGAGCGCTGCGGCCGTTGGCGTGATGCGCTGGGCGTCGATGTCGCGCTCGGCCTGGACGAGGGCGAGGACTACGTCGCGGCGGTCGAGAAAATGCGCGCGCACGCCGGCGTCGAGGAGGCCCTTGAACCAGTGATGGCGCTGATCGGCGCGCTTCCGCTCGAGGTCGCCACGCGCGCCGAGCTCGGCGTGGTGCTTCTCGATCATCGCCCACACGGTGTCGACGCCGCGGCGTTCGAGCGCGCTCACCTCGATGACCGGAGGCTCCCACCCCGTTCCGCCGCCGCGCATCAGGTGCAGGGCTCCCTGATACTCTGCAACCGTACGCCCCGCGAGCGAACGGCTCTCACCGTCGGCCTTGTTGACGGCGACGCCGTCGGCGAGCTCGAGGATGCCGCGCTTGATGCCTTGCAGCTCGTCGCCGCCGCCGGGCAGGAGCAGGAGCAGGAAGAAGTCGACCATCGACGCGACGACGTATTCCGACTGACCGACGCCCACCGTCTCGACGAGGACGACGTCGTAGCCAGCCGCCTCGCAGAGAAGGAGCGCCTCGCGGGTGTGCGCCGCGACGCCGCCGAGGGAGCCGCGCGCCGGGCTCGGCCGGATGAACGCGCCCTCCGACACGGCGAGCTCCGGCATCCTCGTCTTGTCGCCCAGGATGCTGCCGCCGGAGAGCGAGCTCGTCGGATCGACGGCGAGGACCGCGACGCGATGGCCGCGCTCGACGAGGAAGAGCCCGAACGTCTCGATGAAGGTGCTCTTGCCGACGCCCGGCACACCGGTGATGCCGATGCGCGCACCCTTGCCGGTGCGCGGCAGGAGACGCTCGAGTACGTCCTGCGCGAAGACCCGGTGATCGGCGCGGGTGCTCTCGACCAGCGTGATCGCCTTGGCGAGGCTCCGCCGGTCGCCGCGGGCGACTCCTTCGACGAGAGCGTCGAGCGCTTCGGGCGTCACGTTGCTAGACGCCCCGGATCTTGCGCTGATGGCTGATGAGCTCGAGGACGCGGCGCGCGGCGGCCGGCACCTTCGTCCCGGGGCCGAAGATCTCCGCGACTCCTGCGCGCCTGAGCGCGTCGTAGTCCTGCTCCGGGATCACGCCGCCCGCGGTCACCACGATGTCGGACGCGCCGAGCTTCTCGAGCGCCTTGACGAGCTCGGGGACGAGCGTCGTGTGGCCCGCGGCCTGACTCGAGACGCCGACGACGTGCACGTCGTTCTCGACGGCCTGGCGGGCGGCTTCTTCCGGCGTCTGGAAGAGCGGACCGACGTCGACGTCGAAGCCGAGGTCGGCGAACGCCGTCGCGATCACCTTCGCGCCGCGATCGTGCCCGTCCTGCCCCATCTTCACGACGAGGATGCGCGGGCGCCGTCCCTGGTCCTTCTCGAAGGCGTCGATGTCTCGTCGGAGAGCCGCCCAGTCGGGATCTCCCGTGAACTGTCCGCCGTACACGCCGCTGATGCTCCTGATCTGAGCTTGATGCCTGCCCCAGACTTTTTCGAGGGCATAAGAGATCTCCCCGACGCTGGCCCGGGCGCGCGCCGCTTCGATGGCGAGAGCGAGCAGGTTCCCCTCGCCCGACTCGGCGGCGCTGGTGAGCGCGGCGAGGGTCGTCTCGACGGCTGCGGCGTCGCGCGTCTTCCTGATCTTCTCGAGGCGCGCGACCTGCGATTCCCTGACCTGCGAGTTGTCGACGACGAGGATGTCGAGCTTCTCGGCCTGGTCGCGGGGCACGACGTACTTGTTCACGCCGACGACGACGTCGGTGCCGCGATCGACGCGGGCCTGGCGCTTGGCGGCCGCCTCTTCGATGCGGAGCTTCGGCATGCCGGTCTCGACGGCGCGGGTCATGCCGCCCAGCCCCTCGACCTCGTCGATGATGGTGAGCGCACGGCGCGCGAGCGAGTGGGTCAACGACTCCATGAAGTAAGAGCCGCCCCACGGGTCGACGGTGCGGGTGATGCCCGCCTCGTGCTGGAGCACGAGCTGCGTGTTGCGGGCGATGCGCGCGGAGAAATTCGTCGGCAGCGCGATCGCCTCGTCGAAGGCGTTGGTGTGGAGGCTCTGGGTGCCGCCGAGGACCGCCGCCATCGCCTCGATCGTCGTACGGATGACGTTGTTGTACGGATCCTGCTCGGTGAGGCTCACGCCCGACGTCTGACAGTGCGTCCGGAGCATCATCGACTCCGCCTTCTTCGGGTCGAAGTGCTTCTTCATGAGCGTCGCCCAGAGCAACCGGGCCGCGCGGAGCTTCGCGACCTCCATGTAGAAGTTCATCCCGATGGAGAAGAAGAACGAGAGCCGCGGCGCAAACTCGTCGACCTTGAGACCCTTCGAGAGCGCAGCGCGCACGTACTCGAGCCCATCGGCGATGGTGAACGCGAGCTCGAGATCGCACGTCGAGCCGGCCTCCTGCATGTGATAGCCGGAGATGGAGATCGAGTTGTAACGAGGCATCGAGCGGCTCGTGTGCTCGATGATGTCCGCCACGATGCGCATCGAGGGCTTGGGCGGATAGATGTACGTGTTCCGGACCATGAACTCTTTCAGGATGTCGTTCTGAATGGTTCCGGTCAGCTCGCTCTGCTTCACGCCCTGCTCTTCACCCGCGACGATGAACATCGCGAGCACGGGGAGCACCGCCCCGTTCATCGTCATCGAGACGCTCATCTCCTGGAGGGGGATGCCGTCGAAGAGGATCTTCATGTCCTCGACCGAGTCGATGGCCACGCCTGCCTTGCCGACGTCGCCGGTGACACGCGGATGGTCGCTGTCGTACCCGCGGTGCGTCGCGAGATCGAACGCCACCGAGAGGCCCTTCTGACCCGCCGCCAGGTTACGGCGATAGAACGCGTTCGACTCCTCGGCGGTGGAGAAGCCGGCATACTGGCGGATCGTCCAGGGACGCTCCGTGTACATCGTCGCCTTCGGCCCGCGCACGAAGGGATAAAGCCCGGGCGCCGTGTCGAGGAACTCGAGCCCGTCGAGATCGACCTCGGTGTAGAGCGGCTTCACGTCGAGGCCCTCCGGCGTGTGCCACACGAGCTCGTCGACGGGCGCGCCCTTCCGCTCCTTCTCGGCCAGGCGCTTCCAGTCGTCGAGGATCGGCTTGCTCTTCGGGTCCTGCATGGGTGACGCGCACTTAGCGCGGCGGGAGCCGGCGATCAAAGGTCAGCGTGCGGCAAAGGCCGCAATTTCGGCCCTCCCGCGCTATTTCTTCCGGTCGCGCACGATGCGCGAGAGCGCCTTGCCCGCCGCCTCGGTGAGCTGATCGGCGCGCCGGGTGGCCAGGTACGTCGTGACCAGTCCAGCCGCGACGTAAACGAGGGCCGCGCGGCCCGATACCATGACGGCTCCGGCGGCGACCTCGCCGGCGGGATTGCCGAGGCTCGCCATGAGCCCGTCGTGCACCGGCGTGCTCGGGATCGGACCCACGTAGCCGAGCGCCTGCACGGCCGTCTGGAGGATGCTCGGGCGATCCACGGGGATCGACAGGGCGCGCACCGCGTCGCGCGCCTTCGCATCGCTCGCGTCCTTGCCCTCGAAGTTCTTCGCCTTCGCTGCGAAGACGACGACGGTCGACGCGACTCGCCGGAGCCCGGCGAGGAGCGCCGTCACGACCTCGTCGGCGTTCGTCGCGTGCCCGAGCGCGTCGAGCGCCGTCTCGTCCGTCTCGAGGAGCGCCGCGGGTGGCGGCGCGCCGGGCTCGGGCGCCGCGGGTGCAGCCTTGAACGACGAGGGACGTGCAGGCGCCGAGGGCGTCCCGAGCGGACGGGTGCTCGTGAGCGAGATGATCGGCAACGGCGCGAGGCTCTTCGTGTGCGCGGGACGCGTCTCGACGGGCGCGGGCGGCGCGAGTGAACCGTGCCGGATGGTGCTCGGCGGCGCGGGCTCGATGCTCCGGCGCACGAGCGGGATGGGACGCTCGCTCGGACGGAGCAAGCCGCCGTCGGGGAGCGGCGCGCCCGTGCCGAAGGCGGGAGTGTGGCGGCGTGACACGGGATCGGCCGTGCTCTTCGCGAGCGCCGCGAGGACGGCGCGAAGCGGCGCGGCGCGCACCTCGACGGGGGCGCCGAGGTGATACGAGAGCTCGCTGGCGAGATGCGCGTCGGTCGGGTTCGCAGCGACGACCTCGACGACCGAGGTGGCCGGATCACGACGTACGGGTAACGCCGCGAACGCGAGGGCGAACCCCGGCGGCAAGCTCTCGAGCAGCGCCGGATCGGCAGTTATGGATGCGGCCCGCGGGTCGCCGCTGCTACCGAGCTCCGACTCGAGCGTCTCTGCGAGCTCCGGGTGACGCTCGACGAGCCCTTGCAGGAACGAGACGCGCTCGGTGACGTGCCGGTAGAGCGCGTCATTCGCATCCTCCGGTGCGACGACGCCTTCCCACGTCAGGCGCCGGGCAAGGGATACCGTCATAGTTCAATCGTCTCCCGGCGCGTGCTTCGTCGCAAGACGCGCCGTCGGAGCGACCCCTCAGCCGCCGAACTGCACGACGATCTCGGTGCGGCGGAGGAGCCCGAGCTCGTCGCGCGCGACCTGCTCGACCTTCGCCGGGTCGCTCTTCAATTGACGCACCTCGACCCGGAGGCGCCGGATCTGATCGCCGAGACGGGAGATCTCGACGTCCACGCGGCGCTTCTCCTCGGTGAGCGCCCGCATCCGGGGCGCACCCGTCGGCGCGAGGATCATTACCGGGACGCTGATCGCCGAGACGGCCAGGACGAAGATCGGCAGCAGGCGCTGGGCGATCGTCGCGAGGTCGGGCACGGCCCTCACCGTTGCACGGCTCTTTTTCAGCGGACCAGAAATTGGCGAAGCGCGCAAAACCCCGGAAATATCGACGGATTTGGAAGCCGTTGGTCCCTAAATGGGGGCTCCCTTTGCTATCCTTCGCGTCGGCGGGACGGCAAAGCGCGTCGAGTACGGACACGCTTCCCACTTCGAGGTGACGAAAATGGAGGTCGATCTACTCCGCACTGAGCTCGAACGTCTGTTCGAGCTCGACGAGCTTCTGACGCTGAGTCGCGAGCTTCTGGGGTTCGACCCCGACGCGATCGGCGGCACCGGCGGCAAGGGTTCTTTCGTCCGCGCGCTCACCGATCACTGCGTGGTCCACGAGGCGTTCGAGGCGCTGTGTGACGCCGTCGCCGCGTCGAAGAGCGGCGCGAGCCCCGAGGTGGCCGAGCTCGGTCAGCGGGGATTGCCTGCGGCCGACGAGCTCTCGCTCGGGATGACGTTCGGCCCGTTCTACGTGCTCTCGAAGCTCGGCGAGGGACCCGCGAGCATCACCTACGCCGCGAGCACCGATGACGGCCCTGTCCGTCTCAAGGTGCTGCGGCGCGAGGCGGGGCGCGATCTGCGCGCGCTTCGCCGGTTTCTCACCCTCTCCCGGGTGTCGGGAAAGATCGCACATCCCGGCCTTCCGCGCGGAGTACGCGCCGACGGCGTCGAGGGGCGCTGGTTCGTCGCGCACGACTCCGTCGAGGGGCAATCGCTCGCCGCACGCGTGGCCCGCTCGGGCCCCATGCACCTCGACGAGGCGCGCGATTTCCTCGGTATCCTGCTCTCTGCGCTCGGCGCGCTCCACGAGCAGCGGCTCGTTCACGGCAACCTGAAGCTCGAGAACGTCCTCGTGAATCGCACCGCCGACGGCGCGACGAGCCTCTGCCTCGTCGACCCCTGCGTGGATCGGCTGCGGACGCGCCCGCCGCCGAACGGCCACGTCGAACCGTGGTCGGTCAGCTCGCCGAAGACCGTCGCGCCCGAGCAGCTCCGCGGACACGCCCCCACGCCGGCGAGCGACATCTATTCCTTCGGCGCGGTTCTGTTCGAGCTCCTGACGGGCAAGCCCGTCTTCGACACGAAGAGCATCGCCGACGCCATGGTCGCGCATCTCTCCGAGGAACCGAAGCCGCCGAGCGCCGTCGCGCCGCCGGGCTTCGTGAGCAAGGAGCTCGACGAGCTCGTGCTCGGTCTCCTCGCGAAGGCACCGGAGGCGCGCCCCGCGAGCGTCGCCGCCGTGCAAGCGCTCCTCGACGCGCTCGGGGGCGCCGCCGGCGAGAAGACCGACGCGACCGGCTCGATGAACGAGGAGGAGCTCGCGCTCCGCATCGACGCCGTCGGCTGGGAGCCGGAGAGCGAGGAAGCGGCGCTCTCGCTCGAGTCCGCCGTCACCGAGGGCGCGGACGCGAACAAGGTCGCGGACGCTCTCTTCGAGGCCGCGTCGAAGATCGTCGAGGAGGACTCGCCGGAGCGCCGGACTGCCGCGAAGGGGCTCTATTTCCGGGCCGCGCGGCTCTACGAGCAGGCCGCCGCCACGCCGGAGGGCGCCGAGGCGGCCTACGGCGCGATCCTCAAGATGGATCCGACGGACGGCGCCGCCCGGGCGCGTCTCGACGCGGTGCGGGAGCGACTCGGCAAGTTCGACGAGCTCATCGAGTCGCTGCTCGAGCGAGCCGACACCTCCGAGCCCGGCGTCGAGCGCGGCGCGCTCCTCGCGAACATCGGCCGTCTCTACGCAACACGCGTCGGGGACAACGAGCAGGCGCTCGTCGCCATGACCCAGGCACTCTGCGCGGATCCGACGTCCGGAGAGCACGCGAGCGAGATCGAACGGCTCGCCGGCAGCCAGGCCGACGCCTGGCGCGACGTGCTCTCGGCGTGCGCCGAGGCCATCGACGGCGAGCTGTCGTCGGAAGCAAGGGCCGCGCTCCTTCTTCGCATGGGCCGCTGGTACGAGGGCCGTCTGACGCGCTCGGACCTCGCCGTCTCGGCGTACCAGGCCCTGCTCGCGCATGCGCCGGCGAACGACGAGGCGATGGAAGGTCTCGCCGCGCTCTACAGAAAGTCGCAGCAATGGCCGGAGCTCGGCGCGCTCCTTCTCCGGCGCGCCGACACGTCGGACGTCGCGCGCGCACACGACATGCTCGCGGAGGCCGCCGGCATCCTCGACGGACACATGAGCGACCTCGTCGGTGCTCGCGATCTGTACGGGCGCGTGCTCGCCGTCGATCCGGCCCATCCGCGCGCGGCGGAGGGCATGGCGCGACTCCTCGAGCAGTCGCGTGACTACGCGGGCCTCGTGAAGCTCCTCGACGCGCAGGTCGCGTCGCTGAAGGGCCCCGAGAAACGGCGCGCGCTCTGCAAGGCCGCCGAGCTCTACGAGGACCGACTGGGCGACGACGCGGAGGCGATCCGCCGCTACGACGCCGTCCTCGCCGAAGACAGGACGGACGCAGACGCACTTCACGGCCTCGACCGGCTCTACAGCAAGGCCGGGCGCTTCCCCGATCTGCTCGAGAACCTCACGATGCAGCTCGGGGTGGCCACGACGCCGCGCCAGAAGATGGCGCTCTGGGAGCGCATCGCGAGCGTCCACGACGAGGAGTTCCTCGATCACGGCAAGGCGGCCGAGGCCCTCGAGCACGTGCTCGAGATAGACGCCGAGCATCTTCCGTCCCTCTCGAACCTCGAGCGTCACTACCGCGCGCTCGGGCGCTTCGAGGACCTTGCCGCACTCTACGAGCGGCACCTCGCGCTCGCGAGCGAGCCGTCACAGAAGCTCGAGCTCGCGCTCGCCGCGGCGGCCGTCCTCGGCGACAAGCTCGGGGCCACCGACCGCGCCATCGCCGCCTACGAGCGCGTGCACGCCCTCGACCCAGAGCACGACGGCGCGCTCGAGGCGCTCGCGCGGCTCCGTCAGACCGCGGGCGACGAGGACGCGGCCCTCGACGTCATGGAGCGCCTGATCGACAAGGCCGAGACGCCGCAGGCCAAGTCGGAGCAGCTCGTGCGCTTCGCGAAGATGCTCGAGACGCGCGGCGATCGCGACCGCGCCATCGAAGCGTACAAGCAGGCCCTCGACGCCTCACCGAAGGATCCGGCCATCGCCGTCGCTCTCAGAGCCGCGTACGTCGCGCGCGGCGACGTGAACGCCGCCGCGGAGCTCCTCGAGCGGGAGCTCGACGAGGCGGAGGGCGATCGCCTCGCGGCGCGGCTCGCCGCGGAGCTCGCCGTGCTCTGCCGCACCCGCCTCGGGGACGACGCGCGCGCCGAGCGCGCCGCGCGGCGCGCCCTCTCGCACGATCCGACGAACACCGAGTCGCTCGCGCTCCTCGGTGACGTCGCGTTCGAGTCGGACCGGTTCGTCGAGGCCGGCGCCGCCTACGAGAAGCTCGTCGCCCGCGCCGACGTGCTCGAGCGAGGCCTCGCCGTGCACGTCCTCACGCGCTACGTCGACTCCCTCGCGAAGAGCGGCTCCACCGAGAAGGCGCTCACCGCGATGGACACGCTCCTAAGGCTCGCCCCCGACGACCGCGACGCGCTCGCTCGTGCCGCCACGGTGACGTTCGAGAACGGCTCGCCGAAGCGCGCCATCGAGCTCACCGAGGCGCTGCTCTCGCGGTTCGGCGACGCGCTGTCGACCCACGAGCGCGCGCTCGCGACTTACCGTCTCGGCGAGTCGGCGCGTCGGGCGAACGAGCTGCCGCGCGCGATCGAGTTCCTCGAGACGGCGAGCGACCTCGATCCGTCGAGCTCTCTTCCGCTCGTCGCCCTCGCCGCCGCCTACGAAGCGAGCGGGAGCTTCGACAAGGCCGTCAACGCCAAGACCCGTCACCTCGATCTCGCATCGGGCACGGAGCGCCAGCGGCTCCTCGTCGAGATCGGCGATCTCGCCGCGAACAAGCTGAACGACCGCGCCCTCGCCACGAAGAGCCTCGTCGCCGCGCTCGACGAGCGGCCCGACGACAGGAAGCTCCTCGCCAGGCTGATGCAGTTTTACGGCGAGGACAAGGACTGGCAGAAGCTCCTCGACGTCGTGCTGAAGCTCGCCGAGTTCGTCGACGATCCGAAGCAGAAGGCGAAGTATCTCCAGACCGCGGCGCTCGTCGCGGGCCAGGAGATGGGCGAGTACGATCTCGCCGTCGAGTACTGCGACAGGATCCTCGCCGTCGACAGGACGAACGAGACGGCCGTCGATCAGGCCATCGAGTTCCTCGAGAAGAAGGCGGACTACACCGCAGCCGTCGAGCGGCTCAAGGACAAGGCGAAGAACGCGAGCGAGTCGAAGGACACCGCTCGCATGCTCGAGGCGTTCAATGCCCTCGCGCCGATCTACAAGGACAAGCTCGGACGGATGAGCCACGCCGTCGACGCGCTCGAGGCCGCGCAGACCCTCGACCCCGAGAACGCGGAGCGGAGCAAGCTCCTCGCCGAGCTCTACGCCGCGACGCCCGAGCGCTACATGGGGAAGGCCGTCGAGGCGCAGCTCGCGATGCTCCGGCAGAACCCGTATCGGGTCGAGTCGTACAAGCTCCTTCGCAAGCTCTACACCGACGTGAAGCGCGCCGATGCGGCGTGGTGCCTGTGCCAGGCGCTCTACGTCCTGAAGCTCGCCGAGCCGGACGAGGAGCGGTTCTTCCGCCGCATGCGCTCCGAGGATCCCGCATACGCGCAGGAGGTCATGAGCGCCGACGACTGGCTCGAGCTCGTGTTCCACGCAGACGCGGACGCGCTCCTCACGTCGCTCTTCGCGCTGATCGAGCCGGCCATCGTCGGGTCACGCGGGCAGAGCTTCTCGACCCTCGGCTACGATCCGGCGTTCGCCGTCGATGCCGCGGAGCACCCCTACCCCGTGAGCCAGACGCTCCACTACGCGGCCGGCGTGATGGGCGTCTCGCTCCCGCTCATCTTCGAGGCGCCTCACGACTCGAGCGGCCTCGGCTTCTTGCACGCGGAACAGCCGTCGATCGTCCTCGGGAGCGCGGCCCTGATGGCCAACGCGTCGCCGCAGGCCCTCGCCTTCGTCGCGGCACGACACCTCGCCTATTTCCGTCCGGGGTTCTACGTGCGCCAGCTCGTGCAGTCGGGGACCGGCCTCAGATCGTGGCTCTTCGCCGCCATCAAGATGAACGTCCCGCTCTTCCCGGTGACGCCGGATCTCGAGGGACCGGTGCGCGAGGCCATGCTGGCGCTCGAACGCCGCCTGTCGCCGCAGATCCGCGATCACCTCGCGCGCGTCGTCTCGAAGCTCATCCAGTCCGGCGCCGCGCTCGACCTGAAACGCTGGGTGCAGGGAGTCGATCTGACCGCGGACCGCGTCGGTTTCGTGGTGTCGCACGACCTCGAGACGTCGGTCGAGATCGTACGCGCATCGGACGAGAGCTCGAGCGCCCTGAGCCCGCAGTCGCGTCTCAAGGACCTCGTCCTTTATGCGATCAGCGAACAGTACTTCAAGCTACGCGAGCGGCTCCGGGTCGGCGTCGAGCAGTAACTCACTCGGTCGGTGCCTCCGGCGCCTCGTCCGCGGGCTGCTGAGGCGCCGCGATGGGAGGCGACGGCGCCGTGAGCCGTGAGGCGGCGCGACGCGATCGCCCGGCCGGACCCGACGCGTCGGCCCCACCGCCGAGGGCGGGCGCGAACGCGAGCTTTCCGAGCGGCCCGGTGATGCGCCAGGCGTAGAAGCCGTCGTCGCGCCTCGCCCGCTTCATCTTGGGGTCCAGGTCGAAGAGGCCGGGGACGCTCGAGCCGGGAGCGCCGAAGATGCTCCGGGTCATGTCGTCCTTGTTCTTGTAGGCGTCGGCGAACTTGAAGCGGAGGTTGAGCGACGCGAGGCTCAACTCGGGCTTGTCCATGAGCTGGATACGTCCCTCCGACGCCACCTCGAGGTCGGGCCCCTTCGTCGAGAGCTCACTGAGCTTCAGGGTGCCCTCGGTGACGTCGGCCTTCATCGTGAACTGACCGGCGCGCACCGTGGGCAGCGCGATCATGTCGCGGATCTTCGTCTTGCCGTCACCGAGCGTCAGATCGGCTATTTTCAGCTCGATCGTGCCGTCCGCCAGGGAGAGCTTCTCTTGCGGGAGCTTCAGGTCGATCTTGCCGCTCACCGTCCCGCCGAGCGGCAGGCCGATGAGATCGGCGAGGTACGGCATCTTCGACGCATCGACGTCGTCGAGCTCGATCTCGAGCGAGCGACCGTCACTGCTCGTCTTCACGTCGCTGGCGATCGTCCCGCCGAACCCGTCGAGGGACATCGCGAGCGACGTCGTTCCCCAGAGGAGCGGAAAGATCGAGATGCGCGCGAACATGTCGTCGACGACGTACTCCGGCGCGGGCTTCTCTTTCGCGCCGGGCTCGGTCGTGGGCGGCGTGCCGACGAGCTTCACTCCCTTGGCCACGACGCCCGGGAAGCGGAAGGCCCAGGTCAGCTTGTCGACCTGCATGTGGAGCGGCGCGTTCGCGTTGAAGTTCGTGACGATGGCGTTCTTCAGCCGCTCCCAGGGCGCGCAGACGTAGCTGAAGATGACGAGGCAGATCACGTAGAACGCGGGGTAGCCCGCGTACGCGAGGATCCTGCGAAGGCGCGGGTTCATTTCTGCTCCGCGGTGGCTTCGGCGCTCGCGGCCGGCTTCGTCTTCTCCACCTCTTTGCGGTCGTAGGCGGAGACGATGAGCGAGATGTCCCAGGAGTCGGGCTCGGTGGCGCGCTTCCGGATGTCGATGCCGGAGACGCGAACCGGGAACCCGGAGGTCTCGATGCCCTCGAGGAACAGGGACAGGTTCTTCATGCCGACCTTCTGGAGCTCGATCTTCGTGGAGCGCTCTTCGTAGCGCTTGCCGCCGTGGGGGACGATCGGCCTGTCCTGACTCTCGGGGATCTCTATGGAGTGCGCGGTGGCGAACTGCTCGAGGAAGCCGGCCATCGGCGGCGTGGGCCGCGCATACCGCGCCAGGATCTTCTGCCGCTGCGCGTCGCGCAGCTCGAGCTGGGGCCTCGCGTCGTTGATGGCCTGGCTCACGTCGCGGATCGCGTCGTTCTCCTTGCTGCGCGACGCGGAGGTCGCGAAGAGCACGATGGGAATGAGCAGGAACACCATGAAGCCGAAGATACCGACCAGGATCGTCAGGAGCCGCTGCTCGCGCGCATCGAGCCGATCGAAGCGCTCGCGCAGGGCGTTGAAATTCAGTGCTTCGGGGAGGTTCATTTCTCGCCCTCCTCTTCGGCCGTCTTCTTGTTGGCGACGGCGTCCTCGGGACACTTGAGGTCGCTCTCGAGCTGATATTTCTGCCGCGTTCCGTTCACGACCTGGCTCACCTTGGTGATCTTCACGTCGGTGAAGCACTTGTTGGTCTTCAGCGCGTCGGCGATCTGCTGCGCCTCCGCCGCGGAGCTGACGATGCCGCGGAGCTTCAGGTGCTCGCGCGAGAAGTCCATCTCTTCGACGTCGTGGACGATTGTCGTGGGGACGGCCTTCGAGAGCTCGACCATGGTGTCGAAACCGTCGATGTGCGGCATCGGGTCGACCTCCGCCCTGGCGGTCGCGCCTTCGAGGAGCTCGCGCGCGTGGTCGGGATCCGTCGTCTCCTCCCCGAGCGCGTCCTTCGTCAGGGCGGCGAGATCGGTGGAGAGCTTCTCGTGCTCGTGCGAGAGCGAGCGGAGCTCTGCCCACGTCGAGAAGAAGAAGGAGAGAAGAATGACGCCCCCGAGCGATGCGAGGAGCGGCGCCTTCTCCTTGAGGAACGCGAACCCGCGCTGGTACGAGAGCCCGCCGCGCCGCAGATCGAGGTCCTTCGCGCGGCCGCGGAGGCCGAGCGCGAGCCCGAGCGCCCGCGAGAACCGCGGAAGCGCCGCGATCTGGTCGTCGGTCAGGCCCTCGATCCGGGGGGGCGGCAGGTGAGTGACGGGGAGCTGCACCTCGGCGGCGAGATAGTCGATGGCTCCCGCTGCCGCTGCGCCGCCGCCGGTCAGGAAGACGGACCCGATCGCGCTCGCGAGCGCGAGGGACGCCGACGCCATCGTCTGACGGAGCTGAGCCGCGAGCTGCGGCGCCGTCTCCGGCAGGCCGGAGACGCCTATCGAGAGCGTGCGCGCATAGGCCGGCTGCCCGCGCCGGAGGACGACCACCTCCGAGCGATCCTCGCCGAGCTCCACGACGGCCACCGGTAGATCGGCGGAGAGCTCCGGCGTCACGTTCGCCAGGTTCGCGAGCGGAAGCGCGCCGACGCCGACCCGCTGCGCCTCACGCGACACGGCGCGCTGGATCAGCGCGAGGCGCTGCCTGACGTGCTCGGTACGAACGGCCCCGGCGAGCACGTCGATGGAGTCTGCCGAGCTCTCCCGCGGGAGCTGCACGAAGTCGTAGACGAGCTCCTCGATGTCGATCGGGACCTGCGCCTCGAGCTCGAACGGGATGACCTCCGACAGCTGCTTCAGTGCGGTCGGCGGCAGGCGCAGGCGATGGATGAACGCGACGTCGCCGTCCACCGCGACGGCCACCGCATCGCTGTGAGGCACGAGCGGCACGAGGCACGCCTGCACGGCTTCGTCGAGCCCGGGGGTCTGCGTGCGGTCGATCTCGGAGAGCGCCTGGAGCGTGATCTTCCGGTAGCTCGTGACGAGCAGCACGGCCCGGACGTGCCGGTTCTGGATGTCTATTCCTATGATCTTGGCCATCTCGGTCGCTCGTCAGTCCATGTGAAAGTACACGATCCTGCCGCCAGGATTGGGGATCAGATACGCGAGCGCGCCGTCTACGGTCGCGCCCGGTGGGGCGTTGGCCGGGAGCTGGCCCGGCACGAAGCCCGAGAAAGGAAGCGCGTTCGTCGCGCTTCCGGTGAGGGCGGCCCCGAGACCACCCGCCACGCCGGTGCCCGGTGAGCCCGCGGCTCCGCTGCCCGGAGCGCCACCGAGACCGAGCGCCGCTGCCGCGCCCGGTGGAAGCTGGTTGGCCAGGAGCTGAGCCGGCGTCGGCGCGCTGCGGAAATCGATGACGGCGTTGATGCGCACCCGCGAGTCGCGCTGCCCGGACTTCACCCTTCCGGTCGCGATGATGGTGAACACCTTGCTCTCGGCGGTGATCGCCTTCTTCACCTCGGCCTCGGACGAGAAGACGACCGGCTCGAGGTTCAACGACTTCAGGATGAGGCCGATGGGGCTCTGCTGCTTCAGGGTGCTGATGAAGCCGTTCGCGGAGGTGAACACCGGCGCGCCGCTCGTGAACATGCGGATCATGTTGACGAGCGCGACGAACTTCGCGCCCTCGAGCGGATCGATGCACATCTTCGCCGCGGTGGCGCCACCGCACACGACCGCGAGGAGCGTCTGGGCGTTCGCCGTGTTGACGTTCACCTTGCCGGTGCCCCACACCGTCACGTTCCGGCGAGTCGGGTCGTTCGGATCGGGGTCGATGAACGTGGACCAGAAATCGTCACTGATGCCGCGCACCTGATGGAGCTCTTCCAGGCTGTCGTACGGCGCGTTCTTGCGGAAGTACGGCGGGTCGAGCTGCTGGTAGAACGAGTCTTCCGGCGCGGTGCTCGGACCGAGGGCGGTGCGCAGATCGCAGCTCATCTGGTCCTGGTTGGCGTCTGCCCAGTCGATCATCGCGCTGCAGATCTGGAGCCTGTCGGAGTACTGACCGTCGCCGTCGCGCGACGTGAAGAGCGGCTCGTACTGGAGCGGGGCGATGAGGCCCATGATCTGCGCCGCGAGGCGGGTCTGCGTGAGCGGATCGCGCCAGGCGTTGTTCAGATCGATCTTCGAGTCCTCGTCGAGAATCTCGATGTCGAAGCCGGCGCCTTCCATGCCGAGCTTCTTGCCCTTCTCCATGTTCACGCTGGCGAGAGCGGAGAACTTCGCCTGGCCGGCGGCGTCGTTGAAGGCGCCGAGCACCTGATCGGCAAACTGCCAGACCGGGATCTGCGGCGGCGGCCCGCCCATGAGCATGAAGAGCGGCGCGATCGCCTTGCGGATGGTGGGCTCGGCCGCGATGAGCAGCCGCGCGAGGGAGACCGCGGAGCGCGCGGCGTACTCGGCCTTGAGCCCGTCGCGCGACGAGAGCGCGCTGCCGAGCTCCGCCGACGTCTCGTCCTGGAAGTCGGTGAGCATGACGGCGAGGATCGTCAGCGCACCGAGGACGAGGATGAGCGCGACCCCGCGCTCGCGGCTTCGCTTCTTGCGGCGGCGCTTCGCGGTCGTCATTCGATCGCAAAGCTCAGGGGTTGATACATCTGGATGGGGATCTTCGTCTCGAACGTGAGCGTGCCCTGGCCACGGCCGACGAAGCTGCGCCGGCCGCCGTTCAGGACGAGCTTCACGTGGACGTAGATGGGGAGCTGATTCGTGTGGGAGACGGTGTCGGTCGAGTCCCACGTATCGGCCCAGTTACCCGTCAGCGGATCGAGGAAGCGGAGCTTGAAGAGATCGATGTCCGTCGCGAGCACCTCGACCCGACCGCCGCGCTCCGGCTTGATGTCGAGCTTCGGGCTGATACGACGAACGAGATCGGTCACGCCGGATTGCTTGCGGTCCGCTAGCCCGAAGTACGAGAGCTCGCATTCGTCGGACTCGTGGGAGTTCTTGTCGAAGCGCCGGTTCGAGAACGAATTGAAATCGAGCCTGTCGGCCGGCGTTCCGCGGGTCCCGATGAACGCCGTCTTCACGACGACGAGCGTCGGATCGAGGGGCCGATGCATCGACAGGTACGCGCTCGAGAGCTCCACCGTGAAGCGACGGAGGGCTTCCCTGCCCTCGTGGATACGGTCGTCGATGCGCTCGACGCCCTCCTTGCTGCTCCGCATGCCGGCGAACGCCGTGTAGATGAGCATGCAGATCGCCGCGAGCACGCCGGTCGCGATGAGGAGCTCGATGAGGGTGAACCCACGCTGGCGCGCGTTCATCGACTGCCTCCGAGGAGTGACGGCGCAGCGGCACCGGTCGTGCCCGCACCGACACCTCCCGGCGCGGCGCCGCCAAGGAGGCCCGAGATGGCGCTGAACGCGCTGTCGAGCCCGCCCGCGGCGTTCGGATCGAGGCCGCCCTGCATCGGGTTCGTGACGAACTCCACGATGTCGAGGCTCTTGCCCTTGCCGCCGCCTTGCCACTCGACGGAGACCGTCAGCTTGCGAATGCTCGCCTCGAGCATCGGCTTGAGCGTCGGGTAAACCATGCTCATCACCATCGGCACGAGCGACGAGATGCCGCCGCCCATGGGCGGCCCGCCGAGGCCCTGATCGACCTGGCCGGAACCGATCGGGACGGTGCCCGCCACCTTCTGCCCGAAGGACGACGACCCGAAGGACGATGACCCGAACGCCGTCGACCCGAAGCTGTTGCTGTCTGCCGGCGAGGGCGAGCCGCCCGGGATGCCGCCGCCGAAGGTTCCGCCCGGCGGCATCGAGCCACCCGGGATCCCGCCCGGCGCCTGTCCGGCAAGGAGCTTGGACACATCTCCGAGGCCCGACCCCTGCCCGAGAATGGAGCCGTTCGACTGCCCGACGGAGGCGATCGCGCCGAGCGCCCCGAGCCCTCCAGGCCCCATCGCCGAGCTCATCTGGTTCGAGAGCTCCGTCGACGTCGGCGGAAGCGGCATCTCGATCTTCTCGATCTTCCACTTGCATTTGTAGCCGGCGGGCGGCGACTCGTCGTTGCAGCAGTTCCCCTCGTCCTTCATGTCGGTGAGGGGGTAGCCTTCCTTGTTCAGCTTGAGCTCGAGCTCGCTGAGCTTGCAGCGCACCAGGCCAGACGCCAGGCTGACGCGTTCCGCGTACGAGGAGCTCGCGAAGAGGCCGGTCTGCGCCGAGAGGATCGCCGTCATCCCGAGGCCGAGGATCGCGATCGCGACCAGGACCTCGAGGAGCGTGAAACCGCTCGAACGCGATGCCCTCAAAACGGCACCTCCCGTTGTCCGAAGTCCTCGTCGTCGTGGGGCTGCACCAGATCGACCTTGCCGGACTGGATGCGCGCGCGCGCCGTGAGCGGGCTCACGAGGACGGAGAGCACGTCGTCGCTCCCCGTGCGCTCTACCTGCACGACGGCGCGCTCGGTCCCGCCGCCGGGCCAGAAGTAGAGATACGCCCGGCCCTTGTCGCGCGGCTTCAGATCGTGCTCCGTCTGCACGAGACGAAACCGTACCCCCTTGCCGATCTCGCGCCCCTTGTCGGCGGCGCTGTCGGAGCTGCTCAGCGGGATCGCGGTGAACTTCGCGCGGGGCGCGTGCGGTCCCTTGACGATGCTGCTCGCGTACTCGAGCGACGCCTTCTCTGCCACCGTCGCGGGATCGGCGCCCGCGGCGGAGCCCTCCGACGTCTTGGTGTCCGACGTCTCCTTCACGCGCAGCATGCGATCGCTCGTCTCTTCCATCGAAAGACGACCCTCGTCGAGGTCGAACACCACGCGCACCGCGTGCCCGGTCTGGTTCGAGCGAGTCACCGCGATGCGCGCGGCCGTCACGACCAGGCCGGCCGCAGCGCGCATGCGGTTGCCCGCGAGCAAGCCGCTGCCCGACACGATGGTGCCGGCGAGCACCGCCATGAGCGCGATGACGACCAGGACCTCGATGAGAGTGAAGCCTCGCGCCCCGGCATTCACCGGAGGCTTCGAGACGGCACTCTCGCGAGGGTCGGGCATCGCGTCACTGCGTGCTGGTGGTCAGGCCCTTGGGGACGCGAATGTCGTCGGGCGTCCCCTTCTTCTTGTCGGGGCCGTTCGACGCCACGATGACGTCGTCGTCGGTGCACGAGAGCTGATACGCCTCACCCCAGGGATCGGACGTGTTCGACGCGGAGTCGAGCTGCTTCTCCTGCACGAGCTGGCTGATGGTGGGGCAGCTCGACTCGTTGTTGATGCGCTGCCAGTTCTGGATCGCGCCGCGGATGACGCGCGCGCCCGTCTCGGCGCTCTTCACCTGCGCCTCCTTGTAACGAGGCAGCGCGAACACGGCGACGCCGCTGGCGACCATCGCGATGATCGCTACGACGATGAGGACCTCGACGAGGGTGACGCCTCGCTCGAGCGAGCGGCGCACCCGCCGGAGGGTGCCCGGCCGGGGAAGCGCGTCACGCTCCACGGTGGCGTCCGGTGAAGTCGTTGTTGGGATCGTGTGCATGCAAAGGGTCTCCATCTGTTCGCCTCGTCACTGGATGCGATCGAGCCCAGCGGGTTTGCCGTCCGGGCCGTCACTGAAAAGGTCGTAGCGGGCGTGCTCCGCCCCCGGGCACGAGAGACGGAGCGGGCGGCCCCACGCGTCGCGTGGAACCACGTCCTTGCTCTCGTATTCCCCGATGCCGGCGAGGCCGCCCTTGGGGCAGCCCCCGTCGTGATCCGCCATGTACGAATCGACGGACTCGCGCACGTTCAGGATCGTCGCGCGCGTCCTCCGGATACCGGAGCTCCGGCGCTCGTGCATCCCGAGCAGGGTGACCACGAGGATGACGCCTCCGGCGAGGAGCACCGGCCCGGTGTGGTCGAGACGGAGCCGCCGGAGCGGACCCCCGCGCTTCTCCCAGGGGAAGAAGATGTGACGCTCGGGTCGCCGGTGCTTCGCCATCTCACTGCACCAGCTGGTTCATCTGGACGAGGGGCATGAGGATGGCCATCGCGATGAAGCCGACGACGCCGCCGAGCAGCATGATCATCAGCGGCTCGAGGAGGCTCGTCAACGCGACGACCTTCGTCTCGACGTCTGCCTCGTAAGCGCGGCTCACGTTGTCGAGCATCGCCTCGAGCTGGCCGGTCTTCTCCCCGATTGCGATCATGTGAGTGACCATCGCCGGAAATTCGCCGCTTCGTCGGAGCGGCTCGGAGATGCTCTCACCTTCGCGGATCGACGCGATGGCGGTCGTCACGACCGTCTCGAGGACGGCGTTTCCGAGGACGTTCTTCACGATGCCCATCGCCGTGAGGAGCTGCACACCGCTCGCGAGCAGCGTCGAGAGCGTGCGGGAGAAGCGTGCCACCGCGACGAGGCGATTCAACTTGCCGAAGATGGGGACGACCAGGACGAACCGGTCCCATTGCATCCTGCCGGCCGGCTTGGCGCGCCACCTTCGGAAGACGATGACCGAGACGACCGCGATCAGGATGAGCAGCCACCAGTAGTGCGCGAACACGTTCGACACCATGATGAGGAGCTGCGTGTACCAGGGAAGCTCCTGACCGAGATTGTCGAAGATGCTCACGACCTTGGGCACCACGGCGACCATGAGCACGCTCACCATCACGATGCCGATGAACATCATCAGCACCGGATAGGCGAGTGCGGCCGTCACCTTGCCCTTCAGGCGCGCCTGGCTCTCCATGAAGTCGGCCAGCCTCTCGAGCACCGCCTCGAGCGTTCCCGACTCTTCACCGGCGGCCACCATGTTGACGTAGAGGTTCGGAAACACCTTGGGGTGCTCACCGAGCGATTTGGCGAAGCTCGTACCGCTCTTCAACGTCTCGCCGACGGCAGTGAGCACACGGACCAGCCCCTCTTTTTCGACCTGATCGACCAGCGCGGCGATCGAGTCGACGAGGGGAACGCCGGCGCGGACGAGCGTCGCGAGCTGCCGGGTCATCACCGCGACGTCGGAGGTGGTGACGCGCCGGAAGAACGCGAAGAGATCGATCTGGCGACGCTGCGCCTTGGCGCGCTCGGCCGTCTCTTCCTGCGCGAGGGTGAGGAGAATGCCGTCCTTGCGGAGGAGCGCACGCAGCGCCTTGGGGTTGTCCGCGTCGCGGTACCCCTTCACGTTCTTGCCGGTGCCGGCGAGGATCCCGCGGTATTCGAAGACGGCCATTTTCAGTCCACCATGACGTCTTCCTGAGTCGCAGAGAGGACCTCTTCGACCGTCGTACGACCTTCGAGCACCTTGCGGGCGCCGTCGTCGCGCATCGACTCCATGCCCTGGCCCTGGGCGGCTCGCTTGATGCTCTGCGCGTCGGAGTTCTGGAGCACGAGATGGCCGACCGCGTCGTCTGCCATGAGAAGCTCGTAGATGCCGCGGCGACCGGTGAAGCCCTTCTGCTGGCACTGGTCGCAGCCCTTCGCGCGGTAGATCGTCGGATTGATCTTCTCGACCCAGCCGATCGCCTCGTAGGGCACGCCGTGAACGCGGTACGCCGGTGCGAGCTCGCGCTCGCGGCGGCGGAGCGTGCGCTCCCGATCGATACCGAGCTGCTCGAGCTCGTGTTGCGTCGCCTCGTAGGGCTCCTTGCAGTGATGGCAGAGGACGCGCACCAGGCGCTGGGCGAGCACGCCGATGACCGTCGAGCGAACGCGGAACGGCTCGATCTGCATGTCGACGAGGCGGGTGAACGCGCTCGCCGAGTCGTTGGTGTGGATGGTGCTCACCACGAGATGGCCGGTCATCGATGCGTGCATCGCGATCTCGGCCGTCTCCTTGTCGCGGATCTCGCCGACCATGATGACGTCCGGATCCTGACGAAGGAAGGCGCGCATCGCGCTCGCGAACGTGAGCCCGATCTTCGGCTGGACGTGCACCTGGTGGATGCCGGCGATCTCGTACTCGACGGGATCCTCGGCCGTCAGGATGTTGATGTCGGCGTTGTTGATCTTGTTGATGCAGGCGTAGAGCGTCGTCGTCTTGCCGCTACCGGTCGGGCCGGTGACGAGGATGATGCCGTCCGGCCGATGGATGAGCTGATCCATCAAGTGGTAGTCGCGGAGCGAGAACCCGAGATCGGTCAGATCGAGGAGGACGTTCGTCTTGTGGAGGAGGCGCATGACGATGCGCTCGTGATCGCGGCTCGTCGGGATGGTCGAGACGCGGACGTCGATGCTTCGTCCGGCGATCTTCAGCGAGATGCGGCCGTCTTGCGGCAAGCGCTTCTCGGCGATGTTCAGGCCGGCCATGATCTTCACGCGGGCGACGACCGAGCTCATGAACTGACGGCTCGCACGCTTGGCCACGTAGAGATTGCCGTCGATGCGATACCGGACGAGGACCTCGCGCTCCTCGGGCTCGATGTGGATATCGCTGGCTCGCTCCTTCACCGCCTGGTGGAAGAGACCGTTCACCCAGCGAATGATCGGCGCGTCCTCGTCCGAGTCGAGGATGTCGATTTCACCCTCGTCCTCGATCTGGTCGTCGCTCTTCAGGTCGCTGGTGGTGTCCTGCTTCTCGTAGACGCGATGCATCGCGTCCACGACGACCTCCGCCGGGCCCACGCTGACGTGCACCATCTTGCCGAACGCGGCGCGGATGTCGTCGAGGGCGGCGGTGTCGAGCGGATCGCCGCAGATCACGTCGACGTGCTCGGGGTGCTCGGCGACGACGAGCACCTTGTGCGCGCGCGCATAGCCGATGGGGAGACGCATCGCCGCCACGAGGGAGACGGCGTTGATGTCCACCTTCTCGGTGAACGGCAACCCGCACTCCGCGGCAAGGGCGCGCGCCACCTCGATCTCGGTCGCGGCCTGGGTCGCGATGAGGAGCTCCACGAGGGAAGCGTCCTTGTCGCGCTGCTGGACGTAGAGGCCCTCGAGCGCGTCGGACGTGATCACGCCGCGCCGCACCAGGATGTCGCCGATGGCTCTCTGCTCCAGCATTGGTCGTTACCTTCCGTCGTTGGGGTCGGCGCCGTCGCCCTGGACGCTGCGCGCGATGGGATTGATGCGGATCGGCGAGTCGTCGCCCGTCGGCCGGTTACGTCGGGGAGTGCGCGGGCGCGTCGCCGGAGCCGTCGCGGGCGTTCCCGCGGGAGTCGCAGCGCCGCCCGGTGCGCCGGCCTTCACGCCACCGGGCAGCTCGATCGGCGGAGAAGGTTCGTGGGTACCCTTCTCGAGCGGCCGGCTCTCTTCTTCCATGCGTAGCTGTTCTTCGAGGTCTGCGTACGCCTTGCGGATCTCCTCGAGGAGGCCATTGGCGCGCGCGTAGTCACGCGGCGGTTCCCACGACCCTTCGAACACGAAGTAGCGATCCAGGAACTCCTGCCGCTCCTGCATCTTTCGCTCGAAGACCTTCCGGAGGTCTTGCTGATCTCGAATGATGTAAGGCGTCAGGATCAGAAGAAGATTCGTCTTCTCCTTGGTGTTCGAGGTGGTGCGGAAGAGAAAGCCTAGCACCGGCAGATCGCCGAGCACCGGGATCTTGTGGCTGCTCTTCGTGACGGTGTCTCTCATCAAGCCGCCGATTACGACCGTCTGCTGGTCGTCGACGACGACGGTGGTGTTCGCACGGCGCTGGGTGATCGGAACTGCGCCGAGGGCGCCGACGGCCGCGCCCGGGGCGCTGTCCTCTTCCTGGATCTCGAGCCGGACCTGATCGACCGCGTTGATGTGCGGCGTCACCTTGATGTGCGTGCCGACGTCCTGACGCTGTGCACCGAAGCCGCCGAGAGCGCCGAGGCCGCCGAGAGCGCCGAGAGCGCCGAGGGGACTGCCGGCCGCGCCGCCCGCCGCGCCGAGACCGCCGGCCAGACCGCCGAGGTTCTGCTGGAGGGGAATGTTCTGACCGATGTTGATCTCGGCCGGCGTGTTGTCGGTCGCGATGATGTGCGGCGTGGAGAGGACGTTCGTATCGCCGCTGCCTGCGAGCGCGTTGAGCACGACGCCGAACGCCGGAATGGAGACGCCGCTCAACGCCGGGAACGAGTTCTGGCTGTTGTCGAGGGCGGGACCGCGGACGCCGAGGGCGAGACCCTGGAGCTGCGAGGGATCCGACGGCGCGACGGACTTCAGCGGGTCGAGACCGCCGAGGAGGATCGTGTCGGTCGGGCCGCCGAGGTTCACGGCCGCGCCGCCGTGATACGCCATCCCGAGGTCGAGAGAGCGACGGACCTGCACGTCCATGATCACGGCGTCGATGAACACCTGACGGCGCGCGTGATCGAGCTGGTCGACGACCATCCGGATCTGCGCGTAGTCGCGGGCCGACGAGGTCAACACGAGGGAGTTCGTCGGCTTGTCGGCCACGACGCGCACCTCGCCTTCGAAGACGGGAGCGGGCGCGCCGGGCTGGTTCGCGTTGTTCGCCGCCTTCGCGCTCGTGAGCATCTGCGTCATCGTGGCCGCGAGCTCCTCGGCCATGGCGTGCTGGAGCGGCAGGACACGGATCTTGCCGGACGCCGCCGGAGCGACGTCGACCCGCTTCAGGAGCTCGAGGAGCTTCAGGTACGAGTCCTCGGTGCCGACCACGACGAGGGAGTTCGTCTTGTCGTCGGCGATCACCTTCATGAGGCCCGCGGCGTTCTTGCTGCCGCCGGGCGTGTTCAGCTCGAAGATGTCGTTGAACTGCTTGGCCATGTCCGCGGCCGAGCCGTAGTTGATCTTCTCGATCCACATCTGCGAGCCCGCGCCGCCGACGTCGATCTCCTCGAGGATGCGGACCATGCGCTGGATGTTCGAGCCACGGTCCGTGAGGATGAGCAGCGAGCCCGGTTCGTAGACCGAGATGTCGCCTTCCTTGCTCTTGAACTTGCCGAGCAGGTTACCGGCCTCGGTCGCCGACGTGCTCCGGAGGCGATAGAGCCGCGTCACGAAGCGATCGGTGTCGGGGATCGGCTCACCGCGGTCGTAGATGGGTGTCGTCTCTGCGACGACGCCGCCGGTGTCGACGATCTTGTAGAACCGCCCGTGCGGCACGACCGTCATCCCGTTCGCCTGGAGGATCGAGAGGAACGCCTCGTAAGCCTCGTCGATGGTGACCGGCGTGGGCGACACGACGGTGACCTTGATCTGACGGACTTTCTGGCCGTAGATGAACCGCTTCCCGGTGATGCCGCTGACGTGGTTCACGAGCTCGCCGAGGTCGGCGTCCTGCAGGTTGAACTTCACGAGCGACCCGCCGGCCTTCGGCTTGTAGGGCACGTCGAGCGCCTTCGCGATCGCGTCCATCGACGTCGGCGGGGGCGCGCTCGCACCGGGCGGCTCGGGGTCCGGCGGCGGGGGCAGCGGTATCGCGGGCGGTGCGGCGCCCGGCGGCGTCGCAGGCGCGGCGGGCGTCGCCGGGGCGGTGTTGGGCGAGCGCGGCGTCGCGCGCACCGGCGGCGCCTGGCCGAGTGCACGGAAGGCGAGCGTCAGCGTGAGGGCGCCCGCAAGAGAAGCGTATCTGCGTTTGGTCGGCATTCTTGTCACTGAATCACTGAATCTTGAAGTCGATGGTTACGGGCGCGCCGCGCCGGGTCACTTTGACGGCGAGGCTGTCGGCCGTACGGAGTCGCGCATACGCCTCGAGCGCCTTCTCGGGGCTCGCCATCTCGAAGCCGTTGATCGCCTCGAGGCGGTCGCCGTTCTGGAGGCCGAGCTTGCCGAGCAGCGTCTCGGGACGGACGCCGAAGAGCCGGATCCCGACCACCTTGCCGTCCTTCTGCTCGGGGACGATGCGTGCGGTGCGCATGAGCTGCGCCTGGTTCTCGAGGATGTTGTCGACGACCGCGCGATCGATGTGAAACTCGGTGTCGCTGATCTTCTGGATTCGCTTCGCGATGTCGTCGGGCACGCCGTTGCTGTCCTTCGGCGGCGTTTCCGGCTTCGCATCGGCCGTCGGAGGCGTGATCGGCGTCGGAGGTGCGAAGAGGAGCACCTGACACAGCGCCGCGCCGCTCGTCAGCCACACCGAGGGGCTGTACTTGGTGGTGTTGTAACCGATGTACGCGACCTGCTTGTCGCCGACCGCATCCCCGACGCGGCGCAGCTTGCCCATCGTCTCGCCGTTTCCCTGGAGCACCGCGACCGACCACATGGGATCGGACGACTCGGTGATGGCGTGCGCCTGGACGCCGGCGCAGTCCGCAGCGGTGAGCGGGTTCGACAGATCGAGCTTCTGCTCCGCCGGCTTATCGATGTCCGTATCGGTCTCGGCGACCTTGTTCAACGGTCCCGTCACGGAGTCGAACGGGTTGCGCGAGAGGATCGGCTCCGCCGTCTTCGGACCGGAGCTGTCGGGACCTGCCGCGAGCACCGTTCCGCGCGTCGGATGCGGCGGCGGCGTCGGCGCAGGTGCGGTGTCGAGATACGAGCTCGCGACGAGCTGCATGATCCCCGACGCCTGGAAGTAGGCCGCCATGGCCACGAGCAGCATCACGAGAGCGGGAAAAAACCGTTTCGCTAGCGCATCGAGAGCCATGAGTTCGCCCGGCGTTCTAAGCGAGACTCGTGCCAGACGTCAAAGCGGAAAATCGCCGTGATTCACAGCACTTAGCTGTCAAGAGACGAAGCGTCGCCCGACAACGTGTCAACACTCGGCCGATTCCGACTGAAGCGCTGCCAAATTGGCGAATCGAGGCCCCGCGGGGCGTCGATCGCGGCGGTCTGAGCCTCGTGGTGACGGAGCTACGGGGCTCCCGGGGACTCGCCGAGCTTGCGATAGATCGTTCGCGTCGAGATGCCGAGAAGCTGCGCCGCGAGCGACTTGTCGCCCGCGGTGTGACGCAAGGTTTCGCGGATCATCTTCGACTCCACGTCGTCGAGCGGCGTTCCGATCGAGAACGTCAGCGCCGAGGGCGGAGGCTGGGCGGCCTTCGCGATCGCGTCGGGAAGGTCGTCGACGTGGATCGCCTCCGACCGGCAGAGGACGGCGGCGCGCTCGATGACGTTCTCGAGCTCGCGGACGTTGCCCGGCCACGTGTAGTCGAGGAGCTTCACCATCGCGTCGCGACTGACGTCGAGGCGGGAGCGCCCGTTCTTCCGGCAGTAGATGCCGAGGAAATGATCGATGAGGAGCGGGATGTCCTCGCGTCGCGAGCGGAGCGACGGCGCGGTCACCGCGATGACGTTCAGCCGGTAGTAGAGATCTTCGCGGAAACGTCCTGCCTCGACCTCCGCTGCGAGATCGCGGTTCGTCGCGGCGAGGAGACGTATGTCGGCGCGCACCGGGTTGCCGCCGACCGGCTCGTACTCGCCTTCCTGGATCACGCGGAGGAGCTTCACCTGCACCGACGTCGTGAGCTCACCGATCTCGTCGAGGAACAGGGTGCCGCCGCGTGCGCGCGCGAAGCGCCCCTCGCGACGACCGACGGCTCCGGTGAACGCACCCCGCTCGTGCCCGAAGAGCTCCGCCTCGAGGATCGTCTCGGGGATCGCTGCGCAGTTCACCGCTACGAACGGCCCCGCCGCGCGCCCGCTCTTCGAGTGGATGTAGCGCGCGATGAGCTCCTTGCCGGTGCCGCTCTCGCCGAGCACGAGCACCGTCGCGCTGGAGGGCGCGGCCTGGGTCGCGACGTCGAGGACGCGCCGCACGGCCTGGCTCTGGCCGACGATCTCGCGGTTCGTCAGGAGCTTCAGCTCCTGCTTCAGGGAGCGGTTCTCTGCGACGAGCGACTGCCGCTCGGCGGCCTTCTGCACGCTCTTCACGATGCTCATGCGCTTCAGCGGCTTCTCGACGAAGTCGTACGCCCCCTCGCGCATCGCCTGCACGGCGGTCTCCACCGTCCCGTACGCCGTCATCAGGACGACCTCGGTGTCGGGCGACACTTCCTTGATCGCGCGGAGGAGCTCGACGCCGTTCGAGCCGGGCATCATCAGATCCGTGAGCAGCACCTCGATCCGGTGCTTGCGCGAGAGCTCGAGCGCGTCCTTCGCGTTCTCGGCGGTGAACACCCGCATGTGCTCGCGCTCGAAGATCTTACGCAGGCTGGTCAGGTTGCTCGGCTCGTCATCGACGACGAGCACGGTGATCTCGCGCCCTCCGGCCGGAGTTTCCGCCCACCGGTCCGAGACGGGGCCGGCGGCGTCGGCCCCCGGAGACAAATTGTCATCCATCCCGACAGCATGGCACCCTCAAGGCATTCCGACAATCCTGTGGCAACACTATGAAACAATTGCCGTTCAAGACGTCCCGGCGGCGCCATCACTACTTTATGAGCTTACTGATGGCCCGGAACTCGGGAGCCGCCGAGTCGCGCAGCCAGTCGAGGACGACGGTCTCGGCGGTCGTCACCTCCGCGCCAGCGCGTGCGATGAGCCCGAGGCCCACGTCTCGCACGTCGTCGCGCCGCGAACACACGCCGTCCGCGGGGACGTGCACGGCGTACCCAGGCCGACCAGATCGCGCGCCGTCTGATACACGCACACGTGGGTCTCCATCCCGACGACGACCACGTCGGTGACGCGCGCGGCCTTCAGCGCGTCGACGAATCCCGGAGCGTCCGCAGCGCTGAACTGCGTCTTTTCGACGGGGACCACCGACGCCGCGCCGAGCACCGTCGCGACGCTCGCGATCATCGGGCCGAGACCCTTCGTGTACTGGACCGTCGCGAAGACGGGAGCTCCGAGCAGGCGCGCAGATTCGACAAGCACCGTGGTCGCACGGACGACGTCGGCGACGCGACGCTCGGGCATCGCCGCCGTCAGGCGTTCCTGGATATCGACCACGATGACCGCCGTCTTGTCGGGGACCAGTCGCTCCATGATGACGAGGCTCCTACCTATAGAACGCCCGAAACGCACCGCGAAATGCCACCAAAAGCGTACCTTCGTGGCGGCCAAGGCTAGTCCGGGCATCCCCTCGGGCGGGGGGCACCCCATGGTAGTATCGTAGTTTTGACCAGGCCGTGATGCAGAAGCTTCCCTTGACTCGACACGTCAGAGGTTCCCTGTTCGTGGAGTACGTGCGGATGATCCGCCGTAGAAAGAACGTCGACTGGGAGGGGATCCTTCCACCGGAGGACGTCATCTACGTGTGGCAACAGATACGGCCCGATGAGTGGTATCCGATGTCGACGTTCGAGCGGCTCGGCATCGCGATCCTCGACCACCTCGAGGGAGCCACCCTCGACGCGGTGCGCCTGTGGGGTCGCTTCTCTGCGCAGCAGTTCGACACCGGCCCGGACCACATGATCGTACCCGGTGAGCCCCTCGAGTCACTCATGCGACTCCGCGTCGCCCGGCGCTCGATGTTCGACTTTCACGCCTTCGACATTCCCATGCTCACCGCGGGCCACGCGAAGGTCGCGATGACGTATCACATGGCGCCGAAGGCCGAAGAGGCCGCGTGCTACCAGACGATGGGGTTCTGCGAAGGCGTCGTCTCTCTGTCCGGAGGCCTGAACGTGCGCGCGGAGTTCCAGGATCGGGCCTGGGACGGCGCCCCGAAGACGATTTTCGATCTAGAGTGGGACCACTGATGCCGAGCCTCGTCGTCTGTCACGCCTGCACGCGACACGTACGCATTTCCGAGCGGCGCTGTCCGTTCTGTGCGACCGCCATCGTCGCTCACGCGCCGGCCCGTCTCGCACCGCCGGAGCGATTCGCCCGTGCCGCACTGCTCGCGCTCGGCGCGAGCGCCGCGTCGGTGGCGTGCGGCACGCCATCGCAGACGAACAGCGCGTCGCTCGCCGTCACGGCGCCGACGGCGCCCGCCGCCGTTCCGAACGCGCCCGCGGAAACCACGGTGTCGCCGGTGACGACGGGCAGCACACCTGTGCCCGCCGCGTCGAGCACAACCAGCGCGACGCCGAGCATCGCTCCCACGTCACTGGCCGATCTGCCGAGCTCCGGTATGTCCGGCATGGCGGCCGCATACGGAGCTCCGCCGCCGAACCCAGCCGCGATGGCGCGCGGCCCCCTCGTCGAGATCGGTTCTCCGACGGTCACCGGCGGCACGCTGTCCGACCTCGACACGGTCGTGTCGGGGCTCAAGACGAGTTTCGCCTCGTGTGTCGCAAAAGGTCGCTCGACGAAGCCGGACATCGCAGGAACAGCGACGGTCACGATCCGCGTCGGCACGGCTGGGCAAGTGCTCGGTGTCGCCGTGCAGCAATCGACGAAGATCCCCGCGCCCGTGGCGTCGTGCCTGTCGACCCGTGCAGCGACGGCCGACTTCAAACCGCCGCAGGGCGCCAAGACTCAGGTCACCGTAGTGCTCCCCGTCGAAGTACCGAAGCCCTGAGACGCCGGGACGAACGCGCCGCTCAGCGGAGCATCACGTTCGTCCGGATCGTCGCAGCGTCGCCGTCGAAGGGCGCAATCTGGGTATCCCGAAGACGCAGCGCGACGCAGCTCCCCGCGGCGGTGCCGCGCAATGGACCGTTCTCGACGACGGCGCGCGTCGCGTGTCCGTTCGGAGCGAACGTGATCGCGACGGGCGTCGCGCCGACCGCTTCGAGTCCGCATTGCGCGGGGCCGACGTTCCTGGCGGCGACGGCGTTCATCGCCGCAGTGAAGTCGAACGGCGTCGCGAACGCGCCGACGGAGCGATGTGTCGCGGGACGCGGGACTGCAACGCGTACCGGAACCGCGTGAGCCTCGGCCGCGAGCGCGGGACCCGCGGAAACGCTTCGCACCGTCGCGGCAGCTTTGCCCATCCGACTCACATCGGTCGCGTCAGTGGCCGGGTTCTGCGGCGTGGACGTCCAGTCGGCGACGGCCCTGTCGGCCGTCATCGGCGGCTCCGCCTCCGGGACCGTGCTCTCGGTCACGCCGCCCGGCGGCAGATCCGCAGGAACGGCTTGCACGGGCTCGCGCGGCGGCGCGGCAGCGCGCGCTGCCGTGCCGGTTGCTGGAGCCCGCGCCACGTCGTCGCTCGTCGAGAGGCTCACGGCCATCGGGATCACGATGGCGAAGCCGATCGCCGTCGCGAGCACGCGGCGTGACACGTGAGACTTGGTCGCGGTCTCCGCGCCTCCTCGCATCGACTCTGCGACGGGCTCGATGTCATGCGTCGTCGGAGGCACGCTGATCGGGTGGCGCTCGGTCCCGAGGTACGCGATCGGATCGGCTTGCGGGAGCTCGTCCGTTCGAATGCGCGAGCGCCGTCCCCCGGTTTCAGCGTCATTGGTTCCGTTTGCCATCGTTGCCTCCTTCGTTCGCGTCGAGGCAGTGGCTTGCATCAGCCGAGCCAACGCTCGCGCCGCGTTTGCCGCTCCTTTTCGGCCATTCGACGTGCAGCAGGATCACGACGCGCCGTTCGATCGCGGCAAGGTGCCCCCCGACTTCACATACGCCCCGTGTGGCCGACGAGCCGGCCGCCCCACGCCTCTGCACGCTCTTGCTCGGCCACCACGACTTGCGTTCTCCGCCTCGACGCGGACAAGTCGGTGCGCACCGTGGAGGTGAAGCGACTCGATTTCGTCCCGCACCAGGCGACAGGGTTGCACCAGCATCCCTGCCCGCTGATGGGCTACGTCGTGAAGGGGTCCATCGTGCTCCAGGTCGAGGGCACGGAGCCGAGGACGCTTCACGAGGGCGACGCGTTCTACGAACCGCCGCACAAGAAGATCCTGAAGTTCGATTC
The DNA here is from genome assembly GCA_036272055.1 of Polyangiaceae bacterium. Lineage (GTDB taxonomy): Bacteria > Myxococcota_A > Polyangia > Polyangiales > Polyangiaceae > DASZVB01. The sequence goes on along the minus strand of DATAZL010000076.1, from coordinate 25,181 downwards.
CGAGGACGCGCCCGCGGAGTTCGTCGCGTACTACCTGCTCGGCGCAGGCGAACGCGAGCTCATCCAGATGCTCTGAGCGCGCGCGTCAGCGCCGCACACGCCAGTTGAGCCGCAGGCGCGCGCTCCCGACGACGGCCCCGTCCGGGCCGAAGACGAGACCGGAGAGCTCGGTGAGCGAGCGGACGAGGCGGCGATCGGGGCGCCCGTCGAGCACGGCTTCGTGACGTGTTCCGGCGTCGGCGCCGAAGGTGAGCCGACAGCGAATGCCGGGTGCGTGGCGCGTGAAATTCGCGATCCCATGGGCGTCGCTCGCGAGCTCCTCGACGCGGACCCGCGCGGAGAACGTCAGCGCGCCGCGGAGGAGCTCCGCGAACGAGTGGACGGCGCCGAGCTCGACCACGGAGGGCCGCGGTGACAGCGGCTCGCTCACGCGCGTGTACGCGCCGAACAGCGTCAGGAGCGGAGCCACCCGGTCGCCCGCTCGCGCCGACCCTGCATCATTCGCGACGCCGGAGCTCGGCAGGCTCCACGTAGTCGTCGGGTTCGAGCACCAGTCGCTCGACGCGTTCACCCTTCACCAGCGCGTCGACGATCTCCCCCACGTCGGAGAGCTGGACGCGGCCGTAATAGTAATGATCCGGCTCGACGGCGATGCAGGGACCGACCCAGCACGCGTCGAGACAGCTCGACGTGCAGGGACGGACCTCGGTCGCGCCGAGGCCGCGCTCCTTGATGAGCTCCTTCAGCCTGGCGTGAACCTCGACGGCGCCCTTGGCGGCACAAGAGCCCTTGGGCGTGCCGTCCGGACGACGGTTCACGCAGACGAACAGAAGCTGCTTGCGGAGCGCCATCGGTGCCGGGGAGCATGCGTTCCCGTCACGGGCCGGTCAATGTCGTCCCGAGCGCGGCGCTCATTCTTCCCCGCTGACCTCGACGTGAGGTTTCTCGGCCGGAGCCTTGCCCTTCTCCTTGCCCGCCGGAAGCGCGGCGCTCGGAGGCCCTGGTCTCACCGACTCGCCGGAGCCTGCGACGCGCTTTGCCGGAATGAAGAGCGACACCGTCGTGCCCTCGCCCGCGCGACTGCGAACGTCGACCTCGCCGCCGTGCGCTTCGACGATGCGCCCGGCGATGGGAAGCCCGAGCCCGGTGCCGCTCGGACGTGTCGTGAAGAACGGATCCATCGCTCGGTGGAGGGTGTGCGAGTCCATCCCGAGGCCCGCGTCGGAGACCTCGATGCGGATACCCGTCACATCCACCGCGCGCGCCGGGACGGCCCGCAGCGTGATGACGCCGCCGCCGGGCATCGCTTGCCGGCAATTGTCGAGCAAGTTCTGGATGGCGAGCTTCAGGAGCGTCGCGTCCGCCCACACCGTGTCGACGCCGGTGCGCTCCGGCACCTCGACGACGAGAGTGTACGCGGGGTCGAGCCCTTCCCCGAAGCCCTTCAAGAAATCACCGAGCGCGATGTCCTCACGATGGACGTTGACGGGGCGCGCGTAGCGAAGGAGCTCGGTGACGATCTTGTTGAGGCGGGTGATCTCCTCCTCGACGATCTGAAAGAGCGTGTTGCGGTCTTCCGCGCCGAGGCCCTGCCGCTTCAGGTTGGCGGCCGCGTTGACGATGATCGCGAGCGGATTTCTGACCTCGTGAGCGATGGACGCCGCGAGCTCCCCGACCGACGCGAGCTGCCGCTTCCGGAAGAGCTCCTCTTGCACGACGCTGAGCTCGAGGTACGAGCTCGTCAGCTCCTCGGTGGCATGCCGGAGCTCCCGCGCCGTCACCTCGAGCTGCTGGGCGGCGCGGTGATAGCGGACGAGCAGCGTGTCGGCCACGCCGAAGCCGTAGATCAGGAAGCCATACGGAAAGAGCGGCGGCGTGCCGGACTGGAAGGCGACGTTGATCAGGTCGTTGATCCCGCAGGAGATCACCACTGCGAGTCCGAGCATCGCGCCGCGCACGTCGCGTCGCCCACGCCGGTAGGCACGGAGGAGCGCGACGAACGTCGCGACGTCGGCGAGCATCATGCAGAGGTACCCGGTCTGCGCCGGCATGGTCGGCAACGCCATGACCTCGATGATCTCGAAGCCGAGCGGCGTGCCGTGCGCGACGTGCGTCGTGCCCGATTGCCACCAGCCGTCGGCGAACGACAGGAGGATGTATGCCGCAGCGAGCGCGTACGTGAGCGGTACCGTGCGCCGCACGTACTGCGGCGCGACGAACTGGACGACGAAGTGCACGTTCGCGGCGGTGGCGGCGATCGCGCCGGCGTGCACCACCTTCATCGCCGTCTCCCAGTGCGTCGAGCCGTGAATGGCGGCGGCGCCCGTCAAGCCCGCGTCGGTGACCGCCATCCCGAAGCACACCAGAGCGAAGAGCAAATATTCGAGCTCACGCCGCCGCGCGGTGTAAGCCTGTAGAAAGAAAGCGCCGACGGTGAGCTGCACCGCGCTCCAAGCGATGAAGATCCCGGCGACGACGGGAGCGTTCATGGCGAGGTCCGGTACTCCACAGGGCCGTGACCCGGGCGGCGCTTTCGGCGCGAGGGCCAATCTGCTACGCCGATGAACCCCCCATGAGCTACGTCGTCCTCGCCCGCAAGTGGCGCCCAATGAGCTTCGACGACCTCATCGGGCAAGAGCACGTCTCCCGCACGCTGGGGAACGCGATCCAGTCCGGGCGCGTCGCTCACGCATTTCTCTTCACCGGCGTCCGCGGCGTCGGCAAGACGACGTCGGCCCGCATCCTCGCCAAGGCGCTGAACTGCATGGGCACCGCAGACGAGCCGCACACCGGCCCGACGGTGAAGCCCTGTCTCCAGTGTGCGGCGTGCCGCGAGATCGCCGCGGGCACCGACGTCGACGTCCGTGAGATCGACGGAGCGAGCTACAACGGCGTCGACGAGGTCAGAAAGCTCCAAGACTCGCTCCCTTATCGACCCGCTCGGGACAGGTTCAAGATCTTCATCGTGGACGAGGTCCACATGCTCTCACAGAGCGCATGGAATGCGTTCCTGAAGACGCTCGAAGAGCCGCCGCCCCACGTGAAGTTCATCTTCGCGACGACCGAGGTCCAGAAGGTGCCGGTCACCATTCTGTCCCGGGTGCAGCGGTTCGACTTCAAGCTGATTCCCACGAAGCTCATCGGTCAGCGCCTTGCCCATGTTCTATCGTCGGAAGGCATAAAGAGCGACGATCGCGCGCTGGCCATCATCGCCCGGGAAGCCGCCGGGAGCATGCGGGACGCGATGAGCCTGCTCGACCAGGTGATCGCCTGGAACGACCAGGCCCTCGACGGCGACTCGGTCTCCCGGGTGCTCGGCGTTGCCAGCCGGCAGGTGTTGCATGACATGGCCGCCGCCCTCGTGGCGGGCGACGCTTCGCGTTGTCTTTCCATCGTCGCCGACCTCGCGAACCAGGGCTACGACATCGCGACCGTCTCTCGTGACGTGCTCGCGGTACTGAGAGACCTAGTCGTCTCGAAGGTTTGCAGCACTCCCGGCGATCTCCTCGACCTCGCCGACGAGGAGCGAGCGGACGTCGCAGCGCTGGCGGAGCGCACCAGCGCCGACGACCTCGTGCGGCTTCACCAGGGGTTCAGCGCCGGCTTCGACGACGTCGTCCGGAGTGGACAGGTGCGTGCGGCGCTCGAGATGCTCCTCGTGCGGCTGTCCCGTCGTCCGGCCCTGATCCCGATCGACGAGCTCGTGTCCCGGCTAGCCGCGCTCGAGAAGCGACTCACCGGAGCCGGCAATGGTCCGCGCGGTCCGGCGCCACCGCCGACGGGACGTCCCGGTCCGCGACCCGATCCACGGCAAGGCGGCAGCGGCGGCGGCGGCCCTGGTGCGCCGCGACAGCAGAGCCGTGAGGCGGGGCCTAGCTCCGCGCCCGCGCACGCCGCGGTCTCCGAAGCGGCCAGCGAACCCCCAGGCCCCGACCCACGTCCAGCGACGCCACCCGTTTCCGTGGCGCATATTTCCGTGGCGCCAGTGGCGCCGCCCGTTTCCGTGCCGGCGCCCGTCTCCGTCGCGCCCGTCTCCGTCGCGCCCGTCTCCGTCGCGCCGATTGCAGCGCCGGTCAGCGTCGCTCCACCGACCAACGGCGCCGTCGCGAAGCTCAATGGAATGCCCGCGCCACTCAACGGCGCTGCACACGCCGTCTCGGCGCCGGTCAACGGCAACGCCGCGCTCGACACCTTCCGGCACATCATCGTCGAGGTCCGGAACACGCGCCCGGATCTCGCCGCGTGCCTGAACCACGCCGAGGTCGTCGAGGCCACCGGGCAGCGGCTCGCGCTCGCCTTCGAGTCGGGCACCATCTTCGAGCGCAGCGCGTCCACCCCCGAGGCCCTGTCGGTGATCCGCGCCGCAGCAAGGGCCGTCCTCGGCGCCGAGCCGCCGATCGTCTTCGAGACGCGCGCCGTGAACGCGCTCAAGGGAACGATCTCCGCCGCAGAAAGCCAGGAACGGAACGAGCGCAAGCAACAGGCCCTGGCGCGCGCCAAGCAGCATCCTAAGATCGCCGAGGCTTCGCGGATCCTCGGAGCCCGGCTAAAAGAGATACGGCTGCCCGAAGAATAGAGCGACGTGCTTCCCGATCGGCTGCGAGCATTGATACATCTCCTCGCGCGTCTCCCCGGTGTGGGGGAAAAGACGGCGCAGCGCTACGTCCTGTTCCTCGCGGGGGAAGAGAACGGCCTGGCGAGCGATCTCGGACGCGAGCTCGCCGCCCTCGCCGACGGCGTTCGTCCTTGCGACCGCTGCCGTAACCTCGCCGAGATCGACGCGGATGGCAGCGCGGTCTGCTCGGTCTGCCGCGACAATCGTCGTGATCCGACGCTCCTCTGCGTCGTCGCGCGCGTGCAAGATCTGCTCGCCGTGGAGCGCAGCTCCGCGATGCGCGGCCGTTACTTCGTTCTCGGACGGTTGCTGTCGCCCCTCGACGGCATCGGACCCGACGAGCTTCCGCTCGCGCTCCTCGTCTCGCGCATCAAGCAAGACGGAGTCAAGGAGGTCATCCTCGCGACGCCTCCGTCGGTCGACGGCGAGGCAACCGCGCTCTTCCTGGCGCAGGAGCTCAAGCCACTCGGCCTCCAGATCTCTCGCATCGCGAGCGGAGTTCCCCACGGTGGCGATCTGGAATTTTCGGATCAGATCACGCTCGGGCGCGCCATCAGCGGCCGCCGCTCGGTGGACGTCCCCCGCTGAGCCGGCGAAAAAACCCGATATTCTCCGCCGTCACGCCTTGATCCGGGGGGTGCACTGGGGAAATATCCTCGGATCACCGAGATGGCGAAGAGCGACCGCGACGCGGTGCACAGTGCCGAGGCACCGAAGGCGGTCGGGCCTTACAGCCAGGGGATCCGCTCCGGCGGGTTTCTCTTCACGAGCGGCCAGATCCCGCTCGATCCGGCGACCGGCAAGCTGGTCCCGGGCGGCATCGACGAGCAGACCCGTCGCGTGATGGAGAACCTCCGCGCGGTCCTCACGGCCGGCGGCGCGAGCTTCGACGACGTGGTGAAGACGACCATCTATCTCACGAGCATGGCCGACTTCGCGGCCGTCAACGCAATCTACGCGACCTACTTCGGAGCGACTCCGCCTGCGCGCTCGACCGTCCAGGTTGCCGCATTACCCCTGGGTGCGTCGGTCGAGATCGACCTCGTCGCCCGGACGTCCTGAAGAGACACGACGCTACGCATTCGAGGCATCATGACCAAGAACGACAAGAGCAAGCCCGCGTTCGACGACCAACAGCTGCGCGCCGGGGCGGACTCCGCGCTCGAGGCGCTGAAGAACGCAGGGCCCCGGGCCGAAGCGCTCATCGACGCCTGGCGTGACGCGCCGAACGCCGAGGCCGTCGTCACGGCGAGCGAGCACGGTGAAGGACCGCTTCGCAAGGCGGCGCGCCGCGCTCTCAACGTCCTCCGCGCGCGCGGTGTTCCCATCCCCGAGCAGAAGCGCGTCGCAGCGCTGATCTCGAAGTCCGCCCCCGAGATCGTCGAGGCGTGGATGATGGCGCCGGACTCGACGGGGATGCAGCTCTTCGCCGTCGCGTCGCACGCGCCGAGTGGACGCTATCGCGCGACCTTCGTCTTCTTGCACCGCGGTCAGGGCGTCGCGCGCATCGAGAACTCGGTGATGAGCCAGAGTCAGCTCAAGGACTACTTCGGGAAGCTTCTGCCCGGTTCCGGCTACGGCGCGACGCTGGTGCCGCCTCCCTGGGCGCGCTGGGCGATCGCCGAGGCGCGCCGCGTGCATCGCGAGCGCAATCTGCCCGAGCCCCTCGGCTTCACGACGGCGGCGTCGCTGCTCGAGCCGGTGCCCGCGTCCGCGCCCGAGCACCCCTTCGACGAGGAGGGACTCGAGCTCGCCGACGAGGACGCGCTCGACGTCGCGAAGGACTCCGGGAAGCTCCACAACGTGCCCGAGTTCCGGAGCTGGCTCCCGGCAAACCCCGCGATGCAGGAGCTGCTAGTGAAGGTCGGCTCGCAGCTCAGCTCCGGCGAGACGCCGGAGCCCGGCGTCGTGACGGAGCTGCTCCGCAGCGAGGCAGACGCCGCGACGGACCGCTTCTTCTCCCCCGAGGCGCGCGAAGAGCTCCTCGGTCGCATGAAGGACTCGGCCCTCAGCGTGCTCGCGCGCGAAGGTGAGCAGCGCGCGCTCGAGATCGTCGCCGCGATGAAGGCGATCGCGAAGTGCGGGCTCGTCACCGATCCGCCGCGAGAGGTCCCGTTCCTCAAAGCGTTCTTCGACAAGGCGATCGCCATGATGATCGCCGAGGGCGGTGGTCGGCTCCGGATCCCGGTCCCCGGCAAGCTCCCCGAATCCGCCGGCGCCGAAGCCGTTCCCGTCGCCGCCGAAGCCGCTTCCCCCGCCTGAGCCGAGCAGCTCACCGCGAAGCGGGCAGCAGCGCTGACCCTACGGCGCGCCTGACGGGCCCGTCGCACCCCTTTCACGACGCGCCCTCCCACGGAAAAAATTGCGATGTACTTGGGCGGTACATCGCAAAGTTTTCCGCGAGACCCCACTATCAAGGTGGAGAAGCCGGCGACCCTCGATCGGCGTGGCTTCGGCCTGAACCGTCGGTTCAGCGATGTCCGACGGCCGCGCGGAACGCCGCGAGGAGACGCACGTACATCGGACCGGGAACGCCGTTTCCGACGAGCTTGCCGTCCACGCGCACCACGGCGACGAGCTCCCGGATGCTCGACGAGATGAACATCTCGTCGAACGCACCGAGCTCCTCGACGCGCGGCGAGCGAAACACGACGGCGATCCCGAGCGCGCGCGCGACCTCTAGCGTCTCGGCGCGAGTGATGCCCGGCAAGATGCCGTCGTCGTCGGGCGGCGTCGTGAGCGCGCCGTTCGCGACGAAGAACACGTTCGACGTCGCGCCCTCGACGACGTGCCCGGCCGCGTCGACGACCAGCGCCTCCGCGGCCCCCTCCGCCCGCGCTTTCCGCATCGCGAGCACGCTCACCAGATAATTTCCTATTTTTGCTCCCGCGGCGGCGGTGCCGTCGGCGGCGCGTCGAGCCGCGAAGGTGACGGCTCCGATCCCCCGCTCGTAGACGAGCGCCGGCGGTGCCGCGAGCGGCGTGACGATGAGCACCCGCGTCGCGCCTTCCGCGAGCCCCGGATCGAGCCCGAGCTCGCCCTCACCGCGGGTGATCATGACGCGGACGTAGCTCTCGGCGTTCCCCGCCCGCTGGATGGCGGCACGTACCTCGCCGGCGAGCGCCTCGAGCGACACCGGGAGCTCGATGTACGCGAGCGCCGCGCTCCGCGCCAGGCGCGCCAGGTGACGGTCGAGCGCGAAGGGCTCGCCCGCGTAAGTGCGCAGCGTCTCGAACACCGAATCGCCGTAAAGGAACCCCCGATCCGTCACGCCGACCTTCGCCTCGTCGAGCGCCGACGTCACCCCGTTCACGAGCGCGATCCGGTTCATCGCTGCATTCCGACCGCGCCGTTGGCCGCCAAACGACCACCTTCGTGGTCGTTGGCGACGATGCCGGCTAGACGTTCGGCGCGGCGGCGACTGACGGCGAGGGCTTTGCCGAGACGGTGCGGGTCCGTTCGCGACGCCGTGGGCGAGAGCGCCAGCGGCGCGCCGACGATGATCGCGACGCGGGAGAACGGCAAGGGGAGCTCGAAGCCGTCCCAGGTCCGGGACAGGACGAACGCGCTCCTCGACGCGCACGCGGCGGGGAAGAGCGGCGCTTCCGCGGCGTGCGCGGCGGCCGCCGCGCCGCCCTTCGCGACGTGACGCGGGCCCCGCGGGCCGTCCACCGCGAGCGCGACCTTGCCGCCGGCGCGGAGCGCGCCGACCAGCGCGGCGAGTGCGACCGCGCCACCGCGTGACGACGAGCCGCGCACGACGCGAAAGCCGAGCGCCGTCATCACGCCGGCCTGCACGTCACCGTCCTTCGAGTGACTCACGAGGACGACCGCGCCGCGGACGAGCCGTCGCGCCGCGAGGAGCGCCATCTGCTGCCCGTGCCAGAACGCGACGACGCGCGCGCCCCCTGCGGAGAACGACGGCGGCAATGCGACGCGGATCCGCAGCGTGGCGACCCAGAGCCGCACCACGCATCCAAGGCAAACCCCAAGAAAAAATCGGACCGCGGAGCGCACGCCGCCAGGCGCCGGCCGCGGTCCGATTTCCACGTCTCAGGCCTTGGCCTGAGCGAGCAGCTCTTTCGCCTTCGCGAGCGAGGCGTCGGTCTGGATGGCGCGCTCGAGCATCTGCTGCGCCTTCTGCTTCTCCCCGAGCCGGAGGTGAACGTCACCGAGATTCATGAACACCTCGGCCTTGGTGATGGGGCCGCTCTCGTCGAGCTTCTGCAGAAGGAGCGCGCGGAACATCTGCTGCGCGCGCTTGAGATCCCCGACGTCGATGGAGACGCTACCGAGCTCCCGGAGGACATTGACGTTGCCGGGCTCGATGCGGAACGCCTTGTCGAGCTCCTCCATCGCACGCGCGTTGTCGCCATCGGAGCCGTACGCCTTGGCGAGGCGACGATGGATCTCGACGAGGTCCTTCGACCGCTTGCCGCCGAACGACTGCACGATCTTCTCGAGCACCTCGACGGCGGCCTTGCCGCGCCCCGAGGAGCTGTAAGCGTCGCAGAGCTCGAGCATGAGCTCGCGGTCGCCCGGACGGAGCGCGCTCGCCCGCTCGAGCAGGTCCGCCGACGCGGTGAAGTCGTTCCGCTTCGTGGCCTGGATGCCGGCCGCGGTGCGGAGCAGCTTTATCTTCTCGTCGACCGGTTCGACGATGTCCGCGTCTCCGGCGATGAGCGTGGCGAGCTTGTCCCAGGCGCCGTTCTCCTCGTAGAGCTTCCGGAGTACGTCGCGGATGGTGACGTTGCGCGGGTCGGTCGCGAGACCGCGCTCGAGGGCCGAACCCGCCGCCGGCAGATCGCCGAGCGCGCGGTACTCGTCGGCGAGCTTCATCGCGACGCGCTGCGCGGCCTCGCCCTCCTCGATGCCGAGGAGCGTCTCGAGGTGACGCGCTCCCGCGGCGTGGTCCTCCGACACCTGGTAGAGGCGGATCAACGTCTCGAGGGCGACGCGGTGCTGGGGACGACGGCCGAGGATCGCCTCGTACGTCTCGATCGCCTTGGCGCGGTCGTCGAGGCGCTTGTCGTAGAGATCCGCGAGGCGCACCTCGTAGTCGAGCTCTGCATCGACGTCGCCGCGCGCACGCGCCTCGGCGACCTGCTGCCCGAGGAGCTCGGCGAGATCGCCGTAGCGTTCGCCCTTGGCGTACAGCTCTCCGACCGCGACGACGGCCTCTCCACGGGAGGGCTCTTCTTCGAGCACTGCGCGGAAGATGTCGACGGCGCGATCGATCTGCCCGAACTTGTCGGCGCGGAGCCGGCCGAGTTCGATGCGGAGGGTGCCGCGGTCGGCCGGAGTCGTCGCGACGTCGATCAGACGGTCGAGGAGATCGGCCAGATCGTCGTCCGAGCCGGCGGCGGCGTAGAGCTCGCGGAGCGCTTGCGCCGCGACCGCGTCCGTCGGGTCGTCGGCGAAGAGACGCTCGTAGAGCTCGACCGCGGCCTTCGGGTCGTCGAGCTTGTTTCGCGCGATGAGAGCCGCGCGATGCCGGAGCGCACGCGCATCGGCGTCGCCGATGGCGAGGTCGATCTGCCGCATGATGAGGGTCAGGACTTCCTTCGAGTCTCCCTGCTCCTCACGTAGCCGGGTGAGCTCGGAGAGCGCCCAGACGTTGGTGTCGTCCCGCGAGAGGAGCTCCCGGAGCACCGCCTCGGCGAGGTCGCGGTCCCCGAGACCGTCGGCGAGGTCCTTCGCGCGGCGATAGAGCGCGACGCGGGCGTCGTCGTCGAGGACGAGCTTCGCGCGGCGCCGGAGCGTCTGCACGAGGTCGCGCTCACGGCCGGACCCCTTCTGGAGCGCCTCGATCTGCACGAGCACGTCGTCGCTCTCCGGGTCGAACTCGAGCGCTTTCTCGAGGGCCTTCTCGGCGGCGCGCTCGTCGTTCGCGCGGTCGCGATACCAGGCCGCGACGCGAACCAGCAGATCACGCGCGACGTCGGGGACGAGATCGAGCTTCTTCTCGATGGCCTCGCGGAGGGCCGAGGCGGCGGGCTGCCAGTTCCCGGTGATGCCGGCGAGCCGCTCGATCTGCTCGAGCAGCGCAGTGTCGGCAGGGTCGTCGACCAGGCCCTGCTGCAGCACGCGCTGGGCGGCCGCCGGATCCTTTGCCTCGTCCTCGAGGACGCGCGCGAGGTTCCGGCGCATGTCGATGCGATCGACGGCGGTCTCGGCGAACCCGACGCGCTTCTCGAAGAGCGCGGCGAGACGGTCGGTGCGGCCACGACTCCGGTAAGCGTGCTCGAGGATCTCCGCAGCTTCCTCGAAGAGATCGCGATCGTCGGTGAGCGCCTCGAGCTCCTCGAGGGCCTCCTCGTGATCGGGGTTCCGCTCGAGGGCGTCGCGGAGGCTGCCGAGCCCGCGGCTCGCGTCCTTGAACTCGGTGATGAAGAGGACCGCGAGGCGGTAATGCAGGACGGCCTGCTCGGACGGCGCGTCGACGACCGCGACGCGGCGCTCGAGGACGTCGGCGAGCATCTGCCCGTCACCGAGACGTGCGTAGAGGCGGTCGAGCGCCTCCAGCAGATCCGGCTCGTCCCCCACCTGCTCGACGGCTCGGGTGTACGCCTGCACGGCGCGTCGATCGTCGGAGAGCTTCGTCTCGGCGACCTTGCCGAGGCGCGTGTACAGATCGCGGGCGAGCTGCACGTCGAAGGTCGACTGCGCGCGCTCGCCGAGCGAATCGGCGTAGCGCTGCCAGCCGCCCGCGCTCGCCTCGGCGAGTCGCTCGACCTCGGAGTGGAGATCGGCCGCATCGGGCTGCTCGCCGATTGCACGGAGCAGCGCCGCCTCGGCCTGGGCCGGACGCTTGAGCTTCTGGTCGAGCACCTCGGCGATGGAGCGGAGTGTCGCGGCGCGGGCGCCGGGCTCCGACTCGGTCGTCAGGCGCATCTCGAGGACGTCGACGAGCTGCTCGTCGAGACCGCCGTCGGTGAGGACGGGCACGAGGATCGACGCGGCCATCGGCCGCAGGTGCTCGTGATCTTCGCCGAGCTTTCGCACGGCGGCGACCGCTTCCGCGTCGGAGGGGCGCTCCGAGAGTACGAGCCCGTACGACTCGAGCGCGTCCTCGTGGCTCGAGAGCTTCGACGACAGAATCGCCGCGATCTCTTTGCGCAGGTTCGCGCGGCCCTCGACGCTGTCTGCGTGGGTCGCCTCGAGACGGAGGTTGTCGAGGAGCTCCGGCCACATCTCCTCGGCGCGGTAGAGGCGGTTCAGCGCGGTGAGCACCGCGGGCGCCGCCGGCTGAACGAGGAGCGCCTGATTCAGCACGTCGATCGCGTTCGTCCGCTGGCCGAGCTTCTTCTCGAAGACGTCGGCGGCCTTGACGAGTAGCTCGTACTTGAGCTCCTTGTCGTCGTCGCTCGCGAGCTCGACGCGACGCTGATAGAGCTCGACGAGCCGCGACGGATCGCTCTTCGCCTCGTAGAGCTCGATGAGGCAGTCGATGGTGAACGCGCTGTCGGGATCGAGGCTCGACGCGTTCTCGTACGCGGTGATCGCGCCCTGGCGGTCGTCGAGCATGTCGCGCCGGCCCTCGCCGATGCGACGCCAGATGCTCGCCCGGTCCTCGTCCCCGAAGACGAGCTCGACCTTCGCGGTGAGCACCTTGTCGAGGGTCGCCCAGTCACTGAGCAGCGTCGCGAGCTGCTCCATCTTCTCGACGGGGGCGATATCGCTCGCGTCGAGCTCCCGCAGGCGGTCGTAGGCGTCCAGGGCCCTGCGAGGATCGTCCCGCCGCGTGTCGTGCACGTTGGCGAGGGTCGTCAGGAGCGCCGGCTTCGACGCGAGATCCGGGTGCTCGCGCAGCGCGGATTCGTAGCTCTCGGCGAGCTCGTCCCAGGCGTTGGTCGCCTCGGCGAGGCGCTCGTACTCGGCGCGGACGTCGGAGTCGTCGGCGTCGAACTCGACGGCGAGCCCGAGGGCGCGGCGCGCGCGGTCCTTGTCGTTGCCGCGCTGCTCCCAGAGCACGGCCGTCTCGCGGAGCACGGCGACCTTCTCGGCCGCATCGCGGGCGAGGCCGAAGCGATCCTCGTTGAGCTTGATGAGCCTCCGCCAGTCGTCGGCGGCCTCGTAGAGCGGACGCAGGATCTCGACGATGCGCTCGCGGTGCGGGTCCTGCTCCTTGAGGACCTCGAGCTCGGCGATGGCTTCCTGGTGGTGCGGCACGACGCGGACGATCTCGTCGAGCTGGTCGATGGCGCGCCCGGGCTCGCTCATCTGGTTCTTCAGGAGACGAGCGAGCGCGAGGCGATGGCCGGCAGCGATGTCTACCGAGTCGGCAGACTCGGCGCGACGGAGAAGGAGATCGGCGAGATCCGACCACCGCGAACGCTCGCGGTAGAGGTCGGTGAGGGCGTCGAGCGAGCGGGCGTCACGATCGTCGACCTCGACGGCCTGACGGTAGGTGTCGATTGCGTCGTCGGGACGCGAAAGCTGGCGGCGCTCGAGCTCCGCGATCGTGTGGAGGAGCTTGAGACGCTCTGCGGGCTCGAACTTGTGCTCGAGGGCGGCCTTGTAGAGGCTGACCCGCTCCTCGTGGCGGTCCGTGCGCTGGAGCAGCTCGTCCACCGACTTGAAGAGGGGCTCGCTCTCGGGCTCGAACGCCAGCGCGCGCCGGTAGAACGCGAGGGCCTGGTCGTTCTCTCCGAGGCTCGCGAAGATCTGGCCGGTGCGAGCGGCGAGCTTCGCGGTGGTCGGGTCGTCCCCGGATACCTTGGCGAGCTCGGCCGAGTAGATCTCGGCGAGGCGACGCTCGGCGCCGGCGACCTTGGCGAGCCGCTCGAGCTCCGCGAGGGTGCCGGTATCCGACAGATCGTCGTGGAAGAGCTTGGCCGTCGTGTCGAGGGCCGCGACATAGTCTTCCTTCTGCTCCTCGTAGAGGTGCGCGAGGCGCGTCAGCAGCTCGCGACGGCGATCGGGATCTCCGCTCGCCTCGAGCCGCGCGGAGATGCACGTCATCACGCGGTCGTAGTCGGAGCGCACCAGGTAGATCGGCTCGAGGAGCGTCGCGGCGCGCGCGCGCTGCTCGGGATCTTCGTCCGTCGCGAGGACGCGCTCGAGCTCGAGGATCGCACCCTCGTGCTGCCGGTCGATCTCGAGGGCCGCCTCGAGCTCGTCGAAGGCGCGCGGCGCGTCCTTCAGGTGACGGGCCGCGACGCGAGCGATCTTCACGCGGAGCTCGGCGGCGGGCGATCGCGGCGCGTCGAGCTGTCGCTCGTAGAGCCCGACGAGATCTTCCCAGCGCTCCTCGGAACCGTAGAGAGACTCGAGGGCATCGACGGCCTGCGGGTCCATGTCGATGTCGAGGATGGTCTGGTACACCTCGATGGCGCGCGTCTTGTCGGACATCTTGTCCGCGAGCAGGCGAGCGCGACGGAACAGCAGCTCCTTCTTCTCGGCGTCGTTCTGCGAGACCTCGACGCGGCGCTCGAGGACGTGGAGCAGCGCAGGCGAATCGCCGAGCTCGTCGTAGAGCGACTCGAGGGCGATGAGCGTCCCGCGTTCGTCGGGGCTGAGCTCGAGGGCCTTCTCGTAGTACTCGCGGGCGAGCACGAGATCTTTCAGGACCTCGCGAGCGAGCGTCGCGATCTTCAGGGTGATCTCGACCTGGGTGTCGCCGTCGAACACGGCGCTCACGACCTCCCGGAGGAGCGTCACCTGCTCGGAGCGCCGGCCCGTCGCGGCCGCGAGGCTCTCGAGCTCGGCGAGCCAGGGACGGATCTCCACGTGGCCGGCGGCTTCACGCACCGCGCGCACCGCGTAGTCGAAGGCCCTCGACGGGTCCTTCAGATCGCGGTTCGCGACCTGCACGGCCTTCTCGAGCCGGGCAAGCTTCGCGACCGGGTCGTCGGCGCAGGCTATCTCGACCTCGAGCACGCGGAGCAGGCTCTCGCTGTCCCCGTCGGCTTCGTAGATCGGATGGAGGATCTCCGCGGCTTCGCGGCGCGTCCCGGTATCGTCGGATGCGAGGAGCTTCTCGAGCGCGGCTCGCGTCGGCGCGTGCTGGGTGTCGAGCGCGAGCGCCTGACGGTACGCGGCGAGTGCGCCGGCTGAATCAGCGAGCCGCTCTCGCCTTAGATCACCGAGGCGGGAGACGAGCGAGAGACGGTCGCCCTCGGACTCGGCGATCTCGATGTGCGACTCGTAGGCGTCGGCGAGATCTTGCCAGCGGGAAGCGGCGGAATAGAGCGCCTCGAGCGCGACGAGCGCTTCGACGCTGGGCCCGAACTCGTCGAGGATGGCGCGCCAGGTGTCGATGGCGTCCGAGGCCGCGCCGAGCTTGTCGGAGTGGATGCCGGCGGCGCGGCGCATGAACTCGCGACGCTCGGCGGGCGCCTCGGCGCGGTCACGCCGCGCCTCGAGGATCTGCACGAGCTCGCGGTGCTTGTCCGTCCGCTCGTAGAGGCGGTCGAGGGCCGAGAGCGCCGCCGGATCGCCGGCCATCTCTTCGAGGCGCGCCTTCCACGCGAGGATCGCGCCGTCGAGGTCGCCGAGGACGGTCTCGCAGAGCGTCCCGAGACGCCCCTCGAGCTCCTGGCGGACTTCGGCGCGCTGCTCGAGCCGGATCTGCGTTCGCAGCGTGTCGCGGAGCTTCTCGTGCGCGCCGGACGCTGTGTAGAGGCGCTCGAGGGCGCGCGCGGCGGGAAGCGCGAGCTCCGCGTCGTCGGGATCCAGCTCGAGCACCTTGCGGTGCGTGGCCTCCGCCTTCTCGGCGTTGCCGAGCTGGTTTTCGTAGATGCCGGCGACCTCGGTGAGGATCTCGCCGCGCATGCCCGGTGTCTCGGCGCGCTCGCTCGCGCTCTCGAGGACGGTGGCGACCCTGGCTTCCGCCCCGAGGCGGCGGCCGATCTCGACGAGGCGCGCGCGCGCCTCGACGTCGAGCGGCTCGAGCGGCACGTACCGCGAGAGCGCCTCGAGCGCGCCGTCGTCGTCGTGAAGACGCTCGTCGCGCAGGCTCGCGATGCGACGAAGAAGCTCTTTCTTCTCGTCGTCGGCGCCGGGGCTCTCGTCGAGGGCCTTGAGGCGGATCTCGAGCACGCGCACGAGATCGCGCACCTCGTCCCTGGCCTCGTAGACTGCTTCGAGCATCTTGGCGGCGCGGATGCGCTGCTCCCCGATCTCGAGCAGGCGCTCGGCGAGCTGACGCGCTTCGTAGTCGTTCGAGCGCTCGCGGAGGACGTCTTCCACGTGGGCGGCGGCTTTCGCCGGCTCATGCAGGACGTCGAGCTGGATGCGCCCGAGCCGGAGCTTCATGTCGAGGCTCGGCTCACCGACCGCGGAGACGAGACGGCGCTCGAGCAACGCGGCGAGATCCTTGTAACGCTTCTGCTGGTCGTAGAGACGATCGAGCGCGACGAGCGCACCTTCGTGGCTCGGGTCCACCTCGAGGATGCGCTCGTAGTAGCGCGCGGCCTTCGCCGGCTCCTCGATGATCTCCTCGCAGACGAGGGCCACCTCGGCGAGCATCTCGGTCTTGAGCACCGGATCGGTCGTCGCGGCGGCGGCGCGGGCGTAGAGCGCCTCGAGATCCGCCCAGCGCTCGGCGCCGGTGAGGATCTGCTTCAGGCGCGTGAAGGCACGCTCGTTGCTCGGGTCGCGCACGAGCACGCGCTCGAGGTACGGCGAGGCGCCCATCGGGTCACCGAGCCGCTCTTCGTGGAGCTGCGCGGCCTGGGTGCAGAGCGCGAGCTCGACGTCACCGGGGAGCTCGGAGCGCAGGGCCTCGCGATACGCCTCGGCGAGATCCGTCGGGCGGTTCGACGCGGCGGCGAGCCCCTCGGCGCGCTGCCAGAGCTCCAGATCCGCGGGGAACTCGCGCACGGCGCGCAGCACCACGTCGAGCGCGGCGTTGAACGACGAGAGCTTCTGCTCCTGGACGTCGGCGAGCTTGAGGTACAGAGCGCGCCGCTCGAGCGGCGGCGTTGCGGTCGCGAGGAGGGCGGCGAGTGCCTCCGCCTCTTGCCGCGCGTCGCCGGTGGCGGCGTACTCGGTCGCGAGCACTTGCGCGGCTTGCTCCTTCGTGTCGGGGTTCGACAGAAGACGGCGAAGCACGGAGATCGCCCGTGGATCGTGGGGCGACAGAGCGAGCACGCGGACCGCGCCCGCGAGCGCGTCCTTCGGGCGCGCGAGGCGCGAGATGTAGAGCTCGGACAGCTCCGTCTCGACGTCGGTGCGCTCCGACTCGTCGACATGGCCACGGTGCTTCTCGAGCACCTCTGCCGCGCCGGCGGCGTTGCCGGCCGCGAGGAGGAGACGCGGGAGCGCGCGCAGCGCGACGCTGTCACCCGGCGCGGCCTCGAGCGTGCGCGCATAGAGATCCCTCGCCCGCTCGGGCTCGGCGAACGCCTCTTCTTCGAGGGCGGCCCACTCGCGCAGGATGCGAACCCCCTCGTCCTTCGACGGCGCGTTCTCGACGCGGAGCCCGAGGAGCCAGCGCAGATCGTCGCGCCGGCCTTCGCGACGGAGAATCGCGTCGAGCGCGGGTCCGGCGACGTCGTCGGTCGGGTCGTTGTCGAGGAGGCCCTTGTAGAGCTCCACCGCGTCGTCGATGCGCGACAGCTCGCGCGTGTACACCTCCGCGAGCACCAGCTCGAGCGGACGGCGTTTCTTCTTCTTCACCTTCTTCGCGCGCGTCTCGACGGCTTCGACGAAGAGCGCCCAGGCGCCGGCGGCGCGCGCCGCCTCCTGGAAGGCGGTCAGGGTCGGCGCGTCGTCGGGGGCGATCTCGTAGGCACGGCGCGCGTACGCTGCCGCGGCCTGACGATCGGAGAGCCGCTCGCCGGCGATCTGGACGAGCTTGCCGAGGTACCCGAGCTTCGCGTCGGAGTCCTTCGCCTTGTCGACGAGGAGCTCGTAGAGCGCGGGCAGGCGCGCCCATTTCTCGTCCGACTCGTAGAGCGGGATCAGTGCCTCGGCGGCGCGGGTGTCGTTCGGATCCGTCGCCAGGATCCGCTCGTAGGAACGGAACGCGCGGTCCGGCTGGTTCAGACGATCGCGGTAGACCTCCGCCGCCTTGTACGAGAGCTCGATCTTCGTCTTCGACTCTTTGGCGCGGTCGGCGGTGTTGCTGAGGACCTCGGCGAGCCCTTCCCAGTCGTTCTGCGACGCGTAGAGCTCCTCGAGCCCGGTGAAATCACCGGCCAGGAGGTACGAATCACGCAGCACGCGGAGCGCGCGCTGATGACCGGGCTGGAGCGAGAGGACGCGACGCCACGCGCGCACCGCACCCTGGTGATCGCCGACGTGCTCGGCGTAGACGGTGCCGAGCTTCTGGAGCACGGCGAGGCGAGCGGCGTCGTCACTGAGGACGTCCACCCGGCGCTCGAGGGCCTCGGCCAGCGTCGGCCAGTCTTTGGAACGCTCCGCGTGACGCTCGAGCGCGTCGAGCACGCTCATGTTCTTCGGATCGTCGGTGAGGATCTCGCGATAGAGGCGGGCGGCGTCGTCGCCGCGGTTGAGCCGCTCGGCGGCGAGCTGCGCCATCTCCGTCATGAGGGCGAGCCGCGGGGCTCCACTGAGCGTCGTGAGCTGCGATTCGTAGAGCTCGTAGAGCTGCGGCCAGGCGCGGCGCTTCTTGTAGAGCTCGGCGAGGTTCGAACATGCCTCGACGTCCCCGGGGCTCACCTTGAGGAGGCTCTCGAAGGCCTGCGTCGCGTTCTGGACGTTCGAGAACTGCTCGAGCCAGCGCCGCGCGATCAGCCGGAACAGCTCCGCCTTCTCGATGGGGTCCGCGACGAGCTCTGCGAGGCGCTGCTGGCTCGACAGCAGATCGCGCGCGCGTCCGAGCCGGTCGTAGAGCCCGATGATCTCGCGCACCGTCTCGACGTCCTTGTCGTCGATCTGGAGGATCTGGTTCAGCACCGAGACGAGCGCGGTGTCGCTCTTGATCGACGAGCGGTAGAGGTCCGCGACCTCACGCAACACCTCGAGGCGTCGCGGGCCGTCGGACGGATCGGTCCGCTCGAGCTGCTGCCGGAGGAGCTCGACGAGCGCGTTGTAGCCCTGCGTCTTCCTGTAGAGGTCCTTCAGGTGCTCGCGTGAATCGGCGTCGTCGGGGTTCTGGCGGAGCAGGCTCTTGTACTGCTCGATCGCCTTCTGGGCGTCCTTCTGCCCCTCGGCGAGGCGCGCGATCTGCTGGGTGACGGACTGCTTGTCGGCGCCCTCCGGCATCACGCGCTGCGCGGCCGCGAGCACGGTCATGAAGCGGCCGGGGTCACCGAGCTTCTCGGTGTAGTCGCGGAAGAACGCGAGCATCCCCTGGTTCGCGGGCTCCATCTTGCGGATGCGCTCGAACCAGGCCTCTGCGTCGGCCGGCTTGTCCCGCTTCTTCCAGTGGAGCATTCCGAGCTGGAGCATGTCGCCCACTCGCTCGGACTTCGCGAACTCGCTCTCCGGGATCTGTCGCTCGAAGAGCCCGACGAGCTCGTCCCACTGCTCGGTCTTCGAGTAGTGGTCGGAGAGGAACGTCACCGCGTCCCGGTTACCGGGCTGCTGCTTGAGGATCGAATCGTAGACGGAAGCCGCGCTCGCGTCGTCGCCCACCTTGCCGGCCAGCAATCGGCCGAGGCGCATCGCCGACGAGAACCGGATGTCGGCGTCCGTCGTCGCCTCGTTGAGCTGCTTCAGGATCCGCGCTGCGTCCTTGAAACGACCCGCGCGACGGTAGAGCCGCTCGAGCATCTTCTCGGCGCGATCGTTGGTGTGGTCGAGGCCGAAGGCCTCCTCCAGCCGCTCGGTGACGCGCTCGAGCTTGCCGTCTTCCCCGGCAAACCGGAGCTCCATCTCCGCGGCTCGCATGAGCATCGAGCTCTTGTAGACGTCGTCGGGGGCGGTGCTCGCCTCGTCGAGGTAGGTCTGCGCGAGCTCGCGCCAGCGACCGCGCTTGTCCTCACTGTCCCCTACCGACTCTGCCGCCGCGGGTTCGTTCGGGACGATCTCGAGAATGCGCAGCGCCGCGAGGAGCGCGCCCTCCTCGTCGAAGAGGTCGTCCTTGAGCACGAGAGCTTGCTCTGCGAGGAGACGCACCTCGTCGGGAGTGCCCTTCGCGGCGTCGACCTCGAGCGACAGGAGATCGGCGACGGCTTCTGCTTCCCCTCGTGCACCGTGAGCACGACGTGCGCGCGAAAGGATCCGCAGCGCATCGGGCAACTGTAGATCACCCGAGCGATCGCGAACGGCAGCGGTCAGCGCCTTCCACGCGTCCTTACGGTCCGGATCTTCCTGCAGCTCACCCAGCGCGGTGCGGATCGTATGCGAATCCATTCTCTTTCCTGTGGACGCTCCCCGGCGTGAAGGCTCGGAAACGGACGACGAGATTACGCTGTGGAAGAAACCTACACAAGGCCTCGCAAGCTACGGATTTGTGCCTTTTTCTGCGGCTTTTTCATTCGCCCGGCGGGCGCGCTCGGAGAGCGCCGTCAAGAGCCTCGTCTGTCGATCGACAGCACGCGCGTCGGCGCCGTGACGACGCGCGTCCTCGAGGCTCGCGGTTGCCTCGGTGAATCGCCCGAGGACGATCAGCGCCCAGGCGCGCCCGAGGTAACCGTCTCCGAACGCGGGGCGCGCCTTAACTACAACGTCGTACTCCGACAGCGCATCGGCAGGGGCGCCGCGCTCGAGCGCGACGGTTGCGAGGCCGAGACGGTTCTCGAGCGCCGACGGATCGGCGACGAGCCCGCTGCGATATGCAACGACCGCCCCGTCCAGGTCCCCGAGGCGGAGACGAACGAGCCCTAGCACATGCCAGACGTCCGCCGCGTGCGGGTTTCGTCGAAGGGCCTCTTCCAGGCGTGACGCGGCGAGCTCCGCCTCTCCCCAATGGGCGGCTCTCATGCCGCCGGAGCGAGGACCGAGCGGGTCGCGCGGCGCCACCTCGGCCGCACGGTCGTACATGGAAAGCGCCTCGTCGTAGCGATGGGCGATCTCGAGGACGTGCCCCATTTCGACCCAAGGGATCGGGCTGCCCGCGGGGAGATAGGTCGCGAGCTTCGCCGCCTCTTGCTCGGCGCGACTGAGGTCCGACGTCTCGGCGTAGAGGCGGATGAGGAGACGGCGCGCGGGGACCGACGCGGGATGCTTCGCGAGGTCCTTCTCGAGGAGGTGGATCGCCGGCCGATCTTGGCCCTTCTGTGAGAGGAGCGCGGCTTCCTCGATCACTGGCGGCCTCGAGCAACCCGCAACCAGGAAGAGGAGCCCTGCCCAGACGAGGCGTTTCCCGGGCCGCGCCGCCGTCGCTCGACAGGAGGCTTCCGCCCGAGATGGCCGCATCGTAAGGACCATATCAATCCCATGACCGAGCTTTCGACCATCCTCGTCTCGGAGCAGGACGGAATTGCGAAGATTGTCGTCAACCGACCCGACAAGCTCAATTCGCTGAACCGCACCGTCATCGATGAGCTCACCATCGCCGTCACGGGCCTCTCGAAGGCTGGCGGCCCGCGCGCCGCGATCCTCACCGGGTCGGGCCAGCGCGCGTTCGTCGCGGGCGCCGACATCGCCGAGATGAGCACCATGACGACCGCTCAGGCGAAGTCCTTCGCCGACGCGGGTCACCGCCTCTGCCAGCTCATCGAAGAAGCGCCCTGTCCGGTCATCGCGGCCGTCCACGGCTTCGCCCTCGGCGGCGGGTGCGAGCTCGCCCTCGCCTGCGACTTCATCTACGCGTCGGAAAAAGCGCGCTTCGGCCAGCCCGAGGTCGCGCTAGGTCTCATGCCCGGCTTCGGCGGTACGCAGCGCCTCGCACGACGGATCGGACCGGGACGCGCGCGCGAGCTGATCTATACCGGCGATCACGTCACTGCCGCCGAGGCGTTGACCCTCGGCCTCGTCAACGTCGTCGTACCGCCCGCCGAGCTCGACGAGCGGGTGCTCGCCGTCGCCACGAAGATCGCCCAGAAAGCGCCGCTCGCCGTCGGCGCGAGCAAGCGCGCCATCCTCCGAGGCACGGAGATCGATCTCGTCGCGGGATGCGAGCTCGAGGCTCAGGCGTTCTCGGCTCTGTTCGGCTCCGAAGATCAGAAGGAAGGGACCAAGGCCTTCCTCGACAAGCGCACCCCGTCGTTCCAGGGGCGGTGAGATCCATCATAAAGAATTCTCTCGTCGCTCCACTCGGGGTGGCGTTGCTGACGTGCGGCTGCCGCTGCACGGAAGATCGCCCGTACACGCCGTTTCACATCGAGCCCCCGAAGCCGGCGGTGAGCGCCGGTGAGGTCGCGTCGGTCACCGCGCCCGTCGCGAGCGGCGAGGCGCCGCCGCTCGGAGCGCGGCCCTCCGACGTCGCGCCGAAGGACGTCAGCGAGTGGACGCTCGAGGGCGTCACCCTGAGCGTCGCTCCGGACCGCGTCATCGAGCGCGCGCTCGCCGCCGACTTCGACGGCGACGGCCAGAAAGAAGCCGTCGCATGGACGCGCGCGCGCAGCGAAAATACCGGCGCGGAGACGACCGGCGAGCTCGTCTTCATGGGACCGAAGATGCCGTCGCCGGGCCGCGTGCTCGCGAAGCTGCCGGCGTACATGCCGACCGGGCCCGGCTGCCGTCACACCGTCGCGCTCTCGGGCACCGGACCGCGGACGGTCACCCTCGACGTCGCGGCGAAGTGCGACGCGGCGCGCCTCCAGCGCTCGCCGACCCGCGGCGTCATCGTGCTCTCTCCCGCCGGCGAGCGCGCGACGGTGCTCGAGCTCCGCATCGCGGATGCCGCGCCGGGCGAGGCGATGTCGCTCGCGGTCGACTCCACCGATCGCGACGGTGACGGCCGCGACGACGTGCGCGTCTCGGTGACGCTCGCGCCCGACGTGGCCGACGCCGTGAACGCCTCGGCGGATCTCGTCTGGCTCGATCGCACCGCGGGTCCGTCACGGGACTCGAGCGAGCCGTCTCGCTCGCTCGCCGCTCAGGGTTCGTCGACCGACACGCACTCCGCCGTGAAGCTCACCGGCCGTCAGATCCCGGCGCGCATCGCGAGCGCGCGGCGACTCTACGCGACCCTCTGCGCCGAGAGCGGCACGGCGCGCATCTTCGACGCCGACGGCGCGCCGTTCGCGTGCTCGGGCGCGGCGAGCGCGCTCCCGGCGCTGCTGTCCACCGAGGTGCGTAACCTCGTCACACGACGCGACGCGATCGGCGCTGCGTCGGCGCTCGCGCGCGACGGCTGGTACGAAGCCGCGCTCCCGGCGAAGCAGCACGACACGTTGCAGCAGGCCGTTCTGAAGGCGTTCCGCCCGGTCTTCGACGTCGCGGAGCGCACGCTCACACCGGTGCCGCGCGCGAAGAGCGGACTGCCGCGCTTCAGTCCCCTCACCTACGAGGAAGGCGGCGCGCTCCTCGTCCAGACGAGCGACGGCGTCGTCCGGGTCGATCCCGAGGGCCGCGTCCAGGATCAGAGTGAGGCGATGGATCCCTGGCCGCTCGCGGTCGGCGTGGGCGCCGCACCGCGGTGGACCGGCATCGCCTTCCCCTGCGAACGCTCCGAAATTCTCCTCCTCGAGTCCGACCCTGTCGGGAACCCGCTGCCGTCGAAGCCGACCGAGCTCGTCGCGCCGCGCCCCGGACCGTGTCGTCACACGAGCGCCCTTCCGACGCCGAACCTGACGCCGATCGAGTGGACCGAGAGCCGTCAGGCAGGGTTCATCGGAGGCAGTCTCTTCGGCGTCACCGACGTCGGACAGCTCTCGAAGCCGGCTCAGAAGGGCTCGCCGCGCTCGCCGAACGGCAAGCTGCTCGTCACCGCGACGGCGACTGGCATCGTGCTCGTGGGCACGACCAAGCCGCAACTTTGGTCGGTTCCCGAGGGGGCTGCTTTATCGGATTGCGTCGTGAACGACGGCGGCACGTCGGTCGCGTGCGTGCGCGGGGACCACGCCGTCGCGTTCGGCCCGCGACCGAAGACGTAGCTCAGCCGGTCGGGTTCTTGACGCGCTCCATGTACTTACCGTCGCGCGTATCTACCCGGATCCACTCGCCTTCACTGATGAACAGCGGGACGCCCACGATGGCGCCGGTCGAGACCTTCGCCGGCTTGTTGACGTTCGTCGCCGTGTCGCCGCGGGCGCCGGGCTCGGTCTCGAGGACCTGCACGGTGATGTGAGCCGGCAAGGCGACGCTCACCGGATTGCCCTGATAGATGACGATCTGGCACTCGATCCCGTCCATCAGGAACTGAGCGCCATCACCAACGGCCTCGCGCGACACGGATACCTGCTCGCCCGACTGCTGGTTCATGAAAACGAACATGTCGCCTTCGGGGTAGATGTACTGCATGGACCGCTCCTCGACGTCGGCGGCTTCCATCCGCTCGCCGGAGCGCAGGTTCTTCTCGAGGATGTTCCCGGTGAGCATGTTCTTCATGCGCGTTCGGGTGAAGGCCTGACCCTTCCCGGGCTTCACGAACTGGAAGTCGACGACCACGTAGGGCTGGCCGTCGTACATGAACTTGAGGCCCTTCTTGATATCACTCGTATCCATGGCAGGTGCTCCCCCGTACTAGGAGAAAGGGCCCGCTTCAACCTACATATGGTGGTCTAGCTACTTCTTTTTCGGCAAAAGCCCTGAAAGACTCGATTCTGCCCATGGATGAGTTTGGCGACGAGCTCGAGGAGATCAAGCGCGAGATCGTTGAGAGCCGGTCTCTCACGATCAAGACGAACAACCTCGTCAACGCGCTCGCGGCCGACGTGAAAAGCATCGCCAAGCGCTTCCAGGGTTACGAGCGACGGCTCACCTGGAACAGCGCGACGGCGTATGCGGTCTTCGCAGCCACCGTGCTCTTCGCCGGCAAGGTCGTGCTCGACGCGAGGGTCGACGCGATCCGCGCGCAGACCAAGGACACGTCCGAGCTCGCCGACAAGCAGGACAAGGATCTGAAGATCCTCCAGGCGCGCGAGGAAGCGCGCACGCGCACCGAGCGCCGCGCAGCCGAGTACTACGCGCTCGTCGCGACCGGTAAGCGACGAGAGATCATCGACCAGTACGACGAGGTGTCGCACATGGAGCTGAGCCGCACCGAGCGGCTCGTCTTCGAGTCGGCGCTCGAGCGGGCGAAGAACGAGCTCTCGCTCATCGCGTACCAGACCGGGCTCGACCATGTGCGGACGGCGCGGTGGCACGAGGCTGAGCAGGCGCTCCGCGAGTCACTCACCGAGAAGAGCGACGCGGCGCACTCCTCGGAGGCACGCTACCAGCTCGCCGTCACCCTGCGCGCACTCGGCCGCCAGCGCGACGCGATCCCGATGCTCATCGAGCTCTCGGAGGCGTCCGCCGACAAGGAGGTCGTGGACGATGCGACGTTCCTGCTCGCCGGTTGCCAGGTCGACATAGAAGCGTGGAACGACGCGAAGACGACGCTGCGCACGTTCATCCGCCGCTTCCCGACGAGCGCGCACCTGAACGAGGCGCGCGCGAAGCTCGCCGAGCTCCAGCTGTTTCACTGACGGGGGGCCTTGGCCCCCCGCAGCTTCGCCTTCGGCGAACTGCTCCCCCCGCCGCTTCGCGGGCTCGCTGCGCTCGCGGGGGGCCTTGGCCCCCCGCAGCTTCGCCTTCGGCGAACTGCTCCCCCCGCCGCTTC
>DATAZL010000075.1:0-2539 GCA_036272055.1 Polyangiaceae bacterium | reverse complement strand
GCGGTGCAGAGCCGATACCCCAGATGGGAACAAGTTGCGCGCGACGCACTGGAGAGCTTCCGTGTCATCTACGATTTTTGGTCCCACTCTCCGGATTTCAATGCGCTCGTCGACGAGCTCAATGCCGCGAGTCCCGAGTTCGCACGCTGCGACGAACATTCCCCGGACGTTGATCGCAAAGACGCGATCGAAATTCTCGAGGCTGGTCTCGAGTACTGGCATCCGGGATGCACGTGCCGGCGTTGTTCACCAGAACGTCGAGTCTTCCGAATGTCTCGAACGTCCGTTCGACGGCGCGTTTCACCGCGTCAGCGTCCGCGGCATCTGCCTGAATCGCCAGGGCTCTTCCACCTTCGTTTTCGATCGCCCTGACGAGCGCCGCTGCGGCGTCCTTGCCCTTGCTGTACGTGATGGCGACCGTCGCCCCTTCCGCGGCGAGACGCTTGGCGATCGCCGCCCCGATCCCACGCGAGCCACCGGTCACGAGCGCGACCTTGTTGTTCAACTTAGACATCATGTTCTCCTTGGACTCCCCGAGTGACTCGAAGTTGACCAGCGACCGGTAGGTAACCGTGCTCTGGGCACGACCCTCCTCTCGGCGTCGACTTCGATATCGTCGCTCCTTCGTTGTCGTCAGCATGCGGACGGCCAATGGGCCCCAGTAGCGGGTCGGGCCGAGAAGGATTCTTGCGCCGTGCGCAAAGACACTGGCGTAGGCTTTCGGCGTGGACCTGCTCGATCAAATGCGCACGTACCTTCGGATCACCGAGACCCGCAGCTTGTCGGAGGCTGCGCGAGGCCTCCACCTTTCGGTGGCTGCAGTGAGCCGGCAGCTCGCGGCCCTGGAAGCGAACCTCGGCGTGACGCTGATCACGAGGTCGACGCGCCGACTGACGATCACGGAAAGCGGCGAACGTTGGCGCGACCACTGCGCGCGAGTCCTATCAGCCGTCGATGCCGCGCACGCGGACGTGAAGGCGGGGCCCGAGGTGCGTGGCCGGGTCGTGATCAGTGCCCCGGCGTCCTACGCGCTCGTGCACCTCGCGAGCCCGCTCGATCGATTGATGGTAGCCCACCCGGCGCTGTCGATCGAATTGCGGCTCGAGGACCACGCGGTCGACCTCGTGGGCGACGGCGTCGACCTTGCCGTACGGGCGGGAATGGCCCCGCCTGATTCGGGAGCGTTCATCGCGCACCGACTCGGCGCGTTTCGCCGCGTGCTCGTGGCGTCGCCAAGCTACCTCCGTAAGCGGGGCACGCCCAAGCTCCCTCGCGACCTCGCCGGGCACGAGCTCCTCGCACAGACGAGGGCGACGGCGGCCTTTACGCGCTGGACCTTCGTGCGCAACGAGGAAGTAGTGGAGGTGGCGGTGAACGCACGCAGAATGGCGACCTCGCCGCTCCTCTTGCGCGAGTGGGCGAGGAGTGGCGCGGGCATCGCCCTCATCCCGAGTTGGCTCGTGCAGGATCTGCGCATACTCCTTTTGGAGTGGCTCACGCCGCCGATTGCCGTGCATGCGATCCACCGCGCCGAAGCGCGAGGCGTGCCGCGAATCGCTGCTGTCGTGGGCGCAGTGGCCGAGATGGCGCGCGAGGATCGACACCGAGCACCGAGCGTTTGATGTTTCAGAGCGTCTCCTTCTCGACTTCGAGTACGGCGGACTGCGCCGCACTACAATCCCGCTGACAGCGCGATGCTCACGATTCATTGCCGCATCTGACGTCGTCGTTCGTCGCGTGGCCCGGACGGCCGCCGAGGCGAAACGCGCCATTGCGAGCACGCCGGCTCGCTCTCGACTTCTCCCTACGCGACCGTTCGCCCGAATCGCCGTCGAGACGTTGTCACGGGCTCGCAAAGTGGAAGGCTTCTCACCCCGATCGGGATACAAGGAGCAGACGAAAATGAAAGCGAAGAACACCATCTGTCTCTGGTTCGACAAGGGCGCGGAAGAAGCGGCGCGCTTCTACGCCGCCACTTTCCCGAATAGTGAAGTCACCGCCGTTCACAAGGCGCCGGGTGACTTTCCGGGCGGGAAGGAAGGCGACGCGCTGACGGTGCAGTTCACCGTCTTGGGAATTCCGTGTCTCGGTCTCAACGGTGGCCCGCAGTTCAAGCACAGCGAGGCGTTCTCGTTCCAGGTCGCCACGGACAACCAAGAGGAAACGGACCGCTACTGGAATGCCATCGTCAGCAATGGCGGCCAGGAGAGCGCCTGTGGGTGGTGCAAGGACCGCTGGGGCCTCTCGTGGCAGATCACGCCACGTGCGCTGCTGGACGCCATGGGCGCGGGCGGAACCGAGGCAAAGCGTGCTTTCAAAGCAATGATGTCGATGAAGAAGATCGACATCGCGACCATCGAGGCAGCTCGGCGCGGATAGTGCCGTTGCCCGACGCGAGGCGGCGAAGTCCGCATCACGACGGTGCGGAGGCACTCTGCGAAAAGCGCCGTCGCCCGAGCTCCCCGAGGACGGCCGCCGCGACGCACACGAGGCCTCCGATGGCGATGGGCGCGCGCCCGCCCGCGAGATCGGCGAGCTG
>DATAZL010000074.1:0-2129 GCA_036272055.1 Polyangiaceae bacterium | reverse complement strand
GTTGTTCGCGCTCGCCGCCCATGCGACGACGCGACGGGAATACAGGTCGAGCATCACCGCCAGGTACAGCCAGCCCTCGAGCGTCCAGATGGCGGTGACGTCGGTTGCCCAGACTCGATTGGGCGCGGCGACGTCGAAGTTGCGAGCAACGACATTCGGCGCGATGGGGTCCGAGTGCTTCGAATCCGTGGTCTTCCTGAATCGACGCTTTCGCCGCGCCTGCAGGCCGTTTTCCTGCATGAGACGCTCCACTCGCTTCTTTCCGACACGGACTCCCTGAGCGCGGAGCTCGGCATGCACACGCGGGCTCCCGTAGGTCTTGCGGCTGCGGTTGTGAACCGCGGCGACCTGGGCAGCGAGCTGCGCGTCGGAACGAGCACGGGGAGCCGTGGGCCGCGTCGCCCACGCGTGGAAACCGCTGCGGGAGACACCGAGAACACGGCAGAGCATCACGATCGAGTGGAAGGCCTTCTGGGCGAGGATGAAGGCGAACTTCACGTGTTCTCCTTCGCGAAGAAGGCCGCCGCTTTCCTAAGAAACTCCAGGGGTGGCGTTCTGCACGAGGACGAACCCCATCTGCCGCGCTCGCCGATGGAGCTGGTGCACGACCCTATCGCGGTAGTGCTTCTCGTAGTGATCGGCGCCCGGGTCTGCGTACGCCATGCCGAAGCGGAGGGCGTTATAGAACAGCGTCGCCAGCTTGCGCGCCGTCGCCGTCACGGCCTTCGCCTTTCCTGCCCGTGCTCCCAGCCGCCGGTAGAAAGCTCCGAGCGCCGTATGTGTCCTGCCGATGTTGACAGCCGCGATGCGGAGCAGCGCCGCGACGCGGTTCGAGGATCGTCGTGTCTTCGAACTCAGCAAGCGGCCACCCGAGATCTTGTTTCCAGGTGCCAGGCATAGCCACGAGGTGAAGTGCTTCGCGCTCGGCCACTTGGTCATGTCGTCGCCGCACTCCGCGACGAGGCGCAGCACCGTGTAGGGACCGAAGCCGTGGATCTGGCTCAGGTCGGCGCCGAGTAACGTATAGAGGGCGGCGCGCACATCGAACTTGGGCTCGTTCCGTCCACGAGCATGCCTGACGTGCGGCATCGGCTCACTGGGTGGCTCGCGGACGTCGTTCAACGCGCGCAACGCCGCCTCGATCTCGACGTCGCACTCTGCCACCTTTGCGTGATGGAACTCGTTGAGTTCGAGTGCCTGCCGCAGTGCGAATACGTGCTCCGCGCGATAGTTCCCGTCGAGCGCCTGACGAATGGTTTCGAGCGTCGCCTTGCATCGAGCATCCCGATATTCGGCAAGTTCGGCGGGATTGCGAGTTCCGTTGATGATGGCGCGGATGATTTGCATCCCGGTCACCCCAGTGATGTCGGTGACGACGTGGTGAAGCTGAACGTTCATCAGCATGAGGGCCTTTTGCATGTGCTGGACGTGCGACGCCGCGTAGTCGATCACGCGCTCGCGATGACGGAGGAGAGCTCGTAGCCGCGCCACGCCATCGCGCGGGCGGAAGCTACCCCGCAGGAGGCCATGTTCGTGAAGCTGCTGCAGCCACGCCGCGTCGTTCACGTCAGTCTTTCGTCCTGGCACATTCTTCACGTCTCGAGCGTTGACGAGCAGCACCTCGAATCCTCGCGCTTCGAGGATCTCGAACACGGGTACCCAGTAGACCCCTGTCGATTCCATTGCGACAGTGGTGATCCCCACAGATTTGAGCCAATCGGCGAGCTTGTGCAGGTCACCGGTGAAGCTCTTGAACGAGCGGATGGGCTGCTCGTCGCGACCGGGCGGAACTGCGACGACGTGAAACGTCGCACCTACGTCCAGGCCGGCGGCGTCACGATGGATCGGGGAAATGGTCCTCTTCGAGGACCGTGCACGTCGCGGTATTTTTGCCATGGTCTCCTCCGGTGGAATCGAAGAGGAGGGGTGGGCGGAAAAATCACTTTCCTAAACGGGATCGCCGAGGCGTCACCAATTGCAAGTCCGCGGCCACCCCCGGGCCATGTTTTTTCACGGGCTCGAAGCACCAAAAAGCAGACGGCCGCTCCTCTCCGAGTCGGCCACGTTACGCGAAGAGGAGTTTCTCGCCAACAGGCGGCGCCGCGACGCGCCCGAGAGTTTTTTAAGAT
>DATAZL010000073.1:0-100409 GCA_036272055.1 Polyangiaceae bacterium | reverse complement strand
AAGGCGAAGCTGCGGGGGGCCAAGGCCCCCCCTGCTTAATGCGCGACGGAACGTCGCGAGCGAAGCGAGCCCGCGAAGCGGCGGGGGGAGCAGTTCGCCGAAGGCGAAGCTGCGGGGGGCCAAGGCCCCCCTTACTAGAACCTGCGGGGGGCCAAGGCCCCCCTTACGGAATATTAAAGCTCTTCGAGACGGTGACGGCGTCGCCGGAAAACGCGGGGACCTTCGCGCTGCGGAAGATCTTCGCGACGCAGCCGCCGACGGAGGTGCCGCCGAAGGAGCCCTCGATCACGTTGGCGCTCGTGGCGCGGCCGGTCGGCGCGAACGTGACCTGGACCTTGCCCGGGCCGGTGGGACCGTCGTCGGTCTTGCACGACGCGGCCGACGACGACGCGGCGGCGAGCGCGGCCTTCGCTGCAGAAGTGTCGAACGCCGGCTTCGCAGGCTCCTCCGCCGCTGCGGACTCGCCGGAGTTGTCGCCCCCACCCGGTTCCTCGGCGAGCACGACCTTCTCGGCCGTCTTCGCGGTCTTGTCGTTCACGGGCTTGTCGGCAGGGGGCTTCGGGGACGCCTCCGGCTTGTCGGGGCGCATCGCCGCTTTCGCGGCCTCGTAGCTCGACCCGTTCGTCGTGGTGGACGGCTTCGACGGCATGACGGGGGCGGTGATGCCGTCACCCTGCGTCGGGCGCGCGGCAGCGACGGGCCTGGGCGGCTCCGGCGTCGCGGTGGCGGCCTGGACCGCGGACTCTGCCGGCATGGTCGTCTCGGCGGGGGGCGGCTCGGGTGCTCTGGCCACCGTGGTGGTCGGTTCCGCCGGCTTCGCCGTCGTCTCTGCGGTGACGTCGGGTGGCGGCGCGTGGGTCGCGACCTTCTGCCGCAGCACGAAGAACGCGATCGCCGCGACGGCGACGGCTCCGACGACCGTGAAGATCGGCAGGGCCGACGAGCGCCGGGGCCGCATCATCGGCGGCAGGGTGTCCATCTTGCTGCGCGGCGGCGTGGTCGGGATGGCTGCGAACTGCGCGTCCATCGGGGGCGCGGAGAGGAGCGCGCCGATGCTGCCGGCACCGATGCCGGGAAGCGCGCCGCCGGCGCTCATGCCGAGGATGTCCGCGGCCGTCTGCGGAGGGCTCGACGGCTGCCGTGGCGGCGCGCTCGAGCCGCGCCGGGCGCCGGCCTTGAGCGCGTCGAGGGAGAACAGCACCGAGCTCTCGTTGCGCGCGCCGATGGGCTTCTCGTCGTATTGCGAGAGCGCGGAGCTGCCGAGCAGCGCTTCTTCGCCGCCTGCTTGCTCGACGTTGCCGAACAGATCCGCGCCGGCGCTACGCCCTTCGCGGACGCGCGCGCCGGGGGGCGGGGCGGAGCGAGAACGAAGGGGCGGCGCGCTCACATCGACGAGCGACGGCGCGCGTGCCCGTGACGGTTCGGCTGGGACGGCGGGCGCCGGTCGTCCGCGCAACGGCGGAGGCGGCTCGGACATCGACGCCATGCGCGCTCGCGGCGGCGGCGTCTCGGCCATCGACGGCATCCGTCCGCGCGCAGGCGGCGGAGAGTCGACCATCGGCGGCATGCGCGACGACGGCTCCGGTTCGACCTCGATGAGGGACGGCAAGCTTGCGCGCGCAGCAACCGGATCCACGTCGACCAGCGACGGCATGCGGGCGCGCGCCGGCTCTTGCTGTCGGGCGACGGCGCCGGCGCCCGCCGCGCGCCGGGGTGCGCGGACGGCCATCGCCGGGCTCACGACGTGGGTCGCCTCGTTGGACTCGATCGCCGCCTTGATCTCCGACACTTCGCGGATGCTCTGCCAGTCGTCCATCCCCTCGCGCCACACGAGCGCGTCGTCGGGGATGAGGCCGCCGTTGTACGAGCTCACGAGCTCGGCGAGATCCATCGTGCGCTGCTCGGCGCTGCCGACGCTGACCGTCCACTCCTCGTTTGAAGCGGTCACCCGGAGGTCGGGGCCACTCGCCGCGACGACCCGGGTCGCCTCGTCGTGAACGCTCTTGCCGTAGGCGGAGGGCTCGAAGGTCGGCGAATAGACGCGCGTGGCTTCGTCGGAGTCGACGCGGGTTCCGTCGACGATGATCCCCTCGCCGCAGCTCTTGCAGCGAACGCGCACCTTTCTCCCGCGGATTTTCTCGTCGGAGATATTGTAGGTGGCGCCGCAGGAATGGCAGTCGACGATCATGTATCGGCTCCGGGAGCCTAGCGCGAATCGGCTGCGAGAGGAGCCCCGGAAGGCGTCGTCTCAGTTGAGCGGCAAGAGCGTCGCGCCGTCCTTGCCGCAATAGCGCGACTCGCTCGGATATTGCTGCCCGCAGATCGGGCAAATCGTCCTGGGAACTCGCGGTGTCACCGGCGCCACCGACTCCGGACTCGGGACGACCGGCGGGGGGGCAACGGGGACCGGCGGCTGGGCCGAAGCCTGCGTGCGACGCGCCGCGTCCTTCGCCGTCTCGGCGGCCCGCGCCTTCCGTGACCGGCTGAAGACGAGGAGCCCGGCGAGGGCCAGCATGACCGCGACGACGCCGACCAGGCCGACGAACATCCATTTTCTGCCGGAGGCGCGATCCTCTGCGACGGCGCTCGTCGCGCCGATGGCCTGCGATGCGATGGCCACCGTCGCGGCCTCGTCGACCTCGCCCTGGGCGTTGAACGCGCCGCTCTGGAGGAGCTTGTCGTAGCGGGCGGCGGTGGCGATCTCGATGGTGACGACCGCGGAGCGACCGCCGATCGACGCCGTGAGCTTCAGCTCGCCCTCGGGGGCGTTCGGATGGACGGCGATGGTGCCCTGCCCGGCGAGATCGGCCTGGTCCCCTCCGGACTCGAACGCCCAGGTCGGCCTCTGGTAGACGACGCAGCCCGCGGCGTCGGAGACGATCGCGCGGAACGTGTACTGGTCGCCGGCGCGCACGAGCTTGCGCGCCGGGCGCACCTCGAGACGCGCGGGCGCGCCTGGGTTGGCACACCGATTGGAAACCGGTTCAGGTTTCTTCAGGTCGGTCACCGCGGATGCGGAGGGTGCCGCAGAGCTCGGCGGCGGCGCCGTGCCCGCGCGTTCGAGCAGTGAATACGTCCTGTATCTCCCGACGCTCGCCGTGCAGTTCTGCTCCTGGATGACGAACTGGTACTGACCCGCCTCGTAGAAGGAGATGCTCGTGTCCGTCGCGGTGAGGGTCGTGACGAGCGACGCCTGCCTCGGATCGGCGGGGGGCGTGCGGCAGGTGGTCTTGTAGCTCCGTGCCGAGACGGCGTGCCCGATGCGTCCGATCCCCGGATATTGCTCCCAGCACGACGTGGTCGTGTAGGTGCGACCGCCGCCGCTGATCGTGAGCTCCGCCCCCTGCTGCGTGATCACGACGAGGCCGGCATTTTCCCCGCCGCCGCTCGGGCGAGGGCCGCATGCAGCTCCCCACTCGCCGATGATCCAGCGCACCGTCAGCGGCGACGCGGACCAGCGCCCTGCGAGCGTGAGCGAATCATCCGCTCGTGCGGTGACCGCGACGCTGGTGCCGACCGCGAGCGCGAGCATCGCGATGACGAGCACGCGAATCCGAGCGCGGAGCACGGCGAGCATGGCAAGCGCGGCAAGCGGAAGAACCAAGACGGTGATGAGGAGGTTAGCCGCAGGTAACTCGCGTTGACACGCGATTTTGGGCGGTGATAGGGTCCCGGGTTGCGATAGTCGGGCGGAAATCCCGCCGAAGTCTGACCTTGGAGATGCTGCGAATGTCGAGGACGGGAAGCTTTCCGAGGGTGATTGTCGGAAGCGCTCTGCTCAGCGCTGCCACGTTGTCCTCCCTGGCCG
This sequence comes from Polyangiaceae bacterium, assembly GCA_036272055.1. Classification (GTDB taxonomy): domain Bacteria; phylum Myxococcota_A; class Polyangia; order Polyangiales; family Polyangiaceae; genus DASZVB01. The sequence continues at coordinate 96,601 of DATAZL010000073.1, read as the reverse complement.
AGGCCCAGCAGCTCCCGGCCGAGTCCCACCTCGCGCCGAGCGGCAAGAACGAGGGCGCAGACACGCATCTTTTCCGCCCCGCCGTCGATTCCAAGGGTTTCTTCTCCGTCAACGGGTCCGACATCCTCGGCTCGAAGGACATCAGCTTCGGTCTGGTGCTCGACTACGGCCGGAACATTCTTCGCACGACGAACAGCCGTGTTCCGCAGCAGCGCGAGGCGAACACCGACGACATGGGGAACGTCATCGCCGGGACGCACCCCATAGATTGCTTGCCGACCCAGTGCAGCGTCAGCGCGAACAAGGCAGCTGGCGGCGGGCAGGGTGTCCACGCGCTGGTCCGCGATTCGTTCCAGGGAACGTTCGGTTTCAACTACGGCATCGCGAACCTCGCGGTCGTCGGCGTGTCGATGCCCGTCATCCTGATGAGCGGCGATCCCACCTACGACGTCGGGCAGACCGGGAACACGTACAACGCCGCGCGTCTCGACGCGCAGGGCATCGGCACCATCGCGCTCCACGGCAAGATGCGCTTCACCCGGGTGGAGAAGGGCATCGGCCTCGCAGGCCTCGTGCAGGTCGGCTTCCCCATCAGCCCCGCGGCCGAGAACCTCGGAGGCGATCCCGGCGTGTGGTTCTGGCCGCAGCTCATCGCCGAGAAGCGCTTCGGCGCGACCGGCAGCTTCAAGATCGGCGTGAACGTCGGGTACCGCGCGCACACCGGCTCGAACGCCCGATTCGGGCTCGACTCCAACGGCATCGCCCAGCTCAAAGAGGGCAACTTCCAGTACGGGAACCTCGGGACGTTCCAGGCTGGCTTCGCCTGGAGGGCGCTCGAATCGTTCGATGTCGTCGGCGAGACGTACGGCACGTATCTCCTCGATGGCGATTCGGACTCGAAGCAGAAGTTCAGCGAAGAGGTCCTCGGCGGCGTGAAGCTCTTCATCGAGCACAACAGCTACTTCATGCTCGGTGGCGGCTCGCGCGCGTGGAGCACCGGGTTCGAGGCGGCCGATCTGCGCATGGTGCTCGGCTTCGTCTTCGAGCCGTCGATCGGCGATCGCGACGGTGACGGCTACAAGGACGACGAGGATCAGTGCCCCGACGAGCCTGAAGACTTCGACGGCTTCAAGGACGAGGACGGCTGTCCCGATCCCGACAACGACAACGACGGCATCCTCGACGTGGACGACCGCTGTCCCAACGTCCCCGAAGATCACGACGGCGACGAGGACGAGGACGGCTGCCCCGAAGGCTCGGACGGCGACCGTGACGGTGACGGCATCCTCGACTCGCACGACAAGTGCCCCGACGATCCCGAAGATCGTGACGGCTTCGAGGACAAGGACGGCTGCCCCGATCCCGACAACGACAAGGACGGCATCCTCGACAAGGACGACCAGTGCCCCCTCGACCCCGAGGACAAGGACGGCTTCGAGGACAAGGACGGCTGCCCCGATCCCGACAACGACCACGACCAGATCCCCGACGTGAAGGACAAGTGCCCGAACGACCCCGAGACCTACAACGGCTTCGAGGACGAGGACGGCTGCCCGGACAAGGGCAAGGTCATCATCGAGGGCAGCGACATTCTCATCATGGACAAGGTGCTCTTCCAGACCGGTAGCGCCGAGATCCTTCCCGAGTCGTTCCCGATCATCGACGCCGTCGCCACGACGTTGAAGCATCACCCCGAGTTCCTCGTCGTCGAGGTGGCCGGTCACGCCGACGAGCGATCGAGCGACGACTACAACCTGCACCTCACGCAGGACCGCGCGCGATCCGTCGTCGAGGCGATGGTCCAGCGCGGCGTCGATCGCCCGCGCCTCGTCTCCCAGGGCTACGGCGAATACTGCCCGGTCGACACCGCACACGGTCCAGTCGCCTGGGACAAGAACCGTCGCGTGGAGTTCAAGGTCGTAAAGACCGAGGACGGCCTGACCAACGTCGATCGCGGCTGCACCGGCGCTCGTGCGAAGGGCGTGCTGCCTCCGGCCGTGCAATAACCAGCCGGGATGGCATCCCGGCCCAGGTTCGCGTGGTGTAACGGCCGCATCGTCCCTTACGGCGAAGCGGCCGTCCCTCTCGACGACCGCGGTCTTCAGTTCGGTGAAAGCCTCTACGAGGTGCTCCCGATCACGAAGGGTATTCCGCGGCTCCTGCCCGAGCACGTCTCTCGCATGACGCGCGGCGCGACGGAGCTCGGGCTCGAGACGGGCGTGCCGTCCCTCACGGTGTGGGAAGCGCTCATCCGCGATCTCGTCGAGCGCGAAGGCCTGGGCGACGCGCTTCTCTATGCGCAGGTGACCGGCGGTGCGACGCCGCGCGAGCATGCGCCGGCCGTCGACGTCGCGAAGACGTTCTTCGCGTATCTCATGCCGTTCGTCTATCCGGGCGACAGCGAGGTCGCGGCCGGCATCGCCGCCATCTCGCTCCCCGACATCCGCTGGGGACGGCGCGACCTGAAGACGACGATGCTCCTCGCCGCAGTGCTCGCGAAGAAAGAAGCACGACGTCGCGGCGCCGCCGAGGCGGTGCTCGTCGGTCCGAACGGCGAAGTCTACGAGGGGGCGTCGAGCAACGTCTTCATCGTCGAGGGGCGTTCGCTCGTCACGCCCGAGCAGACGACGAACCTGCTCCCCGGGACGATGCGCGGTCTCGTCGTCGACGTCGCGCGAGAGGCGGGCCTCGACTGCCGCGGCGAGCCGTTCGACCTCGGGCGGCTCCGTCGCGCCGACGAGGTGCTCGTCACCAGCACCTCACAGCTCGTCATGCCCGTCGTCGCGCTCGACGGCGTCCCGATAGGGCCCGGCACCGCGGGTCCCGTGGGCCGCCACCTCGCGAAGCGACTCCGTGAACGCTTCGATCTACCTGGCTGACCGCGGACGGGTCACGCCTCCGACGTCTCGTCGTGCTCGGTGATCGCCTCGACGAAGCGCTCGTCGAGGTACCGGCGCCAGCTCTCGGCCGGCATGGGGGGTACCGAATCGACGCGGCCCTTGCTGTCGCGCACGTGCCAGCCGTGTCGGCTCGCCTCCACGCTGATCCGGTACTTCTGTCCGAGTCCGTGCCGGGCACGGAGGTCGGCGGCGATGTTCTCGGCTTCCACTGGTTCGAGCGGAGTTCTGACCATCACCTTTCAGGATAGCTCGACGCGGGAGCCGTTTCCCGTCCGCGCAAATGCACGCCTAATCTTCAGGTCGCGACTATCGAGAACGCCGGCGATGTCGTTCTCTTGTCGAACGGTGATGTCGATACGCGGGCCGGTCGCGGGTAGGACAAACAGAGTGCTGGTGGGCGTCGCTCGACGCGAACGCGATAATTCCCGGGAAGACATGCAGGCTCGCAGGTGGGCCGAGGTATGTGACATGACCGGCACGAACTTCTTCTGTCGTTGCGTGGCAATCCCGTTTTCCTCTCCCGTCGCCGGGTGATAAAGTCTCTGAGATCCATAAATGAAGGCCGCCCGCGCTTCTGCGAACCTCATTCCCGCGGAGTTGACCGAGACGGCACTCACGCGGGACCTCACCGGCTTCCTGACGCTGTACGGGGACACTCTGGTGCTGCTCGTGCGTCTGGGCGCTGCAGATCAGGAACTCGCGTCCGGGCTCGGTGCGACCGCCGTGCGCGGTGGCGCAGGGACTCCGGTCAAGCCCGCGGTGGGCTCGATGGAGTTTCACACCGTGCTGCAGTCATCCTTCGTCCGTAGCCCGCGAGCCGGCATCGAAGAGAAGAAGACGGAGCTCAACGCGCCGGCGCTCGCCGCGCAACTCGAGCAGGCGTCTCACTTCGCGGTTCCGCTCCGCAAGCGTTCGAACGCCGACACCGCGTACATGGAGCGCATCTCCATCGGTCGCGCGCTCAACAAGGACATCGTCCTTCGCCACGCCAGCGTCTCCAAGTTCCACGGCTGGTTCGAGGTCGACGAGATGGGCGGGCTCCACCTCGCCGACGCCGGCAGCAAGAACAACACGCGAGTGAACGGCAAGCAGCTCTCCCCGCGCGAGCTGACGCGCGTGGGCCCCGGTGACGCGCTCCGCTTCGGTTCCGTCGAAGCTCTGCTCTGCGCCCCCCAGACCCTCTTCGCCGCTCTACGCTGAACGGCGCCGCGAACGCTGCGGCGCCAGTCGCGTGTATTCGCCGTCCCACGTCCCTGATGGCGACGTTATTCGGCGGCGGGGACGGTGCGGAGGAGGGGTAGAAACTCTTCGAGGCGTTCGCTGCCGTCGAGGACGCCGTGAGGTGCGGCGTGCGCGCGTACGCCACGGTCCTTGAGTGCCGCGACCGCGGGCTCGCCGGCGATGATGGTGACGGCAGCGAGCGCTTCTCGTAGCGCGCCGGTATGACCTTCGGCGATGGCGGCGTCCCAGATCCAGGTCACTTCGGTCGCGTCGAAGAGCACGAGCCCGTCGAAGGCCCCCGCGGTGAGCTGCTCGACGAGATCTTTCGCGGCGTCGTCGACGGGGCGCGCGCGCCCGCGAGTGCGCACCTTCGCGCCGACGGACTCGAGGTGCTTGATGAGCGCCGCGTCCGCCGCGAGATCGCGGGGCTGGAGCGCGACGACTCTGCCGCCGAGCTCAAGCGTCGCGAGCGCCTCGAGGAGACTCTCGTCGCTGCGACTGCGCGTGCGCACCGCCGGCTTGAGCCCTATCTCGGCGAGCGCGCGCTCGGTGCGTCCACCCTGCGCGATGATCCGGACGCCCTTCAGCGCCTGGAGCGCCGCGCCCTCTTTGCCGATCTGCCGCGCGAGCTCGTACAGCATGCGCACGCCCTGTGCGCTGAACAGAATGACGTCGGTGACGTCCCCCGCTATGAGCTCCCCCAGCCACCCTTCGATGGGCCGCTCGCTCGGTCGCGGCCCTTGTTCGAAGCGGCTGACCACGGCGCCCGCGCGCTCGAGGATCTGCGCGATGGTTTCGGCGTCGGGGGCGGCGGACACAACGGCCCGCCAGCCCTTCAGCGGCAACACGGTAGTCGGCGACTGCATTGCCCCCTGAACATAGGGGACGCTCCGTTTTCGAATCGTTTCGGCTGGATTTCGCGAGCTTAGACGACTTCGAAGAGCCCTGCGGCGCCCATCCCGCCGCCGACGCACATCGTCACGACGACGAAGCGCGCCTTCCGCCGCTTCCCCTCGATGAGCGCATGCCCGACCATGCGCGCGCCGCTCATCCCGTAGGGGTGACCGATGCTGATCGCGCCACCGTTGACGTTGAGGCGCTCGTTCGGAATGCCGAGCTTGTCGCGGCAGTAGAGGACCTGAACCGCGAACGCTTCGTTGAGCTCCCAGAGCCCGATGTCGTCCATCTTCAGCCCGGCGCGCTCGAGCAGGCGTGGCACGGCGAACACCGGTCCGATGCCCATCTCGTCGGGGCGACAGCCGGCGACGGCGAGCCCGCGATAGATACCGAGCGGTTGCAGGCCCTTCTTCTCCGCGAGCTTCTCTTCCATGAGGACGCACGCGCTCGCGCCGTCGGAGAGCTGGCTCGCATTGCCGGCGGTGACGAGGAAGCCGTCTCCGCGAACCGCCTTGAGGCTCTTCAGGCCGTCGAGCGTGGTGTCGGCGCGGTTGCCCTCGTCCTTCGTCAGGATCACGTCCTTGTACGTGACCTCCTTGGTGTTCTTGTCGACGATCGCCTGGCGGCTCGGCATCGCGACGATCTCGTCGTCGAACTTGCCCTCTGCCTGACCGCGCGCGGTGCGGCGCTGGCTCTCGAGCGAGTACTCGTCCTGCGCGTCGCGGCTGATCCCGTAGCGCTTCGCGACGAGCTCCGCGGTGTCGATCATCGGGATGTACATTGCCGGCTCGAGCTCGAGGAGCTTCGGATCGCTGGTGCGATAGCGGTTCGCGTGCTCGTTCTGCACGAGGCTGATCGACTCGAGACCGCCGCCTATCGCGATCGGAACGCCGTCGTAGATGATCTCCTTCGCGGCGGTCGCGATCGCCATGAGACCGCTCGAGCACTGGCGATCGATGGTCATGCCGCTCACCGTCACCGGGAGCCCGCCCGCGAGAGCCGCCTGGCGCGCGATGTTGAAGCGCTGAGACCCCTCCTGCATGGCCGCCCCGAGGATGACCTCCTCGATCTCGGCGGGGTCGAGCTTCGCGCGCTTCACCGCCTCGCGGATCACGTGACCCCCGAGCTGTTGCGACTGGGTGTCGTTGAAGGCCCCCCGGTAGGCCTTGCCGATGGGGGTGCGCGCGGTGGAGACGATGACGGCTGCTCTCATGGGTCGATGCTCCTTCGTCGCCGGCATCGGCCGGCGGGGGCGGAAGAGTACCCAATATGCGCCGGCCGTCGATGGTTCCCGGGAAGACGCCCGGGATTGGCCGTCGCGGCTACCGGCGATTTCCGACGGCGGCGCGGACCTTTTCGATGACCGCCTCGCGCCGCGCCTCGGACAGCTCTGAGCCGTCTATCTCGGCTAGCTGGAACTCGTCGTGGGCGACGCCGGCCAGCGTCGTGATGTGCGACCGGATGATGCTCAGCCGTTCACGGAAGATGGTCAGCGTGATCTCGAGAAGTAGGCCGGGGTGATCCGCCGTCTCGACGAGGAGCAGGTCGGGCTCCGACTGATGAAAGTAGATCGCCGTCTCGGGGCGCTTGCTCGGCTTGGACGTATCGGCGGCGTGGCGCTCGAGTTGCTCGATCGGGAGCTCGCCGCGCAGCAGGGCGATCATCGTCTTCTTGATCGACGCGAGGTCACCGTCGGCGACCACGCCGTGCGTCAGCCCGAGCCTGCGCACCGAGAACAGATCGACGGCCTCGTCGGGTAGACCCGGGCGGGCGCGCGTGTAGACGGCGGCGCTCAGCACGTCGAGCGAGTGGGCGGAGATGGCGGCGGAGAGAAGTGACAACAGACCTGGTCGATCGTCGGTGACGACGCACAGCCACACGCCGGGATCGGCGGCGGTCGGACCGGGGCACGTCTCGAGATGAACCAGGGACGTCCCGCGGCGACTGACGATGTTCGCGTGCGCTCGCACCTCGGCCTCGACGTGCTCCTCGGAGTAGGGGTCAGGCATGCTCGACAGAAACCAACCTACCCCGTCCTCTGGAAGTTCCACGCGAAAGCCCACCTCGTTCTGCGTTGAGCCGTCTGGGCCAGCCATTCCGCCACTCAACCGCGGGTCCGGCTTCACGGGCGTTTCTTCGTCATTTCACCGGAAGAAACAATGAAATGCCACATGTGATTCTCTCAGAAGATGTTCATCGGCGGAACCACGCGAGCAAAGCGAACCCGCGAAGCGCCGGGGGCAGCAGTTCGCCGCGAGCAAAGCGAGCCCGCGAAGGCGGCGGGGGAGCGGTCGCGACAGCGAGCCGCGGGGGCAAGGCCCCCGTGATTAAGCGGGGGGAGCAGTTCGCGCGAGCGAAGCTGCGGGGGGCCAAGGCCCCCCTTTGTTAGCTAATTAGCCCGCTCACGAGATCGACGGCGACGTGGCAAATGATCCCGGGTACGAGACTTTTACGCGAGTGCGCCAGGACCCCGAGCAACACTCCGTCGAGCGCGACGGGGATCGCCCCGACCAGGCCCTGATCTGCGTGTGCGAGCCCGAACAGCAGGGCCTGCAAAATGACACCGAGAGTCACGAACCGGGTGCGCGCAGAGAGCTCGCTCAGCAGATAGCCGCGGTAAACGACCTCCTCGCAGAAGCCTACGCTGCACGCGACGGCTACCCACGCGACGCGTTCCACCGTGGTCGCCGGGAGCAGCGACGTCGTCGAGGCATTCGGTCCCAGTGCACGTAGGTGCGTGTAAGTCGCGTTTACGGCGAAGATGACTACGAACACCATTGCCGCAAGCGCCACGTCGCCCGCGGCGCGACGCGCGTCGTTCCAGCCAGCACCGAGCAATGCAGGGAGCTCGTCACGGTTGCGACCAATTCGACACACGTAGAGCACGAGGCCCCACTGCACGAGAACGAGGGGCAAGTAGAGGGTGGATAGCCTGGCTCCCTGACCACCGGTCAGCGTCGGCGCTGCGGTATTCGACGTCAGCAGGAGCCCGGTCGTTGCCACGAGAACGATCAGCGAGACGAGCAGCGTCGTGTGCCACCACGGCGCACGCCCCGTCGTCGCGGCCGACGTATTCACACGGTTCGAGGTCGTCAATGACTGGCAGGTTTCTTGCTGAATGACTTCACAGCGGACGCGTCAGCACGGCGCGGCGTGTACCAAGAAGCTACTGGAGGATCTCATGGTCACTGAAGCGATTACGACGGGCGCACCGGTTCTGGCGGCGGGTTGGTCCTTGCTGTACCTGCTCTTCGGCGGCGGCCTCGGTGGCGCGGTCCTGATCTTCATCGGGCTCAAAGCAATCGGCCGGTAGCGCACTCGTCCTGTTCGAGGGGAGCAATGCTCCCCTCGAGCGACCCCGATCGACGTCACAGCAGGCGCGTCGCCAGGATGTTTCTCGCGCGATTCAGCGGCGAGGCGGGAAGCTCGTGGAGTCCTCGAATCGCCGGGCGCGAGCGATATTCGCCATTCATTTGGGAGGGCGCTCGCGGGCGTTGGCTGTAAGCTCCCGCGGCAATGAACGTCCAGACGTCCTCGCGAAGCATCATCCCGCGCGCCATCTCGTCACGAGCAACACGTGCGCTGCGAGGAGCGCTCCGTCGCTTGCCACCGCGCGTGCAGCAGCTCGGCATGCAGCTCACGCTGCGAGCGCTGACCCCGGTGATGAAGCGGTGGCCCACCGTGCTCCAGCTCCTCGGGCTCGTCCCGGAGCCGCCGGTCGCCGCGCGCCAGCGCGCGAGCGGCACTGCGCAGCCGAACGGCGGCGCGCGCCCGAACGGTGGCGGGGGGCTTCGCGTCGATACGTGGCTCGTCACGTTGCAGTCCGACACCGAGATCGCCAATCGCGTGAAGGCCGTGCGCGTGATCGCCGAGATGAAGCTCCCGAGCGTCACCGTCGCGCTCACGACGGCGCTCCGCGATCCGAACGCCGAGGTCGCTGCAGAGGCGGCCGACGCGCTCCGGCACCACAACGGTGAGAGCGCGATCCTCGCGCTCCGCAACGTCGTCGCGAACTCCGACGCGTACTTCACTGGCGGCGTTCGCGCCGCCGCGCTCCGCACGCTGAGCGCCATCCTGCCCGCCGGTGAGGGGCAGCCGATCACGCAAGCCGTGGCGGACTTCGACGCCGAGGTCAGCGTCGCGGCCATCGCCGGTGTCGTCGATCGCAAAGAGCCGGGCGGCGCCGACGCGCTGCTCGCCGTGCTCGAGAATCCACGCGGTTATTACGTCGGGCTGACCCGTGCCGCCGCCGCTCGCGGCTTGAAGGGATTACCCACCCCACCCGATCCCGTACGACTCCGCGCGCTCGTCGCGAGCGAGCAAGACAGCGACGTCCGTAACATCCTGAGCTCGCTCGTCGTGTCGTGACCTGCGCCGCTCACTCGGAGATGCCGACGAGGGAGAGCCCGGCGTAGCCGGCGGTCACCGCGGGCGTGACGGCGGCGAAGATCGCGGAGCTGCCGTGACCGAGCTCGAACGACGGCAATAAACTCTGAGACGGCGTCGCGCTGCTGCCGAAGCCGTAGTGGAGCAGTGACGGCAGGACGTAGCCGCCGGCAATCCCGACGGCGGCGCCGAGCGCGACGTCGCTCGTGTAGTGGTTGTCGGACATGATCCGCATCACGCCGGCCGCCGTCGCCGCGAGCATGCCCGTCGCGCATGCGATGGGATCGGCGATGCCACCGCCGTAGAGCGGCAAGTGCTGGTGATGGACGCAGATGAGCCCCGCGCCGGAGAACGCGACCGTGGTGTGGCCGCTCAGGAAGCTCTGATCGAGCCTCTCCTGGCTGTTGCACTTGTAGTCGTAATTCGGATCGCGGGCGCACTCGCGCGCCATGGGACGCACGCGTCCGACCTTCTCGGCCGAGAGCGCGATCGCGCCGGTGAACGCGTACGTCTCCAGATCGATGAGCGCCATCTGGAGCGCGACGAACGGCCGCCGGTGTACGCCGAGAGTGACGATGCCCGCGTCGACCACGGCGGGGTAGAGGGTGAGGCCATAGTAGATGAGGTCGCTCGCGTGCGCGACGGACTGGCGCGCCGAGCGGTCCGACAGACGCAGCAAGTTGCGGCCAGCCTCGTCGAACGGCAGCGAGCCGTTCCAGCGCGGACCCGGTTCGGGATAGAGGAACGCGGCCGCGCCGGCGGCGATGCCGAGTGCGAGCGTCGCGCCCGCCTCCGAGACGCGGAACGTCGGCCACGCGGGGTTCCAGCTCACCGTCGGTTCCATCGCCGACGCCGTCTCGCCGACGAGCATCAGCGCGCATAGAGCTACGAGTGCCGACGCGGTCCGCACCGGCGGGAGATTACAGCTCAACCCGCTCGAGCCCAGAGAGAAAGTCGCACGCAGCCGTTTCCGTGGCGCGCCGCGCTCTCGCGCCGTTTCAGGTTGCATCGCCGTCCTTTCGCCCCTCGAATCTGCGGCCGTGGAAGCCGACCGTAACGTCTCGAGCGATCATCGCGCCGCCGTCCTCGCGAGCTTCCTCGGGTGGACGCTCGACGCCTTCGACTTTTTCCTCGTCGTGATGTGCCTCACGAAGATCGCCGCGGATTTTCACGTTGCCGACAAGTCGATCGCGTGGACGCTGACGGTGACGCTCGCGTTCCGGCCGCTCGGGGCGCTCCTCTTCGGGCTCTTGTCGGATCGGTACGGGCGGCGTCTGCCGCTGATGCTCGACCTCGTATTTTACTCGATCGTCGAGGTGCTCTCGGGGCTCTCCCAGAGCTACACGGCGTTCCTCGTGCTCCGTGCGCTCTTCGGAATCGGCATGGGCGGCGAGTGGGGAGTCGGAGCATCGCTTGCGATGGAGAAGGTGCCGCCCCGGCTGCGCGGCGCGTTTTCCGGACTGTTACAGCAAGGGTACGCGCTCGGGTATCTGCTCGCCGCGATCGCCTACGCGCTCGTCGTTCCGCGCTGGGGATGGCGGCCGCTGTTCTTCCTCGGCGGCCTGCCGGCGCTCCTCGCTCTCCTCGTGCGCTCTCACGTGCGCGAGTCCGAGGTCTGGGAGCAAACGAAACACGATTCGATGGGCGCGATCTGGCGGACGCTCCTCGACAACAAGGGTCTCTTCTTCAAGCTCGTCATACTCATGACCGCGATGGGCCTCGCGTCGCACGGCACTCAGGACATGTACCCGACGTTCCTCGAGCGGCACTGGCACATCCCGGTCGGGACGCGCACCGTGATGACGTCCATCTCGATGCTCGGCGCGATCATCGGCGGCATCGCGGTGGGCATTTACTCCGACCGTATCGGGCGACGTCGCGCGATCGCGATCGCGTTCGCCGGCGCGATCGTCGCGGTGCCGCTCTGGGCGTTCGCGCCGTCGGTGCCGCTGCTCGTCGTGGGGGCGTTCCTGCTCCAGCTCTGCGTGCAGGGCGCGTGGGGCGTCATCCCCGCGCACATCACCGAGCTCAGCCCGAACGCCGTGCGCGGACTGCTCCCCGGTTTCGCGTATCAGTGCGGGATCCTCCTCGCCGGGACGATCAGCACCGTCGAGGCCGCCCTCGCCGAGCGCATGTCGTACGCATGGGCCATGGCCACGGTGGCGGTGTTAGCTTTCTCGCTCGCCGCGACCGCGGCGCTCCTCGGGAAAGAGGAAAAAGGCGTGGACTACGCCTCGAAATTGTAGCTTCGCTGGAAAAGAGACGAGCTGCACAACCAGACGACTCGCTTCCGTCGCGGCTTTTGCTAGGTTCCGCCTCCCCAAAAGCGACGCTCGGGCGCACCCACGACGGAATGCGCCCTCGTCACCACGGCGCGGACACACGAAACGGCGAGAGCCGCTTCGCGCGCCCGACGATCCGAGCCGGGCAGACAGGCACACCAATGATCACCGTAAATGACGTAACGATGAACTTCGGGGCGCGGGTCCTCTTCGACCACGTGAGCGTGACGTTCAACGCGGGCGAGCGCTACGGCCTCACCGGACCGAACGGCGCCGGCAAGAGCACGTTCATGAAGATCATTGCCGGCGAGCTCGAGCCGACCTCGGGCTACGTACAGCACCGCGGGCGGCTCGGCGTGCTCCGCCAGGATCAGGCGCTCTACTCCGACAAGCGCATCATCGACGTCGTCCGCATGGGAAACCCCGTGCTCTGGGCCGCCATCGAAGAGAAGGAGGACCTCCTCGTTCGCGAGAACCATCTCACCGAGGACGAGGGCATGCGCCTCGGCGAGCTCGAGATCACCATCGGTGAAGAGAACGGCTATCTGTCGGAGTCCGAGGCAGCGGAGCTCCTCATGGGTCTCGGCGTACCGGACGCCGTGCACGAGCAGAAGCTCGAGGTGCTCCAGGGCGGCGATCGTGTCCGCGTGCTGCTCGCGCAGGCGCTCTTCGGCACGCCCGCGACGCTCCTCCTCGACGAGCCGACGAACGGGCTCGACATCGCGAGCATCCGCTGGCTCGAGTCGTTCCTGCTCGCCTACGAGGGCGCGCTGATCGTCATCAGCCACGATCGCCACTTCTTGAACGAGGTCACGACGCGGATCGCCGACGTCGACTACGAGGCGATCATCGTCTACCCCGGCAACTACGACGACATGGTCTCGCTCAAGGCCGAGGTGCGCAGCTCGCTCGAGCTCGCGAACGCCGCGAAGCAGAAGAAGGTCGGCGAGCTCCAGGAGTTCGTGCAAAGGTTCAAGGCCGGCTCGCGCGCGAGCCAGGTGAAGTCGCGCGAGAAGCAGCTCGAGCGCGAGAAGAAGGCGATGATCGACCTCAAGCGCTCGAACATCGAGCGGCCGTTCATTCGCTTCGAGGCGGCGCGCCCGAGCGGCAAGAACGTGCTCTCCGTCACCAACCTGACGAAGAGCTTCGACGAGAAGGTCATCTGCAAGAACTTCAACCTGAGCGTCATGCGCGGGGACAAGATTGCCCTCGTCGGTCCGAACGGGATCGGCAAGACGAGCCTCCTGCGGCTCCTCAACGGCGAGGTGAAGCCCGACTCCGGCAAGGTCGACTGGGGTTACGAGGCGCGCATCGGGTACATGCCGCAGGAGCACTCCGAGCTCGTCACCAAGAGCGATCAGACGGCGCGAGCCTGGCTCTGGAGCTTCAACGACAAGATCGACGAGGAGAACCTGCGCGCGCTCTTCGGCCGTCTTCTCTTCAAGAAGGACGAGCCCCTGAAGCCGACCAAGGTGCTCTCCGGTGGCGAGACGGTGCGGCTCATCCTGGCGAAGCTCATGCTCGGCCAGCCCAACGTGCTCCTCCTCGACGAGCCCACGAACCACCTCGATCTCGAGGCAATCCGTTCACTGACCGAGGCGCTCGCCGTCTACGAAGGCACCGCCGTCTTCGTCACCCACGACCGCAACATGGTCGAGCGAGTAGCCACGCGAATCATAGAGATGTCCGAAGACGGCGTCCGCGAACTCTCCCCCCACGAGTTCCAAGAAGGCCACTTCCTCGTCAAGCGCACGGTCTACGCACGGCCGGAGGCGTGAAGCGCGGGAAGGCCGTCGGATCCGACGGCACCGGGCCCGTGACGGCCTTCACGCGTCCGTAGAGGCGCTCCCAAGCGCTGACCGAGGCAAGCCGTCAGGGCTGATTCGGTGATCTCCGCGGGCGAGAGCTCTCGTCACGACGCGCGTTCGTCCACTCCGCGCCGGCCCGAAGCAACGGCGGCTCGTCGCGAGCGAGGCGTTGTCTGCAATCAATGAGCGCCGAGGGCGAAAGCGCTCGCCGCAACGCCGCCGCCAGCGTCTGCGCAATCAAGATGCGCGTCGAGCGAAGCGCGGCGTCCGTCCGTCCGTGCCGCTGTCGTCAACGCCGCGAATCGGTGCGCGCATACGGGTACGTCGGAACCGGCATCTCTTAGCTGCATCGAGTGGCTCGCAGCCGTGACATGTGCTCAATCAAATGACGTGACGACGCGAGGCAACGGTCCGCGAAAATATCTCCACCTACGGCTTCCGTTTTCGCGTCCATGAGCTATGCTTCATGAGTGACGCGGGGGGAGGTTGGGCGAGCGCGTCCGGTGCAGCTTGGGTTGCCATTTCGAACGCACGGCGGTCGTCGCGCGGGCGCGGGGCGAAAGCCGAAGGACGGGCGAAAAGCGGGCATGTCGCATCGGAAGCGTCCGGCGCTGAAAGCGCGGCATCCGGTGCACGTGACGATGAAGCTGCTCCCGGGGTTACCGAATATCCGACACCGGTCGCTCGCGACGCTGATGTTCGGAGCGTTTCGCGCGGCTAAGGAGCGGTTCGGGACTCGTCTCGTACAGATCTCCGTGCAGTCGAACCACGTTCATCTCATCGTCGAAACCGAGGGCAAAGACGCGCTCTCGCGCGCGATGCAGGGGCTCGGCGGTCGTATCGCTTACCGGCTGAACAAGCGCTGGCGGCGGCTCGGTGCTCGCCGATCGGTACCACTCGCGCGTGCTCAAGACGCCGCTCGAGGTGAAGCGCGCGCTCGTCTACGTCTTGCAGAATCACCGGCATCACGCCGAAGGCGTGGACCGATCTCCGCGCCGAGCGCACCTCGATCCGCTCTCGTCCGCGCCCTACTTCGACGGCTTCACGGTGCGCGTCACGCGCCCACCGAAAGACGCGCCGGTGGTGCCGGCGAGAACATGGCTCCTGCGCATCGGATGGAGGATACACGGCCTGATCTCGCCTGACGAAGTGCCGGCGTGACGTCCGGAAGTGGCGCGTCGCCGGCGGGTACGCCGAACGCAGTGCCGGCGTGTCGCGCGGACCCGCGTCGCATGGGTCCCGCTTCGCGCCCGCGGAGCGGTGCCCGCCGACGACCACGACGTGGAGGGCTCCCACGAGAAACCCAAGCGGGCGCGCGCCCGGCATTGCTGCGGTTTCTGGGGCTCCCTTCGCGACGCGAAGCACCGGCGGCGCGACGTTTGGCGTCGGTGGCCGTTCAGTCTCTCGGTCGTCGGTCGCCGAAGAGTGGCCACCGCGAAGCGCTGCCCGCCGACGAGCACGACGCAGGGGCTCCCGAACAGAAAACCAATCCGCGCACGCTCCCGGCGTATTCGGAGCCCAGCCACACCAGGCTTGAAACGGAGCGGCGGTTTCTGCCATCCCCATCGCAACGCGGGGCACCGCCGGGGCGCAGTCCGGCGTCATGACAGACTCCGCGCAATCAAGTTGCCCGTCGAGCAGAGGAGTTCGTTCACGCACTGGTGAGAAATCTGCGCAATCGAATCTCGCGCGGGAGCGAGACCGGAAGCCCAAAGCGGCCGCGCTTGGGATGCGGCGTTGAGCTCGCGGTGGGTCCCCCGCGCCCCTCAGACGTACTTCTTCAGCTCGAGCCGCGCCACCAGGCCTCGGTGGACTTCGTCGGGGCCGTCGGCGATCCGGAGGACTCGGGCCAGGGCCATGAGATGGTTCAGCTCGGGGTCGGCTATGCCTTCGCCGCCGTGGATCTGTATTGAGGCGTCGACGACCATCTGGAGGACGTTGGGGGCGACCACCTTGATGGCCGAGATGTCGGTGATGGCGCCGAAGGTGCCGTACTGGTCGAGCGCCCACGCGGCCTTGAGCGTGTAGAGACGGGCTTGCTCGATGGCCATGCGGCAGTTCGCGATGATGTCGCGGTTGCCGCCGAGATTCGCGAGCGGCTTGCCGAACGCGACGCGGGTCGTCGCGCGCCGACAGAGCTTCTCGAGCGCGACCTCTGCCGCGCCGATGGCCCGCATGCAGTGATGGATGCGGCCCGGTCCGAGACGACCCTGGGCGACCTCGAAGCCACGACCCGGTCCGAGGATGAACGCACTCACGGGAAGCCGCACGTCCTTGAAGTCTATCTCGGCGTGGCCGTGCGGCTCGTCGAGGTTCCCGAAGACGGGCACCATGCGCACGATCTCGATGCCCGTCGCGTCCATCGGGACGAGCACCATGGAGTGCTGGTTGTGCCGCGAGGCGTTGGGATCGGTGACGCCCATGAAGATGAGGAACTTGCAGCGCGGATCGCCCGCACCGCTCGTCCACCACTTGCGGCCGTTCAGCACGATCTCGTCTCCGACCACCGTGGCGGTCGCACGCATGTTCGTCGCGTCGCTCGAGGCGACGGCGGGCTCGGTCATCGCGAACGCCGAGCGGATCTCGCCGGCCAGCAGCGGGAGCAGGTAGCGGTCCTTCTGCTCGGGAGTGCCGTACTGGAAGAGCACCTCGGCGTTACCGGTGTCGGGCGCGTTGCAGTTGAACACCTCGGGCGCGATGAAGCTCCGTCCGGTCGCCTCGGCGACGGCGGCGTAGTCGCGGTTGTCGAGGCCGGCGCCGTACTCCTCGTTCGGCATGAAGAGGTTCCAGAGACCCGCGGCCTTCGCCTCGGCCTTGAGCTCCTCCATGACCGGCGGGATCTTCCACTTCCGGAAGTCGTTCGTGTGGACGAGCTGGGAGTAGTAGGTCTTCTCGCCGGGGATGACCCTCGACTTCACGAAGTCGATGACCTTGTCGGTGTACTGGCGAGCGCGCGCAGAGTGTTCGAAATCCATGGTGCTACGTCGCGAACCCTACCGAGGCACGTATTGCCCGTAAAGCGCGGCGCCGATTGACGCGGGCCGTCGCGTCCTCCAAGAAGGGCGAGAATGGGATCGACCTTTGCCATCGCGAGCGTCGCGGGCCTCGCCGCCGTGGTCGGCGCTGCCGCCGTGATTCGCGGACGCCCCTACGTGTACTTCGTCGCGGTGATCCTCGGTGTGCACACCTTGGTATCCATCGCGCTGGCGCCGCGCATCGCGTGGGCGTGGCCCGTCTTCGCGTATCTGCAGGGCACGGTGTACGTGCACTTCCTGTCGCTGGCCCGGCCGACCCTGCGTCCGCTCTGGTACCGCGCGCTCGTCAGCATTCCCGGCTCGTTCTATCTCGCCGGGACGTTGCTCGGCTGGCCGTGGGCGCTGCTCTTCGCGATCGGCTTGCATCCGTGGGGCGCGTGGGTGCCGTACGCGCTGGCGCTGGTCGGCGTGGTGGACTCTCTCTTCGTTCGCGACGAAGAAGTGAACCTCGTCCTCGACGGCGCGCCGGTCGACGGCCTTCGCCGCGCCGCACGCGGAAGTGCGCGCTCGGCGCACCCGCTTCGCCTGGTACAGATCACCGATCCGCACCTCGGTCCGTTCATGTCGGTGAAGCGGCTTCGCGCGATCTGCGAGCGCGCCGTCGAGAAGAAGCCGGATCTGGTGCTGCTCACCGGCGATTTTCTCACCATGGAGTCGCAGGGCAGCGCGGCGTATCTCGCCGACGCGCTCTCTCCGCTGCGCGCGCTTCCCGGCCGCGTCTTCGCGTGCCGCGGCAATCACGACCTGGAAGTGCCGAGCATCGTCGCCGAGGCGTGTGCGACCACGGGAGTGCGGCTCCTCATCGACGAGGCTGAAGTCGTGGATACGCCGGCCGGCAAGGTCGAGATCCTCGGCTTCGACTTTCACTACCGCGGACGCGAGGAACACATTGCGCGGGTGTGCGCCGAGCATCCGCGACGGGAAGGGGAGCTCCGCGTCGCGATGCTCCATGATCCGGGCGCGTTCAAGCACGTCCCCGAGGGCGCGGCGGATCTCGTGCTCAGCGGACACACCCACGGCGGGCAGCTCGGGCTGCTCTGGCTCGGGCTCCAGGGCACCATCGTGTCGGCGCTGACGTCACTGCCGGACCACGGCTTCTGGGCGCTCGGCAAGAACCGGCTCTACGTGCACCGCGGGACGGGGCATTACGGCTTTCCGCTTCGTGTCGGGGTGCCGGCGGAGCAGAGCTTGCTCGCGGTGCATCCGCTCTTCGCGCCGGAGTCGTGAGCGTCGTGAAGTGGTTTCTCTCCGGCTCTGCTGCGCTGCTCGTCGCGTGTGGCGGCGCACGCTCCGCGCCGTCCGACGTGGCGCATGCGGCGCCGGTTCCGTCCGTCGCGTCCGCGCCCGTCGTTACATCGCACACGGACGTCGCGCCGTCTGCGACGGCGAGCGCCGTCCCGCCGACGGATGCGACGCCGAAGGCTCCCCCAGAAAAAATAGCCGGCGCATTTCCCCCTGCGGCGATCGCGCCGCCCTTTGCGAAGACGGCTGCGCCGGGTGACGGTGCGTGGACGCCATTCGGCGACGCGTCGCTTGGTGAGCGCGCCGCGACGGGGCCGTTCATGGTTCGCACGGTGCTGCACCCGCATCCGGGGAGTCGCTATCTCACCGTGACGATCGCTGCCGTCGATCTGTCGCGCGTCGCGATGCGACTCGTGCCCGGCACCGAGGACATGCTCTGGGCGAATCGTCCACCGAGCGAGCCGTCGGGGCTCGTCCCCGCGGAGGATCGCGACCGCCTTCTCGCGGTGATGAACGGCGGATTTCAGCCGAAACACGGGCGCTGGGGGCTCATCGCCGGCGCGGTGACGATCACGCCGCCGCGCGACGAGGGATGTACGCTGGCGCTCTACCACGACGGTTCGGTGCGGCTCGGGCCGTGGCCGGCGCTCGCGGCGTCGCAGCACGACATGCAGAGCCTGCGACAGACGCCGCCGTGTCTACTCGACGACGGCGTCGTGCATCCGGCGCTCGTCCGCGGCGAGGACAAGCGATGGGCCGGGCATGCCGCGGATCTCGAGACGCGCCGTCGCTCGTCGGTCGGTCTC
This sequence comes from Polyangiaceae bacterium, assembly GCA_036272055.1. Lineage (GTDB taxonomy): Bacteria > Myxococcota_A > Polyangia > Polyangiales > Polyangiaceae > DASZVB01. The sequence continues at coordinate 78,024 of DATAZL010000073.1, read as the reverse complement.
GACGCGAGCGGCCGCGTGCTCTTCTACGCACTCGGGGAAGAAGCCGCGCCGCGCTGGCTCGCGGAAGCGCTGAAGCTCGCCGGCGCGCGGACCGCGGCGGAGCTCGACATCAACTGGTACTGGACCAGGTTCTTGCTGTTCGGCAAGCCGAAGGGAGAGCCGCTCCAGATCACCTCGACGTTGATCCCGAAGATGGAACACCTGAAACGGGGCTACGTGGAGCGGCCCTCGACACGCGACTTCTTCTACTTCGTCGAGAAGTAGCTCACGACGCCGCGGCTGCCGACGCGCGCGCCGGCTCGCTCCGTGCCGCGAGCTCCTTCACGTAGAGGGCGCGCTCCTCGGCGAAGGCGCGGGCGATGCTCGGACGCTGTGCGAGACGGGCGTGGTAGGCGCGCACCGCAGGCCATGCATCGAGGGCGACCGGCGTCACCGCCGCCCAGTTCAGGACCGTGAAGAGATAGCCGTCCGCGACCGAGAACGCGTCGAGCAAGAATTCCCTGCCGGCGAGGTGCGCCTCGAGCTTCGCGAGCCGTGGCGCGGCTTTCTGGAGCGAATACGTGCCCGCGCCCTCCGGCGCGCTCTTGTCGAGGAGCGGCATGAAGAGGCCCTTGTGGAGCTCGGTGCTGATGAACGAGAGCCACTGCTGGAGCCGCGCACGTTCACGCTCGCCCTCCGGTGCGAGGCGCGCTTCCGGAAAGCGCGCCGCGACGAGCTGGAGTATCGCGGCGTTCTCGGTGAGCACGTCGCCGGGCGCGAGCTCGAGAGCGGGAACGAGGCCGAGTGAATTGACGTCGAGGTAGTTCGCGCCTTCCGCGGTCGTCCTGGTCTTCCCGTCGACCTGGACGAAGGTTGCATCGGCGCCGGCCTCGTACAGGGCGATGCGGGTGGCGAGTGAGCACGCGAGCGGAGAGAAATAGAGTTTCATGGGTTCGTTGCCTCCTGGGGGCACAATCTGGAGATCGCGCCGTCGTGCGTCCAACGCATTGTCGTGATATGAGCGATGTATGAAACGCATAGGTGCTCCCGTGCCGCCGAAGGCTGCGACGGAAGAGCGTGCGTCGCGTCCGCGCCTGGACGTGCGGGATCTCGAGCTCGTGCTTTCGCTCGCCGAAGCCGGGAGCACGGCGGGCGCGGCGTCGGCGCTCCACATCACGCAGTCGGCGGTGAGCCGCGCGCTGGCCCAGGCCGAGGCTCGGATCGGCACGAAGCTCTTCGCGCGCACGGCGCGCGGCGTCGCGCTCACGCCCGCCGGCGAACGACTCACCGCCGGGGCGAGCCGCCTGCTCGCCGAGCTCTCTGCTCTCGAACGCGACGTCGCGGCGCCGGCGCCGCCGGTGACCAGCGTGCGGCTCGTCTGCGAGTGTTACACCGCGTATCGCTGGTTGCCGTCGGCGGTGCAGGGGATGCGAAAACGCCTTCCCGGATTGCGCATCGACGTCGTGCTCGAAGAGACGAAGGAGCCGGTGAAAGCGCTCGTGGACGGCCGCATCGACGTCGCGCTGCTCACGACCGCGGCGCTCCCCAGAGCGAACGGCAAGCTCGCAGAAGAGCCGCTCTTCTCCGACGAGATCGTCTTTCTGGTGTCGAAGACGCACCCGCTCGCGAATGTGGGAACGCTACGCCGGAAGGATCTCTCGGAGCATCCGCTCATCACGTCGAACACGCCGGCGTCCGAGGCGCGGTGGTTCATGACGAAGGTGTTCGGCCGCTCGCGCCCGTCGCTCGACTTCATGCGGCTCCCCCTGACGGAGGCCATCGTCGATGCGGCGCGCGCCGGCATGGGTATCGCCGTGCTCTCGGAGTGGATGGCGACGGGCTATCTCGGCAACGACGACCTGGTCGTCAAGCGACTCAGCAGCGGCCCGCTCCGCCGCCCCTGGCGTATCGCGTACCGCGTCGAGATGCGCGACGCCGCCCGCCGTCTGACCGGCACCCTGGTCGGAGCCGCGCCCCGGCTGCACGCCGCCACGGCGAGCTGAGACGGCTCAACCCGGCCGTCGAAGCGGATAACCGCCCGCTTCGAGGACGGAGCGCGCGAGGCGTCGCTTGGCGGCGATCACCTTGCTCGGCCAGTCGATGCGCATCTTGCCGATGGCGTCGAGATGCTTCGGCAAGCTCTCCTCGTCGCAGACGTCCATCAGGACGTGACGCGCGGTGTGGACGCAGAAACTGTACGCGGGGGGAGCGAACGCGACGAGAAGGTCACGCGCGACGCCCTTGTTCAGCTCGTCGCTACCCGCGACGATCTGCTTCACTCGGGTGACGACGGAGTCGAGCGCGTAGGCCTGGGTGACGATGTCCGCGAGCGCCCCGAGGATCTCCTGCTCGTCGGCGATGTTGACGTGATACGTCTCGGCGGCCACCGCGAGCACGTAGGTTGCGATCCACTTGCCGAACTCCGCGACCTGCGTCGCGATGCCGAACTCGCCCTCGGCGGGGCGGGGGACTTCGCCCTTCTCGAGCAATTCACGGATCTCCTGCACCCGCGCGAGGAGGGGAACCTGTCCCTTCATCGCCCGCTTCAGGATCGTCGCCGGCACGATGAGCCGGTTGATCTCGTTCGTTCCCTCGAAGATCCGGTTGATGCGGGAATCGCGGAAAAGCCGCTCCGCCTCGTACTCCTCCACGAAGCCGTAGCCGCCGTGGATCTGGACGCACTCGTCCGCGCAGTAGTCGAGCACCTCGGATCCGAAGACCTTGATGATCGACGCCTCGACGGCAAATTCCTCGATGGCGTCCACGTGCGCGGAGTCGTCGCCCCCCTCGCCGAACTTCGCGTCGATGAGGCCCGTCGTGCGATAGCCCATCGTCTCTCCGACGAAGATGCCGACGGCCATCTCGGCGAGCTTCGACGCCACGAGCCCGAAGGCGCCGATCGGCTTGCCGAACTGCTGCCGCTCGCTCGCGTACCGCGCAGACACCGCGAGCGCGCGCTTCGCGGCGCCGATGGTCCCGACGCCGAGCTTGATGCGCCCGACGTTGAGGATGTTGAACGCGATGCGGTGCCCCTTGCCGACCTCGCCGAGCAGGTTCGACGCGGGCACCTTCACGTCCTCGAAGGTGAGCGAGCACGTGGAGGAGCCGCGAATACCGAGCTTGTGCTCCTCCGGGCCGACGCTGAGGCCCGGTGACGTACGATCCACGATGAACGCCGAGAACTTGTTCCCGCCGATCTGCGCGAACACCGTGAAGACGTCGGCGAACGCCGCGTTGGTGATGAACTGCTTCGTGCCGTTGAGCAGGTAGTAGCTGCCGTCGGCGGAGAGATCCGCGCGCGACTTGGCCGAGAGCGCGTCGGAGCCCGACGAGGACTCGGTGAGGGCGTACGCCGCGAAGCGCTTGCCGGTCGCGAGGTCCGGCAGGTATTGCGCCTTCTGCTCCGGCGTTCCGAAGTAGAGGATGGGCATCGTGCCGATGCCGGTGTGTGCACCGAGCGAGACTGCGAACGAGCCGAGCGCCGAGAACTCCTCTGCGATGAGCATGCTCGTCGTCTTGTCGAGGCCGAGACCGCCGTACTCGGGCGGGATGTCGACCATGAGGAGGCCGAGCTCGCCGGCCTTGCGAAGGAGCTCGGGCACGAGCCCCGATTTCTTCGACTCGATCTGCGCGGCTCTCGGCAAGATCTGCGTCTCCGAGAATTTGCGCGCGGACCGCGCGATCTCCTGCTGCTCCTCGGTGAACGCTTCCGGCGCCATGATGGGCCGGACCCCGTTCTTCTCCCAAAGAAAGCTCGCCCCGAGCGCCATGGAATCGGAACCGCTCATGCTCGTGCCTCCTCCGGCGCCGCTCGCCGGGTCGTGGCGGGCAAACGTGACGCCCGCCCGATCACGCATGCCCGATCCGTCGTCACGGAGGCGTTGCGAGGGACGTCAGTTCACGATTGCCGAGCGGTTTCCGCCGCTACCTTCCCTCAGAGGGCCTGAACGAGGCTCAGCTCTCGCGTGATGGCTTCCCAGTCGAAGACGGTGAGGGCGGGGACGTGGGATTTCCACGCGCTCGCGACGTCTTTCAGGGCTTCTGCGGCGGTCGAGGCGCGCGCCTCGATCATCGGAGGCACTCCGGCGGATTGCGCGCCGACGCGCCACTTCGCGGTCTCGGTTTCGCTCTCGGAGATGTGCACGGCGACGACTGCCTCCGCGCTCTGGATCTCGTAGACCTTCCCGCCGCGTGCACGGTACTGGACGATGATCTTCGGCCCGGTGGGCGGCTTGGGGCGCCGTGGCGCTCGCTCTTCGGGCGCTCGCCAGTTCATGGTGCCTCCGCGCGCGAAACGGCTCGTACGCGGCCACCCCCGAAGAAGTCGCGGAGCAGTGCAGCCTCGGAGCGCTCGTGCTCTTCGAAGACGTCGATGACGCCGTCGATGCGCCGCCCGAGCTCGGCCGTGTCGGCGTCGCGAAACGCAAGCCTGCGGACGGAGGTCACGGACCCTTGAAGATCGGCGCGCGAGCTACCGAGAGCGCTGACCCGCTTCGCGAGGTGAGGATACTCGGCGAGGATCGCCCCGAAGTAAGCGCCCGACTCTGCGCCGTTGAAGTAACGCGCGAGCACCGACGAGAACGTCGCGAGCAACCGCCGCGCCTCGATCCGCGCCTGGGCGACGTTGCCGATGAGGGAGTTCGAGACGCGCCGCAGTCCGGCGAGCGTCGAGTGCAGCGCCTCCGTCTCGGCGAGCACGCCTTCGGGTCGACCGAAGAGCGTCGGATTGGATGAGTGGAACATTGTTTCCTGACTGGAGGGGCGACGCGCGCGTTTCGACCGGAGACCGGGCCCGCGCTGGAACACCTCTCTACCGTCTCAACCTAACACGCCACATGAGGAGGCGCCCCACGGCATCGGTGACGTGACGCAGTCGTTATGAAGGAGAGAGGTGGGCACCCAATGCCAGCGAAGCGCGTGAGTCTTTATGCCTCGACCCGTTCAGAGTCGTGGAAGACGGAACCAGAAGCTCGAGCCACGACCCACCTCGGTGTCCACTCCGAGTGTCGTTCCGTGGGCTTCGAGGATCTGTCGCGCGATCATCAGACCGAGTCCGGTGCCGCTGCTGCGCGCGGCGCCGCGCGTGTAGCGATCGGTCAGCGTCGGGAGAAGCTTCGGATCGATCCCGGGGCCGTTGTCGTCGATGCGCGCCTCGACGTGAGTGGGCCCGGTGAGGATCGACGCGCGAAGCTTGCCGCCCTTCGGCGTGTATTTGACGGCGTTCGTGACGAGGTTCGCCAGCACCTGACCCAGACGGGTCGCGTCGCCGAGCACCATCGCCGGCTCGTTCGGCAGAGAGGCCCGCAGATCGTGCGCTTCCGCCTCGACGAGCGGGCTCACGTCCTCGAGCACCGCCTCGAGCACGACGACGAGATCGACCGGGGCACGCTCGACGATGCCGGCGGGGCTATCCAGCCGCGCGATCTCGAGGAAATCGTTGATCAGAGCGACGAGGGAGCGCACGTTGTTGCGGATCTTGTTCAGGTCCGCGGCGACCTCCTCCGCGAGCGCGCCACGCCTCCCGGAGAGCAACGTCTCGGTGCGGAGATGGATCGCGTTCAGCGGCGAGCGCAGATCGTGCGCGACGATCGCGTAGAAGTCGAGGCGACGCGTCTCACGCTCCCGCTGCTCGGTGACGTTGCGGAGCGCGATCGTGGTGTTCGTCGAGCCGTCGTTTCTGACGACCCGGACGACGGGGGCGTACACGTTTCCGTCGAGCGTGACGTCGGGGAGCGCCACCTTTTCGAGCCCCATGTATCCCTTGAGATCCCAGCTCAAGCCCGGGACGACCTCCGATGGGAGCTTCCCGAAGAGCGACGCGGCGGGTGCGCCCAGCACGCGCTCTGCTTCGGCGTTCAGGTACGAAACACGCCCGCTGCCGTCGAGGACTAGAAGCGCATCCGGCGAGCTGTCGAGCACCAGCCGGACGACCCGCTCCGCTCGCTCGGCGCGATCGAGGAGCTCCTTCGAACGGATGAGCGCGCCGACCCGCGCGCGCAATTCCTCTTCCGCGTACGGCTTCGATAAGAAATCGTTCGCGCCGGCGGAGAGGCCCTCGACGATCTGTTCAGTGCGCTGTTGCCCGGTGAGGAGCAGGATCGCGACGGACTGAGACGCGGTGTGGGTCGAGGAACGAACGAAGCGGCAGACGTCAATTCCGGAGATCCCGGGCATCACCCAGTCGAGGACGAGCACGTCGGGTGTGGCATTACTCGCCAGTCGCTCCAGCGCAGCCGACCCGTCCTCGAAGCGCTCGACCTCGTAGTGGCCGGAGAGGGCCGAAGCGGCGCGCCCACCGTCCAGCGGACTGTCGTCGACCACCCAGACACAACGCTGTTTGAGCTGCACCGAACCTCGTCATACTACGGACGATCGGCAGTGAATCAAAGTGAGCGCAACATCCGCTCACGGGCCGAGCGGACTGTTGCCGGGTACTGACTCGCGGGTTAGCCTCGAGCCGTGGCGGAGATCCTAGTCGTCGATGACAGCAAGATCATGCGGGAAATGGTCGTTGCGTGTCTCCGCGCTGTGAGTGGTTCCACGTTCACTCACGCGGCGAGCGGCCTCGAGGCGCTCGAGAAACTTTCTCTCAAGGTATTTGACCTCGTCGTGCTCGACCTCAACATGCCGGACATCGGCGGGTACGAAGTGCTCGAGTTCGTCAGAGGTCAGGACAAGCTCCGTGCTCTGCCCATCCTCGTCGTGACCACGCGAGGGGACGAGAGCTCCAAGGCTCGCGCGCTCGAGAGTGGAGCTTCGAGCTTCATGACCAAGCCGTTTGCGCCGGACGCCATCCTGTCCGAGGCAAGAAGCCTGCTCACGCGCTCCGAAGCGAGCAGCGGTTGAGCGCCGGCGTCGACCTCAAGGACTTCCTCGCGGGGTTCCTCGCCGAGGCCGAGGACCATCTCACCCAGGTCAACGGGAACCTCCTCGCGGTCGAGGATTCGCTGTCGCGCAAGGAGGCGAGTCCGCGCGCGGTGCGCGATCTCTTCCGCTCGATGCACACCATCAAGGGGCTGTCCGGCATGGTCGGCATCGAGCCGATCGTCGACATCTCGCACGCGATGGAGACGCTCCTCAGGAACGCCGACAACGCCGGCGGGCGACTCTCGGCCGATGCGCTCGATCTGCTGATGAAGGGCGCGGCGGCGATCGAGGAGCGGGTGCGCTCGCTCGGTCGTGGCAACCCGGCCAAGCCGGCGTCGAAGCCATTGCTCGATTCCTTTGGCGCGCTCGAAGTCGAGGTCGGTGGTGTGGGGACGCGGGTCGAGGCGTCGCTCGAGCTCGACGCCACCCTCGTCGCGAAGCTCACCCCCGCGGAGCTCGAACACATCAAGACCGGCGTGGCGGCCCACAAGCGCGCCCTGCGTGTCGATTTCACTCCGTCTCCGACACGCACCGACGACCTGAACATCACGAGCGTGCGCGAGCGCGTGTCGAAGGTCGCGGAGATAGTGCGCGTGCTGCCCATCTCCGTCGCGGAGACGGCGTCGGCTCCCGGCGGGCTCTCCTTCGTGCTGCTCGTCGTGACCGACGGCGACGACGCGACGCTCGCCGCCGCCGCCGGCGCCGCACCCGAAGCGGTGGTGCCACTGACGCGCGCGGACACTCCGCCTCCCGAGGTCTTCGCCGAAGAAGAGCCGGACGAGGCGGACGCGGCGAGCGGTGCTCGCGGCAATTTCGTCCGCGTCGACGTCGCACGCCTCGACGACTCGCTCGAGGCGCTGTCGGCGCTGGTCGTCAATCGCTTCAAGCTGGTGAGGTCCATGGGCGAGCTCTCGTCGCGCGGCGCCGACGTGCGCGAGCTCGCCGTCATCGTGGCCGAGAGCGGGCGGCAGATCCGCGAGCTCCGCTCGGCGATCATGCGGATGCGTATGGTGTCCGTCCGCTCGCTCCTCGAGCGGGTGCCGCTCCTCGTGCGCGGTCTCGGCCGGGCCACGAAGAAGTCCGTGCAGCTCGCGATGAACACCGGGGACGCCGCCCTCGACAAGTCGGTCGCCGAGCGGGTCTTCCCGGCCATCGTGCATCTCATCCGCAACGCGGTGGATCACGGCATCGAGTCGCCGTCCGTCCGTCGCGCGATGGGCAAGTCCGAAGAGGGCACGATCCGCATCACGGCCCACCAGCGCTCGAACAGCCAGCTCGAGCTCGTGATCGAGGACGACGGCCGCGGGATGAACCGCAAGGAAGTGGCGCAGCGCGCCCGCGCGCCGGTGCCGAAGAACGACATCCAGCTCCTCGACCTCATCACGCGCTCCGGCGTGTCGACGGCCGAGAAGGTGACGACCACGAGCGGCCGCGGGCTCGGCATGGATATCGTCAAGCGCGTCGTCGTGGCGGAGCTCGGCGGCGAGCTCGTGCTCGAGACGACGGAGAACAAGGGAACCGTCTTCCGCCTCCGCATCCCGCTCTCGATCACCATCGTCGACGCCTTCACGTTCCTCTGCGGCGGTGAACGGTTCGTGACGCCCGTCGCGGCGATCGAGGAGATCGTGGACGTCGATGCGGCGCGGGTCGTCAAGGTACCGAGGAGCCGTCGCGGCCGGGAGACGAAGCTCATCGAGCGCCGCGGTCAGGCGGTGCCGCTCTTCTCGCTCGACGACATGTTCGGATTGACGAGCAGCACGACGCTCGACGTCGCGAGGAAGGCACTCGTCGTTCGCCGGCGCGCCGACCTGCTCGCGTTCGAGGTCGAGCGCATGCTCGGCCAGCAAGAGGTCGTGGTTCGTCCGCTCGCAGACCCGCTGGTGCGCGTCGCAGGCGTCTCCGGCGCGACCGACCTCGGCGACGGCAAGCCGACCCTCGTGGTCGATCTCGCGACGCTCGGCGATTCGCTGCTCGCAGCCCGGGAGGCGTCCACATGACCGAGCCGGAAATCACCGCGGCGCCCGAGGAGCGCACCACGCCCGTCGCCGAGACGGCGCCGCGCCTGCACGTGCTCTTCAAGGTGGCAGATGCCGACTACGTCGTCTCCGCGGTGGACGTGCTGCAGATGGAGTCGTTCACCGGCGCGACGCGGGTGCCGGGCACGCCGTCCTTCGTGCGCGGGCTCGTGCAGATCCGGGGGCGCGTCGTGCCCGTCGTCGATCTGCGGGAGCGCTTCGGGCTCGAGCCCGTCCCGCCGACGCTCGACTCGCGCATCATCGTGCTCGCGCAAGGCGACCGCGTGGTCGGGCTGCTCGTGGACAGCGCGCGCGAGGTCGTCCAGATCGCGCCGGGCGACCTGAAGGCGCCCCCCGACGTGCTCATGGGCGAGAGCGAAAGCTTCGTGAAGTCCGTCGCGCGTGTCGGCAATCGGCTGCTCATGCTGCTCGACGTTCAGCGGATCATCGGCGAGGAACAGATACATGGCAAATGAGGACAAGGTCTCGAAGACGGAGCTCGCGCAGATCGAGGACCGTTCGCGGTTCGTGAAGATCGTGTCGGCGCGCGCGCTCGCCCTCGACGAGACGGCGGCGCGCCTGCTCGCGTACGGAAACGAGCAGGCCGCGGCGATCGAGGAGTCGCGGACCGCGATGGACTCCGTCGCTGCCGGAGTCGAGGAGACGAGCAGCGTGATCCATTCGATGGCGCGCGCGCAGCAGACCCTCTCCGATACGACGCGGGAGCTACTCGCCGGCGTCGACGGCACGAGCACCGGTCTCCAGGAGCTCGCGTCGACGATCGCCACGTCCAGGAAGGAAGGCGAACAGCTCGCTGCAGCCGCCGAGGGCACCGCCTCGACGGTCGAGGAGATGGCGCGATCCATCCGTGGCGTCAGCGCGAACGCCGCCGATCTCGGCGCCTCGAGCGAGCAGCTCCGGGCTGCGGCGCGGCAGATGAGCGCCGGCATCGACGACGTCGCCACCCGGGGAGAGCAGAACGCCGCCACCGTCGAGGAGGTCGCCGCGACCATCGAGGAGATGGCGCGCGGGATCAGCCGGCTCGCGAGCGACGCCCGGACCATGGGCGAGCGCACCGACACGATGGCCAAGTCGATCACGAGTGCGTCCACCTCGATCGACAAGCTCGTCAAGGACGCGGGCGAGATGGCCCTCGGCGTCGAGGAGAACTCGGCGACCGCCGAGGAGATGGCGCAGTCCGCGCGGCTCGTGTCGGAGAACTCGAAGGAGCTCGACGCGGGCATCTCGTCGTCCGCGTCGACGATCGCGGAGCTCGCCGCCTCGGTCGAGAAGGTCGCCGGCAATGCCGAGCGCACCGCCGCTCTCGTCGAGAGCAACGCGACCGGCGTCGAGGAGCTCGCGCGCTCGTTCCAGGTAGTGTCGCAGGGCGCCGAGCAGATCTCGTCGCTGGCCGCCTCCACCGCGACCGCCGCGTCCCAGGTCGACGCCGCGACTCGCCGCATCACCGGCACCCTGGACAACGCGCGTCAGACCGCGACGCGCGCGAACGAGAACGCCAAGGACGGCGCGAGCGCGGTGCGCCGCTCGATCGACGTGTTCTCCGGCGTGAGAAAGTCGATGACCGACTCCGCCGCGGTGATCAAGGACATGGGAAAGCGCGCCGAGGAGGTCGGCGACATCGTCCAGACGATCAACCTGATCGCGGATCGCACGAACCTCCTCTCGCTGAACGCGAGCATCGAGGCGGCGCGCGCCGGCGAGCACGGCCGCGGCTTCGCCGTCGTGGCGGAGGAGATCCGTGCGCTCTCCGATCGCGCCGCCGCGGCGAGCGCCGACATCGCGAAGATCATCCGCGGTCTCCAAGCGACGGCGAGGGACGCCGTGACGTCCTCGAACGACGGCCTCCGGGTGGCGGAGGAGGGGACGCGTGGCGCCGCGGACGCCGAGCGGGCGCTCGGCACGATCTTGCAGGGCGTGGATGAGCTGGGGCTCTCGATCCGTGACGTCGACCGTGTGAACGCCGAGCAGAACCAGGCAGTGCAGTCGATGGTCCAGCTCGCCGCCAGGACCAACGACCAGGCACGCGCCATCGGCAGCGCCGTCGCCGAGCAGGTGACGGCGGCGAGATCGCTCGCGACGGGCGCGGTCGAGATGCGCACCATGGCGCGCCAGACGAAGGAAGCGACCGGTGAACAGGCGGGGGCGATGCGAGAGCTCGCGCGCTCGAATCAACAGCTCAAGAGCTCGAGCGAGCGCGTCACCCGTTCCATGGAGGAGCAGGCCACCGCGGCCGGCCAGCTCGCGCGGACGGCAGTGCAGATGCGCACCTCGGTCCAGCGAACGGCGGGTGCTCTCACCGAGCAGGCGCGGCTCCTCGACGGCGTCGGCACCGCGGTCCAGGAGGCGACGTCGTCGACGGCGCGGGCGGTGACGGGATTGAGCGAGCAGGCGCTGGGCGCGAGCGAGGTCGTCCGGGCGATGGACGATGCGCGAAAGATGACGTCGGCCGCCGCGCGGGCCGTCGTCGAGCAAGCCAAGGTCGCCAAGGAGACGACCGTCGCCTGTGACGAAGTGGCGCGGCTCTCTGCGACCATGACGGTGGCCATGGCGGAACAGGCCAAGGCGGCCACTGCACTCGCCAAGGACGGGGACGCGGTGCGCGTCAGCGCCAAGCAGACGGCGCGTGTCCTCGGCGAGCAGAGCGCGGTCGTCACTTCGCTCGCCTCGACGGCGCAGAAGCAGAGCGGCGCGATGAACGCCATCGCCAAGAGCGTCTCCGAGCAGGCCACGTCGACCCAGCAGATCGCGGCCACCATGACCCAGATGCGCGGACAGTCGCGCGACATCGCGACGGGCCTCTCGCTCCAGGCAAAGGTCGCGTCTGCAGTGGTGCGCGAGATCGGCGCGCTCGCGCCCGAGACGCAGTCGCTACGCCGGACGAGCGCCGAGGAGCTCGCTCTGCTCGGTGAAGGCTCCGCCCCGGCGCTCACCGAAGGGAACGGCGGGCGCTCACGCGACGTGCCGCCGGAGCGTTCATGAGCCTACCGGCCGCGCCGCAGACGTGGTCCGCCGCCGAACTCGCGAAGCTCGCGAAGGTGGACCGAGCCGTCGCCGCCGGTGAGCCCGCGATCCCGCAGCTCGTCGCCATGCTCACCGAGCCGAGCTGGGTCGTGCGGCGCGGCGTGGTGCGCGGCCTCGCCGCCATGGGCGACGTCGCGGTGTCGGCGCTCCTCGACGTGCTGCGCATGCGGCGGGACGACGAGACGCGGATCGCCGCCACCGTCGACGCGCTCGCCGCGTCGACCGGCTACGTCGAGGCCAAGGTCGTCGCGCTCGTCAACGACCCGGACCCCGCCGTCGTCTGCGACGCCGTCCAGGTCCTCGGCCGGCGTCGCGTGCTCTCCGCGGTGCCGCTCCTCCGCACCCTGGTAGACGCGACCGACGAGAACGTCGCCGTGTCGGCGATCGAGGCGCTCGGCCGCATCGGCGGGAGCGCCGCCGTCGAGACCCTGATCGCCGCCGCGACCAGCAACGATTTCTTCAGGGTCTTCCCGGCGATCGACGTCCTCGGTCGCACCGGCGATCCACGGGCGGTCGCGCCGCTCGCGTCGCTTCTGAGCACGCCGCTCTACGGCCTCGAAGCAGCGCGCTCCCTCGCGCGCACCGGTGAGAGCTCCGCGGTAGCGCCGCTCGTACGCTTTTTATCGGGCCGTGGAGACGCGAACATGCGCACCGCGGCGGTGGCGCTCGCCGAGCTGCATGACCGCGCCGAGGAGCGGCACGGGAGCCCCGCCGCCATCGTCCGGGCGCTCCAGGCTCTGCCCGACGCCGCGGTCGTCTCGCGCCGCCTGAGCCACGGCTTTCGCGATGCAAGCCCCGTCGAGAAGGTCGCCATGAGCGTCGTGCTCGGCTCGCTCGGCAGCCAGGAATCCGTCGCGATCCTGACCGAGCTCGTCGACGAGCCGGCGCCTGTCGGCGGCGCGGCGTCACGTGCGCTCGCGCGTCTCTCGCTCGACGCGCAGGCCGAGCTCGGGCGCGTGCTCCGCGACGGAAGCAGCGCACAGCGGCTAGCCGTGTTGCCGCTCGTCACGCGCGCCGTGGACCCCGCCCTCGTGGACGCCTGCCTGACGGACGAGGACGCAGAGGTCCGCAAGGCAGCGTGCGACGCCGTGGGCCGCCTCGCAGAGCCGGCCCGGGTCGGCGTCCTCTTCGACAGGCTCGACGATCCATCGGCCACCGTCGTGCAGGCCGCCATCTCCGCAATCCAGTCGCTCGGCGGTGTCGAGACCGAGAAGCGGGCGCTCGCCCTCTCGGCGTCGAGCGCTCCGTCGCTGCGGCGGTCGGGGGTGCGCATTCTCTCCTATTTCGGCTATCCGTCCTCGTTCGAGCCTCTGCTCGCGGCGACGCTCGACCCCGATGCGCGCGTCCGCGAGGCGGCGCTCGGCGGCATCGCGCTCATCGACGGAGAGGCCGCGACGCGGGTACTCCTCGACGCCGCCGGCGCATCGTCCGAGCGCACCCGCAGGGTGGCGTTCAAGGCGCTCGGACACCGGAATGCCGCACCGGACGTCGTCGAAGCACTGGTAGCGGGTCTCGACGACGTCGACGCCTGGTCGCGCTACTACGCCGCGCAGTCGCTGGGCAGGCTCGCCGTTCACGACGCCGAGGCGACGCTCGAACGGCTCCTCGCGGATCCCGCGGGCCAGGTGCGCGTCGCAGCCGTCGAGGCGCTCTCGCTCCTCGGAGGAGATCGCGCGCGAACCGCGCTCCTCGCCGCGTCGGGCTCGGAAGACGAGGACATCCGTCGCGCCGCCCTCGTCGGGCTCGGCATGTCCCGTGATCCGGCGGCGCTTGCGGCGCTGTCGTCCGCCGCCGTGGCCGCCGATGCGATGACCCGGCTCATCGCCGTCTCCGCTATCGCTGCCTTCGATGCACCAGTCGTCCTCGACGCGCTCGTCGCCGCGACCGCCGATATCGACGACTCGGTGCGAACTGCCGCGCTCGGGTGTCTCGCCATCCGCCCCGGTCCTCTGGCGACCGCCGCGCTGGTGCGGATCCTCGGGACGAACGAGGCGCCCGACCGCGTCGTCGTCGCGCTCTCGTCGCCCGCGAAGGGACGCGTCGCCGGCATCGTCGATGCGCTATCGACCGACAGCGAAGAGCTCGCCCGTCAGCTCGTCTCCGCCCTCGGTCGCATGGGCACCGACGAATCGACGCAGGCCCTCATCGGAGCCATGACGAACACGTCGGCTGCGGTTCGCAAGGCGGCAGCAGCCACGCTCGGCGCGCTCGGGAGCGAAGCGTCGCTCGAAACCCTCCGCCTGGCGGCGGCGCACGATCCGGATCCCGAGATCCGGCGCGTCGCCAGCCTCCTCTCGCAGAGCTGAGCCGTGCCGTTCGCGCAAGCGTCGCCTCAGGTCCTCGCGATCCTGAGCACCCTCATCGAGGAGAAGACGGGGATGCACTACGCCCCGTCCGACTTCGATATCCTTCGTGATAAGATAACACCGAAGGCCGAGGAGCGCGGCTGCGACTCGCTACTCGATTATTACTATCTCCTCCGGTACGACGATCCGTCCGGCCGCGAGATGGACGAGCTCATCGACGTGCTCGTCGTTCCCGAGACGTATTTCTTCCGGGAGTTCGAGGCCATCAAGCTGGTCGTGAGGGGCTTCGTCGAGCCGCTCCTCGCGACCGGCGTTCGGCCGCGCATCTGGTGCGCCGCGTCGGCGACCGGTGAGGAGCCGCTCACCCTCGCGATGGTCCTCGACGATCTCGGCGTCCTCGGCCGGGTGGAGATCATCGCGTCCGACATGAGCGCGCGCGTCCTCGGCCGGGCGAAGGCGGGGGAATTTGCCTCGCGGTCCGTCCGCCATGTTCCCGTTCCGGAGCTCGCCGCGCGTTACCTCGATACGAGCGGCAGGATTCCGCGCGTCAAACCGGAGCTGCTCGCCGCGATCCGCTGGGAGCGCGTCAATCTGGTCGTCGAGCCGCAGGTGACGGAGCTCGGCGCGTTCGACGTCGTGCTCTGCCGCAACGTGCTCATCTACTTCAAGGACGAGACAGCGCTGCGCGTCATCGCGACGATCCGGAAAGTGCTGCGTCCGGGCGGCGTGCTCTTCGTCGGTGCGTCAGAGTCGTTGCTGCGCCTCGGCACGCTCTTCGTGTGCGAGGAACGAAGCGGAACCTTCTTCTACCGGCCCGGGCCATGAGCAACGAGGATCGCGTCAAGGTACTCATCGTCGACGACTCGGCGTTTGCACGAAAGGTGCTGCGCGAGGCGTTGCAGCGCGATCCGCGGCTCGCCGTCGTCGGCACCGCGCGTGACGGGCTCGAGGCGCTCGAGCGCATCACGGAGCTGTCTCCCGACGTCGTGACGCTCGATCTCGTCATGCCGAACCTCGACGGGATCGGCTTTCTCCAGGCTCTACCCGCGACGAACGCGCCGCGCGTCGTCGTGGTGACGACGGCGGATGCGGGCAGTGACCTCGCGGTCGCGGCGCTCGCGGCCGGCGCGGTCGACTTCGTCCACAAGCCGACCGCGCTCGCGACGGATCGTCTCTACGAGCTGTCGGAAGAGCTCCGCGACAAGGTCGTCCTCGCCGCGGGCGCTCGCGCTCTCCGCGCGGCGTTGCCGGAAGACGTCTCAACACCGTGGCGCTCCGTCGACGACGTCGCGCCGTCGCGCAAGGGCAACATCGAGCTGGTCGTGATCGGCACGTCCACCGGCGGACCACAGGCGCTGTCGCGACTCATTCCGATGCTGCCGGCGAAGCTGCCGGTTCCGGTCCTCGTCGCCCTGCACATTCCGCGCGGTTACACGGAAGCGCTCGCGCGCCGGCTCGACGCCGCGTCCGCCGTCTCCGTCGTGGAAGTGCCGGACGCGGGCATCGAACTCCGTCCGGGTCTGGTCGTCGTGGCTCGCGGCGGCGAACACCTCACCCTGGTGCGACAGAACGGTGTCGTCGTGGCCGTCATCGAGGGATCTCGACTGGACGCCTCCTACTCACCCTCGGTGGACCATTTATTTCGTGCGGCGGCGCGAGAGTACGGCGCGCGAGCCCTCGGCGTCGTCTTGACCGGTATGGGCAACGACGGTCTCGAGGGTTCGCGAGCGATCCGCAAGAGCGGCGGGAAGATCCTCGTCGAGAGCGCGGCTTCCTCGGTGATCTACGGGATGCCGCGGGTCGTCAGCGAGGCGGGCCTTTCGACCGAAGAAGCGCACCTGGACCGAATGGTTTCCACCATCCTGGCGCATCTCTGATTAAAAAGATTTCTGTGTGAGGCTTTTGGCCTCACACACCGTCCCAACCTACATAGGTTTCGAACCGGCTCGATTCAGGCCCGGATCCGCGGCCTGCTGCACTCCCGGGCCGAGGGGTGTATTGATCCAGACTGAAGTCCGAGCGAGGTGTCCCATCGGGTTCTCTCGAGCGTCGGTCTCAGGCGATATCCATGGCATCGAAGCAAGCTAGCCCGAGTCCGGACGAGCTCCCCGAAGTCGAGCCGACCGCCGGTGACATCCTCGTCGTCGACGACAACGCGGCGAACCTCGTCGCGATCCAGGCTGCGCTCGGCGACTTCGAGGGCGGCGTCGTCCGCGCGCAGTCGGGGACCGAGGCCCTCGGGCTGCTCCTCGAGCGCGACTTCGCACTCATCCTGCTCGACGTGAAGATGCCGTCGATGGACGGCTTCGAGACGGCGCGGATGATCCGCAGCCGCAAGCGCTCACGGCACACGCCGATCATCTTCGTCACTGCACACGGGCGAGACGACCAGGACATCCTCGCGGCGTACCAGCTCGGCGCCGTCGACTTCATGTTCAAGCCGCTCGCGGCCGAGGTGCTGCGCGCCAAGGTCAGCGTCTTCGTCGAGCTCCAGCGACGGTCGACGGAGATTGCTCTCCAGGCCGATCTGCTTCGCGAGGCGGAGCGTCGCGAGCATGTGCGCTCCCTCGACGAAGAGCGACGGCGCTGGGAGGCCGACTCGCTCCGGCGGCAGATGGAAGAGCTCGAGAGCGCCGATCGTCGCAAGGACGAGTTTCTCGCCTTCCTCGGGCACGAGCTCAGAAATCCCCTCACGCCCATCGTCGCCGGCCTCGAGCTCGTCCGTCAGAAGCTGTCGATGTCGCCCGACGCGGATGCGTCGCTCATCGCGAACACGAAGACCATGCAGCGGCAAGCGCGTCATCTCACGCGCCTGGTGGACGATCTCCTCGACATCTCCCGCATCAACTCGGGGAAGATCGAGCTACGGAGCGCGCTCACGACGATCCAGGACGTCGTCGAGCAGGCAGTCACCACGAGCCGCCCGCTCATCGACGAGCGGAAGCACGAGCTCGTCCTCGAGATGCCGCGGGATCCGCTGATCGTTCGCGGCGACGGGGTCCGGCTGATCCAGGCCGTCGCGAATCTCCTGAACAACGCCGCGCGCTACACCGAGCCCGGCGGCAAGATCCGCGTGCAGGCATTGCAACAGAACGGCATGGCCGAGATCCACGTCTTCGACAACGGGAGCGGCATCGCCCCCGAGTTCTTGCCGAGGATCTTCGAGATGTTCGTCCAGGAGCGCGACTCGACGGCGGGTGGGCTCGGGCTCGGGCTGTCGCTCGCGTCGCGCCTCATCGGGATGCACGGCGGTACCATCGGCGCCTTCAGCGAGGGCCCGGGGCACGGCAGCGAGTTCGTCGTGAAGGTGCCCCTCGACGAGACCGCGGACGCGAGCGACGTCGTCGTCTCGACGCGTCCGCCGCCCGCGATGCCGAGGTCACTCGTCATAGCGCTGGTGGACGACAACCCCGACGTGCGCGACATGATGCAGCAGCTTCTCTCGCTCTGGGGTCATCAGGTGCAGGCCGCCGACCGCGGCGAGGCCGGCATCGAGCTCATCTTGCGCCTCAAGCCGCACGTCGCCTTCGTCGACATCGGCCTCCCGGATCTCGACGGCTACACCGTGGCGCGGCGCGTGCGAAAAGACGCAGGCGACAGCCCCATCCGTCTCATCGCGATGACTGGCTTCGGCCGTGACTCCGACCGTAGAAAAGCTCAGCAGGCAGGCTTCGATCTTCATCTCCCGAAGCCGGCCGACATCGATGCATTGAAGAAGGCGCTGGCCTTCGAGGAAGCGTGATGGCTCAGACGGACGTCCGGAAGAAGACCAACGGAAACGGCAACGGTAACGGCAAGGCACCCCCGTCGCTGGCGACGCTCGACGACCGGCAGCTCCTCGCAGCGCTGCGCGGGTTCCGGCGCGGTGAGTTCGACGTGCGGCTCCCCGACGATCTCGGCGGCGTCGACGGGCAGATCGCCGAGACGTTCAACGAGCTCTTGCAGTTCGCGGAGGGGCTCCGCAAAGAGGTCGTCGATCTCCGTCAGACCGTGGGGCGCGAAGGGCGCACGCACCGCCGGCTCGGCCGCGGCGCCGCCCGCGGCGGCTGGGGCGACTACGTCCTCGGCGTGAACGAGGTGCTCGACGACGTGACGGCGCACACCGCCGACGTTGCCCGGGTGCTCACCGCCGTGTCGAAGGGCGACCTCGGGCAGACCATCGACCTCGACGGTAAAGACGTGTCGCTCCGCGGCGACTTCATGCGCCACGCCCGCATCGTGAACGGCATGGTCGCGCAGCTCGCCGCCTTCTCGTCCGAGGTGACGCGCGTCGCCCAGGAAGTCGGCGTCGAGGGCAAGCTCGGGGCGCAGGCGCGCATCCGCGGCGTCTCCGGCGTGTGGAAAGAGCTCACCGACAGCGTGAATCTCATGGCGTCGAACCTGACCGATCAGGTTCGCGAGATCGCGCGTGTGACCACCGCAGTGGCCGGCGGCGACCTCGGCAAGACCGTCAACATCGAGGCCAAGGGCGAGATCCTCGAGCTGAAGAACACCATCAACACGATGGTCGACCAGCTGAGCTCCTTCGCGTCG
The DNA here is from genome assembly GCA_036272055.1 of Polyangiaceae bacterium. Classification (GTDB taxonomy): domain Bacteria; phylum Myxococcota_A; class Polyangia; order Polyangiales; family Polyangiaceae; genus DASZVB01. Next base: position 59,282 of record DATAZL010000073.1, on the reverse strand, counting down.
GAGGTGACGCGCGTGGCCCGCGAGGTAGGTACCGAGGGCGTCCTCGGCGGCCAGGCCCAGGTGCGCGGCGTCTCCGGCGTGTGGCGCGAGCTCACCCAGAACGTGAACTCGATGGCGAACAACCTGACGACCCAGGTCAGGAACATCGCCGAGGTGTCGACGGCCATCGCCGCCGGTGATCTCTCCCGCAAGATCACGGTCGACGTGAAGGGCGAGCTCCTCGAGCTGAAGAACACCATCAACACGATGGTCGATCAGCTCGGCGCGTTCGCGTCGGAGGTGACGCGCGTGGCGCGCGAGGTGGGCACCGAGGGCGTCCTCGGCGGGCAGGCCCGGGTCGCGGCCGGCAGCGGAGTGTGGCGCGAGCTCACCGAGAACGTGAACTCGATGGCGTCGAACCTGACCAGCCAGGTCCGCAACATCGCGGAGGTCATCACCGCGATCGCCCAGGGAGATCTGCGCCACAAGATCACCGTCGACGCGCGCGGCGAGATCCTCACCCTGAAGAACACCATCAACGCCACCGTCGACAAGCTGAACCGCTTCTCGGCAGAGGTGAACCGGATGGCGCGCCTGGTCGGCACCGAGGGCACCCTCGGCGTGCAGGCCGACGTGAAGGACGTGTCGGGCGTTTGGAAAGAGCTCACCGACAACGTGAACCTCATGGGTCGCAACCTGACCGATCAGGTGCGCGATATCGCGACGGTCACGACGTCCGTCGCCAACGGCGATCTCTCGAAGAAGATCACCGTCGAGGTGAAGGGCGAGCTCCTCCAGCTGAAGAACACCGTCAACGCGATGGTCGACTCGCTGAGCTCGTTCGCGTCGGAGGTGACGCGCATGGCGCGCGAGGTGGGCACCGAGGGCGTCCTCGGCGGCCAGGCCGTCGTGCGCGACGTGAGCGGCATCTGGCTCGAGCTGACCCAGAACGTGAACTCGATGGCGTCCAACCTGACGAACCAGGTCAGGAACATCGCCGAGGTCGCGCGCGCCGTCGCCGCCGGAGATCTCTCGAAGAAGATCACCGTCGGTGCTCGCGGCGAGGTCCTCGAGCTGAAGACGATCTTGAACGCGATGGTCGATCAGCTGAACGCCTTCTCGGCGGAGGTGACGCGCGTGGCGCGCGAGGTCGGCGTCGAGGGCCGCCTCGGCGGTCAGGCCGACGTCGCCGGCGTGCGCGGCGTGTGGAAGGAGCTCACCGACAACGTGAACCTGATGGCGTCGAACCTGACGAATCAGGTCCGCGACATCGCGACCGTGACGACCGCCGTCGCGAAGGGCGATCTCACGCGCAAGATCCTCGTCGACGCCAAGGGCGAGTTCCTCGAGCTGAAGAGCACCATCAACACGATGGTCGATCAGCTCGGCGCATTCGCCGATCAGGTCACGCGCCTCGCCACGGAGGTAGGCACCGAGGGAAAGCTCGGCGGCCAGGCCGACGTGCGCGGCGTGGCCGGCACGTGGCGGCACCTGACCGACGCCGTGAATTCCATGGCGACGAACCTGACCGATCAGGTCCGTAACATCTCCCAGGTCGCGACCGCGATCGCCCAGGGTGATCTGCAGAAGAAGATCATCGTCGACGCGAAGGGCGAGATCCTCGAGCTGAAGAACACCTTCAACACGATGGTCGATCAGCTGAGCGCGTTCGCCGAGCAGGTGACGCGCGTCGCGCGCGAGGTCGGCACCGAAGGCAAGCTCGGTGGCCAGGCGTCCATCGAGGGCGTGCGCGGCGTGTGGAAGGAGCTGACCGACAACGTGAACCTGATGGCGTCGAACCTGACGAACCAGGTGCGCGACATCTCCCAGGTCGCGACGGCCATCGCCCAGGGCGATCTCAGCCGGAAGATCGCGGTCGAGGTCCGCGGCGAGCTCCTCGATCTGAAGAACGTCATCAACACGATGGTCGATCAGCTGAGCGCCTTTGCCGACCAGGTGACGCGCGTCGCCAGGGACGTGGGCGTCGAGGGCAAGCTCGGCGGCCAGGCCGAGGTGCGCGGCGTCCTCGGCGTGTGGAAGGAGCTGACCGACAACGTGAACCTGATGGCGTCGAACCTCACCGGCCAGGTTCGCGACATCGCGACCGTCACCACCGCCGTCGCCAACGGCGATCTCACGCGCAAGATCACCGTCGACGTGAAGGGCGAGCTGCTCGAGCTGAAGAACACCATCAACACGATGGTCGATCAGCTGAACGCCTTCGCCGCCGAGGTGACGCGCGTCGCCCGCGAGGTGGGCACCGAGGGACAGCTCGGCGGCCAGGCCGAGGTGCGCGGCGTCTCCGGCGTGTGGCGAGGGCTGACCGACAACGTGAATCTCATGGCCCGTAACCTCACCGAGCAGGTGCGCGGCATCGCCCGCGTCGTCACCGCGGTGGCGAACGGCGACCTCGATCAGAAGCTGATGCTCGAGGCGAAGGGCGAGATAGCGACCCTCGTCGAGACGATCAACGGCATGACGGTGACGCTCTCGACGTTCGCCGAGCAGGTGACCGGCGTGGCCCGCGACGTGGGTGTCGAGGGACGCCTCGGCGGCCAGGCCGACGTGCCCGCGGCGGTCGGCGTGTGGCGCGATCTGACGAACAACGTGAACGAGCTCGCCGGCAATCTGACGCGCCAGGTGCGCGCCATCGGCGACGTCGCGACCGCCGTCACGAAGGGCGATCTCACCCAGTCCATCACCGTCGACGCCCGCGGCGAGGTCGCGCTCCTGAAGGACAACGTCAACCAGATGATCGGCACCCTCGCCGAGACGACGCGAGTGAACCAGGAGCAGGACTGGCTCAAGACGAACCTCGCACGCTTCACCCGCATGCTCCAGGGCCAGCGCGATCTGTTGACGGTCGCCGATCAGGTGCTGTCCGAGCTCGCCGCCGTCGTGAGCGCGCAGCACGGCTCGTTCTTCATGGCCGAGGTGCACGAGAACAAGACGAGCCTGAAGCTCTTCGCGTCGTACGCCTACAAAGAGCGTAAGAACGTCTCGAACTCGTTCGCGCTGGGGGAGGGGCTCGTGGGCCAGTCGGCGCGCGAGAAGAAGCGCATCCTCGTGACGGACGTCCCGCAGGATTACATCCGCATCAACTCGTCGCTCGGGGACGCGCGGCCGCTCAACATCGTGGTCGTGCCGATCTCGTTCGAGACGGAGATCAAGGGCGTCCTCGAGCTCGCGTCGTTCCAGAGGTTCTCCGACACCCAGCTCGCCTTCCTCGAGCAGCTCGTGGAGAGCCTCGGCATCGTCGTCGCCACCATCGAGGCGACGATGCGCACCGACGAGCTCCTCCGCAAGTCGCAGAGCATGGCCGACGAGCTCCAGACCCAGCAAGAGGAGCTCCAGCAGACCAACGAGGAGCTCGAGGAGAAGGCGCGCCAGCTCACCACTCAGAAGGGCGAGGTCGAGCGCAAGAACCGCGAGGTAGAGCTCGCGCGTCAGGAGCTCGAGGAGAAGGCGGAGCAGCTCGGGCTGACGTCCCGTTACAAGTCGCAGTTCCTCGCGAACATGTCGCACGAGCTCAGGACGCCGCTGAACAGCCTCCTCATCCTGTCGCGGCAGCTCTCCGACAACCGGGACAACAATCTTACCGCGCGTCAGATCGAGTACTCGAAGACGATCCATCAGTCGGGCGCGGATCTGCTCGCGCTGATCAACGAGATCCTCGATCTCGCGAAGATCGAATCCGGCACGATGGGCGTCGATGTCGTCCAGCTGTCGATCTCCGACCTGAAGGACTACGTGGAGCGGACGTTCCGCCACGTGGCGGAGGACAAGCATCTCAAGTTCGCCATCGAGCTCGCGCCCGGCCTCCCCGAGACGATCCGGACCGACGAGATGCGCCTCCGTCAGGTCATCCGGAACCTGCTCTCCAACTCGCTGAAGTTCACCGAAGCGGGGAGCGTGCGTCTCTCCATCGCGCAGACCACGACCCCGGAGTGGAGCGTGGACAACGAGACGCTGAACGGCGCTCGCGCCGTCATCGCGTTCGCCGTCACCGACACCGGAATCGGCATCCCCAAGGACAAGCAGAAGATCGTCTTCGAGGCGTTCCAGCAGGCGGACGGCGGCACCAGCCGCAAGTACGGCGGCACCGGGCTCGGTCTCGCGATCAGCCGCGAGATCGCCGGGCTCCTCGGCGGAGAGCTCCACCTGAAGAGCGAACCGGGTGCGGGCAGCACGTTCACCCTCTTCCTGCCGAGCGACTACGCGGAGCGGCAGCGCCAGGCGCCGATGCCGCTCGGGTCGTCCCGTCAGCTGCCGGTGCGCGCCCTCGAGACGCCGCGTAAGGAGCTGCCCGACCACGACGTCATCTCGCTCCCGGCGCCGTCCGCGGGCCTGTCCGACGATCGCCGCGCCATCGGCGCCGGCGATCGCGTCATCCTCATCGTCGAGGACGACGAGACGTTCGGGCGCACGCTGCTCGAGTTCGTCCGGGAGCACGGGTTCCGCGGCGTCGTCGCGTCGAACGGCACCCAGGCTCTCGAGCTCGGGCGCGCCCTCAAGCCCGACGCGATCACCCTCGATCTACGCCTTCCGGACATGGACGGCTGGGTGCTGCTCGACCAGCTCAAGCACGACCCCGACACCCGTCACATCCCCGTCCACGTGATCTCCGCCGCCGACGAGGAGCGTCGCGGGCTCGAGTGCGGCGCGATCGCGTTCCTGCGAAAGCCGGTCGAGGCGGAGGCCCTCGAAGAGGCGCTCTCGCGCATCAAGAACGTCGTCGAAAAGCGCGTGAAACACCTGCTCATCGTCGAGGACGACGACGTGCAGCGTAAGAGCCTCGCCGATCTCATCGGTGGCACGGACGTCCAGGTCACCGCCGTCGAGAGCGCGGAGGCGGCGCTCGCCGCGCTCGCCGAGCAGCCATTCGACTGCATGGTGCTCGATCTGCGTCTCCCCGGCATGAACGGCGTCGAGCTCATCAAGACGGCGAAATCGCGCCTCGCGTCGCGCCGTATGCCGGTCATCGTCTACACCGGCAAGGATCTGACGCGCGAAGAGGAGACCGAGCTCCGTCAGGTCTCGGAGTCGATCATCGTCAAGGACGTCCGCTCCCCCGAGCGTCTCCTCGACGAGACGGCGCTCTTCCTGCACCGCGTCGAGTCGAGTCTGCCACAGCCGTCGCGGGAGATGCTGCGCCGCCTGACCGAGACCGACCCGGCGCTCGTCGGCAAGACGGTCCTGCTCGTCGACGACGACGCGCGCAACCTGTTCGCCATCACGACGATCCTCGAGCAGCACGAGATGAAGGTCGTCTACGCCGAGAACGGCCAGGACGCGCTCGACAAGCTGATCGCCAACGACACGATCGACATCGTCCTCATGGACATCATGATGCCCGAGATGGACGGCTACGAAGCGACGCGCCGTATCCGCGCCAACCCACGTTACGTGCAGCTCCCCGTCATCGCCCTCACGGCGAAGGCGATGCAGAGTGACCGCGAGAAGTGCATCCAGGCCGGTGCATCCGACTACATCACGAAGCCGGTCGACCCCGACCAGCTCGTGTCGCTCCTACGGGTATGGCTGTACCGCTGATCGAGCATCAGGCGGAGGCCGTCCCGGTAGGCAACTCGCGCGACGTCGAGGAGCTCGAGGTGGAGCTCTTGCTCGCCGGCATGTCGAGGCGATACGGTTACGATTTCACGAACTACGCGAGGACGTCGCTCACGCGCAGATTGCGCCGCGCCGTGAAGGAAGAGGGCGTCTCCACGATCTCCGCGCTCCAGGACAGAGTGCTGCACGATCCGGTCGCGATGTCCCGCGTCGTAGAGTCGATCTCCGTGCACACGACGAACATGTTCCGCGACGCCGACGTCTATCGCGCGATGCGGACCCAGGTCGTCCCCATCCTGAAGACGTATCCCTTCGTTCGGATCTGGCACGCCGGCTGCTCGTCGGGCGAAGAGGTGTACTCGCTCGCGATCCTGCTCCATGAAGAGGGCATCTACGAGCGCTGCCGCATCTACGCGACGGACATCAGCGACCCGATCCTCGAGCGAGCGAAGCGCGGCGTATTTCCGCTCCGCTCGATGCGCGAGTACACGACGAACTACCAGGCCGCCGGCGGCATCAACGATTTCTCGTCGTACTACGCGACCGACGCCGAGAACGTCGTCTTCCGCCAGTCGCTCCGCCGCAACATGATCTTCTCGCAGCACAACCTGGTATGCGACGCGGCCTTCAACGAGTTTCAGCTCATCCTTTGCCGGAACGTCGTCATTTACTTCGACCAGGTGCTCCGCTCGCGTGTCCACGAGCTCATGCACGCGAGCCTCGCGAAGCTCGGGCTCCTCGTGCTCGGCAAGCGTGAGTCGATCCGGTTCACGCGGGTCGAGCCGTTTTATCAAGAGGTCGTCCCGAACCTTCGCATCTACCGGAGGATGCAGTGACCGTCGTGCTTCCGAAGGAACGGGAGCGCCCGAGCGGCGGCCTCGTCGTCGTGGGCGCGTCGCTCGGCGGCTTCGACGCCGTGCGCGAGCTCCTCGCGGGCCTCCGCGCCGACTTCGCGTGGCCGCTCGTCCTCGTGCAACACAGGATGAGCGATCCCGACGGGCTCCTCGTCGAGCTTCTCGGCGCGGAGTCGCCGCTCTCCGTCTCGGAACCCGAGGACAAGGACCCGATCGAGCGCGGTAACGTCTATCTCGCGCCTTCCGACTATCACCTGCTCATCGAGCGCGGTTTCTTCGCTCTCTCGACGGACGCCCCGGTCTGTCACGCGCGCCCGTCGATCGACGTGCTCTTCGAGTCGGCGGCGGACTCCTACGGCGCGTCGACGATTGCCGTCGTGCTCACCGGCTCGAACCGTGACGGCGCGGAGGGAGCGCGCGCGGTGAAGAAAGCTGGCGGCAAGGTCCTCGTCCAGGATCCCAAGACGGCGCTGAGCCCCGTCTTGCCCGTCGCTGCCATCGAGAACACGCCGGTCGACGGCGTGCTCTCCATCGAAGCGATCGCACGCCGTTTGACCGAGCTCTCCCTCGACTGGCCGCGCGAACGAAACTGACGTCGTCGCGGCAGACGCGTTCGCGAAATAAAGGGACGCCGCCGATTCGACTGAACCGACGGGCGTCTCCGCTTCCGTTTCTCTTGCTTGGCTACTGCGCGTGCGTCGTGGTCGACGTGGACGCCAGCTGCTCGGTCTGCACCGTGGAGTACGCGAGGTCGTGGGCGCGATGCCAGATCTCGTCGTTGGTGTCGCTGTTCTGACCGACGATGCGCACCTCGTAACCGGCACCTGCGGAGCTCACCTCCACGCCGGTCACGCGGCCGCTCTGCGGACGGAACGGGTCGTTCGCACCGACCTGATTACCGTACGCCGCGTGGCAGCTGAGCACGCGCTCCAGGTATTCCTGCGAGACGCCGGGCGCCGCACGGACATAGAGACGCGTTCCGGGCTCGACACCGGTCACGGTGTCGGGGCGCGTCGTGTCCACTCGCTTCGCGGCGTAAACGGATTGCGGGCCGAGCGTGGTCGCGACGGCCTGGCTCGTCTCGCCGAGGGCGCGGCAGCCGGATTCGGCGGCGACCTGAGGCTCTCCCTGGTTCGACGCGCAGGACAGGGCGAGGGCCCCGCAGGCTCCCGCAACGATCGACAGAGTTTTCAGCATGATGTCACTCCTGTTTCTACAGTGGGTCTTGAGCGAATGACTTAATGCTTCGGGTCGGGTCCGCAAGCGCTCTGCTGCCGCCTTTTACACCGACGAAAACGTCCGTTAACGAGCCGCCAGTTATGTCCCTTCTCGAGTGCGAAGCGCGAGCAAGAGTGAGGGTTGGGCGCCCACGGCGGCATTCATCGTCGGCGCGACGGCACTGCACGCCGCCCTCTTCGCAACGGTCGCGCTGACGCGCCGCGCGGTCACGCCCCCGACCTCCGTCGCCCGAAGCATCGAGTACGACGTGACGCTCGCGCCGCCCTCGCCTCCAGACAACGACGCTGCGCCGCAAACCGACGTCGCGCCAGCCTCGACGTCACCGAAGACGTCCGTCGCATCTGCTCGGCACACGACGCATGCGCGGATCACGCGCGCCGTTGCGCCGAGCACCGAGACGGTCGCGCGCGCCGTCGCTGCGAGCACCGAGACGGTCGCGCAGGGCAGCGCGGAATCCGTGCCGCTTCCCGATGCGCCGGCGGCGCTGGCGTCGTCCGATGGCGTGGCCGGCGGAACGGACGGCGAAGGACGCGCGCACGGTAGCGAGGCACACGGTGCGGGCGCCGCGCCGGCGTATTCGCCGCCGAACGACGTGCACCGGCACGGACCGCGACTCACCGCGTCCGAAGCGTGCCGTCGGCTCTTCCCGCACGAAGCCAGGGACGACAAGGGTACCGTCGTCGTCGCGCTTCGCGTCGGCGAATCGGGCGCCGTGTACGAGCCGCGCGTGCTCACCGAGCAACCCCCACGACAAGGGTTCGCGCGAGCCGCACTCGGGTGCGCGTCGTTGCTCCGATTCGAACCGGCAGAGAGCGCACCAGGTGCGCGCATCGCGTCCGTCTCCGTCGTGCGCCTCCGCTTCGCGCGCGCCGACCTCGCCGACCGGCGCGACTGACGGCGCGACTACAGCGCGACGTATGCGTCCCAATATCGGAGCGCGCTCCGGAGTTGTCGTGGCGCCGTTTCGTTCGTGGGTTTGCGGAAAACTTTGCGATGTACTCCATCGGTACATCGCAAAGTTTTCCGTGGAGAGGCGAGTATGAAACGGAAGGGGCGATCGCGGACGAGCGCATGGACGGCGACGTCGTGTTTCGCCGTAGTGTCGGTGAGAAGAACGCGCAGCGCATGCGATGCGTGACGATCACGCGTATGCGCTTCGCGATGTGGAACGGCACCTGGAAAGAGTCGTGTGAAGGCGAGATACTCTGTAGCGGGGGGCGTCTCGTGATCCGGCGCGAGTTCGGAGAACGCCAATGGAGAACCTCACCAATCTCTCGAAGCTGATGATCGGCGCGATCCTCGTCGGATCCGCGGTCACCGCGATGCGCACCTACGGCAAGGCGTCGGCGCAGCTCGCTGAAGAACCGGCGAAAGCACCGGTCATCGCTGCGACGGCAACGGCGACCGTCGCAGCGATAGCGCCGAAAGCGACGCGCGTTCCGGGTCATCCGCTGCGCGTCGCGATCTCGCAGTGGCCTGGGCACATGCCGCTCGTCGTCGCGGCGGGAGGCCTCACGACGCAGCCGGGCTCGCCCGCGGCCGCGGAGGGGCTCGACCTGGAGATCGTGTTCATCGAGGACGCGCCGACGAAGAACAAGGCGCTCCAGGACGGCGACATCGACGCGGTCTGGCAGACAGTGGACGAATTGCCGATCAGCCTCGGCGCGTACAAGAAGCAGAACATCGACGCCCGCGCGTTCATCCAGATCGACTGGTCGCGTGGCGGCGACGCCTGCGTCTCGTCGAAGGAGGTGCAGAAGGTGGAGGACATCGTGGGCCGTCAATCGGCGGTGCTCATGTTCTCGCCGGATCACACGGTGTTCGAGTTCATGCTGACGAACTCGCGGCTGACCCCGCAGCAGGTCACCGACGCCCGCAAGGCGACGAAGTTCTCGATGGACGACTTCACCTATGCGCGGAAGCTCTTCACCGACGGCAAGATCGACGTGGCTTGTCTGTGGGAACCGGACGTCACTCTCGCCCTCGCAGGTCGCCCCGGCGCGCATCGTCTCTTCTCGACCGCAGACGCGACGGAGCTCGTCGCCGACACCCTGGTCGCGCGAAAGTCGTTCCTCGACGCGAACCCCGACGTCACCCAGAAGCTCGCGCGCTCGTGGTTCGCGGCCGTCGACAAGGCCGAGAAGGACCGTCCCGCCGCGGCGAAGCTCATCTCCACCGTCGCGTCGCGGTTCCGTGACGAGCTCGGCTACGACAAGACGCTCGCGGCCCTCGGCTGGGCGAAGTGGACGACCCTCTCCGACAACGTGCGCTTCTTCGGCCTCGACGGGACGCCGCCGGCCTTCGACCGCGTCTATAACCAGGCCGACGGCATCTGGATCAATTACCCCGAGGCGGAGATCACCGAGCGCTTCGCGCCGGCAACGCTGCGCGACGCCGACGTCGTGCGTAAGGTGTGGGAGGCGAAGGGCAAGCCGGTCGCCGCCTCGACGGAGACCTACGACGCCGAGATCGCGCGCACCGGCGCGCCGCTCTTCACGAAACCGGTGTCGATCACGTTCGGCAGCGGAAGCGAGATGCTCGACGCGGAGGCGATGGCGACGATCAACCAGCAGGTGCTCCCGCAGCTCGAGATCGCGGGCGGCATGTACGCGCGCGTCGAGGGTAACACCGACGCCGTCGGGGACCGGTTCGCCAATCAGTCGCTCAGCGAGCGGCGGGCGCAGTCCATCGTCTATTACCTCGTGACTCGCGGCGTGTCGCCGCAACGCCTCGTCGCGCGCGGCAACGGTTCGGCCGCGCCCGTTGCCCCGAACACGACGCCCGAGGGACGCGCCCTGAACCGGCGCACGGACATCCTCTTCATTCGAAAGCCGAAGGCCTGATCGCCCCACTCCACCAGAAGGAGACGTAAGCCATGGACGACTTCACGAAGGCATTCCGGGGTGGTTATCGCAAGCGCGCCTTCCTCGTGCAGTACAACCTGATCCTGCTCTTCGGAGCGGTGGCGTTCGCGGTGGCGTCGGCGTCCGTCGTGCCGCTCGTCGTGGGCGCGTCGCTCGAGGTCGTGTGGCTCGTGACGGCGCCGTGGTTCCGGTCCTTCCGCGCATGGGTCGACGCGAAGGGCGAACTCGACGACGGTGCCGCCGAGCCGTTCCCGCTGTCACCGTCCACATCGCCGAGCCCGCGGGCTCCGCTGTCGCCGCCATCGTCGGTCAGGCCTCCGCTGGCTCCGCCGACGTCGCTCTCGCCATTCGCCTCGTCGGTGCCGCCGAGCGCGGGCGGTCCGCGGTCGAACGTCGAGGGTGACTACGCGGAGCGCGTGCAGCGCCTTGCAGGCTCGATGCGCGAGATCCGCGCCCTCGCCGACGAAGAGCTCCGGAAGACGCGGAGCGAGGAGCTCACCGTCGCGCTCGCGACGATTCCCGAAGTCACGCAGGCGTTCGAGCGCGTTTGCAAGCTGCATCAGCGCCTCTCGCGCTACGTCGTGCAGGCGTCGAAGGCAGAGCTCGAGCAGGACGTCGCGAAGCTCTCCGACGAGTTCGCGCGGGAGAAGGATCTCGGCCTCCGGGTGACGCTCCGCCAGGCGCTGATCATCGCCCAGCGACGGCTCGAGGAGCACGACCGTATCGTCTCGCTCCATCGCGCGACGGCGCTACGGCTCGACATGATCGAAGGCGCCGCCGCGCACGTGCGTTCGCGCGGCCTGACGATGTCTTCGCCGGACGACTTCGCCACCGAGATCCGCGCCCTCCTGACGCACGTCGCGTCGGTGAACGCGCTCGAGCGAGATTCGACGGAGGGGCCGTCGAGCCGTCGTTCGGCCGCGCTTCCGCCTCTGACCGGCGCTGCAGCCGGCGAGGGCTGACGCACCGCGTATCGCCGTCAGGGGTGCACGGCACCTGCATCGTCGCCGGAAGCTCGCGGTCGCTCCCCGGGATGTGGGAAGCTCGAGGGAACCTCCGTCGAGCCGATCTTGAGAATCCGAAGCGTCGTATCTCGACTCCCGCGGTGCGCGTCAGTTGCCGTCGTGGCGTCGTCGCTGACGGCCTGTGGGAGCGCCGGAGCGCGTGCGCCGGCGCATGCGGGAGCGACGCCGAAACCGTTGCCCGTCTCCGCACCGTCCGCTGGCGTCCCGGAGCTCGCGCCGCGCTCGGTGAAGGCCACGCCGGTCGTCGAGGTTCCCCCGGATACCGGAACCCTGCCGTCGCTCGCGGCGACATGGGGCACCGCCGATCCGCTCACCTTCGTCGCTGCCGCGCCCGACCGTCGCTGGGTCGCCGTGTGCCAGGCACGCCGGGACACGAACGGTGACGGCGCGGTTCGTGTCGACGTCGCGCCGGACGGCGTGCTCTCCGGAGACGAGCTCGCCGGGTATCTGCTCGACGCGCCGGGACCGGGGATGCCCATCGACGCCTTCGCGGGCTCCGACCCGAGCGGCCGCTACGTCGCGTTCGTGCGCGACGGCCGCGCCATTCTCAGAGATACGACCACCCGGGTGGACGTGGAGCTGCCGGCGGATGTGCGCGACGACGCCGCGCCGTTCCTGCATCCGCGGAGCATCTCGTTCGATCCGACGGGGAGACGCGTCGCGTATCTGCAGAAGCTCGAGCTGGGCGGGAAGATCGCCGTGCGCGAGCTCGCGACGGGCGCCGAGGTCGTCGTCGATCCGGGGGCCGGCGTGCTCTTTCGCGCGGACTTCGATCCGTCGGGAGAGGCGCTCTCGATCCGCGTCGTCACCACCGACACGAACGGAAGCGGAAGGCTCGACTGGCCGGTTCCGGAGGTGGACAAGCCGTGGATGCGCTGCACCGGACCGCTCCCGCGCTACGCCGTCTGGGAGCATCCGGGTGACGAGGCCGTCTTTCGCGTCGCGAAGGTGACCGGCGGCGTCGCACGCGATGCGCCGGGGCTCGTCGTGCCGATGGGCGACGCGCTCGTCGTGCGCGATCCCGACGGCACCGTCATGCGCGTCGATGCCGCCGGCAAGCGTGCGCCGCTCGCGCGCAAGGGATGCGAGGCGCGGCTTCTTCACGTCGATGCGAGTCGTGGGCTCGCGCTCCTGACGTGTCAGGACGCAAAGGGAAAGAACGAGGCGGTGCTGGTCGGGCAGGGGCCCGCGAAGCCGCTCTCGCTCGCGCTGTCGGTGGCGCCCGGTGATCACTGGCTCGAGGGCACGCCGCGCCTCGTCCCACTTCATCCCGGCAACGACGCGGCGCTACTCGATCTGGACCGGCGTGAAGTCGAGATGCTCACGAGCGGCGATCGGATCCTCGCGACGTCGGGGGCGCGCGCGCTCGTGCTCCGCGGTCACACGCTGCTCTTTCACGAGCTCGGCGGCAGTGATCGCGAGCTGCCCGGCGAGGTCACGCCGCTCTTGCACATGGCGCGCGCGGGGGCGGTCTTCTACGTCCCGCCGTTCGTCGTCGACCTCGCGCGCGGCGAGCTGCTCGGCAAGGCCGAAGAGCGCGCGTTCGCCGTGGCCGCAGACGGCGCGCTCCTCGTCTCCGAGGGCGGCGCGGCGGACGCGACGCGCCTTGCCCGCGGGCCGCTCCGCTGGAAGACGCCGGCGCCTGCGGGCACGCCCTCCATGCGGTAGACTCCCTCGACGGGCGCGGGCCCGCGACGAGAAGCGAGCATGGCGCAAACGACGGCACCGGAGTTCTTCACGGCAGAGGGCGAAACGCCGGCGCTGTCCGCGCCGGAGGTCGACGCGATCCGTCGCGACGTCGACGCCTGGCGTCGCGGCCCCGTCGCCGCGTCGCTCGAGCGCATGCCGGGCCGTCTCCCGCGCTTCCAGACGTGGAGCGGGATCGACGTCCCCGATCTCGTCACGCCGGCGGATGGCGGCCGCGACTACCAGAGGGAGCTCGCGCTTCCGGGCGAGTACCCGTTCACCCGCGGCGTCCAGCCGACGATGTACCGCGGCAAGCTCTGGACGATGCGCATGTTCGCCGGCTTCGGGACGCCCGAGCAGACGAACGCGCGCTTCCGTTACCTCGTCGGCGAGGGCCAGACGGGTCTCTCGACGGCCTTCGATTTCCCGACCCTCATGGGTTACGACTCCGACTCACCGCGCTCGCTCGGCGAGGTGGGGATGTGCGGCGTCGCCGTCGATACGCTGCGCGACATGGAAGTGCTCTTCGACCGGATCCCGCTCGACGAGATCACGACGTCGATGACCATCAACGGGCCGGCGATCGTGCTCTTCTCGTTCTACGTCGCGCTCGCCGATCGACGCGGCATCAGCCGCAAGAAGCTCGGCGGCACGACTCAGAACGACTGTCTGAAAGAGTTCATCGCGCAGCACGCCTGGCTCGTCCCGCCGCGCCCGGCGATGCGGCTCGTCACCGACACCATCGAGTTCGGCGCGCAAGAGATGCCGCGGTGGAATCCGGTATCGATCAGCGGCTATCACATCAGGGAAGCCGGAGCGACCGCCACGCAAGAGCTCGCGTTCACCCTCGCCGACGGGCTCGCGTACGTCGAGGCGGCCGTCGAGCGTGGTCTCGACGTGGACTCGTTCGCGCCGCGGCTCTCGTTCTTCTTCGACGTCCACAATGACTTCTTCGAGGAGATCGCCAAGTTCCGCGCCGCGCGGCGCATGTGGGCGCGCCTCGTCAAGGATGGCTTCGGCGCGAAGGATCCGGCGAGCCTGAAGCTCCGTACCCACGCCCAGACCGCGGGCGTCACGCTCACCGCGGAGCAGCCGTACAACAACGTCGCGCGCGTCGCGCTCCAGGCGCTCGCCGCCGTGCTCGGCGGGACCCAGTCGCTCCACACGAACTCCCTCGACGAGACCTACGCGCTCCCGACGGAAGAAGCCGTGAAGATCGCGCTCCGCACGCAGCAGATCATCGCGCACGAGACCGGCGTCGCGTCGACGATCGACCCGCTCGGCGGCAGTTACTACCTCGAGTGGCTCACCGACAAGCTCGAGCACGACGCGCTCGCATACATCCACCGGATCGACGCCATGGGCGGCATGCTCGAGGCCGTCGAAGCCGGCTATCCGCAGCGCGAAATCGCGCGGAGCGCGTACGAGCTGGAGCGCCAGGTCAACCGCGGGGAACGCGTCGTGGTCGGCGTGAACCGCTTCCGCGACGAAGGCACGCCGCAGCGCATCCCGACGCTCCGCATCGACGAAACCGTCTCGCGCTCCCAGCTCGAAGCGCTGAAGCGTGTGAAGTCGGAGCGCTCGCAATCCGAAGTCACGCGCGCCCTCGAAGGAGTGCGTCGCGCCGCCGAGGGCACCGAAAACCTCGTCCCCCCCATCGTCGTCGCCGCCAAAGCCATGGCCACCGAACAAGAAATCTGCGACGTCCTCCGCGCCGTCTTCGGGGCCTATACCGATCCCGGGTACGTCTAGCCCCCAGCTTTCTTGCTTGCTCCCATCGCGGCGCGAAGTACCGGCGGCGCGTCGCTACCGCCGTGACGGCCGCGATGCCCGCGCGACTGCCGCGACGTTCGAGGCGTCGCGATAATTTAGTCAGCAATCGGCTATGGCGCGCGCGCCGGCTCGGTCGCGTGTTTCACACGGCCTTTCACGGAAAACTTTGCGATGTACCTCTCGAGTACATCGCAAGGTTTTCCACGAGACCTCGTTAAAAAACGAGTAGCTCCGCCGGGAGCGAGAGCCGAGAGCTGGAGACATAGGGGCCCGCGTGGTGCTCGCCGCCGCCTGGGAGCGCCGCTGCGCCCGCGCTGTTACCCGAGGAAGCGCTGCTGGATCTGTTGCCAGGGGGGGACGGACAGGGAGAGGCGATCGACTACCTCGGCGGCCAGGGTGTCGAAGAGGGACGTCACGGCGGGGGCGTGGTCGCGGCGGTAGAGGTGGAGGGGGACGCCTGCGGCGCTCGCGTCGAGGAAGGCGCCGGAGCGAGGGATCGCGGTGTCGAAGAGCCACTCACGGGGGAGCTCGTCACAGGCTTGCTGGAGCACCTTGATGGATGCGCCGTGGCCGAGCTGGAGCATGTTCAGGAAGACGCCGAGGACCGACGGGCGCTGCTCGCTCGGGAGCGCCGCGATGCAGTGGGAGAACATCTTGAACGACCGCTGCGCGATCACCTCGGCCTGGAGCACGCCGATGACGTGCGTCGTCCCCCCGAGGATCTGGTACGTCGTGCCGAGCATGCCGGCGGGCGTGTCGACGATGACGATCGGCGCACGCGTGGAGAGCTCCCTGAGCACGGCGCGCCACTGAGCTCCGTAGTCCCGGAACGTCAGCTCGGGCTCCGGGATGTTGCGGCCGACGGCGGGCACGACCTCGAGCCCGTCGAACACCGTTTGCCGGATCGTGCTCTCGAGCGTCGCGCGACCGGCGAGCACGTCGAACACACCGACGTCGGCGGTGCCGCGCGCGTCGACCGCGGACAGCACGTCCCCGTTGACGTCGCCGTCTATGAGCACCACGCGATGACCTCGCCGCGCCAGCGCGAGCGACAGATTGAGCGACACGGTCGTCTTGCCGGAGCCGCCCTTGGGGCTCGCTACGGCGATGACGTGCCCTTCACCCGCCGCACGATGCACCCCGCTCTTCGACGAGGGCGTGCCCTTCTGACGTGGCGGTCGTGGCGCTGCGGACGGCTCGCTCCGCGGCCTGAGCGACCGACTGGGCGGCGGGAGCGGAAACGGGCGCCGGCGCGACGGCGTGGGCGACGGCCGCGGCCCGAGATTCCGGTGCGTGACCTCCTCGTTTGCGTCGGCGTGCGCGGACGCCTCGATGAGCAGGTGACGCACTGAACCGACGGGCTCCTCACCCTCGGAGAGCGGTTCGTCCCTGAAGACGCGGAAGAAGCCGGCCCGCCGCTGGAGGAGCCGGAAGAGCGCGTCGGTCCCCTCGTCGGCTCCGGAGACCGACCGGACGACATTGCCGCTCTTGAGCACGATGGCGCCCGCGGGAGAGCGGTCTTCCCCCTGGAGCTCGATGCGCGTGTACTCGGGCGAGACACTCAGGATCTGGAGGATGTCCGCCAGACTGAAATCGTGGAGGCTCCCTTCCATCACCGTGGGTTTCGCCGGGGCAGTCATTGGGTCCAGGTCATAGCTACGGCGCGAGAGGGTTCCTAGCCCCTATTCTTCACAAAAGACGGACTGGCGAGCGCCGCAGGGCCGTGGCGAAAACCGACAACTCCACTTGCCAGAAATGCTCACTCCGACCCAGCGGTCGAGGGGCCGGCCAGCGGGTAACAGTCGTCCTCGCGAGTTATTCCCGCGGCCAGCCTTTCAGCGGCCGCCGTGGAACACGGCCTCGATGTCGTGGCCGTCGGGATCGAGCACGAAGGCGCCGTAGTAATTCGGATGATAGTGGGTGCGGAGCCCGGGCTTGCCGAAGTCCTTGCCGCCCGCCTCGAGAGCAGCGGCGTGGAACGCCTCGACCTGTTCGCGGCTCGATGCCGCGAACGCGATGTGCGCCGGTGTGATGACGCGGAGCTGTTCCGCGTTCTGGAAACTCGCCGGACCTGCACCGATCCAGAAGTCGGGCTTTCCGTCGCGCCCGAAACCGCACGCCTGTCCGAAGTCCATGATCGCCTTGATACCGAGCGGCGCGAGCGCCTTCTCGTAGAATGCCTTCGAACGCGCATAGTCGCTGACTGTGAGGGTTACGTGATCCAGTGTGGGCATGTTCGCTCTCCGGTATGCAGATGTGACTCACGGATGATTCACGAGTGCGCGTGCGCAGGCAACGCTCTTGATGTCGTGTTCGCGATCTCCGGGTGGCGAGAGGTTCGGGCTCGCTGTATTCTTTGACGATGCGCTGGGCGGGTATCTGTGCGGGCGTCCTGGGTTCTCTCTCCTTCATCGGCGTAGTGCACGCTGCGCCGGCTGCGCCATCGGGGAAGCCGGCGTTGCCGGTCGCCACGGCGTCGTTCCCGGAAGAGTCGCATCCCGTCGCGCCGATCTACGTCGACCTGACGTCGAGCGCGCCGCGCGCTGCGTCGGTGACCCCGCACATGGCCGCGCCGATCTACTCCGACATGAGCGCGACCGCGCCGGGTCCGTCGGCTCCGGCGAAAGTCGTCCCCGTCGTCGTGCCGTCGGTAGCGTCGATCCCGGTGACGGCCACCGTCGCGGCGCCTACCGTCGCGCCCTCCGCTGCTGGCGTCGCGCCCTCAGCGCCCGCCGTCGTGCCCTCGGCTGCTGCCGTCTCGCCGATCATGATGGTCCCCGGTGACGGCAACTCGCTGTACCTGCCTTCACCGACCGCGCTCGAGCTCGGCGCGCTCATGCTCGCGCGCTTCATCGAGGAAGGGACGGGGCTCTTTGCGTCGCGAGGGCACTCGTCGGACGAGAGCGCCTTCGACGACGCGGCGGCCCGCGAGCTCCAGCGCATCACGTTCATGCGCCGCCTCGCCCAGATGCACGACGCGGAAGACGAGCGCGAGTTCAGCGACAAGCTGTCGCTCTCGCTCCGGAAGCGTGAGTTCTTGCAGAGTCTCGAGACGACGCACGAGCTCCTGCCGAACCCGTATCCGAGCGACCGTCGCTGAACGGCGTTCGTCGTCGCCGCGCGACGTCGAGCAGTGTGCTGGCGACGTCGATCCGCTGAGGGCGTTCAGAGGCCGCGCTCTTCGTTGAGCATCGTCGCGATCGCGGAGAGCAGGGTCTCGCCGCGTATCGGCTTTCTGAGGAGGGGGCCGCGGTGGCCGCGCAGGAAGTCGGCGTAATTCGGCTCGGAGTCCGCCGAGGTGACGAGGAGCGTGCGGCGCGCGAGCTCTGGCCGGTTCTCGGAGAGCCAGTTGAGCAGCTCCGGACCGTCGTTGCCCGGTAGATCGAGCTCCACGACCGCCAGGTTCGCCACCGACCCCGACTCGAGCATGTCGATCGCGTCGCGCCCGTCGTGGGCGATCACGATCCGGTGCTCGGCGTTCAAGAGGCGCGCGTAGGAGCGCAGCATGCGCGGATCGTCGTCCACGACGAGGACGCTCGCGCCGACGTGTCTCGGCACGGTGAACGAACCTGCCGCGCGCTGGCGAAACGCGTCGCGGATCATCTCGCGGGTCGGCAGGGGCAGAAAGCAGATGAACGTCGCGCCTTCTCCGTGAATGGACTCGACGGAGAGATCGCCGCCGAGCTTGCGCAGGATGGAGCGCGAGATGGAGAGCCCGAGCCCGGTCCCGAGATCTTCACGCTTCGTCGTGAAGAACGGGTCGAAGATGCGTTCGAGCGACTCGATCGGGATCCCGGGGCCGGTGTCGCTCACGGCGATGGCCATGAAGTCTTCGTCGGCGCGGACGCTCACCCGGACCCGGTGATCGGGCCTCTGGACCTCGGCGATCGCGTGCGTCGCGTTGATGAGGACGTTCATGACGACCTGGGTGACGCGATTGCGTGGCACCACCAGGCGCGGCAGATCGGCGGCGTAGTCACGCTCGATGAGGCCGTGCTTGAACACCTCTCGCCCGAGCAGACGCAGGATGTGGTCGATGAGCTCGCACGCGTCGACGAGCTCGGGTAGCTCGTCGTCGTCGGTCCGGGCGAAGACTCGCAGATCGCGAACGATGGACGCGATCGCGCTGGCGGCAGAGCTCATGTCGTCGAGGAGGTCGCTGCCGCTCCGCCCGGCGCGCTCGGCGCGGAGAGCGGTGCCGAGCCGCGAAAGGAGCGCGGGGTCCGGTATCGCCCCCGACTCGAAGACCTCGAGGACGTCTCGCGAGGCGTCGAGAGCCGGGAGCAACTGACTCCTCGCGGCGTCGATGGAGAGCATCACCGCCGACAGCGGGTTGTTGATCTCGTGGCCGACGCCGGCGACCAGCGTGCCCAGCGCGGTGAGCTTCTCGGCGTGCGCGAACGCCGCGTGCAGCCGGGCGATCTCTCCGCGCCTGCGCGCGCGCAGATCCACCCTGTCTACGAACGCTGCGAACGCGCTCGCGTCGTTCCCGCCGAGGACCATCGCCTCGTCGGCGCCGCCGGACAGCGCGGCGAGCACCGAGCTCTCGTCGGCCGCGACGAAGCCGATCGGTCCGTCGCGTTCACGCTCGCGGCGCGCGGAGACCTCTTGCTGGACGTCGCCGGTGACGATCTCGAACGCGAGCCCTCTCCCGCGAGCCCAGGGGAGCGTCTCGGACAGGCGAGCGAGCTCGTCTATCGTGCGGGCGCTCCGCGACAGGACGAGCGTGCGCGGGATCGCCATTGTCGCAAATAATGCACCGCCGCCGCGCCCCACGGGAAGGGCTTTCAACCAACCCCGACTCCCCTCACCAGCCGAGCTCCACCGATCTTCACCAGTTCAAGATGTGACGTCCGCGAAATCGATCATCCATCGTGACCTCGGTGCGCACGGGAACGCCGACCGCGTCGAAGGTGCCTTGCGCGGCGCCGAGCAGGTACGATTCGATGTAGAGGTATTCTTCGTCCATCGTCATCACGGCGGTGCGCGGTTCCGGAAACTCGAGAGTCCATCTCCCGTAATTGAGACTCTGCCGCCGGCCAGCCGACGCTTGCTGCAAGAGCCGCTTCGGATCGCGCGACAGCAGGCGTAGCAACGTTCGGCCGAGCAGGCTCTCGGCGAACACTACTGCGTTTCGCCGGCCGATCTCGAACATGCCCTCGTGAACGCGCTCCGGCGTGGTGAGGAGCGCGCCGCCGACCGCGAGCCGCACCAGGAACTCGCTCACCGGATGCCACAGCACCGCAGCGAATCGTTCCGGAAACAGCGCGTGATAGCGGTCGATGCGCCCCGCGCGAGTGAGCGCCGTCTCGATGCTCCGGAAATAGAGGCCGCGTCCCTTCGCCGACGGGGGGATCATGCTCAGTCGTTCAACGACGTCGCAGTGACGGGATACCTCGGCGAGCATGGCCTCTCGGGCATCCATGCGCCCATCATAGGCGTCCGGGCGTCGGTCCATCCAAGGACTTCATGGGGACGTCGAGTCGCAACGTCGAGACGCGGTGCGCCGCGTGTGCCCCGGTCGGCCACCGCTCGGCGTCAGCGAGTCGCTTCGAGGACGGCTGCGGAGCGCGTGAAGCCCGCGCCTTGTGCGTAGAGCGCCGCAAACGCGCCCTTCCCGAGCCGGCCTTCTTCGCGCGCGCGGACCAGATTGAAGACCGGCCCGCACGAGCCGACGTGCGCGATGTGCGCGTAGGTGGTCACGGCACGCTCCCTCGGGAGACCGAGGTGTTCGGCGATCGCGCCTGGAATGAAGCCGCGTGGCTGCACGCTCGCGAGCGCGGCGAGGCGCTCGACGTCGATCCCTGCCGCAGCCGCTGCCTCGCGCACCGTCTTGGCGCCGAAGCTGACCGTGTCCCGCATCAATGCCTTTGCAAGCTCGGGGGCGCGGCTTCCGACGCGAAAGTCACCACCGGGTTTCCACCAAGGCGGATCCGTCTCGTCAGTGGTGCCGCGGATCCACGTCACCGCGTCCGCAAATTCCCCGTGCGTGTGACAGAACGTGGCGCGGATTGCGAGCCCCGGGCCATCCGCGACGACCATCGCCGTCGCGGCGTCGCCGAGGCCCGGCGAAGCGGGATGCTCCATCGGCATGGTGCGCAGCAAGAGATGCGACTGCACGAGCAGCACGGCGCGAGCGAGCCCGCTGTCGACGTACGCGCGCGCTATCTCGAGCTGCGTCACGCCGCTCGCGCACGCGGTGTCGACGCCGAAGGCGTGCGCGCGTCGCGCTCCGATACCGTGAGCGACGGTGCTCGAGGTCGGCGTGAGCCGGTCCGCCACCGTCGAGTACGTGAGGACGACCCCGACGTCGGCGCCGTCGATGCCCGCGTCGGCGAGGGCTCGCTTCGCGGCGACGAGCTCCGCGTCGGAGGCGCGCATCTCGTCGGCGGCCACGTGACGGCGCTTCGCGCCGAGGAACGGGTCACTCGCTTCCGCGCCGAGGTCGCGCTCGACGAGCGCGGCCGCGACGGGATCCTCCGACAGCGGGATATCGTTGAAGGTGCGATCGCCGCCGCGCAGGGTGCGCTCGCCGAAGCTCGCCGGCCAGGCGTCGTTCGTTCTCACGGCTTCGGGGAGCCACGTCCCGATGCCGACGATGGATGCGGTCATGTGATTTCTCGCTTCGGTGAGAGCATGCTCATGCGCTGTAGCGCCTCGACGCGGCCGCCTCCGCGAACCCGGACGCTCGCGTCGAAGCGAACGTCGAGGAGCGCAGGGCCGCCGTCCGAGAGCAGTGAATCCACGAGGCCCGACGTGATCTCTCCGCCGTGGGCGACGACTTGCGCGGGTACGCCGAGGGCCTTCGCCCACGTTGCAAAATCGATCGGCGGCCCGTCGTAGGGCGCCGCGGAGCCGAAGATCTGCCGCATCCCGTGGTGCACCATGTTGTAGCGACCGTCGTTGAAGACGACGTAGAGGATCTGCAAGCGCTCCCGCACTGCGACCAGCACCTCGGCGCCCGACATCTGCATCCCGCCGTCCCCGCAGAAGCAGACCACGCGCCGTTCGCGATCCGCGAGCGCGACGCCGATCGAGCCGGCGATGCCGGAGCCCATGCTGCCCAGGTTGAGCTGCACGTAGAACGAATCGGGCCGCGACGCGGTCAGATAGTGCAGCGCGAAGAGCATGTGCTCGCCGATGTCCGTCACGAAGCGCGCTCCGTCACCGGCGGCGCGCTCGACGTCCCGCACGAGTCGATGCGGGGCGACGGGGAAGCGCGCGTCGTCGTCCGGCTCCGCGACGTCGAAGGGCGATGCCGTGCGCGCGCCGGCAAGAGCCAGACGCGCATGCGGGTTCACGAGGCCGTTTCGCGTCACCTCGTCGTAGAGGGCACGGGCGAACGCGCCGACGTCCGAGGTCACGCCGAGGGCCGTCGGCAGGTTCCGCGCGAAGACGCTCGCGTCGAGATCGACGTGCACGAGCTTCCCGCCTTCGCCCAGGTAGCGCGTCGGCCCCATCGACGTGTCGTCGAGATCCGTCCCGAGCGCGAGGCAGACGTCCACGGGCTCGGCCGTGTAGCGCCGCGCCCACAACGAGGCGGCCATGCCGCCGTTGCGCAGCGAGCGCGGATGTTGCTCGCTGACGAGCCCCTTCGCGCGCGGCGTCGTCACGAAGGGGACGTTGAACGCGTCGACGAGATCACGCACGACGCGCTCGTGCCCGCGACAGCCTGCGCCCAGCACGATGAGTGGGCGTCGCGCCTCCGCGAGCCACTCCGCGGTGCAGCGGACCGAGTCGCGTCCCGGCGTCATCGCGAACGCCCGCTCGGGCGCCGCCACGTGTACTCCGTCGGCGCTCGCCATCGAGCGATCGAGCGCCACGACGAAGAGCGCCGGACCCGGCGCGTTCGGGTTCGAGGCCGCGTCGAGAGTGGCGAGCCCCTGGGTCGCGACGCTGCGCGCGCTCGCGGCGCGCACCTGCGCTCGCGTGATCGGAGCGAGGATCGCCTCGACGTCGATGCCTTCCGGTCCAGAGTCCTGCGCGAGCCGCCCGCCAGTGGACGCCCACGCGACGTCGCCGGTGATGACGAGCATCGGGATACGCTCCAGATACGCAGACGCGACGCCGGTCACCGCGTTCGTCAGGCCGGGGCCCGCCGTCACGACGATCGCCGGCACGCGGCCGCTTGCTCTGTAATAGAGAGCGGCGGCGAATGCCGCGTGCGTCTCGTGACGCGATTCAATGAGCCGGACACGTGGTTCGTGGCGGATCGCTTCGAAGAGCGCGCAGACCGGGCCACCTGGAATGCCGAAGTACGTGTCGACGCCGCGAGCAAGCAGCGCGCTCACGAGCCGGCGAGCAGCGGCGTCCACGGGAAGGCTCGACGTCGCTTCGGGTTCATCCGCGTCGTCGCGCGGCCGGAGCTCACGAATATCGGACTGAAGCGTGTCCCGTCGCGAGTCGTCCGCGGATACAACACCGCCTTCGTCGCGCGCGTCGTGGATGGAGACGGAACCAGGGGCTTTCAAGTGCGTGCCCCCCCTACGCCGCGCTTATGCGTGGATTTCCGTCGCGGCCGCAAGCTTCTCCCTTCACGGCCACGGGATGGCCTGAAGACGGCCTGAATCTGCGACCGAGTCGCGCCGGAATCCGCCCGGCGACGGGACCGCCAGATGCAGTGACGCATCGTGACGGAGCCACGACGATCGCCATCAAACGAACCACACACCACACACTCGGTGCTCGACGGCGTGCATGTTGTGACGTCGTCGCGACGACGCGTCCAGCGCGCGCCGTGAGTGTTCGTTACCAAGTCTTCCGGCCAACTGGCGCGAGAGCGATCGTTCGTCGCGACGTCGTCGTGCACTTACAAGCCCGTGGGCCTCTTGTAGACTTCGCGAGCAGCAGGGTGTCGGGTGCGTGAAAGGATTGCCGTGATGATTGGGCCCTTGTTCCACGCGGTCTCGCGTTTTCGTTCGCACGTGATCGTGCTGGCAGCGCTGTCGACGGTCGCGAGCGTCGCGGTGCTCGCGTGCTCCGCGTCGACCGGCACCGGCGGCTCGCTGGTGAACGGCGCGGGCGGCAACGGCATCACGCCAGTCGGCGGCGCGAGTGGCAAGGGCGCGCTCGGGAACGGCAGCGCGTTCGGCGGCTCGTCGGCACCGCCGCCGTCGTTCGTGCTCGACTCGGGCACGAACACGCCTACGGGCGCAGGCGGCGCGCCGATGGCAATGACCGGAGCCGGTGGCACCGCAGCTCCGGCACCGACGCAGCCAGCACCGACGCCGCCCTCGTCGCCGACGCCGATCGTCGTCAACGAATGCCCGGGCCCGATCTCGCAGACGATGGCGACCACGCTGCAGCAGGGCGGCGCGTCGTCCGCGTTCCGGCTGCTCTATCCGTACGACAACACCGTGTTCCCGGTCGGCCTGCTCGCGCCGGTCTTCCAGTGGGACGGCGTGCAGAACGCCGACGCCGTGTACATCCACATGAAGAGCTCGCTCTTCGAGTACACGGGCTGCTTCGGCGCCTCGACTGCCGCTTCACAGGCCATCGCCGACACCGTGTGGGCGCAGGCCGGCGTGCAGACGGGCGGCGCCGCAGATCCGCTCCACGTCGAGATGTCGATCTCGAGCGGTGGCACCGTCTACGGCCCCGTGAAGCAGACGCTCGTGTTCGCGCCCGGCAAGCTCAAGGGCGACATTTTCTACAACACGTACACGTCGCCGCAGGCCGACGGCAACGGAGCGGTGATGCGCCTGCACCTCGGCGCCGCGAAGCCCGAGGTGTTCCTCACCGACACGGGAATGACGCCGAACGGCCCATGCTGGTCGTGTCATTCGCTCTCCGCGAACGGCAACATGCTCGTCGCGCAGCATCACCAGTATCCGGGTGGCCCTTACCTCAGCGCGTCGTTCGATCTCGCGGCGAACCCCAATCCGTCGCCGCCGCCCAAGGCGCAGATCCCAGGGACGACCGCGGAGATGGGACTCGGCGCGGTCTACCCCGACGGCACCAAGGTGCTCACCATGGGCAGCCCCGGGGATTCGACGTCGAACCCGCTCGCGACCTTCCCCGACGCGCCCGGCAACGTGCCGGCGATGCTCGGCCCGAAGCCGTCCATGCTTCTCGATACTGCGACCGGCAATCCGATCCAGATGACCGGCTGGACCGTCCAGTACGCGCAGATGCCGTCGTTCTCGCCCGACGGGACGATGATCGCGTTCAACTGGTACGACAAGTCGCAGGGTCACACGCTCGCCGTCGCGAACTTCGACAACGCGAGCAACGCCGTCTCGGGCGTCCGTGAGCTCCTCACGATGTCGTCGACCCAGTTCGTCGGCTGGCCGTGGATCACGCCGGACAACAAGCAGGTCATCTTCGTCGTCGGCAACGTGCAGGACTACGTCAGCGGTTACCCCGGCCGGTTCGGGATCGCGTCGAGCGACCTCTACATTGCCGACGTCGGGACCGGAAAGGCGCGTCTGCTCTCGCGCGCCAACGGCTACGACAAGGACGGCGCTGCGACGTATCTGCCGCGACCGGGTCGCGACGAGCATTTCGAGTTCTTCCCGACCATCAGCCCCATCCAGGCGGGCGGCTATTTCTGGCTCTTCTTCACGAGCCGCCGAACCTACGGCAACACCATCACGACGATCGTCGACGACGCCATCACGAAGAAGATCTGGGTGAGCGCGATCAACATCCAGCCCGGCGCCGACGCGATCCCCGACCCCAGCAACCCGCCCTTCTATCTGCCGGGTCAGGAGGACGCGGCCGGCAACGTACGCGGCTTCGCGGCGCTCGAGCCGTGCCACAAGGACGGCGAGTCGTGCGAGTCGGGAATCGATTGCTGCAACGGCCATTGCTACATGAACAAGTGCGGCCTGCCGCCGCCCCCACCTCCGCCGCCCCCGCCTCCGCCCGATCAGCCGCCGCCGCCGCCCACGCCGCCCCCCTGCTCGAAGATCGACGAGCGCTGCACAACGGCCTCCGACTGCTGCGACGCAAAGGCAACCTGTCTCGCGCACTACTGCACGATCATCCAGCCCACGCGGTAGTGCACGCTGTCGGCGTGCGTCCGGCCCACCTCGCGCGCGCTTCGTTCGATGTTCTCGCAGGAAAAGTTTGCGATGTACTTCCAAGGTATAACGCAAACTTTTCCGCAGGACCCTCTAACAAACGAAGAATGCGGCGACCCATTGGGGTGTCATGTGGAACGGACGCAGGGCGTCGGCGAAAACAAGCCGTACGCGGCCTCAGAGCACAAGTACGTCGGCGGGGCTCGCGACGAAATACGTGGGCTTCGCGTCTTCCAGAGACGCTCGTGTGAATGGGCCCCAGGTCGCGGCGGCGGTCTTCACGCCTGCGGCGTTGCCGGCTTCGACGTCGTGGGGCGAGTCGCCGACGAAGACTGCCGCTGAGGGAATAACCCCAAGCTTCGAGAGGGCGAGGAGTACCGGTTCGGGGTGCGGCTTGCCTCGCTTCACGTCGTCGGCGCTGACGATGAGCTCGAAGGCGTCGGCGATGTTGGCGACCGTGAGGCCGCGCAGTGCGGTCTTGCTCATCTTGCTGGTGACGAGCGCGAGGCGCGCGCCGCGGTCGCGGAGCGTGGCGATCATCGCGACGACTCCGTCGTAGGGACGCACCATCGAGTCGTGGTGCGCGAGGTTGTACTCGACGTACGTCTTCACGAGGGCTTCCACGGATTCCGATGGCGTCGCCATCTTCGCGAACGAATCGCGGAGCGGCATGCCGAGCGTTTCGAGGTAGTAAGCGTCGGGGAGACGGTCGCCGAAGTGACGCTCGCGCACGTGATGGAAGGTGCCGAGAATCAGGGCGACCGAGTCGATCAGGGTGCCGTCGAGGTCGAACAGGTACGCGCCGAAGGTCATCCCGGCCGAGCCTAGGACGACTCGACGGACGGAGCTACGGCGCCTTCAGGTCGTCGACGGAAGGACGAGCAGGGCGGGGCGGAACCGGCGCCGGCGCGTGCTGCACGGGCGCGCTCTCCGTCGCGTTCTGGGCCTGGTCGACCTGCTTCGCAATGCTCCGCTGCGTCTCGAGGAACTGGACGTATTGCTTCTGCTTCTCGACGGGATCTTCACTGTCGTCGTCGCCGGAGTCAGCGGAGGGCGCCACGCCGGTGCCGTTGTCCGGAACCGCGGTGAGCTCGTGCTCGCGCTCGGCAACGATCGTCACTTGGCCGTGCTTGTCGACGAATGGATGGCGCGCGACGATGCCCTTCGACGCGATCAGGAGCGGCGCGTAGCGATCGCCGAGGTTCGGGATCGCCTCGTCTTCCGGTATGGGCATCGGGGTCAAGGCAAGGTCGGCCTTCTCGAGGGCCGTCTCGAAGCCGCCGCTCGTGCGCGGCATCGCCCACTCGACCCAGCCGCGAAGCATGGCGCGCGCCTCGGTCCGGCCCTGGCTATCACGCACCGACCAGGCGCCGCAGAAGCTCGCGATGAGTACCACCGCGGCGATCGTGAAGAGGCCCGGTCCGCGCCGGCGCGGGATGAACGGCGGCGGCTCGTCGACTACCGGTTCGCGCACGACGGGGACCACCGACTGGCTCGCCGCGACGCCCGAGGTCCGCGCGGCTTGATACGCACCGAGCGCTGCCGCGAGCTCCGCGATCGTCTGGTAGCGACGCTTGGGGTCCTTCTCGAGACAGCGATGGACGATCGTCTCTATGCCGCGATCGAGATCGGGACGGACGGTGCGGAGCGGTCTCGGCTGTGCATTGAGCACCCGCGCGTACACCTCGAGGACGGTGGAGCCGTCGAACGGCATCGTCATCGTGAGCATGCGGTAGAGCACGCAGCCGAGTGACCAGATGTCCGTGCGCGCGTCGATCTCGTGCGGCGTCGTGATCTGCTCGGGGGACATGTAACAGGGCGAACCCATGCTGTCTTGAGGCCCGGTGACGATGAGCGGCGCGGCGTCGATACGCTTCGCGAGCCCGAAATCGACGACCTTGATCTGCTGTCGCCCGCTACCCGACGTCGCGAGAAAGAGATTCTCCGGCTTGATGTCGCGGTGAATGATCCCCGCGGAATGAGCCTCTTCGAGGGCGTTACAGACCTCGAGCGCGTAGCGAACGGCCCGATCGACCGCGAGGGGGCCTTCCTTCACGAGCAGCGCTTCGAGATCCTCCCCTTCGAGGTGCTCCATGACCAGGAACGGCCGGCCGTCTTCCATCTGGCCGACGTCCATCACGCGGACCACGTTCTCGCTCTTGAGCACCGCGGCCGCGCGCGCCTCGTTGAGAAAGCGCTGAACGAGTGAGTCGCTGCGTGCGTAGCTCTCGCGCAGGAACTTGATCGCGACCTTCTGCTGCAGCTCGGTATGCGTTCCGACGCAGACGACGCCCATGCCGCCCGCGGCCAGCATGCCGTCGACCACGTAGCGCCCGCCCACCGAGCCACCAACCGCGACAGGGATGTCCGACTCCCCGACGAGTTCGAGCGGCGGGCCCTTCGGCTCACGTCGCTGCTCGATGGCTCGAGTAACTGACTCGGAGTGCCGGCCCGGTGCGCTCTCGGTGGTCATGGACTCCGCAGACGATGGTTTTTTTAATGGGAACATGGAGGCTCGGGTGACCGCGCTCGCGACTTCAGTACGCAGGCTTCGTGCCAGCGACGAACGCGGGTCCGCACCGGCGTCGCGGCGGATAATTGAACCGAGCACGCTCGCTCCACGACTGCGGCTTGCCTCATTGGGGCAAGTTGTCCCGCGCGTTTTGAGGGCGTCTGGACCGCGACTTCAGCGCGGTCGCATCACGGCTCGGCGACGATGGCCGTACGCAGGCGCTTGCTCGCGACGAGCATCACGAGCACCAGCGTCAGCAGCGCCGCGCTGAAACAATACGGATACTCGGGTTTGAACTGGTAGAGACCGGTGCCGACGACCGGCCCCAGCAGCCGGCCGAGCGCTTGCGCGGAGCTGTTCAGACCGGCCACGGCGCCCTGCTCGTCCTCCGAGACGCCGAGCGACATGGCCGCGGTGACCCCGGGTAAAGCAAGCCCCTGCCCGAACCCCTGGATGGCGAGCGCCGCCGTCAGCGCCGCGCGTTCGTGCGCGAAGACGAGGCCAATGAAGCCCACGAGCGCGCACGGCAAACCGCCGGCGAGCAAGCGGAGCGGCGGCCACTTGAAGCGCCGCACGATGAAGCCCTGCGCAAGCACGGCGACGAAGCCGTAGACGACGAGGGCGATGCCGACGGCCTGTGCCGTGCCGCGCGGGGTGAGCGAGAGCCGGTCCTGGAAGTAGAACGCGATCGTCTGCTCCATCGCGATCGACGCGAGACTCACCGCGACGGCCACGCCGAGGAGCGGCCAGATCTTCGCCGCGACGGGCCGGAGCTCCGGCGGCTTGTTGCTCAGACGTCGCTCAGGCTCCTTCAGACGCACGGCGATGAAGACGGCGTTCACGACGGCGAGGCCCGCCGAAAAGTAGATCGGCGCGAGCAGGCTGATCGTCGAGAGGCCGGCGCCGATGGCGGGGCCGAAGATGATACCGAGCCCGAACGCGGCGCCGATCATCGCCATGCCCGCGGTGCGATCGGCGCGACCGGTGGTGTCGGCGACGTACGCCTGCGCGGTGGGCAGGGTGGCGGACGAGAACGTGCCGCCGATCGCGCGGCTCAGGAGGAGCCCGACGTACAGGGCGGCGCCCTTCAGGTAACCGCGACCACCGAGCTCCGCCACTCCGGCGAAGAGCAGGAAGCTTGCGGCAAAGCCGATGACGCCGGTGAGCAGCACCGGCTTTCGTCCGACGCGTTCGCTCCGCCGTCCCCAGATCGGACTGACGACGAGCTGCATGAGCGCGTACGCCGTCGACAGCGAACCGATCTGAACCTCCGCCAGACCGAGCTGCCGCCCGAGCGGCGCGAGAATCGGAAAGAGAACGGAGAGGCCGAGGATGCTGTTGAAGAGAGCGACGAAGAGGATCGGCACGGAAGCCGCGGGAGTATATGCAGCTCGCCGACGACGCGCCCAGGGCCGAAGCGCGCGCTCACCCGCGAAACGCTCACTTCTTCTGCGCGGGCGGCTTGTTCTTGGTGT
The DNA here is from genome assembly GCA_036272055.1 of Polyangiaceae bacterium. Lineage (GTDB taxonomy): Bacteria > Myxococcota_A > Polyangia > Polyangiales > Polyangiaceae > DASZVB01. The sequence continues at coordinate 29,280 of DATAZL010000073.1, read as the reverse complement.
TGCTCTTCGGGCCGCGTCCGCGTCGCTTGTTCTTCTTGGTGCGCTTCTGTCCGGGTTCGCCGGGCTTCTCGTTCTCGGTGTTCGTCGTCGGGGCGGCGGCCGGCGACTTCTCTTCAACGACGGGAGGCGTCGCGGGCTCTTCGGTCACCGCCGGCGGAGTGCTGGCGAGAAACGACGCGACGTCCTCCGCGGTGGAGAAGAAGGAGGGACGATCGCGGATGCTGTCCTTTGGTTCGTCGTCGTGCGGCGCGACGTCGGGTGACGTCGTCGTCGCGGTCGTCGATTCCGCCGTCGGAGGCGTCGTCTCGGCTCCCGGAGCAGACGTCGCGCGCCGTCTCGGCGGGGGTGCCGTCCTTCCGCCGACGCGCTTCGCCTTCGCGGCGCTCTTCACGACGTCGTCGTCGTTCAGCTCGATCCAGCCGTCGTCGACGGCGGCCACCTCTTCCGCGGCGGGGCTGAGCGACTCCGGCGGCGCGGACGACGGGCGCGTCGAAGCGGGGATCGCGGCGGTGGCGCGATCGACGAGCTTCCTGAACGCGCCGGTCGCGGCCTTCCACGCGCCGACCAGGCTGTCCGCGACGGGACGCATCGTCACCGGCGGGGCGTGGTACTCGAGGGCACGAAGAAGGCCGGTCCAGAGCCCGCGCGCCGTCTGGTAGCGACGATCACGGTCGATCGCGAGCGCGAGCGACACCCATGCGTCCACACGACTGGACAGATCCGGTCGCAACGCGCGCAGGCTCGGCCGCTCCGCGCGCGACGCGAGCTCGAACGACTCCTTCAGCGTCTTTCCCTCGAACGGAAGCTGCCCGGAGAGGGCGCGAAACAGGATGACGCCGAGTGAGTATACGTCGACCCGGCCGTCGAGGGCGTCGGAGTCGCCCTTCCAGACTTCCGGCGCGATGTAGCTCGGGGAGCCCATCACGACACCGGCCTGGGTGAGGCGGATCGCCTTCCTGCTCCGGCTGAGACCGAAGTCGAAGAGACGCACGCCCTGGTTCTCGTGCAAGAGGAAGATGTTTCCCGGCTTCAGATCGCGGTGGATGATGCCGGCGTCGTGCGCACGCTCGAGCGTCTCCACGAGCGGCGCGAAGATGGTGTTCAGCTGGGCGAAGGGCAGCCGCTCGTTCCGCGCTTCGAGCTCGCCGAAGTGTTTCTCGAGATCCGTCCCTTCGAGGAGCTCCATCACCAGGCAGAGCGACCCGTTCGGCGCCTCGCAGAGATCGTAGACGGCGACGGCGCTCGTCCCGGCGAGCGCGACGAGGGCTTCCTGTTCGCGGGCGAGGCGCGCGGCGTAGACCGGATCGTCGGCGACGCTGTCGCTCAACATCTTTATCGCGACGTCGCGACCCGCGGTCCGGTCGCGGGCGCGATAAACCACGCCCTGGCCGCCATGGCCGAGGATTCCGGTCAATTCGTACCGGTCCGCAACCACAACTCCTAGAAGCTCACCCATGGCCGCTGTCGATCGACGCGCGTGGCGAGAGGCTCGCGGTCCGCGCAAGAGGTATGGGAACGCGCGCGGGGAGGGTTGTCAAACGCCTCGCAACGCCCGATCGTTCGGCCCCATGAGATCCAAGACGATAGCACTAGGGTTCGCACTTTTCTCGGCGTCCTGCGGCGGCTCGGGGCAGGGCCCGGCAGAGCCGGTAATGCCGCCCGCGAGCGCCACTCCCGCGCCGCCCCCTCCGCCCGCCGCGCCGGTTGCCGCCGCGCCCGCGTCGGCGACGGCCGCTGCCTCCGCCGCGCCGGCCGCGACTCCGCCCAACGCCGAGGACGCGCCCGCGACCCCCGAGGATTACGCGGACGCCGAGGCCAAGGCCAAGGCCGAGAAGGCCCGCTTCACGCCCGAGCTTCGCGAGAAGGCGAGGGCCCTCGCCGACGCGAAGCCCAGGTCGACGCGCGCCGGCCTCGAAGCGTCGCTCAAGAGCCCTCACCGGAAGCCCGGCAACCCCGAGCGCGACGTCTATCGTCATCCGATCGAGACGCTCGAGTTCATCGGCATCACGCCGAAGATGACCCTGCTCGAGTACGGACCGGGTGAGGGCTGGTACACCGAGCTCCTCGCGCCGCTGCTTGCGAAGAGCGGCAAGCTCATCGTCACCACCCCCGATCCGAACGGACCCGCCACGGATCGCAACACGCTCGGCGCGAAGCGGCTCGATCTCTTCCTCGACAAGTCTCCCGAGCTCTTCGGCAAGGTGGAGCGCGTGGTCGTCGACGGCAAGAATCCGTCCCTCCCAGAGGAGAACAAGCTCGACGCGGTCCTGCTCTTCCGCGGCCTCCACGGGATGGAGCGAGCGGGGACCGCGTCCGCGTGGCTCACCGCGTTCCACAAGGCCCTGAAGCCGAACGGCATCCTCGGCATCGTGCAGCATCGCGCGAAGACGGGTGATGACCCCAAGGCGACCGCCGAGAAGGGCTACGTCCCCGAAGACTGGGTCATCAAGACCGTCGAGGCCGCCGGCTTCAAGCTCGCGGGCAAGAGCGAGGTGAACGCCAACCCGAAGGACACCAAGGACTATCCCGAAGGCGTCTGGACGCTGCCGCCGACCTTCCGCATGAAGGACAAGGATCACGACAAGTACGCCGCGATCGGCGAGAGCGATCGCATGACGCTCAAGTTCGTGAACAAGAAGTAACGCCGAGACGAAGCGCCGCGCGGGCCACGTGAGAGCGGGGCCTGGCGCGGCGCGCGACCGCCGGGGCGCTACTTGCGCTTGCCGTCGAAGTGATACGAGAGCGTGCCGCCGAGCTTCTTGCCGCCCATCTCCATGGCGAAGCTCATGTCGAGATCGAACAGCAGCCGTGTCTGCTCGACCGTCGCGGTGCCGGAGACGATCTTCGCCGCGGCGGACGCGTCCTCGCCGTTCTGCTCGAAGCACTTCTGATCCTTGGCGATGGTCGCGCCGGTAGGGCCGAGGGTGCCGTTGAGGGTGCAGATCTCGTTGCCGTTCGAGCTGTCCACGAGCTCGAACGCGAGCGCAGAATCGCTCGAGCTCGTGACCTTGAGGCGCGCCTTCGGATCTTTCTCGGTGCGGTCGGGCAACTCCTCGATGTGATACACGGCGACGTCCTCGCCCGAGTAGTCACCGAGGAACGCCGCCACGGTGACCTCGGTCTTCGGCTTGCCGCCCGTCTTCGGCGCGGGTTCGGTGGACGGCCTGGCCGAGTCGGCGGGGACCGGAACGGTGACCGCCGCGGTCGCGCTGTCCGCAGGCTTCGTCGCGTGCGACGACTTGGCCGATTTCATCGGCGTGTGATGCATCGCGGCGACGGCCGGATCGGCGCGCATGCCCGGCGCGAGCGGGCCCCAGCCGAGCGGCGCTGCGCTCGGCGTGGGCGTGCACGCGACGAGAAGCGGGATGCCGAGGAGAAGCCGCATCCCCCTCCAATAGCATCGTCCGAGCACGATTTTCGCATCATCTTGACGCGCTCTTGATGTGACGGGCGCCCCTCTTCACATCGGCTTGATACGGGAGGCCCTAACCTCGAGAGCATGGCCACCACGATCCGGGAGCTCAGGGCGCGAGGTATCCACGGTCCTGCCAGGCCGTTCGGCGTGGGCGAGCTCGTCCCCGTCTTCGTGATGCTCTGGGTGGTCAGTGTGGTGCGGGTAGTCACGGCGTTCTCGCGCCACGAGACGTTCGGAGCCATCTCGACGCTGGCCCTCGTCTCCATCGTCCTCCTGCCGTCGATGCTCAGGGCCGAGGTACGGCGCTGAGATCCGTGACACGCTGCACGGCTTGCGGCTCTTCTTCATAGCGGCTCTGACTACGACGTCGGCATTTGCGGCTCCGCCGGAGTGCGCAGAGACGAGCTACACGCCGCTACCGAGCCCGCTCGACGCCGTTGGTGACGACGCGCTGAGCGCCGTCGGGGGATGGCAATGGCTCTATCTCGCCGGAGCCGTCGCAGCGACCGCGTCCATGTCGCCGACCGGCGCGGACCACGCCATCCGTGTCGCCGTACAACGCCACGCACGCGTGCCGGCATGGGGCGACGCCGCGTACTACGGCGGCTACATCCTTCCCGTACTCTTGCCGGTCTCCGTCTACGTCGGTGGTCTGATCGCGGACGACCGCACCTACGCCGGCGCAGGCGCCGCGGCGATCCAGGCCCTCGCCTTCACGGAGCTCGTCACCGTCGTGCTCAAGGTCGGCGTAGGCCGTCCCTTCCCGCTGAACGGCGGCAACCCGTCAGCGCCGGATCGTCTGGAGCATCCAGAGTACGCGCACAGCTACACGCCGTTCGGCTTCGAAGGACGTTACGCGTGGCCGTCGGGTCACACCGCCGCAGCCATGTCCATCGCCGCCGCGTTGACGGCGTACTCCGACGATCCGGTGCTGGTCGGCGCAGTGTCGTATCCGGTCGCGGCGGCGATTGCGTTCGGCATGCTCACTGGCGATCATCACTGGGCCTCGGACATCGTCGCGGGAGGCCTGATCGGCCAGGGCATCGGATGGTCCGTCGGCAAGAGCTTCGCGACGCGCGGACGCGCCGCCCGTGGAGCGAGCGCTACGACGTTCGAAGTCGTTCCTTGGGTTTCACAGGGGGTGCAGGGGGTCGTCGTGACGGGGACGATGTGAAGGGGCGGGCGAGTCGGCAACGCAGCGAGGGGCCATGTCGACCGTGACGGTGCCGTCGCGGAGCGGCTTCTTCAGGCAAATGCGGCTCTGGCCGCCGGGAACTGCGACGATGCGCTCGGTCGCGATGGGTGGGAGGACGCGTCTGACGAACGTCTCGCGAGGTCCGTTGCACCGTCGGCGCCCTCATGCATGGACGAGATCGGCGAGCTGGAGCCCGCGGGTTCGGCGGCTCCTTGTGCCGCTCTCGGAGCTTGGTCTTGTCGATCACGGCTGCCACGAGCAGGAAAGGCGAGACTTCCACGAGCTGCTGAGGTCAGTCATGAACTCCGCGCGTCTGATGGGGTCCAGCAAAAAGTCGAAGGGGCGGGTGGCCTTTCGGAGCTCACGCTCGTGCATCACGACGGTGTCGTGGCCAAAGTGTTTGAACTTGAGCCGATGCATATAGGACGTGACGATGTTCGCGGAACCGTGCTTTTCGAAGATGCAGAAGGCGAGCACAAGCGTCTTCCGCGAGCTGCGTCGCAGTTGTCCGTTGCGGGCAGGCGTAGCCATCGCAGCCGTTGAGGGCCGTTGCTCCTACTTTCCACCGTGACCATGAATCGCCTTTCGGTGGAATGCGGCACAAGCTCCCAGTGAACCAGCGAGACGCGCTGCCCGCGAGCTCCACGGCGCTCGCTGCCTGAATGACATCACGCCCCCTGACCGAGCGTGTGCAGACAGCCGCACTGAAACGCGCGCGAAACAGCTTGCCGGCACAATCCTGTCGTTGGTCGGGTTACCGGGATTCGCCGGTCCGAGATGTCCGACCGGAACGTGGAGGAGACATGCCGAGCGCCACCAGTGAGTTCGACGATGCGTACGACGACCTGGGGCGGGAACCGCCCGCGCTGAGCGGAGAAGTTCTCGACCATCCCATCAGATTGCTCGAACCGCGGGAGGCGGTGTTGATCTCGTCGAGCGCGTCGGTCGCCGAGGCCGTCGTCATTCTCAACGAACGCAAAGCTGGCTGCGTCCTGGTCATGGAGGGCGGCAAGCTCGTCGGCATCTTCACCGACCGCGACATCGTGCGCCGCGTCTTGCCGACGGGGCTCGCGCTCGACCAGGTGAGGGTAGGCGACCACACGACGAAAGAGCTCGACGTCCTCACCTTGGACGATTCCATCGCCTTCGCGCTGAACCGGATGAGCGCCGGTGATTCTCGTCACGTGCCCCTCGTGGACGCGGCAGGTCACCCGCTGGCCGTCGTCAGTGTTCGCGACGTCGTCAACTTCGTCGTCCGGCATTTCGCCGGCTCCGTACACAACCTTCCCCCGGCACCACCCTCGCGTTCCAGCGATCGGCCGCCGCACGGCGCGGCGTGAGCGCCCGGTGAGGGAAAGGGCCCGCGCTTCGCCCTGAACGAAAGCTCACGCTCAACGGCCGACCCAGCCTCCGCCATACACATGGTGGTCTCGGAAAGTTGACCGAGGTGTCACGCGGAGGGGGCGCACTATTTGGCACAAGCGACGACCATGAAGTCGACGCTTTCTCATCGCATCGGGCTCGCCAGTCTCGCGGGGCTTGGAATCTTCGTGGTCGCCTGCGGGCCGAACGGGACGTCGGAGCTGGAGCCGTCGAACGTCGGTGAGAGCGAGCTCGCGCTCGACGCGAGCGGCGTGGATCTCATCGCCATGGGAAGCCTCGACGGCAATCAGGGCGACCGCTCCCGGGCGACCGCGGGCATCCTGGAGAACGGCGTCGCCGGCAACCTCCTCGGCGGAATCGGCTCCGGCATCGCGCACGCCGGCGGTGACCTCTTCCTGGCATTGCCCGACCGCGGTCCGAACGCGGTGCCGTTCAACAGCGCGGTCGACGACACCGTCTCGTACGTCAACCGCTTCCAGACCGTGGACCTCGCCCTGCGCAGGAGCCCACGCTCGGCGACCTTGCCGTTCACACTGTCGCCGCTGCTTCTCGCAACGACGTTGCTCTGGACGACCGACACTCTGGTGTACGGAGCGGGGACGGACGCCGAGCTCGGCAGCGGAACGCCCGCGTTGAACCGCCCGCACCTGAGTTTTTTTTCCGGTCGCTCCGACAACTTCGCTCCGTCACTTCCTTCCACGGATCCCTCCGACGGCCGACTCGATCCCGAGAGCATCCGCGTCTCGAACGACGGCCTGCGCGTCTACATTTCCGACGAGTACGGGCCGCACGTGTACGAGTTCGACCGGCTCACGGGCAGAAGGCTCAGGAGCTTCACGCTGCCCGCCGGTTTCGCCGTTGCCACGTCGAGCCCCGTCGGCGCGACCGAGATCAGCGGCAACACGAGTGGTCGCGTCGCGAACAAGGGGATGGAGGGTCTCGCGCTCACACCCGACGGACGCACGCTCGTCGGCGCGATGCAGAGTCCGCTGATCCAGGACGGCGGCACCGCCGGGCGCTTCACTCGCATCGTCACGATCTCACTCGCGACCGGAAAGGTCGCCGAGTACTCCTACCAGCTCACCAACATCGGCTCGACGACGAAGCCAAAGTATCCGACGGTGAGCGATATTCTCGCGGTCAACGAGCATGAATTCTTGGTCGACGAGCGCGACGGCAACGGCCTCGGCGACGATTCGACGGCGGTGTTCAAGCACGTCTATCACATCGATCTGTCGGGGGCCGTCGACGTCAGCGACATCACGGGCAACGCGAACCTCGACGGCACCGCAGTCGGAAAGACGCTCTTCCTCGACATCGTCGCCACCCTCAACGCACACGGCATCGCCAGCACCGACATCCCCGCCAAGCTCGAAGGACTCGCCTTCGGCCGCGACGTCGTGAGCGGCGGCCAGCGCCTGCACACGCTCTACATCGCGAACGACAACGACTTCATCGGAACCGTCACCGACACGAATCATCCTTCTGGCATCGACAACCCGAATCGATTCTTCGTCTTCGGCGTCCCGGCATCGGCTCTGCCGCACTACGTCCCGCAGGGGTGAAGGGCCACCGCACAAAGAGGGCGCGCCTCGACGGCCCGGTTTTCCGGCCGCCGTCGAACGAGCGCGAGCGCGGTTCGTCACGCCGATCCGGCGTACGAGGGCAGACTCAGCCTGAACGTGCTGCCTTTGCCGACCTCGCTGTCGACGTCGAGCCTGCCTTCGTGCGCCTCGACGATCAGACGCGCTATGTAGAGCCCGAGGCCGAGCCCCTGCGCGCGCGCCTTGCTCCGGCAGGACCGAGCTCTCGATACCGCGTAAGCCACTTGTATCCCTTTGCCAGGCTGATCCCCGCTCCATTTGCGCCTGGGCGTCGCCGCTATTCCCTGAGCGCCCAACTCATCGAGCTTCAGTCAAATAGCCTTGATTTACCCAGCCTCGCCCACCGGCCGTTTCGACTTCTATCCACGTCGTGCCAAACGCGAGCGTCGAGCGGCCGGTGCCACGGATACCGGTCGCATTTGGGGCGTAGGCGGCGATCTTGGCTGCGTCTGGGTTCGGCGAAGCCCGAACGTTGAGAAGGTCGTTCGCCGCAACGTGCGTAACCGAGAATGTCATTCCTGCAGCGGGACGCAGGGGATGCTTTGCGGCGATAAGCCCGGCGGAACTATTTCCGTTCGCGCGCCCTGACATGGCGGCGCGACGCCACTGCTCCAGCTCGGCCCGATCGCGCGGCGGATGCGAGTATGTCTCGCCGGTCACTCCGTCGCGATAGGGCACGTCGGAGGCGCAGGGAGGAGATGGCTCCGTACAGACACCGGGTACTGCGGAAGCGCTGAAGATGCTCGCACTCGCACTCGCACTCGCAGGCAGCAGCGCCATCAGCGAATCCTTTGCGCAAAAGACGCCGATCAACGACGCGATTCCGAACACTACGGCGAAGAACCGCCTCGCGTACCGTCGCTCGCCGGCGGACTCAACGAGCGGCATCAAATCGGAAGGGCGCGACCCCTCATCAGGCACCAGTCTCAAAGCGTGTTTGAGCTGCTCCGAGGTGAGCGGGTTCTTGACCCGGCTTCTGATGTACGGAATGGTGAGGCCAAATGGAATCAAGAAAAACAGCGCAACACCGTGCGTGACCACACCCATCGCCACGAGGAATGCAAGGTAACCTAAGCATCCAATCGTTGCCATGGATCCCGATCGGACGAACTGACTGATCGTGGTGTCGGCCCGATATGATTCCCCGGTTGTGTGATTTGCGACGAGAATATACGGGCCTCGCTCGTCACCGTTCTTGATGGCCCACACCGCGGTGACGTGGTGCCCCTCTCGACAGGCGATGTTGAAATTGGAGAGTTGAACGGCCCATTCGCGTCCGTTGTGCTGAATGAATATCTGGTCGTGAACGGTCGTAGACGAGGTGACGTAGACCGGCGAAGAATACCCCGATCCATTGTACACATATCCACCGCCGCCACCACCGTGTACGCGGGTCTCGAGGTTTCTGGCAGCCCCCGTTACCGTCCCCGAGCACCAATGGAGAACATATCTCCTGCCGTTCGCGGTGAACCCACCTACGGCGGGCCGCATTGGAACGAGATAATTCTGATTGGCCACTCGACGACCTCCTGCCACAGGCATCGTAAGCGGGAGAACATTTCTGGGTCAATGCGGTCTCTTGAACTGCCTTGCTGAAATCGTCAGCCCGTTCCCTGCTGGTCCCCCGACCGTTGCTGATGACTGTCAGCGTTCCATTCAAGCTAGGTTGGCGAAAGCTTGCGACGTTACTCGTCTGAACGCAGCTCCTGTCGCTACCCGAGCTTGCCTCTCATGGTTGTCGCAGAACGACGGATGACCGTGAATGAACGCAGCTACAGCGCTTTTTGATGGGATTGATCACTAACGGCGTCGATGACCGCGCTGGCGACTCGTCAGCTCGCTCGAACGCCGCGCGCGTCCGTGACAGCGTCAGAGAAGGAACGAAGCACCCACCGTGAGGTAAGGGAAGCCGACCCGTACGAGGAGGCCGACCGTGTCGCCGAAGAGGAAGCGGCCGCCGCCTTCGAAGTAGGGGAAGGCGCCGGTGCTGTTGACGGTGCAGTTCACGCCGACGGGACAGCCCCCCTGCGGGCCGTAGGACGCCCAGTCGTGGTAGATGCCGAAGCCGGCTTCGCCGAAGACTCCGACGACCTTCGTGAAGAAGAAGTTCCACTGGACGTAGACGGGGAGTTTGATCGCGTTCGCGGAGACGTTGCAGGCCCCGATGAGGCGGTCCCCTCGGACGTTGACGGCCCAGCCGCAGCCGTTGTCGCTGAAGTGCGACCAGTTCAGGCCGAAGCCGATGCCCATGTTGTTGTTGATGGTGCGCACGGGCCCGTTGTCGAGGAACGGGATGACCGCGTGCATGCCGATGCCATAGCCCGCGCCACCCCACCAGTAGTTGTCCCAGTCGAGCAGGGCATGCGGCTCGAGCTCGACGTCGTACTTGGGGTGATCGCCCGGATTCTTGATGATGCCCTCGGCCCGTGCCTCCACCGTCGTGAGCATGACGAGGATCGTCAGGCCGCTAGCGATCAGGGCACTCGTGTAGCTTTGAGGTCGGCGCATTCGCTTGGCACTCCGTTCGGTACTTCGCATTTCTCTTTTCGTCCGAACCGTCGTCAAGCACAACGCTGAAGACTGGGAGCACGTCGTTTCCGCGTCGAGCGCTTCTCGTGTCCGCCAATCCAGAGCACGGACGAACCGCCCGGTGTGCGGATACGCCACACGGCGGGCGGGGCTTCCGGCCGCCATCAGCGCGCTCGGCACACGCCGGGCCTCGGCGCGTATCAGCGGACGAAAGCGGCCGTGGTTTCGACAGCTTCAAAGGGCATTTAGCCGCGCCGTTCTCCGGTCACTGCTCGCAGCTTCTCGATGTCCGCAAGATCCTTTTGACGTCCGGAGGCTTGCTTGTTTCGCATCAGCTCGGTGAGGCCGATGAAGTTCACCGCGTGCTCATCGAGGCGCGCTGAAACGCGCGATTGCCAGGCAGCGTCAAATTCGACTCCGGAGATCGAAGTGAGAATGTCGATGCGATTGGGTGGACGGCCCAGCTGAATGACCTTGTTCGGCGTCACCAGGTCGTCGCGACTGATTCCGAGATTGCCGAAGCCGAACGCGTTCAGCGCCGCAAGCACTCGCTCGGCGTTGGTCGGAGTCGGTCGCACGAAGAAATCGATGTCACCGGTGAACCGCGGATGACCGTGATAGGCGACGGCATGGCCGCCAATGATGACGAACTCAACTTTGTGCGAGTTCAATAATGCGATGAACTCGCTCAAGTCGCTCTGCAGTTGGGCCAAGGGCACTCCGCTCGCGTTCGATGAGCTCGAGCAGCAGCTCGAGACGAGCCTCGGGCGTCAGGTCCGCATAAAACGCGTCATCAGCCTGATCCGCCTCCGCAAAACTGCCGAAGACTCGAGCGACGCGTTCCATGTGGACAACGTACCACGCCCGACGCGACGTCACCACGTGCGGCCCGTGGCCTTCGAAGGCGCGACGACTAAGCGATACGCGGGCTGAGCTCTCGCTTCACGGCCCCGCGTCGACCGCACCCGGCGCGCCGCAGTGCAGGGTGCCGGCCTTGTCGCAGATGACACGCCCAAAGGGCGCACTCCGTCGTGAGAAAGTTCTTCACGACGGTGCGGATTCCGTTCAACGGAGCTTCTGCGTGTTCGTCTCTTCCGCGTACGTGACGTTGCTCGCGCCGAGCACCATTACGAAGAGCTCGACGTCTCGGACCTCGCCCGTCTCGCGATCGCACAGCCTCGGCTTCTTCCCGGAGTAACCCAGAATGCCTTCTCTCCCGCATGGTGCACTCAACGCATCGACGGCCGGAGGCGCCCGCGCCACGTTCCGTACAGCTCGCAAAACCGGCTCAGGCCATCTCCTTGCGCCCCCACCGCCTCCTGGCACTCGGCCCACAAGAGCTGCATCGTCGCCGTGCTCTTGTGCAGTTCGTCGTGCACGTGCGCGTAGTCGATGGGCGCGCGCCGGGCCGCATTGTTCCGCCCACCATCCCGATACAGCGACGCCTGGACCGCGCTGTCCGTCAGGCTCGCACGACGGGCGAACACGCTTCTGCCACGGTGACGCGCACGGATGCGGCTGGCGTCAAATGGTATTGCTGGTCTGCGACCCGCGTCATTCCTCCGGCCGGCTGGATCAATCTCGATCTGGCCCGAATCCCTTCAACGCCACCCCGGAGGCGCCGCTGCGAATTCTGGACAACGGCAACAATACCTGGGGTTATTCCAACGACCCTCAGCTATGTCCCCAGACGGGCATCGACGCGCTGACGAATAAGAAACCTTGCGCGGGCGGCCCCATTTCGGGGTTCAGAATCGTTGCATTGGCGAAGTGATCGCTCGCGGTCGGAGCGACGTACCGCCGTCGTAATTACGCGCATCCGTGAACCGAGCTCCGTTCACGGCCCCGCGTCGACCGCACCCGGCGCGCCGCCGTCCGACGACTCTGCCTTGTCGTAGAGGCCGCGCCAGAAGGCGCACTCTGCTTTGCGGAAGTTTTGCACGACGGGGAACTTGGGGTCGAACTGGAGGCGTTCGTCATCGTCGGTCGCGTCGGGGGTGAAGGCGGGCCACGTCGCGGGCGCGCCCTTGTAGTTCGGGTCGCCGCTCTTCGCGAAGGTCGCCCAGAAGGTGTTCATGGCGTCGCCCACCGCGACGCTGCCGGGGTCGGGCATCGGCGTGTACGGGTTGCCGAAGACGTGGCTGATCTCGGAAGCGTGCGACGCGTGCAGCGTGTCCGGCAAGATCGCCCACGGCACGTCGAAGTTGTACATGTACACCGGCACGCCGGCCGCTGCGGCGCGGCGCGCGCTGTCGTGCGTCCCGCAGATGAGGCCCGAATCACCGACGACCGTCGCGAGCGCCGTCCGGTAGTCACCCTTGAACTTCGACGCCGGGTACTGCGCGAGCACGGCGTCCCCGTCCGCCGGGAAGCGCGCGCGGATGGCCGTCGCGTACTCGGCGTCGGTCGTCGGGATCGTCGCACCGAGGACGAACAGCGTGCCCTCGTCGTTGTTGCTGCCGAGGATGTACGGCACCTTCGCGACATTGCCGCTGGCGAACAGCGCGCGCGCCTGGTCCGGCAAGAAGCCGCCCGGGCCGTCGACCACGACGCCGAAGGTCCATGGCGGTGCAGTGACCGCTCCGCTGGTCGGATCTGGCTGCTGCGCGTTCGTCATGATCTCGTCGACCGATTTGCCGCGCAGGCACGCGAGGACGTCCTTCGCCGTGTCGCAGCCGAGGGCCTTCGCGAACGCGCTCATGGGGCCCGCGTTCTCTGCCGCGGTCACGTCCTTGCCGCCGCCGAGGGAGATGGTGCAGCCGCCGCTCTCGCTGATCGCGCGGTGAAAGAGCCCGCGGCTCCCGGGCGACACGACGTGATAGCAGACGTCGGCAGAGCCCGCGGATTCGCCGAAGATCGTGACGTTCCCGGGGTCACCACCGAACTTCTCGATGTTCGCCTTCACCCACTCGAGGCTCTGACGTTGATCGAGGAGCCCCTGATTGCCGAGCGGCGATTTCTCTCCAGCGAGCGCCGGGTGCGAGAAGAAGCCGAGCGGCCCGAGGCGATAGTCGATCGACACGACGATCACGCCTTGGCGCTTCGCGAAGTACTGCCCGTCGTACCAGAGCACGGGCGGCGTGGCGGCCGGCAAGCTGTCACCGGCCGTACCGGCGAAGTTGCCACCGCCGTGGAACCACACCATCACCGGCGCCTTCGCGGGAGCGGGATCCGGCGTCCACACGTTCAGATAGAGACAGTCTTCGTTCGAGCTCGCAGGTCCCTGCGAGCTCATGTTCTGCGGACAACCGAGCGTGAAGCTCGTCTCGTGACGGACGCCCGTCCATTTGTCGTTCTGCACCGGAGCCTTCCAGCGCAGGTCGCCGACGGGCGGCTTTGCGAAGGGGATCCTCAAAAATCTGCGCGTGCCACCGACGAGATCGGATTCGACCTGCCCGTCGTCGAGCGTGACGATCGGTCCCGGGCTCGCGTCGGCGGTGGCTCCGTCTTCCTGATTTGTTGGGGGGGCCTTCGCGTCGCGTGTCGGCTGAGTACCTGAGTCGGTGGACGGCGCGGCGCCAGCACCGCTCTCCACCGGGGTTCCGGCGTCGAGACCGGACGACCCGGATTTGTCGGAGCTACAGGCCGTGAAGAAGCACAAGAGAAGAAGTGACCAGCGCATGGTGCGGATCCGTATCACGGCGTCGACGGCGCGAATGACCGTGAAACATGCCCGACGGGCTCATTCTTCGGCGCTCTTGCCGAGTGCGACAGGGTAGGTACCCACGAGCGACAGCGGGGCGTTGTGTCGCGGCCCACTCGTGCGAAGATTGAACGTATGACGGAGGCGATACCCGCGCTGAACTGTCACGCCTGCGGTGGTCCGGTCGACGGCGGCGCGCGCACGTGTCGCTTCTGTGGTGCGTCGGTCGCGACGGTGCGCTGCGCGCGCTGCTTCCACATGAGTCTCCCGAGTGCGCTGCACTGTGAAGGTTGCGGCTACGAGCTCGGTCTCGAACCGATCCCGGAGAACGCGGAGCTGTCGTGCCCCGACTGCAAGGTGACGCTCGATGCGTTCGCGGGCGAGAACGGACGTCTCTACGACTGCGCGCGCTGTGGCGGCCAATTCGTCGAGACCGCGTTGCTCCACGATCTGCTCGAGCGACGCGCAGTATGCGGCGGAGCCGTGCCACGCAGAAACGCCGAACGAAAGAGCGACGTCGCGACGGTCCGCTACGTCCCGTGCGCGGTGTGCTCGAAGCTCATGGGACGAAAAAACTTCGGCGGCCACAGCGGTGTCATCATCGACGTCTGCCGCGACCACGGCGTCTGGTTCGACGTCAACGAGCTCCCCCGCGTGCTCGAGTTCGTCGAGCAAGGCGGCCTCGCCGAAGAGCGACGGAGAGAGCTAGCCGAAATGAACCGCCAGCGCGCCGAGATGCGCGCCGCCCACGTCTATAACGCCGGCGAAAGCGCCCTCTCCGGCACGCCCCAATCCGCACATTCCTTCCCCATGCTCCACAGCGGCCCAGGCGATCCGTCCGTCTACCATTCGACACCTTCGGCCTGGAGCGAAGGGCTACTCGGTGACGCCCACGACGTGGTCGTCACGGTGCTGGATAGGATTGGACAGGCGATCGCGAAGAGACGGCAGGGGTGACGGCGTGTCACGCGCGGGCGGCGACCGCTGAAGATGCTTCGGCCGTCACCGTCTATCCGTCTGCGAAGAACCTTGGCCGCGTAACGGGCCTTGAGCCTGGTCCGGCGGTGAAACTGATCTCCAATGCTCATTCACCCGATTCAGTCGAGTGACCTTCCCGAGCTCGCCCGGCTCTACGTTGAATGACGCAAACGCGCTCATGTATGTGCGTCATCGTTCCCGACGCGACGTGCTGCCCGCCGCGTCCAGAACCCCTCGCAGGTGGTCCGTGCATCGAACGCTGTCGGCCAACTAGGCGCCGCACCTGTCGGGCGCAGGACACGTCGAGCGAAAACGCGTGGCAAGCGTCCGCACCGACGCCTGGATTGCGCGTAGCTACGATGTATGTACAATGTCGGGGTGGCGGAGCTCAGATTCGAATGGGACCCCGAGAAAGGCCACTCGAATCGGCGCAAGCATGGCGTTTCGTTCGACGAAGCAAAGAGCGTCTTCTCGGACGACAATGCGCTGCTCCTCGACGACCCCGATCATTCCGACCGCGAGCCGCGCTTCGTCCTGCTCGGTCTGAGCGCGACGTTGCGAATCCTCGTCGTCTGCCACTGCTACCGACTAGCCGGTGATGTCATCAGGATCATCTCTGCGCGGAAAGCGGACCGCGGCGAGCGAGCCGCATATACCGAAAGGATACGACCATGAGAAAGCACTACGACTTCTCCAAGGCCCGCCCGAACCCGTACGCGAAGCGTCTGAAGAAGCAGGTCACGATCCGTCTGGACCAGGAGACAATCAGCTACTTCAAAGCCTTGTCCGAGGGCACCTCCATCCCCTACCAGACCCTGATCAATTTGTACCTGCGTGAGTGCGCGGCGACGAAGAAGAGACTGAACCTCGAATGGACTACGCCGCGGGAGAAGGGTGCTGCCTAGCTACTAGAGCGGATTCGCCGGATCGCCGTCAGCCCCAATGCCGTGGGCGTCGTCGCTCGCGAGGGTGACGTACTGGTGTCATTCGCGCTCGGCACTCTTGAGCAGTGGACCAACTGCGAGCACTTCCACCTCAGGGAGATGTGCACGGCCATCGATCATCAGCGACGTGGTACCGGCGGCGCGATCCTCGACGCGCTGCTACGTCCTACTGAATCTTACACTGGCTCGAAAACCCTGCCGGCAAGCCGCCGGACCAGGGTTCCGGAGTGACGCCGAAGGGGTGCGCCTGGAAGAACGTCCAGGCGTCGCCTGCGAGGCCGGCGCCTCCGCAGTGGCCTCCGCCGGTGTCGCAATCGATCGTGAATCCGCCGCGCGCCTTGTAGGTCATGTCGGCGAGCGCGCTCGCGTCGGAGAAGTCGATCACCACGACGTCGGTGCCCTTCATGCCGTGAACCGTCATGAGGGCGGGTGTGTGGGCGTTTTCGAAGGTCGGCGTCAGTACCGGGAAGCCGCCGGAGTTCGGCGCGGCAGCGGCGATGTACTGCGAACGGAGGGCCCCGGTTGCGGCGGCCATGAGACCACCCGCACTACAACCCATGGAGTAGATCTTCCGTGGATCGACGTTGTGATCGCGGACGGCGCACGCGACGATCTGATCGATGATCGTCAGGTCGCCGGCACCGAACACGAAGGTGCCGGAGTTGAGATCGCCGCCCGTCGTGCCCTGGAACGACACGATCACACCACCAGCCTGCGTGACTCCGTTTGCGACGGGCGCGGCCATCAACGCGTACTCGCCCGACGTCGAGCCCGTGCCGTGCCAGTAGATGAGCATCGGTGCCGAGGGCGATGCCGGCTTCGCGCCGGCGGCGATCTGGATCCCCGCCAGGCCCATGTACGTGATCGTCGCGTTGGTAAACTGCGGACAGTCTCCGGAGATCGCAGGGATCTGTGGATCCATGCTCCCCATGGGAGCCGGGTTGGTCGGCGTGGGCTGTCCGCCGCCCGTGGGCGGCGCGCCTCCAGCAGCGCCGATCGGCGTCGTGCCTCCGCCGGACGTCTGACCTCCGGAACTGGGCGGCGATCCGGCGGCGCCGGAGATCGAGCCACCGGTGCCGACGGTAGGCATCATGGTGGGTGGCGCGCCTGCACCGCCGGACTGCGCCGGCGCGCCCGCGGCGCCGCCGGTCATGGACTCGCAGCCGCTCGCATCGAGTCCGCAGGTCGCGGTGCACTTGAGCGCGCCGCCGGGGAAAGCACCCATCGTCGCGCTCGCGCACGTCGCGCTAGCGATCATCGTTCCGTCGCAGTCCTCGCCTGGGTCGAGGACCCCGTTGTTGCACATCGCCGTGCTCTGAGGCTGATACGTTCCCGGCGCTGCGGACGGCGAGCTGGATGAGCAACCGAGGAATCCGATCACGCCGCTACACACTGCCGCCTCCACGAGCGCAGCAACGAAGCGTCTCTTGTTGCGCCCGATCGTCGCGTTCGAAAGCATCTTCGACATCCCTTTTTCCTGCTCCTCGTGCGGTTACGCACGGAAAATGATCCGACCCTTGAATGGCTCATCCCCGAGCCGAAAACGAGGACATTGGAGGCGTCGATCGCTCTTCGGTGCACACCCCAAAATGCTCGATCCGCTGTACGGAAATAGCTCGGTTTCGGTTCGCTTTGGAACGTCGAGGAATGACGAAGGCGTGCACGGATAATCATCGCCGTGCTCGACGAGATCGAGCAGTCGAGCGCGGCAGAGAGCTCTCGAGCGCCGGAATCGTCACGCGAGCGTTGACCCCTCGCAAGTGTCTTGGTGCGGCATGACATGGCGCTTCGCACGTGCATCGCGCGATGCCTGTGGCGTGAAGCAATGTGTTGCTCGGTGCTGCACGCGACATGCTCGCACTTCGCTGGCAGAGACGTGGTCCAGGTGTCGGTGATGGAGCGGTGATGCTCGTCCGCGCGACCCGAGCTCCCTCACATCCGACCGCCCTGGTAGTCGCATCGTCCGTCTCGGATATCTCGTTCGCGGTCGTTTCATTCAAGACTCGCCCAACATTGCTCCCCTTCGCTCGTTGACGATGTGATTCGGCTCTCGTACGCTTATTTGCGGCAACGCAAGGGACGTGTATTCAATGAAGGCTCTATCCGGCGCTGGGGCATCGCTATGGGCGCTCGTTCTTTGCGCGTGCAGCTCAGGCAGCCAGCGCGCGTCCAACATCGGAGACGGATTGGACGGAGGGTCGGGCGCCCACGGTTCAGGCGGAAGCGATTCCGGCAATGGATCGGCCGGCGCGGGCGGCGCGAATCGAGGCGGCTCGAACTCCGGAGGTGCGACTGCCGAAGGCACTGGCGGCAGTGGTGACGCCGGCGGCAACAACACTTCGGGCGCCGGCATTTGCACCGCTTCGCCGCCGCAGAAGGGAACATTCATCGGAGTGACAGACGTCACTCAAGGCAGCTATCCCCTCGCGCTCGGTGTGTTCTGCGGCGGCCCCTTCGTCGCCGTCGGCGAAACGCTCGATCCGACGGTGCCCATCTCGCTCGCGGGGCCGAAATCCGCACCCATTGCTCTGCCGGCGACGCGCGAATGGGTCGCTGGCTTCGACGCAAACGGCGTCGCTACGTGGGCTGCCCCGATCATTTCGGGGAGCATGAACGAGGCGTACTTCGCGTACGTTTCCCCGATCGACAGTGGATCGACGTTCGTGTCAGGCATCTACGGGACCTCCGTCGTGTTCGACAAAGGAGGGAAGAATGAAACGACCCTCACTGCGAAGAGCTCCTCGCCGTCCGCGTTCGTTTCCCTTTACGACAAGGCCGGCGTCTTTCAATGGGCAAAGCCACTCGGAAAAGCCAGCGAAACGGCGATCCTCGGGGCCACCGCCAATCATTCCGGCACTGCACATCTAGCCGTCAACACCAGAGACGTCGACGGCGCGGTCATCGGACCTGGCGAGCTCGAGCTCACCTTGGCGCAAGACGACGGAGCAATCCTGGCAGTGGACGCCACGGGACACTTCCTCGAAGGGGTCAAGTTCAGCGAAACGCAGAATCGCCTGATGTTCCTGACCGAGCTCGCGGACGGCGGGTTGCTCGCCGAAGGAGTCGTCGCGACCTCCCTCGTGCTCGCGAAGGGCACACCAAAGCAGACCTCGCCGAGCGGAACGTTCTTCTACGCGCGGTTCACCCCCGATCTGTCGCTCGATTCGGTGAAGACGGTTTCCGCGCCGACGTTGGTGCCGAATCAGACGGCGGTTGCCGGCTTACCCGATGGCTCCGCCGTGTTCGCCGGAGACCAGAACGAAACGTCGATCACGCTCGGTCAAGGCGAAGCACACGAGACGACCTTGCCTGTCGTCGGGACCAGGAACAACGGAGTGGTCGCGCACTATGGCGTCGACGGGCACCTGCTCTGGGCGGTCGATCTCGGGAGCGACAGCACGAGTGACGCTGGCGCGGTTTACGTGAACGCCCTCACCGCGACAGCGGACGGTTCAGTGTGGGTCACCGGAATCTACGCCCTGTCGTTGTCGGTCTCGAACCAAGGCAATCTCATCGTGGCCGAGGGAAGCAAGCACTCGCTGTCCGTCGCGGTACCAAACGGCGAAGAGGCCTCCTTCATCGTTCGCCTGAACGCGGATGGACATCCCGTCTGGGGAACAGCGCTGGCGAGCGGCGGCTTTCTGACGACGGACGCCATCACTTCGACGACCGATACTCTCGTCGCGCTCGGAGCTTTTTCCGGCACCGCGACATTCGGAGCTCACGCGGTGGCAGCGACGACGAAGCGCGACATGTATCTCGCCCGCTTCGGGC
The DNA here is from genome assembly GCA_036272055.1 of Polyangiaceae bacterium. GTDB lineage: Bacteria > Myxococcota_A > Polyangia > Polyangiales > Polyangiaceae > DASZVB01. The sequence continues at coordinate 9,815 of DATAZL010000073.1, read as the reverse complement.
CTTAGCTTCAAAAGAGATTTCGTGATCGCAAACGTCTCGGGCTCACCGTCGATTGAGGCGGCGCGCTCCCCGCGTATACTCACGTCACAATGGTTCGCGACAACACTGAGCTCGGCCGCTACGAACTCGAAGTCCCTGGCGGAACTGGTTTCGTCACTTACCGGCGGACGCCGGGCGTGGTGACGCTCGTGCACACGGAGGTGCCGGAGAACATCGGGCGCAAGGGCGTCGGTACGGAGCTGGTGAAGGGCGCGCTCGACGATCTGCGCGCTCGCGGTGAGAAGGTGATCCCGCGGTGCAAGTTCGTCGCGGCGTTCATTGCGAAGCACCCCGAGTATCAGGATCTCGTCGCGCCGCAGTCTTGAAGGCGGTCAGAATCCGCTTTGTCGGATCACGTCGGCGTACCAGCGGCCGCTGTCCTTGATGACACGTCGCTGGGTTTCGTAGTCGACGTGGATGAGGCCGAAGTGTTTGGCGTAGCCGAAGGCCCACTCGAAGTTGTCGGTGAGGGACCAGACGAAGTAGCCTCCGACGCGTGAGCCCTTGGTGAGCTCACCGTGGAGCGCGCCGAGATACGACTTGATGTACTGCTGGCGCGCGGGGTCGTGGACGGCGCTGGGCTCGACGGTCTCGAGCGTCGCGGCGCCGTTCTCGGTCACGTAGACGAGGGGATTGCCGTACTCGGTGCGCAGACGCGCCAGCACTTCAGCGAACGACGGCGGGTGCACCTCCCACGCCATCTCGGTGTACTCGGAGCCGGGCTCGCGGTGATCCAGATCGACGAGGAACTCGAAGAGCGGCAAGTTCGGGTCGTGCCGCGCGAATTGGCGCGTGTAGTGATTCACTCCGACGAAATCGATGGGCGAACGGATCACCTCGAGATCGCCCTGCTGGATCGGTGACGGCAGGAACGAGAGCAGCGAGAGCATGTCCTCGGGGTAGCTGCCCTTGAGGAGCGGATCGAGGAACCACCGATTGAAGAGCCCGTCGACGCGATACGCCGCGGCGCGATCTTCGTCGCTCGGAGTCATGGGATGGATGGGAAACACCTGCTCGACGATGCCGAGCTTCGCGTCGCGGGTGACGGCGCGCAGAGCCTGCACCGCGCGACCGTGAGCGAGTGCCGTATGGTGCGACGCGAGCATGTAGCCGGGGATATCGATGGTGCCGGGTGCGTGGACGCCGGTGAGATAGCCGAAGATGGTGAACACCTGCGGCTCGTTCAGCGTCATGATGTGGTGGACGCGGTCGCCCAGCGCGCGACCGACGACGTCGCGTAGTCGGCGAACCAGTTCGCGATGTCGCGGTTCGTCCAGCCGCCGCGATCCGAGAGCGCGACCGGCAGATCCCAGTGATAGAGAGTGAGCCACGGCTCTATGCCCGCTTCGAGGAGCGCGTCGACCAGCCGCGAATAGAAGTCGAGGCCCTTCTCGTTCACGGCGCCGGTGCCCTCTGGCATGATCCTCGGCCACGCGACGCTGAATCGGTACGCGTCGAGGCCGAGCTCTTTCATGAGCGCGACGTCCTCGCGATACCGGTGATAGTGGTCGCACGCGACGTCTCCGTTCGAGCCGTCGGAGATCCGGCCCGGGGTGTGCGAGAAGCGGTCCCAGATGCTCTCGCCGCGGCCGTCCTCGGCGTAGGCGCCCTCGATCTGGTAGGCCGCCGAGGCGGAGCCCCAGACGAATTCTTTCGGAAAAGCAATCGACGTCATGTGACCCGCGGATCCTCGCAGAACTCGCGGCTGGTACAACCGCGATTGCGACTTCCCGGTCTGCCCACTACGTTCGCGAAATCTCGGGCGACGAGCCCGCCCGAGCAGGAGCCACGACCATGAGCAAACTTCCCCTGGATACCCTCGCCAAGGCCGCCACCGTCGCCCGCGGACTAGCCATCGACGCTGTGCACGCGAGCCAGAGCGGTCACCTCGGGTTGCCGCTCGGCTGCGCGGAGATCGGCGCCGTGCTCTTCGGAAGCGCGTTGAGCTATTGCCCGACTCACCCCGAGTGGCTGAACCGTGACCGCTTCGTGCTGTCGGCGGGTCACGGGTCGATGTTCCTCTATGCGTGGCTTCACCTCGCCGGGTATCCGGACATCACGATCGACGAGATCAAGCGGTTCCGTCAGCTCAACTCGAAGACGCCGGGTCACCCCGAGCTGACGCACGCGCCGAGCGGTGTCGAGACCACGACCGGTCCCCTCGGTCAGGGCATCGCCAACGCGGTCGGCATGGCCGTCGCCGGGAAGATGGCAGAGGCGCGCTTCAACACGCCGAAGCAGGCGATCTTCGATCATCACATCGTCTGTCTCGCGGGCGACGGTTGCATGCAAGAAGGCGTCGCGATGGAGGCCGTCGAGTTCGCCGGTCACCAGCAGCTCGACAATCTGATCCTCATCTACGACGCCAACGCCGTCACTCTCGACGCGATGGCCAAGGAGACACAGAGCGAGGACGCCGCGAAGCGCTTCGAGGCCATCGGTTTCGACGTCCAGACCATCGAAGGTCACGACATGAACATCATCGACGCGGCCGTCACCCGCGCGAAGAACGCCGGCAGTGGCAAGCCGCAGCTCATCATCGCCAAGACGCTCATCGGCAAAGGCATCCCCGAGGTCGCCGGCACGCAGAAGGCGCACGGCGAGGCCGGCGCGAAGTTCGCGGAAGAGGCGAGGAAGAACCTCGGCTTGCCACCCGAGACCTACTTCGTGTTCCCCGAGGTGACCGCGTTCTTCGCCGAGCACGAGAAGGCCCTCGACGGCGAGTACGAAGCATGGGTGAAGAAGTTCGACGCCTGGAAGACCGAGAACCCGAAGCTCGCCGAAGAGCTCGGGAGCTCGCGCGCGTACTCGCACACCGTGGCGAAGGACACGGCGCTGAAGACGCCCGACATCGCGACGCTCTTCGCGGCGATCCCGCCGTTCGCGGATGCGGCGATCGCGACGCGCAAGGCTGGTCAAGACGTGCTCCAGCCGCTCGCCGCGAAGGTGCCGCTCCTCATCGGCGGCAGCGCGGATCTCTACGGTTCGACGCTGAACTACATCGGTGATCTCAAGGCCGGCAACGACGACTTCAAGGTCGGCCATCGCACGGGGCGCAACATCCGGTTCGGCATCCGTGAGCACGGCATGTGCGGCATCCTCAACGGCATCGCCGCCGACGGCGTATTCCGTCCGAGCGGCGCGACGTTCCTCGTCTTCGCCGACTACTGCCGCGCTTCGATCCGTCTCGCGGCGCTGAGCCATCTGCCGGTCATCTACGTCTTCACGCACGACAGCATCGGCGTCGGTGAAGACGGCCCGACGCACGAACCGGTGGAGACGATCCCCGGGCTCCGCGTGATCCCGAACCTCGACGTGATCCGTCCCGCCGATCCGGAAGAGACGGCCGGCGCGTTCGTCGCGGCTCTCGAGCGAACCGACGGACCGACGCTCCTCGCCCTGACGCGCCAGGCCGTCCCCGTCCTCAAGCAAATCCCCGTCGAGGAGCGCCGGAACGGCGTTCTCAAGGGCGGCTACATCGCAAAGAAGGAGACGGCGAAGCTCGACCTGATCCTCCTCTCTGCCGGCAGCGAGCTGCAGCACGCAATGAAAGCGGCGGAATCGCTCGGCGCTGGAACCCGCGTCGTGAGCATTCCCTGCTTCTCGCGCTTCGAGCGCCAGCCCGCCGCATACAAGGAAGAAGTCCTTCCGCGCGCGTGCCGCAGGCGCGTGTCGATCGAGGCGACGGTGACGTCGACCTGGGCTCACTACGTAGGTCTCGACGGCCTCAGCGTCGGCATCGACCGCTTCGGCATGTCCGCCCCCGGCGCCACGATCATGAAAGAGCTCGGGATGACCGCCGAGCACCTGCTCGAGGTCGTGGCCACGCTGCCCAAGTAATTTCCCCCCCTCGTCCCGCTCCCTGATCCAAAGATATCACACGGGCGTCACCGTCCCTGTGAAGTCGATCTGTAGGGTCGCGTCTCCCGCCGGCTCATACCCCGCGCGGTGAGGTACACCCCGATGACGACAGCGACGCCGCCCGTACTTCTCGAAACGCCGGGCCGAGAGCCCGCGAAGCACAGCTCGCTCGACGCGAAGCTCGCGAAGGGTCCCGGCAAGTGGATCATGCTGCCGTTCGCCGCGGTCCTCGTGACCGGCCTGGTCTACGTCGGCATGCAGCTGTTCGAAGATCTCGCGATCGTCCCGAAGTCGTCCTCGGCGCCGTTCATCCTGCTCGGCATCGCGCTCTTCGTGGCGCTCGGGTTCGAGTTCGTGAACGGCTTTCACGACACGGCCAACGCCGTCGCCACCGTCATCTACACGCACTCGCTCGAGCCGCATCTCGCGGTCATCTGGTCGGGCGTGTGGAACTTCATCGGCGTGCTGGTTTCGACCGGCGCGGTCGCGTTCGGCATCATCTCGCTCCTCCCGGTCGAGCTCATCCTTCAAGTCGGTGGCGGCGCTGGGTTCGCGATGGTGTTCGCCCTCCTCGCCGCAGCCATCATCTGGAACCTCGGGACGTGGTGGCTCGGGCTCCCGTCGTCGAGCTCCCACACGCTCATCGGCTCCGTCCTCGGAGTCGGCATTGCCAACCAGATGATGTCGTCCGGAACGGGGACCAGCGGCGTCGACTGGGCGCAGGCCGGCAACGTCGGAAAGTCGCTCTTCTTCTCGCCGCTCATCGGCTTCGTGTGCGCGGCCGGCATGCTCCTCCTGCTCCGCAAGATCGTCCCCGATCAGCGCCTCTATCAGGCGCCCTCCGGTGACAAGCCGCCGCCCTTCTGGATCCGCGGCCTGCTCCTCCTCACGTGCACGGGTGTGAGCTTCGCGCACGGTTCGAACGACGGGCAAAAGGGCATGGGGCTCATCATGCTCATCCTCGTCGGCACCGTTCCCACCGCGTACGCGCTGAACCACGCCGTGCCCGCGAGCCAGACTGCGGATTTCATGGCCGTCTCGGCGCAGGCCGCGGACTCGCTCGATCATTATCGCTCCGACGTGCCGACGACCGATCCGCGCGCCGATCTCCAGCGCTTCCTCCGCAGCCGCAAGCTCGACGCGACGACCATCCCGGCGACGAAGGAGCTCGTGCAGGGCATCTCGCACGACCTCGGGATCTACAAGGAGCTCGCGAAGGTGCCGGCCGACCAGGTCCGCAACTTTCGCAACGACATGTACATGGTGAGCGACGCGATGCGCCTGTTCGAGAAGACGGGCCAGCCGACGATCGAGCCGATGGACCTGGCGACGCTCAAGAACTACCGGAAGCACATCGACGCCGCGACCAAGTTCATTCCGAGCTGGGTCAAGGTCGCCGTCGCGCTCGCGCTCGGCATGGGCACCATGGTCGGGTGGAAGCGCATCGTCGTCACCGTCGGTGAGAAGATCGGCAAGGACCATCTAACCTACGCACAGGGCGCTTCCGCCGAGCTCGTCGCGATGGCCACCATCGGCGCCGCCGACGCTTTCGGGCTCCCGGTGAGCACGACCCACGTCCTCTCCTCCGGCGTAGCCGGCACCATGGCCGCCAACAAGACCGGCCTCCAGATCGAAACCGTACGAAACCTCATGCTCGCCTGGGTGCTTACGCTCCCCGTCTCCATGCTCTTGGCCGGCTCCCTCTTCTGGCTCTTCAGCAAATTCGGGTGAGGCGCGCGGGGCGCGCACAGTCCGCCACGGCCGTGCGACGACGGATCCGCCGGTGGTCCCAACGCCATTTCCGCCGTGAGACGCAGTCGCACGGCGGGCCGCCGGCTCCAAATCGACCTTCGTCCCGCGCGTGTGTCAGACGTAGGCGCGCACCGGGGTCAGTCTGGCAAGCGTGTCTCGTACGACCCGTTCGATGTTCATCTCTGGCACTCCAAGTTTGCAGGACTCGGCCAGCGCTCGACGAACCTCACCTTCTCGAAAGCCCAGGCCACGTAGCGCGGCGAAGGCTCTCGCCTGCATTTCCACCGCACTCGGTTCCGGCGGTTGTCCATAGGCGCTGCCGTCGGCATGCCGGAATCGAATACCCGCGGAGACGCTGCCGGAGACGACGAGCTCGCCACGATGTGCTGCGCGATGATGCGCGCCACAAAGGGTTGTCAGGTTGTCAGCATGATGCCCGCCGCCCTCCGAACGCAGCTCGACATGATGTGCATCGAGAAACTGGGCGTTGCGGCAACCAGGGACGACGCACTGCTCGTGATCGCGGCGCCGTACTGCTCTGCGCGTCGCCGGTGAGACAGTCTGCTTCGCCCGAACGCCCACGCCCACGTGGGCGTTCACATCCCTGACGCGGTCTGCGCCCACGTGGGCGCTCTCATCCTTGACGCGGTCTGCGCCTGTGCGTGGAGCGCCGCGTGGCTCAGTAGCAGGCGGGATCACGCCCAGTCGAATCATCGGACCGACAACAATCGGCCAAGTGACCAGTTCGGTGGCCAAATTCACGTCGGCACGACGTACGCTCGCACCCTCGCACCCTCGCACCCTCGCACTGACGATGATCCTCATCCGAAACGAGACGACCCGGATCCCGCTGCGGGGCTCCACGCATGCGACTGATTTGGCGGACATCGGGAGCGCGAAGGCCGTTGCGGGCACGGAGGCAGTCGAGGAACCGACGAGCGCCGCGCGCATGGTCAACGCGAAGCGACGCACGCCGACGAGCGCGTCGTGGAGGGCTCCCCACAAACCTGAGAAGCCGTTGGCGATCTTTGGGTTGCCCCCATCGCGACGCGAAGTACCGGCGGCTCGTCGCTAGGCGTCTCTGACGCTGCTCCCTTCGATGAGCGCGCGCCGGCGCTCGTACTGGGGGCGCACGACGTTCTGGAAGCGCGCCACGCGTTCGGCCCCGGCGCGCTCGGGGGAGCCGCTGTCGAAGGGTGGCGCGGGGTCGTACTCGATGCCGAGCTGGATCATTCGCGCCGTTTCTTCGTCGGCGAGCTCGGCGGCGAGGACGAGGGCGAAGTCGATTCCTGCTGTCACGCCTCCGCCCGAGAAGCGGTTTCGGTCGCGGACTACGCGCTCTGCGACCGGGATGGCGCCGAACAGCGTGAGGAGATCGCGGTAGGCCCAGTGACAAGCGGAGCGGTAGCCGTTCAGAAGGCCCGCCGCGCCGAGCAGCAGTGAACCGGTGCACACGGAGGTGACGTACTTCGCGCCTTCACCCTGACGGCGCAGGAAGCCGAGTACGGCGTCGTCGCCCATGATTTCGGCCTGGCCGCCGCCACCGGGGACGCAGAGCACGTCGAGCGGGGGGCACGACTCGAACGAGTCCGTCGGGCAGATCGCGAACCCGGCGTCGGTCGGCACCGGCGAGGTGTTCTTCCAGATGACGTGGATGACGGCGCCGGGCACGCGGGCGAGGACCTGCGCCGGCCCGGTCGCGTCGAGCTGCGTTACCCCGGGATAGATGAAGAAACCGACGTGGAGTGGGCTTGTCATGTTCCCAGTGTCGTCCGATCGGCCCTTGGCGGAAATGACGACAATGCTACATTTTCTGCCAGGTGCCGCCGTCCAGCCATCCCCGTCGCGTCGTGCTCGTCGTGTATGACGGCGCGCAGATCCTCGATATCACCGGTCCGTCGGCGGTGTTCACGACCGCGAATCGCTGTACCGGCGAGGCGCACTACACGGTGGAGATCGCGTCCGCGTCGGGAGCGCCGGTGCACACCAGCGGCGCGGTGACGATCGCGACGACGGCCGTCGCGGACGTCGCGCTTCGTGACATCGACACCCTGCTCGTCGTCGGCGGGGACGACGCGGCGGTGATCGCCGCCATGAAGGACGACGTGCTCCGCCGGTGGACGCGCCGCGCGGTGCCGCGTGCGCGCCGCTTCGGTTCGGTGTGCAGCGGCGCGTTCGTGCTCGCGGGCTTCGGCTTGCTCGACGGCCGTCGCGTGGCGACTCACTGGGACGGCTGTGCGCTACTGGCGGCGAGCTTTCCGGCGCTGACGGTGGATCCCGATGCGCTTTACGTCGTCGACGGACCGGTGTGGACATCGGCGGGCGTCACCACCGGGATCGACATGGCCCTCGCGATGGTCGAGGCGGACATCGGCGCGAAGGCCGCGGGCGAGGTCGCTCAGCGCCTCGTCGTGTACGCGCGCCGTCCCGGTCATCAATCGCAGTGGAGCTCGCTTCTCCGGGCCCAGGTGCGCGCAGACACGCCGTACGCGCCGCTCGTCGAGTGGATGCACGGTAACCTCGAAGCGGAGCTCGACGTCGAGGCGCTGGCGAAGCGCGCCGGGCAGTCGCCGCGCGACTTTCATCGCAAGTTCTCGCGCGCACTCGGAGAGACGCCGGCGCGTTTCGTCGAGAACCTGCGGCTCGACCGGGTCCGTGCCCTGCTCGGCCACGATTACGGGCTGAAGGAGATCGCCGACCTCACCGGGTTCGGCAATGCGGTGCGGATGAGCCGCGCGTTCGAGCGCCGCTTCGGAGTGAAGCCGTCACTCTTCCGGCAGATGACGCCTGCCGCGGAGTGACGCGCCGTTACGGCCGGACCCGCGCCGATCCGCCCTCTTTCTTCACTCGCGGGTTTTGGCGTCGACTACAGTAGAGCTTGTCCGTAGGTCATGAAGACGTTCTTCACCATCGAAGACAGGGTCGTCCCCGCCAGTCACCCGCGCATGCTCGTTCACGTCGCGGTCGCTCAGGGTGCCGATCGCGACGCGCTCCTGGCTGCGGCAGGCGTGACGTACGAGGCGCTCCTCGATCCAGATCATCGCCTCTCGTACGCGGAGTATTTCCGCATCGCCGACGCGGCGATCCGTATCACCGGCAATCCGGCCATCGGCCTCGACTTCGGCGCGCAGGCGCGGCTCGCGCACTGGGGCGTCGTGGGGCTCGCCGCCATGAACGGCGTCACCGGTGGTCAGGCGCTCCGGGTCGGCCTCCAGTACTACAGGACGTACGCCCCCGGCTGGGATCTCTCCGTGCACGTCGAGGACGGCGTCGGACACTTCGTCGCGCGCGAGACGGTTCCCCGCGGGAAGCTCCTGCCTTTCGGGACGGAGGCCATGTTGATGACCTTCCAGAAATTGACCACTGAGCTGGTCGGACGTGCTCTGCCGGTGCGGGAGCTCAGCTTCGGCTACCCGCGTCCGGCGCACGCAGAGCGCTACCGGGACTATTTCGTCGCCGACGTCCTCTCCTTCGACCACGCGGTCACGGAGGCGCTCTTCGACCCGAAGACGATGGACGTCGTCATCGACGGCGCTGACCCCAGCGCGGGCGCCATCGCCGAACGTTACTGCGCCGCGGAGGCCGCTCGCGTGAACCCCACCGTGGGCCTCCTCGCCGAGGTCCGGAAGGTCCTCGTTCGCGGTCTCGCGCCGAGGCCGACGCTCGAGGACGTCGCGCGGGAGCTGCGGACGAGCTCACGCTCGCTCCGTCGCGGCTTGCAGGAGATGGGCACGTCGTTCCGCACCCTCCTCGACGAGGCGGCGAAGGTTCGCGCCGAGGAGCTCGTGCGGCGTCACTCCGACAAGCTGGAGCACGTCGCGACGGAGCTCGGCTTCTCCGACGTGCGCACCTTCCGGCGCGCGTTCAAGCGATGGACAGGGCACAGCCCGGCTGCGTTCCGCAACCGGGCTGCTAGGTAGTGGGGGGGGCCTTGGCCCCCCGCAGCTTCGCCTTCGGCGAACTGCTCCCCCCGCCGCTTCGCGGGCTCGCTTGGCTCGCGGGAGATTTGGCCGGTGACGGGATGACGAGATCGACGGCGTGGGATTGGTTTGTGGGGGGGCCTTGGCCAGGCCTTGGCCCCCCGCAGCTTCGCCTTCGGCGAACTGCTCCCCCCGCCGCTTCGCGGGCTCGCTTGGCTCGCGGGAGATTTGGCCGGTGACGGG
>DATAZL010000072.1:0-50934 GCA_036272055.1 Polyangiaceae bacterium | reverse complement strand
ATCCCGTCACCCCGTCACTGCCCAACTCTCCCGCGAGCAAAGCGAGCCCGCGAAGCGGCAGGGGGAGCAGTTCGCCGAAGGCGAAGCTGCGGGGGGCCAAGGCCCCCCTCGCAAACTAAGCGAGCCCGCGAAGCGGCAGGGGGAGCAGTTCGCCGAAGGCGAAGCTGCGGGGGGCCAAGGCCCCCCTCGCAAACTAAGCGAGCCCGCGAAGCTGCGGGGGGCCAAGGCCCCCCTCGCAAACTAAGCGCGTGATAGACTCCGGCCTCCATCGAGGCCCGATGAACGACGAATCCAGCAAGGGAAAGCCAGGCGCACCGAGCAGAACCCTCCCGAAGCCGCCGCGAGCGCCGCGGCCGTCAGGGGAGCGCCCCTCCGTCCCGCCGACGGCTGCGCCGTCGAGGGCTTCAGGAAGCGGCCTGAAAATCCCTTCGCGCTCGGTGCCTCCGCCGGCGCCATCCGCCGGGACGCCGGAGCCGCCCACGGTGTCCATTGCCGCCGGGCGACCCGCGTCGAAGCCGCGCTCCGTGCCGCCTCCGCCACCCCGTTCGGGCCCGGGGGGCGAGCGACCGCCGTCCCTCGGCGCGCGTCGGGGTCCGGTTCCGCCGCCGCCCCCGCCGCCGAATCGGAGCGCGCGGCCTTCGATGCCGCAGCCGGCGGTCGCCGGTATGCCCGCGCCGCCTCAGGTGTCGCTCCCGCAGCCGCCTGCCGCCGTCGTGGCTGCGCCGGTCGTCTCAGTCGGTCCTGCGCCCATTTTTCCGCCGGCCGTTCCGCCCCCGCCGCGTGACGCCGGGCCTGCCGACACCGAGCCCACGCAGTTCATCGGCGACGCGAAGACGCTCGTCCTCGACGAAGAGGGCCGTCAGAAGGCGCGCACCGCCCACGCCGAAGAGCTCGTCGCCGAGTGCGAAGGTGAGCTCGGGAAGAACCCGGAGCCGCCGCGCGCGGGCCGGCTGCACTACGAGATGGCGCGCGCGTACGAGGGCGTCCTCGACGACCTCGAGAAGGCGCGTGAGCACTACGCGCTCGCGCGCGAACGCTTGCCGGAGCACGCGCCGACGCTGCGCGGCTCACGGCGCGTGGCAGTGGCGCTCGGACGTCACGCCGAGGCATTGCTTCTCTACGACGCCGAATCGCGCCTCGTCCCCGACGCGGCCGACAAGGCGATGCTGCTCTACGAGAAGGGCGTCCTCCTCGAAGACAGGATGGGACAGCGCAAAGAGGCGCGGCGCGCCTACGCCGCCGCGCTCGAGCTCGACGAGAGCAATCCCACGATCCTGAAGGCCTTCGAGCGGTCGAGCGTCATGGCCGCCGAGTGGGACGACGTGGAGCGCACGATGGAGCGCGAGGCGAACGCCGTTTCGTCCGACGCGCATCATCGCTCCGCTCTTCTCGCCGCTCGCGCTCGCGTCATCGACGCGCGCAAGGCCGAGCCGGAGCGCGCAATACAGCTTTACCAGACGGCCCTCGAGCTCGATCCGCGGGCTCCCGGCGCGCTGATCGGCGTGAAGGGGCTGCTCTACGCGCACGAGCGCTGGCGCGATCTCATCGCCGTCCTCGAAGAAGAGGCGACCCAGGCCGCCGACGCAGAGGCACGCGCTCTCGCGCGCTACCGCGTCGGGCGTCTCTATCTCGATCGACTGGGGGCGCTCGACGAGGCCATCAGCGCCCTCGAGAGCGCGGTCACGGAGTCGCCGTCCGACTCGATGATCCTCGGGGAGCTCGCGCGCGTGTACGAGCTCGGAAAGCGCTGGGGCAAGCTCTCCCAGGTCCTCGAGACGATCGCCGCGAACACGCCGTCGTCGAGCGAACGCGTCGCGCTCATGCATCGCGTCGCGCAGATCTCCGAAGAGCGGCTCGGGGACGCCGAGCGCGCCACCGACTGGTACCGGCGCGCCCTCGACACCGATCCGTCGTACGTGCCGGCGCTCCAGGCCCTCGGCAAGCTCTACACGCGGAGCGAGCACTGGACGGCGCTCATCGCGATGCACCTCGGTGAAGCCGGTGCGACGCGCGACAACGCGCGCCGCGCATCGGCTCACGGTCGCGTCGCGCAGATCCTCGAAGAGCGGCTCGGCAACGTCGATCAGGCGATCGAGCACCACTCGCGCGCGCTCGCGCTGGTCCCCGGTTACGCGCCGGCCTTCAAGGCTCTCGGCCGTCTCTATGCGCAGGGCGATCGCTTCCGTGAGCTCGCCGAGCTCTACGAGCGCGCCGTCGATCAGGCGAAGGACGTCGAGTCGAAGATCACGTATCTCTTCAAGGTAGGACGCATCCAGGAGGACGCCCTCGGCGCCCCGCTGACGGCGCTCGCGGCGTATCGCCGTATCCTCGTGCTCGACCCCGGGCACCTCGGCGCGCTCCACGCCTTGCAGCGTGCGGCAGAGCGCGGGCAGAGCTGGGAAGAGCTCATCGCGGCGCTCGACCTCGAAGCAGAGCGCGCCAAGGAGCCGTCCGATCGCGCGGCGCTGCTCTACCGCGCCGCCGAGGTGGCAGAGGAACGTCTCGGTGACGTCGAGGGCGCCATCACCCGCTGCAAGAGCGTGCTCGCCGTCGATCCGGCGTACGCGCCCGTGCTCTCGAGCCTCGGCCGTCTTTATTACGGCGCCGGGCGCTGGGACGAGCTCCTCGCGACGTATCAGCTCGAGCTCAAGGTGACCGAGCCCGGCGCGTCGTCGGCCGCGCTGCTGTACAAGATGGGCGAGCTCGCCGAGGAGCGCATCGGCCGGGCAGAGGACGCGATCCGGTTCTATCGCGACGCAACCGTCGCCGATCCGCGACATCTGACGGCCATCCGGGCGCTCGCACGGCTCCTCGCCGATCGGCAGCAGTGGAAGGACGTCGTCAATCTCCTCGAGCTCGAGCTCGCGGCCGTGGAAGACAAGCCGCTCCGCGCGCGCTCGGCGTTCCGCATCGGCGAGGTCTACGAGCACCGCGTCCTCGATCGCGCGAAGGCGCTCGACGCCTACGAGCGTGCGCTCGCCGAGGAGCCCGGGTTCCGCCCGGCCCTCGACGGCCGTGGCCGTCTCCTCGAGCGCGCCAAGGAGTACCGCGTCCTCGTCGATTCCATCGACGTCGAGGCGCAGGTGAGCCGGGATCCGGCGACGACCGTCGCGCTCCGGCTCAGGGCCGCGGAGGTCTTCCGCGATCAGCTCGCCATGCCGGAGCGGGCCGCCGAGGCGTACGAGGCCGTGCTCGCCCTCGATCCGGATCACCTCGGCGCGCTGCTCGCCCTGGAGCCGCTCTATGCCGAGCTCGGACGGTCGGCGGAGCTCGCCACCTGTCTCGAGGCGCAGGCGCGCATCCTGCAAAACGGGTTCGCGCGCGTCGCCGTGCTCCGCGAGCTCGCGCGGCTCTCCGAGCTCAAGATGGACGGTGCGGCCACCGAGGTGGTCGAAAAGTATCTCGCGATCTCCCGCGTCGCGCCGTCGGACGCCTCGGCGCTCAGGGCCCTTGCCCGTGTCGCCCTCGCGCAGAAGAACTGGGCGCTCCTCGCCCAGATCGACGCCAAGCTCGGCGCGCTCTCGCAGGACTCACACGACGCCGCCGCGTACCAGACGTCGCTCGCCGAGGAGCTCGAGCTCTCGAACGACCCGTCAGCGCTCGACACTTACCGCTCGGCGCTCGCCCGCGATCCGGAGAGCATCGCAGCCGCCCGCGGCTTCGCCCGTCTCGCAGCGCGCATGGGAACGCCGGCGCTCCTCGGCGATGCGGCCCAGCACGCCGCGCGCGTGCTCCGCGATCCCGAACACGCCGCGTCGCTCCTCGTGCGGAGCGCGCGGGTCCGTCTCGAACGCGAGCGGGATCCCGCGGCGGCGAGCAACGACCTCACCACGGCGCTCGAGTTCTGCCCCGATCACGAGGAGAGCGCGCGGAAGCTCTCGGAGATCCTGCTCCCGACGGAGACGAGCCGGCTCGCGGACATCCTCGCGCACGCCGCGGGCCGCGCGAAGGACAAGGGCCGTCGCGCCGCGCTCTGGGTCGCGGTCGCCGGCCTCCACGCCGATTATCGAGGTGACGTCGGAGCGGGCCTCAGCGCCCTCGGTCGCGCCCTCGCCGAGCGTCCGGTCTACGTGCCTGCGCTCATGAAAGAGGCGGAGCTCTACGCCCGCGACAAGCGCTCAGCGGAGGCCGTCGAGCGACTCAGCCGCGTCGTCGCGGCGGCGCCCGAGCCGCCGGTGCTCCTCGCCGCTCACCTCGCGCTCGGCGCGCGCCTGCGCGAGCTCGACGAGCCGGCACGGGCGATCACGAACCTCCAGGCGGCGCTCGAGATCGATCCGCACCACAAGGCGGCGCTCGCCACGCTCCTCGATCTGCAGATGGAGCAGAACGACCTGACCGCCGCGACCGAGACCGCGACGCGCCTCGTTGCGGTGTGCCCCGAGGGCCGCGAGCGGGCCGACGCGCTCACGCGCCTCGCTCGCCTCGAGCGGTCACGCGGTTCGAGCCGGGAAGCGATGGACGCTTACCGCCAGGCCGTTGCGTCCACCGGGGTGGACGGACCGGCGCTCGAGGAGATGCGTTCACTCATCGCCGAGCTGAAGAAGCGCGGCGAGACGCCCCCCTGGGACGTCTACGCCGACGGCCTCCGGCGGTTCCTCGAGCGAGGAGCCAAGGAGAACGACCAGCGGCTCGTGCCGGTCTTCCTCGAGCTCTCGCGCGTCTTCGCCGACGAGCTCGCCCAGGTCGACCGCGCCGTCGAGGCGCTGCGCATCGGCACGTCACGGTTCTCGAAGGACGCACCGCTCCGGACGGAGCTCGCGATCCAGCTCCGGCGTCTCGGCCGCCACGCCGAGGCCGCGGAAGAGCTCCGCCGTCTCGTCGACCTCGAGCCGCTCCGGCTCGGGGTGTGGCAGAGCCTCTCCGAGTCGCTGAACGCGCTCGGCCGCGCCGATCTGGGCGGCGTCGCCAACGACATCCTCGTCGCGCTCGGCGGCGGGACGGACATGGAACGCATCGCGGCGCAGTCCCGGGTGGTGCACCCGGTGGCCCTCGAGCCGGGCGCCGTCGACGCCGAGTCGATCCGTCTCCTCGACGCCGCCGTACCCGAGGACGCGGCGACGACGCGGCTGCTCGCGTGTGCCGCGCCGGGCCTCGAGCGCGTCTATCCGCCGAGCTTCGAGGCGTACGGCATCTCCAAGGGTGACCGCATCAGCTCGCGCTCCGGTCATCCGACGCGCCTGCTCGTCGATCGGCTCGCGCGCGTGCTCAACACCGGGGACGTCGACCTGTACATTCACCACGCGCACTCCGGGAGCATCGAGGTCGAGTTCGGCGATCCGCTCGCGATCATGGTGCCGGCGCACATCGTCGCGCTGCCGGAGTCGCAGCAGGCGTTCCTGCTCGGCCGCGTCTTGGTCGATGTGGTGCGGGGCGTGTACGCGGTCGACAAGCTCGCCCCGTCGGCAATCGGGGAGATCCTCGTCGCGGCGATGCGCACCGTCGATCCGGCGTTCGGCGCCGGCCAGGCGAGGGGCGGCGAGTACCTCGAGAACCTGACGAAGAACCTCTACCGCGGTCTCCCGCGGCGCGCGCGCCGTCCGCTCGAAGAGGCGGCCGCGGCGTACGGCCCGTCGCCGAAGCCACGCCTCGACGACTGGCTCGCGCGCGTCCGCAAGACGTCCACCCGAGCGGCCCTGCTGCTCTCCGGCGACGCGGCCGGCGCCGTCACCGTGCTTCGTCGCACCGAGGGCGATCTGGCGGGTCTCGAAGGGGTTGCACTCGAGCGCGGAATGGCGACCCTCGCCGACGCGCTACGGTTCGCCGTGAGCGAGGTCGCGGCGACCGTTCGCCGTCGCATCGGAGGCTAGGGCGTGACCGTTTCTGCGGTGATCTTCGACCTGGGCGGAGTCGTCTTCGACTCGCCCCTTCGCTTCATCCGTGAGTACGAGGAGCGGCACAATCTGCCGGAGAACCTCATCGCTCGCGTCGTCGGCGGCTACGGCGGCGAGCAGGGCGCGTGGCAGCGTCTCGAGCGCGGCGAGCTCGTGCTCGCCGAGTTCTGCGTGCTGCTCGACGCGGACGTCCGCGCGCTCGGTGCGGAGATGTCCACGGCGGACCTGATGCAGAAGATGGCCGAGCTCCACGCCGTCCGTCCGGCCATGCTCACTGCCATCCGGAAGCTCCGTGCGAGCGGGCTCAAGGTGGCGGCGCTGACGAACAACTGGGTCACCCACGACGGGTACGACGACATGATGCGACCCTTGAAAGCGGAGTTCGACGTCTTCGTCGAGTCGTGCAAGGTCGGCATCCGGAAGCCCGATCCGCGCATCTACGCCATCGCGTGCGCAGAGCTCGGCGTGCCGGCGAGCGCGGCCGTCTTCCTCGACGACATCGGCGGCAACCTGAAGGCCGCGAAGGCGCTCGGCATGGGCACCATCAAGGTGTCCGAGCCGCACGAAGCCGCGCTGCGCGAGCTCTCCGCGCTCGTGGGCGTCGAGCTTCTGGCGAGCTGACGACAGACCGAGCTACGGCTGCCAGACCATCGCGCGAGCGGGACGCGCGAACAGGTAACCCTGGAGGAGCTCGCAGCCGAGCTCGAGGATCGTATCGCGCTCCTCGACGACCTCGATGCCCTCTGCGACGACCGAGATCCCCATGTCGAGGCAGAGCGACGTCATCGAGCGCACGAGCTTCTGCTTCACCGCGCTCAGGTGCACGTTGCGCACGAGCGACATGTCGAGCTTCACGAACTCGGGCTCGAGCGTCGCGAAGGTGGATAGGCCGGCATAGCCCGCACCGAGATCGTCGATGGCGATCCGGAAGCCCTTCTCGCGGAGCCGCGCGACGGCGAAGCGCACGTCCTTCGCGTCGGGGAGCGCCGCGCGCTCCGTGATCTCGAGCACCACGCGGGACGCGATGGCGGTGAGCGGCGAGTTCGGCGCGCCGAGCGTCTCGTCGGTGAGATCCGTCGCGTGCAGATTGACGAACAGGAGCGCGGGCGGCGGCGCGCTCTCGATCGGCTCGGGAGCCTTCTGTCGCACCGCGCGCCCGACGTCCTCGAGGCGCCCGAGCTTCTCGGCCGCGTCCAGGATCGCCTCGGGGTTCGGCAGCGCCGGCTCGTCGCTGCGAAGGAGCGCCTCGTATGCGAAGAGGGCGCCCGTCGAGGCCTCGACGATCGGCTGATAGGCCATCCACATCGTGTCGAGGGCGCGCGTGAGTGTTATTTCGAGTCCCGCCCGGTCGCCCGCCTCGGCCTGCTCAATACCGAGAGCGTGCATTGCCTCTCGCTTGGCTTTCGCCATCCGGTGGAGACCGACCGCCCGGCGAACGAGCTGCTCGAGCCGCTCGGGCTTGAACGGCTTCACGACGTACTCGCAGGCGCCGTAGTGCACCGCCTCGGCGGCCGAGCTCACGTCGGGCGCGCCCGTCATGAGCAGCACGGGGACCTCGAGGTCGGTGGCCCGTGCCGCGCGGAGCACGTCGACTCCGGTCAGGCCGGGCATCGACAGATCCGTGACGACTGCGTCGAAGCTCTTTCTGGCGAGGAGCTCCGTCGCGAGGAGGCCGTTCTGCGCCGGTTCCACGTCGAACCCGGCCCTCTCGAGGCACCGAGAGAGCACCCGGAGGAGCGCGACCTCGTCTTCGACCATGAGAATGCGCGGGCGCGGACTTTCCAACTGATTTACCTGCACGGATTACGTCTTCGGAATCGTTGTGGTGTCGGGCAGCTCACCATGGCGGGAGAACGGCCGAGCGCGTTTGTGCCTTAAGCGGCGCTTTGCCCCAAACGGCCTCAAAAATCCTTGCGCCCTCGCGGGCCGGCGAGCTAGATCCGCCATCCCTCGGGCGTTCGCGTGCACGCGCTGATGCCCAAGAATGCCGACATGGCGGAATTGGCAGACGCACGTGGTTCAGGTCCACGCGACCGCAAGGTCATGGGGGTTCAAGTCCCTCTGTCGGCACCGCGATACTTCGAGCGCGATTTCAGGCGTTCAGCGCCAATGACTCAATGACGGAGCACCCACGGGGATGAGTCTCGAACGGATCCCCGAAGGCGACGACGTCGTGGCATTTCTGGACAGCCTCGGCACGCCCACCGGCACGTGGGTGACCGGCGCCGGAACCTTGACGGACGTCGTCCTGGCCACGCTCACCGCAGAGGGCGAGACGTTCACCGAGTATCCCGGCAAGAGCCAGCTGCTGGCGCTCGCCGGCCGCGTCGACGGTGCTCTGATGGTGACCGTCGTCGTCGCCGGAACGAAAGACGTCCGGGGCGGGCGCCTCGCGAGCGGCAAGGCTTCCGAGGCCACCGTGCACGTGACCGAACCCGCGGCGAAGCAGGGGGCGGCGCCCAAGCCTCCCACGGCCCCGCGCAAGGCCGCACCCAACGACGACGACGAGGCCGACGAGGCGCCGAAATTCGGGGACCGGGTCGACCACTTCGTGTTCGGCCTCTGCGACGTGATGGTCGTGCGCGAGGAGCGCATGAAGATCCGCGACATCGCCGGCGGCAAGCTCCGCGAGATCCACCTCGGCGCCGTGAAGGTCCTGAAGCCGACCATCGAGGGCGGCCAGCGCGTCTTCAAGCTCGTCCGGAAGTAACCGCGGTCACCCGCGAGATGGCCTGAGAAGCGAGCCGGTTCGGGGCCTGCTTTTTTGCAGGGACGAACTGCGCGAGGCCCCATCCGGCACGATTCACGCGGCTTTCGCCGTGTTTCCGGTCGCGTACAGTAAGGAGCGATTGACGCACTCGCACGATATCCTTAGTACGCGAAGCGATGTCCCAGCCCATCAACCGCTACAAAGCAGACCTTCGCGAGTTCAAGTTCATCCTCTTCGAGCAGCTCAAAGTCGGCGAACTGCTCGGCAAGCCGCCGTACGCGGACTGGGGCGAAGAAGAGATCGGGATGGTCATCGAGCAGGCGTATCGCTTCTCGACCGAGGTGACCGGTCCGCTGAACGCGATCGGTGACAAGGGCTGCAAGCTCGAGAACGGCCAGGTTTTCACGCCGCCCGGCTTCAAGGAGGCGTGGAAGGGTCTCTACGAGCAGGGCTTCAAGACCCTCACCGTCGAACCCGAGCACGGCGGGCAGGGCGCTCCCCGTACGGTCGCGGCCATCGTCAGCGAGATGCTGAGCGGCTCGAACCCCGCGTTCGAGATGTACTCGGCCCTGACGCTCGGCGCGGCGGAGGTCATCGCGGCATTCGGCACCGACGACCAGAAACATCGCTTCGTCGAGAAGATGTTCAACGGCGAGTGGGCGGGCACCATGTGCCTCACCGAGTCACACGCCGGCAGCGACGTCGGTCTCAGCACCACGAGCGCCAAGAAGAACGCCGACGGTAGCTACGCCATCAAGGGCACCAAGATCTTCATCAGCGGCGGCGATCACGACATGACGGGTAACGTCGTGCACCTGGTGCTCGCCCGCATCGAGGGCGCGAAGAAGGGGACCAAGGGTCTCTCGCTCTTCATCGTGCCGAAGTCGCGCGTCGACGAGAACGGCAAGATCACCGGCGCGAACGACGTGAAGATCCCGTCCATCGAGCACAAGATGGGCATCAACGGCTCTGCCACCTGCGTCATCAACTTCGGCGAGGACGACGCGTGTCAGGGCTTCCTCGTCGGCGGCAAGGAGCACGAGGGCATCAAGCAGATGTTCCTCCTCATGAACTTCGCGCGCATCGGCGTCGGCGTTCAGGGCCTCTCGGTCGCCGGCACCGCGTATCTGAACGCGCTCGAGTACGCGCGCGACCGCAAGCAGGGCACGAGCATCGAGAACTTCAAGGATCCGGAGGCGCCCCGCGTCGCGATCATCGAGCACCCGGACGTCCGGCGCATGCTCCTCGACATGAAGGCGCGCGTCGAAGGCATCCGCGCCCTCATCCTGAAGACGGCGAATCACTACGATCGCGCCGACTCCAAGAAGGGCAAGGACGACGACGGCGCCCTCTACGATCTCGGCCAGGTCGAGCTCCTGACGCCCCTCGTGAAGGCGTACTCGTCGGATCAGGCGTTCCGCGTCTGCGAGACGGCCATCCAGGTCTACGGCGGCGTCGGCTACACGAAGGACTTCCCCGTCGAGCAGTACTGCCGCGACGCGAAGATCTTCTCGATCTACGAAGGCACGAACCACATCCAGTCCCTCGATTTGGTCGCGCGAAAGCTCGGGCAGCGGGGCGGCGCGAACATGCAGGCCTTCCTCGGTGACGTGCAGAGCTTCATCGAGAAGAACCGCAAGCACGAGGTCTTCGGCCCGGCGGTCGCGGAGCTCGCCAAGGCTCACGAGGCCATCGGCGGCTGCGTGATGCAGTTCCTCGGCTGGTTCCAGGGCGGCGAGATGGTCAAGGTGCCGCTCACCTCGACGCGCTTCCTGCAGATCATGAGCGAGCTCACCGTCGGGTGGCTCCTCCTCGAAGCCGGCGTGATCGCGCTCGAGAAGCAGAGCAAGCTCGACAAGGCGCATCCCGACCACGCCTTCTACGAGGGCAAGAAGCACGTCGGCATCTACTGGGCGCACAACGTGCTGGCCGGCATTCCGGCCCTCGCGGACATCATCCGCACCGCCGATCAGAGCCCGGTGCAGATCCCCGCGGACGCGTTCGCGACGGTCTGAGGCGGGCTTCGATAACCGACAACCGGTAATTCGGGTACCGAGGCGCGATCACGCGCTCCGGTGCCCGCGTGCCGGGTTGAGTGACACCCAGATCCGACTCGGGTACCGTTGTCGGATCTTGGTCAGCCGTCGTCCGAAGAAGTCGTCCGACATGCCGCGTTCGCTCGCGAACGTCCATGTCGACGTGCGCACGCGCCTCGGCGCGGCCTCGGCGACGACCACGACGGGCATCACGGCGCTCGACACGCTGCTCGGCGGCGGCCTCCGGAGCGGGACGCACTTTCTCGTCTCGGGCGGCCCGGGTTCGGGCAAGACGTCGTTTGCGCTCATGCTCGCGTACATGGCGGCGCGCGCGCGCGCATCGGTGCTCTTCACCGGCGTGGGCCTCGACGAGACGGAGATCATCGCGCGCCTCACGTCGCGAGCGCTCCACCGGGAGTACCAGAACGTCGCCGCCACCTACGGGACGATCTGGTCCGGCGTCTCGATGCAGGACGAGGGGCTCCGCGGCCCGATCGGCGCCTGCCTCGACACCGTGACGAAGAAGGTGGGCGACTATTTTCACCTCCACACCGCGGACCCGCTCCACGAGGTCTCGGCGCTCGCCGATCACGCCGCGCTGCTCTGGGCGCGGAATGAGCGCGTCGTGATCGTCGTCGACGGCGTCGAGGGATACGGCGCGGGCCCCGCCGTCGCGTCGAGCTTCGACGCGCGTCTCTTCCTGGTCGGGTGCGAGCTGTCGCGCCTCGCTAGCCAGGGCTGCGCGATCGTGTCGACGTCGTCGACGCTCGCCGCGCCGCTGATCCTGCCGTCGGCCACCGTCGCGGCCGAGCTCCGTCCCACCCGCGAAGCGGCGAGCAAGGGCACGGCGAAGAAGCGCTCACAGCTCGGAGCGCGCCCGATGGAACTCGTCGTCCAGAAGAACCGGTTCGGTCCGACGCCGACGGTGCCGCTCCTGTACGTGGCCGCCGCGAGCGTCTTCGAGGACAAGAGCGAATGACCGAGCACCCGCGACGCACGAGCAGCGCACCGCCCACCGACCCCACCAAGACCTGGGATCGGCCGCTCAAGGTGCAGTTCATCCACGGGCTCGAGGGCGGGCCCGGTTCGTCGAAGGCGACGTATCTCGATCGCTTCTTCGACACGGAGACGCCGTCGATGGACACGGCCGACTTCGAGGGCGCGCTCGCCGTGCAGGCGGCACACCTCGAGCGCTTCGCGCCGGACGTCCTCGTCGGCTCGTCGTTCGGCGGGGCCATCGCGCTCGCGCTCCTCGTACGCGGCATCCATCGCGGACCGACGGTGCTCCTCGCGCCCGCGCACGTGTACTTCGGCGTCACGGGGCCGGTACCGGACGGCACGCGAGTCGTCATTGCTCACGGACTCCGTGACGACGTCGTCTCCGTCGAGGACAGCAGGAAGCTCGCCGCGACCGGCACGCCCGGCTACGTCGAGCTCGTCCTCGTCGACGACGAACACCGCCTCGCGACGCTCCTCGAGGGTGATGCGCTGGCGACCCTGGTGCGCAGGGCGCTGCTCGTTCCGCGGTGATACGATCCCGGGCGCATGAGCGCTCGCCTCGTCCTCCACGCCGACATGGACGCGTTCTACGCATCCATAGAGGTGCGTGACCGGCCGGAGCTCGCGGGCCGTCCGGTCATCGTCGGGGCCACATCGGCGCGCGGCGTCGTGGCGGCCGCCTCCTACGAGGCGAGAACCTTCGGCGTGCGGTCGGCGATGCCGGGTTTCCGCGCACGCGAGCTCTGCCCCGACGGCGTGTTCTTGCCGTCCGACATGGCCCGCTACGCGCGCGTCTCGAACGAGGTGCACGCCATCTTCGAGCAATTCTCGCCGGACATAGAGCCAATCGCCCTCGACGAGGCGTTCCTCGACGTCACCGGCTCGGTGAACCTCTTCGGCGGCGCGCTCGCGCTCGGACGAAAGCTCAAGGCGGAGGTGCGGCGCGGCGTCGGTCTGCCGATCTCGGTCGGCATCGGGCCGAGCAAGCTCGTCGCGAAGCTCGCGTGCACGCTCTCGAAGCCCGACGGCTTTCTCTACGTCCCGCCCGACGCCGTCACGTGGCTCCTTCATCCGCTGCCGGTGCGTCGGCTATGGGGCGTCGGTCCGGTCCTCGAAGAGACGCTCGTCGGCCTCGGTATCAACACCATCGGCGAGCTCGCGCGCACGGACGTGTCGCTCCTCGCGCGGGTGGTCGGCGATCGCGCCGCGTCGCTGAAGCACCTCGCCGAGGGTACCGACGATCGCGACGTCGAGTCGGCGCTCGCACCGAAGTCGTACGGCGAGGAGAACACGTTCGAGCACGACGTCACTGCTCGCGACGTCGTCACCGCCACGCTCACCGCGCACTCCGAGGCCGTCGCGCGGCGTCTCCGGCACGACGGCTACCAGGGCAGGACCGTCACCGTGAAGATGAAGCTCGGGAAACCGCGCGGCCACCGCACGTCGCGCACCGACCCCGGCGAGCGCGAGCCGATCTATCCGCTCCTCACGCGCGCGAAGACGCTTCCGGAGCCGACCTCCGACGGCAAGCGCATCCGTGAAGTCGCGATCGCGCTCTGGGACGCGGCGGCCATCACGGAACCGGTAAGGCTTCTGGGGGTATCCCTGTCGAACCTGTCCGGCGGCGGGGCGGAGCAGCTCGACCTGTTCGGCACGCGTGCCACGACCGACCGGCTCGGACCCGCGCTCGACGCGATCACGGCGCGTTTCGGCAAGGGCGCCATTCGCCGCGCCGTGGACGAGCCCGAGAAAGCCACTGCCTCCGATCGACGGAAGCGCGGCGACTGACCTCAGCCCTTGCTGGTACCGGTCGCGTCACCCGAAGCGCGCTGTGAATCGGGCGGCGCGGGCGGAGTCGAAACGCGCCGGTAGAGGCCGCTCGAGCCCTGGGGCGATTCGTCGCTCAGGTCACGGATGATCTTCGCGAGCACGCGCTGCTGCGTGGTGCAGCCGGTCTTCGCGCAGATCTGACGCCAGCGCTTGCGAAGCCCTTCCTTCGTGACGCCGAGCGCGCCCGCGGCCTCTTCGTTGAAGAGGCCGTTCGCGGCGACGACGACCGCGTCGCGCTCGCGCGACGTGAGGCCGTGCTGCTCGACGAAGTCGCTGATCGGATCGCGCCGGCGGCGGAGCGCCTCGAGCAACGTCTTCGACCCGACGGGCTTCGGCAGGTACAGGCATCTGCCGGAAAGCTCGAGGGCGCGACGGCTATCGATGTTGCCGGACAGGACGATGATGTTCGGTCGCGGGGAGAGCGACTCGCACGCACGCACGACGTCTTCGCCGTCGCCGTCTTTCAGGACGAGGTCGACGACCGCGTGGTCGTACTGGCGGTTGTTGCGAGCTGCCGCCATGAGCTCGTCCAGCGCAGCGACGACGGAGCCTACTTCCATCACTTCGAAGGACGCTCGTCGCAGGAAGCGACTGAGCACGTCCCGCATGACGGGGTCGTCGTCGACGATGAGGACTCGCTCGCTCGGCGGAGGCTGGGCCATCTCGGATAACCTCCCTTTCACGGTGAGCACAGCGTACCACAACGACGCCCCCCGTTGTCGGACCCGTCTCGGCCCGTTTTCGTGCTCTCGAACGCGAGAGAATCCGGGGGAGTCAAGGTGGTTCGGTGTCGGTGTGTGGATCGACTTGAACGCCGTTCGAGACGATCGCCGCGTAAAGGGTTGCGCGGGAGATGCCGGCATCCAGTCGAGCTCGCGCCTTCGCGAGCTCGGCGTCGACGAGCTCGCGCGTGCGTTCGTACGGCTGCGCACCGACCAGCTTGATGCCGTTCACGAACGTCGTCGGCGTCGCTTCGACGAGCACGCGGTCGCTCAGAGCGACGTCGGACTGGATCACGTTTCCGAACCTGGCAGCGTGCATTCCGGCCCACGTCGGTGTCCAGGGAAGGCCGAGCTGGCCCGCGATCTTCCGAAAAGTAACCTCGCCGAGACTCTCCTGTGCCGCATAGAGCAGATCGTGCGCCTTCCAGAAGCCCGCGTCGCCCTGCTGGGCGCGCGCGAAGCGAGCGAGCTCGGCGGCGTTCTCGGCCTGGGCGTGCATCGGCAGAGGGAGATCCTTCCAGACGACGCGCACGTCGCGTGGGAGCTCCGTGAGCAGCCGATCGAGTGTCGCCAGCGCCTTCTTGCAGAAGGGGCACTCGAAGTCGGAGAACACGACCAGCGTGACGAGTGCGTCGGCCGGTCCGCGCACCGGATCGTCCGGCCCGATCGGGACGTTCCATACCGTGGTCGCGTCCGCGGGCGCGCCCTTCGTGGCGGCAGGTTTGCCGGCGGCGCAGCTCGAGCCCTCGGGTGGGTCCTTCGCACAGGGCGTCAAACCGGCGGGCCACGCAGGACGAGCGGCCGCCGCGCCTTCGCGCTCGGGGAGTGGAGCGGCGGACGCCTCTGCCGCTTTCGGAGGCGGCGTCGCGCAGGCGCTCACCGCGAGGGCGACGAGCGATTGCACGAGGCGTCGAGTGAGCACGCTTCGAACCGGCACGCCGCGCGGGATAACACGCGGCGGTCGGGGCGGCGACGTCTCGCGACACGCCGGGGCGTGACCGGCCGTTCTCGCGACGGTGGGAACCACCGTTCACGCACGGGTTCGAACCGGGAGCAGCGGTGCGCGCGATCCGGCCCGGATCGACGCATTGCCGGCGGAGCCCGTGCTCCGGCGCCGCTGGCCCGGGCGTTGCAACTCGCCGTCGGCCTCGAACGCCGTCGTGTATCACACGGCTCTTTCTTGGCCGGAGACCGTCCCCATGAACCTCGTGCTCTCTTCCATCGGCGTCGTGCTCTCGTGCGCCGTCGCTGCGCTCGCGTGTAGCAGTGATTCGACGGACAACCCGTTCGGGGGCTCCGACGCAGGTGACGGTGGAGCGGCCGGCGATAGGGCCGCAGGCGGTACTTCTCCGGCCAGTGCTGGAGGCTCTGCGGGAAACGCGTCCGGAGGGAAGAGCACGTCGAGCGGCGGGGCGTCGTCGGGCGGCGGGGCGACCGCGGGGGGCGCGACGGGTACTGGCGGGACAGCGGGAGCGGGCGGCGCGACGCCTCCTGCCGATTGCGCGGCTCCGACCGACGCGAATCAGACCGCGCTCTGCGTGACGCTCGCGCCGGAGGCCGTGACCGCGCAATCTGATCCAGCCCTAGATGAGAAGGGCGTGCTGCTCGTCCAGCTCTTCGACACTCCGACGCCGCCCGAGAAGGACGCCTCGGCAGTGGCGCTCCTCGAGCACGTGCTTCCGGCGAACCCCGGTGTCTCCGAGGTGTCGCTCGCCGCGATCCCCGTTCAGCGGCTCGTGGGCACTCTGCCGCCCGTCGTGTACCTGCGCGCGGTGTTCGTCGACAACGCCGAACGGCTCGCGAAGGACGCCGCGCTCGGCTGGGGCGCGTGGGTCGGCGGCATCGACGTGAGTGACGGCTTTCAGGACAAAGATCCGATCTTGCCGGTGCCCCTCGACGTCGGGAAGGGCAATGCCGTCACGCTGCCGCTCGTCGCGCTGAGGAAGCTCACCGTCGCCGTCCACGCGAGCGCGAAGCCCGTCGGGGACGGGCAAGGGCCGCTCGCGGCGGTCGTCGTGAACGACCCCGACGTCGCGAAGAAGCCGCCCGCGTTCGGCCTTGCCCGCGCTGCGTGCGCCGACGTGTCGAAGGACGTGACGCTCACCGGGTTCGTCGTCGGCGCGGGCCCGTACTGGATCACCGGCGCCCTGAACGACCTCGGGCTTCCGGGGGACTTTCCGCCAGGGACGCTGGCCGCGCTCACCGTGAGCGCGACGAAGATCACGATCCCGCAGAAGCTCGTCATCGCCGCCGGTGACTACGCGCCATCGGTGTCCATCGACCTCGACTACGTTGCGCCGCGGCCGGGCGACGCGGGGCCCGTTCCCCCGAACTCCTGCGCGGATCTGGCCAGCGCCGACGGTGGGTTGCCCGATGCGGGAATCTGACGGCAAGATGGTCCCCTGAACCTAATGCGCCTCGCCGTTTCGCTCCTTCTCGCCTGCTCCGCCGTGGGATGCGGACGCGCCGCGGCGCAGCCTGCCTTCTATTCGGGTCGCACCGGCACCAGCGTCGTCGGTGCCGCGCAGGTGACGACGGAGTCGGCCGTGCCCGACGGCGATCTGCTCGTCGGCGACGTGGCCGCGCGCTGTCGGGCCGACGACGGTGTCGTCGCCCTGGACGAGGAGTCGCTCGCCGACGTCGACTGTTCCGACGCGCTTTTGCTCGACGGTCTGCGGGAGAAGGCCGCGTCGGTCGGCGGCACCGCCCTCGTCGAGGTGCGATGTGTGACGTCCGCCGAATCGCGGGGCGATCTGCTCGACTCCGAGCTCCACTCCTGCTCCGCGTTCGTCGCGGCACCGAGCACCGCCGCGCCCGCTGCGAGCTTGCGGCTCTCCGGCAAGGACGCGGCGTTCGTCCCACCCTATGCAGACTCCGGAGCGGCGTTCCATGTCTCGGTGACGGTCGTGCCGGTCGAGAAGGCGCCGCTACGGCGCAAGGCGATCGCGTCGGAGTCCGTCGCGGAGCTCGCCGTCGTCCAGCCGGGCCGGGTCGTCGTGGGCGACATCGTCGCCAGCGGCGAGGACGACTGCGGCAAGGCCGTCGTGCGCCACGCCGTTCGCGCGGCGGCGGGTCGCGTCGGCGCGACCGACGTGGTCGGCGTCGCCTGCGTCCAGCAAGACTCGGGCTGGCTCTGCACCGGCCGCGCGACGCGCCCCGAGCGCGACGAGTACGCGCGCTCGCCCTGACGCTTTCGCGACGTGAGCCCGCGAAGATCGCTTTCGCGACGTGAACCCGCGACGAGTCGCTCTGGCGCTCAGGGCCAGACGAACTCGACGGGGACGTCGATCGCATCGAGCAGGCTGAGGCGCACCGGGCAGGTGTTTGCGGCGTGCTCGAGGCCCTTCCGCGCGTCGGGGCCGATGCTCTTCGCGCTGTCGGGCATGTCGATTCGCACGGCGAGGGTCGCGATGCGCCGCGGCGGCACCGTCGTCATCGCCTTCTTCACGTTCAGGCGCGCGCCGGCGATGGGCAGCTCTTGACGTCGCGCCGTGATGCCCATCACCGTCGCCATACAGGTTCCGAGGGCCGTCGCGACGAGGTCGGTGGGCGAGAACGACTCGCCCCGGCCCTGGTTGTCGACGGGCGCGTCCGTCGCGAGCTTCGCGCCGGAGGGGCGATGCACGGCGCTACAGTGAAGCTCACCCTCGTAAATGACGTCGATGTCGATCATGGTGCTTGGCGCAGCCGGCTCTGCTCGCTAATCACTAGCATAACTCGAATGGACCTCCTCCTCGTCCGCCATGGTGAGAGCGAAGGAAACGCCCTCGGTCAGCTCCAGGGGCATTTCGACTCGCCGCTCACGCCCCTTGGTCGAGCTCAGGCGCGTCGTGCCGGCACGTGGTTGAAAGCGCAGGCGCCACGCTGGGCGGCCGCGTACGCCTCGCCGCTCGCCCGCGCTCGCGAGACCGCAGCCATCATCGCGGGCCAGACGGGCTATCCCGACCCGACCCACGACGACGACCTGCGTGAGGTCGCGGCCGGGGAGCTCGAAGGCCTGAACCGCGACCAGATCTGGAAGAAGTATCCGAGCTACGCCGATCGAACGATCACCGATCTGGGCGACTTCTCGGAGTTCGGAGGCGAGGGCTACGACGACGTCCAGTCGCGGGTCCGGCGCATGCTCGATCGCATCGAGGGCCGTCATCGACAGACCGCGGACGTCGTCCTCGTCGTGGCTCACGGCGGTCTGCTCTTCCAGCTCGTCAAATCCGTGGTGTGCGTCCCGGTGCCCCGCGTGTGCATCCTGCAGTGGGGTAACTGCACTGCGACGCTGCTCCGCTTCCGCGACCGTCGCGGCGTCTTCATGGCCGAGGTGACGTGGCACGTCCCGCTCGAGCTCATGGGCGGCGGCTCGGGCGAGGAGTCGACGGGAGTCTTCCGGTGAAGGCGCGGGCGGCGTTCGTCGCCGCCATCTGCGCCATTACCGGGCCGGTCACGGCGTGTGACTCCAGCGACGCGTCGAGAGCGTCCGACGGCGGAGAGGCGGGCACGACGCCCGTCGACGCGACACGGCCAGTGACGAACGACGTGTCCGTCCGTGATGCGACCACGACACTTGACGGAGCATCCACCGCTGTCTGCGACGACGACGCGTCGGGCCTGTCCGGCGTGCCCTGCATCCTTCACGTCGACGGGCGCGCGATCGACGGCGCGGGTGCGCCCATTGCCGCCGACACGCTCGTCTCGGCGTGCGGCCCTGCCGCGTGCAGTCCGGGCTACACGACGCCCACCGGCGCGTTCACGATCCCCGTCGGATTCCACCTCGATCCGGGTGCGTATTCCGTCGAGCTTCACGTGCGGCCGGACCGTGCCGGCTTCTACTACGCATTGCCGCCGACGGCGCCGGGTCCGGTCATCGACGTCGGAGCGCTCCGCGTGCTCGACATGCCCGCCCACGGCCCGATGCTCGATGTCGAACGGGCCGGCGCGCCCGCGCAGGCCGTCACGAGCGGGGACGTCACCCTCGACGTAGGAGGCGGCGTGTACGTGCGGCTCGACGTCGAGAGCAACCTCGCCGGCGACCACGGCAAGGAGTTCCGCGCGCTCACCGTCGCGCGCGACTTCTTCGACGACTTCGTCGAGCCGTCGCTCGGTGTCGCGGCGTTGTTCGCGCTCGAGCCGTTCGAGTCGTCCTTCGAGTACCCGGGCGCAACCGCGACGCCGACCACGGTGCGGCTCTCGTTCGCGAACACGGCGGGCTTCGACGCGGATCGCGCCATCGACGTGCTCGCGCTCGGTACGTACATCTATCCGGACTGGCTGGCGCCGGGGGCGTTTCAGAAGGTAGCGAGCGCGCACGTGACTGCCGACGGCAGCCGCGTCGAGCTCGACGCGGGAGAAGGGCTCCTCCACCTGACGTGGGTCGCGCTGCGTTCGTCGTCATGACGACCGAGGCGTCTTCGCCGGTCGTGACGCTGTCCTTCGCGTCCGGCACCCTCGATGTGCGCGGGCTCGCGAAGGACCAGACCGACGTCCCCGGGCTCGTCTGGGACGCACGCACGGCAGGCCACCGCGCGCCGGCCTACGCCTACGCGAACGTCGTCCGCGCCCTCGTTCAAGCGTCGATCGCCTACGAAGATCGGGCAAGGGCGTACGAGGAGCCGGGGCTCGAGCTCTGCATCCGTCGTGAGCCGCGCCCGTATCAGGCCGAGGCCTGTACGGCCTGGCGTCGCGCGAAGGGCAGGGGCGTCGTCGTGCTCCCGACGGGAGCGGGCAAGACGCACGTCGCCGTCCTGGCCGCGGCGGAGAAGAACCGGAGCACGCTGGTCGTCGCTCCGACGCTCGACCTCGTGCGGCAGTGGTACGACGTGCTCAGGACGTCGTTCGGCGTCGAGGTGGGCGTCGTCGGCGGGGGCGAGCACGTGGTTCGCCCCCTGACGGTCATCACCTACGACTCTGCGTACATCCACATGGAGAGCCTCGGTGCGCGCTTCGGCCTCGTCGTGTTCGACGAGTGTCATCATCTGCCGAGCGACGCGTACGCGCTCGCGGCGCGCTCGTGTCTCGCGCCGTACCGGCTCGGTCTCACCGCGACGCCCGAGCGTGTCGACGGCCGCGACGCGATGCTCACCGATCTCGTCGGCCCGACCGTGTACCGGAAGGACATCCTCGAGCTCTCGGGGAGCTATCTATCGGAATACGACACCGAGCGCATCACCGTCGCGCTCTCGCCGGAGGCACGTGCCGAGTACGCCGCAGAGCGCGCCGTGTACCTCGACTTTCTCCGGTCGTCGGGCATCCGCATGTCGAGTCCGACGGGCTGGGGCGAGTTCATCATGCGCTCCGCGACGAGCGTCGCGGGCCAGCGCGCGATGCAAGCCTACCGGCGCCAGAGGGAGCTCGCGTTCGCCGCTCCCGCGAAGCTCGACTATCTCGAGCTCCTGCTCGCCGAGCACCGGCGCGATCGCGTCATCGTGTTCACCGAGCACAACTCGATGGCGTACGCCGTCTCGCGGCGCTTCCTCGTCCCGACGATCACCCATCAGACCAAGGTGTCCGAGCGCAGCGACGTGCTCGCACGCTTCTCCGACGGCCGCTACGGCGTCATCGCGACCTCCAAGGTGCTGAACGAGGGGGTCGACGTCCCCGACGCGAACGTCGCGGTCGTTCTTTCCGGGAGCGGTTCGGTGCGCGAGCACGTGCAGCGGCTCGGACGCATCTTGCGGCCCCGCGAGGGAAAGCGCGCCGTCCTTTACGAGGTCGTCTCTGCCGACACGGCGGAGTCGTACACGAGCGACCGGAGGCGCGAGCACGATGCTTACCGCTGACCACGTGCGCGCGCGTAAGAAGGCGGGCGAGCTCCTCGTTCGCCGTCTCGACGCGAAGGAGCGCGCGCGCGCCGAGGAGCTCGCCACGGCGTATCTCTCCATCGCCGCGGCGCACATCGGCCGCACCCGCGAGGAGCTCGTCGAGGCCTGGAGCGAGGTCCCGGTGCCGCCGCGCGATCGCAAGATCGCCGACGGACTCAGGAAGCTCGTCGAGGACGCCTCCGAGCTCGAGTCGAAGACGCCCGTCGATCCGATCGAGCTCCGTCGCGAGATCTTCTCCGCGGCGAGCACCGAGCGATTCGGGCACGAGGACGGCCGCGTCGATCGTGCCCGCGTGCTCGAGACCGTCGCGGCCGCCCACGGGCTCACCGCCGACGACGTGGAGCGCGCGCTCTACGCCGATCTGAAGGGGGAACAGATCCTCTCCGGCGCGCCGCGCCTCGGCGCCGCGACGTTCGTGGAACGGTACGACAGCGGGCAGGTGCAAGCCGTGCTCCTCCGCGCGACGCGGGTCGTCGCCGACGTGACGTGCTCGGTTCCCTCGGCGTACCGCGCGCTCTTTCGCGAGCTCAAGTTCCGTCGACTGCTCTGTCGCATCGAGCGCCGCGACGGTGGGTACCGCATCGACATCGACGGCCCGTTCAGCTTGTTCGAGTCGGTGACGCGCTACGGGCTCGCGCTCGCGCTGCTCTTGCCGGCGCTCGAGGAATGCGACGCGCTCGCGCTCGTCGCGAACGTACGCTGGGGACAGCGCCGTGAACCGCTGGTCTTTCGCCACGTGACGAGTCGGCAGCCGCAACCGGTCGTGAAAGGTGCCCACCCCTCCAATCGACCCAAGGGAATGCGTGACGACATCGCCGAGCTGCTCGAGGGGTTCCGCGCGCTCGGCTCCGCGTGGAAGGTCGAGGAGAACGACGAGATCCTCGATCTCCCGGGTATCGGCGTGTGCGTGCCCGACCTCGTTTTTTCGCACGGGAAGACCCGCGAGCGCGTGTACTTCGAGGCGCTCGGCTTCTGGAGTCGTGACGCGGTGTGGAGGCGCGTCGAGCTCGCGAAGAGCGGCCTGTCACGGCCGGTGCTCTTCGCGGTGAGCAGCCGGCTCAGGGTGAGCGAGAAGGTGCTCGACGACGAAGAAACGGCCGCGCTCTACGTCTACAAGGGCGTCATGAGCGCGCGCAGCGTCGAGAAGAAGCTCGCTGCCCTCGTCGCTAGAAAGCGTTGAGGACTTCCGCCCCGGGCCGTGTGCGCGCACCGCGTCGTCTCGAGGTAGTGACCGGGTGCGGCCAGGGGGATGCCGGTGTGCCGCGATCCGTCGGGGATTTTGTCATTCACGCGACCGCGCTTTCGTGTTCGAGTCCCGGCGGAGGTCCTCAGAGATGCTGGCGCGAGTGACGTGGGTTTTCGGATTGTCGGCGGCCGTGCTTTTCAGCGTGAACGCGTGCAGCAGCGATGCGAGCTCGCCCCCGAGGGACGAGCCGGACGCGGCGCGCGGAACGGGCGGCAAGTCGTCCACAGGCGGCGCGCCGGGCAAAGACGCCGGCACCGGCGGCGCAGCAGCGACGTGCGACACGAGCTCGTGCGACGCGACCGTCGCGCAGCTGTCGACCTTGCTCGGTGCACTCGGCGGCGGGATCTCGGTCAAGTCGTGCTGCCTGACCGCGACGACGTGCGGCATCGACCCGACCGCGCTCGGCTCGCTTCTCGGAGCCGGAGTTCAGCTACCGCCCTGCGTCGATCCGAGCGCGCTCATGATTCCCACGGGGCCGATGGTCGACGCCGGGCCGCCGCCGGTGGTGACGCCGATCGCCGTGCTCGACGGCGGCGTCATTCCGGTCCCCGACGGCGGCGCGCCGATCCTGCTCGACCCGGCGTGTCCCGGTATCGGAATCACCGGCGTCCTCGACATGCCCGGCTGCTGCCGTCCGAGCGGCACCTGCGGCGCGTCCACCCACACGCTCGCGGGCGCCGGCACCACCGTTCCGCTCGAGTGCGCCAGCTACGACGAAGTGGCCGCCTCCGCCGCGGCGAGCCTGCCCGGCACCGTCATCCCCGACGACCCCAAGCTCAAGTGTGACTACACCCTCGGGCACACCGGCGGCCCCGATGCCGGCAGCGACGCCGGCAGCGATGCGGGCGTCGTCGGGACCCCCGACGCGGCCCCCCCGGACGCAGGACCGGTCCGCGACGCCTCCCTCGGCGTCAAAGACGCGCGGCCCGACTGAGCGTGCTCTTTTGTGCTGCAAGTCGGCGCGCTTCGCACTAACAAGACCGTGTCTGTCGTCCGGGTAGCTCAGTCGGTAGAGCAGTGGATTGAAAATTCACGTGTCGGCGGTTCAATTCCGTCCCTGGACACCGAGAAAACGGCTGGATCGTGAGATGGGGGAGCGGCGGGAGGGGCCATGTGGCTACCGCTGCGGGTACCTCAATTCGGGCGGGCTCTCCCGTCGGGACGCGCGCGTTCTCGGCGGAGACGCTGGCGAAGGTTGAGCCGCGTCGACTATCGTTGTGATCGGCTAATGGTGTCGAGCGCCGGGGATGGTTCGGGGGATCCGCCTGACGCGAGGCTCAATCGTGCCGCAAGGGCGTGTGAGGTCGTCGTCCGCCAGTTGTCGGAACTCAACGAGTTGCTCGAGGAGAGCCGACGGATACCAAGAAGCGAGGCGTACGAGAGCCTCGGTCGCCGACCTTGCAGAGGCGCACTGCCTCCGTCTTGAACTCGGGCGTGAACGCTCGTCGCGCTCGACGCTTCTTCGTTCGCTTGTCCATGGATCACTCCGTGCGCATTCTTGCGCCAGTTGGGGTGTCCACGAAAGCGGGGATGATCACCACGCGGCTACGAGGCCGAGAAGGTCGCGCACGGCTTCGTGGCGGAAGGAGCGGAACTCCGGGTGGACCACCTCCCCAGTGTCTGGTTCGTCACGGGGTCATCGAAAATCGATATGACGAACGTCGACCGAGCGTATCCGCGCGTATTGCGTGTACTTTGAAGTGCCGATTGGCACGTAATACGTCGAGCGCTATCGTACGACGAAGCAGCATGGCAGCCACATCACCAGTCGTGAAGATCCAAGCGACGTGCGTGTTGCAGGTGGTATGTTCACCGCGACGCTGACTCGCGAAGGCGACTGGTACGTCGCGCAGTGCCGCGAGATCGATGTAGCAAGCCAGGGACGGAGCGAGCGCGAGGCGCTCGAAAATTTGAAAGAGGCACTCGAACTGTGGTTCGAAAACGTGCCCGGCGCGCCGAGAGAAATCACCGTCCGCGCGGCATAGGCCAGCTTTCTCACGAACCGCGATAGTCCCGCTGCACGATGAAGTGAAGATTGGCACCCTCCACAGCATCGCGCGACAAGCTGGTCTGACCTGGGAGGAACTGCGCTCCTTGCTCGCGCGCTAGCTCGGCCCCGTCACGGCCGTAACACGGTCAGCCTGAAGCTCGGCCCTGCCATTCCCGACGGCAGATCGACTATCTGGCTCGCTGGCTCGCCGTTTCGCCGTTCTTGCCTTCGAGGAAGCCGGCGTAGCCGGGGGTGTTCCAGGCTGCGGCGTTTGCGAGGCTTTCGTGACTGCCGGCCGCACCGCAGTCGAGGAGGAACGACGGAGAGCCGGATGCGGTGCCCCTCGGCTGGATGCGCAGACGGTGCACGGCGGGTTCCCAGCCGCCCGTGACGGTCGTCAGTGAGAGGCCCGTGGTCTTCGCGGGCTCACCCGTTGCGGTGCAGGCGCCCGTCACGCACACCGTGATCGCAGAGATCGTCGGTGTCGTCGCGGCGCTCGGATTCGACGAGGTGATCGCGAAGTCAGCGTCGAGGTCGAGCTCGGCGGTCGCGGTCGTGCCGTATTGATAGGCGTAGCCCGAGCCGCCGGTGCACGTCGGGTTGTTCGTGAGCGATACCTGGAAAGTGTATGCGTGCGCGAGGATGTGGAGATCCTGGACGAGCGTCACCTTGGAGCCGCCGGTGGCGGTGAAGGCGACGCTGACCGAGACGGGGTTCGTCTGCGGGATCTGGGCGGGCGCGGTGTACGCGGCGGCGTTGCCGATGACGTCGAGCTTGCCGTCGCTGCCGTTGCCGAGCGCCGTGCCGTCGAGGAGCCACACCGGGTTGCCGGTCGCCGCCGTGCCGACGGTGCCTGCGTAGCCGTCGGACGTCGTGTGGAGCTCGACGACGTGGAGCGTGGTCGCCGTGCCGGCAAAGAGGGCGTCGTTGCCGGAGAGCGCGAGGTCGAGCAGGAACGCGTAGTCGGTGAAATGAGTCGTGGTCGCGCTCACCGTCTTGGAGCCGGCGTCGGCGGTGACGGGGATAAGCTGCCAGCGCTTCTGGGCGTCCTGAAACGTGAGCTTCACGTGCTCGAGCGTTGAGCCGCCGAGCTGTCCGTAGGTCGGCGTGAGCGTCAGGGTGACCGGCTTCGCGAACGCGAGCCCATCGGGTGTGAGTCGGTAACCGAAGCCCGTCCCACCGGGTGCGGTATTGGCGATTGCGGCGATGCCGATCGTCGTCGCCGTCGTGAGCGCGCCCGCGGGGACGATCAGGGCGAGCTGCCCGTCACCCGAAAGGAGAGTGCCGCCCGCAGCGCCGATGGACGCGCTCGCCACGGGGACGCCGGCGACCGGAGCGCCTATCGCCGTGACGGCTGCCACCGTGGGACCCGCGTCCGCGCCGGCGTCGGCGCCTGCGTCGGTGAGCGCGCCGGGACCTCCGCCGCTACCCGCTGCTACCGCCGCTGCCG
Source organism: Polyangiaceae bacterium (assembly GCA_036272055.1). GTDB lineage: Bacteria > Myxococcota_A > Polyangia > Polyangiales > Polyangiaceae > DASZVB01. Next base: position 25,308 of record DATAZL010000072.1, on the reverse strand, counting down.
CCGTTTGCGTGCCCGCCAGTGGATGTGACCGGCGTGCTCGTGTCTGCACCCGCGTCCGGCCCTGGTCCGCCGGAAGAGCCGTCGCTCGAGCAGCCTCCCAGAGTCGCGCCCAGAACCACCAGCCCCGCCACCCCACGGATACGGTTTGCCATGATTGAACCGGGAAACGGTAACATCGCTCGCCGCTTCCCCGGCTTATCTTCGCGGCTCAGGCGCTCAGCCCTTGTGGACGCCGTTCGCGGTGCCACCGCCGCGAAGCGTCTTCTCGAACAACGCGAGCGTACGACTCCACGCAAGCTTCGCTGCGGCGTCGTCGTAGCGGGGCGTGGTGTCGTTGTTGAAGCCGTGTTGCGTGCCGGGATACTTGAAGACCTGGTAACTCACGTGCGCGGCCTTGAGGGCTGCTTCGTAGTCGGGCCACGCGGAGTTGATACGATCGTCGTTCTCGGCGAGGTGGACCAGGAGCGGCGCCTTCACGAGCTTCGCGTCGGCGGGGGAGGCGGGCATGCCGTAGAACGGCACCGCGGCCTTCAGCGTCGGGAGCTTCGTGGCGAGGAAATGCGCGATGCCGCCGCCGTAGCAGAAGCCGACGACGCCGAGCTTGCCGTTGCTCTCCGGGTGATGCTCGAGGTACTTCGCGCTCGCGAGAAAGTCTTCGCGCGTCTTCGTCTGATCGAGCTTCGTGAAGAGCTCGCGCGCCTTGTCTTCGTCCCCAGGATAGCCGCCGAGGGGGAAGAGCGCGTCGGGTGCGAAGGCGAGAAAGCCGTCGAGCGCGAGACGGCGCGCGACGTCCTCGATATGCGGGTTGAGACCGCGGTTCTCGTGCACGACGAGCACGGCGGGGAGCTTGCCGGCGGGCTTCACCGGTCGCGCCAGGTAGCCGCGCACCTTGCCGTAACCCTGCGGCGACTCGAGCTCGACGTACTCGGCGTGGAGGCGCGCGTCGTTACCCGACACCTGCGCCGCCTCGGCGAAGCGCGGGTTCAGCGCCTCGAGCAGCGCGAGCGCCGTCGTGCCGGCCGCGAACTTCGCGGCGCGCTCCAGGAAGCCGCGCCGATCTATGAGCCCGTGGACGTACGAGTCGAAGAGACGGAGGACGTCGGGATGGAAGTCGTTCGCGGTCTTGCGCTCACTCGCGGGGTGCTTGGACTCGTTCATACGCCCTCGAGATTGCACGAGGGTCACGGAACGGCAAGCCGCGGCGCTATTCGAATGTATGGAGCGGCGAGTGGTCCGTCGCGCGCCGTCCGGGACTCCCGCGTTGCTCGTCCATCGCCGTCTCGAAGCCTGCGCCACGCCTCGGAACGAACGAGCGGCGTCCCGAGCCGTAGAAGTCGCGGAGTTCCTCGAACGTCGTGATGCTGGACTTCGCCGCGATGCGGGCGTGGCCCATGCAGAGGCGAACGGCCCGCACGTCGAAGGGCACGAGCACCGTGTTCCGATCGCCCGCGAACTCGAGATCGGGGCGGAAATTCTCACACACCTCGCAGCGCTGTCGCATCACGGAAGCGTGACCCCCTCCCGCGAGGCCGGGCAAATTCCCGGCTCGAAGCGCCGCCACATATTCAGCCGTTACATATTCAAGTAACGAGCGCCGAACGGACGACCGCGCCGGCGAGGACGTTCTTCTGGATCGTGTCGTTCGAAAGTCCGACAGCGGCGCCGAGCGTCATCCCCATTGCGCCGAAGGTCTGCCGATAGCCGATGTCTCCCGACGCGGAGCCCGCGCCCGACGCGGAGTCGATGGGCATCGCCTGGTACTCCTTGGCGCCGGACGGCAGCGCGACGCCACCGACGACGCTGGGCTTGATCTTCGGCCCGATCATCACCGTCACGTGATGACCGTCGTTGTGCTGGCGGCCGTTGGCGACGTCCTTCGCGACCATGGTGCGACCGAAGACGTTCATCATCGCGAACGTCACCTGGTCGGCCATGTTCGCCGACACGAGAGCGTCCATCATCTTGGACAGGGTGGCGGTGCCCGACTTGTGTCCGGCGATCTCGCCGGCGAGCCCAGGGTCGCTGTGATTGTCCCCGCCGAAGTCGATGTGCACGACTACCGCGGGCGTCACCTTCATCTGGAAGAGGATGAGTGCGGCCTGGATCTGCGAATCCTGATTGTCGTTCTTGAGCGAGCTCAGGCTGCTGAGGAGCCCTTGCTGCAGCGTCCGGAGCTGCGTCGTCGACGTCGCGTACTGATCGACGAAGTTCTTCTGCGCGGGATTGCCGGAGCTCTTCACGAGCGCGTTCAGCGAGTCGAGACCCTGATCACGGAGCTTGACGAGGTCCATCGACCCGAGGCCGTTCTTCGGCGACGCGAGCACGCTCGAGAGCGTCGTCGGCGTGAGGAGCGGCTGCGGCGCGCCCTGGAAATACACGGCCTCGGTGAAGCTGCCGCTGAGCGAGATGGGCTGTTGCCGGACGGTGCCGAGTGCCGGCGCGAGCTCGCGCGACAGCATCGAAGGGAGCATCTCGCCGCCTGCGACGGCGCCCATCATGCGAAGGACCTTGCCCTCGTCCGGGTGAATCACGGTGTAGGTGCCGTGATGGAAGAAACACGTGCGCGAGAGGATCTGCTGCGGGAGCATCGACCAGATCGCGCCGCCCTTGATCATCTGGCCGCCGAAGCTCATCGGCGTCGCAGCGAGCGCTGGGTCGTTCGGATGACCGATGTTCGGATCGTCGTAGGTGCCGGGTGCGTTGCAGTTCACCGGATCGCCGGCGCCGGTCGTGCTGAAGATGAGGAACGTCGGCTTCGTCACCGTCGACGGCGCGCTGCCCGCGTCGGGCACCTGCGCGAGGGCCTTGCGCGGGTTCAGCAGTACGGCGGCGGGGATCCCCGTCGCGAGCGAGCGCAGGCCGACATAGCCGGCGCCGAAGAGCATTCCGAGAAGAGCTTCACGTCGCTTCAGGTTCATGGTTCTTCGCTCCTATTGCCCGACGCTCACGACCCAGGGTGAGATGCACCCGAGCGTGAACGTGCTCTTCAACGCGACGGTGTCGCTCTTGCCGGCGCCCTTGGCGGCGGTGAAATGGTCGGTGAGCACCTTGATGACGTCGGTGTCGCGCGTCGCGTCGAGGCCCATCAGCCCGTGGACGATGCCGGCGATCGCCGTCGCGCTGTCACTGCTCGAATAGAGCGACGTTCCGGTCATGACGTCCACGACCTTGTCCGCTACCAGGGCGCAGATCTGTTCGACGGAGCTCCGGTAGAAAGGGTCCGGGTTGTTCACGTAGAGTGCAGAAACCGCGCCGCGGCTGTAGCCGTCGCTCGGCAGATTCGTCGAGATCGACGGCACGTTGTTGCCCTTCGGCGGGCAGTCCGTCGCGCACGACCCGACCTGGAGCGTCTTCAGTCCGCACACGTCGGCGAGCCCCAGCCGATTGCCGAGCGTCGCGCAGAGCTGAGCGCGACGCGCGATGGCGACGGGCGCGCCGTTGGTCTGCGTCGTCTGGGTGGACGCGGTGTAAGTGACGAGCGGCGACGTGAAGAGCGCGCGGACGAGCGCGTTCCAGTCGTAGCTCGCGCTCGCGAAGACGCCCGCGACTCGCACGAGCTCTGGATCGTCCGCGAGACACGGACCGCTGTTGGCCCACGCGCAGAGCTTCTGTGTCCACGCCGTCTTGAACTTCGGGTGGATGGAGAGCTGCTTTCCTAGATCGTACATCGTCGAGCCGTGATCGACGGCCTCGTCGAAGAGGAACGTCCCCGGAATCGCGATCTGCGCCGGATCGAGCTGCGCGCTGTAGTTCAGCGTGAAGTTCGAGCGGAAGAACCGCTTCATCGGGTCGAGGCTCCAGTGGCATTGAAAGCACGCGCCGTTCGAGGCGTGCTCGGGCGCGAGTCCCGGTGCGTCCGACACGGTCACGAGATCACTGCCGTCGAAGGCCTGACCGAGGCCGATGATCATCGTCTGGTTGATCGTCGCCCGCGCCTGATTGCTCAGGTTCGTCGGATACTGCGCGAAGAAGGAGGGCGTCGTGAAGTAGCCGACGCGCTGCGCATAGAGATTCAGTGTGCTCGACGCGCGATTTCCGGCGATGTCGAAGAATCGTGTCTCCGGGTCGTTCGCGCTCACCGGGTTGAGCGTCACCATGCGCCAGTCGGTGTAGTCGGCGTCGGTCAGCGCGGCCTGATGCGTGACGTTGTGCGAATCGGTCGTCCCCCCGCCGGCCTGGCACCACGTCGCATTCGGCTGGTTCTGCGGCGGATCGAAGAACCAGAAATTCTCACCCTTGAGAAAGCTGTAGAGCCACGCCGCCAGATTGCTGCCCAGGGCAAAGCCGGTCTGGGCGTTCATCACGACGGGGTCGACGTGGCTGCAGTAGTCGGCGACGTCCTGCGTCTGGCCATCGTACTGGCCGTACATCATCGGGAGATCCGGCGCGTAGAACTTCAGATAGTTCGGGCTCGAGGGGTTCCCGCTGTCGGCGAGCGGGATGTTCCCCTTCGCCGTCACCGACCACGACCAGTTCTTGTCGGCCTTGTAATACCGGTTGATCATGTCGCCGCCGTTGGTGGCGGTGGCGTCTGTCAGAAGACTCGCGTCGGAGTACGCGTAGTACGTCATCATCGCCGTGGTCATCATGTAGCGCGTGGTCGTCGCGGCTTCGGTGAAGGGATGCCCTTCCTTCACGAGCTCGGTCATCGTCTTCGCGAAGCTCTGACGGAAGTTCAGGAGAAGCCCGTCGTTCGGGCTGAACGTGCCGTCGTCGATCACCGTCTTGAAGCTCGTCTGCGCCGCCTGTGATTGCTGAAAGGCGTCGGCAAAGAAGATCTCCATCTTCTCGGTGTACGCGGGCAGCTTCATCCAGCCGTCGACGAGCCCGCCGAGCGCGCTCGCGTCCTTGGCGACGGCGTCGAGCTCGGCCTGGGTCGGCGCGAGCCCGGTGAGAAGGTTCTTCACCTTGGTAACGGAGGCTGCAGGGGAGAGAGGATAGAAGGGAACGATGGGCGCCGAGGGCGGTGCGGAGCCATCGAGTCCGGCTGCGCCGCCGGGCGTCGTCCCTCCACCTTGCCCAGTGCCGCCGCCGGGAAGGCCCGTGCCGCTCGTGCCGCCGCCGGGGACGCCGCTACCGCTCGCGCCACCTCGTCCGACCGCTCCCGCGGCGTTCGGCCCGGCGCCGGCAGGAGCGTCGATGTTGCCCTGGCAGGCAACGACGAACAGAGCCGCCGAGAGCGCGCCGCGACATTGGGTTCGAGTCACGTGGCGTCCGTGGAGAGCGGTGCGATTCGCGATCACTCTTTCTGCCGTGGGTGGAGACGGAGACCACCCTTGCCGACATCTGAGCGCACGCCCACCTCGTCCCTCATGAGCTCACAAAAGCCCTGGTTTTATGCTGCTTTGCGCTTTGGGTCGGCTGGACCGGGGGTCAGGGCCTCGCTACCCTGAAGAGATATGCTCCGAGGCTCGTCGCTCTCGTTCGTGGTCGCGTTCATCGGCTGTACAGGCTGCGCCTCGATGCTCGGCATCGACAACAACTACGCTCCGGTGGAGCTGCAGGATGGCGGCACCGGGGGAATCGACGTCGGCGATCCGCCCGGTTCGGGTGGCGCCTCGAAGGGCACCGGGGGCCATTCGACGAAGCCGACCGGTAGTGGCGGCGCGGGCGCGGGCGGAGCGACCACGACCGGCGCGGGCGGAGACGTCGTCGCGAGCGCTGGCGCGACGCCGGGTGCGGAAGCGGGCTCGTGTGACCCGAGCGGCTGCAGTGCCGCAGAGAAGTGCTGTCCGACGATCGCGCCGACCTGTCTCCCTCAGGCGACGATCATCGGTTGCGGAGCGACGTCGTGTGATCCGTGTCCGGCGCCGCCGAACGACGGTGTCGCCGTGTGCACCGACGGCAAGTGCGCCGTGCAGTGCAACGACGGTTTCATGCTCGTGGGTGACGCCTGCGTCGCAACGACGAGTGGTAGCGGCGGGGCTCCGGGAACCGGCGGCGCGAAGGGCACTGGAGGTGCTGCGGGCAGTAACGCTTGCACGACGGCGGACCACTCGAACTGTCCGGTCTGCGTCTTCGTCGGCATTGCGAACTGCTGCCAGAACAATCACACCTGCGGCTGCACCTGGGCTCCCGGCGCGGTCTGCTACTGAGCTGACCCCGACGGCGCGCGCGGCCGCTCGGACCTACCGCGGTCCGGGCGCCGGCACAGGAACACCTCGTCGAACTCGCCGTCGCCGATGGGGCGGGGGATGAGCTCGATGCGATACCCGACGGACGTGAGGATCCGCTCCCAGGTGCTCTTCGCGAAGAGACCCTCCACGTGCCGGTCGTGTACGACGGTCACCTCGCCGTCCTTTCGCAGCATGAACGCGTAGTCGACGGAGATGACGTCGTCGTGCGGATCGGGATCCCACTTCCACTCGAGGGTGCGCACCGCGCGCCCGCCGTCTTCTGCCTCGAGAAGATCTGTGTCCTCGACGAAGGTGTCCTTCAGGCAATCCGGCGTGAACAGCGCCGCGCCGCCGGGGCGGGTGTGCACGAACGCCGTCTGTGCAGCGGCCAGGAGATCCGCTTCGTTCGTCATGTACGTGATCGCGTCGTGCACGAGCACCGCGTCGAAGGTCCTGCCGAGGACGAGCGTGCGCATGTCGCCCTGGACGTGCTCGCACTCCGGGTTGAGCTCACGGCTCGCGCCGAGCATTGCGTCCGAGAGGTCCGTCAGCGTGCACCGGAAGCGATGCTTCAGATGAAACGCGTTGTGCCCGCCGCCCGAGCCGAGGTCGAGCAACGTGTCGAGCGAGCCGCTCACGGCACGTTCGAACGCCTCGCGATACGACTCGGCCTCTTCCGCGTGGTCTTCTGGCGGATCGATCAGCCGGTACCAGGGGACGAGCTCACCATAGAGAAGCGGTTGCACGCCCTACAACGTAGAGCGGCCCCGACCGATCCGGCAACCCACCGGCTCAGGACGGATCGGCGCCGAGCGCCGCTAGCCGCGCGCAGTGGGCCTCGATGACGGCAGAGAAGAATTTCCGCTCCTTGGCGAGCCGGCAGCGGAGCTCTTGCACGTCACGGACGGCGGGATGCGCTTCGAAGAGCGGCGCGGCGACGTCCCACGCCTCCCGCGGGCTCGTCGACTCGAGCTTCCGCGCGTCCTCGAAGACCTGACGATCTTGCTTCGACATGGTGTCGAACGCGACCGGTGTGACGGGCAGCGGCACATCGGTGATTGCGGGCGCGGCGCTCGCGGGCGGGGCGGCAGCGTTGCGTGACCAGCGCGGCGCGATTCGCTCCCATTGCTTCAGAAGGTCGACCTGTTCGATGCGGTCGGACTCGACGAACCCGACGGCGTTCGTCTCGAGATACTTTCGCGTGTCGGCGAAGCGATTCGCGCGATCGAGACGGATCGCGACGCCGTCACGGAGGAGCGCGAGCGTCGCGTCGTCGAATCCTCGTTCCGAGGCGTCGTACGACGGGCTCATGATGGTGTCCTTGGCCGTGCGGTGAACCGCGCCGAGCGTGTGCCCGAGCTCATGCAAGAAGAGCGTGAGCGTCTTGTGGCGCTTTCGATCGGAGTAGAGCTTCTGTCGCGTCGCCTCGTCCAGATCGGGTAGCGCGCGCGTCAGCGCCTCGAGCTCGGCGGGATCGTTCGGCGCGCGGATGGCGAGATAGGGCGAATACGCCTGGCCACGTCCGAGCACGTGAAAGTCTGCGACCACCTTGGGTGTCGATTGTACGAGCGCGACGACCCAGTCCGTCTCCGGCCCCTCGCACCCAGCGAGATCGGCGATGACCGTCGAGAGTCCACCTTCGCCATGTTCCGGCGCCCAGAGCGTGGTGCCGCCGTTGCGGAGCGTCAGCCCGATCGCCGGACCGAGCACCGAGCTCGCGTTCCGCAAGAGCTCGTCGAAGCGCGCTTCCCAGCCGAGCGTCTCGGCCGCGTAGGCGCGCGTCACGCAAGCCCTGACGCTCGCGTTGCGTCGCTCGGACGGCACGCTCTCCTTCGACACGGCGAGCGACGCGGGCTGCAGATGCGCGGCCTCGTGCTTCTGCTCGGACTTCGCCTGACCCCAGCGTGAGTCGTAGAAGAGACAGCCCGTCGCCGAGAACCCGGCCACCGCGATACACGCCCACCGCAAGACGCTCTGCGACTTCGACACCCGACGCGCACGATATCACCGGCGCACTTCGAGAAGCACACGTGGACGGGTGTCGGCTGCGACCCGGAGATCATCGCTAACGCGGATGCGAGTGCGTCAACGATTGCAGAACGCGCCGTCGCAAGTCACTCGCACCCCGTGCGGTAACAGTCGTCGCTTGGTAATCATGTTATATCGCGTATTTAGCAGCGAGCACGCCTTGATCCGCCGACGACTTGGAGGCAACTACGAGAGATGCGTAGTGCTGGGTCCCTGGCCGTTGGAGTCGCTTGTGTCGTGTTCGCGGGAGCGTGCGCGACGGCGGAGAATCTGCCGAACGACATACCCGGCCTGAACGGTGGCGCGCCGGCCGCGGCGGGTGGTGAAGCGCCAGGAAGCGCCGGAACGGGAGCGCCGGAGACCGGGGGCACTGACGACGGCGCGGGTGGCACGAGCAACGGGACGGGCAACACCGCCAACGGCAGCGGCAACAGCGCGAACGGGACGGGCAACACCGCGAACGGCAGTGGCAGCACCGCCAACGGTACCGGGGGACGCAGCAGCGGCAGCGGCGGAAGCAGTTCCGGGACGGGGAGCAGCAGCGGCAGCGGCGGAGCGACGGGCGCAGGCGGCGCTGGGTGCTTCCTCGGCATCTGCCCGCCGTCGACGGGCGGCATGAGCGGCGGCGGATTCACGATCCCCGACGCCGGCACGTCGCACAAGGCGATGTGCAACCAGAAGCTCTGCGTCGACCCCGTCTTCGACTGCGCCCTCCAAGGCTGCGCCGACGCGATCTGCCAGATCCCGTTTTGCGTCATCAAGTGACGCGGCGCGGGTGATCTTTGGTGGGCCGACCGGGACTCGAACCCGGGACCTACGGATTAAAAATCCGCAGCTCTAACCAACTGAGCTATCAGCCCTTGGCGGGGGTCTAGCGCGAAATCACGGCGTGAACTAGAGGGAACGACCGGTCGCGTGCGCTACTACAACTACGAAGACTTCGTCCCGGCGGGGCTCGTCCCCGTCGCCTGTTACGTCTGCGGGCAGAGCGGCGGTCGCGAGATCGGCGTCGACGCCGGGTACCGCATCGAGCAGTGTCGCGCTTGCGACTTCGCGTTCGTCAATCCGCGACCCGACGCGACCGAGCTCGGCCGGCTCTACGAGAACTACTACGAGCCCGACGCCGTCGTCCCCGAGAAGTGGGAGCGCGAGATGGGCGACGTGTTCGACGAGTGCGGCGACTGGCTCGGTGAGCGCGGCAGGGTCGGCACCGCGCTCGACATCGGCTGTTCCTTCGGTCACCTGCTCCTGTCGCTCGAACGGCGTGGCTGGCAGACGACGGGCGTCGAGCCGTCACCGGTCGCGGCCGCGTACGCGCAGGGCCTCATCCGCGGCGTCGTCCATCGCGGCGGCTTCGAGGACGTCGCGCTCGAGCCTGCGAGCTTCGACGCGGTCGTCTCGCTCTACGTGCTCGAGCACGTGAGCGACCCGCGCGCCTTCATGGCCAAGGTGTTCGACATCCTGAAGCCCGGCGGCGAGGCCATCATTCGCATCCCGTTCACGAGGCCACTCTTCCCGGTGAATCGCCTGCTGCGACGGCCGCTCATGTACGCGCCGATGCACCTGAACGACTTCTCTCCGCGCGCCATGGAACGGCTCGGGTTGTCGCTGGGCTTCGCACGCGTCGAAGCGCGTGTCGGTCGTCACCGGAAGGCACACGACGTCGTCGAGCACGCGGGCGCCGCGGTGCTCGGCGGCATCGGCCGCGTCGTGGAGCGCGCGACGCGTGGGCGTGTGTTTTTCCCCCTCGTCGGCGCGCTCAGCTATCGGCTGTTCAAGGCGTGAGCGTGTTTCTGGCCGTCGAGGGCCGTTCTTGTTGCCTCAGCGCTCACCGAGGGCGTCACGAGCAGAATTTGACAGCCGGATCGACCGTCGCACGCCACTGCCCGTGTCGTAACGTGAACCGGCGCGCTCATTGCTTGAAATGATACTCACCCGAGGTCACTCTAGCCGGGTCGCGCTCGCGACCTGCGCGCGCCTTAGAGAGGACGTTTTTAACGTGAATACGCGACTATCTATCCTGACTTCCGTGGGGCTTCTGTCTGCGGCGATGGTTGGACTGATGCCGGCCTGTGGGTCGGACGGCAGCAAGCCGACAGGCGGGATCGTGGATGATGGGGGAGGCGCGACGACCTCCGTGGGTGGGAGCACCTCGACAGGCGGAGGCGCAACGAACACCGCCGGCACGGCCGGCGTGGGCACCAGCACCGGTGGCACCGGCACGGGTTCGTCCACGTCGCCCATCGGCCAGCCCTGCTTGAAGGACTCGGACTGCGGCACCGCGGGCCTCATGTGCCTTCTTCCGTCGAGCACCGACTTCCTCGGCGGCGGCGTGCCGAACGGCGTGTGCACCATGGACTGCTCGGCGGATCTCACCGCGGTCTCTGCGTCCGTCACCAGCGTCTGCGCGAAGATCGATCCGAACGCGATCTGCCTCGGTGTGACGAACACCCTCGGGTACTGCTGGGAAGCGTGCACGACGGGCGCCGTCCCCACCACCGAGACGAAGTGTCACGCGCGCCACGACATGGCGTGTGCCGACCCGCAAGGGCTCGGGACCGGCTTCTGCAAGCCGACCTGCCGCGGCGACTTCGACTGTGCCGGCAGGGTCTGCGACCTCGCCGACGGCATCTGCACCGATCCGATCGACAAGGCCAGGAACCTGCCGAGCGGCGCGAAGTGTGATCCGAACGCCGCGACCGACACCTGCACTGGCGCGTGCATCGGCGTCCAGGAGGGCGACGCTGCCGTCGCGTCGATCGGCTTCTGCTCCGGCTTCTGCAAGCTCGGAGAGGTCGGCTGCGGCGTCGACCCGACGTCGAAGGATCCGGTGGAGTCGTATTGCCTGTTCGGCACCGACGCCAACAGCGACGCGGGTGATCTCGGGTTCTGCGCAGAGCTCTGCGACTGCAACGACGACTGCAAGGACCCCGACTTCATCTGCTCGACGGTCACCGGTCTGAGCGCACAGGTCGGTCGTCTAGGCGCCTGCGGGCCGAAGTCGGGTGCGCCGACGACGCAGCCGAACGGCGTGGCATGCACCACCACGACGAAGCCGAAGCCCGACGCGGGCAAGCCGGCGACGCCCGCAACGGTGGACGGCGGCCCCGACGGCGGCTGAGTCCTGACACGGGGGCCGCGTTTCGACGCGGCCCCGGCGTCATGCGAGACGTCCCGAAAAGTCGCACCAACAAAAGAGAGAAGGCTCGCAACCGACGTCGGCTGCGAGCCTTCTTTGCTTCGTGGCGAAGTAGAAGTTACTTCGGAGCGGGCGCGGGCGTTGCCGCCTTCTCCGCCTTTTCCTTCTTCTTCTCTTCCTTCATCGCCTTCTTCTCGTCCTTGACGGCCTTCTCGGTGGCGATGTCCTTCTTCTCCTCGGCGACGACGGACTTCACCGCGGGGAGCGCCTTCATCTTGAGGCCCTTCTTCGCGGCCTCGTCACATCCGCGCTTCTGTCCGAGATCCTTGCCCTTGCGGTAGAGGATCTTGAACTCGACGCGGCGGTTCTTCTCGAGGGAGTCCTCGCTGTCGCCGGTGTCGATGGGGCAGTACGAGCCGTAGCCCTGGGCGACGAGACGGCCCTTCTCCACGCCCTGCTTCTCGAGCGCGGCCATGACCGCGTCGACGCGGGACTGCGTGAGCTGCTCATTGTGCTTCTCGTTGCCTTCCTTCGAGGCGTGCCCGCCGATCTCGATGAGGTTCAGGTCGGGGTTCGTCTTGACCATCTTGGCGACTGCCTCGATGACGACGTTCGAGCTCGGATCGATCGCGGCCTTGTCCTTGGCGAACAGGATCTTCTGATTGATCTGAACCTCGGTCTCCGTGAGCTGCACCATGGGCTTCTCGTCCGGGCAACCGTCGTCGTCCTCGAAGCCGTTGACGGTCTCGGGCTTGTCGGGGCACTTGTCTTGCGGGACGGGGATGCCGTCCTTGTCTGCGTCCTTGTCGGGGCAGCCGTCCTTCGGATCCGGCGGCAGGCCGTCTTCCTTCTCGGTCGGGCACTTGTCGTCGGGATCGGCAATGCCGTCACCGTCCCCGTCCGGGGGCGGAGGAGGCGGCGGGGGCGGGGGAGGCGGCGGGGGCGTACCGACGTGCATATCGGCATTCGCCTTGCAGCCAATCAAACCCGCGCTTCCGAGCGCACACAACACGACCGGCACCGTCCAGCTCAAACGTCGCATTCGTCGCATCTTCCCTCAGTCCTCCTTCAAGTAACCGTCATTGAATCTGCGAGTGCCCGACCGCCTGCGGCGACCGAACCATCCCATGCACCACCTGCGTGAGGCGGGGCACCGGATGGACGCGCGAGACGAAGGTTTCGGCTCGCGATATTCGAGTACTCACCGTGCCATGGGTAGCCGAGGCGCGGGCGACTCCGCAACCGTCGAGTGTGCGGCGCTCGTCGATAAGTCGTTTTTCGGCGGGATCGGCGCCGGCGCGGGCTGCGGTGGAGAACCGAATCTCAATCCCCACGTGAAGCGCGCCGGCCCATTGATTGTGGAGGCGATCGGCAGCGCTTCCACGGCTGACTGCACGCATCTGACCACTCCAGGGTCCGGAAATCGGCTCTCGTATTCCTTCACGGTGACATTGCCGTGTCGGTCCACATCGACGCGGAACCCGAGCCTGCCCCAGAGACCGGGATCGGACGTCCACGCAGGCAAGTAGCAGGCTCCGGCAGCGTCGAGAGAGCCACTCAGTAACTCTCCGACCCGGCGAGTATCGAGCGGCGGAGCCGGCGTGACGCTCGTGGTCTCCGGTTCGTCGAGCGCGAGCCGCGGAAGCGGCGCGTCGCCTGGAGATAGCTCGACGACGAGGTCGAACCCGAGCCGGCGTGACGGCGGCGGCGAGAACCGGAGCTGCTCCGCGCGCGCGGCAAGGCACCGCGCGACGTCGCGATCGGCGAGCTCCGAATCGACGACGCGACCGCCGCGCACCTGGCCGCTTCGCTCGATGATCGCGTGCATACGGCTCTTTCCGCGGAGTTTCGGGTCTTTTCTGAGCGACGCCTCGTAACAGATCCGGAACGGCCAGTAACCGTGGTTCCGCGATTGCGCGAGCACGGCGGTCTCCGAGAGCGCTCCCTTGACGCTCGACCGAAGCGGCAACTGACCTGGTCGGAGCAGCACGTCCACCTTCACTCGTGGCGCGACGTGGAAGCCGGGCTTGTTCGAGACGTAGCCCGGCGCGGAATCGCCGCCGACGTTCCAGCGTGCGAGCTCCTCGTCGGCGGCGGACGCCTGGACGGGGCCGTCGGCGCGCGTGCGCTGCCCGCATGCGTACACGGGCTCCGCCAGGATTCTCCCCCCTGCCGGCCCGGCCGTCGGCGAGACGAGCCCGGCGTCGGTGTCCGCGCGCGCTGGCCCCGCGAACACGAGCGGCAGCGCGACCGTCGCGCCGACTATCGCGCCGAGTGCCGTGCGCATCCGGACCCACATGCTCGTACGACTTACCACCTCGTCGAGCCGAGGAGCCAACGAAGCGGGCAAGCGAGGAAGCGATCGCTCCGATAGAAGCTCATTGAATGCGGGAAGGAGGCGGGTGAAAGTGCTCGGTTCGGAGGATCTTTTCGATGAGCGACGACGGCGCTGCGGGGGCTACGAGCACGGTGGACGCTGCGGAAGGCAGATTCGAGCATCAGGCGGGCTTCGAGCGCGCCGAGGTGGGCGGTCTGACGCTCGGTCCACTCGAGTCCCAGTACGAAGAGCTCTTCGCGGAGGTGCTCGAGGACGGCGTGATCACCAGCGAGGAGCGTGAACGCCTCGAGAAGGCCGCCGACAATCTCGGTCTCGATCGCCGTCGCCTGCTCAAGCTCGAGCAGGCGATGGTCGCGAGCTACGAGTCGCACAACCGCGTCCGCGTCATCGAGCGCTTCGAGGAGCCGGCGCGGACGCTCTCGCCCATCGAGGTCGCGCGCGCCGGGGACGCCGGGCGGACGGTGCTCGAGAAGCGCATCGAGCAGCTCGAAGCACGCATCCGCGAGCTCGAGGACGAGCTCCGCGTCGCGCGCGCCAACGTCAACGTCGAGGTCGATCTGAGCGACCTGGACACCGCGGCAGAGGACGCCACCGAAGACCCCGAAGAGGAGTGGCGCCGCATCCGTCGCGATCCACTGAAGCCCGACGGCTACCGGCGTCTCTTCCGCATCCACGGCGCGCGCGGCGAGGTCGACCGGCGCTGGTGTGCGGCGCAGGCGCTCGTCGCGCTGGGGCAAGCGACCGACGAGGAGCGCGCCGTGTACGCCGAGCGAAAGAGCTCCGCGCTCATCGCGCCGCGCGCGAGCCTCTCCGCGGCCGCTTGGTACGACCACCTGTTTCACCCCGACGAAGAGGTGCTCACCGGGCAGATCTTCGGCGTGATCGCGCCCGCGGTGCTCATCGGCCGCGTGACGTCGCTGCGTCGCGACAAGACGCTGCACATCCCCGACCCCACGACGCGACAGCAGATCGAGAAGAGCACGCTCACGGCCGTGCGCGCGCTCGGCTGGTCAGCGGCGATCCTCGGCCTCGCTCCGCCGCCGATCTTCGTCGAGAAGAACCGCGAGACCGCGTTCCAGCACGTCCCGGCGGTGCCGCCGATCACCGTGGTCGGACACGGCGCGCTCTCGGGCCGCACCCAGCTCGAACTCGCGTTCCTCAGCGGGCGACACCTCGCGTGGTATCGGCAAGAGCACTTCGTACGAACGCTCTTCAGCTCGGTCGCCGACCTCGAAGATCTCTTTCTCGCGGCGCTCGTCGTCGGGAGCCCGCGGCTGCCCATCGCCGCGGACGTCAAGCACCGGGTCGCGCCCATCGCGCGCGCCATCGAGCCACTGCTCGAGCCGCCTCAGCTCGACGCGCTCCGCGGGCATTTTCTCCGCTTCGTCGAGGAAGGCGGCCGCACGAATTTGCAACGCTGGAGCTCGGGGGCCGAGAAGACCGCTAGCCGGGCCGGATTTCTTCTCTCGAACGACCTGCCGACGGCGCTCTCCGTCCTGGAAGCCGAGGAGGGCCGGCTCGGTGAGCTCGCCAAGGATCTGCTCGTTTTCTCCACGAGCGAGCGATACTCGAAGCTGCGCCGTCAGCTCGGAGTGAGCCTGTCGTGAGGTGAGGCGGAGCTCACCATGGTAGGCTTCGGATAAAGGGAACCCGGTCGGCGCGACGCTCATGGCCAATGACGTGTTCGGAATCGTGGGGACGACGCTGGCCGCGGCGTTCCACGTGGAAGCCGTCGTGGCGGAGGGTGGCTTCGCCGTCGTGTACCGGGCGTATCACAGCGGGTTTCGCGCTCCCGTCGCGCTGAAGTGTCTCAAGATCCCGCAGCACCTGAGCCGCGCCGACCAGGAGCGGTTCGAGGAGCAGTTTCACGCGGAGGCCGAGCTGCTCTTCAAGCTGTCTTCGAGCATCCCGACCGTCGTGCGCCCGCTCCACGTCGAGGCGATCGTCGTCGCCGACGGCAGCTTCATGCCCTTCATCGCGCTCGAGTGGCTCGAGGGCGAGACGCTCGACGCCATCGGCATGCGAAAGAAGAGCGCGGGCAGTCCGTTCACGCTCGCAGAGCTCGTCGCTCTGCTCACCCCGGTCGCACGCGCGCTCGAACGCGCGCATCGGTTTTTGACGCCCGAGGGGACGATCTCCATCGTTCACCGGGACATGAAACCCGAGAACGTCTTTCTCGCCCGCATCGGCGGGGAGGACGTCGTGAAGATCCTCGATTTCGGCATCGGCAAGGCGAAGAGCGTCGCGAGCCAGGTGGCGGGGCGCGCGAGTCAGAACGAGACGGGCGCGACCGCGTTCACGCCCGCATACGGCGCGCCGGAGCAATGGTCGCCGCGCCGCTACGGCCAGACCGGACCATGGACGGACGTCTGGGGTCTGGCGCTGACCATCGTCGAGCTGATGGCGGGCCGTCCCATCATCGACGGCGACCAGGCCGCGATGATGGGCACGACCCTCGACCCCGAGCGGCGCCCCACGCCGAGGACGGAGCGCCTCGACGTCGGTGACGCCGCCGAGGCGGTCTTCGTGCGCGCGCTCGCCGTCGATCCGCGCGATCGCTACACGACCGCCGGCGAGTTCTGGGACGCGCTCGTGGCCGCCCAGGACAGCGACAAGAATCGACAAACCCGGTTGTCGCCCATGGTCACGGGAAACCGCGCTGCCGGGCGCTCCGGCGCTTACTCCCTGAGGTCGCCCTCGGGCGGCGCTCCAGCGCCGTCGCTCGACGGCGCGCGCCCGAACCTCATCCCGGACCTCGACACCCGCGCCGGTGCCGCCGCGCTCGACCTCGGGCTCGGCCCGAAGCCCGCTGCGTCGCGGAGCGGCCAGTACCGGGCGTCCATTCCCGTCAGCGCCGCCGACACGTCGGAGCTCGACAGCTCCCCCGAAAACGCCCTCCAGCTCGAGCTGGAAGACGTCCCGGAGAAGTCCGTGCAGCATCCGCCTCCCGCCTCCAAGGGCCGGAGCGGCCAGTGGCCCGCTGCGACGGCGGAGGTCGTGCGGGCGTCCGTGCCACCGAACTCGCGGGCGTCGCTGCGACCCGAGGCTCCGAAGGACGCACCTGCACGCTCTCTGCCGCCGCCCATGTCGGCGGCTCCGCTCACCGCGCCGTCGTTGCGACCGGGACCGTCGCTGCGACCCGCTCCGTCGCTGCGACCCACTCCGTCGTCGTCGCGTCCCGAGCTCCGGATATCGCCGATCATTCCCGTTTCGCCGACGGCCATGCAGCTCATGGTTCGACGCTTCGGCGTGCCCGCGGCAATGGTGGCCGTCGGTATCTTGACGACCATCCTCGACGGCGCGATCGCCTCCGAGAACGGTCACGTGTTTGCCATCGGTCCGCTACGTCTCGCGTGGCTCGCCGTGATCCTGGTCATCGGCGGGATCGTCCTCGCCGCGTATCGGTTGCTCTTCGACGGGGCCGACTGATCCGGCGCTAGGCCGTCCCGCGGACCGGACGATTCGGCCCTGCCAGGGCCGTGGCGTATCGCGGTAGGATGGGCTACTCTGACCTCGTCAGAGGGGCTCTTGCGAAACCAGAGTACTGCGCACGCGTCGCGCGGCGGTGATCCGTTCCGCGTCGGCGACAGGTTCGAGCTCGTGGGCGCTCCGCCGCCCCCGGGTTTCGATTCTCACCGGGATGGCGTCTGCGTCCATCGCCGGGGCACCATTCTTTACCTCTCGCCCAACCTTCCCGGCCTGCTCGAGAAGGGGTCGAGCGTCGATCTCGTGGGTGCCACGATTGCCGAGCTCGTCACGGCCGACGACCCTGGTCGGGCGGCGACGCTGGCGGCAGTCGCCTCGGGCAGGGACGCACCGCCCACTCTCGTCGCGTTTCGCGGCGCCGCGGGGCGGGAGGTCCGGTTCGAGCTCACCTTCGCCCGCACGAACGACGCCACGACACCCATGGACGTGATCTGGTTTCGCGCCTGCGGCAACCATGGCCCGGCATCGGAGGAGAACGACGAACGCATGCCGACTCAAGTGGGGGAGAAGATGGCGACGGTGCGGGGGCCGGGTCGGCCGACTGTGCTGATCTGTGACGACGAGGCGCGTCTCGGAGCGCTGACGGCGGGTCTCCTCACGGAGTATGGTTTCTCGCCCATCACCGTGGGCACCGGGGAGGCCGCGCTCGACGCCCTCGGCAAGGGTGAGCCCGACGTCGACGTCGTGCTCCTCGACGTGAATCTGTCCGCCGGCCAGTCCGCGCGCGACGTCCTCGCGGCCATGAAAGATCGCGGCGCCCGGGCGCGCGTCATTCTGACCAGTGGTCTGGCCGAAGAAGACGTCGATCAGGACCTCGTTCAGCACCCGTCCGTCGTCGGCTACGTGCCGAAACCGTACGGCGTCGATCAGCTCGTGCAGAGCATCAACCGCGCGCTCGGCCTCTGACTCGCCGACGCTCGTTGCCGCGGGGCGGCTTCGCGGATATGGGTTCACGATGGCAGTGGCTCGGCGACGGAAGAAGAGCGGGGCGCGTGTTACGGGCGGCACCCCCAAGAGCGGTGAAGTGACGAGCGCGCGCACCGGCGCGGAAGACATCGTTCATCGCCTCGAAGAGCAGGGCATCAAGGACATCAAGATCGGCGGCTTCGACGTCGACGGCGTGCTCCGCGGCAAATACGTCTCCCTCACCAAGCTGAAGTCCGCGCTGACCAAGGGGTTCGGCTTCTGCGACGTGATCTTCGGCTGGGACATCGCCGACGCCGTCTACGACAACGGCGTGTCCACCGGTCCCACGACGGGATACCCCGACGCGCTGGCGGTGCTCGATCCGCTGACCCTGCGCTCCATCCCGTGGGAGCCGGGCATCGCGTCGATGCTCTGCGAGTTCCGCGACGCCCAGGGCCGCGATCATCCGGCGTGTCCGCGCTCGCTCCTCCGTCGCGTCGTCGAGCGCGCGCACAAGATGGGTTTTTCCCCGAAGATCGGCGCGGAGTACGAGTTCTTCCTCTTCCAGGAGACGCGCGATTCGCTGGTCGAGAAGGGCTTTCGCAATCTGACGCCGCTCGACCCGGGAATGTTCGGGTACAGCTGGGTCCGCACCGGTCAAGATGCGGAGCTCATGCGCGCGATTCTCGACAGCATGCGCGCGTACGACATCCGGGTAGAGGGCCTTCACACCGAGACGGGCCCCGGCGTCTACGAGGTCGCGATCCAGTACGACGACGCGATGAGCGCCGCCGATCAGGCCGCACTCTTCAAGGTCGCGATGAAGCAGCTCGCGCACCGCCACGGCCTCGCCGTCTCATTCATGGCGAAGTGGAATGCGTCGCTCCCCGGATGCAGCGGCCATCTGCATCAGAGCCTCTGGCAGGGCGACAAGAACCTCTTCTACGACCCGCGCGCGCAGCACGGCATGTCGCGCCTCATGCGCTCGTACATCGCCGGCCAGCTCGAGCTCGCGCGCGAGCTCACGGCGCTCTATTCGCCCACCATCAATTCGTACAAGCGGTACGTCCCCGGCGTGTGGGCGCCCCTCGTAGCAGCCTGGGGCGTCGAGAACCGGACGTGCACCGTCCGCATCGTCGGTGCCGGGGACGAGAAGGCGATCCGTCTCGAATACCGACAGACCGCCGCCGACATGAACCCCTACATCGCGATGGCGACGAGCCTCGCGGCCGGCCTCTACGGCATCGAAAAGGGCCTCGAGCTCCCGCCGGAAACCAAGGGCGATCCGGGCGAAGACGGCCCGAACGCGATACCGCGCACGCTCACGCAAGCGACGGATCTCCTTGCGAAGAGCCGCGTGGCCCGTCAGATCCTGGGGGCGCCGTTCGTCGAGCACTACGTGGCTTCACGACGGTGGGAAGTGAAGTCCTTCGAGCGAGCAGTAACGGACTGGGAACTATCCCGGTACTTCGAGACGGTGTGACAAATGGCTATCTGGAGCTTTCCGACGAGAATCATTTTCGGTGCCGGCGAGGCGTCAAAGGTCGGCGCGGAGGCGCGGCAGGTCGGCATGACCCGCGCGCTAATCGTGACCGACGCGGGCGTCGCTCGCGCCGGGCTCATCGAGCCCATCCGTGAGTCGCTCCGCGCCGCGGGCGTGGAGTCCGTCGTCTTCGACGCAGTCGAGGCGAACCCCAGCGAGGCGAACATCGAGGAGGCCGCGCGCGCCTTCACGACCGCGAAGGCGGACGGCGTCGTGGCAGTCGGCGGCGGCTCGCCGATCGACGCCGCGAAGCTCGTCGTGCTCCGCGCCAAGTGCTCCCTGCCGTTCGAGACGCTCGACGACTCCATCGACGGCGGCGTGCACGTCCCCGCGGGCCTCCCGCCCGTCATCGCGCTGCCGACGACTGCCGGCACCGGAAGCGAGGTCGGCCGTTCCGGCGTCCTCACCGTCCGCTCCACGGGCAGGAAGACCGTCATCTTCTCGCCCAACCTGCTCGCCAAGGTCGCCATCCTCGATCCGCTCCTGACGAAGTCGATGCCGGCGAAGACCACCGCCGCGACCGGCTTCGACGCGCTCACGCACTGTCTCGAGGCCTACGTCTCGAAGGGCGATCACCCGATGGCCGATGCGATTGCGCTCGGCGGCCTCCAGCTCACCGCGCAGCACCTCGCCGACGCCGTCTCGCGCGGCGACGACGTCGAGGCACGCGGCGGCATGATGAAGGCGGCGATGATGGGCGCGGTCGCCTTCCAGAAGGGCCTCGGCGCCTGCCATTCGCTCGCGCACCCCCTCTCGAGCGAGTGCGGCCTCCACCACGGCCTGGCGAACGCGCTCTGCCTCCCCGCAGTCGTCGAGTTCAACGAATCCGTGGCGCTCGAACGGCTAGGCCGCGTCGCACGCCTCTTCGGCGCCAACGGCAGCGCCGGCAGCTGCGCCGCCGCGATCCGCGAGCTCCGCGCCAAGGTGGGCCTCCCATCGGGTCTCACCGAGGTAGGCGTAGGTCGGGACAAGCTCGAGAAGCTCGCCGATCTAGCCTTCAAAGACGCCTGCCACGGCTCCAACCCCCGTCCCTGCACCCGCGACGACCTCTACGCTCTGTACGAACGCTCCCTCTGAGACGCCGCGCAACGACCGCGTCATCGCGCAAGCGCGACGCGGTCGTCGAAGGGCAGGCGCGAGCGCGATGTGTGCCGAGTGGATGCACGACAGCCCGATCACGGACGCCATCCCGTGACGTCACACCGCCAGGGCGGGTGTGACGCACAACGTCGGCGATTTGACGGTCATCCGACGACGTTTCGAGGGTTTAGGGGAGGGTAGCCCTCGTCGTCGAGGCCGTCGGCGGGATGGCATGACAATCGCAATGGTCGGCACGCCATGCGCCGTCGAGCCACTCCTGCTGCGCCCCCTCCCGACGAGACACGGGAAGAGGCGCAGCTTCGTCGTGCCTGGCGGCATCGCCGCAAGGGCGACGAGCGGCGCGCGATGGTCATGCTCCGCGAGATCGCGCTCGAGAACGAACACGACGCACGGCTCTGGGCAATGTACGGCGTACAGTGCGCAAGGATCGGCCGTCTCGACGACGCGCGTCGTGCACTCCAACACGCCGCCTGGGTCCGCGACCGCAACGGCGAGCCGGCAAAAGCCAATGTAACGCGAGCCCTCATCGCCGAGCTCGTCGACAACGAAGCCGCCTGAGCGCACGCAGCGCGTCAGGCCGACGCGGGTTGCGGCGGTTCGCGGAACGAGATGCCGTTCGCTTCGAACAGCCGGACCGTGTTGCGCGTACAGAACGGGCACGCCCAGCCGACCTCGAACACGTCCGCCTCGGGGTGGATGCTGTGCGCCGGCGCGACCAGCACGCGCCCCGTCCGTCGCTCGCGGGCCCAGCCCTTCAGGGCACGCCGCTGCTCGTCCAGCTCCGCGCCAAGCCCGTTCTGGCACTCGCAAACCGAATGAATCGTCGCCGTTTTCACCGTCCCCTGAATACGAAACGAAGCCCAGCCCCGTCAAGGACGACGCGGCTATCGGGATCGTTCGAGTAAGCAGTCGCGCCGTCGTTTCCGCGCCCGGAGGCTTCCCCTGGCGCCGTCGGGGGCGCTAGACTCCGCGTCGTCCAGGCGGGACTAGCTCAGTTGGTAGAGCACAAGCTTCCCAAGCTTGGGGTCGCGAGTTCGAATCTCGTGTCCCGCTCCAGGAAAACGGCTCGATTCACGATCGGGCCGTTTGCTTTTTCGGGGTGCTGGTACTCCTGCTGGTACCTCGATCCCAAGGGTCGGCCCCGAACGGTCGGCCAGCCACCAGTTTCGGCGATACGCACGATACGCCGACAGCGATATGCACGATACGCGCGTGCACGGTGCACTCATTTTCTTTAAAAGGTCCCGTTAAAAAGCTTTAGTTATCGAGGTAAATACAGCATTCTTCGAATTGAACTTGCGTGCATCGTGCACAGCCATTAGATCAAAATCATCTCGCACCCGGGAGGTTCGGCATGTCCGAACAAGGCAAGCTCAAGGATCTAAAGGCTCGAATCGAAGGCGTTGATCTTCAAGACGCTGGCGCCTTCCACGAGATCGTCGGCGAGGGAATGTTGCTGCTCCGTCTGGACGACACGCAGTTGGCGCGCCAGTTCGACATGAGTCGCCCGAGCGTCAATCGGTGGAGAAGTGGGCGCAACGCGCCCCACCCGAGCATCCGCAAGCACGTCTACGCATTCTTCAAAAAGAAGGTTGCGAAGTTGATCGACGTGAAGCGCGACGATGACGACAACGACATTGTCACCAAAGCGCTTCCGAGATCCTCTGATCGACCGAGCGTCTCCGCGCGCGGACGCTAACGATACCTAGGGGCGACGGCCCCGTTGACCCACGTCTCACCGGTCGGATAAGACCGAGGGGATGGCGGGAACTACGGGGCTGGCGCTGGCTATTCGACGCGTCTTGTACGAGGAGGCGGAACGCGTGTGCGACTTTCACCGGGCCAACGCCGGAGAGTTTCTCTTGCCGCGTAGCCTTGCCGAGGTGCGCCACTTGGTGGAGCAAGAGAGTTTGCACATCGCCGTCGCTGGGGATGACGAGCGAATCGTTGCTCTCTGCTACGTGAAGCAAGAGGAGCGCGATGCGGAATTCGGCGGCATTTTCGTTCATGACGACGTGCGGCAGCTTTGCTTGGCCGACGCGATGGGCAAGGTCGCTATTTCGACGCATTTGCTCACGACGCCGCTCGAGTCGGGGACACGGTTGATTGCGCACGTACACGAGGCGAACGACAGGCCCCGGAACCTTCTAGGTAGGCTCGGATTCAAAGACACCGGTGTCAAAGACCCCCTACCGTCGCACATCGCGCCCGCATCGATGCGCAAGAATGCCGAAGGTCGCGTAGTCGGTGACGTGTTCGAGTTCGACTTCGCCAAGTGCAGCGACTTTGCTGACTGGCTTGAGACGAGGCCAACGCTTGTCACCGGCCCCCGTGGAAGCGCCGCCCTACACATTCGCTCCTCTGCGCTGGAGACTTTCGGTCCCGATGCCTTCACGGCGCTTCGCGGAATCGCCAGAGGATATCGCGCCTAGGGCTTCGGTTCGCAGCGCCACTCACAGCTCGTCAGCACCGCATCTCGCCTTCGCGTGCACTCGCACCGCGGCACCTCATCGAGATGGCAGGAAGGCTTGAGGTGGCTCCCCGGGCACTCGTCGGGGGCAGCTGCAGCAGGGGCAACGCGAGCCCCTACGACGGCGAACGCGAGCAGGACGGCACCGACGAGACGCATCGCTCAAGCGTAGCGCAAAAGAGGAGCCGCCACCTCTCGATGGCGGCCCCACCACTCGCCCTCAGTCGACGGCCGTAAGGCGCAACTTTCCTGTTGAGCCGATCGTGTAGCGGTACCGCGCCAGGGTACCGCGAACGTTCGACAACTCGACGACGCCATCATCGCCCACGGTGACGGCACCAGGTTGCTGCGTCTGCCCCCACTCCGCGCGGGCGTCGCGGAAATACCTCCGTCGTGCTGCGTCCTGGATCTGGTAATCGCTCATTTTCGCTTTGGTCATCGCATGGTCTTTCTGCGGATAGAGCTCCGCCGAAGTGTCCCGACCATGCCGCACCAAGGTACAAGCGCTCTCCCGCAGGGTTCGCAGTTACGGCGAAATACCGTAAACCCGCTTGGGCCGCTCTTCAGGACGAGAGCTCGCGAACACCAGCGACATGTGCATCCAACGCCCCAGCGTCAAGGGGAGCGCGAATGCAGAGAGCCCCGGGGTCACATGACTTCGGGGCTCTTGGCTCGACGATCCCTGTCTACTCGAACGGCGCGATTGCCTCGGCTGCGACGTCACGCGCGAAGGCCAGCACCTCGCTACGGTCAACCGCGGCCAGGCCGTTGATCGCCACTCGAAGGCCTGGTGAAAACTCCAGCTCCCCGACGATCTCTCCGTTGCTGGCCTCGGGCACCATCACGACGCCTTTCGTGGAGTCGATCCAGCACTCGCATCGGTGGCCGGTGATATCGGCGTCTAGGTGAACTGCGTCGAAGGGCTCCCCCATCGTGACATCGCCATCCCACATCATTTCTGCACCTCTCCCGAGCCGCAAAGCTCGTTGAACTCGGTTGCCGTCGCCGTGGTGTCGGGATCGCCCGAAATCTGCAGGCGTTGACACCCCCGATCGGCGATCCACGGGGAGCTGTTGCCGGGGCACGCCCAGTGCGTCACCTCGCAGGCGCCGAAGGTGGTGGAACCGAGCGACTCACCGTCAACGCAGGGGGGCGTGGTGGTGGAGCAGCTGCCGCCGCCGCTAGTGAACCCCGCGGGAGCCCCATTCTGGTCGGTGGCAACCATGCCGCCGCAAGCCGGCAGTAGGAGCGCCAGCAGGGCCAGGCTGCAGCCGGCGAGAATGCTGCGCCCTCGGCCGCTTGCCGTGTGGATAGTGGTGTCCCTCGGCTCAAGTGGTGGCACCTCAACGCGCTCGATCGCCCTTGCTCGGAGGTAGCCGTCAACGAAGGCCGCCACCTGGGCGTCAGGGACGAGTGACCGCGCGTAAGCCATGAGCTCCAGGAGCGTGGAGGCAGCGGCGGGGGTGACGGAAGGCGCCTTCACAGCGCACCGCCGTCGAGCAAGAGCACCTGTGCCACCTGGGCAGCGGCGTCCCTCAGGCTTTCGCCCCTCGACACGTGCGACTCCCGAAGGGTGACGGCAAAGCCGTTCTCAAAGTCGTGGGTGATGCGAATCTCCCGCCCGGGCGATGCCCGCAAAAAATCGTCAAGCGCGCTGAGGATGATGCTCGCTTGCGCGTGAAGCGCTTCCGGCAGAACTGAGGTACGGTGCTGCGTTGCCATGGCTAATCTCCGTGGTGACCGGGGCCTCGGGTGTTGAACGCACCGCGGGGCCCACTTCGTTGTGGCGAGGTGCCACAGCACCACAGTACGTCAGTCTCGTCAGATTCTGAATACTGAACGGAAGAACGCGTCTAACGGGACACAGGCGCCGTCGCCCAACGCTCACCAAGAGTATGAGATTGCGCCGTGAGATGTTTGGGTGAGATTCACAACGTCATCATCGTGCGCGCCGATTTCGCCCCACGCGCTCACCGGCCTTCGCACTCGGTGCAGGTACAGGTGGCTTCACCTCACGCTTTGGGCATCGCCGCCCCATTGGCTTAGGCGCCCGGTCGAAATAATCGATCCCGATATGGAAATATCCTGACGATGTTGGCGGTTCGTCCTTCAGCATGCGTGACGTGGAAGGCATTCGGACCAAGTACGAGCAACTACGCGGCGTGATGGACGAGCGCGTCA
>DATAZL010000071.1:0-2757 GCA_036272055.1 Polyangiaceae bacterium | reverse complement strand
ACATGGTCCAGACACTCCCTCCGGACGCTGCCGAGAAAACGCTCGCACACGGCGTTCGCGCGCGCTGCTCGAACCGGCGTCTTGAGCACCCTCGCGCCGACCCCCTGAGCGTATCTGCTCGCCGGACCGCACCCCCGGTGCTCGGCTGAAGTCTGTTGACCGCAGGCGGTCGGTTGGGTCAGGCGATTGGCAGGCCGGCCGACGCGCGGGCGAGCTTCCACGCGGCGGGCGCCATGCTCGGCACGTCGCGGAGCACGATGCCGCGAGCGAGCCGGGGCAGGACGTCCGCGAGGTACTCCTGCGGGTTCACGCCGACCAGGTGGCACGTCGCGATCACCGAGTACGCGATCGCCGCGCGCTGCGCCCCGGTGTGAGAGCCGGCGAAGAGAAAGTTCCGACGACCCACGGCCGGACGACGATGGAGACGTTCGACGATCCCGTTATCGATCGGTAGGCGCCCGTCCTCGAGAAAGCGGCGCAGCGCGACTCGGTGGTTGAGCAAGTAGCGAATCGCCGCGCCCAAGAGCGAGCCTGGCGGTTCGGTCGGCTGGTACGTCTGGCACCACGTGACGAGCTCGTCGTAGACGGGCCGTGAGCGTTCCGCTCGGGCGGCGTGCCGGTCTTCGACGCTCACGTTCTTCACGTCGGCTTCGACGTCGTAGAGCGTCTTGAAGGCGGCAATGGGTACCGCCGCGCGCGCGTCGTTCGCTTCGAGAGCTTTCACGAAGTATCTCCGTGCGTGCATGTTGCACCCGACCTCGATCAGATCGGCCCGCGCGAAGCTCGTATCGAAGAGGTTCGAAGCGTCTGCAACGACCGGCCCCTCACGCAGCGCGAGGAATTGCTCCGGACCGAGCTCGCCCTCACGCTGGCCGACCTTCTTGCCGGTCGACGTGTAGAGGTATACCGCGCACGACTCGTCGCCGACGTAGCCCCAGAGGGCGCCCGTGACGATGCCGTTGGGGTGATCGCGGTCGCGCACCGGAAGGCTCGTGCCATCCACGTGCATCACGCCAGCGTGCAGCACCAGCGCCAGCAGGTGACGCCAGATCGGCAGCAGCAACTCGGTGGCCCACTGAATCTGATCGCTCATCGAGGCACTCGGCATCGAGAGGCCGAGGCGCTCGAGAGCCTCGTTCTGACGGTTGAGTGGAATTGACTCCCAGTACTTCTTCACGACGAGATCGGCCACGAGCCGCGATCCGTACGCCCCTCCCTCGACGACCTTGTCCCCGATGGGCGCGCGGACGATCTCGCTCTCGCAATCGTCGCACGCGAGCTTCTCGCGGCGATCGACGCGCACGACGATCTCCGCCGGGACGAGTTCGATGACGTTCGTCGTCTCGTGGCCGATGCACGTGCGCTCCTTGCCGCAGCGAGGGCACGGACGTTCCGGCGCCGGCACCGCGATGGGATTGTCGATGCGTCGCAACTCCGGCGGCGGAGGTCTTCGGACCGGCGGCTGCTTGGGCGGCGCCGGAAGCTCGTCGCGTCCGGCGTGCGTGTCCGCCGTCTCCTGCAGCTTCTCGTTGGCCTTCGCGAGCTCGCCTTCCTGAACGGCCTTGAGCTTGTTTAGGAAGAGATCGAGCTGTTCTTGCGCGATCCGCTCGCTGCGGTTGCCTCCGCGCATACGCATCTGCGCGAGCAGCATCTCGAGCTCGGCGTTGCGCGCGACCAGCTGCTCGACGACTGCGAGCACTTCCGCGTCACGACTCCCCTCGAGCAGCGCGCGGACGGCGTCGAGTACGGAGACGGGGCGGTCTCCCTTCGCAGCGTCCCTCTTGCGCGTCTTCGTCGTCGTCACGCACGCATGAGATGGCGTCGCGCGATCACCAAGTCAAGGGACCGGTGATCGCGCGCGCATCTATTTATCGCGTCGTGAGCGGCGCACTCGCCGAAGGCATCGGACTCCATCGCCGAGACGAGCGCTCTTCCCCTTGTTCGAGACCCTCGAGCAGCATCGCCAGCTCGTGCGAGTCGATCTCCACTCGCACCGCATCCGCCGTCACGCGCTTGGGAAACGTGAAGCGACCGCGCTCGAGACGTTTGTGCACGATCGTGAATCCCCCGCGTGTCCACATCAGCATCTTCACCTGCGTCGCCCGCCGATTGAGGAAGAGAAAGACGTGACCGCTCAGCGGGTCCGCCTCGAGCACACTCCGCACTTCGTTCGACAGCCCTTCGAACGACTTCCTCAAATTCGCGCACTCCGTCGCCACGTAGATGCGCACCGAGCGCGGTAGCAGGATCACGACCGTCGCTCTCGCATCGTCGTCAACATCACGCCAACCCACGCCGCAGTCTCCGTCGTCAGCTCGCGAACGTCGAGCCGCGCGACGCCTTCCACGACGACCGCCACCGGCACGCGCTCATCGACGAGCGCCTGGCGGACCACCACCGGCACGAACGAGCCGCGCTGCGCTCCTTGGTCCTTCAGGCCCAGGCGCTTCACCCACCACTGCAGCCGCTGCGCTCCGAATCCGCTTCGTCGCGCGAACGCCTCCAGTGATCCGCCGACCGCACGCCACTCGCTCCACATCCGCCGCGCGTCCGTCTCCGTCCACCGTGACCCCGTGCCGTTGCCCTGTTTCATCGACCGTCCTCCTTCGCGCCAACGCGGCGCGGGGACGACTCTCGACGACCATCAACCGCTCGTCAGGGGTGCGGGGCGGCGAGTAGATACCCGTGCTCGAGGTCCACGTCGCCGCCGTCCCAGCGCAGCTCGCGCAGCTCCCCGTCGCGCACGAACGTGTAGAC
>DATAZL010000070.1:0-34901 GCA_036272055.1 Polyangiaceae bacterium | reverse complement strand
ACGTCGTGGGATTGGTTTGTGAGGGGGTCTTACCCGCGCAGCTTCGCCTACGCGAACTGCTCCCCCGCCGCTTCGCGGGCTCGCTGCGCTCGCGGGAGAGTTGGGCGGTGACGGGATGACGGCGTTTGACGTCGTGGGATTGGTTTGTGAGGGGGTCTTACCCCCGCAGCTTCGCCTTTGGCGAACTGCTCCCCCGCCGCTTCGCGGGCTCGCTGCGCTCGCGTAGTTCCGCAGCGGAACTACTGAGCGCCGCCTTCCAGGACTCGGAGGCCTCGCAAATACGTTGAGGCCCGCTCTTTGGTCGGTTCCCGCGTGCCTGCGATGTGAGCGAGCACGGTGAGCGCGAGCGCTTTTCTGGCCCGCGCTTCACCCGGGCCGATGCAGGCGGGGCAGCCGCGGTCGCACGGGCACCCGCGGATGAGCTCTGCTGCGGACTGCACGAGCACCGCGGCGCGCTCGAAGATCCGTTCAGCGAGGCCTACGCCGCCGGGAATAGCGTCGAACAGGAAGACGGTCGGATCGAGCCCGCCGGTGCGGCCGCTGTGCGGATCTCGACCCGGGAGCGGCGTGGCGCCGTCGTCGGCCTGCTCCGCACCGTCACCGAGCGTTCGCCCGATGTCGGACGGCTCGCACATGAGCGCGAGCGTCGCCACCGCCTCGAGCGCCACGCCGGCACCGCGCAGTGCCTCGATCACCTCGGCGCGCGGCGCGGAGAAGCTCGCAATCGACGACTCTCGCAGGGTCACCCAGAAGCTCGTGGTGTGCATCTGGATCTCGGGCAGGTTCACGTCGCCGTAGCCGGCGTTCTCGTGGGTGAAAAACTTCACCTTCTTGTAACCGGTCACCTTCTCGACGACCTTCACCTCTCCCCAGCCGAGGGGCGCAGCGGGGAGCGCGCCGCTGGCGCTCACGTCCAGCACTTGCACGGTGCGATAGGTGAGGGCAGTCGTGAAGTAGTCCGGCGCGACCTTGCGGACGAAGGCCTTGTGATCGTCGTAGTCGAGCTTCTCGACCTGGTACTGCTCGGCGTCGTGCTGGTAGATGGCTTGCTCGTGCAGCATCGTGTGCGCGGAGCGAAAATCGAGCTCTGCCAGGGACTTGTCGGTGTCGAGATCGACGATGACGAAGTTGTCCCACCCGACGTTGCGGAGCGACACGTTCGACGCGGGATACGGATCGCCGATGTAGTGATAGCGGCCGCCCGAGGCGTGGATGATCCCGTGTGTCGCGAGATACTCGAGCGCGTCGCGCGTCGCCTCGACGTCGAGCGTTGCGTAGCGCTCGCCTTCCGCCGCTGTGCGCGCCGCGACGGCCCCCGGCTCCCGGATCTCGAACGGCGCCTCGAACGCCGCGCATTTCAGGTGCTGAACGAGGATCTCGACGTTGCCTGGATCGATGCGCGCCTCTTCAACCCCCGCGGAGAGGAGATACTCGGGCTCCCGTGCAAGGAACTGATCGAGCGCGCCGCTTGCACAAACCATGAGCGCGATGCTCTGGCTCCCGCGGCGGCCGGCGCGGCCGAATCGCTGCCACGTCGCCGCGATGGATCCCGGGTAACCGACGCACACGACGGCATCGAGATCCCCGATGTCGATACCGAGCTCGAGCGCGTTCGTCGCCACGACGCAGAGGATCTCCCCGTTTCGAAGCCCTTCTTCGATGCGGCGGCGCGTCGCGGGGAGATAGCCGCCGCGATACGCCATGATCGAGTCCTCGGGCACGGCGCCGCGGCACTCGTCCCTGAGGTACTTGAGCATGGTCTCGACGCTGTTGCGCGATTGACCGAACACGATGGTGGGCACGCGCGCCCGCACCAGATCGGCGGTGAGACGGACGGCGTGCTTCAGCGCGCTGCCGCGAATCCCGAGCTCTTCGTTAACTATGGGCGGGTTGTAGAGCAGCACCTGGCGGCTCGCGCTCGGCGCGCCGGAGCGGTCGACGAGGGTGATCGCTCCCGGGTCGACGCCGAAGAGGCGCGCCGCGTGCTCCCGCGGATTGCCGATGGTCGCCGTCGCGCCGATGAACGCGGGCTTCGAACCGTGGAACGCGGCGACGCGACGCAGGCGCTCGACGACGTGGGCCATGTGCGACCCGAACACGCCGCGGTACGTGTGCATCTCGTCGAGAACGACGTAGCGGAGGCCGGAGAGGAGCGACGCCCAGCGCGCGTGATTCGGCAAGATGCCGGCGTGGAGCATGTCCGGATTCGTGAGGACGATGCGACAGCGCTCCCGTGCGGCGCGCCGCGCGTCACCCGGCGTGTCCCCGTCGTAGACCGTCGCCGGCACGCTGAGCCCCGCCTCGCGCACGAGCGCGTGGATGCCGTGCTCCTGGTCGCGACTGAGCGCCTTCGTCGGGTAGACGTAGAGCGAGGTGGCGCCGGGATCGGCCTCGAGCGCCTCGAGGACGGGGACGTGGAAGCAGAGGCTCTTCCCGCTCGCAGTGGGCGTCGCGACGACGACGTTGTGCCCTTCCATAGCGGCGCTGATCGCCTCGAGCTGGTGCGTGTAGAGCTGCTCGACGCCCCTGCCTGCGAGAGCAGCGCGGAGGGGCGCCGAAAGCCCGGGCGGCAGCGGCGCGACGTCCGCTGCGCGCGACGGGATGAGCCGCTCGGCAGCGAGGCAGGGACGGACGACGCCGGACTTCAACCAGCCGTCCACGACGGCTCTCACGCCCGTCGCTTTGACCCAGGGAGCTTCCGGCACGACCCGAGAACACTAAACGGATGTGCGGCTGTTGTAAACCTCGGTAAGCCTCGACCGGGGCGCGAATCGCGGGTATCAAACCCCGTCATCCATGAACGAGCCTCTGGCCGACGCGCCGCTAGCGTCAACGTCCGAGGACGGCGCAGTTCCCCTGCGCCCGTCCGTGCCCCGCGGGGGGTCGCCCGGTGAGGCGCGCCCCTCCTACGTCTTCTTCGGGGGCATCGCGGCCTGTGCGCTCATGGCCGACGTCGCGAGCAAGGCGTGGGCCGAGATCACGCTGACCGCGCGCACGCGAGATCCGGCAATCAAGCTGGTCGAAAATCACCTGAGCTTCAGCCTCGCGTACAACCGCGGCGGCGCCTGGGGCCTCCTGCAGAACGCGAGCGAGCTCGTTCGCCGTCCGTTCTTCCTGTGCGTGAGCTGCGCGGCCGTCGTCTTCATCATCTCGCTCTACAGCCGGCTCTTGCCGGGGCAGCGCGCGTTGAAGTGGGGTCTGCCGCTGGTCCTCGGCGGCGCGCTCGGCAATCTCACCGATCGCGTCGTGCGCACCAGCGTCGTCGATTTCATCGACTACCGTGCCGAGTGGATCACGAAGATGAACGAGGGCATAGCGACCCTCGTTCCGACCTGGAACGTGACCGATCACTGGCCGACGTTCAACGTCGCGGACATGTGCATCTGCGCCGGCGTCGCGCTCATGGCCATCGACATGATCACGTCGAAGCAGCCGCCGAAGGCGGCCCATCCGTCGCAGGCGCCCGCGACCGGCACCGGGTAGAGCCATGCAAGGGCGGCTCTTCACGCTGCTCGATCAGGGTTTCCCGAGCTACTTCGTGTTGCTCCTGGTGGGGTTCATCTTCGCGACGGTCTCCGGCGCGATCACGTCGAAGCGCATCGGGCAGGATCCCGACGTGTTCGTGGACCTCGGGCTCGCGATGCTCATCGCCGGCGTCGCGGGCGCGCGGGTGCTCCACGTCTTCGCCGATGGCTACTTCATGGACTACGTGCATCTCTGCACCGATCCGTCGAAGGTCAACCTGCAGCTCTCGAAGCTCGAGTGCGGGAACGCCGATTACAACGGCGTCTGGGACGCCGCGCGCTCGATGTGCGTCGCGCGCGAGACGGATTGCTTCGCGTGGGCCAAGTTCTGGAACGGCGGCCTGACGTATTACGGCGGCTTCCTCGGGGCGACGGCCGCGGCCTGGTATCTGCTGCGACACGATCGCTTTCCGTTCTGGAAGGGCGCCGATCTGGCGGGGCTCACCATCCCGATCGGGCTCGGCTTCGGGCGCATGGGCTGCCTCCTCGCCGGCTGCTGCTTCGGCAAGGAGACCCCCGACGGTGTGGGCCTGGTCTTCCCGTCCGATA
Organism: Polyangiaceae bacterium; assembly: GCA_036272055.1. Taxonomy (GTDB): domain Bacteria; phylum Myxococcota_A; class Polyangia; order Polyangiales; family Polyangiaceae; genus DASZVB01. The sequence goes on along the minus strand of DATAZL010000070.1, from coordinate 30,828 downwards.
GCCCGGCGAGCGAGTGGCAGAGCAAGCACGGGCTCCTCGCGTCGAAGCTCCTCCGCTCGCTCCCGGTGCATCCCACGCAGATATACGAGTCGGCGTCGGCGCTCGTCATCGCGGCAGTCTGTTTGTTCTACGTTCAGGGACGGAAGCGTTACGATGGCCAGGTGTTCTTCACTTTCATCGCGCTCTACGCGGTCGCGCGCTTCGTGATCGAGATATTTCGCAGCGACGATCGCGGCGGGCTCCTCGGTCTGAGCACGTCCCAGCTCATCGGTATCGGGCTCATCGGCGCAGTCTTCGTGGCCCATCGGCGCTTCTCGGCGCGGGTCCGGCTGGCGTGAAGGCCACCAGGGGGTACGTCTCGCTCGGGCTCGTCGCGGGTTCGATGCTGGCCGTCGGGTGCGCCAAGGACGTGCATCACCCGCCCTTTGCGACCGACACCTGCGTCAATCCGCCCTGCAGGGCCGCGACCTATCACGGCAGTCCGGTCGGGGACTCCGGCATCACGGACGCCGGCCCCAGCGACGCGGGCGCCGACGCCCCTGACTGACGGCAGAGTCGTGGGCAGCTCCCGTATGCGGTGACTGCGCGTCCGGGCTCTGGTACCGCATCTCGCGTGGCAGCCACGGTACTCAGCGGGAAGGCGATCTCGGAGCGCGTACGAGCCGAGGCGGCGGAAGGCGCCGCGCGCTTTCTCGCGCGACACGGCCGTCAGCCGGGCCTCTACGTCGTCCTTGCCGGCGAGGATCCGGCGTCTGCGGTGTACGTCCGCAACAAGGAGAAAGCGGCGAAGGAAGCGGGCTTCGCCGGAGACGTGATCCGGCTGCCGGCGTCGGTGAGCGAGACGGAGCTCCTCGCCGTGGTCGACGAGCTGAACCGTCGGGACGACGTCGACGGGATCCTCGTGCAGCTCCCGCTGCCCTCCGCCGTCGCGTCCGCCAAGGTGCTCGCGTCGATAGATCCGGCAAAGGACGTGGACGGATTTCACGCCGTCAACGTCGGCGCGCTCTGGTCGGGGCAGGCCGCGCTCGTGCCGTGCACGCCGCGGGGCTGCATCCGGCTACTCCACGAGGCGAAGGTGAAGATCGACGGCGCGCGCGCGGTCGTCGTGGGGCGCAGCAACATCGTCGGAAAGCCGGCAGCGGCGCTGCTCCTCGCCGAGAACGCGACGGTGACGCTCGCGCACTCGAAGACGCGCGATCTCGCGGCCGTGTGTCGCGAGGCGGACATCCTCATCGCCGCGGTCGGTCGCGCGCGCATGCTCGGCCGCGACTACATCAAGCCGGGCGCCGCCGTGATCGACGTCGGGATGAACCGCGACGAGAACGGCAAGCTGTGCGGCGACGTGGACTTCGCCGCCGCGTCGGAGATCGCCGGAGTCATCACGCCGGTCCCCGGCGGCGTCGGGCTCATGACGATCGCCATGCTGCTCGACAACACGCTCATCGCCGCGGAGCAGCGGCTCTCCGGCAAGGCCCCGGCGCGCTAGCGTCGCGACGTCAGGTACTGCGCGCGGCTTTGAACCCGGCGGCGCGCCGGTAAATCCAGAAGAGCAAAAGCCCGATCGGCGCGTGACCGATCGCCAGATGTGCGAGCCCGGTCTGCGGGCAATGCAGCGTCAGGGCGAAGTTTGCGACGAGCCCCGCCGCGGCCGCGACCATCGCGACACCGCGGGGATCCGTGTCCGCGGCGCGGTCGAGCACCCGGAGGAGCGCGATGAACGCGCCGCCGATGCCGATGCCGAGCACCAGACAGTCCCGACGGATCTCTTCCGCCTGGAGCACGCGCCCGAACGCGTGCGGCGGCACGACCGCCCAGACGAAGGGCAGGGCGAAGGCCGCCGTGATGAGCGCCGTCGCATGCTCGGAGCGCGTCTCGGCCTCGTGGAGCGGCAGGAGCACGCGCCAGACGAGGAGCCCCGCCACGACGGCGTAGCTCGTCCCCACGACGAGGAGCTGCCAGTGCGGTATCGCGGCGAAGTCCGCGCGCCGGACGAACGCGAACACCACCGTCACTGCGAGCGCCGCGAGCGCCGTCGCGATCGCGATGCGAAAGCCGGTGGAGAGCGAGCGCACGACGCTCTCGGGGCGCTGCTCTTCCTCGTCCAGAAGGCTTTCTAAGTTTCCGAGGAGGCGCGCAACGTCGGGATCTACTTCAGCCTTCTTGGCACCGGCAGGGCGGGGCAAAGGAGGCTCCGGCTCATTGCCGCTGGGGCGTTCCAACCCTTGCTCCTCTGAACGGGATCTTCGGGCCGACGGTTTCGGCTTCTTGCGCGAAGATCTTCCGGATCGCGACGTAGCCGCGGTGCGCGCGGACCTTCACCGCCGAGAGACTCACGCCGACGACGAGCGACACCTCGCTGAACGACAGCCCTTCCAGCCAGTGGAGCACGATCACGTCGCGCTGATCGGCGGGGAGACCGCGGAGCAGCGCGTGCACGTCGCAGCTCGCATCGGCGGCGTCGGGGACGCGCAGCCCGGTGTTCAGCTGGTCCATCAGATGCAGATCGAGAGACGTCTCCGGGTGGCGCCCGAGCCGGCGAAAATGACGATGACGCAGGTTCATCGCGATCGTCAGCAGCCAGGGGCGGAGGAGCGCGCCTTGCCGGAAGTCTTGCTTCGATCGGTGGAGCTGCAGGAACGTCTGCTGCACGAGGTCCGCCGCGTCTTCACGCCGCCCGAGCTGCTGCCTCATCACGCGCAGCAAGAGGGGCGCGTAGCGTCCGAAGATCTCGGCGAAGGCGGCGCGATCACCGGCCTGATAGCGCTCCATCAATTCTTCGTCGGTGAGCATCGTGCGGGCGCCCCGGAGCCGTTCACTCTTAGGTACGCCAAGATCGACGACGTCGCCAGTCGCTCGTAACTTCTTTCGTGTGGGCCGGCGCGCGGTCGGATATTCGAAGAAAAAGTCGTCCGGCACCGGGCCCGCCGGGTGCTGCCAGGAGAAAAGCTCGAAAAACCGCGACGACGGCGACGAATCTTCCATCGGACTAAGCGGGTATCCCGGGGCGCCGGATACGGTTACCCGCGGTGAACCGACGAGCCGTCAGGGCCGCGGATAGCGCGCCGTCTTCACGCCGAGGCGCTCGCACACCGATTCGAACACCTCGTCGGCCCGCGCCACGAGGTCTTCCGGCGCGCCGGCGTTGTCGATGACGTAGTCGGCGCGCCGCACTTTTTCCTCGAGCGGCATCTGGGCGCGGACACGCGACGTCACGTCGTCCTCGGTGCCCGCATCGCGGACCATCGTGCGTTCGACGCGCGCATCGAGGGGCGCGGCGACCACGACGACGGGGCGAAGCACGGTGTCGAGGCCGGTCTCGAAGAGCAGGGGCACCTCGTAACAGGCGAGCGGCTCGCCGCGCCGTGCGAGCTCCTCGGCGCGCTTGGTGAGCAGGGAGCCGACGCGCGGGTGCGTGATGATGTTCAACGCCTTTCGCGCCTCGTCGTCCTTGAAGACGAGCGCCGCGAGCTTCTTCCGGTCGAGGCTCCCGTCCGCGTCGAGCACACCCTCTCCGAAGCGCGCGACGATCTCGGCGAGCCCGGTCGTGCCCTTCGCGACCACGTCGCGTGCGAGCTGGTCCGCGTCGAGTACCGGTAGTCCGCGAGCCCGGAAGCGTCGGGCCACCGTGCTCTTGCCAGAGCCGATACCGCCAGTGAGTCCGAAGAGCTGGAGCGCCACCTTGCCATCCTGCCTCAGCCCGGGACCTCCCCGCACTGGGACGAGCGCCACTTGAGCCCTCGGGTCTACGAACTGGCGTCAGCTGGCTAGATGCGTGACGTCGCCAGCGCTCGGCCTTGCGCCGCCTGGCCGTTAGAGGGTATCCGGGGAGCTGAACCGATGTTCCCTCGTCCCGGACGCCGCGCTGCCCTCTTCGTCGGAGGCTCGACCCTCGTCGTGGCCTGCGCGTCGCCCGCGGCCGCCGGCAGAACGACGCGGGGGTGGAGCCCCGGCTCTGGCGCCACCCGGCAGACGTCGGAGCCGACCAGGACACTGGTCACGGACGCCGACAGGGCGATGGGCATCGAGTGGCGCTTCGACGCCGGGGGTCCTCTTTACGCGCCCCCTGCCGTCGGCGTCGACGGCGCGGTCTACATCGGCACTGCGGACGGCTATCTGCTGGCGCTCGACGCCCGTGGGCTCGTGCAATGGGCCTACACGCTCGAGGGCGCCATTGCCTGGTCGCCCCTCGTCGACAGGAACGGCCGCATCTACGTCGCGACGACGGCCCAGCGGCTCTGCTCGTTCTACCCGAACGGCGTCCTCGGCTGGCAGGCAAAGACGCCGGTCCACGTCGGCGGTGAGCTCGCGTTCGCGTCGCCGGCCAGCGTCGCGTTCGCCGGCACCGACGGCAACGTCTGGGCGTACGCGGAGTACGGCAGCGCCGTCTGGCACGCGGGCGTCGGGCCGTCGATCAGCGCCGGCCCCCGGTACTTCGGCGGCCGCGCCTTCGTCGCTTCCGTCGACGGCAGCGTCGTCGTGCTCGACGGCGCGATGCGACGGAGCGTGGTGCGCGTTCCCGGCGCGTGCGACGCCATCGTCGGCGCGCGCCCCGACGGCGCAGTGACGCTCATCACGGGGGGCGCGCTCATCGGCGTCGGGCCGAAGGGCGACGTGCGCTTCCGCCGCGACGGCGTGGCGTGGGCAGACTCGGTGGGCGACGGGTTCATCGCCGTGGAGCACGACGGCGCGCTGACGCGCCTGACGTCCGAGGGCGCCGTCGCATCTCACACGCCCCTCGGCGAAGAAGGCGCGGCGGCCCCCGTCGTCGCTCCGTCGGGTGCCGTGTACGTGGCGGGGACGTCGGGGGTTCTCGCGATCGTCGGCAAGAACGGCACGGTCCGACGTGTTCCGGTCGCGAGCGCGGCGCTTCACCGGCCCGTGCTCGACGTCGCGCGCCGTCGCGTCCTCGTCGCCGCGGGGAGCGGCATCGTCGCGTCCCTCCGTCTGGAGGACTGAGGAGCATGGACTTCAAGCGCAAGCTAGGCTGGCTGAAGCCCCCTGCCGCACCGATCGCGGTGGCCGAGACGGCGAGCGCAGAGCCCGCTCCGCGCCGCGAACCGACGCTCACGGTGCGTGACGCGACCGCCTCCGAGCTCTCGCCGAGCCGCGTCGAGGCCCTCGTCACGCTGCGCGCACAGATGCAGGCGATCCTCAGCCGTGAGTCGCGGGCGTCATCCCCGCTGCCACGTCCGGTGCGGAAAGAACCGGACATCGTGGAGCTGCCGTTCGTGCGTCACGAGACGCCGAAGGGGCCCGTTTTTCGCCGGCTCGAGCGCCTCGCGCCGTCGTATCACGTCGGCCGCATCCCGGTGGACGCGGCGCTCGCAGCGCGTTCCGAGGCGCTCGCGCTGCTCGCGCTCGATCCGTTGCTCGCCGACGCGGACCCCACGCGCGCCCTCTATCTCGACACCGAGACGACCGGGCTCGGCGGCTCCGGCACCATCGCGTTCCTCGTCGGTCTCGCGTGGTTCGACGAGGGGCAGCTCGTCATCGAGCAGCTCATCCTGCGCCGGCCGTCGGAAGAAGCGGCGCTCCTCGCCGCGCTCACGGAACGCATCGAGGCGGCGTCGTCGCTCGTGACGTTCAACGGCAAGGCCTTCGACATACCGACCCTCGCGGGTCGCTACGTCATGAACCGGCTTCGCGAGCCACCGCGTCGCCCGCACCTCGACCTGCTGCACGTCGCGCGCCGGTTGCACCGCACCCGCGTCGGCTCGTGCACCCTGCGCTCCGTGGAGGGCGAGGTGCTCGGCTTCGTGCGCGACGCGGACATCGACGGCGCCGACGTCGCGCCGCGCTACGGCCATTACCTGCGCACCGGCGACGAGAGCGTCCTTCGCTCGGTCGTCGAGCACAACACCTGGGACGTCGTCTCGATGGCGGCGCTGGTCGGGCTCTACGGCGAGCCGCTCGGCGCTCTCCACCGGGACGATCTGGTCGGCCTCGCGCGCACCTATCGCCGCGCGCGCGCCTACGAGCACGCCGTCGCAGCGGCGGACGCCGCCGTGACCCGCGGAGCGGGCGCCGAGGGGCTCCGCGTCCGCGGCGAGATCGCGAAGGCGAGGGGTGACCGCCGGCGCGCCCTCGAAGACTTCGAGGCCCTCGCAGGGACGCTCGACGACGCGGCCGCGCGCTTCGAGCTCGTGAAGCTCTACGAGCACTTCGTGAAGGAACCGAGCCGCGCGCTCGAGCTCCTCGCCCAGGGCACCGGCGAACGACCCGAGGCGGCCGAGCGACGTCGCACGCGCCTCGAGAAGAAGGCGGAAGCCGTCCGCGCCAAGCAGCGCGGGTAGAGCTTTCCGCCGCCGCCCGCCGCGCGCTGCCGCGCGGGGGGATTCTGTTGCGAGTCGGGTCGCGGGCCTCTAAGAACCCACTTCCAATGCCCTACGATCACCGGGCCATCGAACGAACCTGGCAGAAGTACTGGGAGGAGCACGACACGTTCCGGACGGAGCGGCGCCCCGGCCATCCGAAGGCGTACGTGCTCGACATGTTCCCGTATCCGTCGGGCTCGGGCCTCCACGTCGGGCACCCCGTCGGCTACATCGCGACCGACATCTTCGCGCGCTACCGGCGCATGTGCGGCTACGACGTGCTCCACCCGATGGGCTGGGACGCCTTCGGGCTTCCCGCAGAGCAGCACGCCATCAACACCGGCACTCACCCCGCCGTCACGACGCAGAAGAACATCGACACCTTCCGCCGTCAGCTGAAGCAGCTCGGCTTCTCCTACGACTGGTCGCGGGAGGTGAACACCACCGATCCCGGATACGTCCGCTGGACGCAGTGGATCTTCCTCGAGCTGTTCGAGCGCGGCCTCGCTTTTCAGGGAGAAATCCCGGTGAACTGGTGCCCGGCGCTCGGCACCGTGCTCGCGAACGAGGAGGTCATCGACGGCAGGAGCGAGCGCGGTGATCACCCGGTCGTCCGGCAACCGCTGCGTCAGTGGCAGCTCCGGATCACCGCGTACGCCGATCGCCTCGCCGCAGATCTCGAGGGGCTCGACTGGCCCGAGACGAAGCAGAAGCAGCTCGACTGGATCGGCCGGAGCGAGGGCGCGGAAGTCGACTTTCCGCTCGTCGGTCGCCCCGAGTCGCTCACCGTCTACACGACGCGTCCCGACACGCTCTTCGGCGCGACGTACATGGTCATCGCGCCCGATCATCGGCTCACCCGGGAGCTCGCGACGCCCGAGCACCGTGACGAGGTGAACACCTACGCCGACGCGGCGTCGCGGAAGAGCGATCTCGAACGCACCGCTCTCGGCAAGCAAAAGACGGGCGTTTTCACGGGCGCCTTCGCGACGAACCCGCTCACCGGCAAGACGATACCGGTCTACACCGCCGACTACGTCCTCGGAGCGTACGGCACCGGCGCCATCATGGCGGTGCCCGGCCACGACGAGCGCGACTTCGAGTTCGCGAAGGCGTTCGACCTGCCCATCGTCGAGGTCGTCAGCCCCGACGGCAAGGCGCATGACGCCCTCGAAGCACCGTTCAGCGACGACGGCATCGCCGTCCGTTCCGGCGAGTTCGATGGCCTTCCGACGCGGGACGCGAAGCGTCGCATCACCGAGCACCTGGTGAAGACGCGCATCGGCCGCGCCAAGGTGAACTACAAGCTCCGCGACTGGCTCTTCAGCCGCCAGCGGTACTGGGGCGAGCCGATCCCCGTCTATTTCCCGGTAGAAACCGCGGGAGATCCGCGCAAGGGCGACCCGCACACCATCGACTTTTCGAAGCCGATCGCGTGCGACCGGAGCGAGCTACCGCTGCTCTTGCCGGAGCTCGACGACTATCACCCCGGCGATCCGCAGGGTCCTCTCGTGCGCGCGCTCGACTGGCGCTTCTTCCAGCGCGAGGGCCGCTGGTACGCGCGCGAGACGAACACGATGCCGCAGTGGGCGGGTTCGTGCTGGTACTACCTCCGCTACATCGATCCGCGGAACGACGAGCGCATCTTCTCCGAGAAGGCGTACGACGACTGGATGCCCGTCGATCTCTACGTCGGCGGCGCGGAGCACGCCGTGCTTCACCTTCTCTACGCGCGCTTCTGGCACAAGGTGCTCTACGACGTCGGCGTGGTGAAGCACCCCGAGCCGTTCCAGAGGCTCGTTCACCAGGGCATGATGCTCGGGCAGGCGTTCCGCTTCTACGCCGCCGTCGACGACGACGACCGCGTGCTCCGCGCCTTCGACGGCGACGATGCGGACGTGAAGTACGAGCGCGAAACGGGAAAACACGTGCTTTCCAGCACCGGGGAGCCGCTCGAGGAGCGCTGGCTCGGGCCGAGCGACGTGCGCTGGGACGGGCAGGTGGCGCGCCACCCCGAGTACGGCGTGAAGGTCGTTCCGGTGTCCGAGAAGATGAGCAAGTCGCGCGGCAACGTCGTCAATCCCGACCTGGTCGTCGAGGAGTTCGGTGCCGACAGCCTCCGCGTCTACGAGATGTTCATGGGCCCGCTCGAGACCGTGAAGCCGTGGCAGACGAGCGGCATCCAGGGCGTGCGCCGCTTTCTCGAGCGCGTGCAGACCGCGCTCGGCCGTCCGCTCACCCACGCGATGGACGCGGAGACGAACAAGCTCGCCCACCGCACGGTGAAGAAGGTCGGGCAGGACATCGAGGCGCTCCGGTACAACACCGCGATCAGCACGATGATGATCTTCACGAATCACCTGCACGGTCTCCCCGCCGTGCCGCGTGAAGCGGCGGAGAAGCTCGTGCTGTGTCTCGCGCCCTTCGCGCCGCATCTCATGGAGGAGATGTGGGCGACGGTCCTCGGGCACGGGACGAGCCTCGCGGCTGCGCCGTTCCCCGCCTTCGACGAGGCGTTCTGCGTCGACGACATCATCGAGATCGCCGTCCAGGTGAACGGCAAGGTGCGCGGCAAGATCGCGCTGAGCCCCACCGCCACCGAGGACGCGGCGCGCGACGCCGCGCTCACCGACGAGAACGTGCAGAAGTTCGTCGCCGGCAAGGCCGTCCGCAAACTGGTGTACGTTCCCGGCCGGATCCTCAACATCATCGTCGGATGAGTCCCGTTCGGCGCGGCCTGCGACGTCTGAACGTCACACCAGTGAACCCCGGTGCGGCTTGAACGGCTGCACCGAGCACGGCCGTTCCGATGTGGATATGCTGTTGTTTCCCGTGAAACTTGGCCCACTACGTCGCTTCGTGCCCGGCGTCTCGTCGCTGATCGTCGCGGCGTCGAGCTACGGCTGCGGCTATCACTCCGCGGTCGCATCGGTACCGTCGAGCGAGCGACTCGCCGTCGCAGCGGCGCCGTTCTCCGTGCCCTACGCCGAAGCCGCCGCAGAGGCGCTGAACGGTGCGCGCGCTCAGCTTTCGCGCGCCGGGGCCCTCGGGAGCGCTGCTTTTCCGCGCTTCGTCGTCGAGGTCGTCCGCGTCGATGAGCTGCCCGCGGCCATCGCTGCGCCGGGCGGGCAGGCGCCGCTGGGGCGCGGCTCGGACGTCGGTGTGACGGTGCACGGCTGGGTCGAGGAGCGCGAAGGAGGCCAGAAGCTCCGGGATACGGGCGACGTTCGCCGGGTGGAGACCGTCGTTCAGACGGCAGACGCCATGGGTTCGAGCCTTTCCGTCACGGACGCAATCAGGGCGGCCGCACGGCACGCCGGAGAGGGCGCGGCGGCCCGGGCGCTAGGAATGGTCGAACCTTCGATCGAGCCGATGTGAACAAGGGGGCTCCTTGTGTTACGGTCCTCCGGCAATGATCACGGTCGGGTGTGCCGGCTTCGCCGTGCCCGCCACGCGCTACTTCAAAGAATACGGGTTTGTAGAAATCCAAGAGACGCACCGCGCTGTGCCAGGGCCGGGTACCATCCGGCGCTGGCGACGCGAAGCGCCCGCGGATTTTCAGTTCGCCGTACTCGGTCCGCGTGAGGTCGCGCAGGAGGGCTTTCGCCCCGGCAAAGTCATCGAAACGGCCCTAGTAGGCCTGCTGGAAGTCGCGGGCGAGCTCGAGGCGCGCACCGCGATCTTCGTCGCGCCTCCCGACTTCGCCGAGACGCGGCCGAACAAGGCCGCGCTGAAAGACTTCCTCGTCCTCGCCAGGACGAAGTTCGACGTCGTCGTGTTCGAGCCGGGTCTCGACTGGGACGCCGACCGCGCCGACGCGCTGGCGACCGAGACCGGCACCCTCGCGGCGCGCGATCCGCTGCGCCACGGCTGGTCCAAGCGCTCGGTGGCGTATTACCGGCTCCCCGGCCCGGCCGGCCACAAGTCGCGTTACGAAGACCCCGCCATCGAGCGCCTCGCCGAGATCGCCCACGAGGCGAAGAATGAGGCCGCGCACTACGTCTTCACCAACGTCGACATGTTCGCCGACGCCAAGCGCTTCAAAAAAGCCTTCGGCATGTAGCAGGTGTTTGTGAGGGGGTCTTACCCCGGCGGGCTCGCTTCGCGACCCGCTCCCCCGCCGCCCTTCGGGCGGGCTCGCTGTGCTCGCGCAGGCGGGGACGGTGCCGTCGCTGCGGAACTTACAAAGCAAAACGAGCCCCGGTGATGAACCGGGACTCGCTTTGCGTCTGCCGACGACCTGGGCGCTGGCCCGGGTCAGGGGCTATTTCACGGGAGATCGCGCAGGAAGCACTGGTTCGTGCAGTTCTGCGTGGTGCTCGAGTCACCGGTGTCGCGCATGCAGGCGATGAGGCCGCTCGTCGCCGACGACACTCCTATTGAGCCGTGAGCACAGTCGCTTGCGCACGTGTCGACGTCCTTGATGCCCGCGTCGTCGTGCACGAGGCAATCCTGGACGCAGTAGTACTCTTCTTCTTTGCCATCGACCTGCTTGAGGCAGTCGGTGTCGTTCACGCAATCGAGCCACTCCGAGCAGCACTTGGTCTCGATGCACTTGGCGCAGTCGCCGGTGTCCTGCTCCGGATGACACTCGGTCGCGATCACGTCGGGACCCGCGTCCACGAGCGCGCCGCCTGCGCCTGCCGTACCCGCTGTGCCGCCGGTTGCGCCAGCCGAGCCGCCGGTGCTGCTGCCGCCCGCGCCGCTGCTGCCGCCCGCGCCGCTGCTGCCACCCGTCGTTGCGCCGCCGGTGCCTGCATCTGCGCCGCCCGAGCCGAAGCCCGCGTCGAAATTGCAGTCATCGCCCGAACACGCCGTCACCTTGCAGCCGACAGCGGCCGCCGAGGCCGCCGAAACCACGAGACCGCAAATAAGAATTTTACGCCAAGTCATTGATATTCCTTCCGTTAGGTGTCGTCGGTCGCGCCCGATGAGTCCCGAGCTCCCCGGAATCAAAGGGCGTTTTTGCCATAGTGCGTCGAGGGGGTCAACTGGACCACCGGACCTGGGTACAGCCGTCGAATTCACACTCGTGGGGGAAGTGCGGACTCGCTATCGACGCTCAGACGTTAAGGAGCTTGGCCGTATTCTACGCCGAGACGGTGGGGGTCGGCAAAGGCGCCGGGGTCGTACCTTTGCGCCGGACGAAGCCCATCACGACGATGGCGACGGTCGCGAGCCACCAGGGCGCGTCGCCCCAGAGATTGTAGGGGGTGCTGCCCGTCATCCAGGCGACCTGCGCGTGGACGGCCTGTTCCTGGAAGGTGTCCGTGTGCCGCACGACGCGACCGACCGGATCGATGATCGCGCTCACGCCGCTGTTCGTCGAGCGAGCGAGGAAGCGCCGCTGCTCGATGGCGCGGAACTTCGAGAGCGCGAGGTGGATCCACGGCTCGGTGGAGTCGCCGAACCAGGCGTCGTTCGTGATGTTCACGAGCAGGTTCCCCGGATCGGCTCGCATCATGCTGTTCACGAAGCTCGGGATGACGTCTTCGTAACAGATGTGGACGGTGAGCTTGTGATCGCCGAGCGGCAGGGACTGGAGCGACGTGCCCTTCGAGAATTTGCCGGACATCGGCGACCACTCGTAGAGGATCGGGAAGGTGTCGCCGAACGGCAGGTACTCGCCGAACGCGAGGAGGTACGTCTTGTCGAAGCGCCCGCGGATCGCGCCCGTCTTGTCGGACAGGAGCGCGGAGTTGAAGAGCACGTAGCGACGCGCGTCCGGCACCTCGCGGTAGAGCACGGCGCCGAACACGGTGGGGACGCCGAGTGCGCGCGTGAAGCGACGCGGATACTCGACGTCGACGGCGTCCTCGGGCGTAGCGGACGTGACCGACGTCTCGCTCCACACCACGAGATCGAGCGGGGTCTCGGCCTGGAGCTTCCGGGTGAGCGCCATGTGGCGATGCAGGCCCTCACCGGGCTCTGACCGCTTCGCCATGAGGCTCATGTTCGCCTGCACGACGCCGACCTCGGCCTTGGGAGCGCTCGCGACCTGCTTGTCGACCTGCGAGATGCGGATCGCGCCGTAGACTGCGGAGACGAGCGGGACCGACGCCAGCGCCGCGACGAGCCGTAGATCGGGCGCGCGCTTCACGAGGCGCGCCCAGACCAGCTCCGTCACCGCGAGGTTCGCGGCGATCAGGGTGAGACCGACGACGATGGGGTTACCGAGCTCGGCGACCTGCGTCAGGGCCGGCACCTGGTGCACCGTCGCGCCGAAGTACCAGGGGAAGAGCAGGGGATAGACGAGCTCGCTCGCGATGAACGACAGCGCGAAGACCGGACCCGGCCGGAAGCCGCGCGCCTCGGCGCGACCGTACAGCCATCCCATGAGGCCGATGCGACCACCCTGGTAGCCGCACAGGATGGCCATGAAGACGAGGCACACCGCCGTCGGGAAGCCGCTGAATGTCTTCAGCATGCCGAGCAGCCAGTAGAAGCCGGTCATCGTCATCGTGAAACCGGCTGCCCAGCCGAGACCCGCGGCGCGGCGCACCGGCTGATTGCGCAGCGCGACCATCAAGGGCACGAGCGCGACGAACGACAGCGGCCAGACGTCGATGCCCGGGAACGCGATGAAATAGAGGAGCCCCGTCGCTACGGCGAGCCCGTATGCAACGCGCGGAGGGACGCGAAACGCCGTCTCACTCGGTGCGCTTGATGACGTGGAATCCAAAGGGCGTTTCGACCAGGGGGCTGACCTCGCCCGGCTTCAGCGCGAAGGCTGCGTCGGCGAACGGCTTGACCATCTGCGCACGCGTGAACTTCCCGAGCGAACCGTGATTGGCCTTGGCCGACGGGTCGTCGGAGCTCGAATCAGCGAGCTTCGCGAAGTCCTCGCCCTTGCGGGCGCGAACGAGGAGGCCCTCGGCGCGTTTCTTCGCCTCGTCCTTCGTGCGCTTGATGGTCGGTGCGGCCCGCATCGCGCCCGAGTAGGCGACGAGAACGTGTGACGCGCCGACCGTCTGCTGCGCAGCGGGGTCCGGGGGCGGCGTCGGCGCGGGGGTCGGCGCGGGCGCCGCAGTTGCGGCTACAGCCGAACGCTCCGGTGCAGGCGGAGGCGAAGGCGCGACGACGACCGTGTTGGAGGCCGGCTCGGTCAGTTTTGCGCAAGAGCTCGCGCAGGCGAGCAAGAGTAGCCAAGATAGCGGCCGTCCCGTCTTCATCGGCGCCTACACGTACGGCGCCGGCCGGCGGCCTTGCAAGGTATTTCGGGAGCCGTACTCACGCGGCTACAATAGCGGAGCGTTCCGAGCAGATGCCCACGATCCTCCATATCGAAGACGACCCAGCGAACCGGTTGCTCGTCAGAAAGTTGCTGACGGTCGCGGGCCACGAGGTGGTCGACGCCCAGGACGGCCTCGAAGGGATCCGTCGAGCGTGCGAGCTCCGGCCGAGTCTCGTGCTCGTCGACATCGCGATACCGGGGCTCGACGGCTACGAGGTCACGCTCCGGCTCCGCGCGGAGCCCGCGCTCCAGAACGTCCCCATCGTCGCGATCACCGCCGAGGGAAATCGCGACACGAGCCTCGCGGTCGGCTGCGACGGCTTCTTGCAGAAGCCGATCGACGCGCGCACCTTCGCGGCGACGATCCAGAGCTATCTGAGCGGCCACCGCGAGCGTCTCGCCGCAGTGGCGGGGGACGACGTACTGCGCGCCCAGAGCCAGCGTATCGTCGCTCACCTCGAGGAAAAGGTCGCCGAGCTCAGCGACGCGAACGCGCGTCTCCGGGAGCTCGATCAGGCGCGGCGCGAGTTCTACCGGAACATCTCGCACGAGCTCGCGACGCCCATGACGCCCATCGTCGGGTACGTCCGGATGCTGTCCGACGGCGAGCTCGGCGCGCTGTCGACGCCTCAGCTCAAGGCCGTCCGCGCCGTCGACGAGTGCGCTCAGCGGCTTCGGGCGCTCATCGATAACCTCCTCGACGTGACCGCGCTCGAGACCGGCAAGATGCGGTTCATGCTCCGCGACTACGACTTCGCGGACGCCGTCCGCAAGGAGCTCCACCGGGCGCAGGCGGCCTTCATCGATCGACGTCTCCGGGTCGCCACCGAGATCCCCGACATTCTCAACGGACGTGGAGACGCAGCCCGGCTCGGTCGCGCCGTCACCGAGATGATCGGCAACGCCGGCAAGTTCACCCCAGAGGGCGGCGCCGTCGGGGTGCGGCTACGCCGCTTGCCGACGCGGCAGTTCGAGCTGTGCGTCGCGGACACCGGTCCAGGCGTCCCGCGCGACGCCCGGGCGCGGGTCTTCGAGCCGTTCTACCAGGCGGACGGCTCCGTCACCCGCCTTCACGGTGGCGCGGGCGTCGGGCTCGCCATCGTTCGCGGCGTCGCAAAGGGCCACGGCGGGGACGTCCGCATCGTGTCCCCTGCCAACGAGCAGATCGGCGGGATCCGCTTCACCGGCGCGGCCTTCTATCTGACGATCGCCGAGCAGGCGCCCAGCGTCGTCGCCAGCGCTTCGTGAGCTACGCCCCCGGTCGGGACGGCGGTAGGGACGTCTATCTCGACTGGAACGCCACGACGCCGCCGCTCCCGGCCGCCCTCGAGGCGATGCGGGACGTGGCCGCGACGGCCTGGGCGAACCCGTCCAGCGTCCATCGCAGTGGTCGGGAGGCGCGCGCCGTCGTCGAGCGTGCCCGCGAGGCCGTCGCGGCGCTCATGGGCGTCGACCCGCGCGACGTCGTCTTCACGTCGGGAGCCACCGAGGCGAACAACCTGGCGCTCCGCCACGCCCCGGCGCTGGTGACGAGCCGGCTCGAGCATCCCTCCGTCGTCCGGGTCGCCGAGGCGCTCGAGGCCGCCGGCACTCCGGTCCGGTGGGTTCCCGTCCCCGGGAGCGGCGCGCTCGAGCCCGACGCCGTCCTGGCTGCCGCCGAGGGTCTCCCTCCGGGCTTCGTCGTGGCGCTCATGGCCGCGAACCACGAGACCGGCGTGCTCCAGCCGGTGGCGGCAGTCGCGGACGCCGTCCACGAGCGCGGAGGGCGGCTCCACGTCGACGCCGTCCAGGTCGCCGGCAAGGTGGACCCGACGCTCTGGCAAGCCGGGGATACGGCGTCGGTCGCCGCCCACAAGCTCCGCGGTCCGAAGGGGATCGGCGCGCTCGCTCTCCGGACGCCCGGGCTCCCGCGGCCGGTGCTGCTCGGCGGCGCGCAGGAGCGCGGGCTTCGTCCGGGGACCGTCGACGCGGTGGCCGTCACCGGGTTCGCCGCCGCGGCGCTCCACATGATGCGCGGCGGACCTGGACGCTATGCGGCGCTCGCTCTGCTCCGCGATCGGCTGGAGGACGCCGTGCGCGGCGAGGCAGAGCCGAACGGCGCGGAGCCCCGTCTACCGCACGTCGCGAACCTGTCGTTCGCGGGCTGGCGCGGCGACGAGCTCGTCGCTGCGCTCGACCTGGAGGGCATCCGCGTGGCGAGCGGTTCGGCGTGCAGCGCGGGCACCGTGGAGCGCTCTCCGGTCATCGAGGCGATGCTCGGAAGACCTCGTGCGGAGGCTGCAATTCGCGTGAGCCTCGGCGAGACGAATACCTCGAGTGAGATCGACGACGCGATTTCCGTGTTGAATCGCGTGACTAGGATCAAGAGTTAGTGCGGGTGAGATCGCAGGTGAGGGTTTCGGGACCCCTTCCATGATCGGGTGCATGCTCGATCTCAACGTGCCGATATCGCGCGCGAATTCAGGGGCAGCGAGCGGCTCGGAGGCCTTTCCATTCAATGGAAACCGACCCTCTGCTTACACGGCAGGCGTTCAGTGATTTCGGGCAGTGAAGTGACGCATCAATGATGCGTCACAACATCATGATTTGGTTCGCTGAATCCCGGCAATCGCCAGCGCGACCGCCGCGGCGGCCGAAGCGTTCAGAGACTCGACCGGACCCTTCAATGTCAGTCGCCCGAGAGCGGTGCAGCGCTTCCGAACTGCGCGGCCGATGCCCTCGTGCTCGCTGCCGATCACGAGCACCAGCCGTCCGCCCAGGTCGAGGTCCTGGAGCGGGCGCTCGGCGTCGGTGGTGAGTCCCACGACGGCCGCGCCGCTCGCCACCGCGTCGTCGACGAAGCGAACGAGGGAGGGGACCCGGCCGAGTCGCGCGTGCTCGATGGCACCCGCCGAGGCTCGGAAGGTCGCGGGGGTCAGGGGAGCCGCGGCGTGTTCGGGCCACACCACGGAGGTCGCGCCGAGTCCGACCGCGCTGCGGATCGCCGCTCCGAAATTCTGCGGATCCTGGATTCCGTCCAAGGCGAGAACGAGCAGGTCGGGGGGCGCCAGGAGCTCCTCGACGCCGAGTAGCTTCAGCGCCGGGGCCCACGCCAGGGCCCCCTGGTGGAGACCGCCCTGCGCGACCGAGTCGAGCTCCCGCCGCTCGACGCGACGGACCTCGGCGATGCCCTGGTCGGTCGCGAAGCGGGCGAGGGCGTCGAGGCGCGCCGTGGATTCGCCGCGCCCCACCTCGACGAGCACCGCGGCAAGTCGCTTCCCGTGGGCGCGGATCGCCTCGCGCACCGGTTGCATGCCGATGACGAGGCGCGGTGCGTCCGGGTGAGGCGATACGACGTCGCGACGTGTCTTGAGGCCGCCGCGGGTCTGGGGACGATACGGCCGGGTCGCGTCGGTCATCGAGGCACGTCGTTCGCGGCTTCAGCTATCTCTTCGACGATTGCTCGGGCGGCCGCCGCCGGGTCCTGCGCGTCGCGGATGGGACGACCGACGACGAGGACGTCAGCGCCGTCCTGGATGGCTTCACGCGGAGTGCCGGTTCGTTTCTGGTCTCCCACGGAGGCTCCCGCCGGACGGATCCCGGGGATGACGAGCACCACGTCGGGGCCGAAAGCCTGACGCATCCGCTTCACCTCGGAGGGCGAGCAGACGAAGCCTGCCGCACCCGCCTCGCGGGCGGCTAGGGCGAGGCCGAGGGCATGGTCGCTCGCCGACAGGGGGATGCCCATCTTGCCCAGATCCGCGTCGTCGAGCGACGTCAGGACCGTCACTGCCAGGATGACGAGCGCCGGATTGTCCGTCGCGGCGCGCCGGACCGCGGCTTCCACCATTCGCGGCCCGCCGCCGGCGTGGATCGTCAGATAGCGGACCCCGAGGGCGGCAGCGGAAGCGACGGCCCCGTCGACCGTCGCCGGGATGTCATGGAGCTTCAGGTCCAGAAAGACGTCGCACCCGAGCTCGGCGCCCAGCGCGACGGCAGGAGGACCTTCGCGCACGAACAGCTCGAGCCCGACCTTGAGCACCCCGGCGGACTCCCGCACCAGCTCGGCTCCCCGACGGGCCGTGGCCAGGTCGGGGTAGTCGAGCGGAAAAGCGAGACGCTGTCGCGCCCCCACCGTGGGTGATGAGGGAGACGTCAGAGACACGAGCACAGCGGGTCGCCGGGGGTGCAATTGCACGCCGGCTTCGAGGCAGGCTTGGAGCCGCCACCGGAGCTGCCGCTCCCGGATGAACCGGAACCTGAACCGACCGTCCGGACAGCTCGCTTGGCGGTCGCGGTCTGCTCCTGAGCCTTCGCGAGCTCGCCCTGGATGCGAGCGCGATCCGCCTCGTCCTTGGCGTTGTTGAGGGCGCTCTTGAGCTCGGACTCCTTCGACTGGGAGTCCTTCACCTGCTGCTCGGCGGCGGTGACGCGCGCCTCGAGCTCGGCCTGGGCCTGGGCCTGGGCCTGGCGCTCGCGGTTCACCTGGTCGTTGTGCTTCTTGAAGGCGAGGCCACCGCCGATGACGGCGGCGACGAACACGAAGGCGACCACTCCGATCGTGATCTGCAGGCGCTTCTTGTGCTCGTCCTGGTTGATGGTCGCGAGCTGGGTCTCGTGCGCTCGCTGGGCCGCCATGGCCTCCATCCGGGCCTTGTGGTCGGCCTCGGCGCGCGCCTTCTCGACCTCACCCTGGCGGATGGCGTCGAGCCGGGTCGACTCCTCACGCTTGCGGAGCTCATCGGCTCGACGGCGCTCCTCTTCTTCATGAAGACGGCGTTGCTCTGCGTCCCGGGTCGCGCGCTCTTTAGCTTCACGGGCCTCGAGCTCCGCCCGGGCACGAGTAGCCTTTTCGGCTTCTTCCTCGCGGATCCGGTCTTCCTCGAGGTTCATCAACTCCTTGAGGGAGAAGAGAACCGAGCTTTCCTTTTGGTCGGCCATGCGTCAGCTTCACTCCTGGGCGGACATTCCCGGTCGGGGCGCCCTCGCCTTGCCCGAGTCCCTAGCACAGACCCGGCGCGTTTCGCGCAGAGTCGAGCTGGATCTTACAAGAACTCACGGCACGATCCCAGGCTTCGTGCGCCGTCGTCGGTGGGTTCGTTGCGCGGCCGCTCGTCCGGGCTGGTCGACGCAGCGTGACACGTTGTAAGGTGCCTCACGATGCCCGTAGACATCGCCGCCCACATCACCGGTACGGTCTGGAAGATCCAGGTGAAGGTCGGGGATCACGTGGAAGAAGAGCAGGCCGTCGTCATCCTCGAGTCGATGAAGATGGAGATGCCCGTCGAGTCGCCCTCCGCCGGCCGCGTCGTGTCCATCGCCGTGAGCGAAGGACAGGCCGTCGAAGAGGGTGAGACGCTCGTGACGATCGAGTGAGCGCGACGCCGCTGTGGTGCGGCGCGGTGCACTCACGCCCCGTTGCGCCCTGTTATTGTCTATTGTGATAATTTCAGGGCTCCCTCGCCGTCGCATTGCGTCGGCGGGTCGAGGGTGGGAGAGAGTGCGCGAGCGTGACCCACGCGCTCACGGTCGCGGCGGGTGCGCCCGCGAAACGGTGGAAAGGGGCGAGATGGGGCGGTAGGGTAGGGTTGTGCGGATCCTGTCGGCAGCTTGCGCTGGGCTCGTGCTCGTCGGCGCGGTGCTCGCGGCTTGCGGCTCTCGTGAGCCGGTCGCCGGTCAGGGCGGCCAGTGCTACCGCATCGAAGACTGCCGCGAGGGCCTCTTCTGCATGAACAACAAGTGCACGAACGACCTCGACGGCGTGGCGGGCATGGCCCCTCCCACCGGCGCGGGCGGCGCGAAGGGCATGGACGCAGGTAGCCCCGACGGCGCGGCGTCCGGGGGCACCGCGGGCGCGCCCGCCACCGGCGGAACGGCGGGGAGCGCGGGAAGGGCCGCCGCGGGCGGCGCCGGCAACGGCGGAACCGGTAACGGCGGTAGCGCGAACGGCAACGGAGGCTCGTCGAGCGGCGGCAAGGCGAACGGCAGCGGTGGCTCATCGAGCGGCGGCAAGGCGAACGGCAACGGCGGCTCGTCGAGCGGTGGCGCACCGACCGGCAATGGCGGCAAGCAGAGCGGTAACGGCGGTGCTCAGTCGGGCAACGGCGGCATGCAGACCGGCAGCGGCGGCGACGAGAGCGGCGGCGCGCAGAGCGGCAATGGCGGGACGACGCCGGGCAGCGGCGGCGACGGCAACGGCGGCGCTCAGTCCGGCAGCGGCGGCACCTGAACGACGGCCCGGCGCGCGCAAGTCGCCGAGCGTCTCTGCGACGTCACTCGCGCCAGAAGAACTTCCACGGGTTGTGCTTCAGGTCCCGCAGTAGCTCCTGGACGTCGTCGTAGAGCGCCTCGTCCATGACGAGCGCGCCCACCGTGCCCTTGCCCTGCTTCACGTGCGCGACGAGGTCGCTCGCGTCTTTTGCGGCGACCTTGGCGTGGTCGGCGACGTCCTTCGCGTCGGCCGTGATGGCCCGATAGCGCTCGAGCTGCTCGGGCGACGCGAGCGCGCCGGAAAGTTTCGCCGCGTCGTTCATCGTCCTCTTGCCGTCGGCGAGCAGGGGCGGCAGATCGCTCGCCAGGCTGTGCGAGACGCCCTCGGCGTTGTTCATGATCCGCGCGATCTGCGGGTTGTCGACGTACTTCTCCCGGGCGGCTTGCAGGGTGTCGCGCGTCTCGGCGGTCATCGCCTGCAGATCGTCGACGGTGCGGTCGAGCTTCGCCTGGTTGTGCTCGAAAAAGTCGCCGGTGCCCTTCAGCGTGCGATGAAGATCGTCGAACGTCTCGCCGATCTGCTTCTCGTTCTCGCTGATGCCGACGTACGCGCGGTGAAGGAGCTCGTACGCCTCGCTGAGCAGGAGAT
Organism: Polyangiaceae bacterium; assembly: GCA_036272055.1. Classification (GTDB taxonomy): domain Bacteria; phylum Myxococcota_A; class Polyangia; order Polyangiales; family Polyangiaceae; genus DASZVB01. The sequence goes on along the minus strand of DATAZL010000070.1, from coordinate 10,442 downwards.
CGAGGCGCGGTGGGCTGATGCCGGTCACCGCCGAGCCGTCGACGAGCGCGGGGTGATCCGGCGAGCCCGGATCGACGGCGAGGTACACCTCACCGAGAACGCCCTGCGTCGTGACGAACCACTTCGAGTTCTGGAAGATGGCGTTCTTGTACTGGCTCTCGAGGGACGCCACGACCCGGATGAGCGGCAGGCGCTCGTGGCTCTTCGGATCGAGCTTGCCGCCGCGGAAGTTCACGGCAGCGACGCGGCCGATCTTCACGCCGGCGATCTGTACCGGCGCGCCCGGCTTGAGACCACCCGGGTTGTCGAAATCGACGCTGATGGTGTACGTCGGCTGAAAGCTCAGCCCGCCCATCACGACGACGAAGCCAGCGAGAAGACCGAGAGCGACCACGATGAGGACGCCCACCTTCACTTCCATGCTGCGCTGACTCATCTCGCGATTGTCCTCATTATCCCGGACGGTTCAGCGCGGTAAAAGTGCTTTCGCCGTGAGGTCATTCCATCGGCCCTTCCGCGCGCCCGTTCACGAATTGCTGCACGATGCCGTCCTCCGAGGCACGGAGCTCCCCGGGAGTGCCGAGCAGCCGCACCTCGCCGCGGTAGAGCATCGCCACCCTGTCGGCGATGCCGAAGATGCTCCGGAGATCGTGCGACACGACGATGCTCGTCACTCCGGCCGAATCGGCGAGCTCCCGGATCAGCCGATCGATGCGCCGCGCGCTGACCGGATCGAGGCTCGTCGTGGGCTCGTCGAAGAGGACGTAGCGGGGTTCGAGCGAGAGAGCGCGCGCGATGGCCACGCGCTTTCGCATACCGTCGCCGAGCTCCGCCGGGTAGCTCGCGGCGTACGCCTCCATCCGCACCCGCTCGAGCAACCGACGCGCCTCGTGGAGCGCGTCGTCGCCCCGGAGGCCACGGTGCTTCCTGAGCGGGAGCGCAACGTTCTCGACGCAGGTCATGGAGTCGAACAGCGTCGAGTGCTGGAAGACCATCGCGCATTTCTTCCGCACCGCGTACATCGCGGCCTCGTCCAGATCGGTCACGTCCTCCCCGTCGAGGAATATCCGTCCCTCGTCGGGCCTCAGGAGTCCGACGAGCTGCTTGATGAGGACGCTCTTCCCGACGCCCGACGCACCGATGACGAAAAATACTTCGCCCTCGCGCACGTCGAAGGAGACGCCTCGCAGGATCGCTTTCGAGCCGAAGGACTTCTTGACGTTGACGAAGGAAATCACGAGACTTTCTCGTCCGCCGACCGGGGCGCACCGGCAACGCGCATCCTAACGCATGAAGCTACCCGCCCGCCCCCGGGTTCCGGCACCTCGATCGACCGACCGCCGCGGCAGAGCGGCGAGGGCGCTCGTCGTCGTCCTCTTGCTACCCGCCGGTTTCGCCGGTTGTGGCGGCTCCGCTGCCCGCAAGACGGCGAAGTCCGCGCACGCCGAGGCGTGCGCCATCGACCAGACCCGGGAATATTACTGCGAGGATCTGCTGCCGCTCGCGACGTCGATGCCGGCCCCGTCGCCCTACGAGGCGTGCCCCGCGATGCTCGACGATCCTGCGAGCGAGTACGACCCCGCGCCGCCCTTCGGCCTCTTCGACACGAGCTACACCGAGTACACCCGCAAGCGCGCCCCGCCCGGTCACTCGTGCTGTTACAGCTGGTGCGACAAGGTGAAGCTCGCCGACGCGTCGGCTCCGTCGATCCAGACTGCGTGCCGCACCGCGACCGCGTTTCGGGAAGAATTCTGCATGGCCGAGCCCGAGGGTGGCGCATCCGACGGGGCGAACGCGCCGTACGACCGATGCCCCGCCGCGATCGTCCCCCCGGCACGGGCCGTCTTCTCGTCACCCGACTCCGCCGCGTTCGACGCCCAGCAAACCGCAGCGCACCGAGCGAAGGGCGGCTCCGATTGCTGCTACGCTTGGTGCTCACAAGCGCCCCCCGGAAGCGGGCTTTTGAAGAAGCGTTAGCGGCGCGCCACGTCGAGCCGAAAAGCGCGTCCGATCGCTCGCGCCGCTGCGTTCCCTCCCGGCGCGCGGCGTACTTCGGCGGATCTGGTGCCGCGTGAACAAGAGCTAGAGCCGGGAGCTAGAGCAGGAGCAAAAGCGGGTCAGAGGGAAGGGGGAAGAGGAAGGGGCTGCTGCGCACGTCGCGCCGGAATTTCCGCTCATCCGAAGAGCGAGTACCCGATCGTGCTGATCACGAAGTTGAGTACGATCACGGCGAGGGAGGACATCACGACGGCGCGCGTGGTGGCCTGGCCGACGCCCTCGGACCCGCCGCGGGTGACGAGCCCGGAATAAGCGCTGATAATGGGCACCGCGGCGCCGTAGGCGAGGCACTTGGTGAGCCCGATCGCGACGTCCCCGAAGTCGACGAGGCTGGCGTCGGCGAAGGTGCGGGGGTTCATCGCGAAGAAGGCGTATGCGGTCCACATGCCGGACAGGAACGCCACGCATCCGGCGAGGACGGTCAGGACGAGCGTCATCGCGAGGCTCGCGACGAAGCGTGGGCGGACCAGGTAGTCGATGGGATCCGCGGCGCACATCCGGAGCGCGTCGAGCTGCTCGGTGACGACCATCGACCCGATCTCCGCGGCGATCCCCGCGCCGACGCGGGTGGCGAGGAGCAACGCACAGATCGACGCTGCCAGATCGCGCACCAGGAGCTCGAGGAACGTCGCACCGAGCTGCGACGTATCCGGGATCAGCCGGCGGATCTGGATCCCCGCCTGGTAGACGAAGATCATCCCGATGAACCCCATCGAGATGCAGAGGAACGCCGCCGAGCGGTAGCCGATCTCGTACATCTGGTTCGCGATCGCGAACGGGCGGCGCTCACCGGTGATGGTGAAGTGAACGGTGCGGCGCGCGACGCGGACGAGCTCGCGCACGTCGGCGAAGAACTCCCGCGGCGCGCGGAGCACGTCGAAGGACGGCCCCGCCTCGAGGCCGAGCATCTCGTCGAGCGAGGGCGGGGGTGGGGCGTCGGTCATCAGAGCGCGAACGATAGCAGGTAGTCCACGACGAAGATCCCGGCGGCGGTCACGACGACCGTCGCGTTCACCGCGCGGCCGACCCCGGGCGCGCCGCCCTCGGTCGTCATGCCGAACTCGCAGCTCGCGAGCGCCATCACGACCCCGAAGATGACTGATTTGACGAGGCCGTGCAGCACGTCGCCCGTCCCGAGGAGCCCGCTGGTGAGCCCGTCGTAGAACGTCCTCGGCTCGACGCCGAGGAGCGGAAGGCCGGCGTACGCCGCGCCGACCAGCGCGAGCACGTCCGCGAAGATCGTCGAGAGAAAGAGCGTGGCCACGATGCCGACGAAGCGCGGCGCGATGAGGAAGCTGATCGGGTCGATCGCGAGCGCGCGGAGCGCGTCGAACTGCTCGGTGACGACCATCGTGCCGAGCTCTGCCGTGTTGTTCGCGCCGACGCGGCCCGAGATCATCAGCGCGGTGAGGAGCGGCCCCACCTCACGCAGCGTGCCGAACCCGGCGCCCCACCCGAGGAGCTGATGCGCGCCGTAGCGTTCGATGGTCGGCGCGGCCTGCACCACCATGATGCCGCCGGTGAAGATCGCGGTGACGAACACGATGGGGAGCGAGCGCACGCCCATCTTGTAGAGGTTCGTCAGGAGCTCGTTGCCGTCGAGATCGAGCCGCACGAGCCGCGACAGGATCCGCCCGAAGAGCACGCCCATGCTGCCCACGGTGCCCGCGGCGCCGATGAAGAAGCTCCCGAGCGAGGTGAAGAGGTCGCTCATTGTTTCGTCGGTGCGATCGCGCCGTCAGCGGCGCTCAAAGCGGCCCGTCATTGTCGCCGTTCAGGAGCTGGCGCACCAGCGGGACCTCGCTCGCACGCGTTTCTTCGGTCGTTCCCTCGAACACGATCCGACCGTCGTGAAGGACGCCGATGCGATCGGTGACGGTGAGGAGCCGGTCGATGTCGCTCGACACCATGAGCACCGTGCTCGCGCTCTTTCGCTGCTCGTCCCGCAGCAGATCGAAGATGCGCTGGCTCGTCACCGGGTCGAGGCCCGCGGCGGGCTCGTCGCAGAGCACGAGCGGCGCGCGGGTGATCGTCGCGCGAGCGATTCCAACGCGCTTCTTCTGGCCGCCGGAGAGCCCTGCGGGGACCCGCGACTCGAAGCCGGCGAGGCCCACCCGCGAGAGCCGCTCCGCCACGCGCTCCCGGATCTCGCTGTCGCCGACCCGTCCGAGCCGCCGCAGCGGGAACGCGACGTTCTCGCCGATGGTCATGAAGTCGAAGAGCGCGTTGTTCTGGAACACCATGCCGATGTTCCGGCGATGCCCGGCGAGCTCCGTCTCGGTCATCGTCAGGATCTCGCGGCCGTTCACGGTGATCTCACCGCCGTCGGGGAGAACGAGCGCCGCGATCATCTTCACGACGACGCTCTTGCCGGCGCCGCCCGCGCCGATGAGGCCGTACACCGAGCCCTCAGGGACGTGCAGGTTCACGCCGCGAAGGACAGGTCGCTCGAAGGTCTTGGTGACGGCTTCGAGCCGGATCACCGGAGCACGTCGGGCCTGGGCGGCGGCGGCTCGCTCGCGCGGAACCGACGGAGGCGCGACCAGAGCAGCACGAGCCCGGCGGCGAGCGCGACGTTGACCACGAGCACGAGGAGCACGACGGAGCGAATGCTGCGCGCCGTCGCACGCGTCGCCGAGATGGGACCGACGCGTACGAGCTCCGGCGCGTGGCGAGCGGGCGCCGCCGTCGAATAAACGACCGCGACGTGGTCCGGCGTGAGGCCCGGCACGGCGTAGGCGACGAGCTTCCGCACGTCGTCCTCGCGGATCGGCGGAGTCGCGCCACGGTGACGGATCAGCACCGCCGCGGTGGGGGGCGCCGCCTCGCCGACGTCGAGCGGGTCCGCGCGGGTCGCTGCGACGTGGACGCGCGCGGAGAGCACGCCGTCCACGCCCTCGAGCGAGCGCGTCAGATCGCCGGCCACGCCGGCCAGCATGCGCTCGTGTTCCGACTCGGGGCTCGGGACGAGGCTGCCGGTGCCGAGCGCGTCGAGGACGCCGGGCGCGTCGTGCGATGCCGGCCCCTCGTCGACGAGGAGCGCGACGGCACGAGACGCATCGTCGCTCGCCACCTCGACGCGGAAATGCGTGGGCTCGGACGGGTCCGCGGTCTTCTCCGCGGCGATTCCGTGTTCGCCGAGCAGCGCGACGGTGCGGTTTGCGCGCGACTCGTCGAGCTCACCCTGAACGGAGACGGCGCAGCCCGCCGCGAAGAGCAGCGCGCCGAGTGCGGCGAGGGGCCGCGCGAGGGACGCGGCCCGGGTCACTGCGACGCAAAGCTCGTGCGGGTCACGTCGAGCTTCGGGTGGACGGGGAACGACATGCCGCGGACGTGCGAGGCGATGCAGGACGCCGCGCCGCCGTTGTGAGGCCGCGTGCGCACCGAGACACCGACGGCGTGTCCGTTCTGGACCGCGACGCACACGTCGACCGCCGTGCTCGACGACAAACCGCAGCCGTTCAGGTATCCGCCGCCGTTCATGATGGAGCCGTACTGGGACGCCGTGATGTCGGCCGGGCCCTTCGGCCCTCCGACGTTCATCTCCTCGACGTAGGCGGCCTGCGCCGCTTCACAGCTCATGCCGCCGGCGAGGATCGGGATGCCGCCCTGGGAGCCGACGACGCGGGAACCCTTCCCGGCCTTGCTCCCCTTGGGCACGTTGAGGTTGCCCTCTCCGTCCACGTTGGTGGCCGTATCGGACTGCACCGCGACGGAGTCCTTGCGCGTCCCCGCCTTGACGAGGAGCCACGCCGCGGCGCCCGCCAGGAGGAGCCCGATGGTGATGAGCCCGAGGAGCGCCTTGCCGACGGTGCTCTTCTTCTCGCTCTCGGCCGTCTTCTCGATGGCGACCTTCTCGGCGACGATGTCCCGGTGACGGCGCGCGTGTTCGGCGAAGGGCGCGAACTCTTCCCACTCGCCGAGCGGTCGCTCGTCTTGCGAGAACGTGTCGCGGAGCAGATCCGCCTCGGTGAAGGTGTTGCTCGCGATCTGCTGGAGGAGCTCGACGGCGTTGAACGGCCCGTGATCCATGCCGTCACGGATGACGACATAGCGCGGGCGCGGGTCGCTCTCGAGGCGCTGCTTGAGCTCGGTGAGCTCGCCGGTCGCGTTGTCCATCCGCGGCCCGGGTGGAGGTGCCGCTGCTCGGACGTCGGGGTAGGCATTCTGCTGGCCGCCCGCGCGGGGAAGCGGCGGCACGAGCGAGAGCGACAGATCGACGTCGAAGTTCTCGTCGTGGTCGAGGTGCGACTCGTCGGCGTCGGGCGGCGGGATCGTTCCGTCCGGCGCCATGTGATAGATGGCCGCCGCGAGCGCCTTCAGGTCGTCGGGCCGATGGGCGGGATCACCGACGAGCGCCTTCGACAGCACGGCGTCGAGCGCCGGCGGCAAGTGCGGGTTCACCTCCGTCGGGCGGCGCATGCCGGGGCCGATGGAGTGACCGGTGCAGAGCTCGTAGAGCATCGCGCCGATGGCGAACACGCTCGACCGCGCGTTGCCGGGGTGCCCGTCACGCTCCTCGGGCGCCATGCACGCTCGATCGCGCGGATCGAGCGGCGGGCGACTCGCATGCGTGCCCGACAGGTGGAACGCGCCCGACTCGTCCTGGACGATGCTGGACGGGTTGACGAAGAAGGTGTGACCGGCAGCGTGGTACTCCGCCAGCTCGACGGCGAGCGGCACGATGACCCCGACGGCCTCCTTCAGACTGAACAGCGCCCCCTGTACACGACGCGCTTCGATGTGAGAGCGAAGTGAAGGGGCCACTGCGGCGGCTCTGGCGACTCGATTCATGGACGAGGGGCCGAATGTTAGTGCCGGCCGGGGCCCGTGTCTCCCTGTCAGATCGGGGTCTCGTCCTCGTGCAAGCCACCGTGCCATGGGCTGCGGCGCCTGGAATATGTGCCTTCCACGAAACTTTTCAGCACTGGTGCGATATTCTCGGGGACGTCGTCGTCCCACTCGCCGTCGTGTAGGTAATCCGCCGCATGCCCGTCACGGCCCAGGAGGACGAACGCCGGGAACGCGTCCATGGGCACCCCGATGCGCGACAGCTCGGCCAGGAACTCGACTGCGTCGAGCCGCACGAGGCGCGACTTCGCGAGCGCATGCTGCACCTCGACGCTCGACAGCGCGGCTTCGACGGCGCTGCACGACTTGCAGTCCTGCACCACGAGCCAGAGCAGGAGACGCTCGTGCGAACGCATCGCGAGCCCGCGCTGACGGTCGAGTTCCTCGTCGAGCGAGGGAATTTCTGCGCCGACGTCGACGAGCACGAGCTCACCGATCCGGTGCTCTCGCACGGGGCGCGCGCTGTGATCCGGCAACCCGTCCAGCCGCCGCGCGCCGTCGTAGGCCGCGCGCGATTCGGTGTGACTCGCGAGCTGCGCGCTCCGCTCGGCACGCGAGCTCGAAGCACCGACGGAGGCGAGGTAAGCGACGGCGAGCAGCGACCCCACCGTCGCGACGGCACCTGCGGCTACCGAGATTGCCGCGAGCCGGGCGCCCGCGATCGTTCGTCGAGCGACGCTGATCTCGGGACGATATTCTCGGCGCACTCCAAAAGTATAGTGTGGCGACTCGCCAGGCGCCCGTGCGATTCGTCGTTTTCCTGAGTAGGTCCCGGGCGAAACAAAGCCGCCCGGCGCGTTGCGACTTTTTCATCCACCGTGATAGCGTAGCCGTGGGATGGATCCGCGTGAAATGGACGCGTTAGTACAGAGACTGGTCCAAAATCCCCACGATCAGGACGCAATTTTGCATGCGCACCGCGCGGGTCAGCAAGACCCACGCGCGTACGCGATGTTGCTAGAGAAGGTGGGTACGGCCACCGCTGACCCAGCGTTAGCCAGTCACTGGTTGACCGAAGCGGCCAACGTCTGGGTCCTTTCTCTGAACGACGCTCATCGCGCGGCACGCGCGCTGATGATCGCGATCGATCGAGATCCGACACAGGCCGCCCCCGCCGAACGGCTCGCCGAGCTCTACCGCGAGAAGGGCGACGCGAAGGCGCTGGCGGCCCTCCTCGAGCGCCGGGCAAAAGCGCTCACCCCGCTCGCGCAGCGGGACCCGGCGATGCGTCCGGCCCTTGCTGGTATCCATGAAGAGCTCGGTCGGCTCTTTGCGGAGCCTCCGCTCTCCAATCCAGGGCGCGCCATCGAGAGCTACCGGCGCGCGCTCGACTACGATCCGTCCAGTCAGTACGCCATCTACGCGATCCGCGAGGCGTGCAAGGCGCAGGGCCAGGTCGCGGAAGCCATCCCGTACTACGCGATGGAGCAAGCGCTGGTCTCCGATCCGGAGCGCAAGGTGTCGCTCTACGCGGACGAGGCCGACGCGCGGCGTTCGATCGGCGATTTCGTCGGCGCGCTCCGCGCGCTCGACAAGGCCCGTCAGGTCGATCCTGGTGATCCCGGGTTGAAGCAGCAGCTCGCGACGCTCGTCCTCGACAGCATTCGCGACGCGAAGCCGCTCGACGACGTGTGGAAGAACACCGGCGCGCAGCTCTTCGTCGAGCTCGCCGAGGAGTACGCCGGCGAGCACGGCTTCGCCTATTCGACGTGCGCGCTCGAGATCGAGCCGGGTAACGACCGCGCGATGCAGCTCGCGATCTACTATGGCGAGCAGCTCGGTCGCCTCGACGAGATCGCGCCGTACGCAGCGAGCTACACCAGGGCGAATCCCGCCGGTGCGCTCGCTCGCGACGCGGCCCGCGTCGCAGGGGACAGCCCGCCGCGGGGTCCTCTCCAGTCGTCGCGCGGCATCGCGCCGGCAGCGGCCCAGGTGAGCGCCCGCGGTGGCCGCGTTGCACCCGCCGCCGACAGGACGATCGACGACCTCGACGGCCTCGACGAAGAAGAAGCCGAGCCCGAAGCCGATCCCGACGAGACGGAGATGCTCCTCGGGAAGGCGCAGCAGCTCGCCGCGAAGAATCGACGGAACGAGGCCGCGGGTGTCTATCGCGACGTCCTCAAGGGCGAGCCGACGAACCGCGACGCGCTGCAGTTCCTGCAGACGCACTACCGTCAGGCACGGAAGTACGGCGACCTCCGCGACGTGCTCCTCCGCGCGTCGAAGTCGCCCGACGCCGACATCGAGTCGCGCGTGTCGTGGCTCCGCGAAGTGGCGGGGCTCTGCGAGTCGCAGATCCGCGACTTCGACACCGCGATCCAGGCGTGGCAGCAGCTCCTCACGATCGACCCCGAAGAGACCGAGGCTCGCGAGCAGCTCCGCCGTCTCCTCGAGCGCGCGAACCGCTGGGACGATCTCGCGGCGATGCTCGAGCGCGAAGCCGAGCAAGAGTCCGACGTCGAGGTCCGCATCTCGCTCGAGAAGCAGCTCGCGAAGCTCCACGAGACGAAGCGCAAAGATCTCACCGGTGCCGGTCAGGCGTGGGCCCGCATCGCCGCGCTGACCCCGGAGGACGACGTCGCGGTCGCGACCGCCGTGAAGCTCCTCGAGAAGGCAGACCGGCTCGACCTCGCCGCGCAGGTGATCGCCGACTGTGTCGGGAGCATCACGGACGAGAGCTCGCGTGGGGCCCTCTACAAGAGGCTCGGTGAGCTGCGGCGCGGCGCGGGCGACCTGGTCGGCGCCGGAGACGCGTTCTCGGAGGCGGCGCGGATCTCGTCCGACGTCGCGGGCTGGGAAGCCGCGGAGCAAGCCTACGCAACGGCGGAGGCGTGGGCGCAGGCCGCCGTCACCGCGAACGAGCGCGCGCAGCTCGCGAAGACACCGCGGCAACAGGCCGCGCTCTACGCCGTCGAGGCGGACTATCTGCTCCGCGCCGGCGACACCGAATCGGCCATCGGGCGGCTCGATCAGGCGCTCGACGCCGATCCGACGACCGACGAGACCGCCGCGGTCCTCGAGCAGCATCTCAACCAGGCCGATCGCGTGCAGGACGTCGCAGAGCTCCTCCTCCGGCGCGCCGGCAAGCATCCGGAGAAGGGGACCCGCGTCTCGCTCCGCAAGCGCGCCGCGGTCATCCAGCGCGAGTCACTCGGAGACGCCGGGGCCGCGCGCGACAGCCTCGCCCTCGTGCTCGACGACGGGGACGACGCCGAAGCGCTGTCACTGCTCGCCACCGACGCCGAAGATCGCAGCGAGTACACCGAGTCCGTCGAGTATCTGGCGCGGCTCGGACGCGTCACGCCCGACAGACACGAGCAGGCCGCGGTCGGGCTCCGTCAGGCGCACCTCCTCGCCGAGGGCGTGAAGGACATCGACGCCGCGGTCGAGCAGTACCGCCGCGTGCTGGACGAGCTCGATCCGTCGAGCATCGAGGCGCTCTCCGCGATCGCCACGCTCGAGGAGCAGCGCGGTCGCTATACCGAGGCCGCCGGCGCCCTCGAGAAGCAGCTCGAGCGCACCGAGGTACCGGA
>DATAZL010000069.1:0-21128 GCA_036272055.1 Polyangiaceae bacterium | reverse complement strand
TCACGGCAAGAGAAGTTGCTCATGAAACGGTTGGTGCGCGTCCGCGCATTGTTCGGGTTTCTCCGACTGCATCGGCACGAGCTGTTCGACGACGCTTTTCAAGAGCAGCTCGAAGGGATGTATCGGACGACGGGGGCAGGTGATCCGCCGCGCTCACCAGGGCTGCTATGCATGGTGGTGCTGCTCCAGGGGTACGTCGGCGCCTCTGACGCCGAGGCGGTGGAGCTGTCGCTGGTGGATCTTCGGTGGCAGATGGTCCTCGACTGCATGGGCGCGGTAGAGCCGCCGTTTTCGCAGGGAGGGCTTCAAGCATTCCGCGAGCGTATGATCGCGCATGAGATGGATCGCGTGTTGCTCGATCGGACCGTGTCGCTGGTTCGCTCTGGCGCGTTGTCGGAGGGGGAAGGCCGCTCGGTGTCCAAGGCACTGCGCGCCGCCGTTGATAGCCGCCCTTTAGCGGGGGCCGGGAGGGTTGAGGACACGATCAACCTTCTCGGGCACACCGCACGAAAGATCGTGCAACTCGTGTCGAAGCTCACCGAGCGTACGCCGGAAGAGATTTGCCGCAAAGCAGGCATCCCGCTTCTTCTCGCGTCCAGTATCAAGGCGGGGCTCGACATCGATTGGAGTGACGCCAAGCAAAAGGCGGCGGCCGTCGAGGTCGTGGAACGACAGGTCTCTTCGCTGCAGAAATGGGTCGAGCGCCACCTGGACGAAGTAGTTTCGGAGCCACTTCGCCCGTACATCGACGCGATCACACAGGTTCGCGACCAAGATCTCGAAACCACCGCCGACGGAGGAATTCGCATCCGTCAAGGAGTCGCACCGGACCGACGCATCTCCATCGAGGACGCGGAGATGCGTCACGGTCGCAAGAGCAAGTCGAAGCGCTTCGACGGATACAAGGAGCATATCGCACGCGATCTCGACTTCGCGGCGATCGTCGCCTGCGCCGTGACGCCTGCGAATCGTCCCGAGGAAGAGGGCGCCGTCCCGCTCGCCGACGACATCAAGCGGCAGCGACTCCGACTCGTCGAATTGCACATCGACCGCGCGTACGTGAACAGCCCCGTCGTCGACGATGTCTTCGCCGCAGGAGGCACGGTGTTTGCGAAACCTTGGGGACACCGCGCCCACCGCCCTGGGCTGTTCTCCAAGAGCGATTTCAAGATCGATCTGCGAACGAAGCTCATCACCTGCCCAGCCGGTGAGGTCGAGATGTTCGAGCCGGGCAACACCGTCGAGTTCGATCCCGAGGCCTGCGGGGCGTGCCCGCTCCGCTCCAAGTGCACGCAATCCGCCTCCGGCAGCGGAAGAACCGTGTCCATCGCCGCGGACGAATCTCGACAGAGGAATTTTCGCAAACTCCAGCAAACGAGTTCCGGTCGAGGGACGCTCCGTCAACGCACGGCCGTGGAGCATTCGCTTGCGCACATCGCGGCTCGCAAGGGACACACTGCGCGCTACGTTGGGGTGCGCAGAAACCTGTTCGACCTCAGGCGAGCCGCTGCGATTCAAAATCTAGAAGGCATCCACAGATTGATTCGAGAGGCAGCGTAACTCGTCGCAATCACTGCAAGGTCAACCTGTTCGGTGCTCTAGCAGGTTCTGACTCCCATGCTGAAGCGCAAGCGGCGCCCGCCCCAGCGGCGCCACTTGCCCCCGGCTCTTCTGCCCGCCGCTGCATCCGAGCGTGTGACAGAAGGAGAAGCCTCGCGATTTCCGGCGAGCCAGCGCGCTTTTCGATCGACGCGAAGCCGGCCGATTACAGGCTCGCCGAGCATCGACGTCAACATGACGCTCGATCTCACGACCGGCATGATCACGCGTTTCCACAGAACCTACGAGCTCGGAGATCCGGGACAGGACGACCTCCGCAACGAGCAGACCGGAACCGGCGTGCTCGATTGCGCCGCGACCGCGGAGTGCATGAACGACGCCGCGCACTGCTCGCAGTAGCCCGCGACGGAGACTGAGGTCACCTTGCACCAATTCGCTGGAGCCCTAAGCTCCGGCCAGCATGGATCGCGAGCGGCCGGCTTCGAACAGGTTTCGCTTCGTCAACCTCGACGGCTCGGAGCCGCAGGCGTTTTCGCAGGTCTTCAAATGGGGGGTGGTCGAGCGCGTGCTCGGCCGACGCCGCAGCGACGGCGTGGGAACACCGGCGCCGTGCGTGACACCGGATCTCGCACAGCTCAGCACCCCACCGCGCAGCGGTGAGCCGGCGCGCCTGACGTGGATCGGGCACGCTAGCTGGCTGGTTCAGCTCGACGGGATCTCGCTGCTCATCGATCCGATCTTTTCCGAGAGCCTGGGGCCCGGCGTTCACCGCTTCGTTCCGCCGGCCATTCGAGTGTCGGAGCTGCCCCGCATCGACGCGCAGCTCGTCACGCACAACCATCGCGACCACTGCGACCTGCCCTCGCTCAAGGCTGTCGGGTGTCCGGTGATCGCGGGCCTGGGTATGGCCAGCTTTTTCCGGAAGAACGAACTCGACTGCAGCGAGCTCGACTGGTGGCACGAAACGCGCGTGGGCCCTGTCACGGTTCGGTTCGTCCCGTCACAACACTGGAGCCGCCGTGGCCTCAACGACATGAATCAAACCCTGTGGGGCGGTTTCGTGATCGGGGGCTCGACCGCGCGCCTGTACCACTCGGGTGACACCGCCTACTTCGACGGCTTCTCGGAGATCGGCCGGCGTTGTGGGCCAATCGACGCCGCCCTCTTGCCCATAGGGGCCTACGATCCGGCGTGGTTCATGAGCAAGCAACACATGAACCCTGAAGAAGCAGCGCGCGCCTTCACGGATCTGGGCGCTCACACGTTCGTCGCCATGCACTGGGGCACTTTCAAGCTCACCGACGAGCCCCTTCACGAGCCGCCAGCTCGCCTGGCCGCCGAATGGCAGCGACGCGGCCTGGATCCCGGCGTTTGCCGCGTCCCACCGATCGGCGGCGTGCTGCAAATCGCCCGCGATCGCGACTGAGCGAGCGGAGCGACCTGCACGAGCTCGCACGACCTCCGATGAAGAAGAGACGGCTCAGCGTCGCGCCCCTCGCGCTCTCAGTTCACCCGCTCGGCGTCTTTGCCGTTGCCGAAGAAACGGCTGAGGGTGTCCAGGTCGACGGGTTTGACGAGGTGCTCGTTGAAACCTGCCTGTAGCGCCATCTCCCGGTCTCCGCGGCGGCCGTAGCCGGTCAGGGCGATGAGATAGACGTTGGGGTGTTTGAGGCCTTTGCGCACGCGCCGGGCGAGCTCGAGGCCGTCGATGCCGGGTAGACCGATGTCGACGATCGCGGCACGCGGCTGGAATTCATCGATGAGGGCGAGGCCCACGTCCCCGCTGTCGGCTGAGCGGCAATCGAACCCGGCGTGACTCAACAGGGCGCACAACACCTCGCGACTGTCCGTGTTGTCTTCGATGATGACGATCTTCGATCCGGGCGGAAGCTTCAAACCATCCGGGCGATGGACTGGGGCACTCTCGGCGGGCGGCGCCACCAGCGGCAGTCGCACCACGAACTCGCTTCCCTTGCCTTCGCCGTCACTCTGCGCGGTCACCTCGCCGCCGTGCTTCGTCACCAGGCCGCGAACGAGCGTGAGACCGACGCCGAGGCCGCCCTCCGCGCGATCCAGCGTCCGCGTCGACTGAACGAACAGATCGAAGACGCTGTCGAGCATGTCTTTCGCGATGCCGACGCCGTCGTCGCGAACCCTGATGGTTGCCATGCCGTCCTCGACCGTTGCGCGAAGCACGACGTGGCCGCCTCGAGGAGTGTATTTGGCGGCGTTATTGAGCAGGTTCACCTGGATCTGCTGGAGGCGCGTCGCGTCGCCGTCCACGTACAGGGGCTTCGAGTCGATCTCGACCGATAGAGCGATGCCCCGCGCCTCCATGAAATTTCGCGCAGCGTCCACGGCATCGTTCACGATTGGCCGGAGGTCGAAGACGCTCTTGCGCAGCTCGACCTTGTCTTGCGTCACTCGCCCGACCTCGAGAAGGTCGTCGAGGAGCCGCGCCATCTGCTGGGCCTGGCGCTCGAGGATCCCGAGGAGCTTCGCATACGGCTGCGGACCGTCCGCGCTCGTCTTGAGCAGTGAGGTCGCAGAAACGATGGCACCGAGCGGATTCCTGAGCTCGTGTGAGAGCATTGCGAGAAACTCGTCGCGGCGTTTGACTGCGTCCTGGATCTTTTCCTCTGCGAGCTTCTGTTCGGTGACGTTCCGGAAGATGCCGATCACGCCGACGATGCGGGAGCCATCGGTGAGCGGCAGACGCGATACGAGATCCCACTCCGCGGCGCGACCCGGACGCTCGCGCTTCTCGAGCTTGTAGTGTTCCGCAGCGCCTCCTTGCAGCACCGCCTCGTCTTGCTGGTGCGCGGTGAGCGCCGCGGCGTGGCTGGGTAGCTCGAATCCCGTCTTGCCCACTGCCTCGCGAGGATCGTCGAGCCCTAGCCGGGCCGCCATGGGCTGGTTGGCTCGGATGAAACGCCCGCGCGCGTCCTTGAAGTAGATGGCGTCGGGAATGCTGAAGAGCAGGCTGTTCAGGAGGTATCGTTCGTGAAAGAGCGCGTCCTCTGCCGCCTTCAGGCCACTGACGTCGATGAGTGTGAGCACGACGCCGTCGACCGCACCCTTTGCACGGTAGGGCAGGATGCGGAGAAAGAAAGCTCGACCGTTGCGATCCCGGAGCTCGCGCTCCACACGCTCGCCGTCGGCGAGGACACGTTTCAGATCGTCGTTGAGCTCAGGGTGATCGACCGCGTGAGTGAACGTCTCGATCGGGCGCCCGACGTCTTGCGGAAGAAGATTGAAGCTGTCCGCAATCTGCGGGGTAAATTTCCTGATCTTGAGCTCGCGGTCGAGAAAGATGGTGCCGATGTCCGTGCTCGACAGGAGATTATCCATATCGTTTGCGAGCTCGGTGAGGTCGGCGATCTTCCGCTGATACTCCGCGTTGACGGAGTAAAGCTCCTCGTTGACGCTCTGGAGTTCTTCGTTCGTGCTCTGGAGCTCCTCGTTCGACGCGAGCAGCTCTTCGTTCGCGGCTTGCAGCTCTTCGTTGCTGGTCTCGAGCCCTTCGGTGGCCGCTTGCAGGTTCTCCTTGGTGCGGCTGAGCTCTGCCTCGAGCGCTCCCATCTGCGCGCGGGAGACGTCTCGAAGATCGATCTCGGTCTCCGGCATCGCGGGCAACCGGAGCTCCTCGGCCATCGTATCGAGCGAGATCAATACGTGCGCGGCCACTCCCTTCTTGCTGCTGACGCGTCGTATCGTCACCTTGTAGTTGACGTCGTCGAGACAGACCCCCTTGAAGACGATGGCCGTTGGCTCCTTCATCGCGCGAGGAACGCCGCCCATCAGCACCATACGTAGCTCGGAATCGACCATCTCGAAGACGTCGAGCCCCTGCCGGCCGTCACGCAGCTTCAAGAAACGGCTGGCTCCGCCGAAGGTGTGAACGAGCTCGCCGCGGTCATCGACGAGCAAGCTCGGGGGCATCAGCTCGTCGAGCAGCGTGTCGTAGGTGCCGAGCAACTGAGTGACGGAGTAGCGCGCCGGTCCGATGATGCCCGACGTGGCGATGCCGAGGCGCCCCGCGCCGGACATGGCCCCCTTCGCCGGAGGCGGCATCCTGCGTTCGACCGGCATGCGTGAATCGCTGAATTTGCGATAGATGCGCCAGTTCTTGTTGATGGTCTCGAAATCGTGATCGAGGTGTCCGAGGCTCTCGCTCGGGCCGAGGAACATCACGCCGCCGCGATTCAGCGCGAAGTGAAAGAGGCTCAAGACCTTCTCCTGCGCGGGCGGGCGAAGATAGATGAGCATGTTCCGGCAGCTCACGAGGTCCACGCGTCGGAACGGTGCGTCCCGGACCACGTTGTGGTGAGCGAACACGACTGCCTGCCGGAGATCGGGCACGATCTGATAGCTCCGCCCACGGGGCAGAAAGAAGCGTTCCAGCCGGCTCGCCGAGACGTTCGCGACGGCCGTCTCGTCGTAAACGCCGCGCGTCGCATGCTCGAGCGAGCCGCGATGCACGTCGGTGGCGAAGATCTTGAACTGGCGTCCGCTCTCTGCCGTCAGCTCACTCAGCAGGATCGCGAGCGAGTAGACCTCTTCCCCGGTCGCGCACCCGGCAACCCACACGCGGAACGGCACGTCGGGAGCGCCGGTCTTCAAGAGCTCGGGGAGGATCTCCTTCTCGAGGGCGTCGAAGGCCTCGTCGTTCCGGAAAAATCGGGTCACGCCGATGAGAAGATCCCGGTAGAGAACGTCGAGCTCCTTGTGTTCCCCCTTCAGCTTCTTGACGTACTCTTCGATGTCTCCGATGTGCGAAAGCTGAAGGCGCCGCTCGATGCGGCGCGTGATCGTGCTCGGCTTGTAGTGGGTGAAGTCGATGCCGAACTCCTGCTCGAGCATCCCGTAGACGGCGCTCATCCCTAGCTCTCCGTCGCCGTCCTTCATCCGCGGCAACCCCGCACGAGTCGCGTGTTCCAGCAGCACGGCGGGCATGTCCTGGGGAGGCAGCACGTAGTCGGCAACGCCGGCGTCGCGAGCCGTCCGCGGCATCCCATCGAACTGAGCGCTCTCCATGTCCTGGATCATGACGAGGCCGCCGGCGTCGTGGACCGCACGAATGCCGCGTGACCCGTCGCTGCCGCCACCCGACAGGACCACGGCGACGGCACGCGCACCGCAGTCCTGGGCGAGCGAGCGGAAGAACACGTCGATCGGGAGCGTCAGCTCCTGGTCGCGGTCCCGCTCACTGAGGAGAAGCCGACCTCCGGAGATGATCATCTCCTTCTTCGGCGGTATCAGGTAGATGTGGTTCGGCTCCACGACCATCGAGTCTTCGACGAGCCGGATGGGAAGCGGCGTACGGCGCCCGAGGATCTCGTCCATCAGACTCTTGAAGTCCGGCGACAGGTGCTGGATGACGACGAAGGCCATTCCGCTGTCCTTCGTGACGTTGTCGAAGAAACGTTCGAGCGCCTCTAGCCCGCCGGCAGAAGCGCCGATCCCCACGACGTGCGGCAACGCAGGCTTGATCGAGGCGGGCACACCCTGGACGTTCTCTTCGGTGAGCGGGCGGTCGACAGACGACATGTGACGCCCCCGAGCACCAAGCATGCCGAGGGTCGACAGGCCGCCCGTGTGGGAAAGCGATGGTCCACACCGCTCGATCGATGGGCCAGGCGATTCGCGTCCGTATCTCCCCCGACGAGGCCGAGGAGCACAGGCGTGACACAACCGGCGCACCACCGGTGTCACAGCGGTGGTTCGCGTATCACATTCGTCGTGCATCCGACGTGCAGCCGAGTGGATCGCGTGTTGCATCGATAGCCGCTGCCGTTCCGCCCGATGCGGGCAGTCTTCGGAGCAACATGGCCAGACCCCGCACTCAGAATCGTCGCAACGTCGTCGATGCGACTTTGACGCTCCGCATCACCAGGCAGGACCGAGAGCTCCTGCAGGAGCTCGTCGCTCTTGAGGCCGAAGAGCTCAGCGACAAGGGGCTGGAGCCGACGGCCGCGAGCTACGTCCGCGGCCTCATCCGGCACGAAGCCAGGATCAAAGGGCTTATCCCATCGGAGCAGCCCAAGAAGTAGAAGCGCGCCGCCCGAGCTCACTCCGCGATGGCGCCAAGCACTGCCGTCGAGTGGATCTGGGTGAGATCTGCGTCGGCGGTGTGCATGATGGGGCCGTCCTCGTGGCCGCCGTACCAGACACGCCGCGTGTCGACGAAGACGGAACGGACCTCGTTGTGG
The DNA here is from genome assembly GCA_036272055.1 of Polyangiaceae bacterium. GTDB lineage: Bacteria > Myxococcota_A > Polyangia > Polyangiales > Polyangiaceae > DASZVB01. The sequence continues at coordinate 13,356 of DATAZL010000069.1, read as the reverse complement.
CGGGGACCCACTGGAAGCACGTGACGTACGGGTGCGGCGTCGAACGGGGAGAGACCCACGAGCAGCTTGGTGCCGAACGTGATCACGCTGAGCCCGTCGGGGTTCTGCGACCAGCCGTCACTACCGCCGAGGAACCAGGTCCCCCCCGACGACAGATCCGCAGACAGGAAGATGCTCGAGGCGTCGAGAGCGATGGCGCGGGAACCGACGAGCTCACCCGCGGTCGTCGACACGCTGACGAAGGCGTCCCACGCGGTGTTGTCGGTGCCGGGGAACCGCCGCGAGCGGCCCACGACGGCCACCTGCCCGTGGCGCCCACGGATCCCGTACGGCTCGTCCTCGTTCTCGGTGCCGACGACGCGGGACCACGCGCGCGTGCCGTCGCGGTTCAGGCGAGTGAGCAGGACGTCGGAGTCGGACGCATGGGGCACCTCGGGGTGCAGCGGAGCGAGACCGTCGTGAAAGGCGGTGACGTGGGCGCGCACCTTGATCGGATGCGCCCAGATCGAGACGTAGGCGTTGCCCTCTTCGTCGGTGTCCAGCTGGGGACGGAACCAGTCGACGATCGCTCCGAAGGTGTCGAAGGTTCCACCGATCGGCAAGAAGGGAGTCACCGGGCGCGGAGGTTCGACCAGCGTCCTTGCCGGATCGGACCAGGCGCTGCCAGCGAACGACGCGCGGTACGCGATCACCGAATAGAAGGACGAGTAGACGACCGCGACCACGTCCTCCCCGGCGCTCGCGATGCGCGCGGCGTCGGGAGCGAAGCCATTGGCGAACAGATCGGTCGGCCCTCCGTCCACACCAGCGAGATCGTCGTGGACTGCCGGATCGTGGATGGTGTGCGTCGCTAGCAGTGAAAGGGTTCGGTCGAGACGCACGAGCGCAACCGTACGATCAGGAGCGATGAGAACTGCGGAGACCTGACCCGACGGGTGCGCACAGAAGTCGGACAGGAACGAGCCCGCGGGCGCATCGAAGCCGTGTTGCACCTCGCCCGTCGGCCCAAGAAGCTGGATACGAGTCGCGCCAACGTCCGCTTGCGTGAAGCTCGTGAGCACCTCCTCGAGGACGACACGAACCCCGTCCGGCGTGACGCTCTGCTTTCTCACCGACCAGCCCGGCACGCGCTCGAGCGGAACGCTCGCGTCTCCGATCTCCGCTGCGTCAGCGGGCGACGCGTCAGCGGGCGATGCGTCAGGCGGCGCCGCGGTCGAGTCTCCACTGTCGGTGCCGCCATCGCTCGCTGCGTCTCTCGTCCCGGCGTCCTCACTCGTGACGACGGTCGCGTCTCGACGAGCAGGGCCGGCGTCTCGCGGAGCGACGGTTGCGTCTTGCGGACTTGGCGCGGCGTCTCGCGGTGCGGCATCGGCTGCGTCACGGGAGCGCGCGCCGTCGTTCGCGCACGCCACTGCAAACGACGAGCAAACGGCGGCCAGTGCCAAGAACGACGGCCTCGGGAGCATCCTCACGATCAAGGTAGGCCCGCCGCGGGTCAACGGTTTCTCCGAGTCGCCTCTTTTGTCTAATTTTTCGCCGAAGACTCAAAGCGCGTGACGTCGAGAGGTGGGCACGTGCCCGGAGCGTGCCCACGCGGACTCGCCCCGAGCGCTGCACGGAGCGCGACGTAGGCGCGATGTGCGCGGAGCTTGACGGCGTTCACGCTCACACCGAGCGCTTGCGCGGCCTCGAGATGAGAGAGTCCGTCGAGGCGCATCAGCTCGAATGCGCGGCGCTGCGACTCCGGCAGGCGAGCGAGCACGTACCCCAGGGTCGCCGCTGCCTCCTTGGCTTCGAGCATCAGGTGCGCCGCAGCGGTCGTGGCAGCGCGATCGACGTCCACACGCTCGGCCGCGGCGAGGACGTCACGGCCGCGCCGCCTCCGCTGGTCGATCAGCAGGCGCCTGGCAATGGCGAAGGCCCAGGGCATGACCGCACTCTGGGCAATGAAAGTGCCGCGCGCGCGGTGCATCTGCAGCAGCGTCTGCTGGAGAACGTCCTCGGCATCGCTATGACCGGTCTGACGGCGGAGGTACGAAAGGAGCGGCGGCGCGACGCCGTCGTAGACCTCGGCGAACGCGAGGTCGTCACCGGCAGCGTAACGATCCATCGCGGCGTCCACGCGCGTGCGCGCTTCTCGCGCCGGACTCGGTTCCCTCTGACGGCGCCCTTCGCCTTGCTCGTCGCGCTCAAGTCCCTCTGCCGTCATGGTCAATTTTCCGAGCGAGACACGAATCAGCTGCGAAACACCGCGCTTCGCACGACCGCAACGTCTCGCGCCGACGCGAGGCCGTCCATGGGACGTTTTCCAAACGACGCTTGGCTTCGCGACACGCGAGCCCCTATGCTCTCTGGACCGTGGTGCTAGCGCAGGCGGGAGGGAAGCCGCGGCGGGTCCTGGACGTCGTTCGCGCCGGATACGGACTCTCTGTGTCCGATCCGGAGTGGCTCCGCTCGCTACTCGAGACTAGCAGCGCGCTCCTCGATCGCGGGGAAGGCCTCATGGCGTACACGTACGACGCCTCCACGCGAGCGGTGCGTTTCGGCGAATTCGCAACGACGGGGCGCGCAAGCGCCTCGTTCGAGCGACTCGCCGAGTGCGTCGCGCGGCAGGACGCGGAGGTACAGTATCGAATCTATCGGACGGGCGGCGCGTTCGGCTCGACGAGCCAGCTTCTCGGCCTCGGCGCACGGCTCGAACAGGCGCCTTTCTTCGTGGAGCGCTTCCATCCCATCGGCGTGCGAGATTTTCTCACGCTGAACGCGACGGATCCGACGGGAATGGGTCTCGCCTTGTGCGCGCCGGTGCGCGCGATCAGCGAGCCGAGTGCCAGCACGCGCGCAGCCTGGGCACGGGCGGCCGCGCATCTAGCGGCGGCATTCCGCCTGCGCCGCGGCCTCGGAACGACGAGCCCCATGGTCTCGGCAGAGGCAATCCTGACGCCGGCAGGACGGATCGAGCACGTGGAGGAGGGGGCCAGCAGCCGCCGAGCGCGAAGCTCACTGCGCCGTGCAACGAAGATCCTCGAAGCGACGACCCAGCGCAAAGCGAGTGCGCCTGATGCAATGCATGCCTGGACGGCGCTGGTCGAAGGGAAATGGTCGATGATCGACTGCTTCGACTCCGATGGAAAGCGCTTCATCGTCGCGCGCAGGAACGACCCGCGAATCCCTTCGCAGCTCGCTCTGAGCGAACAAGAAGGACAGATCATCGCTTACGCGCGGCTCGGCCACGGCATGAAGCTCATAGCGTACGAGCTCGGACTGCCGCTCTCCACTGTCGCGGTCCTCCTCGAGCGCGGCATGAAGAAGCTCGGGCTTCGGTCGCGGCAAGAGCTGGTCTCCATGCTGGGAGAGCGCGATGGTTGAGAAGCGGCTGCGTTTGCCGGCGCCGTCCGGGCTGTCCGCGAGCCACCTAACGATCGACGGGGAAGAGCTGCTCGTGCTCGAGTTTCCCCTCCCCGTCCTCGGAAATGCGTCCGTCCTGACGCCCGCGGAGCAAGAGGTCGCCCTTGCCGCTGCGAATGGCCAGTCCACCGCCGAGATCGCGAAGGCCCGGAACAGATCGCCGCGTACTATCGCGCACCAGCTCGACTCGATTTACGAAAAGCTCGGCGTGAGCAGCCGTCTGGAGCTCACGATGTCGCTGACGAAGGGATCACCTCCGGGACGCTAATTCCCAGCACCCGCGCCGGCGCCACCGCCGCCTCCTCCGCGTCCACCACCGCCGCTCGGAGTGGTGTTCTGGTGGGTAGAGCAAGTGAAACTGCAGCCATTGCTGATGCTGTTGAGGCTGTCGTAAAGGCAGCGACCGACTCCTCCTCGGGAGATGAAATTGGGCGCGACCGACTCGCAGTCGGTGTCGTTATCGCAGCTGTATCCCCTGCCGGATTTGATTTGGCTGGTGTTCGGGTTTTCGCAGCAGGGACCCGGTGAGCATTGTTGATTGCACACGCCGGAAAAACAGTCGTCGTCCGACGTGCAGGATGCGAAGTCCGTTCCCGTCTCCTTTTGAGTGCAGGTTGTTCCACCACCGTCGCCTCCGTCGTCGCCGCACGCGACTGCGCTTACGACAGAGGCGATGACCAGGCCAAGGCGAACCAAGATGCTCTTCACGCTCATACCGACGACTACGTCGGTTTCGCCGCATCGTTTCGCGTCTTAGTGACAGCGTACTTGGTCGGATCTCAGGAATTGGCGAACAAGCCGAGCTCGGTCGACATTGATTCTGGGCGTTGCGAAACGCGGACACTTCGCCGTCGTAATTGTGAAGCACGGACTCGCCATCAAGTGCGCGTCGCGTCGAATAGCGACGCACGAAGGAAGCTATCCATATGACGAAGAATGCCAGGCTAGGATTCTCGAAAAGCCCGTTTCCCCGCAGAATGTCGGGGGTTGCGATGCTCACGTTGCTTGCGTGCAGCGCTGCCGGATGTGGAGATAACGCCGGCGCGAAACCGACGGGGAACGGTGGCGCCGCTGGAACGGCGAACGGTGGCGCCGCTGGAACGGCGAGCGGCGGCGCTGGAGCAGGCGCGAGCGGAGGCGCAGGCGGAGCTGCGAACGGGGGCTCCGGTGCGACGTGCACGGATTCGTCGAGGTCATGCAACAGCGGGGTGCTGAGCGGATGCGAAGACGGCGCCATGAAGACGGTGAGCTGCGATCAGCAGTGCGTCTCCGATGGATTCGGAACGGCTGGCAATCAGTGTGGAAAGGACCCGACCCGCTGCGGTTGTGGCAAGACCACCGACAGCGCGTGCACCGATGGCGCCAACGCTTTGTGCGCGTGCCTCGATGCCGCGCCAGCCTGCAAAGGAACGGCAATTCTCGACCTGTATACGCGCTGCCACCGCGACCCCGGATCGGAAGAGGCGACGATCATGAAATGCTTCGCGCAGTACAAGAGCGGTGACATGGTCGCGTGCAACTCCGCGATCACTGCGTGCGGGAGCACCACATCTTCGGCATGTACGGCGGATGCGGATTGTGGGCACTGCGAGCGCTGTGAACGCTCGACCGGCAAGTGCCTGACGAGAATCGCCTGCGACTGAGAGATGGCGCACGCGGCGATGATGAGGCTCGCTGCCCGGCTAGTTCACGACCATGCGTGCCACGCCACCGGAGAACATCGAGGCGTAGAGTATGTGGTGCGCGTCATCGTATGCGAGAAATGGGATGCCGCCATCCGTGCCCTGGCTGATCTGAGGCGGCGCGGGTACGTCGGTCCATGTCTCGTCGTCGGAGAGCGATGCCGATCGGATGGACGGGGACCACTGGTTCGCGGCGAACACGCGCGACGTGCCCTGGGCGATCATGACCATGAACCCGCTCGTGTTGGGGACGTGTTCCCAGGCGAGGCCGTCTTTGCTTCGGAGCACGCCGTTCCGGCTGCCCAGGTAGTACTTGCCGTTCGCAGACGGGACGAACGAACGGATCGTGTACTCCGCCTCACACGAGCCTCCGCCCTGGAGCTGACCCGTCAGCCACGAATCGCCAGCGTTCGTCGTCACCATCATGCTGGAGCCGCACCAGATCCAGTCACCGCCTTTCACCAGCACGAGCCCTCCGCCTTCGGCCCAGCCCTCCGGCGCCTTCAAGGTCCGCCACGACTTGCCGCCGTCCTTCGTCTCCGCGAGGCAGCTCGGATCGTAGGGCGCCGTGCATCCGCCGTGCGTGGACACGATGACATGAAGGTGTTCCGTCGGATCTACGGACACGTTGTTCACGAACCGGTAATTCGCGTGCATCTCGTAGTCGGTGCCCGCGAGCATGTCCGTCCAGCTATAGCCGCGGTCTATCGACTTCCACACACTCTCCGCGCCGTATCCGGACACCGCCCAGAGGACGCCGGCTTCTGTGGGATCGACCTGCATGCTCCACTGCGCGCCGTCGCCGACGCCGCCGTACGTTTTCCCGTCGCCGATGCTCCCCGGACCGTTGTTGACCTGCATCCACGTCGCGCCGCAATCGTCCGAGCGCCAGATCTCGCCGTTCTCACTGCCGGTTCCAAGCCACACCGTTCGCGAATCGAACGGGTCGACGATGATGGCCGCGCCGACGGTGCCGTTGACCGCCTTGGGCGCGCTGCCGTGCGGAGTCACGTTCTCCCATGTCCCCGCCTCGGGCAGATTCTCGCACGCTCCTGCCGGCGCGGTCGAACCTCCCCCGTCCTCGTCCGCCCCGCCGCTCGACGATCCGCCACTCGACGAATCGCCGCTCGACGATCCTCCGGTGCTCACTGCTCCGGCCTCGGCGTTCGACGCGCCTCCGGTGATTGTGGCGCCGGAGCCAGCAGCGCGTCCCCCTGCGCCCGAGTCAGTGCCTCCCGGGGTGGCGCCGACCTGGCCGCTGTTGCAGGCACCGACCGCGCCGAGAAGCCCCGTTGCCCCGAGGAGCCAGAACGCGTCGAGCCCTGACGGGCGCTTCCGAAGGGTCATCCTCCTATGTTGGTGTCGATCGGAGGAATCGATCACGGGTTCGCCAAGCTCCGTGGCCCGAGGCGACGCTCAGTTGCACTTCACTCGTTGCTGATTGACGGTCCACTCCTGGCCGGCGATGGGCATTCGGGACCGGCGTTACACGTGAAACGTTGAGCTCGGAGGGTGCACCTGGAGCCCGGAGCGCAGTCCGCGTCCTCGGTGCACCGGGCGATGGCGAGGCATGTGATGTTCGCGCTGCGCTTGCTGCTGCATACAGCGAGCGGGAACGAGAAGCCGCCGCTCATGTAGAAGCAGCAGGAGTCGCCAGCCCGCACGTCACATTCCATCGCAGGGAACGCTCCGAGGACGTCGGCACACCGAATGAGACCGGGCCGCGTCGCGCTGCCCCCTGCTGCGACGCTCGCGTCGGAGGCGCAAGTTTGCGTCTCCTCGATTCACCGTCACCTCATAGATGACTACCACTTCCATCAGCGGTGGCGCGCATCTCTCGAACCTCGACACGGTGTGCTGTTGCGAAGCTCAATGTGGCGTGATCTATTGATTGGCGGCGCAGTCTGGAAGAATGAATCGTGAGATCGCGGGCTCTCGTGGCGGGCTCAGTGCTCGGCATACTGTTCATCCTCGGATGCAGCGGGGATAAGTCGAATCCATCGGGACGCCCGATGCAGGCGGTGCTTCGGAAATGGCCGGAACGGCTGCGGGCGGCACCGTGTCATCGGTCGGCGCGGGCGGCGCATCGGTGAGGACATCGCTCACGCCGCCGGTGGCGTACACATCGTCAGGGTCGAGCACGACGACTCGCCCGGCGCGGTATCGCGGAGCTTTCGCTTAGGTACGGAGGGCGTGCCCGAGTCGGGAGTGGCGGCGCTGGAAGGAGCCCCTCCCCGGCGTCTCGAATGGTGCGGGAGACCGTGCAGCGCTTCCGGCAACCGAGGTGGACGAACCGGACGGCTGAGCATTCGTGCCCGCGCGACCCTGCGGCACGGATGAAGCAGAGCCCCCCATTCCAGCGGCGTCCGTCGGCTCAGACGAGGACACCCGCCCGTCGCAACCGAACGCCAGCAGCGCGACGCCGGCACCTCCGGCGAAGATTCCTCTCACCATGTCCCGCGCATCGTACCAGATGGACGTGGTTGTTCAACGCGCAGCGGTAGCTCAGACGACGTACGGGCCGCAGTGTGGCCGCCGCTCAGCTCAGCGATCCGCCGCGTGAGGCTATCGCGTGCGCGCGTTTCGAGCTCTGCGCGGATGGCCGGCGTCGTGTAGAGCACCGGCCGTCGAAGGAACTGCTCGAGCACGCCGCAGCGCGCGGCTCGAAACACGGGCTCCGGGACGTGCGCATATTCACGACGGATTTGCGCTTCGAATCGCTCGAAATCGCGAGGGCCTGCCCCGAGAATGCTCAGGTCGAGGTCGACGACGAGGGCCGCGTCCGGGCCGGAAGCGATATGCCGCGCGGTCGACTCGACACAGGCAGCGATCCGTTCCAGGACCGCGGTGCTCACACCGAGCGCGCCGAGCCGAGCGCGGACGAGCTCTGCGCTCCGCAGTTCGTTATCTTCGCCACCGAGCGCGTAGACGGCATCGTGGAACCACAGCGCGAGCTCCACCTCCTCGGCGTGCTCGGCGGAGCCTGAGAACCAGTCGAGCCACACGAGACAAGCGTCGATGTGCGCCAGCGTGTGATAGTGCCGATGCGGTTCGTGGTAACGGGCCACCAGCTCCCTGAAGAGGTCTTCGCCTGGACCGGTGGCGCCCGCGGCGCGCGCCGCGCGCTCGAAGCGGGACTGCAATTCGTGAAGATCGGGGGTCCGGATATCGCCCTCGGTGGGTCCCGGCTCGGCGGGGATCGTGCGTTTCGCTGAATTTCCGTCGAAGCGCTTGCTCATGTCCCTAGCGTGCGCCGCGTAGATTGGTTATCCAACCAATCTATGGGACGACCGAGCAAGCGCGCGGAACGACGCCGGGAAATTCTCGAAGCGTTTGCCCGGGTACTGGCCGACCACGGCTACGCCGGCGCCACCGTCGCGCGCGTTGCGGCAGAAGCTGGCGTCGCACCGGGGCTCGTACATCACCACTTCGAAAACAAGGCCGAGCTCCTGAGCGGCCTGCTCCAGGATCTCGTCGCGAGGTTCCGCCAACGCGTGCGCCGTTACGAAGGCGGGGCCCCGCGCGATGACACGGGCGCCGGCAGCGGCGACGGCGATCGGTTGCTCGCCTACGTCGACGGCGCGTTGAAGCTCGACGAGCACGCCGACCAGAGCGCGGCGCGGTGCTGGGTCGGCGTCTTCGCGGAAGCCGTTCGCGATCCCGCGCTGTTCGCGCAGATGCGCCGGCTGATCGACACGGAAATCGCCGCGTTGGTGGAGCGCTCGGCCGGGAAATTTTCGGCACAGGACGCAGGTTGCGTGCTCGCCTTCATCATCGGTTCGCTCGTCGTAGGCGCGTTCGCGCCGCGGAAGACAGCGGGGTTCGCGGCGCCCGGGCTACGAAGACTCGTGGAGGCTCTGCAAGCAAGCGGTTAACCGGGTCGTCGCAACGTAGCGCTCAGATGACGTACGGGCCGCAGCGCTTCTGCGACAGATGACACGTGTACTCGTCCGCGTTCGGACATTCGTCTGCGGTGCCGCAGGCGCAGGTGTCTATCTTCACGCAGGGGCCGTAGCACTCTCCCACGACGGACGGGACCTCGCCCGCAGCACAGGTCGGAGCCACCCTCTTGCAGAGGACGCTCCGCGTGTCGCACGAGATAGCGCCGGCGTCGCTCATTGACGCTCCGCACGTGAGGGCGTCGATGGTACCCGCAGGGCATGGACAGCAGCCGTAGCTCTTCGGCGTCTGACCACATGCAGTGACACATTGGTACGCGCGAAAACACTCCGGCGGACACGACGCGGCACCGCCGGTCGCGGCACCGCCACCGGCGGACGCGCCACCGCCGGTCGCGCCACCGCCGGTCGCGCTGCCACCGGTCGCTCGACTGCCCGATGCGCCACCGCCGGACGCGCCGCCGGCGCCGCCCACCCCGGCGTCGGAGGATGAGCCCGAGGAATCCGCGCCGCATCCGACGAGCCCGGTACTAACGACGGATAGGACCAGACCGAAAACGGCTCTTCGTGGCGACGACATCGTGGCTACCGCGAAGAGTACTTCCTTTCGCCGCTGCGCCCAGGGTGCCCGAGAGGAGGACGTCGGAGGCTCCTTCGAAGGTGGGGCTGCCAATTCTGCCCCTCCCGCGTTTCTTGTGGGGTTCGTACATTCGAGTCACGGGGCACTCTTCCGGGACGACGCATGAACAGCCAGCTTCTCATCGACGCCATCGTCAAGCAGACGACCATCCTGATCGCCCAGCTCGCGACGGCCGGTGGCACGCGCACACCCCTCGCGGACATTGCCGGGCAAGTCTTCGCGGACCTGGCGCGTGAGCTCCAGCGCCAGGGAGTGAGCCGCAAGGTGGCTGCGGACATGTTCGGCATGGCGCTGCGCACCTACCGGCGGAAGGTACAACGGCTTGCAGAGAGCCAGACGCTGACCGGGCGTTCGCTGTGGGAGGCGGTGTACGAGTACGTCGGTTCGCGGCCTGTGGCGACACGCGCGGACGTACTCTCGCACTTCCGTCGCGACGACGAGGAAATCGTTCGCGGGGTGCTCGAAGATCTGGTGGAGAGCGGGCTCGTGTATCGCGCCGGGCGCGGCGCGCAGGTGAGCTATCGCGCGGCGTCGCCATCGGACCTCGACTACGTGACGAGCGCCGACGCGACGGATGGCGCGGACACGATGGTGTGGGGCGCCGTTTATCGGCTCGGCCCGCTGACTCGCGACGCGCTCGCGAAGCAAGTCCCGCTTCCGGCAAGGGAGCTGGACGCTTGCATCGCACGGATGATTGAGGCAGGTCAGGTGACGCGAGCGGAGGTGAACGGCGCCGCCGTGCTGGGCGCCGGCGGTTTCGTCGTGCCGATCGGCGAGACGCAGGGCTGGGAAGCGGCCGTATTCGATCACTTCCAGGCGCTCGTGACCACCGTGCTGGCCAAGCTTCGAATGGACTCCGGCGCAACCCCCGCCGATCTGATCGGCGGGAGCACGTACACGCTGGAAGTGTGGGAAGGCCATCCGTTCGAGGAAGAGGCGCTCGGGGAGCTGCGCGGGTTCCGCGCGCGCCTGAGCAAGCTGCGCGAGAAGATCGCCGAGTACAACACTCGCACGACGGTGCCGGACGCGCGAACACGGGTGGTGATTTATGGCGGTCAGTGCGTGATCAATTACGAGGAGAGCAACAATGAAGACATGGCTTAAGGGGATTGTCGCGCTGGGGATCGTCGCAGGTCCAATCGCGACGGCAGTGAGCTGCGCCTCTCCGACGGGCACCGGGAGCGAGACGCACTTCGTCTGCGCGAACGACGAGGAGTGCGTCCGCGTGGGTAAGGGCGACCGCTGCGTGGAACACCGATGTGCAGGCCTCGAAAGTGACGCAAGCTCGAGCCCTGATACCCGTCCGAACCCAGGCAGCGCCGGCGGCGCTCCCGCGGGCGGCACGGGCAACCGTGGGGGCACGGCGGGCGCCGGCAACCGAGGAGGCACGGGCGGCACGGGCAACCGTGGGGAAGATTCGGGCAGCGGCGGCACTGGCGGTGGCCCGGACAGCAGCGTGCCGGAGGGCGGCAGTGGACCCGTAGGCGACTCGGGCAGCGACGCGACCTGCGGGGACACCGAGCACGACAACGCGAACTGCGGCACCTGCGGTCACGCCTGTCCCGGCGCGAGCGATTGCGTCAATGGTGAGTGTCACTGCGCGAACTGCTATGGCCACAACTACATCGCGGTGGACGCAACCCGCGTGTACTTCACGCTCAACTACGGCATCAAGGGTGGCGTCGTCGCTGCGCAACCGCTCGCCGGGGGCACGCCCACTACAGTTGGCACCTATCAGATCACCGGCGACCTGACCGTGACTCCCACGAGCATGTTCTACGTGGATGATAACGGATCGGGCGCGACGCTGTACGAGCTGGCGAAGGCAGGGGGGCAGGCGACTCCGCTCTTGAGAAACATCCCGACACCGTTCTCCGTCGTGAACGACGGAACGAACGCCTACTGGCTCGATAGCGTCACCACCGCTCCCGGCATTGCCCTGAAAAAAGTGCCGCTCTCTGGTGGACCGGAGGTCACGCTTGCTTCGGGTTTTTATTATCCGCAAGGCGTGGCGGTGGACACAAGCGGCGTCTACGTCACGAACAGCCCCGACAACGTCATCGCGGACGGGAGCTTGATCGACGGACAGATCCTCAAGGTGCCGCTCGACGGTGGAACGCCGATCGTGCTCGCGATTGCGCCAGCGACGACGGGCATCACGGTGGACGCCACGAGTGTCTACTGGACGAGCCCCGACAAGATCCTGAAGGCACCGCTCACCGGCGGCGCGGTGACCGTGGTTGCCTCGGGCCAGGTGTATCCAACGCAGCTCGTCGTCGACGTGACCGATGTGTACTGGACGAGCCCCGGCGAGGCCGAAAACGACGGCGCCATCATGAAAGCGCCCATCGCCGGCGGAACGCCCACCGTGCTCGCGTCCCATCTCTACTCCCCGTGGGCGCTCGCGGTCGACGCAGGCTACGTGTACTGGGTGGACCCGTTCACGGGCACAGCAAAGCGCGCGGCGAAGTGAGTGACGCGGGTGTATCAAACCCGGGTGCGCGGAGACGTCAGAGCTCACCCCGATGTGCTGACCGTCACTCGCGTGAGCTCGCGCGCAGCGGACCAACGCCGACGCGACGCTGGACGGCCCACTGCCAGCATCAAGTTAAGATCGGACCTCTAAGGGTTGAGGTTGCTCCCTGCCGAACTCGCGGGAAGCGGCGTCACCACGACCGAAGCGGCACGCCGCTGGGGGACAGGACGATCGGGGAGCACGTCCACCGACGTTGCCAGAAGGTATGGGGGCCTTCGATAGTTTGGCCACCGTAGGAGTCCCCGCACCGAAAGAATTCGCCCTTTCGAGAGTTCGTAGAGCTTTTCTGCGTCTGCCTTCCAGACTGTCATGACTCGAGGAACGTCGGTGCTGAGGTCGGATATCAGCACGACGATCTCCCCGTCCGCATTCGGCGGTGCTTGTGCCAAGACTCCAACGTAGGTCACCTCCATACGAAGGCATCGGGACTCATAGTCGTCGGGCTGACTGAACGCGCGAACGCTGGCAACGTTCGGGGCCGTCACGGGACACCCGCCGCGTTGCACCGACGGCTCGCAACCGAAGCACGCGAACAGTACCGGGACACCCAGGCGAAAGCTCATCGCGCGAACTCGCCACGCCGATGAACGCGGGCTCGCAGCCTTGGTCATGTGGTCCCTCGCTGATTCCTGCGTGTTCAACGTGAGCCTGGTTCCTGCCCACTCTACGCGCCTTTCTGCCGCGTGAGGAGCTGATCACCCCCGGGAATCAGAAGTGGTACTTGCCTTCGAAGAGGAGGGCGGCGTGTCCGAGGTCCTGCGACTTGATGCCGTTGCCGGGGTCGAGGGTCGTGAAACCAGGATGGATCTCGGCTCCGATGCCCGCTGAAACACTCGGATTGAAAACCAGGTCGAGGCCGAACAGGAGACCGAAGCCGAACCCGTTGGCGTCCGTCTTCACGTTGTTGGCCTGCGCCAGATCGGCGATCTTGCCGGTTCCCGCATAGTGATCGAACCCGAAGGTCAGGCCGAAGTACGGCGCGAACATGCCCATGTGAACCGCGCCGGTGAACCCCGGTTGCACCCCGAAATAGAACACACCGCCGTCTGCGTTAGGCGCCCGGTCGAAATAATCGATCCCGATATGGAAATATCCTGACGATGTTGGCGGTTCGTCCTTCAGCATGCGTGACGTGGAAGGCATTCGGACCAAGTACGAGCAACTACGCGGCGTGATGGACGAGCGCGTCAC
>DATAZL010000068.1:0-30267 GCA_036272055.1 Polyangiaceae bacterium | reverse complement strand
CTCGCTGCGCTCGCGCAGCTTCGCCTTCGGCGAACTGCTCCCCCCGCCGCTTCGCGGGCTCGCTGCGCTCGCGCAGCTTCGCCTTCGGCGAACTGCTCCCCCCGCCGCTTCGCGGGCTCGCTGCGCTCGCGCAGCTTCGCTTACGGCGAACTGCTCCCCCCGCCGCTTCGCGGCTCGCTTCGCTCGCGCGTTCCTACTTCAGGGGGCCTTGGCAGGCCTTGACCCCCTTAACAACCAATCCCACGCCGTCAAACGCCGTCACTCCGTCACCCCGTCATGCCGTCACTGGCTAAATCTCTCGCGAGCAGAGCGAGCGCGCCCGAAGGGCGGCGGGGGCAACGCCCCGTTAGTTGCTTTCTGGGACTACTGCGTTCTCCGCCACCGGCCGTCAGCAGTTCCGCTGCGGAACGCGAGCGAAGCGAGCCCGCGAAGCTGCGGGGGGCTAAGGCCCCCCTAGTACTAAGCCCCCCTCCTGGGTAACTTGACATGAATCGCCGTTCACCCTAGTGAATCCTGGTTCATGGCCGTCGGTGGTGGTGCGTGGTGCAACGAGATCCCTCTCCAGCAGAACGTGCGCGTGTTCCGCGGGCGGCGCCCCTGTCCGTGACGGCGAAGAAGCGTGCGGCGCCGCGCGCGCCGGCAGGCTCGGCTCGCGAAGAGGCGCGCGGCGCTTACCGTGAGGCGATCCTCGCGGCCGCCGAGCGCGTCTTCGTCACGTCCGGCTTCTACGCCGCGAGAATGGCCGACATCGCGAAAGAGGCGCGGGTCGCCGTCGGCACGCTCTACAACTATTTCGACAGCCGTGAGGCGATCCTTTCGGATCTGCTCTCCTTCCGTCACAAGCAGTTCCACGCGCAGGTCCTCGCGGCCGCTATCGCGACCGACCCGGTCGAGCGGCTGCGTCAGATCGTTGACGCCTGCTTCGCGCTCATCGACGAGAACGGCGCGCTCTTCGCGACGTTCATGGAACGCGGCGCGGTCGCCGAGTACGACCTCGAGCGTATCCTCGGCGCCCAGGCCGACAATGAATACGGCGAATTTCTCGGGCTGATCGACAAGACGGTGCGAGCCTGCGTCCGCGAGAAGAAATTTCGCAGCGACGTCGAGCCGCGGCTCATCGTGTCGATGCTCGCCGGCGCCATGAACGGCGCCACCTACGCCTGGATGAAGCGGGGTCGAAAGGGGCGACTCACTTCCGTCACGGGTGACCTTTTCGTGTTGTTTCTCCAAGGAGCAAGTGGTCGATGACGCGCATTGCCGCACGGTGGTTGTCGTTAGGGGGCGTGATGCTTCTCGTCGCAGGCTGTCACGGCGAGAGCGGGGCAGGGCTTCCACCCGCGTCCGGCTCCGGGGCGCCGCCGCCGCCCACCGTACCGAAGCTCGTGGACGTCGCGTCGGCCGCACCGGCAGGCTCCGCCGCGAGCGCCGCTGCCTGGACGGGAACGCTCTACGCGCGCCACGAGGCCGCGCTCGGGCCGAAGGCGAGCGGCGTGCTCTCGCAGATCACCGTCGACGAGGGCGACAAGGTGAAGAAGGGCCAGCTCATGTTCCGTCTCGACGGCGCGACGGCGTTCATCGGCGTGAGTCAAGCCAAGGCCGCCATCGCGACCGCCAGGGTCGCGCTCGACGCCGCGAAGCTCGACCTGACGCGCGCGACGGACCTCTCCGCGAAGGGCTCGATCGCGCCCGCCGTCTACGACCAGTCGAAGGCCGCTTACGACCACGCCGCGATGGCGCTCGAGCAGGCAAAGGTCGCGCAGCAGCTCGCCGAGCGCGTCGCGGTCGAGACCGCGGTGTACTCGCCCATCGACGGTGTCGTCACCGCGAAGGAAAAGAGCGTCGGGGAGACCGTGACCATGGTGCCGGCGACGACCGTGCTCGTCATCCAGGACGTCGCGCACCTCGAGCTCCGCGCGAACCTTCCGGAGAGTGCGCTCGCGAAGCTCTCTGCCGGCAGTGAACTCAAGATGACCGCGCGCTCCGTCGACATCGAGAAGACGGTACAGGTGAAGCGCATCAACCCGACGCTCGACACGAGGACGCGAACGGTGGAGGTCGTCGCCGACGTCGACAACGCGGACGGCAAGCTCAAGGTCGGCATGCTCGTCGAGGTCGCGCTCGGGCAGGCTGCAGCCGCCGCGCCGTCGTCCGACACGACCAAGGTCGCGAGCGACCTGGGAGTCAAAGCGCCGTGAGCGTCGCCGACGTTTCCATCCGGCGACCGGTGTTCGCCGTGATGATGATCACGGCGCTCGTCGTCTTCGGGCTCCTTGCCTATCCGCGCATCGGCGTCGATCTCTTCCCCGACGTCGAGTTCCCCGTCGTCACCGTCACCGCGACGTACCCGGGCGCCGACCCCGAGACGATGGAGAGCAAGGTAGCCGACAAGATCGAAGAGGCGATAAACTCGCTCTCCGGCATCAAGGCGCTCCGCTCTACGAACCTCGAGAGCGTGTCCCAGGTCGTCGTCGAGTTCGAGCTCGACGTGTCTGCCGAGCAGGCCGTTCAGGACATCCGCGATCGCGTCTCCGGAATCCTCGCGAACCTGCCGGAGGGCATCGATCCACCCGTCATACAGAAATTCGACGTCGGGGCTGCGCCGATCATGGCCGTCGCGCTCGCGGGCAAGCTGCCGGCGCGTGAGCTCAGCCGTCTCGCCGACAAGGTCGTGAAGGAGCGCATCCAGCGCGTTCCCGGCGTCGGCGGCATCGACCTCATCGGCCAGCGCGACCGCGAGATCCAGATCCTCGTCGATCCGACGCGGCTCGCCGGCCGCGCTCTCACGGTGGAGGACGTCGCGAGCGCCGTCCGCGCCCAGAACATGGAGCTCCCCGGCGGTTACTTCGACGCCGGCGCTCGCGAGCTCACCGTGAAGACGAAGGGCGAGGTGAAGACCGCGGCCGAGGTCGCGGACATCGTGATCCCTTCCGCGCCCGGCACCATCGTCCACATCAAGGACGTCGCGGAGGTCGTCGACGGCACCGAAGAAGCGCGCTCCGCGTCCTTCTTCGACGGCCAGTCGGCGATCTCGCTCGTGGTCCGAAAGCAGACCGGCTCGAATACCGTGGCGGTCGCGAACGCCGTCAGGAAGGCGCTCGAGGACGTGCGCCCGCGCATCGAGCGCGCCGGCGCGAAGCTCGACGTGCCGACGGACAACTCCGTCTACATCGCGCGCTCCATCCACGACGTGCAGTTCGATCTGATGTTCGGCGCGTTCCTCGCGGTCGTCATCATCCTCGTCTTCCTGCGGGATCTGCGGGCGACTCTCATCAGCGCGGTCGCCATCCCGACCAGCGTCATCGCAAGCTTCGCGTTCATGCAGTGGATGAACTTCACGTTCAACAACATGACGATGCTCGCGCTGTCGCTGTCGATCGGCATTCTCATCGACGACGCCATCGTCGTCATCGAGAACATCCATCGTCACCTCGAGCTCGGGTCGCCGCCCATGAAGGCCGCGTCGGACGCGACGGCGCAGATCTTCCTCGCCGTCCTCGCGACCACGTCGTCGATCCTCGCGGTGTTCGTGCCGGTCGCCTTCATGAAGGGGATCGTCGGCAGGTTCTTCTTCCAGTTCGGCATCACGGTGAGCGTCGCGGTCGCCGTCTCGATGGTCGTCTCGTTCACCCTGACTCCGATGCTCGCGTCGCGCTTCCTCAGGACGTCCCACGCCGAGAAACGCGGCTTCAACCGCGCCATGGAGTCGCTCTTGACGAGTATCGACCACGCCTATGGTCGGTTACTCCGCGGCGCACTGAACCACCGCGCCGTCACCGTCGTCGTCGCGTTCCTCGCGCTCCTCTCGTCCTTCGCCCTCGTCACCAGGGTGAAGACCGAGTTCCTGCCGCCAGAGGATCGCGCCCAGTTCAACATGAACGTCGAGCTGCCGACCGGCACGTCGCTCGACGCCACGTCGGAGATCGCCGAGGCCATCGCGAAGGACGTCCGCGAGCACGCGCCGAGCGTGCTCCACACCCTGACCACCGTCGGCGGTGGCGCCGAGGGGCAAATAAATCTGGCTCAGGTCCAGATCGTCCAGACGCCGAGCAAGACGCGCCCGTTCACCCAGCAAGACCTGATGGGCTGGATCCGGAATCGCTTCCAGAACTCCGGCGACGCGAACATCACCGTCCAGGAGATCAACGCCGTGGGCGGGAGCGCGTTCCGCTCCCAGCCGGTCCAGTTCTTCGTGCGCGGCAGCGACATGAACGAGCTCGTGCGCGTCACCGACGCGCTCAAGAAGGAGCTCGGGAGCGTCAAGGGGCTCGTCGATCTCGACACCACCTACCGCGGCGGCAAGCCCGAGGTCGCCATCCATATCGACCGCGATCGCGCCGCCGACCTCGGCGTTCCAGTGTCGTCGATCGCGACCACGGTCCGTTACCTGATGGCGGGAGACCCCGTCAGCGAGCTCAAGGACGGCGTCGACCTGTACGACATCACCCTCCGGATGACGCCGTCCGAGCGCGCGCGCATCGAGCAGATGCCGAACCTCCAGGTTCGCTCGTCGACCGGCGCCCTCGTCGACCTCGCGAACGTCGTCCATGTGGACCGCGGCGAGGGGCCGAGCCAGATCGAGCGCCAGGCCCGCCAGCGGCAGATCACCGTCCTCGCCGGCCTCCAGGGTCTGCCCCTCGGCGAGGCGACCAAAGAGGTGAACAAGGCCGCGAAGAAGGTCATCCCGCCCGACCTGGTCACCGGCTACGTCGGCATGGCCGATACCATGGCCGAGTCCTTCGGATACATGGCGATCGCGCTGTTTCTGGCGGTCGTCCTCGTCTACATGATCCTCGCCGCGCAGTTCGACAGCTTCGTCCAGCCCTTGACGATCATGCTCTCCCTACCGATGTCCGTCATCGGCGCCTTCGGCGGCCTCTTCATCGCCAGGATGACCCTGAACATCTTCTCGATGATCGGGATCATCATGTTGATGGGCCTCGTCACGAAGAACGCCATTCTGCTCGTGGATTTCGCCAACCAGCTCAGAAGCCAGGGCAAGAGCGTCTACGATTCTCTGGTCGAAGCAGGAATCGTGCGTCTCCGCCCGATCCTCATGACGACCGCCGCGATGATTTTCGGCATGTTTCCGGTCGCCCTCGCCCTGAGCGAAGGTGGCGAGACGCGTGCACCGATGGCCGTCTGTGTGATAGGCGGGCTCATCACCTCGACGCTACTCACGTTGGTGGTGGTACCCGTGGTTTACTCGCTGACGGACTCCGTGCTGAATAGCCGGCTCTTCCGCTGGCTCGGGCAGAAGCTCTTCGGTGGAGCATCGGCTCCCGAGGCGAGCCAGGCGCATAGCGCCGCCGAGTGAAGCGGGCTGTCAGTACGCCCCCCGCAGACCTAGAACGAGGACCGACGAGCGTCATGATGAAGAATCGAACCGTGTTGCCATTGCTTTGTTTGTCGTTTGGCCTGCTCGACGCGTCCGTCGCGAGCGCGCAGGCGACGCCCGCCGCGCCCGGCGCCGGCGCCACTGCACCGAAGCCGCCGACCGCCGTCACGACGCCCGCGCCGGCACGTCCCGCACCTCCGGGACCGGCTGCTGGTGGGGACCTCCTGAGGCGTCCCGGCGCACCGGCGGTTCCAGGTGGGCAACCCGGTGCGCCCACGACGGTGCCGCCCCCGGTGCCGTCCGGTGCCGGCGTCGACCCGCTCAGCGGCGTCACGTCGCGAGAGCTCCCGAGCAACACCCCGAGCCCGCGGCTCGAGGGGCTCGACGCCCAGCCCGGCGGCCTCACCGCGAACGACGTCGCGCGCCGTGCCGTCGACGTGAGCCCCTCCGTCCGCCAGAAGCGCGAACAGGTGAAGTCCGCGAACGAGAGGATCTACCAGACGACGGTGTCGTTCCTGCCGAAGCTCACGTTGCTCGCGAGCTACACGCGGACGTCGAAGGTTAACGTATCGTTCGGAAGTGGAGGCGGAACGCTCGTGGGCACTCAACTGAAGAAAGGCGACACCATCACCAGTCTGAGTCAGATCGCGCCCGTCGGATTAGACTTCCCCTTCCCCCTGAACAACTACGCCCTCGAGGGCCGTCTCTCGATCCCCATCTCCGATTACGTCTTACGCGTCTCGGACGCATCGGGCGCCACCAAGGCGAGCCGGGGTTCAGCCCGTCTCGAGGTCGCTGCGGAGAAGCTCAAGGTCGCCTCCGACGCGCGCGCCCTCTACTTCAACTGGCTCCGCTCGTGGGCGCAGGTCTCCATCGCCAAGAACACGGTCGAGAGCACGCGCGCCCGTCTCGCAGACGCGCGGGCGACGTTCCAGGTCGGCGCCATCTCGAAGGCGGATCTGCTCCGCATCGAGGCTCTGGTCGCCAACACCGAGAACATCCTGAACCAGTCCGTCTCGACGCTGAACCTCACCACGGGTGAGCTCGCGATCGTCATGGAAGACTGGCGCCCCAACTATCGCATCGGCGAAGAGATCCCCGATCCCGCGACCATCCACGACGCCGACGCGTCGACCGACAAGCTCATCGCCGAAGGGCTAGCGCGACGGCTCGAGGTGCGGTCCCTCGACGAGGCCGTGCGCGCGCTCAGCTACGGCGCGAAGGCCGCTCGCGCGGGCGCGCTGCCGCACATCGACGCGATCGGCGACGTGCTCTACGCGAACCCGAACGCGCGGTACTTCCCGCCCAGCGCCGACTGGCACACGTCGTGGAGCATCGGCGCGCAGGCGTCGTGGACCTTCGGGGACACGCTGTCGAACGAGTCGCAGGGGCGCGACTACGACGCTCAGGCGCAGGCGATGATCGCCCAGCGACGGCTCGTGCGCGCCGGTGTCGCTCAGGAAGTGCTCGCGTCATCGCTCGACCTCTCGCGCGCCCGCGTCTCGCTCGACAAGCAGCGCGTGGCGCTCGCGGCGGCTCAAGAAGCGTATCGCGTCACGACCGACCTCTTCCGCGCCGGTCGCGCCACCGGTACCGACCTCATTCAGTCCGAGCAAGGCTTGCTCGACGCCCAGGTCGGCGAGGTGAACGCGCGCATCGACCTCGCCATCGCCGCCATCGCGCTCCGTCATGCACTCGGACGCGACGTGGGCGAGGTCAAGATCGCGGACGAGGACTGACGCGAAGGCTCGCTTGCTTCGAGCACGCGGCCATCTGGGTGCTCTCGGTGCTCGCCGTACCAGTGTACGGCTGCGCGCCTCACCCACCCATCTGACCACGCGGTCTTCGCAATCGAGCCTTCGCGTCGTATTGTGTGGGTGGGCGGAAGTAAGGCCGCCCGCGGCCGGCGCGCCGAGGTGCCGTCGCCGGCGGATAACCGGCGCTATCCGCCGCGCTGTATCCCCGCGATCCGGCAGATGGTTTTCAGTAGCGCGAACGGCTCCCCTTAACGACGCTGCTCGCCCTGCCGTGGTGAGGGGGCGTGAGCACCGCGCAGCGCCTCCCGGCGGAGAGCCACACCACACCGTGGCCCGCACAGGATCTGTTCGTCGCGGGTGAGGGTGGCTACCACACGTACCGGGTGCCGTCCCTCGGGGTCACCGTCCAGGGGACGCTGCTCGCGTTCGCCGAGGGACGCCGGCGCAGCGTGTCGGACACCGGGCTCATCGAGATCGTGCTCCGGCGGAGCACCGACGGCGGTCGCACCTGGACTCCGACCACTGTGGTGGTCGCTGAGCCACACATGACGTGCGGCAACGCGACGCCGATGGTCGATCCCACAACGGGCACGATCTGGCTCCCCTTCTGCAAGAACCGCGAGGACGGCCCGGAGCCGCTCGTGTTCCAGGGGAAGGCACAGCGCACGGCGTGGATGACCAAGAGCGACGACGACGGCGTGACGTGGGCGACGCCGTGGGAAATCACCGCATCGGTGAAGCGTCCCGACTGGACGTGGTTCGCCTTCGGTCCCGGACACGGCATCGCGCTCCGGAGCGGCAGACTCGTCGTGCCGAGCGTGCACGCGTGCGCGGTCGATTACCGTCACTCCGACCCGTGTCGCGCGCACGTCACCGTGAGCGACGACGGCGGCGCGACGTGGTGCCCGGGCGGCGTCGTGGACGTGCCGACGTCGAGTGAGTGCGAGCTCGCCGAGCTCGCACCCGACGTCGTGTATCTCAACGCGCGCTACGAAGCTCCCGACGGCGGACGCATCTCGGCGTGGAGCCGCGACGGCGGGACGACCTTCGACGACGTCGTCATCGACGCGAGCCAGAACGACGCCATGTGCCAGGGCTCCCTCGTACAGCTCTCGCTGTCCGAGCCGCTCCGTCTCTTGCTCGTCAATGCGAGCGGCGAAAAGACGAAGCGCGAGCGCCTCGTCGCGCGCGTCTCCAACGACGGAGGCCGCACCTTCGGCGAACCGCGGCTCCTCGACCCCGGTCACGCCGCCTATTCCGACACCGTGGTACTCCCCGACGGCGCGCTCGTCTGTCTGTACGAGCGAGGCGAAAAACACGCCTACGAACGCCTATGCCTCGTCCGCTTCACGGTGTGATCAGCCTTTCTTTGACGCGCGCGCTCGCTCGAGGTGCTTCGCGTCGACGAGATCCTGAGGCCGCGCCGCCGCGTGCTTGGACAGGATGAGATCATCGAGCGAAATGACGCGCGCCTTGGCGCCACTCCATTCCACTTCGACACGGCGGCCATACGCGTCGGTGAAGTCGACGCCAGGCGCACTTTTCAGCAGATCGATACGCGCGGGGGGCGTCCCGAACCACACGATCTCGTCGGCGGTCGCTCGAACCAGCTCCTTCGCGACGGTGTCGGGAGCGCCGAACGAAACGAGAGCCGCCACCGCGTGCGCGATATTATCTGCGTCCGCATCGAGCAGAACGTCCAGGTCCTTGGTCGTTCTCGGTCGGTCGTGGAACCCGACGGCGTAGCCGCCGATGATCAGGTACCGGACGTCAGCGTTTGCGAACTCCACCAGCAGATCCACGAAGTCGGGGGGCAGTTTCATCGTCGGCATAGGCCTCCACCGAGAGCTCCCAGATCGCCTGGAGGCGCGCGCCTCCGGACACCCCGGCCCAGAACAGGACGTCAGCAGCTGGCATTTCGCCTGCTTTCACCCGCCCGCCTCGCCAGGTCGCGCGACGCTCCGACGCACGTGCTCTTCGTGCTTCAGAGTCGTTCATCGACATGAACTTACTGCAAAGGTCGCCTTCAGGCTAACCCCCAGCCCCCGGCGCGTGATTTCCGGCCGAGGCGGGTGCTAGCCTCCGCGCGGCCCTGATTCGCCCGGATGGACCTCCTTTACTTCATCATCCTGACGAGCTCGCTCATCTTCGTGCACGAGCTCGGGCACTTCATGCTGGCGAAGGCGTTCGGCGTGAAGGTGCTCACGTTCAGCCTCGGATTCGGTCCGAAGATCCTCCGCTTCCGCGGCCGCGAGACGGAATATTGCATCGGGCTTCTCCCCCTCGGCGGCTACGTCTCGATGCTCGAGGAGTCGAAGGCGGAGGTCGTCCATCCGGAAGACCGCAAGCGCACGCTCGAGTCGCTGCCCGTCTACAAGCGCTTGCTCATCGTGCTCGCCGGCCCGGTGATGAACCTCGTCTTCCCGGTGCTGCTCTATTTCTCGGTGTTCATCTCGTCGGCGACGTTCCTGCCGCCGACGGTGGGCGTCGTGCTGCCCGGGCACCCGGCGGACGGCAAGCTCCGTCCCGGCGATCGCATCATGAGCGTCAACGCCGAAGAGGTCGGGACGTTCGACGAGCTGAAGCGGATCATCGCGCGCTCGCCGGACAAGCCGCTCTTCTTCAAGGTGTTCCGCGACAATCGCTACGTCGACGTCGAGGTCGTGCCCGAGGAGACCGTCGAGCGGCGTGAGCTCGACATCGTGGAGCGCGTCGGCACCATCGGCGTGCAGCCGAGCGCGCCGGCGGCCGTCATCGGCGTGCCGAACCCCGAATCGCCCGCGTATCGCGCCGGTCTCCGCACCTTCGACGTCGTGACGAACATCGCCGGCAAGCCCGTGCGTCGGTACATGGATCTCGAGAACGTCCTCGAGCAGAACCTCGGTGAGACCGTCCCGGTGACGTACATGCGTCCTGTGCCCATTCCCGGCGCGCTCGGCGGCCTGGCGGAGATGGCCGTCTTCGAGACGGGCGTCGTCGCGCTCACCCCCGACTCGAACGGCGAGGATCTGCTGGCGCGCACCGGCATCGAGCTCGCCGATCTCTACGCGTCGGTCGTGCCCGAGGACTCGTACTTCTACAAGGCGGGCCTCCGCTCCGGCGACAAGGTGCTCGATCTCGACGGGCAGGCGCTGCCCGCGTGGTCGACGTTTCGCGAACGCGTCCTCGCCGAGCCGGATCGCCCGCATCGCATCCAGTACCTCGCCGCGCGCGACGGCCGCGCGCGCTATGGAACGTTCCAGATGCGCCGCGAAGACTTCGTGGACGCGCACGGGCAGACGTTCGCGCGCTACGTGCTCCAGCTACAGCACTGGGTTCCGCTCGCGCCCGAGGGGCGCGTCGAGCATCCGTTTCCGGTGCGCTACGCGTTCAGCAAGGCCGTCGAGGAGACGACCGACGTGAGCCGGTTCATCGTCGTCGGCATCGTGCGGCTCTTCCAGGGCCGGCTCAGCCTCGACTCCCTATCCGGCCCCATCACCATCTACGAGGTCGCCGGCGAGGAGGGACGCAAGGGACCCGACTATTTCATCTGGGTTATGGCGCTTCTCAGCATCAACCTGGGCCTCCTGAACCTGCTCCCCATCCCGGTGCTCGATGGCGGTCATGTCGTCTTCTTCCTCGCCGAGGCCGTGCTGCGGCGCCCCTTGCCGCTCCGGTTCCGCGAAATCGCGCACATCGTCGGCATGGGCGCGCTCGTGCTCCTCATGGGGCTCGCGTTCAAGAACGACGTCGAGAAGCGCTGGGACGTGATCGCCGGGCAGGTCCGGGAGCTCTTCGGTTGACGGCGAGCGAGCGTCCACCGCGGGAAGTCCCCGATGCCCGTTCCGTCGCGGCGCGCGTGCTCGAGCGCGTGGAGCGAGACGGCGCATACGCCGCCGCGGCGCTCGACACCGAGATCCAGAAGAACCCGCAGCTCGACGTGCGCGACCGCGGCCTCGCCACGGAGATCGTCTACGGCGTGCTCCGGACACGGCGTGCGTTGCTATCCCGGCTCGAGGCGCGCGCGCCGCGCGGTCTGCCGGAGGACACCCGGATACGCGCGCACTTCCTCGTCGCGGCGTACCAGATCCTGCTGCTCGACCGGGTGCCGGCCCACGCCGCGGTCGACGCGGCGGTGAACGCCATCAAGGCGCTGCGCGGCGACAAGGTCGCCGGCTTCGCCAACGCCGTCCTCCGCAAGATCGCGACCGGACCCGGCCTCGGTCGCGAGGAGGCCGTCCTCGAGAACGTCCCTCCATGGCTGCTCGACGAGCTGACCCACGCCGTCGGAAAGGACGGCGCGCGCGCCCTGCTCGGCGCCGTCGACGCGGGAGAGCTCGACGTCAATGTGGCCATACGACTGGTCGGAAATAAGTACGAGTCGATCGACTGGCTGCGCAACGCCGAGAAGGGCCGGTCCTCGCCCATCGCGCGGCTCGTCCCGCGAGGCGGCAGCCTGGCGAAGCGCGAGGGCTACGCCGAGGGCGCGTTCGTCGTCCAGGACGAGGGGGCGCAGCTCGTCGCGCTCGCCCTCGGGGCGCGCCCGGGCGAGCGCGTGCTCGACGCCTGCGCCGGCCGGGGCCAGAAGACGACGCTCCTCCGCGAGCAAGTCGGCCCGACGGGTGACCTCTGGGCCGCGGACCTCTACGCCGAGAAGCTCACCATCCAGGGGCGCGAGATGGGCCGCCTCGGGCTGGTGCCGGCGAGGACCGCCGCAGTGGACCTGAGTATCGGTACCGGTGAGCTGCCTGGAAACTTCGACCGCGTGCTCGTCGACGCGCCGTGCACCGGCACCGGAACGCTCCGGCGACGCCCCGAGATCCTCCTGCGCCTCGGGCCGGACGATCCGGCGCGTCTCGCCGTCCTGTCGGAGGCGATCCTGCGCCGCGCGGGTTCGCTCGCGCGGCCCGGCGGTCGCGTCGTCTTCGCGGTCTGCAGCGTCGTGCGCGCGGAGTGCGAGGCTGTGGTCGATCGTGTGAGCGACCTCCTAGAGCCGGCCCCCTTCGACGCGCCCGCGCTCTCCACGATCATGGACAGCGCGGGCGGAGGTGCGGACGCGACCGAGCTACGACTCTCGCCCGACCGCCACGCCACCGACGGCTTCTACGTAAAGAGCCTAATCCGGCGTCAGTAATTCCGTCGCGAAGAGATCGCCAACGACAAGTTCCCTCACGGCTACGCGAGCGCAGCGAGCACGCCGAAGGCGGCGGGGGGAGCAGTTCGCCGAAGGCGAAGCTGCGGGGGGCCAAGGCCCCCCGCACAAGCCAATCCCACGCCGCCAATTCCGTCATCCCGTCACTGGCTAAATCTCTCGCGAGCGCAGCGAGCCCGCGAAGCGGCGGGGGGCCAAGGCCCCCCTACTAATGAAGCTCTCAGCGGAGTATCTTGACGGGTTATCCGCCAATGAGCTCCGCCGATCCGGACGAAGAGATAGACACCGCACACGCGCGGCCCTCCTTGCCGCCGCTCCCGGCGAACGCTGCGCCGCACGCGCGTCGCATGCAGGCGCGCTCCGTCGTCGCGCTCGGCATGTCGGGAGATCCGACGGTCGACGACCGCACGAAGGCGCCGTACCTGCTCCGCGCGCTCCGCTTCGCCGTCCAGCACGGCGCGAGCGATCTGCATTTTCACTGCGGCCTTCCGCTCATGGCGCGCGCCTCGGGCAAGCTCATGCCGTTCCAGGGTCACAAGGCGCTGAGCCGGCCCGCGGCGGAGAAGGCCATCGCGCAGGTGCTCACCGACGAGCAGTGGGACCGCCTCGCGCTCGACGGCGAGGTCGACTTTCCGCTCGAGCTTCCGACCATCGGGCGCTTCCGCGCCAATGCGTATCGCCAGCACCGTGGCCCGGACATGGTGTTCCGCATCCTGCCGCCCGATCCGCCGACCCTCGAGCAGCTCGGCCTACCGGCGTCGCTTTCGCGCCTCGTCGATTTTCGCACCGGGCTCATCCTCTGCACGGGCCCCGCCGGGTGCGGCAAGAGCACGACCCTCGCGGCGCTCCTCAACGTCGTCGTGCGGACGCGCAAGGAGCACGTGCTCACGATCGAGAACCCCGTCGAGTTCGTGTACCGCAGCGGTGAATCGGTCGTCACGCAGCGTCAGGTCGGCTCGCACACCCGGTCGTTCGCGCGCGGTCTCCGGGCCGCGCTCCGCGAGGATCCCGACGTGGTCGCGATCACCGAGCTGCGCGATCGCGAGACCATGTCGCTCGCGCTGACCGCGGCCGAGACGGGTCATCTCGTCCTCGGGACGCTCCACACGAGCAACGCCGGGCAGACCATCGGACGCATCATCAACGCCTTCCCCGCAGAGGAGCAGGGGCAGATCCGCGCCACGCTCGGCGAGTCGCTGCGCGCCGTCGTCAGTCAGCGCCTCGTGCCGCGCGCAGACGGCAAGGGCCGCGTCGTCGCCCTCGAGATCCTCATCGCGAACATCGCCGTGACGAACCTGATCCGCGAGGAGCGCGAGTACCAGGTCGCGTCGGTCATGGTGACCGGCAAGAGTCAGGGCATGGTCACCCTCGACGACTCGCTCGCCGAGCTCGTCCAGGCCGGCACCGTGGACAAGGAACAGGCACGACGTTTCGCCGAGAACAAGGAGCGCTTCAAGTGACGACTCCCCGGCTTCACGCCTACTTCCGCCGTCTCGTCGAGCTCAAGGGCTCTGATCTGCATCTCCGCGCGGGAAAGCCAGCGTCGGTGCGCGCCCACGGTGAGGTCGACGCGCTATCCGGCGAGGCGCCGCTCGACGATCGGACGCTCCGCGACATGCTGCGCGAACTCGTCGACGAGGTGCAGTGGCAAACCTACGTCGACAGCGGCGACCTCGACTTCGCGTACGAGATGACCGGCACCGGCCGGTTCCGCGGCAATTACCTCGAGCAAGAGTCGGGAGCGGGCGCCGTGTTCCGGCTCGTCCCCGAGAACATCATCCCCATCGAGAATCTCGGGCTACCGCCGGTCGTCTCCACCCTCGCCGACCTCGAATCGGGGCTCGTGCTCGTCACCGGTCCCACCGGCAGCGGCAAGAGCACGACGCTCGCGTCGATCATCGATCTCATCAACCGGAAGCACTCGAGACACATCGTCACCATCGAGGATCCGCTCGAGTTCGTGCACCAGTGCAAGCGCTCGGTGATCTCGCACCGCGAGGTCGGGCGCGACACCGGCTCGTTCGCCGCGGCGCTGAAGGCCGCGTTGCGTGAAGACGCGGACGTGGTGCTCGTCGGCGAACTCCGCGATCTCGAGACGATCGCGCTGGCCATCGAGGGCGCGAGCATGGGCATCCTCGTCTTCGGGACGCTCCACACGTCGAGCGCGGCAAAGACCGTCGATCGCGTGATCAGCGCCTTTCCGTCGGAGCAGCAAGATCAGGCGCGCGTCATGTTCGCCGACTCCATCTCGGCCGTCGTATCGCAGATCCTCTGCCGCAAGGTCGGCGGCGGCCGCGTCGCGGCGCACGAGATCCTCATTCGTACCAGCGGCGTCGTGGGCGCCATCCGCGAAGGCAAGACCAGCATGGTCCACTCGATGATGGGCGCCGGACGTGCCCACGGCATGCAGATCATGGACGACGCCCTGGCCGCGCTCCTCGCCGCCGGCTCCATCGACGTGCGCGAGGCGTACATGAAAGCCGCCGACAAAGCGCGCTTCAAACAAGGCGCAGCGTAGAAGACGTCGGGCGGCCGGCTCGCGCGACGAGCGAGCTGAGCCAGTGCCGCTCGCGCATTCGGTCCTGCGCGTGTCTCAAACGTGGGCGCACCGCGCGGTCAGTCTGGCCAGCGCGTCTCGTACGACGTGTTCGAGGGTCGTCTCTGGCAGCGCAAGCTTGCCGGACGCCGCCAGCGCTCGACGGATCTCTCCTTCTCGAAAACCCAGGCCACATAACGCGGCGAAGGCTTTGGCGGGCATCTGCACCGCAATCGGTTCCGGCGCGGTTCCGTAGTCGCTGCCGTCGGCATGCTGGAATCGAATACCCGATGCGACGCTGCCAGAGACGACAAGCTCACCATGATGTGCTGCGCGATGGTGCGCGCCGCAAAGGGTAGTCGAGTTGTCGGCATCGTGGCCGCCGCCCTCCGAACGCAGCGCGACGTGATGAACATCGAGAAACTGCGCGTGCCGGCAACCAGGGACGACGCACCGCTCGTGATCGCGACGCCGCACGGCTCGGCGCGTCGCCGGTGAAACAGTTTGCTTCGCACGGACGCCGCCGATTACGCGAACTCGCGCTGCGCCCACGTGGGCGCTCTCGTCCTCGGCCGGAGCTGCGCCCGCAACGGGAGGCGCTATCACGCCGATGTGCGACCGTCGCACTCGGCCATCGCGACGACGTCTGCGTGGACGGGAATGAGAAGGCAGAGATCGATGCGAGCGAGACCCAAAGCGATGCGAGCCACGAAGCGCCTCGCGGTGAAGCCCGACGTACAGCGTCGAGCTGGGAGAGCGAGCTTGCGACAACGAGCCGCCGCCACCACGAAATAGAACACTTGGAGGTACGTGAGTCTGCCGACGAGGAGCGTGCCTACGGCATGAGCGAAGAGAGCGGTCGCGCTCTGACGATCGCGTCTCCCTCACGCAGGTCGAGCCTGAGGTTCCTGAAGCCCGGGCGGCCGATCATGAGCGAACGCATGACCGCGTCCCGGGGAGCGTCACGGACACGTGCCACACGCGGCGCCGCCTGCGGTGGACGACACTAGATCGACGCAGAAGCCGTCCCACGCCGTGTTGCAGCACTCGGTGTCCTTCGCGCACACGCAGGTCTGCACCTTCATGTCGGTGCAGCCGGTGCTTGCGTTTTCGGTGCAGCAGCTTCCCTTGCACGTTCCACAGCCGAGCGCGCCGACGAGCGCGACGCAGGCGTCGTTCCAGCCGTTCGTGCAGCAGTACGAGCTTCCGGGAGAGTCGCAAACGCACTTCTCGATCGCGGGATCGCTACAGCCGTTGCCGGCGTGTGCGGTGCAGCAGACGCCCTTCGGGCCCGTCGGTGCCGCGTCGCTTCCGCCCGCATCCGCGCCGGCGTCGGGGCTCGTCGTGCCTGCGTCTACGACGCTGGCGCCGGTTCCGCCGCTGCTCGCCGCGGTGCCTGCTGAACCGCCGGAACCAGCGGTACCTGCGCCGCCCTTGCCCGACGCGGAACCTCCCGTCGCGGCGCCGCCCGATGAGCCGCCACTGCTCGACGACGTGCCGGCCTGGCTCGCGCCACCGGTGCTGCCGGCGTCGTCGACTGCGGTGTTAGAGCCGCCGTCGGAGCTGCAGGCGACGGAGAGCATGAGCGCCGCGGCCTGTGCGGCGAAGCCGAGCGTGTGCGTCTTCAACGAGGGAAAGTTCATCGGAGGGGTCACTTCTTCTTATTCATGAGAACGGGCAGCGACCCTCGGAGAGTCGCTGCCCGCTGTCGCCGGATCGCCTAGCTTACTTCGTTTCGCAGGCAGTGGCCTGCGTCGCACAATCCACCGGGTTACCGAGCTTGAGGAGGCACTCGGCGAGGCCCGAGGTGCAATCCACCGTCTGGCCGACGCCGGGGAGCTTCGGCAGCGGGAGCGGAAGGATGCTGGTCACGCCGGTGATCGTGCTGTCGACCACCGAGGCCGCGTCCTTGACGCAGGTCTGGAGGACATTGCGGCACGCGCTCACGTCGGTGATCGTCAGTGCACCCTTGAGGCACGCGGTCGACTGATCCTGGCAGCTCGAGAGGCTGCCGATGACCTGGCTCGGCGTCGGGATGGGCAGCGGCGCGACGATGGTGTCGACGAGCGAGATCGCGTTGCTCGTGCAGGTGTCGAACACCTTCTCGCAGGACGTCACGTCGCCGGCCTTCACGACTCCCTTGAGGCAGGAGTTCGCCGACGTCTCGCAAGCGCCGACGGCGTCGAGCGCCTTGCCGACGTCACCGGTCGCGGTGTTGATGGTGCTGGTCGCGAGGTCGCCGGCCTTGCCGATCGCGTCGGTCGCCGTCTTGATCGCCGTCCCGAGCACGCCGTCCGCTGCGTCACCGAGGTCGCTCGTGCAGGCGCCGAAGATCTCGCGACAGGACGAGATGTCGCTCACCGACACTGCACCCTTGAGGCAGGTGTTCGCCTTGGTGCGGCAGTTCGTGAGGAGATTACCCTGACCGACGACATCGAGAGCCGACTGCGTCGTGCACGACGTCAGGTCGGCGGTGCATTTGCCGAATTCGGTGAGCGAGTGGGCCGCCTTCGTGCAGCTCACGAGCTGCTTCTGGCAGTCCTGGATCATCAGGTCTTCCTGCGACGTTCCCGTCGCACCCGCCGTCGGTGACGACGAACCCACCGGTTCGGTGGAGCAGGCGCCGAGGGTGAAGAGTGCGGCGAGCGTCATCAGGGTATTGAGCGATTTCATGGTTTTCACTGTCCGGGTTGGTTGTTGGTTGCTGACACTTCGACTGGGCGATTCTTCGCCGTACGAAGCCGTCGTTCATCACGCCTTGCGCTCTTCACGATTCGAAGATGCGGTCCCTGGCGTTGCTCGAGTACATTGCAAGGACCTTGCCGACGTCCCGAAACACGTCGGCGAACAGCGACGCTGTCATGGCGAACGCGGACGACGTTGCCTGGCGCGACGCATCAGCGCGGCGCGGCCGAGACCCCTACGGCGCTGGGACGAGCATGATTCTCGAGGCGCCGCGTGACTCCGAGCGCCGGCGCGTACGCGCAATCGACGTGCTCTTCAGCAAAATGAGAACGTCGCGCGACGTGGAAAGCGACGCGCGCGGACGCCTACATCTCGCACCCGGAAACGCCTCCATCGTGCGCAAGAAACAGCGTACAGCCGTGTGCAAGCGGTGAACGTACACCGCGCGCACGTGTACACCGCGTGCGCTTATCGCTCTGGCGAAGGCGTCACGAGAGACGTTCTTGAAGGAACACGAGGCGCTCGCCGAACGCGGCGTGGCAGCTCGTGAGCGCGGCGCGGAGAAGATGCACGTCGTTCGCGCAGCCGAGGTACGTGGCAATGCGGCTGGCCAGCTCCACCGTGGGCGCGTCCATCGCGATGTAGAAGCCGATCTCGGTGGCGGAAGGGCTCGTCGCTTCGGAAAAGGCGTGCTTGCACACGATCTCGACCTTGGCGGCGGCCACCTTGTGCGGCTCTCCGCGCGCGATTGCCGTGCGGTAGATGCTCGCTGCGAAGCAGGCGCAAACCTCGCGGCAGAGCTCGGGCGCCGGCGCGTTCCCCTCCAGCAAGGAGAGGCGATCGACGTTCGCCGACGTGACGACGGAGAGGACGGCAATGACCGCACGCGCCGCGGTGTCGCGCAAAGGTTGCGCAACCGCCGCGCCGAACGCGTCCATGCTCGGCGGCGTCGACGGAGGCGGAACTGGCGTGTGCGCGGGCATCCCGTGAGGGGCTGCTCGCATCGTCGTCGGCGCTCCCGGTGCCCTCGACGGATCGGGCGGTGGTGACGGCATCGTCGCGGCCGGAGCCGGCGCCCGCGACGATGTCGTCGCGGTGGAGGGGCGCGACGGAATTGTCGCAGGTATGGGCGGCTGCGACGCCTGTGTCGTCATCGACGTCGGCGGTCGCGACGAGCCCGCGGTCGGAGCCGTTGGTGGTCGCGATGAGCCCGCGGCCGGCGCTGCCGGTGGTCGCAGCGAGGTCCCCGGCAGAGGGCTCGTTGAGCGAGGCGGGGTGAGGCGCGTGGAGGGCAGGGGAGTCGGCGAGCGCCGCGGGAGCGGGTTCGTCTCGCGCGCGGGCTCTCCGGTGACTCCGAGGCGGGTGCCGGACTGCGACGTGGGAGAGATCGAGCCGACGAGCGGCTTCACTGCCGGAGGGCGCACCGACGGAACGGGGGCACCGGCGGGCACCGAGAGCCGGAGGCTCGAGATGCGCACGCGCGCGATCTTGCCGAGGCCCTTTGCCTTCGCGAGCGTCAGCTGCTCGAGGTCGTTCGCGGTGAGCGGCGCCTGGCCCTGGATGATCTGCGCGGCGAGGATGTCGTCCACGATGCCGGCGACCTGCGTCGCGAGCGCCTCGGCGTCACTGCGGCCCATCGCGCGATTGAGGAGGATGCTGACCTCTGCCGTCAGCTTGCGGCCGTCGAGGGTGCGTGACGACACGCTGCGGGTGACGGAGTCGGTTTTTTGCTGCGAGAACATCAGTGTCGGATTGATTCGGCGCCCCCCCACCGAGCGCGGTTCGACGATTACACGCGTCAGCGCGGCGCGCTTGCACGATCGTGCCGCTCCGGCGTCGGCGACGCGTTACGATCTCGAAACAAGAAACGGCGGCGAGTCTTACCTCGTGTCGCTCCACATGCGGTTCTAAAAATCGGGGACACCGCTGGCTATACCCACCCCGCAATACGTCGTCTTTCGCGATCCGGATTTCTCCAGGTCGAGAGGCCGGTATTCCGGGTGAGTATTTGTACGAGCTCTCGGTAACACAGCAGCCGGCGCGCTCTCGCGTGGGACGGCGCGGCTAAATCCTCAAGGCCCTTCCAGCCGTGCCGTTCGGACGAGATAGGCCTCAGGCTCGGGTTTGCCGAGAGCGCTGAAGCCGAAAGTTCCCCGTGACACGCACTCGTTCCATTCGTCCCTCCGCCGCCAAGAAGCCGAGCCCCGCCGGCCAGGTCGAGGCCATGGTCCGCTCGCTCGGCCGCCCCGAGCCGGGACTTCTGGAAGCGGCGCTCGAGGGCGTCGACGCAAAACGGGCGATGGACCGCGCGCTCCTGCAGGCGCCGGACAAGCTCGTCGAGCAGGCGTACGCGATCTGTCTCGATGCACACGCCGCATGGCAGCGGAGCTCCGCGGCTCAGCGCGCGCAGCTCCGCGGCTTCTCGATGCCGCTCCTCGGGCTCGCCGCCGAGCAGGCGCTCGCGCTCGAGCGCCACCACGCCGACTACGAGCGGCTCGAAGGCGAGCGCGTCGATGCCGGTTCACGGCTCCGTGATCTGTTCGACCGCAACGTCCTCCTCAGCTCTCAGGCGCGCATGGTGCTCGAGAAGGTGA
This sequence comes from Polyangiaceae bacterium, assembly GCA_036272055.1. Classification (GTDB taxonomy): domain Bacteria; phylum Myxococcota_A; class Polyangia; order Polyangiales; family Polyangiaceae; genus DASZVB01. The sequence goes on along the minus strand of DATAZL010000068.1, from coordinate 10,229 downwards.
ACGGCGAAGCCGCTGCGGTGCGCGAGGAGCTCGCCTTGACGGACGCGCCGGGCAACAGCTTCGCGCTCGCCCAGGCGCTCCACCGCGTCGCGCACATCGGTTACGCGCTCCTCCGCAGCGCTTCACCGGCGGTGCGCGGTCGCGCAAAGCTCTACGGTCTCGACGAGGGGTTCCTCGACGGCCTCGCCGCCGCCGGCGCTGAGCTCGTGAACCTCGAAGAGAAGGCGGGCGACGCCTCGGCCGTGCAGGCGAAGAAGCAACAGCTCGACCGCGCGCAGGTCGCGACCTTCGTGCTCGTGCGCCAGATCACGGAAGCCTTCGAAGCCGCACTCCAGATCGACCCGAAGATCGGGCCGCTGCCCGCCATCGTTCGAACCGAGCAAGAGTCGGCACGCACTGCGGCCGCCCAGCGCCCGCGCACGGCGACGTCGCGCGAGATGTCCGGTAGCTCTGCCGCCGTCACCGCGACGCGCGTCAGCCCGGCGCCGCCGCTGCGCGTGATCGAGCTCGAGGTCCCCGGCGATACGCGCCTCTCGAAGACCGTGCGTAGCTGACGATTTTCGCTGGCGAGCCGCCGGGCTCGAGGGTAGGACCGCGTGCAACATGAAGCTTGCACTGCACGGTGCGTCGGGCCGCATGGGCCGCGCCATCACGGCGCTCGCGTACGCCGAGGGCGATGTTCAGCTCGTCGGTGCCGCCGCCGCTCCCGGTGACCCGAACCAGGGCAAAGACATCGGTGAGCTCGCGGGCGTCGGCACCATCGGCGTCGCCGTCACGCCCGACGTCGCCTCGTCGCTGCTCGGGGCAGACGTCGTCATCGACTTCTCCATCGCCTCCGCCGTGAAGTCGCTGATCTCGCTCGCGGTGAAGAGCAAGGTCGCGATCGTGAGCGGCACGACGAACATCGACGAGTCGACGAAGGCCGCGCTGGCTCAGGCCGCCGAGTCGGTGCCCGTCCTGTGGGCGCCGAACATGAGCCTCGGAGTCCAGGTCCTCGCCGAGCTCGTCGAGCAGGCGATCCGCCGTCTGGGTCCCGGCTTCGACCCGGAGATCGTCGAGATCCACCACCGGCGAAAGGTGGACTCGCCGAGCGGTACCGCGAAGCGGCTCGCCGACGCCGTCCGCAAGGCGCGCCCCGACTCGGTGGAGCTGCACGGGCGCGACGGTGACGTCGGCGCGCGCACCGATCGCGAGATCGCCGTGTACGGCGTGCGCGGCGGCGACGTCATCGGCGATCACACCGTCTTTCTCCTCGGCAACGGCGAGCGCATCGAGCTCACGCATCGTGCGTCGAGCCGCGATCTCTTCGCGCACGGTGCGCTCCGCGCAGCGCGTTTCCTCGCCGGCAAGAAGCCGGGCAGCTACTCGATCGCCGACGTCCTCGGTTGAGAAGGGGCCCTGACCCCTACTTCGAGTCGTCCTTCTCGTCGCCTTCCTCGATGTGAAAGCGATGGACGATCCGGTGCAATACCGGAGCGACCACCACGCCGACCATCGAGATGAACGTGATCCCGCTGTAGAGCGCGTAGCCCGACGCGAAGAGCTTCCCGGTGGTCGTCGCCATGCGATCCACCGGGCCCATGCCGGTGAGGATCATCGACGCATTCAGGAGAGCGTCGACCCACGGCATGTTGCCCGTGACGTGATAGCCGACGCTTCCGACGGCGAGCGACGCCAGCGCGACCAGGAGCGTCAAGCCGACGCTGTGCGCCATCCGCATCGCGAAGGCGCGCGTCGATATCAGCGCTTCGCCCTTGCCCTCGAACATGTGAACGACGCTCCGCGGTCGCCCGCGTGAAGCTCAGTGACCGAACTCTTCGTCGACGTCGTCGTCGCGCTTCGCCTCGGTGGCCTCGGGGTCGTCGACGGTCTGCTCGTCGTCTTCGTCGTCGGGCTTCTGGTCGTCCGCGTCGGTGTACCAGTGCGCGGGGATCTTCTTCTTCAGGCTCCAGTAGATGCCGAAGTAGCCGAGCAGCGCGGGGAAGACGGAGTAGATCTGGCCCTCGGTGAGCGGCATGCCGACTGCCCACGCCTGGTACTCCTTGAAGTACTCGACGAGGAAGCGGCCCGTGAAATAAACGGCGAAGAACATCGAGATCATCGCGCCGCGAGGACGCTTCTCTTCGCCGAGATACTTGTCCCAGAGGCGGAGGACGAGCAGCACGAAGAGCCCGAGCGCGACCTCGTAGAGCTGGCTCGGGTGACGATAGATGGGCTCGATCGCGTCGCGATCGTAGCGGGGGAAGTACACGCCCCAGGTCTGGTCCGTCTTTCTGCCGACGATCTCGGAGTTGAACCAGTTACCTATTCGTATGAGCGTCGAGCCGAGCCCGGCCGAATACGAGAACCTGTCGCTGCCCTCGAGGAAGGATTGCCGTTTCTTCTTCGTGAAGAACCACATCGCGATGATGAGGCCGACGGTGCCTCCGTGACTCGCGAGACCCCCCTTGTGGATCTGAAAGATGAACATCGGATCACGTAGAAAGTGATCCCACTCGTAGAGAAAGACGTGCCCGACCCGCGACCCGACGAGCGTGCCGATGACGCCGTAGATGACGAAGTCACTGCCGTCTTCTTCGGAGCCCCCGGCCCGGCGGATCTGCCAGTCGATGAGCTTGTACCCACCGAGGAACACGCCGACGTAAAGGAGGCTGTAGTAGCGAATGCCATCGCCCGGCAGCGGCATCCAGCTCGGGTAGTGAACCAGGATGGGGTCGATGTCCCACGTGAACTTGGGCAGAAGGCTCATCATTTCTCCGCGGGGTCGGAACGCCCAGCGCCGCCGTTCTAGTCCGAATCGGAGGCCCGGTCGACAAGCGGAGCGCTCCATCTGTGCAGGCGGACCGTTGCGCGCTAGATTCGCCTCGCTGTTCACGATGTCCGATCGAATAATTCCACTGCGCGGTGCGGCGAACCCGGCGACCGCTTCCGGAACGAACCCCGGCTCCTTTGCGAACGCACCCGACGTCGGGGGCAGGCTCGCGTTCTCGTCGCCGGACACACCGGGCATGCCGGCACCGAGCGAGCGGACGGCGTGGGATTTCCTTCCCGACGGCTGGCGACGTGACGGCGCCTTCGCCGTCGCGCCGGCGGGCTTCGTCCCGGTGACGCAGCTCGAGCACGCGCGCCTCGGCATCGTCACGAAAGAGATGCGACGCGTCGCGGAGCGCGAGCCGCACCTCACCGCGGAGCAGGTGCGTGACGAGGTCGCGTCGGGTCGCATGATCATCCCGGCGAACCGCGTGCATCTCGCCTACGGCCTCGACCCGATGGGCGTCGGTCGCGCCGCGCGCACGAAGATCAACGCCAACATGGGCGCGTCCCCCGTCGCGAGCGACACCGACAGCGAGGTCGAGAAGCTTCGCTGGGCCGAGCGCTGGGGTTCGGACACGGTGATGGATCTGTCGACGGGCGGAGACATCGACGCTTGCCGCGACGCCATCGTCAGAAACTCGAGCGTGCCGATCGGCACCGTGCCCATCTACTCGATGATCATCGGTCGCAAGATCGAGGACCTGACGGAGGAGCTCATCCTCGAGTCGATCCTCCATCAGGCGAAGCAGGGTGTCGATTACTTCACCATCCACGCCGGCGTCTTGCTCGCGCATCTGCCGCACGTGAAAAACCGTCTCATCGGCATCGTGAGCCGCGGCGGCTCCCTGCTCGCGAAGTGGATGATCGTCCACAAGAAGCAGAACCCGATGTACACGCTCTTCGAGCAGATCTGCGACGTCATGCGCGAGTACGACGTGTCGTTCTCGCTCGGTGACGGCCTCCGCCCCGGCGGTCTCGGCGACGCCTCCGATCAGGCGCAGCTCGACGAGCTCGAGTCGCTCGGCGAGCTCACCGAGCGCGCGTGGCGGCGCGGCTGCCAGGTGATGGTCGAGGGTCCGGGCCACGTCCCGTTCGACCAGATCGAATACAACATGAAGCTCCAGCGCCGTGTGTGTCACGGCGCGCCCTTCTACGTCCTCGGTCCGCTCGTGACCGACGTGTTCCCGGGTTACGATCACATCACGAGCTGCATCGGCGCGACCGCCGCCGCCTATCACGGCGCGAGCCTCCTCTGCTACGTCACGCCGAAGGAGCACGTCGGTCTCCCGAAGAAGGACGACGTGAAGCAGGGCTGCATCGCGTACAAGATCGCCGCCCACGCGGCCGACGTAGCCCTCGGCATCCCCGGCACCCGCGACTGGGACGACTCGCTCACGCGAGCCCGAGCGGCGCTGAACTGGGAGAAGCACTTCGAGCTCGCCTTCGACGGCGAGTACGCGCGAGCCCTCCACGACGAAGATCTCGACGTCGACACCGACTTCTGCGCGATGTGCGGCCACGACTGGTGCTCGGTCCGCATCTCGAAGGAGATTGTCGAGTTCACGAGCGGCAAGGCGGAGGGCTTCGAGCGCGCCGCCGTCGTGAAGAGCGCCGCGCTCTCCGACGAGCAGCGCGAGATCCTCGAGAAGCGCGGCGTGCTCTCCCCCGAAGAGATCCACCGCCTCGCGTCCAAGACCCGCAAGGCCGTCGGAGCCGACAACGGCGCGAAGGCCGCGTGCCACAGCGATCTCGCGAGCAACGACGAGGCGGAGCACGTCCAGACGGCGAAGCTCGTGAAGCTCCGGGTCAACGCGCGCGTCGCCGACGCCGAGTGACGGCGCGTCAGCTCGCGTCGAGTAGCCCGCGGAGCTCCGCGGGCGAGACGCGGTACTGCGCGTTGCAGTAGTCACAGCGGATCTCGAGGACGTCCCCGTCGTCGATCATCGACTGCACCTCGGTGCGCGGCAGGCTCGACAGGGCCGCCACGACGCTGATGTGGCTGCACCAGCACTCGAAGCGCACGTCGGTCTCGGCGAGTGGCGTGAAGGGCATGCCGTAGAGCAGCTCCGACATCAGCGTCGAGGGGCTGAAGTCGGGGCGCGCGACGCGGTCGTCTATGGTCCGAAACTCTTCCAGCCGCTCGCTCATGATCATCAGCGGGCCGCGCTGCGCCTCGGGGAGGATCTGCACGAGGTAACCGCCCGCGGACATCGCGCCGTCGTCACCGATCACGGCGCCGACGCCGATCATGCACGACACCTGCTCGGATACCGACAGATACGTCATGAACGCGGGCGCGATGCCGCCCTTCGGCACCTCGACGACGCCCTGCTGCAGGCTCCCGTCCTGGAGCGTGCGCATGAGACGGAGCAAGCTGCCCTGCCCGAGATCGAGCGCCTCGCCGCTGGTGGCTGCGGTCACGAGACCACGTGTATTCCCGCTCGGATGCGAGTCGGCGACGAGGCTGCCGCTCCGCCCGCTTCCGCGCAGGATGGCCTGCACACGGAGCTGGGGCGCCATGGTGAGCCGCAGCAGCACGACGCCGGTGAGGAGATTCGCGAAGTGGCGCGCCGTCTCTCCCGTCGCCCCCTGCGCGGCGAGGGCGCCGCGCACGGTGTGCGTCGTCTGCGCAGTGACCACCCGGAAGGTCCCGTCGTCCGTCATGGCTCTGAAGACCGAATCGGGCGTCGCGACCATCTTCATGATGAGGTTAGCGCCCGGGGCCGACTGCGCCAACCGACCGCGCTGAAAGCCCAGCGCTTCAGCTGTGCTTTCCCCGCGCGGTCGTGCCCGAAGACGCGTCGGGCTCGACGTCGCCATACTCGGAGACGTCGAGCGGACTCGAGATCCGGTAGCTCTCCGATAGCCAGTTATGGAGGTCGGCGAGCTTGCAGCGCGCGGAGCAGAACGGGCGCGGAGGGAAGTCGGTAGGCGCGTCCTCGAGCACGCGCTTGCACATGGGGCAGACGATGCGCATGGCCGGGATGCTAGCACTGGACATGCGCTTCGTCGTCCGGCCCGAGCGGGACGAACGGCCGCCGAACCCGGCGTCTTCCATGCGGAAATTTACAGGGTTCTAAAGGGGTGACGCGCGGCGCGGGACGATGCAACGTGTGCCGCCCTGGATGACGTTGCCCCTCGCCCTTCGGTCGCGCATCAAGCTGCACGACGAGCCAGAGCGCGCCCGCGCGCGCGCCCTGCCGGCGTTCGCGCTGCCGGTCGCGTCGTACTGGGCGATCATGGGGCTCCTCACGTACGGCGTCGCGAGCGGCGTTCTCCGTCCGGAACGTCTCGCGTCGCTCCGCATCTTCCCGCGGGAGTCGTTCGAGAGCGAGCGCGTGACGCCTCCTGCGGACGACGCGCGTCCCACCGCGCCGCGCGCGCCGCCCGTGAGGACGCCGCCCGCGACGACGGAACCGCCGGCAGAGGTCGCGCCGCCGCAGCTCGCGGCCGTCGCATCGTCACCGGAACCGCCGCCTGACGACGAGCCGTCGCGTGCCGCGCGGAGCACCGTGCGTCCGCTCTCCGGTTTCTCTCTCGGCGCGCCGTACGAGGACGACGACGGCGATCGCTACACGTACAGCGCCGTCGCGCGCAGGGATCGCGAGGACGCACGCGATCAGGCCGAGAAGAATGAAGAGGTCGCAGCGCTCCCTTCGCGTCGCGAAGAACCGGCGCCACGTGTTGCCCGTCGCGATCCGCTGCTCGACCGCGAGTGGAAGATGCCCGAGGCGAGCGAGTTCGCGCCCGCATCACGCGGCGGCATCGCCGTCCATCAGCGCGACGTGTCGTCGAAGGCAGGCCACGCTGCGCGCACGCCGTTCGATCCGTATCCCGGAGCTCCGGACGACGACGCGCCGTCGTCCGCTCCGCGACCCGCCGCCCGGAACCCCTCGCCCGCGCGCGACGACCCCGAGCCAGCACATGCGCGCCCGCCCGCCGCGGCCGCCTCCGTGACGAGCTGCGAGGCCGCCGTCGCGAACGCGAACGAGGAGATGGATCTGACGAAGGCACAGGGCAGTACGCCCGACGTCACGCGCGGCGCGTACGCCGCCGTCCTCGAACGCGGCGGATACCTCACGCCGTGCGCCGTTCCGTCGGGCATGACGCTCGACGTGTGCGCCGCCATCCGCGACGGCCGCACGGTCGGGATCACCGTGGTCACGAGCCCCGCCGACGCGCGCCTGCGCGCCTGCGTGCGCAACGCCGTCGCGGCCATCGCCTTCCCGAGGAGCCCGCGGCTCGACGTCACCCGCACGCGCTTCGACCGGTCCGGCGGGCGCTGACGCGCTCCGCGCTACGGCTTCAGGTCGGTGAACACTGACCCCCTGAGTGCGTTACGGTTTCAGGTTCGCGAAGGCCTCGAGGGTCGTCACGTCGGCCGGCAGGGAATGGTGCTCGTGCACGATGAGCCATCTGCCGCCGATCTTCCGGTACCCCGTGGTCGACCGGAACCAGAGCTCGATGTGCTCCCCCGTCTTCTTCTTGCCGGACAGGTGATTGATCGAGAACGCGAAGGCCCCCTCGAAGGCGATGTCGAGCCTGAGGTTCCTTATATCTATATCGACCGGGCCGTCCCACCCTCCGAAGAACTCGTCGAGCGCTGCCCTCCTGCTCGCTCTATCCCCGCCTGTCTGCAGTGGCGGCTCGAGACCGAACATCACGGCTTCGGGGCCGTAATAGTCGAGCACGCGGTCCACGTTCTTCTCGCGCATGGCGAGCGTCCAGCAGGCCGCTGCTTCTCGGATGCGCATTTCGTCGGACGAGATCACACGATGGGTACCTGAGCGGTGGGCAGCGTTCACGCTGGTCTCCATTTCAACGTGGCTTCGATGAGAGCCGGTCACGTCGGGACCTTCAGCAAATCGCATGCCCCGCATTCACTCGGCTTATCGAGGACTTCGCGAACCCATCGGCTGGCCAGACGGTTCTTGTCGAAGCTAGTCGGCGCGGACCACATTTCGCGCTGAAACCGCGTCGCGAGATGAGCGTCGCACGACGATGCGCGCGAACGCCTGCGCGCGCACCTCGCCCGCGCTGGTAACCGCCGTCGCGGACACGGTCCGCTAATGCCCCTACTTGACCGACCCGCACCGACATTTTGGCCACGCTCCATGTCGCGCGGAGAGCGCAGGCGCGCACCGGGGTTCGAGCAACCCGCATCTCGCGTTTCAAATGTGACCATCATGGTGGTCGGAAATAGACGCTCTGACGCCGCCGCGGCTTCTGGGCCGGATCATGCAGCCGGTCGCGGTTTAAGGGCATCTCGGTCTTCCGATACCCGGTGCGCTCAACGTCCGTGGTCGGCGGCCGTCCATGGAATTGCTGCTACGGTGCACCCCGTCCGGCCCACTACACGACATGAGAACGATAGAGACGACTGCCCTTCACGCAGCGCGCGCACTGCTCGTCGCATCCGCGGTGGTCGCTTGCTCGAGCGGTTCGAGTGACGCAACGGCACACCGCACTGACGGCGGTCCCGGTGCGCAAGACGCGAGCGCCCAAGGCGTCCCCGACGCATCGACCGGGACCGGGGGCGCTCCGAACGCGCAGGGCACGGGGAGCGCGCCGAGCTCGACGGCGTCCGGCGGCGCGCGGGCGACGAGCGACGGCGGTGCGAGCTCCGGCGGCAGCGACGGTGTCAGCTCCGGCGACGCCGGCAGTGAAGACGGCGGCGCGGCTGCAGACGGCAGTGCCGGCGCCGGCGGGGGCATGGCGGGCGGCACCGCCTCGAACGGCGGTTCTGCCGGAACCGGCGGAGCAAAGGCGAGCGGCGGGACGTCGAGCGGCGCCGGTGGTGCCTCTGGCGTCACGAAGTCCGCGCCAAAGCCGACCGCGGGGTGCGGCAAGGCGAACCCGCCCGCGAGCGGCGCCCACGACGTGGACGTCTCCGGCACCTCGCGCGCGTACGTCATCACCCTGCCTACGAACTACGACGCGAAGACGCCGTACCGGCTCGTGCTCGCGTTCCACGGGTCCGGGGGCACCGCGGCGAAGATCGCCGGGAATGGCGCGCCCGGCTACTTTGGCCTCGAGGGCACGTCGAAGGGCGACGCCATCTTCGTGGCATTGCAGGGCCTCGAGACGACCGGCGGGACCGGCTGGGCCAACACGAACGGCGACGACGTCGCGTTCGTCAAGGCGCTCATCGCACAGCTCTCCGCGAGCTACTGCGTCGACTCGAAGCGGATCTTCTCGGTCGGCTTCAGCTACGGCGCCATCTTCACCGACACCTTGGGTTGTCAGATGGGTGACGTGTTGCGCGCCATCGCGCCGATGTCCGGCGCGGGTCCTCGGGTGCCGACCGGCGGCAAGTGCGCAGGTCAGACCGCCGCGTGGCTCTCGCACGGCAACGCCGACATGAACGTGCCGCTCACCGACGGCCAGGCGAGCCGCAATTTCTGGCGCGACGCGAACCACTGCGAGAACATGACCACGCCGGTGACGCCGAGCCCCTGCGTGACCTACCAGGGCTGCGACGCGGGCTTCCCCGTCACCTGGTGTCAGTTCGACGGCACGCACCTCGTCCCGAGCTTCGCCGCCGACGGTGTCTGGGCCTTCTTCGCGCAGTTCTGAGACGAGCAGACAGAGACACGAACGCGCGCGGCGCTCGCGCAACCGGCCCGCCCCCCTGGATGCAACGGGTGCTAGCCCGCGTTCATTCCCACGAATGAAGTGCGCCGCAGCCCAGCCCCGCGTCGATCCACGACGAGAAAGCCTCCCCGGAGGCCCGAGTGAATGGTCATGACCACGCAAAGGCCTCCCGGGAGGGCTCGAGTGAATGGTCATGACCACGCGAAGCCCTCCGGGGAGGCCTCGAGTGAATGATCGAGACCACGCACGGACCTCCCGGGAGGCTTCGAGTGAATGGTCGTCAACCTGGAAGGCCTCCCGGGAGCCCCCTTCATGGTGACAAGCATTCGTTCAGGGCCTGCGGGGAGGCTTCTGGCCATTCACGACCATACGCAGGAGGCCTGCGGGAGGCTTCGGACGGTTTGCGTCTCGCTACTGTAACGTTCGCGCGTTCAACTGCGAGTGCCCGACCGTAAGCGAGGGACTCGTCAGCTGCAACGCGGAGTTACTGTAGGCAGCGCTACGGAAGGCGGTCACTCGTGGAAGTATGCCCAAGAGCCGATCCGTTCGATATCACCACCATTGTAGTGCTAATCGGGGCGATAGAAGAACTCGTCCCCGTTCAAGAATCCGCTTGAGCGGCGGGTGCCAGAGGGAGCGCAGCGACCGTCGGCGACCGTCAGGTTCAGCGGCTAGTGCTAGTTAGGCGCCCGGTCGAAATAATCGATCCCGATATGGAAATATCCTGACGATGTTGGCGGTTCGTCCTTCAGCATGCGTGACGTGGAAGGCATTCGGACCAAGTACGAGCAACTACGCGGCGTGATGGACGAGCGCGTCAC
>DATAZL010000067.1:0-33382 GCA_036272055.1 Polyangiaceae bacterium | reverse complement strand
GCCTTCGGCGAACTGCTCCCCCCGCCGCTTCGCGGGCTCGCTTGTGTTTACGGGGGGCCTTGGCCCCCCGCAGCTTCGCCTTCGGCGAACTGCTCCCCCCGCCGCCTTCGCGGGCTCGCTTCGCTCGCAGCTTCGCCTTCGGCGAACTGCTCCCCCCGCCGCTTCGCGGGCTCGGTTGTGTTTACGGGGGGCCTTGGCCCCCCGCAGCTTCGCGGGCTCGCTTCGCTCGCGTAGTTCCGCTTCTTTGATGCCTCGCGGACGACGAAGGCGTCGATGCGGAACGGGTGACTAACCGCTGAACCACTTGCGCCAGAAGGGCGCTTCCTTCTTCGACGCGGACGAGGCGTTCGGCGCGGCGGAGGTCGTGGGCGCGGGCAACGGCGCGGCGACGGCCGCGGTGACCGGCGCGCGTGACGGCGAGGGTGCGGGCGGCCTTTGACGCGACGGCGCGGACTCGCGTGGCTCGTCGAAGAGCGCTTCGAGCCCCCAGGCCGCGGGGTCCACGAACTCGCCGGCGGCAGTGACGCCACCGGTGCCGAGCTGCGCGCTCAGACTCTCCGGCGCGGCGCTCGAGGGGCCCGAGAAATCGTGAAGCGCATCGAGGATCAGATCTCCCAGGACTCCCGGGGTGTCGCGGCCGTCGGCGGCGCGTTTCTGGGCACGCACGGCGGCTGCCGGACGCACGAGCCGTCCGATGTCGACGTACGTCGCCGGGCGATCGGCGTGCATGAGCACGAGGCTCAGCTCCTTCGCGAAGTCGTCGGCGGTCTGGTAGCGGTCCTTCGGGTCCCGCGCGAGCGCGCGCGTGATCACTTTGAACAGCGCGTCGGGGACGTCATCGCGCAGCTCGCGGACGTCGGGCACGACGGTTGCGCGCACGAGATGGAACGTGTCCACGTCCGTCTCACCGCGGAAGAGACGGCGCCCGGCGAGCATCTCCCAGAGCAGGATCCCGGCGGCGAAGATGTCCACGCGGTGGTCCGAGCCCTGACCGAGCGTCACCTCCGGCGAGAGATACCCGAACTTCCCTTTGACGATGTCGTGGTCCTCGGCGACGAGATGCGAGCTCGCCTTGGCGAGACCGAAGTCGACGAGCTTCACCTCGCCGTACTTCGTCAAGAGGACGTTGTGCGGGGAGATGTCGCGGTGGACGATCTCGAGCGGGCGGCCCTGATGGTCGGTCGCCTGGTGCGCGTACGAGAGCCCTTCGCAGACTCCGAGGACGATCATGCACGCGACCTCGACGGACATCCGTTGCTGTCGCGACGTGAGGAACGCGAGGACGGTCTGGAGATCGGCGCCGTCGACGTACTCCATGACGATGAAGTGCGCGCCCCCGGCCTGCCCGATGTCGAACACCTGCACGCAACGCGAATGGCTCAGGTAGGCGCCGAGCCGCGCCTCGTCGAGGAACATGCCGATGAAGTCGCGATTCGCCGACAGCTGCGGCAGGACGCGCTTGATGGCGACGCGCTTGCGGAACCCTTCCACGCCAGCGCTCTCGCCCCGATACACCTCGGCCATGCCCCCGGCCGCTATCCGCTCGACGATCTGGTAACGCTCGCTCATCAGGTTCTTCCCCGAACCCTAGAGCTTACGACCACCGGCCCCCCTTGCGAAGACGTGGGCCCAATAGACCGAAACCCGGCTCCCAGGGTGTGAGAGGCGGGTCTCGGAAAAACGAGTCTTTGCAGAGCGTCGCGGCCAGCGCGCGCCGTGCTTCAGCCGGCGTTCACCGTGATCACGCGCGGGGCGCCATGCGCGCGAAGGTCTTCAGCGCGAGGGCCATCGGCTTCGAGCCGACACGGACGAAGATCTCGATGAGGGCCGACAGGTCCTCCACGAACTTCGAGAACTGCTGCACCCGGGCACGCGTCGCGTCCGAGGTGGTGTTGCCGCCGAGCTGACGGGCGAGCACCGCCGTCTCGCGCACGAGCTCGAGGATCGGCAAGAACTCGCGGCGGTGACGCTGGCGGACGATCTCGAGGAAGAACTCCCAGGGGTCACGCGCGGTCGCGTACGTCTCGCCGAAGCTCGTCGGGATCACGCGGACGACGCCCCAGCCGATGAGCGACTCGAGGTGCGTCTGAACGTCTTCTGCGTCGATGGAGAGGGCGCTGCAGAGACCCTCGACATCTATCGACGTTTCTTCGATGAAGAGCTGCGCGTGAACGCGACCGAGGTCACCGCCCATGCCGAAGGTCGCCGCGAGCCGACCCCAGTTGTCCACGAAGCGCCGACGCACCTCGGTCGAGCGACACGGCACCTTGGCGTGCACGCCCCCGACCGGGGATCCCTTCTGGAACATGCGGATGTCGACGGCGTTCATGTGATTCCCCGTGGTTGCAAGACACGGACCACCAGAACCGACCGGACAGACGAACCGTAAATCATTGAATTCGTATGCATATTCGATCTGTGACAGGACACGGGGTCGAACGCTGTACGGTGCGCTTGGGACGTACACTGTGCACTGTTCGTACAACCGGCCAGTACGATGATGACGGCGGCGCAAAGGGTGAGTCAAGTCACTGCTGTACGGCAATCCGCGATGCGTATGACCGCGTGCGGCCACGTGTGACCGACGTGTGCGGCGTGTGTCGAACAAAGGAGGGCGTTGGCCCCCCGCAGCTTCGCCTTCGGCGAACTGCTCCCCCCGCCGCTTCGCGGGCTCTTAGTCACGGGGGGCCTTGGCCCCCCGCAGCTTCGCCTTCGGCGAACTGCTCCCCCCGCCGCTTCGCGTGCTCGCTTCGCTCGCGTAGTTCCGCTTCTTTGATGCCTCAGGACGACGAAGGCGTGGATGCGGAACTACTACTTCGAAGCCGTCTTGCTGAAGAGCGGCAGGTAGTCGCCGTATCCCTCGGCCTCGAGTCGGTCGACGGGGATGAAGCGCAGCGACGCCGAGTTGATGCAATAACGAAGACCGGTCGGCGCCGGTCCGTCGTCGAAGACGTGGCCGAGGTGCGAATCACCGGACTTCGAACGCACCTCGGTGCGCGCCATGCCGAGACTCGAGTCGGTGTGCTCGATGACCCGCGCCTTGTCGACCGGCCGCGTGAAGCTCGGCCAGCCCGTCCCGGAGTCGAACTTGTCGACGGAGCTGAAGAGGGGCTCGCCGCTCACCGAGTCGACATAGAGACCGGCGGAGTGGTTGTTCCAGTATTCGTTCGCGAAGGGCGGCTCGGTGCCCTCTTTCTGCGTCACCTCGTAGGCGAGCGGAGAGAGCTTCTTGCGGATCACGTCGTCGTTCGGTTTCTCGTAGTGCTTTGCCATCGGTTTCTTCTCCTCGGGCAGGGTGGCGGCAGGATTCGTCATCGCCGCCGCGGCGACGGGCGCCCCGGGCGGCGGTGTCATGGGCGACGCCGCGTTCGCGCTCTCCTCGAGCTTCGTGCTCGAAGGTGCGACGTGAGCGCACCCCGTCGAGACGCTCCATACGAAAGCGAGGCTTGCCCAGGTGGCTCCGATCTGCGCGACGGATTTCACGATCGACTTTCCTTCCCGGCCATCAGCGGCCATCGATCCTACGGCGGCGCCACCGGGCCGGTTTCCGAAAGCGAGCCGCGTGGGAACTTCGCGCGCGCCACGCCGTAGGACGGATCGCCGACCCTTCGACGATGACGCCAGTGACACTGGAATTCAGCGCACTCGCTACCCTGCCGCCCGCTGCAGACGCGTTTCTGACCGGATTCGGGATACCGCTTTCGCGTCTCGAGCTGAATACTTTCGCCGGCTCAATTGTCCGAGGGAATACCGTGCGCCCGACCCTACAGGCGGCGCCCATTCGAGTGAGTTGAAACCATGGCAATCGCAAACCTGCTCCGCCCCGCTCTCTTCACGCTCGTCGGTTTCGCCGCGCTCGCCGCATCGAGCGTCGCCCATGCCGACGAAGACTTCGACGTGAAGCTGGCCCCAGGCAAGGTGACGATCGTCGCCAAGGGCAAGTGGCACATCAACAAGGATTACCCGTGGGCCCTCGTCGTCGGCGAGAAGAAGGTCACCGACTTCAAGCTCGAGGAGAAGTCGGCCGTGGTCGACGCGCCGAAGGGCGCCGCCCACGTGAAGGGCGGGATCTGCAACGGCGACCAGTGCCGCATGCTCAAGGTCGAAGTCGACGTCCCCTGATTTTCGCGCGCCGTCTCACGCCTTGCTGGGCGAGTGACTGAGCCGTTCGTGCTCGTGCTCGGCCGCCACCGCGGCCTGGTGAGCACGACGGTTCTTCATCGGCTTCGAGAGTCGGTGGAGCGCGAGATAGACGACCGGCGTCGTGAAGAGCGTCAGCGCCTGCGACACGAGCAGACCGCCGACGATGGTGATACCGAGCGGCTTTCTGAGCTCGGAACCGACGCCGGTGCCGAACGCGAGCGGCAGCGCTCCGAGGAGCGCCGCGCAGGTCGTCATCAAGATCGGACGGAACCGGAGCATGCAGGCGTTCTTGATCGCCTCCACCGGGCCGACGTCCCGCTCGCGTTCTTCCTCGATCGCGAAGTCGATCATCATGATCGCGTTCTTCTTCACGATGCCGATGAGGAGGATGATCCCGATGAGGGCGATGATGCTGAGCTCGACCTTGAAGAGCAAGAGCGCGACGAGCGCGCCCACGCCGGCCGACGGTAGCGTCGACAGGATCGTGATCGGGTGCACGTAGCTCTCGTAGAGCATGCCGAGCACGATGTAGACGGCCAGGAGCGCCGACACGATGAGGATCGGCTGGCTCGACAGGGAGTCCTTGAACGCCTGCGCGGTGCCCGAGAACGAGGCGTGGACGCTCTCGGGAAGGCCGATGTCGCGCTGGGCGGCGTGGATCGCGTCCACGGCAGGTCCGAGCGCGACGCCGGGCGCGAGGTTGAACGACAGCGTGATCGACGGGAACTGTCCCTGATGATTGATGGCGAGCGGCGCGGTCCGCACCTCGGGGTGCGAAATGGCGCCGAGCGGGACCTGCGCGCCGGTCGGTGACTGCACGTAGAGATCCTCGAGCGACGCGGGGCCGTGCGAGAGCTCGGGCTTCACCTCGAGGACGACGCGATACTGGTTCAGCTCGGTGAACGTCGTCGCGACCTGCCGCTGCCCGTAGGCGTCGTAGAGCACGTCGTCGATCGCCTGAGGCGTGATACCGAGCCGCGACGCCGTGTCGCGGTCGAGCGCCAGGTTCAGCTCGAGCCCCGCGGTCTGCTGATCGGTCGCGACGTCCTTCAGCATCGGCACCTTCTTGAGGCGCTCGAGCGTCTTCGGCGCCCATTCCCGGAGCTCGGCGAGGTTCGCGTCCTGGAGCGTGTACTGGTACTGGGTACGCGACGCGCGCCCGCCGACGCGCACGTCCTGGAACGATTGCATGAAGAGGTTCATGCCGGGGACCTTGGCGAGCTTGGGGCGAAGGCGCGCGATGATGTCGTCGGCGGAGAGCTTCCGCGGCGGCTTCGCCTTCAGATCGACGAAGACGGTGCCGTTGTTGCCGGTCGAGCCGTTCGCGGCGCCGATGAACGAGATGACGTGCGCGACGTCGGGGTCGGCCTGGACTATCGCGTTGACGGTCTCCTGGCGCTGGCGCATCGCGGTGAACGACACGTCCTGCGGCGCCTCGGAGAATCCGGCGAGCGCGCCCGCGTCCTGCTGCGGGAAGAGGCCCTTCGGCACCGTCGCGAAGAGCATCACGCTGAGGACGAGCGTGCCGAGCGTGATGAGCAGGGTGATGCTGCGGTGGCGGAGCACCCACTCGAGCGCGTGCTCGTACACCCGATGGATCGCGTTGAATCCGTTCTCGGAGAGGCGATAAAACCAGCCCTCCGACTCGCTGTGCTCGCGGAGCAGCATGCCGCACATCATCGGCGTCAAGGTCAGCGACACCACGGCCGAGAGCACGATCGCGACGCTGAGCGTCACCGCGAACTCGCGAAAGAGCCGCCCGACGATGCCGCCCATCAGCAAGATGGGGATGAACACCGCGACGAGCGAGGCGGTGATCGAGACGATGGTGAAGCCGATCTGCTTCGCGCCGAGGAGCGCGGCCTCGAGCGGTTTCTTGCCCTGCTCGATGTAGCGCGCGACGTTCTCCGTCACGACGATCGCGTCGTCGACGACGAAGCCGGTCGAGATGGTGAGCGCCATCAGGGACAGGTTGTCGAGGCTGTAATCGAGCAGGTACATCGCCCCGAACGTCCCGAGGAGCGACATCGGGACCGCGACGCTCGGGATCGCCGTCGCGCGGAGGGTCCTGAGGAAGACGAACACCACGAAGATGACGAGCAGCACGCTGAGGCCCAGCGTCACCTCGACGTCGCGCACCGAGCTCCGGATGGTCTGCGTCCGATCGAGCGCGATCGACATCTTGATCGCGGGCGAGATGGAATCCATCAACGACGGCAGGAGCGCACGGACGCGATCGTTGGTCTCGATGATGTTCGCGCCGGGCTGGCGCCGGATGATGACCAGCACCGAGCGGGTGCCGTTCACCCAGGCGGCGAGCCGGTTGTTCTCGACGTCGTCGAGGACCCGGGCGATCTCCCCGAGGCGAACCGCGGCGCCGTTCCGGTACGCGACGATGACGTCCTTGTACTTCTCGGCACCGATGAGCTGGTCGTTGGCGCGGATGATGGCGCTCGTCTTTGCCGCGACGAGGGTTCCCTCGGGCTGATCGACGGTCGTCTTCGCGAGCGCGGTGCGCACGTCCTCGATGCCGATGCCGCGGCCGGCGAGCTCACGCGGATCCACCTGCACGCGCACGGCCGGCTGCTGGCCGCCACCGACGAACACCTGACCGACGCCCGGGACCTGGGAGATCTTCTGCGCGAGAACGGTGTTTGCCGCCTCGAAGACCTGCGCGAGGGGCAGCGCGTCCGAGTTGAGCGCCAAAATGATGATCGGCGCGTCGGCAGGGTTCACCTTCCGGTACGTCGGCTTGAGCGGCAGATTCGGCGGGAGCTCGCCGCCCGCGGCCGCTATCGCCGCCTGGACGTCGCGCGCGGCGGCGTCCACGTCGCGATCCAGATCGAACTGGAGCGTGATGTTCGTCGCGCCCAGGGTGCTGGTCGACGTGATCTCGGAGATGCCGGCGATGCGCCCGAAACGCCGCTCGAGCGGCGTCGCCACCGACGACGCCATCGTCTCCGGGCTCGCGCCGGGGAGCGCCGATTGCACCTGGATGGTGGGGAAATCGACGCGAGGGAGCGGCGAGACGGGCAGGAGCGTGAAGGCCCAGATCCCCGAGAGGATCACCGCCGCGGCGAGCAGCGTCGTCGCGATGGGTCGCTTGATGAAGGGCTCGGAGATGCTCACGGCGTGACCGGGCTCGGCGCCCCCTGGGTCGGGCGGGCGCGCGTGAAGTAGCGCGCGAGGCGCGTCATGTAGAGGTAGATGACCGGCGTCGTGTAGAGCGTGAGGAGCTGCGAGATGAGGAGGCCGCCGACGATCGAGATGCCGAGCGGACGCCGTAGCTCGGACCCTGTACCGCTGCCGAGCGCGAGCGGAAGCGCGCCGAGGAGCGCCGCGAGAGTCGTCATCATGATCGGACGGAAGCGGAGGAGACACGCCTGATGGATCGCGTCCTCGGGCGACAGGTGCTGGTCACGCTCCGCCTCGAGGGCGAAGTCGATCATCATGATCGCGTTCTTCTTGACGATGCCGATGAGGAGGATGATCCCGATGAGCGCGATGATGCTGAACTCGGTGTGACAGATCATCAGCGCGAGCAAGGCTCCCACGCCGGCGGACGGCAGCGTCGAGAGGATCGTGATCGGGTGGATGTAGCTCTCGTAGAGGACGCCGAGCACGATGTAGACGGTGATGAGCGCGGCCAGGATGAGCACCGGCTCGCTCGCGAGGGACTCGCCGAACGCGCGCGCCGTGCCGACGAAATCGGCGTGCACGCTCGGGGGCATGCCGATCTCCGCCTCGGAGCGCTTGATGGCGTCGACCGCCGCGCCGAGGGACGACCCCGGCGCGACATTGTACGAGATGGTCACCGCCGGGAACTGGCCCTGGTGATTGACGACCAGCGGGGCCGGCTTCGACTCGAGATGCACGAAGGTGCCGATCGGCACGGCCGCACCGGCGTCCGATCGGACGTACATCTTGGCGAGCGCCGCGACGTCTTGCTTGTACTCGGGCTTCACCTCCAGAACGACGCGGTAGAGGTTTTGCTGCGTGAAGATGGTCGAGATCTGCCGCTGCCCGAAGGCGTCGTAAAGGGCGTCGTCGATCGACTGAGGCGATATGCCGACGCGCGAGGCCGTGTCGCGGTCGATGGTCATCGACAGACCGAGGCCCGCAGCGAGCTGATCGCTCGCGACGTCGGCGAGCTCGGGCGCGGTGCGGAGCTTCTTCACGACACGGTCGGACCAGTCGGCGAGCTCGACGGGATCGGCGTCCTCGAGCGTGTACTGGAACTGGGTGCGGCTCGCGCGGCTGTCGATCTGGAGATCTTGCACCGACTGCAGGTGTGCCTCGATGCCCGACACCTCACCGAGCTTCGGGCCGAGGGCGGCGATGATGTCGTCGGAGCTATGCTTGCGCACCGAGCGCGACTTCAAGGTGATCGAGAAGCGGCCGCTGTTGACGGTCGGGTTCGTGCCGTCGGAGCCGAGTGACGATGCGACGCTCTCGACGTCGGGGTTCTCGAGGATCTTCGCGGTGAGCTCCTCTTCGAGGGCCATCATGCGGGGAAACGAGACGTCGGGCGCGGCCTCGGTGACGCCGACGATGAGGCCCGTGTCCTGCTGAGGGAAGAAGCCCTTGGGGATGATCAGGGCGAGAAACACGGTGAATCCGAGCGTCGCGAGGGTGACGACGAGCGTCGTGAACTGATGCGCGAGCACCCACTTCACGCCGTGATCGTAGCCGGTGACGACGTGGTCGAACATGCGCCCGAACCTTGCGCCGATCGAGTTCCCGTTCTTGTCCTTCGGCTCTTCCTTCTTGAGCATGTACGCCGCCATCATCGGCGTCAGCGTCAGCGAGAGGACTGCGGACACGCCAATGGCGACGCTCAGGGTGACCGCGAACTCCCGGAAGAGCCGCCCGATGACGCCGCCCATGAAGAGGAGCGGGATGAGCACCGCGACGAGCGACACCGTCAGGCTGACGATGGTGAAGCCGATCTGCCGGCTGCCCATGAGTGCGGCCTCGAACGGATCGTGACCCTCCTCGATATAGCGGGAGATGTTCTCGATCATGACGATCGCGTCGTCGACGACGAAACCCGTCGAGATGGTGAGCGCCATCAGCGACAGATTGTCGAGGCTGTACCCGAGGAGGTACATGACGCCGAAGGTCACGACGAGCGACAGGGGCACCGCGACACTCGGGATCGCCGTTGCACGCGCGTTCCCGAGGAAGACGAAGATGACGCCGACGACCAGGCCGATCGTGAGGAGCAGCGTGTACTCGACGTCGTCGACCGACGCGCGCACCGTCTCTGTGCGATCGCTCATCACGGCGAGCTCGATGCCCTGCGGGAGGGACGCGCTCAGCTGCGGGAGCAGCGCCTTCACCCGGTCGGCGACCTGAATGACGTTCGCGCCCGGCTGCCGCTGCACGTTCAGGACGATCGCGCGCTTCTTGTTGGCCCAGCCGGCGAGCTCCTGATTCTCGACGCCGTCGATGACGTCGGCGACCTCGCGGAGACGTACCGGCGCGCCGTTCTTGTAGGCGACGATGATCGGGCGAAAGGCGTCGGCGTCGAAGAGCTGGTCGTCGGCGGCGATGGTGTAGCTCTGGCGCGGCCCGTCGAGCGTCCCTTTTGCCTGGTTCACGTTGGCGGCGGTGAGGACCGTGCGAACGTCTTCGAGCGTCAGGCCCGCGCCGGCGAGCGCCTCGGGATCGGCCTGGACGCGCACGGCGGGCTTCTGGCCGCCGCTCAGGGTCACGAGGCCGACGCCGGACACCTGGGAGATCTTCTGCGCGAGGATCGAGTCGGCGAAGTCGTCGACCTTGCTGAGCGGCAGGGTCTCGGAGCCGACGCTGATCGTCAGGATCGGTGTGTCGGCGGGGTTGCTCTTGCTGTAGCTCGGCGGCGTTGGCAAGGTCTTCGGGAGCAAGCTCGACGCGGCGTTGATCGCGGCCTGGACGTCCTGCTCGGCGGCGTCGATGTTGCGCTCGAGCACGAACTGCACGGTGATCTGCGAGCTCCCGAAGCTCGACACCGACGTCATCTGCGAGAGCGACGGCATCTGCCCGAGCTGGCGCTCGAGGGGCGTCGTCACCGACGACGCCATCGTCTCTGCGCTCGCGCCGGGCAGGTACGTCGAGATGACGATCGTCGGGTAATCTACCTGCGGCAGCGCGGAGATGGGCAGCGACCGGAAACCGACGAGCCCCGCGAGGAGCAAGCCGATCATGAGGAGCGTCGTCGCGACCGGCCGCCGGATGAACGGCTCGGAGATACTCACTGGGATGCTCCGCTACCGGGGGCCGTCGCGGTCGATGCACCGCGCACGCCCGACGGCGTGTCGTTCGCGTGCGACGCGCCGCCCTTCGGCCCGTTCGCGCCCGCCTTCGGCGCGTTCTGCCCGGGCCGCGGAGCGACCTTCGCGCCGGGCTTGAGCGAGCTCTGGCCCTCGATGACCACGTCCTCGCCGCCGCTGAGGCCCTTGGTGATGATCGCGAGCTCGTTCGGCGCGCCGTCGAGCTCCACCGGGCGGACGTTCGCTTTCTTGTCCGCGTCCACCACGTAGACGAAGGCGCCCTGGGGACCGCGCTGGATGGCCTGCGCAGGAACGACGAGCGCGCCCTTCCGCGTCGAGAGCAGGAGGCGCACCTTGAGGAACGCGTTCGGCCAGAGTGCGTTATCGGGGTTCGGGAACACGGCCTTGAGCTTGATCGTCGCGGTCGCCTGGTTGACCTGGTTGTCGACGAGCTGAAGGTGTCCCACGCCGAGCTTCGAGTCACCGTCGCGCGCGTACGCCTCGGTGACGAGCTGCTGTGGGCCGCCCATCTCACGCGACACCTCGGGCAAGTCGTCTTCTGGCAAGGTGAAGACGACGGCCATGGGATCGAGCTGGGTGACGACGACGATGCCGCCGGTGTCCGTCTGGTGGACGATGTTCCCGGGGTCGACGAGGCGCACGCCGGTCACTCCGTCGATGGGCGACGTGATCCGGGCGTAGTCGAGGGAGAGCCGCGCGTTCTCGATCGACGCCCGGTCGGACGCGATGCTCGCCTGCGCCTGATCATAGGTCGTCTGCTGATCGTCGACCTGCTGCTGCGGGATGAGCTTCTGCGACACGAGGTTCGTGTAGCGCTCGAGGTTACGGTTCGCGTTCTTCGACTGCGCGTCGTCCTTCGCGAGCGTCGCCTCTGCGGTGTGAAGGGCGATGATGAAGGGCCGGGGGTCGATCTGGGCGAGCACCGCGCCCTTCTTGACCTTCTGGCCCTCGGTAAACTTCACCGAGTCGAGCCGTCCGTCGACCTGGCTCCTGACGGTCACCGTCGCGAGCGGCTGTGCGTTGCCGAGGCCGTCGAGGTAGACGGGCACGTCTTTTCGCTCCGCCCTGGCGATGATGACCGGCACGACGCGGGCGTCCGCGGAAGCGGAGCCGGCCCCTGCCGGTGATGCACCGGACGGGCCCTTCGCGCCGGCCTCGGCGTGTCTTCGCCAGAAGAAGGCGCCGCCGAGCCCGAGGAGCAAGAGCACGAAGACCCCGACGAAGCGTCTCTTCGGCGGCGCGTGCACTTTCGCCTGCGTACCCGTAGCGTCCGACGTTCTCTCGCGCATCGCTTCCATGCTGTCACCTACCGAGGGCAGAGAGCAGCTGAGCGCGCGCGAGCGCGAGGCTGAACTCCGACTGAACAGATTGTGCTTCGGCGCTCTGCACCGCAAGCTGCGCATCATCGAGCTCGATGATGCTTCCGACACCGGACTCGTAGCGGCCCTCGGCCAGCCGGAGCTGCTCGCGGGCGTTCGTGGTCGCGTCCTTGGCCGCTTCGATGACGACCTTGGCGGATTGAATGGCGAGCTGCGCCTGCTCCACCTCGACCCGGATCTGGAGCTGCTGGGCGGTGATCTGTGCGGCCGCGACGTCGATGTTCGCGCGGGCCTCGCGTGATTGCCCGGCTGTGAGGCCGCCCTGGAAGAGCGGCCAGTTGAGCCCGAGGCCGAGGTACCAGCGGGTTCCGAGTGAGTCGAGCGCGACGCCCGACTCCGATACGCCGCCGAGCGCCGAGAGGGCCGGCCCGTACGCGCCGTGAATCGCGGACAGCGTCAGCTCCGCGGCGTGACGCTGGCGTATCAGCGCCTGGAGCTCGGGGCGTGCCTCCGACGCGAGCGCGACGAGGCGGGTGACCGGCTGATCCTCGTCGGCGACGCCGGGCAGGTCGTCGTCCGACACCTCGAAGTCGAGGGGGCCCTGCACGCCCATTGCCTGGTTCAGCTGTGCCTTCGCGGTGACGTAGTTCGTCTTCGCGTTGATCAATGTGACCTTCGCGTTTGCCAGATCGGTCCGCGCCTGGGCGAGGTCGATCTCTGGGCGGATCCCTTGCCCCACGAAGCCCTGGATCTGGGCGAGGTGCCGCTCCTGGTTGGTGACCGATTCATTGCCGACGCTGACCAGCGCCTTCTGCGCGTGCGCCTGGAAGAACGTGCTCCTGACCTGGAGCATGACCTGCTGCCGTGCCGTTCGCTCCGACGACTCCTGCGCGTCGCGGGACGCTGCAGCAGCCTTCGTCCTGTCGATGGTCTGGCCGAAGTCGTAGATGAGCTGAGTCGCGCTCACCCCGGCCTGGAAGAGATCGTAGGTTCCGCCGCTCGTCGTGATCGGCGTCGCGGTGCCGCCGCCGGTGGTGCCGGTCTGGGTGACCGTCGACGCGACGCCGCTCGACCCGGAAGGCGTGTGAATGCGTTCGAAGAGCGCGCTCCCCGTGACCTGCGGCAGATAGCCGGAACGTGCTTGCTCGACGCGACCACGCGCGGCCTCGGTCTGGGCGCGCGCGACGAGCACCGTGGGTTGATTCTTGACGGCGGTCGCGACGGCGTCGTCGAGCCGCAGCACGCGCGGCGGCTGCTCTTCGGCTGCGAACGCGGCAGGAACGACGGCGAGGACGCCGAGCACGGTCGCGATTCTCGCGGCGGCTCTCATCGATTTTCGTCGGGACAAGCTGGCATCCGTGGGTTGGCTCCGGTGCCGGCGGTAGAGCGAGTTTCGTGCCATCGCACACTCCGTAGGAAGGGGGGCTCTCGCGGCGTCGAACGGAGTGGTCGAGCCCGCGAAGTCCCCCTGCCTCTGTCCAGGTCCGTGACAGGTGTCTGGATTCCGGGCGGCTCTTTCACCCCGAAGATGCTGCGTTTTCAGCGTGTTCTAGGCCTCGAGGCACGCGCGACGCAAGCGGGCACCTTCCTTGCTCCCTGGGGCGGGCGTGAGTAAGAGCAAGGGCATACGGCACCGACTGCTCACCATTCTACTGCTCGGAGCCATCGTCTCGGCGCTCTCCGTGAGCGCGCTGATCCATCTGCTGACGACCACGACGCGACAGCGCGTCGAGCGTGCCCGCGAAGGCGTCACCGAGGAGGTCACCCGGCTCGTCCAGGATCCGCGCCGGCTCGTCGAGGGTCCGGCAAACTCCGTGGTCGGAATGCGCGCGGGCGTCTGGGCGGACGGTTCGGCGCCGGTCGCGCTCCCCGAAGGCTGGCGCGAACCGGTCCTCGCGGCGGTGGCCGTCGGCCGTCTCGTGGACGGCGTCTCGAGCAGTACCGTGGCGCTCGGAGACTCGACGCTCGTCGTCGCTGCGAAGCCGTCGGGGCAAAAGGTCGCGTGGGCCGGCTTTCTCGTACGCCCCGTGCCGTCTCTGCGCAACTGGCAATGGATCGTCACCTTGCTGACGCTCGCGACCGCCGGGCTCGTCGCGACGACGCTCTACACCATCGTCACCGTGCAGCGAGGAGCGGCGGCGTTGCGAGCGTCGCTCACCGCGCTCGCCACCGATCTCTCCGCGCCGATCCCTAGGCCGAGCGTGCGCGAGCTCTCGTCGGTCGCCGACGGCATCGCGAAGCTCGCCGAGGCGCTCGCGCGCGCCGGCCGCGAAGAAGAGCGGCTCCAGCAGAAGCTCGCCGTGCAAGAACGTCTCGCCGCCCTCGGACGGGTCGCGGCCGGCGTCGCGCACGAGGTCCGGAACCCGCTTGCGTCGATCAAGCTCCGTCTCGATCTCGCCGCGGCGCGCACGTCGCTGCCGCCCGACGTCGAGAGCGCGATCTCGCACGCCACGACGGAGATCCAGCGGCTCGACCGTCTCGTGGCGGATCTCCTCATCGTCGCTGGACGCGCCAGCGGCCCGCGACGGCGCGCGTCGCTCGGTGAGCTCACGAAGAGCCGTGTCGAGGCCCTCGCGCCGTGGGCTCGCGAGCGCGGCGTGGAGCTCACGTGTCGCGGCGACGCCCAGGTCGAGGCGGACACCGATTCCATCGCGCGCTCCATCGATAACCTGCTGCGCAACGCCGTCGAGGCGTCGAGCAACGGCAGCGCGGTCGGCGTCACCGTTTCGGCGCGCGCAGGAGTGGCGACGGTGAGCGTCGTCGACCGCGGCCAGGGGGTCGCGAAGGACCACGAGCTCGAGCTCTTCGAGCCGTTTTTCACTACGAAACCCGACGGAACGGGCCTCGGCCTCGCCCTCTCGCGCGCCATCGCCAGGGGTCACGGCGGTGATCTGCAATACTACCGCGACGGAACCGTGACCCGGCTCGACATCACCCTCCCGGAAGCGACCAGCGCGAAGGACGCTTCCGATCCGGCGCTCCCGGCAAGGCCGAGCGAGTCGCGCCGCGGTGCGCTCGCATGAACCAGCGGGTCGTGCTCATCGTCGAGGACGAGCAGGGCCTGCGAGAAGGACTGACCGACGCCGTCGAGGGCATCGGCTGTCGCGCCGTCGCTGCAGCGTCCCTCGGCGAGGCGCGCGAGGCGATGAAGCGCAACGCGATCGACTGCGTGCTCCTCGACATCCGGCTCAAGGACGGCGACGGCCTGGACTTCTTGACCGAGCTCGGCCGCGACGGACGTCAGGAGATACCCGTCATCGTCGCGACGGCGTACGGCGACAGCGAGCGCACCATCCGCGCGATGCGTGACGGCGCGTTCGACTATCTGACGAAGCCGTTCGACCTGAACGCGCTGCTCGCGACGGTGGGGCGCGCGCTCGAGCAGCGTCGGATGGCCGAGCACCTCGCCCCGCTGCCGCTCACGCGCGCCGAGGGCACGAGCCTCGTCGGCTCGAGCACGGCGATGCTGGCGACGTGGAAGCTCATCGGACGAGCAGCGGCGTCGGTGGCGCCGGTGCTCATCACCGGCGAGACCGGCGTGGGCAAGGAGCTCGTGGCGCGCGCGATCCACGACTACTCGACGCGCGCCACCGAGCCGTTCATTGCGGTGAACCTCGCCGCGCTCCCCCCGACGCTCCTCGAGAGCGAGCTCTTCGGACACGAGAAGGGCGCGTTCACCGGCGCGAGCACGCGTCGCGCCGGGCGCTTCGAGACGGCCGCCGGCGGAACGCTCTTCCTCGACGAGATCGGAGACCTCGACGGCTCGCTCCAGACGAAGCTCCTCCGCGTGCTCCAGGACGGCACCTTCGAACGGGTGGGGGGGCAGGAGCAGCTCGTGGCGCGGGCGCGCATCGTCGCCGCGACGAACAAGCCGGTCGCGCCGTCGGAGCCCGGCTGCGTGCTGCGCGAGGACCTCTATTACCGGCTCGCGGTCGTGGAGATCCGTGTGCCGCCGCTCCGTTCACGGCGGAGCGACATTCCGCTCCTCGTCGCACACGCGCTCCGGAGGACGACCGCGCGTGCGGTGTCCGAGCACTGCATGGCGCGCCTCCTCGCCTATGAGTGGCCAGGAAACGTCCGCGAGCTGATCCACGTGGTCGAACGCGCGAGCGTCCTTTCCGGCGGCGAGATCATCGACGTCGATCACCTGCCCGAGGCCCTCACCCGGCGACCTCCCGACGCGGAGCTCCCGCCGGAGAGCGGGACGCTGCACGAGGCGGTCGCGCGCCTCGAGCGCAAGCTCATCCTCGCCGCCCTCGAGCGCGCCAAGGGCAACCGCTCCGAGGCCGCGCGCCAGCTCGGCGTCGCACGCGCCCAGCTCTACGCGAAGATGGAGGAGCACGGGATTGGCAACAAGGGCGACCCCTGAGCTACCGGCTGGCGCGAGCAGTTAGTTTCGGGTGCGCGACGAGCCAATACCGTCGCATTCGGCATCACGTGTTGCCGCTGGCGGCGGCAGCGTGTCGGCCGGATTGCACTGCGAACGGCCAGAACGCGGACGCACGCGTCGTCGCGGGATGTGTGCAGTGATCGCACATACCCATCGCGCTCAGTTTATTCTGCGGAAGCGCCAATGATTCAGCGTGAGTGAGAGCGCACATGAGTGCACAACGAGGTGGGCATATTCGGTGTAACCGAACTATGCTGCGCAACATGAGAGGCCCAATCACGGTGATCGCATCGCTCGCGATTCTCTGCGGATGCAGCGAGTCGCCGCGCACCGACGACGGTGGCTTCGTGCTGCCGCCGGTCGCGACGACCGGCGGAGCAGCCGGCGCAGCGACGACGCTGCCACCGGTCGGGGGTAGCGCGGGTATGACCACTGCGATGGTCGGTGGCGCCGGTGGGAGTCTTTTCCCGGCGACCGGCGGCGCGGGCGGGATGCCGCTACTGCCGCCGGCGACCGGCGGTGCTCCCAACGCGGGCGGCGCAGCCGGCGCGCCCGACGGTGCGGCGCCGATGCCCACGACGAGCTCGACGGCGTACGTGCCGCCGCCCGGCGCCCTGGCCGACATCAGCTTCGAGATGGCCTCCGTCGTGCAGCCCGGCGGCGAGAGTCTGATGTGCATCTACGCGCAGATGCCGACCGACCGCGGCGTCATCGCCGTTCCGAGCGCGGAGTCGACCTTCACGCCCGGCAGCCATCATTTGCTCGCCTACCGTTCCGATCTGACCGCTATCCCCGCCGGGCAGGCCGGCACGGTATGGAACTGCGAGGATGGGACCTGGATGGTCCACGAGCGCGGCTCGTACTACGAGGCGCAAGAGCCGATGTCGCGGCGCGATCTTCCGCCCGGCGTCGCCCACCGTTTCCAGCCCGGTGAAGTGGTCATCATCCAGACCCACTACATCAACCCGAACACCGACCCGCTCGACGCGCACGCGAAGCTGACGCTTCACACCGTCGACGTCTCGACCGTCCCGAACGAGGCCGGCTCGATCATCTTCACGGACGCCAACATCTCGGTCCCGCCGGGCGGCAAGGCGCGCTCGACGATGACCTGCACCCTGCCGAGCGACATCTATCCGGCGCTGCTCTGGTCGCACATGCACAAGCAGGGCATCAACTTCGTTGCGACGACCGACGACGCTGCTGCGGCCGCCTCGCTCGGCACGCTCTACGCAGAGACGGAGTGGGACGAGCCGCATCCGCGCACGTACCCCTACGACCCGCCGGTCATGCTTCACGCGAACTCGCACATCACCTTCTCGTGCGACTACGCGAACCCGAACAGCTACACGCTGACCTTCGGCCAGAGCGCCGAGACGAACGAGATGTGCATCCTGCACGGCATGTACTGGCCGCGGATGAGCTCGAGCGGCGAGCAATGCTCGGGTGGCACGACGTCGCGCGGCGCCGTACCGACCACCCCACCGGTCACGACGCAGTAGTTCCGCATCGACGAAGGAGCTGCGGAACTACGCGAGCGCAGCGAGCACGCCGAAGGCGGCGGGGGAGCGGTCGCGACAGCGAGCCGCGGGGGCAAGGCCCCCGTGATTAAGCGGGGCTAAGGCCCCCCTTGGTTACTAGCCCGGGCGCGCTCTTCTTCGAGGAGCTCGACGTTGCGCTCCACGCCGGAGAGCCCGGGGTTCTCCTTTCGCGCCGTCGCGTAGCTCTCGAGCGCGGCGTCGAGCGACCCCATGACGTGCTCCGTCGCACCGAGGCTCGCGTGCGCCTCGGCGAAGGCCGGGAAGAGCGACGTCGCAAACCGGTACGCGCGGCGCGCCTCGGAGAATCGCTCCTCGCGGCGCCGCTCGTTCCCGACGTCGTACTCGACCACGCCGAGGACCTCCTTCGGCGTCAGGGCACGGCCGTACTCCGCGCTCGCGGTGCCCGGCGCCGGAAAGCGCGCCCGGTACCAGGAATCGGGCATCTCCTCGCCCTTCCGCAGGAGCTCGACGTTTCTCGTCCGCCCGTTCTCGTCGACGCGAACGTAGAAGTGTCCAGGGACCATCACGCCGTCGACGCGCCATCCGAGGAGCTCGCCGAGCGCGATGTACAGCGTTCCGAGGCCGACGCAGCTCCCACGCCGTCCCGCGAGGACCGCCGTCGGCAAGACGAACCTGAGATCCCGATCGTCGACCTCCCGCACGAAGCCGAGCTCGCCGAACACGGTGCGGTTCAGGGCGTCGGCGCGAGACGCGCCGCTCCGTGCAGCGGCGCGCACCCGGGACGCGACGCGGGCGAGCTCGACAGGGCCGTGGTCGTTCTCTGCGGGCGCGGCTTCTACGTCGGCCTCGAGGGCGAAGAGCGCGTCGCTGAACGGCGCCCGCGCGTGCTCAGGTGCGCTACCGAGAAAGAGCGGAAGCGAGCAGAGCGACGGGGAGAGCGCGCGCCACGTCACTTGTCGACGAGCGGCTCCCAGGCTTCGAAGTAGTGGTAGAGGTCGCGCGCCGTCATGATCCACACGACGAGCTTCTTCGAGTCGAGGGCGGCTGCGCCGCGGCGCATGAGCTTCTGACGGACGTTGGGGCCGCCGCCGTAGCTCATGACGAGATCGACGGGGTACGAGATGCCGCGCGCGACGTGAGCCGACACGCCGGCGTGCTCCGCGTCGGTGAGCTCGTACACGCCGGTAAAGCTGTCGCCGAGGATGACCACCGGGCTCTCCGGGTCGTCGTCGTACGGCGTGCCGTCGGGTCGGACCACCTGGTGCCCGACGAGCGCCTCGGGCCGGTACTTGGTCTGCGCCGCCTCGGGTAGCCGCGACTGGAGATCGCCGAAGCGGCTGAACGACGTCTCCTTCAGGTCGAAGTGCTGTGCGTGCTGCTCGAGCGCGGCGTACCAGGGATAGCGCGCGATCCGCTTCGTCAGGACATCGGCGGCGAGCCGAAGGCCGCGATCGGTCCAGTGGGTGTCCTGGTGCTGGAAGAGCGGCTCCGTGCCCGGCGCGCCGTCCTTTGCGCGCGCGGCGAGGAGCGGGCTCAGCAAGTCCACGACCTCGACGCCCTGCTGCGAGAGATCCTGAGCGAGCTTCAGGAGGTAGGGATTGACGACCTTGCCGACGAGAGGTTTGCCCTTCTCCGAGAGCTCGTCGGGGAGAATCTCGGCCTTGGTCGGCACCGGCACGAACAGAAAATCGACGCCGTGCGCCTCGAGCGTCTTCTTGAACGCCACGATGACGGGCAGCGGATTCTTTCCGGCGGGCTGGCTCTCCAGATCGCCGCCGACGACGTACTCGAGGCTCGAACGGTAATAGAGGAAACCGTCCTGGCCTGCGAGCGCCTTCGTCCCGTGCGACAACGTCGCTAGCCGCTTCTTCACGTCGGCGTGAAACGGCGTGACCTCCGCCGCCCACGCGGGCCACGACCCGCCGTGTGCGGCGAGCTCCTTCGCGACCAGGGCGGCGAGCGGCGCGGGCTCGGGCGTCGGTTTCGTCTTCGCCAGGGCGATCGCTGCGGTGGGCGCCGACGGACTCGCGCCGCCCGCGGCGGCGCCCTTGACGAGGAACACCTCGTACGTCGCCTTACCCTCCGGCTTGCCGCGCATCACGATCGACGGCGCAGTGAAGACCTTGCCGCCGAGCTCTTGCCGGATATCGGCCTCGGTGTGCTCGTCGGGCCACACCGCACCCGCCACGACGAGATCGGTGTTGAAGGACGGGTACCAGTACGACGAGAGTTCGTTCGCCCACGTCTTCACCTCCGCGGGCGCGAGCGACCGGGTCGCATAGTCACCCGCCCACGCTTCGACGGCAGCGGCGGGGGCGTGATCGGCCCGGAGCTTGCCGTACACCTCGGGGAACCCGTCACCGTCCTGATCGGCGAGGCCCTTGAACGGCGTGAACCACGGCGCAAACTCGATCTTCACCCATATCTCGGCCGGACCCGACGCGGGCCGGTGAAGGAATGCTTCGCTCGCAGCCTGCGTCGATACTCCGGGCGTCGCGGGTAGTCCCCACGTCTCTCCGCGAATGGCGGAGCCGGCCTCGGTGAGCGTCGCGGCGCCTTCGACGTGGTGCGACTCGAGGTACGTCACCGCCGGCGCGAACGCGAGCGGGTGCCGTCGTTCGTCCTCGGTGAGCGGCGTCCGCGACACGTCGGAGGTCATCGTCGCGGCGTCCACGACGTCGTGGAACGGGTGCGACGTGTCCGGCTTCTGTGCTGGAACCGGCGCGTCCGGCTCGGGCTCCGCGATCATGAAATTGGCGTGATACGCGGCGTAGTCGAGGCCGGCACGCGTCGGCACGTCGACCTCGCGCACGAGCACGTGGGAACGCGTCCGCGCGTAGCCGGCGTTCACGGTACGCACCGAAGCGTGCTCCGCGGTCACCTCGCTGCCACCGCCCGGCCAGAACGCGCTCGACGGATGACAGCCGACCGCGAAGAGGAACGCCGCGGTGCACGCGCGCGCGCCGTCAGACCGCATCGTAGCGTCCCGTCCGATAGCGCCACATGACGCGCAGCACGCGAAGCCCATAGGTGACGGGGTTCAGATGAGATACCTCGTTGCCGTAGTGCGTCGGCACCGGCGCTTCCCCCACCGCGAGACCGCGGGCGCGCGCCGACGCGATGACCTCGAGATCGAAGTCGAAGCTGTCGGAGAGCCGAGCGAAGGGGAGCTCGCGGAGCGCTCGCTTGCCGTAGAGCAGATAGCCGCTGTGATAGTCGGTCATGCTGAGGCCCAGGGTGTGATTCTCGACGCGGTTCAGGACGGCGTTGGCAGCGTACTTGTAGAGAGGCATTCCGCCCGAGAGCGCCGTCCCGGACGATATCCGCGAGCCCTGGAGCACGTCGAGCCGTCGCTCGTTCCGCTCTCGAACGAGGGCCGGCAGCGACTCGGGGCTGTACTGACCGTCGGCGTGGACGCATGCCACGACGTCGGGGTTCGCCTCGGCGGCGCGGGCCAGGCCGTCCTTCATCGCGGCGCCGTAACCGCCGTTCAGAGAACGAGCGACGAGCGTCACGCGACGATCCACGGCGTGCATCGCGAGAGCGACGGCGCGCGTATCGTCGGTGCTGCCGTCGTCGACCACCACGACGAGCCCGGGGGCGAGATCGGGTACGCCGAGGACGCGCTCGAGGACACGCCGGAGGTGACGCGCCGCCTGATACGCGGGCACGACGACCGCGACGTTCATCCGTGACTCGACGGGGCGGGCGGCACCGAGCTGCGGTCGGAACGGCTCGCGCGACGGAGCGTGAAGAGCGACGAGTAGCGCTTCAGGTAGTCTTCCATGATGCCGGGGAGCATCGAGGAGAGCGAATCGGCCGGCGTCCAGCCGAGGAGACGCTTCGCCTTGCCGATGTCGGGGATCCGCTGCTCGGAGTCGTCGTAGCCGTCGCCGTAGAACTCCGTCGCGGATACCTCCCGGAGCCGCGGCTCCGGAGCCGACGGGACCCGCGCGCGAAACTCCGCCGCGAGGCGCTCCGCGAGCTCCCGGATGGAGACGTCGTTGGCCGGGTTGCCGAAGTTGAAGATCTGTCCACGCGACGCTTCACGGCGCTCGAGCAAGAGGCACACGGCGTCCGTGAGATCGCGCGTCGACATGAACGTACGGCGCTGCTGACCCCCGTCGACCAGCTTGAGCTCGGTGCCGGCGAAGAGCGCGCCGATGAACGACGGTAAAACCCGCGGGATCCCCTCGCCGTCGACGCCGGGGACGTAGTCCATTCTCGGGCCGATGACGTTGAACGGGCGCACGATGGAGAACTCGAGCCCGCCGTGCGTCCCGTGCGCCCAGATCACTCGCTCGAGGAGCTGCTTGGCGCAGGCGTACGACCAGCGCTCCCGGTTCACCGGGCCGAACAGGGACGCGGACGTGTCTTCGTTCATCTCCGCGGTGCGGTCGCCCGATGGGTCGACCGCGAGGCGCCCGTAGACCTCCGCGGTGGAGAAATGGACGAGCCGGACGCGGTAACGCGCGCACGCCTCGACGAGCGGCACGAGGTGCGTGTAGCTCGCGTCGATGACCTCGAGCGGCGACGTCGAGTAGAGCGCCGGATTGCAGAGCGCGGTCAGCGAGATCACGACGTCCGAGCGGCCCACGATGTCCCGCACCAGCGCCGGCTCCTCGACGCGAGCACGGGTCGCGACGATGCGCGAATCCGAGCGGTCGAGCTTGCGGAAATCGACGTCGACGGCGTCGATGGTCGCTCCGAAGCGTGCGAGGAGGGCCGGCACGAGATGCGACCCGAGAAAGCCGCCCGCGCCGAGGACCGCGATACGCCGGAAGGTCATCCGCCGCCGCTCGATTCCCCGGACGCTCCCGGGATGAAGATGTCCGGCCAGCGGTCGTTCGCGGAGTGATACGTCAAGCGGACGGCGCTCTCCGCCGGCTCGCCGATCTCCCACAGGTAGATCTCGTAGTCGGCGATGTCGTGGTCGTGCCCGCGCTGGGTCGCGCCCCAGACGAGCCATTTGCCGTCGCGCGAGAGCTCGGGGAAATACTCGTGCGAGCGACGGCCTGGCAGATCGATCAGCCGGAGCTGGTCGTCGGACAGCTCTCCCGCGGCCTTGCCGGCCTTGATCGGCATGCGGAAGATCTCACTGCCGCCGTTGCCGGTCGGGTTCACCCAGTAGATGGACGACGAATCGGGCGTCCAGTTGATCTGACAGCCCAGGCCGGTCTTGGTCCACGTCTTCTTGTCGAGATCCCAGATGCCGGTCTCTCGCTTGGAGCCGCGGAGGGTGATCGCGATGTATTTCTGATCGCCGCTCATCTCAGGTTGCTGGAGGAGCGAGCCGTCGAGGTCGGACACGCCGGAGCTGTCGAGGAGCGGCGTCTCCTTGCCCGAGCCGATCACGGTGCGGAAGATCTTCGTCGCCCGGACGAACACGATCTCGTCGGGGCCGATGAAGCTGCCCCAGCTCGCGTTGTCGACGACCTTCGACGCGCCGGAGCCGTCGGGGGAGATGGTGTAGATGTCCCATTTCTCGCTGTCGTTCGCGTCGCGCTCGCTCACCCAGCCGCTCTTGCTGCGGGTGAAGAGGATCTTCGAGCCGTCGGGAGAGAAGCGCGGGAACCAGTCGACCTGATCGCCCGTCGTGATCTGCTTCACGTCGGAACCGTCGGTCTTCATCGTGTAGAGGTCGTGATTGCCGGCGCGCGAGCTCGACCAGACGATGAGGCCGGGCACCTTCTTGCCCATTGCCGCCATCTTCGCCTTGTCGGCGTCTTCGGGTGTGTCGGCGGAGCCGCGCGGCGGAGCGCCGAGGGACGAGCAGCCGGCGAGGGCAAGAGACAGAGTCGCAAGGAATCGCGTCGTCGTTGATTTCATCTCAGTGCTCCTTCGTACCGAGGCGCCGGGGCCGCGGGCGCGCGGTCTCCGGCAGGGCGCGCGAGGGGACGCACGCCGAAGTGAACGGGAAGCCCCTCGCGGACGCCGAGCGGGCGATAGCCGAGCTCTCGCACGGCGAGGGCCGGATCGAGATCGGCGTCGTTGACGATGCCGGAGATCGCGCTCTGGGTGACGGGCGGCTCCTTCATGAGCTTGCCGAGCACGTACGCGCCGGCACGGCACGCGAGCACCGGCAGATGGACGAATGGCCGCGCCTTGCCTCGCTGCTCGAGGAGAAGGCGCGAGAAGTCGCGCATCGAGATCGCCTCTCCGCCGCTCAGGTTGTAAGTCTTGCCGTACGTCGCTTCGTTCCCCGCCATTCGGGCGAGGCCGTCGACGACGTCTTCTGCCCACACGGGGCGCTTCTTCGCCCGACCGCTGCCGATGAACGGCACGACGGGGAACCGCTCGAGATACGCGAGGTACATGAGGAGCTCCTGACCGCCGCCGTCGTCGTAGACGAGCGTCGGGCGCACGATGGTGTACGGCACACCGGAGCTCTGGACGATGTGCTCCGCGTCGAGCTTCGACTCGGCGTAGGGCGTCCGTCGTGGATAGATGACGGAGGCGGACGACACGTACACCAGGTGCGCGACGCCGGCGGCGCGCGACCCCCGCGCGACGTTGGCCGTCCCGTCCCGGTTGATACGGCCGAACGCCGAGGCGTCGTGCGAGATGATGATCGCGGCGAGGTGAAAGACGGTGTGAACGCCGTCACACGCCGCCCGGAGCGACTCTTCTTCGCGCACGTCGCCGGTGACGACCGTCGCGCCGAGGCGCTCGAGGCGAGCGCGCCCCGCGTCTCCTGGTAGCACCAGGCCGCGGACCGCCCAGCCCGCGCGGAGCAGCCGCTCCACGAGGCGAATGCCCATCACGCCGGCTGCACCCGTGACGAGCGCCAAGCGCCTGCCAGTCACTCAGTGCCCTCCGTGTGCAGCGGCGGCCCAGTCGATGGGACGCCAGTCGCCGACCGCGAGCTCCCGCGACGCGAACTCCCAGATGACGACTCGCTTGCCCTTCAGCCTCTCAGGATCGCCGTCGAGGGCGCGGGCGAGCGCTTGCCGCGTCGCGTACGCGCCGGAGTCGTTCTGCGCGATGACGTCGACGCCGTGGTGAAGCGCGAGCGAGAGCTGCGGCGCGAGGCCGGCCGACTCGCCCCAGCCCATGCCGTCCATCGTGAAGACGTTGGTGAAGCTGTCTCCGAGAAGAAGCACGTCGCTCGCGTCGTCGGACTCCCAGGGCTCGCCCTGTTCGTTCTGGACCTGATGCAGGGTGACCTTCTGCGGCGGAAACCAGGTCTGATCGTCCGGCAGCTTCAACATGTCGACGAGATCTCCCACGCGCTCGACGCTCGTCGCGACGGCGTGCAGCGACGGTGCCTGCGCGACCGGGGCCAGCGCCACGGAGCTTCGCACGGTCGCGGCGAGGTCACGCGCGACGGCCTCCATCCACTCCGGCGTGTAGTGGGTGTCCTGCGCGAGAAAGTACGGCTTCGTTCCCGTGGAGAGCTCGGATGGCGTCGGATCGAAGACCTCGACGCCGTGTGCGCGCACGTCCGCGACCAGCGCGGAAAGGCCCGGATTCTGCGCGACCCGGGCCGGCCGGTCGCCGCTCTCTCGGCCGTGGAGCTCCATCGGCTGGAGCATTGTCTTATCCGGCATCGGAAACAAGATCAGCTTGATGCCGCGCGCGGCAAGCATCTCGTGGAACGAGAAGATTGCAGGACGAGGATCGGCGTGCACGACCTCGCCCGCGTCGAGCGCTTCTTTCTCGCGGACGCGGATCACCTCTCGATCGAGAAAGGAAGGGCCGGCCAGATACGTGAGCCCCGGCGTGTAGAAGAGCCAGCCGTGCTCGCGACCGATGACGGCGAGCTTGTTCCCGACCCGTCCGAAGCGCGTCAGCAAGAGCTGTATTCGCGGCTGGAAGTAGTCCTTCGCGTAGGAGCTCGACTCGACGTCCTTCTCGAACTGACGGAGGTTTTCTTTGGTGGGCGCTCGCTTGAAGAGCGCGGGCAACGGCGAGTCGTCGCCCTTCACCCGCTCGAGCACCGCCTGCGCGAGCGGCACGCCGTAGACGAACAGCACGAACAGCGCCGTGACCGCCGCCGCGACGGCCCGGGACACCTCGGTGTGGAACGTGAGCGCCGCGTCCGCCCGCGGTGCGACGCGCGTGCCTTCGCCGTCGGGCGTGGGTGCTGGACTGACGGCGACTCGGGTTTCCACGATGGCGCTCTCAGAACTGGAAGTAGAGGAACGGATTGATCGTCTGGGTCCACATCAAGAGGACCGAGACGCCGAGGAGCGCCATACCGAACGCGGCGCGCGGCGCGGAGAGACGCTCGGTGAACTCCCACGTCGTGGGCATCGTCCAGCAAATGAGCGCGGCGAGGGTGAACACGCCGACGTGATACGGCGTGTAGAGCGCGCCCGCGACGGCATCCGCGCCGGGGCCCGGCGTAGCGAGCCCCGAGAGCGAACCGAGATACGTCACCGCTTCGGTCAGCGTCTTCGCGCGGAAGAACACCCACGCGAGACACACGATCGCGAAGGTCACCGCGACGCGAAGAGGCCGCGGCAGCCGGCGATAGAAGCTGTCCTTCCCCTGGGCGCGCTCGGCCGCGAGCATGCTGCCGTGGATGCCGCCCCAGATGACGAAGTTCCAGCTCGCGCCGTGCCAGAGGCCGCCGAGGAGCATCACGAGCATCAGGTTCGCGTAGGTGCGGCGCGAGCCCTTCCGGTTCCCGCCGAGGGGGACGTACAGGTAGTCGCGCAGCCACGTGGAGAGGCTGATGTGCCAGCGCCGCCAGAACTCCGTGATGCTCTCCGACTTGTACGGCGCGTCGAAGTTCTGCATCAGGACGAAGCCCATCATGAGCGCGAGCCCGATGGCCATGTCGGAGTACCCGGAGAAGTCGAAGTAGATCTGGAAGGCGTACCCGACGACGCCGTACCAGGCGTCCCGCGCGTGGAGCGGACCTGCCAGGAACGCCGTGTCGGCGACGTGCCCCATCGGGTTCGCGACGAGGATCTTCTTTCCCATCCCGAAGGCGAAGAACGCGGCGCCACGAGCGAACTTCTCGAGCGAGTGGGTGCGCGTGCGCATCTGCCGCTCGATGGACGCGTAGCGGATGATGGGACCCGCGACGAGATCCGGGAAGAACGCCTCGAAACACATGTAGTCGGTGAAGCGCCGCATCGGCCGCGCGTCGCCGCGATAGACGTCGATCGCGTAGCTCATCGCCTTGAACGTGTAGAACGAGATGCCGACGGGCAGGACGAGATGCACGACCGGCAAGAGCCGGTCACCGAGCCCGACGGCGCGCCCGAGCGCGTTCACGTTCTCAGCGGCGAACCCCGTGTACTTGAAGACGGAGAGGAGCCCGAGGTTCATGACGATCGACGTCACGAGCACGGCCCGCATCTTCGGCGTCCTCGGGACGTCGGGGCCGATGACGGGGGGAAGTCCGCCTTCGTCCGGCAACCCGGATAGCCGCAAGAGCAGGAGCCCGCACACGTAATCGACGCTCGAGCCGACGAACATGATGAGCGCCCAGATCGGATTCGCCCAGCCGTAGAAGACGTAGCTCGCGATCGCGATGAGCGCCGTCCTCGCCCTGAACGGCGCCAGGTAATAGAGGCACAGTACGAGCGGAAGGAAATAAAAGACGAAGATCTGGCTTGAGAAGACCATCGGTCGCTCTCGATGTCGCTCGCGCGAGAGGTGCGGTCCCCCCCGGACCTCTCGTCTACGTCAGGTTCACCAGGGGAACCAGCCCTTGTCCTTCATGATCTGGAGCATTCGCGACACCCACAGCTTGTGACCGTCGAAATTGAAGTGATGGTCGTCCTGCATCCCCAGGCCGTCGGTCGGCACGAGGGCGCTGTTCGAGACCACCATGGGGATCTTGTGGATCTCGGGGATGATCGACAGCGCGAAGGGCTGGTCGATGGCGAGCGTGCCGGTCGCCTCCTGCTCGTAGTCGGTGATCAGGAGGGGCAGGTCGGGTCGGCCGACATCGGTGCGGATGGCGGTGACCAGCGTGTTGATGCAGGTCGAATACCCGCTCACGTCGGCCGCGGTCCCGTGCCGTTCGGTGATACCGAGCATGATGACGATGGCACCGAAGGTGACGCGATCCTTGATCGCGAGCGGCGCCTTCATCAGCGTGTCGTAGTAGAGCGCGCCGGGCAGAAACTGGGAGCAGTACGCGGACTCCTTGCCGAAACCGAGGGAGATGAAGTCCTTCCCCGTCGCCAGTGCCACGGCCTCCTTCACGATGGCCGTGCCCGGACCGCCGTAGACGCCGCTCGTGTCGTCCTCGGCCGTGTAGGGCTCGAGCGCCGGCTGGGGCGGAGTCCCCACGTGATACATCCAGGCGTGAGGGTCGCTCTGGTTGAAGAAATACGGGCGCGTCGCGGTGGGGCCCGTCGCACGTCCTGCCATGTTCGAGTGACCGATGTGGATGAACGCGATCGCGTTCTCCTTTGCGACGGTGGTCGTCCCGAGCGTGATGGTGACGCCGGAGAGCGGCGCCGTGCCGCCCGCACCCACTGGCGCGCCTCCGACGCTGCCTGCCGCTCCGCCGACTCCTGACATCGGCGCGCCGCCAATGCTCGTCGGGAGCCCCGCGACCCCGGCGCTGCCACCGCCGCTGACGAAGGAGCCGCCGCTGCCCGGTGGGAAGACGGCCATGCCTGCCGTGCCGCCGGCGCCGACCGGGGCCGCGCCGCCATTGCCGAGCACGCCGACGGCGCCGCCGCCACCAGCCGTCGTAGGTGGACCGAAGTCGTTGGTCGAATCGAGCGGTGCGGCACTGCCACGCGAGTGCTCCTCGACGCCACAGCCGACTGTCAGAGACAGCGCGATCATGGCGAGCGCTTCGGCGCGCAGACGTCCACACGACTCACGAACGGATTTCTTCCGGGCTTCAGTGCTCATGTTGGTGCTCCTCCATGGCAGCGAGAAGGTTCGAGGCCTCGACGTCGAATGGGTCGACGGCCAGGGATTTTCGCAGGAACCCGCCGGCGCGACGCAGCTCTCCGCGTCGTGCGGAGACCGTGGCGAGCAGGTTCAGCGCGCGCACGTCGCGCGCGTCGTCGTCGAGGGCGCGCGTACCGAGCTTTTCGGCGCCGTCGAGGTCGCCCTTCGCGAGGCGCACGCGGGCGGACAGCGCGACGGCGTCGGGCGCCGTCATTCCAGCGAGCACACGCGACGCCTCGTCCATCTCGCCGAGAACCACGTCGAGCGTCGCCAGGTTCACGCGGGCGGCACCGATGAGCCGCGCGTCGCCGTGAAATCGAGCATCGGCTTCCGTCATCAGACGCCTGGTCGTCGCGGGGTCACCGAGGTTCATGCCGTCGTCTCCCCAGCCTTCACGGCGAAGAAATAGCACCTCGGAGCCGTCCGTGTAGGCGAGCTCGAAATCGCGGCTCGCATAGAGATGACGGATGAGGCCGAGGTAGCGATCCGGGTACGCCACCGGCAGCACGACGGCGGCAAAAGCATGCCGACGCTGGAAATCGTCGAAGCGCGACGGCTCGTCCGCGAAGCGGAGGTACTCCTCGTACTCGGCGGCCGTGCGCAGGATGAGCCGCGTGTCGATGTACGGACGGAAGCGCGGATAGAGGCGCCAGATGAGGTAGCCGCCCTGGTGATCGGCCGAGAACACCTCACCGCCGCCACGCAACGCGGCGATGCGATCGGCGCTCGCCTCCGGAAACCGGAACGGCGCAGGCGCGGCGAGGCCCGGCTCTCGCGCCGCGGCGACGCCTGCGACCGCCAGAGTGACCAGCACGGTGGCCGGAACCAAAACGCGCGCCGCGAGCCCCTTGCGCGTGCCCCTGACGGATCGGCGGAACGCGGCGAGCCCCGGCGCGAGCGCCGTCGCCACGATCGCCGGCGCGAGCCAGTAGAGCAGCGCGACGTTGCGGTTTCCCATGAGCGACAGCACGACGAGACCGCCGAGCATGAAGAGATGAGCGAGCCTCAGGCGCCGCGCCGCGAGCAGCAACCCGACGGCGAGCAGCGCGAGAAACCACTTGAAGTGCCAGATCTCGGCCGGCGAGCTCCGCTCGAGGACGAAGGGCGGCACGTTCTCGGCGACCGACGCCGAGAAGACGTTCGCGTGGCCCGGCGTGATGCGCGCGAGCAGCCGCATGGGCAGCGCCAGCGCCGCGCCGCCGAAGGGCGTCACGAACGAAGCGACGAGGGACAGCGCCGTGGCAACGCCGAGCTCCTTCGCGCGACGAAGGGCCTTCTCCCGGCTGCCTCCCTCGCGCGCGAACGCGACGCGGAACGCCGCCCGGTCGCCGAACGCCGCGGTTGCGAGCGCGCCGACCGCGTACGCGCCGATGAGCGCGGGGCCGAGCGCGAAGAGCCCCTGCACGTTCGTCCAGACGATCGACAGGAGCGGTAGCGGCACGAGCAGCGTGGCGCGTCGCTCACGGCCGTACCGCTCGAGCTGCAAGAAGAACAGCGCAAGGAGCACCAGCGTGACGATCACGGGACGCACCAGCAATAGATGCCGGCCGAGAACGAGCGCGACGAGCAACGCGGGAACGAAGAGCGCGCGCCCTCGCCGGTCGACGGCGGCGTACAGAGTGAACGCACCCGTCGCGACGAGAAGGCTCTTCACGAGGACGAGACCGGTGAGCCCGCTCGCGGCATAGACGCCGTAAGCCGCGAGCTGGAAGAGCCAGTGCACGTCGGGCCACGGCCGCCCCGCGGCGCTCACCGAGAACGGATCCGTATGGAGGAGCGCGTGTCGCGTGACCATCTCGCGCCCGGCCGCGAGGTGCCAGAACACGTCTCCGTCGGCGATCGGCGCGAGGCTCGCGACGAAGGCGCCCACGACGAGCGCCACGGGGAGCCACGCTCGCCCGGACCACGTCATTGCTGTGCGCCACGTCGTCATGCTGGACCTAGAAGGGAGAGACCGATACGCCGACGGCCAGGGTCCAAGGCTGGAAGCCGGTCACCGTCTGCGAACCTGGACGCTGCTCGATCGTGTCTTTCTTGCCGAGGAGGCCGTACGGCAGGCTCACGCCGAGGAGCACTGCGACGAGGTCGTTCGACCATTCGACGGACGCGTTGCCGGCCATGACGAGGAGCGGAACGTCCTGCTCGTCTCCACGGTCGCGATCCGGCTTCGTGAAGCCGCTGAACGAGACGCCCAGGGCCGGGACGAACGGACCGACGAAGTAACCGCCGTAGCCATAGAGGCTCGCCGTAGGCGCGCGAAAATTGCCGTACTTGTTCTCGCCGCCGCGCCACGCCGCGAGACCGCCGAGGACGATGAGCCCCCACGTCTCGTCCATCGTGTGATCGAGCATCAGCGAGCCGGTCACGGTGCCGATGCCGAGCTGCTTTTCCTGGGTGAGCGGATCGCCCTTGTAGGTCGCGTGGCTCGTGCCGGTCGGGATACCGATCGCCGCCGTCAGGCTGTTCTCGTTGATCGACCCGAAGCGGAACGTACCGAGGACATTGATGTCACCGATACCGGAGTTCGAGAGGTCGATCGGCGGGGAGAGATTGTAATAGTTGTCGTACCACTTGTAGACGTACGGAACGAAGACGCCGACGTTCCAGTGCTCGGTGATGTCGCGGCTCACCTGCTCGGTCGCCACCAGGTTGTAGCCATTCCCGAAATGGATGTAGTTGAACTGCGAGATCGACTGGAAGAGACCGCCGGTCGTATTGCGGCCGATCCACTTCACGACGCCGGTGCCGCCGGTGCTGCCCGCGCCGCAACCTCCGACGGTCTCCCAGCTCGATAGAAGGGGGCCGAGGCGCGTCACACGAAGCGCGGTCCCCGGATCGAGCGGCGCGGGCCTCTGCTTTTGCCTTGCCAGCGCGTCGTCGAGCGTCTGCAGCCGCTCACGGTTCTGCTCCGCTGCCCGGTACTCCGCGGCGGCGGGATAGAGCGCAGCGGCGGCGAGGAGGGTCGCTGCGACGAAGGCGCCGTAGCGCGCGCTCTCGCCGCTCGATTGATTGGGCGGCGATGTCACGCCGGATCTGCCTCGAGGCACCAGTACCGGATGCTCTTGTGATCGGTCGCCGAGAAGTCGTCGATGAGCGCGCCCTTCCAGATCTTCTTGAGGTCGGGGGAGAGCTTCAGCTTGTGGGTGTCACCTTGCGTGAAGCTCTTCAGCTTGCCGCCCACGAACTCCTTCATCTTCCCCTTGATCTTGGAGCGGGGCTCGAGCGGCTTGTAGTGCGCGACGAGGATCGACTGCTTGTCGAGGGGACCGCCCACCACCTCGTAGCGCATGACGAAGGCGTAGTCGTAGAGGTCGTCGGGCGGCGGCTTCGACGGGATCTCGACGAGCTTTGCCGTGACGGTGAGAACGCCCGCAGCGTCCGGCTCCGAGAAGGAGGGGCGCACCCATGTGGTGAGCGCGACGAGAACGCTCGCGAAGAGAACGAAGGGCACTATATGGACGCGCATCGAAGATCCTCGAAACGAGGCTACCTGAAGGAGTAACCCGTCGAGCGTTTTACGTGCGCAAGGCCCCGACGATTCCTCTGTGCGGTAAATGTGCGGCATACTTGAAGATTGCGCCGATGATGAACGCAACCCGCCCAAGTGGACGCTTCCATCCGACGTGATTGTCGTCAAGTCTCCGGAGAGCTTTCCACGCATGGCCCCGTCGCCCGATCTGTTGCATCTCGACCCCGAGGAAGGGAAGGCACGAGGAGCGGAGCTCGAGCGCGCGTTGACGTTCGCGTATACGACCGGCGGCCCGCAAACTGCCTTCGATCGTGTAACCGATTCCACCGCGAGCGCCGACCCGGCATGGCAGCGCGCGGCATTCGCGGAACAACTGTTCGTTCCACAGCTCATCGAGAAGTGCATGCCGCTTCCCGCCGAGGTGGCACGCCGTGCTGCCCGCCCGGGGCGCACGGCATCGTTGACCGCAGCGCTCTGTGCGCCACCCCGGACGCTCACGGGCGTCGAATTCCGGCAACGCATCACTAGCGAGCTGGCCGAGCAGCCCGACCTGCGAGCCGCCGCGGTGAAGGCATACCTAAAGATAGCCGAATGGCGCGCAACGCTAGAGGCGTCCGCGGTCGGTCAGCGGCTCGATCCGCTGCGCCGGAGGATCGAGATCCTCTACGGAACCCGCGCCGTCTTCGACGAGCTCGCGCAGAATTTCGTCGGCGCGACCTCGGGGCTGTCGCGCCTGTCTGCGTGGGCGAAGTCCGTCCAGGCAACGCCCGAGTATCGCCGCCTCGCGGAGCTCCTCGAGAGCGAGGCGCACCTCGCGACGATCGATCTGTCGATCCGGCTCGGACGCGACGGCGAGGTACGCCGTTACGAGCTCGTCCGCGTGCACGCGGACGAGCACAACCCATTCCGGACGTCCGCGTTCACGCGCCTCTGGTCGAGGTTGAAGCTCATGGTGCTCGGTCACCGCGTGCGCCCCGACGAGATCGCGAGCCGGCTCGTCGATCGCGTCTTCGAGGGAGTCGAGCCCGAGGTGTCACGGCTCTTCGACGTCGCGCGCGACCTCGACTTTTACCTGGGTGCGGTCGGCTTTCGTGAGCTGGCAGAGTCGCGCGGCCTCGCCGTATGCCTCCCCGAGCTGGGAGAGCCGTCGACGGAGATGGGAAGAGAGCTCGATGGGCTCTTCGATCCGCTTCTCTTGCTCGAGAAGGGAACGCCGGTGCCGTGCGCGCTCGACCTATCGGCAGAGGGCTCCATCGTGATCATCACCGGCCCTAAGGCGCCCGGTCGAAATAATCGATCCCGATATGGAAATATCCTGACGATGTTGGCGGTTCGTCCTTCAGCATGCGTGACGTGGAAGGCATTCGGACCAAGTACGAGCAACTACGCGGCGTGATGGACGAGCGCGTCAC
>DATAZL010000066.1:0-3016 GCA_036272055.1 Polyangiaceae bacterium | reverse complement strand
GCCGACGCGTCCCG
Source organism: Polyangiaceae bacterium (assembly GCA_036272055.1). Lineage (GTDB taxonomy): Bacteria > Myxococcota_A > Polyangia > Polyangiales > Polyangiaceae > DASZVB01. The sequence goes on along the minus strand of DATAZL010000066.1, from coordinate 3,002 downwards.
GCGCGCCCGCCGGTACCCTCGTATTCGACATCGAGCTGCTCGGTATCGTCGGCGACCCTGCGTCGGCGCCCAGCGCCAAGTAACTTCAGCCGGCCATTGCGCGAGGGCGGCGCGAGCGTCGAGCTTCTTCGAAGCGACGCTCGCGGCTCTCGACGACCTCGCGCGCAGCACGCTGCTGGAGATCCCAACCGCGACACGAGAGGGCGGCGATGAGCTCGTCCTCGGTGTCGAAGAGTTGCTGCTCGGTTTCCGTGCCGCCGTACATTCGATAACGCATGACCTGCTCCGCTGCCGGATCAAGCGGCCGGTCGAGTCGAAGCTTTAAGAGCAAAACGTCGGTACTCTTGACTTTCGACGAATGCGTCGACGCTCCGTCGAGGCAGATAGCCCCGCGAAGCGTCACGTCGCTGGCGAGAACGTTACGCGACGATGTGCAGCTGCGTCCCGACCGAGCCCGATGTCGCTTTCTGGGGCGTCGCGGCGTCAATGAGCTGGACGGTGGCCTGACCCTGGTCGGCCTCCGCGTCGTTTACTTTCTTCTGAACGGCGAGCGCGAACTGCCCGCTTACAGACGTGAGATCGGCGTTCGAGATCGGGTTCATCGCTCTTCCGTCGAACGGTTCACACCTCCGACCCTTGAGAAGAAAAAGGATCGACTCGTTAAGTAACGGATCGAACCCGTTGCGGCGTTCCGTCGAGGTCCACGGCTAGCCACGCTGCGCCCGCGATCAGATAAGCAAAGCTGACGAGGCCGAGCGCGATCGGCCAGGAGCCCAGTCGCTTCACGCACATGCCGACGGCGATCGGGCACAGGGTGCCGCCCAGGTTTCCGAACATGTTCATCGCGCCGCTGAGCACGCCGGCACGGCTGCCACCTACCTCGACGCACACCGGCCAGGCCGGCGCGACGCCTGCCGCACCGAGGCCCGCAGACGCGGCGAGGAGCCACGCCGCCGCCGTCGAGCTCGCCGCCGTCGCAGCGAGAACGGTGACGAGCGCCGCCAGGGGAAAGCCGACCAGGCCCGGCCACCGGCGCGCTCGCGCCCCGAAGCGCGCGGCGAGCCGATCACTCGTCCATCCGCCGACGAAGACGCCGAGCGCGATCCCGAGAAGCGGCAGCGCGGACATCGTGCCGGACGCGGCGAGGTCGAACCCGCGTGCTTCACGGAGATACGTCGGCAGCCACGTCAGGTGGAAGTACCAGGCGTAGATCGCGGCGCCGTACATCACGCAGAGGGGAACGATGAAGCGCCCGCGGAAGAGCTCCCCGAGCGGTGCGTTCTCCGCGCTCGCCACGCTGCCGCTGCTCGCTTCGCCGATGACGGCGAGCTCTGCCTCGCTGACGCCGGGGTGCTCGCGGGGGTCGTCGCGAAAGTAGTAAAGGAACGCGGCGACCCAGACGAGTCCGACGCCGCCGAATATCGCGAAGAGTGCCCTCCAAGAAAATACGTTACCGAGAAGGTAAGCGACTAGCTTCAACGTGACGGCACCCGCGACGGCGCCCGTCGCGATCGTCACCCCGAAGGCGCGGCCGCGCTCACGCGCCGGAAGCCAGCGGCCGTACACCTGCGCCATCGACGGGAACACGCCCGCCTCCCCCGCGCCGAAGGCGAAGCGCAGCGCGAGGAGCGAGACGAACCCGAGCGCCGCGCCGGTGAGCACCGTCATGAACGACCACCACACGACGATCCGGGTCAGCGCGATGCGCGCGCCGAAGCGGTCCGCCATGTGCCCACTCGGGATCTCGAAGAGCGCGTACGCGAGCGTGAACGCGCTGAAGACGAACCCCATCTGCTCGGGGTCGAAATGGAGATCACGCGCGATGGCCGGCGCCGCCGTCGCGATGCAGATGCGATCGAGATACGCGACGGCGACGAGCGACAGCATGAGCCCGACCACGGAGAATCGGGCTCGCGAGCTCTCCGGGCGATTCACTAACCGGTGAGCGTCACCTTCGCGTTGGTGATGACGTCGGTGTCGCGCTCCTTCACCCGCGCCTTGCAGATGATCTCCGTCGGGCTCACCTTCCACAGGTGCGAGACGATGGTCTCGCCGGGGAACACCGGCTTCGAGAAGCGGACCTGGATCGACTTGAAGCGCTCCGGCTCGTCGTCACAGCAGGTCTCGACGACGGCGCGCCCGAGGTACCCGAAGGTGCAGAGGCCGTGGAGGATGGGGACGTCGAAGCCGCCCATCTTCGCCATCATCGGATCGACGTGGAGAGGATTCTTGTCACCCGAGAGACGATAGAGGAGCGCCTGGCTCGGCAAGGTCGGCGACTCGACGACGACGTCGGGCTTGCGATCGGGCGGGACGTTGCCGGGCTCGGGCGACTTCGCGTCGCCGCCGAAACCGCCCTCGCCGCGGATGAACGCGCTGATGACGTTCTTGACGAGCGGCGTCTTGGTGCGCTTGTCGCTCGTGATGAAGTCGATGGTGACGAGGGCGCCCTTGCCCTTGTCGTAGATGCCGCTGATCGTCCCCTCGGTCACGATGTCCGCCGACGTCGGGAGCGGCGGCGCGAGGATCTCGGTGTACTGCTCGCCGTGGAGCAGCATCATCGGGTTGAAGCTCAGGCCCGGGATGTTGAAGAGGCCGCCGACGGCCGAGAACATCGGAATGACGCCGTAGGTCGGCATCGCCTTGAGCCCGTTCTCGTACGTGTACTGGAGCACCTTCTTCGGGTCGACCTGGCTCACGCCGAGCCCGACGCCGATCCCGAGCGAGTAGAGGATCAGCTTGTCTTCGTTCCACGAGGACTCGATTGTCTCGAGTTTCGCACCCACTGCTAGCTTCGGATCGATCGGCATGACGGCCTCTATAGAGGGGTCCCGGAGCCGGGCGCAAGAAGGGTCTACCAAGAAGGGGGGCCTTGGCCCCCCGCAGCTTCGCCTTCGGCGAACTGCTCCCCCCGCCGCTTCGCGGGCTCGCTTCGCTCGCAGCTTCGCCTTCGGCGAACTGCTCCCCCCGCCGCTTCGCGGGCTCGCTTCGCTCGCAGCTTC
>DATAZL010000065.1:0-36795 GCA_036272055.1 Polyangiaceae bacterium | reverse complement strand
GGGGGGAGCAGTTCGCCCGCGAGCGCAGCGAGCCCGCGAAGCGGCGGGGGGAGCAGTTCGCCCGCGAGCGCAGCGAGCCCGCGAAGCGGCGGGGGGAGCAGTTCGCCGAAGGCGAAGCTGCGGGGGGCCAAGGCCCCCCTTACTAGAACACGTACGCGAGCCCGAGCGCTGCGCGGCCTCCGGCGCGGGCCGGCGTGAAAACCGTGGGCGCGCCGCGGATCGCGAACGCGGGCCGCTCGGTCGCGACGAGACCGTCGACGTCGAGCGCCGCGGCGAAGTGACGCGAAAACCGGAGCTCGGTGCCGAGCGCGAGCCACGCCGTACCGAACACGGCGGTCGCGCTCGACGTCTCTTCCACGCCGAAGCCGGTGGCCGTCGTGGCCTCGAGATCGCCCCCGAGGCAGCCGCGGAAGCTCAACGGCGTCGCAGGTCGCGCGCGCGCGCAGAGCCCGGCGCCGAGCGCCCATGCGCTGAAACGGCCGCCGCCGACGCCGTTCGCGATCGCGATCGTCGCTTCACTCGCCGGCGGCGTGTACTCGGCGCGCAGGAGTGCACCGAACGGCCCGACGTACGCTGCGCCCTCGACGCGAACGCCGAACGCCACGCTCGGCAGAAAGCCGACCGACCCGAGCACGTTCACCGACAGCTCGACGTCGGGACGGTGCCCACCGCGCGCGGGTACCGGCGGCGACGGCGCTGGCGATGACGGCACTAGCGATGACGGCGCGGGTGGCGGCGGCGCGGGCGGCTTCGACGCAGGCTCGGACGCCGTGCCGGCGGCAGAGTGCTCCTCCACCGTCACGAGCGCCGCGACGACGAGGCCCAGGGTGGCGCCCCGGTCCTTCACCTGGTCACGCGCGTCGAAGTGCACGTCGCGATGCGTGAGTAGCTCGTCCGACGTCCCGCGAAGCTCGATGGCCGCGCGCGCACCCCTGTCGTCGAGCGTCACCGTCGCTCGCCAGCAATCGGCCGGCGTCGCGGGTTCGTTCTCGAGCCGGCACTCGGCTTCACCGAGGATGCCGTTGCAGCGCGCGAGGAGCGCGTCGGTGTCTACCGGCGTCGCCGCCGCCGCGACGACGTGGATCGCAACACACGCAGGCAGCATCGGCTCAGCGCGGCGACGCCATCACTCGCAGATTGGCGCGGGCCTGCGCCGCGAGCGTGCCGTGAGGCGCTCGCGCAAGAAGCTTTCGATAGCTGCGCGCCGCATCCTCCGTACGGCCCGCGCGCTCCGCAGCGAGGGCACTCTGGAAGAGCTCGTTCTGCACGCGTAGATCGGTCGGATCGGCGCGCTCGACGTCGCGCGAGCGTCCGCCGTTCACGCCTGCTGCCGGCCCGGGGCTCGTGTCGCCGTTCTGGGGTGGCGCCTTGTCCGACGGTGGCGAGCTCGGGGCAGAGGCTTCGCGACCCTCGTCGCGGTCGTCACAGCCCCAGCTCTCGCCGCGCGAGAGGAGACGCGTGTCGAGGCCGCTCGCGATCCACACGAGGCCAGACTCGACGGAGACGCACGTCCCCGGCGTCCTTCCTGGCCGGAGCTCGACGTCGAACGACGTGCCCCGCACCTCGACGTCGGTGTCCGGCGTGAGGACGTGAAAGCGGCGGGTGTCGCCGAGCTTCTTCACGTCGAAGTGGGCGCGGCCGCGCTCGAGCCCGACGGCCTCGATGAGCTCCGTCCCGCCGGTCTTCGTCGTACGGAGCGGCCGCACGCGGGTCGACGGCGTGAGGGTGACGTTGACGATGTCGGAGACGCGCACGTGCACGTCGTCACCGGGGGGCGCCTCGAGCGCCACGACGTCGGCGAGGCCCACCGATTCCCCGGCGTGGAGCGTTCGCGGCGTATCGCCCGGATCGAGTCGTACGGCGCCGGAAACGACGGTGACCATCGGCGCGGCGGCGACGGCCACTGCTCGACGCGCGGGGACCAGCGCCCAGACTGCGCCGAGGGAAGCGCCGCAGAGCAGCACGACGGCCGCGACGCGCGTTGCAGCGCGACGGCGGCGCATGCGCTTTCGCTCGCGCTCCGCGTGCACGGTGAGCGACGACACGAGCCGCTTTCGTCGGGTGCCGCGGTCGCGGACGACGCGATGTCCGGCCGGAAGCGCCTCGATGTACGCGCGCAGCGTCGTCTCGTCGTCGCCGGTGGTCATTCTAGGTCCTCACGCGAACGGATCCACGCGAGGACGTCGCGCCGCCCGCGGCTCAGCCGCGACTGCGCGGCAGCGACGGACACGCCGGTGATCTTGGCGATCTCGGCGAGATCGTGCCCCAGCACGTCGTGAAGCACGACGGCCTCGGAGCGTTCCTTCGTGACGCTCCCGAGCGCACCCTGCAGGAGCTCGACCCGACGGCGCGTCGCGGCGAGATGCTCGGGCGTCTGGGTGCTCGCAGCGACGAGCTCGAGAGCCTGCCGCGGCGCGCTGCGATCGAAGAGCCGTCGCTCGCGGGCGCGCGCACGGAGCGCGTCGACCGCGGCGTGCTGGGCCAGCAGCGTCGACCACGAGCGAAGACTGCACTCGCGCGCGAATCGGCCCGACACGATCGTCGTGATGACGCGCTCGATGGTCTGCTGCGCGAGATCTTCGCGCTCTGCGTCGGCACCGAGCAGACGGAAGAGCACGGCGTCGACGACACCTGCGACCCTGTCGTAGATCGCCTCGGCGGCCCAGGCGTCTCCGGCAACGAGCGCGCGGCAGATCCCTTCGTCCGTGAGCTCCGCGGGCTGCGGGCTCTCGAGCTCCGGTTCGGGGCGCGCCTCGACGAACTTCACGCACTCGAAAAGTAGACGGCCCGCGCCCCGGCGGCAGGCGAAAAATCACGACGCCATCGAACCTGCTCTCGATTCACGTCACTCATCCGTGCATCGTCGCCCATAACCCCGTGAAACCGTTGAAACGATGTCCTTTGTGCCTGCTAGATCGGCACGAGCGCGTCTCTTCCGAGATGCGCGGCGGAGCGTGTCTTTTTTCATCGCTGGTCGTCGTCAGCGCACTCGCCGCGGGTGGTTGCAGCTCGGGCGGCCACGCCGGCCCGGACGGTGGCGCGAGCGTCGGTGGCTCTGCCGGCGCGTCGCTCACGGGCGGCGCATCGTCGGCAGGGCACGGCAGCGGCAACGCGGGCGCAGGTGGCGCGACGTCTTCCGGCGGCGGCACTCCGGCGAGCGCAGGCGGCCGTCTCCCGACGCTGGACGCGGCGACACCGAGTGGCGGCGGCGCGTCTCCCGAAGCCGGCATCGTCGAACCGCCCGCGGGACCCGAGGGTCCGAACGCGGAGGCGTTCGACCGCGCGACGGGCATGCTCAACGTCGACTACGCGAGCTTCCTGTCGAAGCACGACGTCGTGTACCGCCAGCCGAACACGAATCCCATCGCCGGGCTCACCGTCGGCAACGGCAAGACCGGCGCCATGGTGTGGAGCGCGAACGGCCTCACCCTGCAGGTGTCCGGCGTGGACACGTCGGAGCAGACGGCCTTTTCCAGCGGACTCGTCACGCTGCAGACCACGCCCGCGCTCGACGCGAACGCGGGGAGCTTCGAGCAGCGGCTGTCGCTCCACGACGGCACGCTCACCACGACGTACGGCACCGACCGCACCGTGACCGTCCTCGGCGTCCCCGGGTCGGAAATGCTCGGCATCCACGTCGAAGATCACCGGAGCGGCGTATCGAGCGTCTCGCTCGACCTCGGGATCTGGGATCTCTCGAATCTCGCCAACAGCGGCGCGGTGCCCGATCTCGGCACGTGGAAGACGCTCTCCACGTTTGCGGATGCCGACGGCGCGGGCCTCAGCCGCGGGCAGACCGACGCGAATCACTTCGGGTACACGCTGGCCGCGACCGTCGAGGGAACCACCTTCACGACGGCGAAGGTCGGGAACGACAAGGTGAGGCTGACGATAGCGCCGTCGCAGAGCTTCACGATCTGGCTCACCGCGACGTCGCGCCTCGACGCGGCGAACAACGACTCTGTCGCGGGTGCGAGGGCCGCCCTCGCCGACGCGAAGCGCGCCGGGTACGCGGCGAACTCCGCGGGGTACACCGGGTACTGGCACGACTTCTGGAGCCGCTCGTTCGTCGAGTACGAGTCCGCCTCGGACTACCTCGAGAACGTCTACTACCTGAGCACGTACATGATCGCCGCGGGCGGATCCGGCCGCTACCCGTTCCATTTCATCAACGGCGTGTTCCGGGCCACCGGCGACGACACGAAGTGGAGCAATGCGTACTGGTACTGGAATCAGCGCGACGTCTATGCCTCCTTTCTCGCGTCGAACCACGCTGACCTGCTCCACGTCTTCAACGGCATGTACAGCGGCAACGCCGACGCGCTTCGCAAGTTCACCCAGGCGCACTACGGCGTCGCCGGCATCTGGGTACCGGAGACGATGGGGTGGAACGGCAACGCCGACGGCACGACCGGCAGCGACTACACGAAGAACATCTACTCGACCGGCGTCGAGGCCGCGAACAACATGTACGCCGAGTACCGTTACACGGGTGACGACGCGTACCTGATGAGCACCGTGTACCCGTTCATGCGCGACGTCGCGAACTTCTACGTCGGGAAGCTCTCGCACGACGGCGGGAGCGGGCAATACTCGATGGCCTCGTCGAACGCGCACGAAACCTACTGGAACGTCCCCGACGCGATCACCGATCTCGCCGCGATCCGGAGCCTCTTTCCCCTCGCCATCGCGACCAGCACGACCCTCGGTGCGGACGCCGACGCGCGCGCGAAGTGGCAAGACGTCGTCGACCATCTCGTTCCCTACCCCGCCGACGACACGAACTATCTCCCGCATCAGCCGCCCATCGCGCAGACCCGCAACGACGAGAACGTCGCATGCGAGCTCATCTGGCCGTACTCCGTCACCGGCATCGGCGCGCCCGACTACGCGCGAGCCGTGAGCACCTGGAAGAGCCGGCCTTTCCCGTACGGGAATGTGTGGGCGAACGACGCGATCCAGGCCGCGCGGCTCGGGCTCGGGGACGACGCGCTGAAGGGCATGATCACCATGCTCAAGAACTACCAGAGCTACCCAAACGGCATGACGAACAACACGAACGGCGTGTTCGAGTACCTCGGCGTACATCTCTCGGTGATGAACGAAGCGCTACTCCAGAGCCAGGACGACCATATCCGTGTGTTCCCCGCGATGCCCACCGACGCGAGCTACGTCGGTCGCTTCACGCTCCTCGCGCGCGGCGGCTTCCTGGTCAGCGCCGAGAAAGAGGGCACTGACGTGAAGTACGTCGGTCTGAAGAGCACCCGCGGCGGGACCGCGACGCTGGTGAATCCGTGGGGAACGGAGCCCGTCCAGGTCCGGCACGGCACCGACGTCGTTCTAACCGCGTCGAGCGCCGAGCTCTCCGTGCCGACCGACGCCGGCGGGATCTACGTCGTCGAGCGCGTCGCGAAGCCTCTCGACGGCTACGCCTACGCGAAGATCACGGGCACCCGGAACACCACGGCGAAGTCCCTCGGCGGCACGCCGTGCACGCTCGGGCTCGCCGCGAAGTAGAGCCGCTCACGCCTCGAGGCTCCGGCCGCCGAGGTTCGCGACCACGGTGGCCAGCTGCGCCGGCTCGACCGGCTTCGTGACGTGCATCTGGTAGCCCGCGGCGAACGCGCGCTGCGCGTCCTCGGCGCGGGCGTAGGCGGTCAGGGCGAGGGCCGGCGTCCGGCCCCCGTCCTCGGGCGTGAGCGCGCGGATCTTCTTGATCAGCGAGTAGCCGTCCATCATCGGCATCCCGATGTCGCTGACGAGCACGTCGGGGCGCACGCGCGTGAAGGCGTCCACGGCCTCGATGGCCGAGTTGCTGCAATGAACGTCGGCGCCGTACTCGCGGAGAACGCCGGCCACGAGCTCGAGCGCGTCAACCTCATCGTCGACGACCAGGACGCGGAGACCGTCGAGTCGCGCCGCGCTGCCGGGTACCGGCGCGGGCTCCGACGCCATCGTCGTGCGCGGCACCCGTGCGATCGCCGCGATCGCGGCGCGGGCCGGCAACGTCACCGTGAACGTAGCGCCTTTTCCTTCGCCCTCGCTCTCGGCGCGCACCGTCCCGCCGTGAGCCGACACGAGCTGCTTCACGATGGCGAGCCCGAGCCCGAGGCCCCCGTGACGGCGCGTCGTCGTGGAGTCGGCCTGACGAAACGGCTCGAACACGAACCGGAGCGCCTCGGCGCGAATGCCCTCGCCGGTGTCGCGCACCGCGATGCGGATCTCCGAACCCACGCCGGTGACGCGGACCGAAACCTTGCCGCCCTTCGCCGTGAACTTCACCGCGTTCGACAGCAGGTTCCACACGATCTGCTGGAGGCGATCCGCGTCGGCGACGATGCTCAGCGTCTCGTCGGGTGCCTCGACGCTGATCGTGACGTCCTTCGCCTGCGCCGCCGGGGTGACGGTCTCGACGGCGGTCGCGACGATCGTCACGACGTCGGTCGGCACCACCGTGAGCGCGAGCTTGCCGCTGATGATGCGCGACACGTCGAGCACGTCCTCGATGAGCTTCGTCTGGGCGCGCGCGTTCCGCTCGATCACCGCGAGGCCGCGCGAGACGTCGGCGCCCGGGCCGCGCTCGCGCAGCATCACCGCCCATCCGAGGATGGCGGTCAGCGGCGTGCGTAGCTCGTGGCTGACCATGGCGAGGAACTCGTCCTTGGCCCGGCTCGCGATCTCGGCCTCGGCGCGCAGCGCTTGCTCGTGCGCGCGCGCCTGCTCGACCTCCGTGATCGCGAGCGCGTTCTCGATGGCCATCGCCGCACGGCGCGCGAAGTCCTCGGCGAACGCGAGATCGTCCTGCCCGTACTTTCGCCCCGACCCGGCGTAAACGAACGTCATCGCGCCGAAGATCCGCTTCTGGCCGCGGAGCGGCACGATGATCAGCGACTCGAGCCGGAGTTCGCGCAAAAGCCGGAGATGCTCCGCGTCGCGGGCGCCGCGCACGAGGAGCTCGTCGGTGAGCGTCTCGTAGACCTCGGGTTTGCCGGTGCGGATGACACCGGGGATGCCCCGCTCGCCGTTCGGGTCGCGCGGATACCGCTCGGCGAGCTCGCGGCTGAAGCGCACCTTCGCCGGATCGACGTGGGCGATCGCGACCTGCACGAGCGTGCCGGTGATGGGCTCGATGACGTCCACCGTGCAGTAGTCGGCGAGGGTCGGCACCGCGAGCCGCGCGACGTTGCCGAGCACCGTCTGGTAATCGAGAGAAGACACCAGCGCGACGCCCGCGCTCGCCAGGAACTCGCGACGGAGCCGGTCGATGCGTTCGTGGGTGACGTCGCGGAAGACGAGCACGACCCCGAAGAGCCGGCCCGCGTCGTTCCGGATCGGCGCGCCGCTATCGTCGATCGGGATCTCCGCGCCGCTCTTCGAGCGGAGCAGGGTGTGGTTCGCGAGCCCGACGACCGTGCCTTCGCGCAGCACCTTCGCGACCGGGCTCTCCACCGGGACCCGCGTCTGCTCGGAGATGATGACGAAGACGTCCTCGAGCTTCTTCCCCACGGATTCGCTCTCGGTGTACCCCGTCAGCCGTTCCGCGAGCGGATTCATGAAGGTGACGTTACCGGCAAAATCCGTCGCGATGACGGCGTCGCCGATACTGCGCAGCGTCGTGGTGAACCAGCTCCGCGCCTCGTCCTCTCTCACGAGGCGGGACGCACGGAGCAGCGCCTGCGCATACTGGTTCGCGAGCGTCGTCACGAAGGCGCGCTCGTCGAGGGAAAACCTGCGCGGCTCGTAGAAACCCATCCCGAGGAGCCCGACCGGGTGCCCCTCGGCGATGAGCGGCACGCTCCAGAAAGCCTTCGCGCGCGGGCCCTTGACCTTCATCGTCGAGATGCCGGGGATGAGCTTCGCGTACTCCGCTTCGTTCTCGGCCCATAACGTCGCGCCGTCCTTGAACGTCGCGAAGGTCGCCGGTACGCCCTCGTCTGCCGAGATGCGACGGATCTTCGGAACCAGATCCTCCGCGACGCCCTTCTCGCCGATCAGCTCGAGCGCAGTGCCGGCTTCGTTGACCATGTAGAGGGTGCAGGTGTCCGCGCCGGCGGCACGCATCCCGAGCTCCACGGTGAGCGACGCCACCTGGGAGCGCGAGCGCGCCTCCGAGAGAGCGACGGCGATGTTCGAGAGCGTCTCGAGCCGTTCTCTCGCCTCGCGCGCCAGCCGATCGAGAAGATCCGCGCGCGTCGCTTGCAGACGCCACGCGTACGCGAGCAGACCGTACGACACGAGCGTGATCGTGACGACCGCCATCAGCGTGAACCACGCCCGCCTGCGCGCCTCGGAGCGCCGCGCTACGAGCAGGGCCGCCTCGGAGTCCACGATCCGGGCCGTCGCCTTCCGGAAATGGACCATGTCGCGGTTCCCCTCGCCGAGACTGAAGCTCGCGACCGCCTCGTCGCGATGCCCCGCACGCACGAGTGCGACCGTCTCCCTGAGTCGCTCGACCGCGGCCCGCGCCGCGACGTCCGCTTCCTCGACGTTCCGCACTTCCATCGCGCTGTCAGCGACCAGGGTGCGCGCCTCCCGGGCGCGCTCACGCTCCCGCTCGAGTGCCGATTCGTACGTCCCGAGGAACGTCGGAGTGCCGGTGATGACGTAGCCGCGGACCTCCGCCTCGGCCTCGAGCAGCGCGGCCAGCCATTCATCGGCCGATTCGTCGACCTTGACCGTGTGGTCGACCCATTCCGTCGCGGAGACGTACGAGGCGACGGCGAGGGCAAACAGCCCGATGACGATCGAGAGCCCGAACGCCGTGCCGAGCAGCATTCGCGAGGCGATCCGGCGTGGGGGCAACCGTCCCGGCATAGACTCGAGGGTCGACGTTAGCGCTCAACCCCGTTCCGTCACCGGGAAAAGTCCACGACACACGTTCGACGAGTGGGACAATTTGCCCCCACCCGCTCGCCGGGGTTCCGGGAGCGCTACTGATTGGGCGGACGCGCGGGGAAGCATGCGAGCGGCTCGTTGCCGCTCGGGCCGTTCACGCAGGTACCTTCCATCGTGTGGTCGCCGAAGGTGACCTTGCAGGCGTCGCCCTTGGCGAGATTCGCACACGCTTGCACCGCCTCCGGCGGCGGTCCGGGCGGCGGACCCTTCGGCGCGCACGCGAGGGTACCCTCGCCGTTCGGGCCCTTGCGACAGGTACCGTCCATCGTGCGATCGTGGAAGGTGACGCTGCACGCGTCGCCCTCCGCCTTGCTCGCGCAGGCCTCGATCGCCTCCTGAGGCGGTTGACCGTGCGGGGGCGGACCACCGCCCGCGGACTGCGCGGCCAGGGGAGCTCCGAAGAGCAGAGCGACGAACAGTGATCTGATGTTGACGTGCATGGTGTTGGATCTCCGAAGACGCGAGCGACTCACTTCGCTCGACGACATCGATGTACCGCGCGCCAGCCTGTTTTCCACGGTTCGACACATTACGGAATGTTGCCGATCGCCTCTGACGTCCGTTTCACACTCACCCGGCGAGGTCTTGCAGAAATCTGCGATATACTCCGGAAGACCATGCGAGCGACCTCGGTGGTCCGTAGACCGGGTGTCGCTCGCGGCAATCGCCGTCTCACGCCACCGGCGCGTCTACCGGTGGGCGTCTGACGCACACCGTGAAGCCGTCGAAGTAGGCCGCCGTCGAAAGTGCGTCGAAGGCGCTGCACGCCCGGCCCGGCACCACGCCCACGGCGTGGTGCCGATGATTCTGGAGCACATGGACGAGCGCGCGAGCGTCGGACGCGTCCGATGCGACACCCCCGCTTTTCGCCCGTTCTTCGGCTTCCGCCCCGCACGACGACCGCCGTGCGTACGAAACGGCAACCCGAGTTGCACTGGACGTAACGGCCGCGCTCGCCGAGCCTTCCCCCGCGTCACCTCCAACGTATAGCGCACGCGCACAAGAACGGAAGCCTCGACGTGTTCGACTTTCACATCGACGTCACTTGATTGTGCAGGGAACAGTCGAGCGCCACGCTCAAAGACCCACGACGCCTGACGGCGAGCCGCCGGTACTTCGCGTCGCGATGGGAGCAATCCTGGAGATGAGCGACCGCATTGATTCTTGCGCTGCGCCCTCCGGGACGGGCGCCCTCCGCGCACAGCTTGATTGGGCAAAGCTCACCTGGAGCGACGTGCGCCGACCAAGCGCCGCGCGGCCTTGCTCTCGAAGCCTTCCGCTTCGGGTTCGTCGGCGTGCACCGATTCGCGTTCTACATGACTTCACGTCAAATTGACGAAGGCTGCGACCCCGTAGCGTCTCAGCGACTGTCCGCGACTTCGAACGTCACGGCGGCGGTGCCTTCGCCGTGGGTCGTCTCGATCGCGAAGCGGTGGCGTCCGGCGGTGAGCGTCCACGGGAGCTCGAAGGGCGCGGCGACGGTGGCGAGCGCGTGTCCGTCGAGCACGAAACGGAGCGGGCGCGCATCCGCGCCGGGCTGCGCCGCGAGCACGATCTCCTGCAGCGCCGGACCGCCGTGATCGACGACGAAGCGCGAACCGTCGCGGGGGAACCGGATGCGCGGGGTCGCGCTGCCGGCGTGCGGCGTTGCGCTGCTGGCGAGCTTCGCGGGGAGCGACGACGGGCAGCGCGGCGAGTAAACGTCCGGCAAGAGCGGCCGCCCCGCAGCGGACGCCCACGCGACGTAGCGCGGCGGATACGTCTCGAACGTCTTCTCGACGGCGGAGCCGCACCCCGGACCGGCGAGGAGCCCGTTTTCCGGATCGACGGCGGCGTGCACGTGCAGCGTGCACTCGCTGCGCGGCGCCTGCTCCGGTCGGAACAGCTCGTGGACGCGGTGCGAACAAGCTCTGCCGGGCAACGAGCCGCTGAGCGCGCACACCTCGACGTCGACGAGCCCGGTGCGATCGACGAGCGGCGCGGGTTCGCGGCCGCGCATCGCGGCGAGCATGACGTCGTGAAAGAGCGGAGCGGCTCCGGTGATACCCGAGGAGCCGAGCATCGGCGAGCCGTCGAAATTGCCGGCCCACACCGCGACCGTCACCTCGTGCGTGAACCCGACGGCCCAGTTGTCGCGGTAGCCCTTCGACGTCCCCGTCTTGGCCGCCACCGGGAACGGCAAAGCTAGCGCGCTGTCACGCCCGAACGACGCGGCGCGCGCGCCGTCGTCGGCGAGGACGTCGGTGAGCACCGCGACGGTTCGCGCGTCGAGAGCGCGCGACGGCGCGACGGACGGAAGCTCGACGCGCGCGCCGTCCGCGCGGACCGCGTCGCGGACGAGCACCAGGGGCGAGTGAACCCCGCCGCGCGCGAGGGTCGCATACGCCTCCGCGAGCTCCCCGAGGCGCACCTCGCCGTCGCCCAGAGCAAGCGCGGCACCGTAGCGCTCCGCGGAGGCACCGAGCGACGCGAAGCCGACACGGTGAAGGACGTCGAGAACGCGCGGCGGTCCGACGCGAGCGGCCGTGTCGACCGCGGGGATGTTCAGCGAGCTCCCGAGCGCTTGCCGGAGCCGCACCGGGCCGTGGGTGCGTCCGTCGTAATTCTTCGGCGTGTAGGGGCCGTTCTCCGTCTCGAACGTGAGCTCGACGTCGGGGAGCAGCGTCGCAGCCGTCACGCCGAGGCTCTCCATCGCCGCGGCGTAGACGAAGGGCTTCAGCGTCGAGCCCGGCTGCCGGAGGGCGCGCACGCCGTCGTTCGCGCCGCCGGTTCGTGCCGAGAAGTAATCGGGCGACCCGACGTAGGCGAGCACGTCGCCGGAAGCGTTGTCGACGACGATCGCCGCGAGCGCGGTGACGTTCATCGCAGCGACGTCGGAGAGCGCTCGGCGCGTCAGCGTCTCCACCTCGCGCTGTAGAGGCGCGTCGAGGGTCGTCTCGATGCGCGCGAGCGCGCCCCGAGCGGCGCCGGCCGGGATGGCGCCCGCGGCGAGCTCGAGCGCGAGGTGCGGCGCGCCCGCGTCGAAGAGTCGCGGCGCGACGCGCACCGGCTCCAGGGCGGCGAGCGCCGTCTCCGCCGCTCCGGCGAGACCGCGACGTTCCATCCGGGCGAGCACGCGGTCGCGACGGCGCTTCACGAGCTCCGCACGCCGTCGAGGATCGTAGAGCGACGGCCCACGGACGAGCGCGACGAGCTCCGCCGACTCGGCGAGGTCGAGCTTCGACGCGGGCTTGTCGAGGTAGAAACGGCTCGCGGCCTCGATACCGCGGAGCCCCGGACCGAACTCGACGCGCGACAGGTATTCCTCGAGGATTCGCGCCTTGTCGAGCGACCATTCGAGCCGGAGGGCGAGCGCCATCTCGCGAAATTTTCCGCCCATCGTCCGCGGCCGCACGAAGAGCGTGCGCGCGACCTGCTGGGTGATGGTGCTCGCACCGGACACGACGTGACCGGCGCGAACCGCTCCAGCGAAGGCGCGCCCGATCGCGAGCGGGTCGACTCCGGGGTGAAGATAGAAGCGCGAATCTTCCGCGGCGATGAGCGCGGGCACGACGGAAGGCGCGAGCTCCCCGAGCCGGACCCGCACCGACAGCTCGCTGTCCTCGGTGCGCACTTCACGGAGCACGCTGCCGCTCCGGTCCACGACGACGGTGCTCCCGCGGGTCGTGCGCGCCACGAGCACGGGGGGCAGCGGCGTGAACACCGCCGTGACGACGACGGCCACGACCGGCAGCGCCACGAGTACGAACGCCGCGACGAGCGCGGTGCGCCAGGGTCGCCGGAGCGCCCATTCCCGGAGTCCGAGGCGTCTCATTCGACGACCACGGTGTCGGCGCCGGTGCGGCCGAACGTCTCCGGCGTGTACATCTCCTCGACCTTCGTCGGCGGGAGTACGAAGGTGCCCGCCGTCGTGGCGCGCGCGAGGTAACGGTAGTGGTACATGCCCGCCGGCATGTGATCGACGAAGAAGAGGATCCGGTCGTCGCGCACCTCGCGGCGGTACCAGCTATTCTGGAACGCAGTGCCCTGCGCGACGCGGTCGCGCTCGGTCTCGCACCCGTCGCAGTCGGTGCCTTCGCCGCCCTGCTCGTCCGGCGGGGACGCCGACGGATCGAGCCAGCTCGCGCTCGTCGCGAGACCCGAATCGACGCCCTCGAAGCCGGCCGGCAACGGATCGTCGATGACGACGTAGTCGCGCGGGCTAGGCGCCGCGATCACGAGATCGGCGATGACGAGGTCACCGGCGTGGAAGCGCTGCGCGGTTTTCTCCGGGATCACGCGGAGCGCGGCGTCGAGGCCCGCCGGATTCGTCGGACGGAGCGCCTTCTCGATGGTGAACCCTTCGTCCAGGGGAGTGGACGGAAGGGTCGTGCGCACGTAGCGGAGGCGCGCCTCGTAGAAGAGCGTGCCCGAACCCTGCTTCTCGACCACCAGCGCCGCGTCCTTGCCGCCCGGCAGTCGGGCGAGCTCGACGGCGGAGTGATCGGTGAGCAAGGACTTGCCGAACGTGGCAGTACGGACGAGGCTCCCGCCGAGCCACGCCTTCGCGACGAAGTCTGCCGGACGGGCCTCCTGAGCGCGGCGATAGGCGTCGAGGGCGAGGAGCGCGTACGCGGTCTCCTGCGTGGTCCGCCAGGTGCCTCCACGTCGCTGAGCGAGGAGCCCGCGGGCGAGCGGCGCACCGAGGGCATGCTTCGGATCGACGGCGAGGAGCGCTCGAAGGACGAGCGCGTCGCTCCGCGCGGGCGAGTCGAGGAGCACCGCGTACTCGTCACCGACGTTCTCGGCGACGAAGGCCGAGTCATTGGCGATCCGGAGCTCCGACGCGAGCTCGGTGGCGAGCGCACCGACGCTCGCGGGCGGCCCTTTGCCGACCGCCATCGCGTGCAGGAGGTAAGCGCGGGCGAAGAGCGGGAGGGTGCGGCGCGCGTCGAAGAGCCGCGTCATGTAGCCGGCGTCCGGCGTCCCGGCCTCGGCGAGCACGTCGACGGCGAAGGCGCCCGCCGCGAGTGAACCGGGGTCGGCCTCGAGATGCGCGAGCTCGGCGCGCAGGTAGGCGTGCGCGCGGTCGCGCGCCGCCTTCGGGATCACGGCGCGAAACGCCGCAGCGCGATCGAGCACCCAGGTCGCGTACGTGCTCACCCAGCGGTTGCTCGCCGTCGCCTCGGGCCACATCGCGAAGCCACCGTCGCCTCTCTGACGAGCGAGGATCGCGCCGAGCGCGCGCCCGACGACCGCGTCGGTGTCGCGAGGAAGAGCGAAACCGAAGGCCGTCGAGAGCTCGCGCAGTGGCAGGAGCGGCAAGACCCGGCTCGAGAGCTGCTCGGTGCACTCGTATTCGTACTCGGTGAGCTGCGCGGCCGCGCCGTCGAGGCCGGCGAGGGCGCTCGACGACAGCGAGAGCGACAGGCCGCCGGTGTCGTGCCGGATCGCGCTGTAGTCGCCGAGGCGCTCGGTGACGGCGGACTCCGTCGAGCCGTACACCGCGACCGTCTCGGCGGACCCCGGCGCTTCCACCTTTCGCGTCACGACGACGCTGTCGCGGTCTGCGCCGGCGGAGACGTCGAAGCGCAACGAGGCGTCACCGACCTGCTCGGCATGCATCGGAAAGCGTACCTCGACGGATTGCCCCGAAGGGACGTCCACGGCGCGCTCGTTCGCGCCGTCGAGGACGAGGCCCTTGACGGTCGCCTTCACGGTGACGTGCGACGCGGGGAGACCCTTCGTGCTCACGACGATGCCCGCGTCGATGCGATCCCCGGCGCGCACGAAGCGGGGAAGCGCTGGCCGCGCCATCAAGCGGCGGCTCGTGACCACGTTCGCGGAGCCGAACCCGTACTGATCGCCCTCCGTCGTGGCGACGGCCATCACGCGATACGTCGTGAGGCCGTCGGGTAGCTTGAACGTCACCCGCGCGCGCCCCGCGTCGTCGGTCAGTACCGAGGGGTTGAAGTACGCCGTCTGTCTGAAGTCGCGCCGGCCGCTCCCCTCGCCGCCCCCGCCGCCGCCGGTGCCCCCCTTCTCCTGACCGAGAGACGCTTCGAAGTCGGCGAGCGAGATCTTTGCCATCGACTCTCGCGTCTCGAGGGTCGCGACTGAGAGTGGACGCGCCGCCGTGAAGACGGGAAGCGGATCCGGGGTGCGGTAGCCGGTGAGCATCAGCACGCCCTCGTCCACCGCATACACCGCGAGCTCAGTCTTCGCCGGCTTCCCGCCGACTCCCAGCGTCGTCACGTCGATCGTGACGTCATCGCCCGGCGAGAGCTCGGTCTTGCTCGGCTTCACGTCGACCGAGAGACGTCGCGACTTCGGGTCTATGGCGAGCTCCGCATAACCGACGCGGTACAGCGGATCGGCGGTCGGCTTCGCCCCGACGGCACGCAGGAGATGCACGGAGACGAAGGCGTTCGGACGGAGGTCGTCGGTGATCGGAACGGTGACCGTCGGCGACGAGCCCTTCAGCGTCACCCGCTGGGCGCGATAGACGCCTGCGCGCTCCACGGTGACGAGCGCCTCCGCCTTCGCGAACGGCGATTTGACGAGGATCGTCGCCGTCTCGCCCGGCTTGTACTCCTTCTTGCCGACGACCAGGTCGAGGCGCGCGCGGTCGTCGTCCCCGTAACCCGAGCCGCCGGACTCGCCGCCCGCGTAGAGGCCGTAAGCCGCTTCCGCGACCCTGCCGTGCGGGTCCTTGGCGCGCGCGACGACCACGTGATAGCCGCTCGCCGCGACGTGCAGCGTGCAGCCCCCGGGAGCGCCGGTCACCACGTCGCAAGCGCCAGCGACGCGATCGACGACCTTCGTCACCGCGTGCGAGCGGCCGTTCGCGAGCTGTTCGCGCGCGAGCGTCCAGCGTCGCTCGAGGAGCTCCACGTGCACGGCCTTGCCGGCCACGCGCTTGCCGTCGGGGGTGAAAGCGACCACTCGAGGAGTCAGATCGCTGGGTGCGGCGACGATCATGTCGTCGGGTGTGGCGACGCCCACGTAGAAGTCCGCCGGATGCACGACGGCCGACGCGCCGCCGGCGATGGCCTGACGGGAGGCGTCGGTGACCTCCGCGTCGACGCGGACGATCTCCGGACCACGCTGACCGGGTAGCTCGAGCTTCGTCGCGACGGTGAACGCGCCCGTCGCATCGAGCTTTGCGTCGCCGGACGCGATCTCGCCTGCAGCGAGGGCGCGCTCCGGAAGATCGGCGTAATACGTCGAGGCTTCGGTCGCGAACCCGTCGCTGCCCGGGATCTGGAACGACGTCTGTCCCCGGCTGACGGAGTAGTGCACGGCAGCGCCCGCCATCGGCGAGCCGAAGAGATAATCGCCGTGGACGGCGAAGCGCGACGTCGCGCCGCGCAAGTACGCGGGTTCCGCGCTGTCGACCCCCACCTTGAACTCCGCCGGCCGGTACTCCGCGAGCTCGAAGTCGGCGTCCGCCGTATCGCCCTCCCCGAGGTCGGCGCGGATCTGGAAACCGCCGAGCGACGCGGAGAGCGGCACCGTGAACTCGCTCGCGAACGTCCCGAAGCGCGAGGTGCGCGCCTTCGCCCGCGACACTTCCTGGCCGTCGGGCGAGCGCAGGGTGAGCAGCACGTCGCGACCGACGGGCGTCGAGTTGCCCTTCGGCGTCTCGTTCCGGACGATGCCCTTGAGCTTCACGACGTCGCCCGGGCGGTAGATGCCGCGCTCGGTGAAGAGCATCCCGTAGGTGTGCTGCGTGCCGGATAGATCGACCCACACCGGCAAGCGCCACTCCGGCAGATGATCGTCGATGTTCTCGTAGGTCCAGTCGTTGCCGCTCCGCACGAATACGTAGGACGGCGCGTCGTCGGGGCCGGGCGTCAGGTTCGGCGCGAACGCCGTCTCGGGGATCGTAGCGAGCCCCATCGCGTCGGTCGTGAAGTGGAGCGCGTCGCCCTTCGGCCGCACGATGTCCACGGCGGCGTTCGGTACCGGTTCTCCGCTGGCGAGCCGCGTCACCCACACCACCGAGCCGTGGCGCGACAGCTTCGCCGATACGGCGAGGTCGGTAACCTTGAGCACGTGAAACGGGTCCGACGAGTGGTAGTCGTGAGCGTCGTGCGTGTAGCGCGCGCCGAGCGCGAGGACGCCGCGATCGCCGCCGAGTATGGTCTTCGCGTCCACCGGCTCCTTCACGACGCGGTTCTTCGGGCCGCGCGCCGACACGGTGCGCACCTTGACGTAGGGGAGCTTTCCGAGGCGCGCGAGACGCTCCGTCGCGTCGGACTTCTCGAGCAATCGGGGCACGTCCTCGGGGCGAAGCGACGCGGTGAGGAGGTCGTAGCTGGCGTAGTTGACGGCCCCGACCTGTATCGCTCCTGCGCTGGCCGGCAGGAGCGTGTCGCCGGTGACGCCCAGATCGACGGCCGGGAAATAGTCGTCCATCTTCACGACGCGCACCTCGGGCTTGCCCAGCGTCTGCCCGTAGCGATCGACGAGGTCGGGCGCGAGCGTCACCTTGTACGTCGCGCCGGCCGCGAGCCCGCCGAGGTTCACGTAGCTCGTCGACTCCGAGTCCTCGCCGTCGCCGAGGTGGAGGGGGACGGGCGGATCGATGCTGACCGCGGCGCGCAGCGCCTTCCAGGTGACGGGATTGGTGAGCGTCAGTCCGACCGAGCTAGACGGCGCGCAGCGACCGTGAGGTGAGTCGGTGTCGCACGATACCTGCTCGACCCGGAGCGGCCCGTAGGTGCGGTAGCGATAGGTCTTCGTCTCGCCGCTCGGCAAGGGTCCCTCTTCACCGACCAGAGCACTGGTCACTTCGAGGACGATGCTGCTGTCCTTCGGCAGCGGCGATCTCGGCGTCACGAGGAGCTTCTTCGGGAGGCGCGGATCGAAGCGCGTCGCGACGTAGGTGAGCCCGGTCCGCTTCGTGCCGGTCTCGGCGTAGAGCTTCACCGCGCGCTCGAACCGCGCCGGGTCGACGCGCTGGTTCATCTCGAGCTCGAAGCGGGCGCCGAGGTCGAGCCCGTCCTCGCCGGCGTACGGCGCGGTCGACACGACGGCGGGGCGCGGCGTCTCGAACTCGACGCGATACGGGGCGGCGAGCGTCGCGCCGTCGAGCGAGCGGACGCTCGCCGGGATCTCGACGACGTAGTGCGACGCGGGGGTGAGCCGGTCGGAAGCAGGAACGAACCGGAGCGCCCGCGAGCCCACCCAGAGCCATTTGCCGTCGATCGGCGGCGCGATGGTGATCGGCGGTACCGGCGCGGCGCCGGCCACCTCGAGCGAGCGGACCGGGCGATTGAACACCACCGAGATCTCGGCGGCGCTCGTCGCCTTGCCCTTGGGCGCGGCGAACACCACCGCGAACGGCGCGTCGCTCGCGGCGCGCGCTCGACCGCCGTCGAGAGCGAGCGTGTCGCGAACGGGCGCAGCGGGAGGCCGCTCGCCCTGTGCACACGCGATGCTCAGCGCGGAGCACGCAACGATGCGCTGCAGGTTACGAAAGGATCCGTAGTTCAAGGTGTCGCGTCTCCGGTGGTTCGTGTCCGCACGCGCGGACGTAGCTCGGCGAGCATCCGATTCAGCAACGAGCGTGCCCGAGCCGAGAACCAAAAGAAACGGCTCGCTCGCAGCTCGAACGCGCACCGGCCGGTGTCCGTCCCCACACGCCATGGTGTGTGGACGGACACGGAACGCCTGGCGCCGATGCCCGGATCCTCCGCTCATTGCAAGCTTTCCCGGGAACGCGTGCCCGTCGTATGCTGCTCGCGTGCCGAGGCGATTTGCGGTGAGCCTCTCGTGCGCGCTATTGCTCGGACCGAAACTGGCCCGGGCAGAAGCGACGGACCTACCTGTGCGTCTCGAGGTCGGTCAGTGCCCCGATCTGGACGCGGCGGAGATCCGGAGGCTCGCGACGGCCGAGCTCAGCGCTCAGCCCGCGGCAGCGGGCGATCCCGGCGTGCTCGACATCGGCGTCGTCTGCGACGGGCCGCGCGTCACCATCCGGGTGAAGGATCCGCTGAGCCGCAAGCTCGTCCAGAGGTCGTTCAATCTCTCGGCGTCGGATCCGCCCGCGCGCTCGCGGCTGGTCGCCATTGCTGCGACCGAGCTCGTCCTCGCGAGCTGGGCGGAGCTCGAGGTCGGGCGGCGGCTCACGGTGGCGCCGGAGGGTGGCGTTCCCTCCGACGAAGACCGACGCGTCGCGAGCGTCGCGCTCACTCATATGCCGCCAATCATCGGGCCGGCGGTACGCGCGGGCGCGCCGGCGATCCCCTACGAACCGCTCGACCGTCGCTGGTACGATCTCGAATCACCGATCGACCGGATGTTCCGGGTGACGGCGGTCGTCTCGACGCGAAAATTCTTCAATCTGCCGGGGCTCCTCTGGGGCGGCGGCGTCCGGCTGGGAGAGGAGCGCTTCCACTTCATGAGCTGGTCGGCGGATGTGCTTTTCGAGAGTGGCACCGTCGGTCACCAGGACAACCCTTACCGCCTCTTCACCGCAACGGCCGGCGGTTCCCTCCTGCTCTGGGCTCGCATCGGACCGATCACGGGCAGGATCGGCGGCGGGCTCCGCGCGGGGCTCGCCGAGGTGGGCGGCTCGGCGTCGTCGGTTGCGCCGTGGGGGTGGCCGCTCGGCACTTCCTCCATCACGTTCCGCATTACCCGGCACCTGGTGATCGACCTGACCGGGGAAGCCGGCTACGTCGTGCTGCCAGGGGCGCGCCAGCAGACGCTGACCGGCGGCTGGTTCAGCGGGCAGCTCGGGCTCGGCATCGTCCCTTCACCAAACCCGCCCCGGGCGGCCAAGCTCACGGGGGCGGCAGCGGCAGAGTAGGATTCCCCACGGCCCCCGAGTGGCAGGAACCCGGCAAATTCGGCTCAAAGTACATTCCGCGTGAGCCGTTCTTCTGCCGAGCACACACTCAGATGCGAGTAATGGCCCGCGAGCCGCCCGCCCTTCACGTCGTCGCCCCGCTGGATACGCCAGCGCCGGAAAGCCCCGACCCCCGGTCGCTCGACCTGGATACCCTGTTTCGCCGCTACTCGTCGTACGTCGCCGCCGTCGCACATCGTCTCCTCGGGAGGGACGATGAGGTCGACGACACCGTGCAAGAGGTGTTTCTCGCGGCCGTCCGCGGGCTCCGCTCGGTGCGCGATCCGCAGGCGGTGAAGTCGTGGCTCGCGTGTATCGCAGTGCGCGTCGCACGGCGTAAGCTGAGGAAGCGCCGCATGCGTAGCTTCTTCGGGCTCGACGACCCTGCGACCTACGGCAAGGTGACCGATCCAGGGGCGAGCCCCGAGCAGCGCGCGCTCCTCGAGCGCGTCTACCGCGTTCTCGACGAGATGCCGACCAACGATCGCGTCGCCTGGGCGCTCCGCTACGTGGAGGGGGAGCCGCTCGAGTCCGTCGCGTCGCTCTCCGGCTGCTCGCTCGCGACGGCCAAGCGTCGCATCCGCGCCGCGTCGCGCACCATCGAGGAGGCGTTCTCCGATGGCTAGCACCCCGACGGAACGGATGTCCTCGGCCGCCAGACACGTCGCACCGGACTGGTCGCCCGAGCGAGCGCGCGTCGTGCAAGAACGTCTCGGGCGCGCCATCGTGCGCCGCAAGCGACGTCAGGTCGTCATGACGGCGGCGAGCGCGCTCGTCTTCATCGTCGTGGCGCTCCTCGTCTGGAGCCGCGGCGTCGGACCGAACCGGAGCCCGGCCGCGCTCGCCGGGCACGCGGTCACCCAGCCGCTTCTCCATTTCGAGGACGGGTCGACGGTGACGGCGGCGTCGGGAGACGCGCGCGCCGAGCCCATCGAGGTGACACCGGAGCTCGCGTCCACGCGACTCACCGCAGGCGCCGCGCGGTTCTCGGTGACGCCGAACCCGACTCGTCAGTTCCGCGTCATCGCGCGGGACGTCACGGTGACCGTCCTCGGTACGATCTTCACCGTGGCCATCGAGCCGAATCACGTGCGCGTTCATGTCGAGCGCGGGCGCGTCCGCGTCGCGTGGCCCGCGGGCGAACACGTGCTCACCGTCGGGGAAGAGCTCGCAGTGCCGAGCGGCGCGGATGCACTCACCGCACCACTCGCCCCGGCGCACGACGCGCTCGGCAACGCCGCGCCGCCGGAAGGCGTCGTTCCCGCCGCGCCGGGGAGCGCGATCGGCAGCGCCGCGCACGAGGCGCCGCCGGAAGCCGTCGCTGGCGCCACACCGGGCAGCGCAAGCAGCGCCGCACCCGATGTCGTTGCGCTCCCCGCCGAGCGGCACGGGGCCGAGACGGCGATGGTGCCGTCGTCGCATCACGCCGTCGATCACGCCGCGCCGTCACCCGCGCCGTCGTGGCGCGTCCTCGCCGAGGACGGCGACTACACCGCCGCCTACGCGGAGATGTCCCACGCGGGACCGAGCGCCGTCGAGGACGAACCCGGTGATTTGCTCCTCGCCGCAGACGTGGCGCGCCTCGGCGGACATCCGGAGACTGCCGTCGCGCCGCTCTACAAGGTCATCACAGCGCACGCGGGCGACTCGCGGGCGCCCCTCGCGGCGTTCACCCTGGGCCGCACGCTGCTCGATCAGCTCGGTCGCCCGCGTGAAGCGGCGCAGGCGTTCGCGACGGCCCGCCGCTCCGATCCGCGCGGCGCCCTCGCACAGGACGCGCTCGCCCGCGAGGTCGAGAGCTGGTCCCGCGCGGGGGAAGCAACGCTCGCGCACGATCGCGCCGTCGAGTACACGGCGCGCTATCCCAAGGGCCGCCGTCTCGCCGCCGTGAAACGGCTCGGCGGCCTCGAATAGACCCGCCGAGCCGGCACGACCCGCGCAGCGCGCGCACTCGAGTGTTGTGGGGGGCCTTGGCCCCCCGCAGCTTCGCCTTCGGCGAACTGCTCCCCCCACCGCTTCGCGGGCTCGCTTTGCTCGCGGGCGATTGGTGCTAGTCGCGTATCACTCGACGGCGAGCTTCTCGAGCGACTCCGTCTTCGATGTGCCGTCGTATTCGACGAAGTAGAGCGAGCCGTTCGCGAGGGCGAGGTTCTGGAAGCTGTTCGGCGCCTCCACTCCGACCACCTTTGCCGGCGGACCGCCGCCGGCCGAGATCCGGTGAATTCCGTCGCTCTGGAGGTAATAGACGTTCGTGCCGGAGCACGCGAGCGGGCCGAGCGGGCCATGCGCGTCACCGGTCGTGAGGCGGTGACCGGCGCCGAGCGACGGCTTCGTGAGCTGCTCGAGGTAGAACGCGCCGACCTGGTCCGCGAACCACGCATAGACGTGGCCACTGTCAGCCCCGAGAAACGCGCTCTTCGGCGTGTCCCCGCTGCCGTCGAGCTTCGTCACCTCGCGGGGCTCACCGCCCGCCACCGGGATCGCAAAGAGACGTGATTCGCCGACTGACGCGGCGTAGAGCGTCGTCCCGTCCGAAACGAGATAGTTCGGGTACGGATCGTCGAAGAGATGCGTGCTCTTGGCGTTCGGCTCACGGCTCGCCTGGAAGACGCCCTGGGACTTCGGGTCCGTCCAGAAGACGTTCTTGCCGTCGGCCGCGACGAACATCGGGTTGATGCCGCTCTGGATGACGGTCGGCGTGAGTTGCCCGGACGGCAACCGCGCGATCTGTCCACTCGGAGAGTCACTGATGGCCGAGCCGTTCGGCACGCTCCAATAGACGTAGTCTCCGTCGGAGACGAGGCTCGCCGTGATGAGATTGTCGACGACCAGGGTCGGCGCCTTCGACGACTCGTTGGAGGCGCGCATCAAGCGCGGCTCACCGCTCGCTCCGTAATCCGTGAAGTAGACGTAGTCCGCGTCGATGGCGAGATGCGTGACGCCGTTCAACCCCGCCTGAAGAACGACGGGGGTGCCGCAACCACCCGCGTCGGTGTCGCAAAGAGTCGTCGTGGCTTGCGCGTGGCCCGCGTCGCCGTCCGATGTGCGACTGCCCGGCGACGTGACGACGGCGACGCCCGCGTCGTCGTCACGGAGCGGCGGCTGGCCTCCGGTGCCCATCGGCGCCTGAACGTCGGTACCGACGTTGCGTCCCGCAGCTCCGCCGCTGCCACCGTCGTTCGACCGGCTGCCGCCCGACGCGACGTCGGACGCGGGCGTGCAGGTTTTGCTCGCGGCGCAGTCTTCCGACGTTAAACCCGCGCACCCGGTGGACACGCTGCACAGCGCGCCGAGAAAGAGACTCGCGAATCCACGAGCCGTGATCGTTCGACTGAAAAAGACGTTCGTACGCATTGACGTTACCTTCCGGCGCACTGGCGCCGAGTTCGCTCCCCGTTCGCGCCGACTCGCCACACGCGACCCGACACGCGCTGTCACATCGGGCAGCGCGTCACACGGTTGCGCGCTTTGTCCGACATCGTTCGCGACGTTGCACTGCGAGAAAGAGCGCGACGAGCCAGGCGACGATGGAAATGACGAAGCGAGCGCGCCTCACCTCGCGGTGAGGGCGCTCGCTCGAACCGGAGCGAGTCCGCGTCGCTACAGCGTTTTCTCAGGTGTTCCGGGCGACTGAAAGTCGCTCGGGCCGCTCAGAAGAGCGCCATCTTCTCGATGGAATCCGTTTGAGCTGCGGACGCGTACTCCACCCAGTAGAGCGTCGCGTTCGCGGCGGCGAGGTACTGGATGCTGCCCGACACGGGAAGGAAGCGCGCGCCCTTCGCGCCGGACGTCGTGGAGACGCGATAGATGCCGTCGTCTTGCGCGTAGTAGACGTAGCCTCCGTAGTAGATCGGACGCGACAGGGGCCCACGCGAGCTCCCGGTCGTCAGAGCAGTGCCACCGGTCAACGACGGTTTCATCAGCTGATAGAGGGAGTACACGCCGCCCGAGTCGCCGAACCACGCATAGACGTGCGTCGGGTCGTCGGTGGCGTACGCGCTCTTCACCATCTCGGCGCCGGCAGCGAGCGTCGTCAGCGTCGTGAGGGCACCTCCGCCGACGGGGATCGCGTAGAGCTTCCCTTCACTGACCGAGGGAGCGTAGAGCGTCGTTCCGTCGGTGCCGAGCGACGTGGGGTACGGCGCGTCGAACAGGTGGACGCGCGCGGCGTTGGGGTCCCTCGTCGATTGCCAGACGCTCTGAAGTGCGAGATCCGTCCAGTAGACGTTCTTGCCGTCCACGGCGAGGAACATAGGGTTGATCCCGGTCTGTATGGTGACGGGAGAGGTGCCTCCGCTCGGGAGACGCACGATGCCGCCGTTCGCGGTCTGCCCGCTCGACGCCGTGTTCGCGGTCGTCCAGTAGACGTAAGCGCCGTCGGAGACGACGCTCGCGGTGTTCAGATTGTCGGCGAGGAGCTCCGCCGACGTGCTCGACTTTGCCGAACCGCGCATCAGGCGCGGCTCGCTGCTCGTCCCGTAATCGGTGAAGTAGACGTAGTTCGTGTCCGCGGCGAGCTGAGTCACGCCGGTGAGGCCAGACTGGAGCAACACTGGCTGGCACTGACCTGCGTCGCAAGCGCCGCCCTGGCAGTCGTGGCCGCATGCGCCGCAGCTCGTGCTGGCGGAGAGGTTCGTCTCGCAGGCGTCGTCCGCCGCGGTGCCCGCGGGCTTCGAGCAATCGGCGTAGCCGGTCGCGCAGGTCGGCTTGCACGCGCTGGCGACGCACGCCTCCGTGGACGCGTTCGCGGTCGAGCAAGTGTGGCCGCACACGCCACAGTTCGCGAGGCTCGTCGTGGTGTCCACCTCGCAGCCGTCGAGGCCGGCGCCGTTGCAATCGGCGTGCTTCGTGTCGCACGTCGGCTTGCATATGCCGGCAGTGCACGCACGTGCCGTCGTGCCGACAGCGGAACAGGCCGTGGCGCACGCGCCGCAGTGATCCGTATCCGTCGCGAGGTTCACCTCGCAACCGTCGGCGCGATCGCCGTTGCAGTCGGCATAGCCGTCAGCACATACGAGCGGACCACTGTCGTGGTCGGCAGCGTCTGCCCCTGCGTCGTCGGACGTGCTCCCGCCGATTCCGGGGGACTGCCCCGCGTCGGCGCGAGCGGGCTCCCCGGCGTCGGGAAGGCCGCCCGCGTCCTCGTCCACGGTGGGCGAGGGACGCCCGGCGGATCCACCCATCGAATTCGCAGTGCCGCCGCCCGTCGCGCCTCGCCCTGCGCCGCCCGGCGTGACCCCACCGGTTCCCGTTCCGGCAAAACCGCCGGTGCCCCCACCGCCGTTACCGGTTACGGCGATCCCGCCGTCCGCTCCGCCGGCACTGGCGGCGTCGGGCTCGGGGCAGGTCCGGCTCACCGTGCAGTCGTCGGAGAAATTCGAGCAAGCGGACATCGCGCTGCACACGACGGCGAGCGCGGCAGCGGCCACGGATTCACGAGAAGCGCTGATATTCGAGAAAAAAGCTCTGGTCGGCATCTGGACGTCACTCTCCCCATTGGCCCACGCAGAGGCGGGCCACGGCCTATCGACGGAGCGGCGGTAAACTCCCGTTTTCGAACCGAGCTGCAGGTGCAACACGGTGCCGCCGCCGTCTTCATCGGACGTCGTTCCGACCGGTTGCTCGCTATTTCGAGAAAATCGCTCCAGACCGCCGTCGTCGCGCTCGGATATCCGCTGGTAACCGCGCGAGAGGCCGGGGCATAAGGGCGCCATGCCATCGGCCTGGCCGCTTCGCGCTGCCGTCATTGCGGCGGCGCTTTCTGCTTCGGCGTGCGCGACGTCGTACTATCCCAACAGCTCACGCATCGCGGTGGTGCGCGGCGTGTTCAATCGCGGCTTCGTGAAGGACGGTAAGTATTACCCGGGCGGGCTGTTCGGCGGCCGCGTCACCGAAGCAGTGAAGGGCGTGCCCGCGGCGGAGAGCCAGGCCGAGACGTACGGCACGCTCTCGACCATCGGCTCGATCGGCATCTTCAGCGGCGAGGCCTTCGGCCTGACGAGCTCCATCGTCGGCGCGACGGCGAGCCGTGGCGACGCGAAGAACGACGCGGAGATCGGCCTGGTCGTCGCGTCCGGCGTCGCGTTCGTCACCGGCATCGTCCTTCACCTGATCGCCGAGCCGCATCTCTTCGACGCCGCGAATATTTACAACGACGAGATGGACCGCCGCGAGCACCGGACAGCGCGGCCGGACCAGCTTGCGCCGACGACGGTGCAACCGCGACAGGCTGCGCCGTCGTCGGTCCCGTCGCTGGTGCCTTGACCGACGGCGAGCGACACGCAACCCGAGCCGTCCCGCGCGCGTGTCAAGCGTGTGCGCACCTCGGCGGATCTCGCCTTCTCGAAAGCCAAGTCGCTGCCGTCGGCATGCCGGAATCGGATACCCACGGAGACGCGCCCGAACGCCGCCGATTGCGCGAACTCGTGCTGCGCCCACGTGGGCGCTTTCTCTTCCCTGGCGGGCTCTGCGCCCACGTGGGCGCTCTCGTCCCTGACGGGCTCTGCGCCTGTAACTGGAGCGGTGATCACTCCCAGGTGCTGACCGTCGCACTCGGCCATCGCGACGACCTCAGCGCTGACGGGTACGAGTTCGCCGTTTGCGTGGAGAGCGCTCGTTCTTTTTGGGAGGCTCCCTCCACGGCGCAGCCGTCGGCGCGCGTCCAGTGGGCTGTCTCCATTCCACCCGCAAGCGTCTCATCCGTGTCGTCTTGCCGGCTCCGTTCCCAGGCGGATCCGCGACGGCGCGCGCTCGGCTCGCGTGGATGCGGGACTACTTCCAGCGATATGCCGTCCAGCGCTCGGTGCCGTCGCGTTCGTAGAGGACGGTGGTGTCGTAGGTGCCGCCTTTCGCCCAGAGCAGCTTGATGAGCTCGAGATTGTGGACGAAGGGCGGGAACCACACCGAGTCGTGGACGACGAGCACGTCGTAGCGGTGCTCGTAGAAGGTCTGCTGCACGTAGCGCAACGTCGGGCCGCGGAGCTTCTCGTAGAGGAGCGCCTCGGCGTCGGGCAAAAACTGGACGGCGAGCGCGCGGGAACCCGCGGGCGGGACGATGGACGCGAGGTAGCGCTTCATCGCGAGCTGATCGCCGTCGGTGACGTACTCGGGCGTGAGTGATTTCCGGACGACCGTGGCGCGTTCGAGTGAGCGCTCGAGGAAGGCGTCGTGCCGGAACGCGAGTACGTCGGCGAGGACGAGCACGACGGCGAACGCGACGCCGCAACGAGTCCGCGACGCGGACGGCTGCGCCGCGTGCCAGCTAAACGCCACATCGGCGACCACGACGGACGTCACCAGGATCGCGAACGCCGGGTACACCTCGTAGAGCCACCCCGCTGCGACGACGGTCTGGAGAAGCAGCGCCGCAGCGAATGCGCCGATGGCGCCGATGGCGGTGCCGATGCGACGCGCGCCGAGGAACGCGCCGGCGAGCGCGACGATGGAGCCCCACACGACGGGCTGACGGAGCCGTCCGAGCGTCCCGCCGTCGGAGCCGGAGACGTATTGCTTGAAGCGGAGCTGCGCATCCATGTCGCGCAAGAAGTCCGGCCAGTGCTGCGACACGTGGAAGGCGTAGAGCGCCCACGCGAGCACCGCGGCGGCGAGGACGACCCAGTCGGCGCGGCGCATCGTGCGCACGCCGCGGGTGAGCACGAAGAACGCCGGCACCCCGACGGCGATGCCGAAGACGCCGTTCGGATGCACGATGGGCGCGAGCGCGAAGACACCGAGCGCCGCGCCGCGACCGCGGTCCACGAGGAAGAACGCGAGCGCGAGCGTGAAGAGCTCGAGCCCTTCCATGCGCGCGACGTTGCCGGCCATCGACGCGATCGGGCAAAAGAGGCAGAGCGCCGCGAGGACCGGGAAGAGGAGCTTCGTCTCGAAGCGCCGCACGCACGCGAAGACCGACGTGACCGCGCCGCACACGAAGAGCGCCGAGAGAGCGCGCGCCGTGCTCAGCGAGAAAGGGACGACCTTGAAGAAGAGCCCCTCGAGCACCATGAAGCCGGGCGGCATCCACAGCGCCTCGCGCTCGGGGTTCACCTCCGGTGCGAAGAGCGAGAACCCATCGCGGAACGCGAGCGCCTGCCAGAGGAACGAACCCTCGTCGGGCCACGGCACCGGAAACCGCAGATCGATGCGGTGTCGCTGGACGAGATAGACGAGGAGTACGCAGGCGACCGCGATCGCCGGGACGAGCCTGGCGGACCGGGGCGCTTTCACGTGGCTTCGCGGGGTGGCGACTCGGGCATTCGCATCAGTGCGAGCGCACCGATGAAATAGACGCCGAGCGCGATGAGGAGCAGCACACGAAAGCCCACGACCATCGCGAGGATCGTCGAGAGGATGGACGCGATGACGGAGAAGAAGCCGTTGATCGCCCAGACCCACGCGACGTATTCGTGGCTCCGCTCGGTGAGGCGCGACACCGTCCGGAGACCGAGCGGCATGAAGATGCCGAGGCAGAGCCCCGCCGGCGCGATGATGAACGTCGCGGCGAGGATACGGACGGGGAGCGCCTGACCGACGACCGCGTCGATGATCGACGGCAAGAGCGCGATCGACGCGAGCACGACGACGGTGAGCCCGCCGAGCGCCGCCATGAGGAGGTTCTTGCGCGGCCCCTGGTAACGCGCCGACAGATAGCTCCCGAGTCCGGACGAGAGGAGAATGCCGAAGAGCGTGACCGACAGCGCGTAGGTCGGATAACCGAGGAGCAGCGTGAGCTTCTGGATAACCGCGACCTCGATGAACATGAATCCGATGCCGAGCGCCGCGAAGTAGACCGCGGACGCTCCCTTGAGCGGCATCTCGCTCCACACCTTGCGGAGGGTCACGAGCGGCAGCAGAAGGAAGATCGCAGCGAGGACGACGACGACGCTGAGGAACGCCACGGTGACCTGCTCGGCGATGCTGTCCTCTTGATCGATGACGTTGCCTTGCACCGGCGCCGAGAGCGCGTCGCGGAAGCGCGCGAAGTGCCAGAAGAACGGCGCGTCGTCACGGACGGGATTGATCTGATACGGATACTTCTCGAAGAACGACGGGAGCTCCGCGTCGGGGAGCTGGATCACGTGGCTCAGCGGCGTGTCCGCCGGTGGCATCCCCGGAACGTAGTGGACCGTGCCGGCTTCGATCTGGCGGCTCTTCGCGATGAACGCCGCCGTCTGCGCCGGCGTGAACGCGGTCTTGCCGAGGAGCACCGCGAGCTCGCGGAACGGCGGAAAACCCGGCGCGCTCGACACCATCACGTGGTCCTCGAAATTCGAGATACCGGAGTCCGCGAACGCAGCGCGCGCGGTCGAGATGTAACGCGTCGTGCGGTTCGGCTTGCGGTCGTACGCGATCTCACCGAACTGCGTGCAGACGATGCCCTGGTCGGTGAGATGCTTCAGGCTCTCGCCGATCATCTCTTGCGTGTAGAGATAGCTCTCCGAGAGGACGAAGGCGCCGGAGGTCGCGGCGTTCATCGCGGCGTAGGAGTCGGGAGCGACGAACCAGATGAGATCGTACTTGTCCTTCGCCTGCTTCATGAACCAGCGCCCGTCGCCGTTCAGCAGGGTGACCTTCGGATTTTCCGCGAGGTGCCCGGTGATGTCGGCGAAGACGTTGGTGAGCAGGTTGTACGTCGCGGGGTTCAGCTCGACGCCGGTGACGTGGCCGGCCTTGAAGAAGAGCGACGCGACCACCTCGTGCCCGCCGGCTGCACCGATGATGAGCACCTTTGGTTCCGGCGGCAGCACCGCGAACGGGAGCGCGCGTGGATCCTTGTTCAGGTACTCGAAGCGGTCGAAGGTCTTGCCGTCGAAGCGACGGATGCCGGAACCGGGCTGCCCGTCGTGGAAGACGAGATAGACGTCGCCTGGGTAGAAGGGGTGCTTCGCGACGTCGATGCGGAAGACCGGGCTCCACTTCGAGTAGAGGACGAGCTTGTTCTTCCGGAACTCCTCGTACGACTTGCTCTTCGCGACGACGGGGTCGCGGAGACCGAACCCCGTCGCGACCGGGACGGCGAGGATGGCGAGGATGAAGCCGCCCACGGCGAGGAGCGCGCGACTACCGCGTGCGAGCCGGAGCCCGCCCGCCGCGATGACGAGGCCCGAGAAGATGACGGTGCGCGGCGGAGTCAGCGTCCACACGAGGGGCACGGCGAGCGTGCACCCGAGGGCCGCGCCGAGCAGGTCCGCCGCATAGAGCTTCTGGGCCCGCTCCGGATCGCGGCTCAGGATCGTCGAGAGGACGACGCCGACGGCGAAGAACGACGTCGTGAGGAGGAGCGCGACCACGACGAGCTCGAGGATCTCGCGCGGCCCGGTCGTCTTGTCGGCGATGTTGAGCTGGATCGGCGAGATGAGAAGGTACGAGACGAGCACGCTGAGGCCGCCCGCGAAGCTCGCGATCGGAATGACGCGCTCGGGCACAGCCCGACGAAGCCGCCCGGAGGTCGCCACGGCGATACCGCCGCACCCGATGCCCAGAAGGCCCAGGCCGATGAGCAGGTACGTGAAGTAGTAGAAGACCTTGAACGAGAAGATCCTCGTGTAGGAAATCTCGAGCAAGAGCGCCCCGAGCGAGGTCGTGAATATCTCGAAGTAGAGCGGCTTCCGGGGCACGGCGACGCCGTGTGTATCACACGAGCGCCCGGCGCCGAGGCCGATGAGACGTATTCGAATGCCCCACGATGCTCGTGAATGGTCTAAAAGGCTGCCGTCATGTCCGGCGACGTGCGTCCGAGCCCATTGGTGTATCGAGGACTGTTCGCGGTCACGCTGGCGACGCTGATGCACGAGATCCTCCTGACGAGGATCTTCAGCGTCACCATGTGGTACCACTTCGCTTTCATGGCGATTTCCATCGCCATGCTGGGGATGACGGTGGGGGCGATCATCGTCTTTCTTCGGCCCTCGGTCGACGAGACGGCGGTGCCGGCGCGGCTTGCCGGCTGGGCCATCGCTTACGCGGTGAGCCTGGTCGTCGGCTTCCTCGTCTACCTGCAGATCCCGTTCACGGGCAGCGCCAGCGCCGGCAGCATCGCGACGCTGACCCTCAGTTACACGATCATCGCCGTCCCCTTCACGTGTGGCGG
Organism: Polyangiaceae bacterium; assembly: GCA_036272055.1. GTDB lineage: Bacteria > Myxococcota_A > Polyangia > Polyangiales > Polyangiaceae > DASZVB01. The sequence goes on along the minus strand of DATAZL010000065.1, from coordinate 5,974 downwards.
CGTCATCGTCGCTCTGGTCCTCTCTACCTTTCGGCGCCACGCGAGCAGTCTGTACGCCGTCGACCTTCTCGGTGCGGCCCTCGGCTGCGTGGCCCTCGTTTACACGCTGGAGCTCACGGACGCGGCGAGCGCCGTGCTCCTGGTCGGCGCGATCGCGTCCCTCGGCGCGGCGAGCTTCGCCGCCGCGGCCGGCTCTTCCGCGAGAAGGACGGGCTCGTTCGCCCTCGCCGGCCTGCTCGCCGTGGGCGCCTTGGTCAGCACCGTCACGACGCGAAACGGCCATCCGCTCATCGAGATCGTCGACACTGCCTCGAACTCGACGGCGTCGTACCACTACGCCCGCTGGAACTCGCACTCCCGGGTCACGGTGTCCGGCAATCCGAACGAGCCCACCGGCGCGGCGGGCTGGGGCCTCTCGGAGAAGACCGGCGCCTCCGCCGTGAAGATCCGACAACTCGGGATGTCGATCGACACCTGGGCCGGCACGGTAATCACGGCCTGGGACGGCAAGCCCGAGACCCTCTGGTACCTGAAGGACGACGTCACCAACATCGCGCATTACCTGCGCCACGACGGGGACGTCTTCGTCGTCGGCGTCGGCGGCGGCCGCGACGTCCTGTCGGCGCTCGTCTTCGGTCAGCGCTCGGTCACCGGCGTCGAGGTGAACCGCGACGTCCTCCGGGCGACGACCGACGTGTTCGGCGACTTCGCCGGCCACATCGAGCGCGACCCGCGCGTCACCCTCGCCGTCGACGAGGCACGGAGCTACCTGACGCGGCTCGATCGCCCTTTCGACATCATCCAGCTCTCGCTCATCGACACCTGGGCCGCCACCGCGGCCGGCGCGTTCGTGCTCACGGAGAACTCGCTCTACACCATCGAGGGGTGGACGACGTTCCTGAAGCACCTGAAGCCGCACGGCGTGCTCACGGTGAGCCGCTGGTACTACCCGACCCGGCCGAGCGAGGCGATCCGCATCGCGTCGCTCGCCCGCGGCGCGCTGGCGGAGCTCGGCGTCGCCGATCCGTCGACCCACGTCATCATGGTGAAGGCGCCCAAGGCGTCGGGGATGCCGGGTCAGTTCGGCAACGGCATCGCGACGATCCTGGTGAGCCCCGACCCGTTCACCGCGGACGACTTCGCGACGCTCGATAAAGAGACGCAGCGGCTCGGGTTCGAATACATCGCGACGCCGACGTTCCACGAGGCGCCCGTCTATCAGACGATCCTGTCGTCCGCGGACACGAAGCCTTTCTACGACTCGTACTCGCTCGACGTCTCGCCGCCCACCGACGACCGTCCCTTCTTCTTCCAGATGCTGCGTCTCCGCGACGTCGAGAAGAGCCTGTCGGTCTCCATGTTCGATCCGAACCGCACGAACCTCGAGGCGATCCGGCTCCTCGTCGCGCTGCTCGGCATCGTCTCTGCCCTCACGCTCGGTTGCGTGGTCCTGCCGCTCGCGCTCCGGGCCCGCGGGCAGAACCTGCGCGGCAGTGGCCCGCTCCTCGGCTTCTTCTTCGCGATCGGGCTCGGCTTCATGTTCATCGAGGTGTCGGAGATGCAGCGCCTCATGCTGCTCCTCGGCAAGCCGACGTACGCGCTCTCGGTCGTGCTCTTCACGCTGCTCGTCGGCAGCGGCCTCGGTAGCCTCGCGAGCGGGCGGCTCCTCGGGCCGTCGGGCGTGCTCACGGGACGTCGCGCGCTCGCCGCGCTCGTCGCCGTGCTGCTCGTCGCCGGTCTCGTCACGCCGTCGATCGTCCACGCGCTCGCCGCGTCCGCGACCGGCGCGCGCATCGCCGCAGTGGCGGCCATGCTCCTGCCGATGGGGTTCTTCATGGGCCTCCCCTTCCCGCTCGGCCTCCGTGCTGCGGAGGAGAATCCGTCGCTCGTGCCGTGGCTCTGGGGCATCAACGGTGCAGCGTCGGTGCTCTGCTCCGTCCTCGCCATCGTCGTCGCGCTCGGCGCCGGGATCTCCGCGGCGTTCTGGTGCGGTGTCGCTTCCTACGGCGTCGCGTTCGCGATGTACTTCCTCGCGTCACGCCGCGGCGCGACGGCTGCCGGCTGATGTCCGTCGCGGGCCGGCGCCTCGGCTCGATCGCGGCCTACACGGCCGCCACCGTCTTCGCGGTGCTCTATTTCTTCCAGTCCTCGAAGGTTGGTCCGAACCAGACCGACGAGGGGCTGATCCTGCAGTGTATCGAGCTGATGGCGTACGGACGCCGTCCGTACTTCGACTTCGCCGACGCTTACGGGCTCCTCAACTGGGTCGGTCCGGTCACGTTTTACAAGCTCTTCGGGTACCGGGTGTGGGGCGTCCGCATGTGGATGATCCTCCTGAAAGTCGCGATCGTCGGCGTGTCGTATTTCCTCGTCCGACGGCTCACCGACGAGCCCGAGACGGTGACGCACCCGTCGTCGCGGCGTCGCGGGAAGGTCTACGCGGGGTTCGCCTTCGTCGGCACCCTGGTGCTCATCGGCGCGCAGTGGCAGTCGCTCCAGACAGCATACGCCTTCATCACGGTGATGCCGCTCACCCTCGGCGCCTGGTACTTCATGGTCGCCTCGCCGGCGAAGAAGCCGCACGAGAACGTGATCGGCGCCGGCATCCTGACCGCGGCCGCGATCTGGACGAAGCTGAACACGGGGATGTACCTGCTCGCGGGCGGGCTCTTCGTCTATTTCTTCTGGCTCCCGGTGACACTCGGCGGCAAGTGGACCGCGGGCACGGCGCTCCTCGAGAGGCCCGCTGCGCGCCGCTGGTTCGGCCACGCGCGCTCCGTCGGCGCGGTCGCCTACGCGGCGCTGTTCTGCCTCTCGATACGGCAGCACTTCAACGTCTGGTTCTTCCTCTACCTCGTCGTGCCGCTCATGCTCGCGCTCCTCTGGACCGCGAAGACGACGCGCATCGAGGACGACGAGACGCCGCTCACCGCATACTTCGCGCCGTTCCGCCTCTACTTCGTGGTGAGCGTGGCGCTCTCGCTCATCATCCTGTTCGGCTACTACGGCGTCAACGCGATCGGCTACGTGCGCGAGCTCTCGAAGCTCCTCTCGCTCATCCACTACACGGCGCCCTTCCCGGCGCTCGGCATGCCCGGCGGGTACATCGGGCTGAACGAATATTACTGGCTCGAGCTCCCGTGGCTCCTGACGGCGATGTTCGCGCTCTGGCTCGTCCTCGGGAAGCGGTTCGGTGAGCGCGCTTACGGCGAAGACTGGCCAAGGCGCCGCGCACAGGTCAGCGCGCTCTTCGTGCTGATGACGCTCCACACCTTCGTGATGTACGCGCGCTCGGACGAGACGCATATCTACCAGGCGCTGGTGCTCGTCATCCCGGTGCTCTTCGTGGTGGTCGGGCAACTCGACGCCTTCCTCGGCGCGCGGAGCGAAAGCTCGCCGTTCGTGCTGCGCTTCGGGATCATCGGCTTCGGGATCCCGTACGTCTTCTCGCTCCTCGTGTACCCGACCGCCGATACTTTCCGCGTCGATCGGGGCGACTGGATCAACCCCAAGCTAGAGCACCTCATATACCGTCGCGTGAAGAGCCCGTACGTCCGCGATCTGTCGATGGATCTGACGGATCACGACTGGGACAAGGCAGAAGACGAGGCGGCCGCCTACGTGAAGAGCATCTCGGAGCCGCGGGAGCAGATGCTCCTCCTCACCGCGAACCGGCTCCTCTATTTCAACTCCGACACGGCTCCGGTCGGCGGTCGTTACGACTTCTTCTTCTATCTCGCGAGCGTCGGGCTCCTCGACCGCGCCGGCATCGACCAGATGATCCCGCCGCGCCTCGTGAGGGACGTCTTCACGAATCCACCGAGGATCATCGTGAGCTCCATCGGTCACGTGCCACTCGCAGAGGTGTTCCCGGAGTTCGAGTACCTGCGCGACCACTACTACGTGCAGACCCGTCACTTCCGGCACATCCTCATCTACGAGCTACGCATCAACGGCGCGCCGGTCCCCCGGCCGCTCCGGTAGGGCAGCGTCGCTGTCCGACTGGTTCGTGGACGCGAAAAAACCCTGTAGATCGGCCCGATTCCTCGACAGCCCCTGCGGGCCGCGGTTATAGCAGGGCGGCCGACGAAGCCGATGGCGACGAAGAAACCGGACTACCCGACGCTGCTGCTTCTCCTCGCGATGTACGCATTGCTCGCAGGCAACGTCGCGCTCTTCTACGTTCACCGGCTGCCGCTCGTCGTGCACGTCCTCATCGGTGCCGTCGCGATCCACTTCGCCTTCACGGTGTGGCACGAGGCCGTGCACGGCACGGTGTCGAAGAAACAGCGCGTCAACGACGTGGTCGGCGTCCTCGGGATGCTGCCCTATCACACGCCGTACTTCATCCAGCGCTGGGTGCACCTCGAGCATCACCGGAAGCTCAACAACGAGGACGACCCGAACTTCATTTACACGAACGGCACGCTCCTCACGCTGCCGTTCCGGTACCCACAGGCGCTCGCCTACGGCAAGAAGCTCCTCAAGGTCGATCCGCGGGCGCGCGGTGAGCGCATGAGTGACCTCCTGACGACGGTCTTCGTCCTCTCGATCTACGGCGTGGCGGCGGTGACGGGGCACATCGTCGATGTGCTCGTGCTCTGGTTCGTGCCGCTCGTCATCGCGAAGCTCGTGATGGACTGGTACATCAATTACCTGCCGCACCGCGGCCTGCCGGCGCATCGCTTTCACGGGACGCGCATCATCGCGGTCTGGTGGTTCACGCCGCTCGTCCTCGGCCACAACTATCACGCGGTCCATCACCTCTGGCCGACCGTTCCCTGGTATCGTTACCGCCAGATTTACCGGAAAAAGCACGAGTTCTTGAGAGAGAATGGCGTCCCCATCGAACGCAGAGTCTTCGGCAGCTGGGTCTAATCCTCACGGTCTCGCAGCGCCGCACATCGACCTGGTCGAGGCGCACTGCGCGCTGTGCGGCGCAAGGACTCAGGAGCCGGAGGCGTTCGGCTACGACTTCGAATACAACACGACGTCGAACCCGTTCCGCTTCGTGCGCTGCGCGGAGTGCCGGCACGTCTATCTGAGCCCGCGTCCCGCGCCGTCCGACCTCGGCGTCATCTACCCGGCCCACTACTACACCCTCGCCGGCACCGGCTCCCTCGTCGCGAGGCTCCAGCGCGTGTGGGAGGGCAAGAAGGTCGGCGTCTACCGTGACGCGCTCGGTTCCGGGCCGAAGCGCATCCTCGACGTCGGCTGCGGGGATGGGCGCTTCCTCGAGGTGCTGCGCGACTTCGGCTCGAAGGAGTGGGAGCTCGTCGGCGTCGACTTCGACCCCGCGGCGGTCGAGCGCTGTCGCGCACGCGGCTTCACCGCCCACGCGAAGCGCGTCGAGGACATGGAGGGGGAGAACGGCACCTTCGACGCCGTCGTCATGCTCCAGCTCATCGAGCACGTCGAAGATCCGGTCGTCATCGCACGCCGCGTGTTCTCGCTGCTCCGCCCGGGTGGCGTCTTCGTCGTCGAGACGCCGAACCTCGCCGGCTGGGACTATCACCTGTTCCGCAAGCGCTGGTGGGGCCACTACCACTTTCCCCGGCACTGGAACCTCTTCTCGAAGGAGTCGCTCGAGACGATGCTCGAGCGCGCCGGCTTCGTCATCGATCGCACCGAGCAGCTCATCAGCACGAGCGCATGGACGATCTCGTTCGGGAACTACTTCCTCGACAAGGGCTACCCGTCCTGGTTCGCGAAGTTCTGGAACTTCAAGAACCCGCTGCTCCTCGCCGTCTTCGTCACGCTCGACACAGTGCGCTCGCGTCTCGGCGCCCAAACATCGAATCAGCGCGTCATCGCGCGCAAACCGTGAGCCGCCGCGAGCGCCAGACGCGCAGTAGTTACGCATCGACGCCACCGCCCTCCTCGACGCATCAAAGATGCGGACCTACGCGAGCGCAGCGAGCCCGCGTAGCGGCGGGGGGAGCAGTTCGCCAAAGGCGAAGCTGCGGGGGGCCAA
>DATAZL010000064.1:0-43419 GCA_036272055.1 Polyangiaceae bacterium | reverse complement strand
CTCGCGGGCGAACTGCTCCCCCCGCCGCTTCGGGGGCTCGCTTTGCTCGCGGGCGAACTGCTCCCCCCGCCGCTTCGGGGGCTCGCTTTGCTCGCGGGCGAACTGCTCCCCCCGCCGCTTCGCGCGCTCGCTGCGCTCGCGGTCGGTCACCGTGCGGGCTCCGTCGCGGGCCTTCGCGCGAGTAACAGCGCGAGGCTCGCGCCGAGCCAGAGCGGCAAGAAGAACGCGACGAACTCGACGTTCTTCTGCGGAGAGAACGGCAGGGCCGCGAGCGCGAGCATGGACGTGACGAGTGACGCGACGGTGAGCGCACGGGCGCGGCTCGTCGCGCGGAAGCCACCGCGCGCCACCCCGCGCGCGACCACGGCAAGGGCGATGCTCCACGGCGTGCAGAGGAGCACGTTCGCGTCGAAGTACGTCACGGCGTGATCGGTGAGCGAGAAGAGCCCGACGATCACCGAGCCGAGAACGCCGAAGACGAGGCCCGTCATTGCGAGGAGCAGCGCGAGCGTCACCCGTGCGGCGCGGCTCCCTCTGCCCGCGCGCACCCCGAGGCTCGTCAGCACGCCGAGGAGCGCGAGCCCAGCGGCGAAGAGCGACGGCCAGTATCGTGGTGGCGCCGTCGCGAGAGTCCGCCCCGGCGCGGAGAGCAGAACCCGTTCCGCGACCACGAGCGGTTCGTCGCCGGAGGGCCCCGGTATCCGGACCGTGCGCACCGCGTCCGCGAGCCGCGCCGGCAAGAACTCCGCGTCCCAGGTCGTCAGGGGCCGATCGATGAGCGGGCCCATCGCGAGATCGAGCCCGAGCGACAGGAGCACGTCGCTCTCCGTGAGTCGTAGCGTCTCTTCGCGGTACGTGAACGGCGCAGGGCCGTTCGACACAGCGCGGAGCCTTCCGCCGGTCGCGCGGTCGACGACGTCGCGGACCCGCGTCGCGCAGTTGTCCCGGTAATAGTCGTACTTGTAGTAGCGCGCGTCGCTTCGCTCCGTCGTCGCGAGGAGCTCGGCGATGCGAGCGCGCTCCGCGGGCGGTAGCCGGAGCTCCTGGGCGCTGATCGAGCGCTGCTCGGCGGCGTAGTGCCGGATGACCGTCGGCAGGGACGAGACCGAGAGCCAGTATTTCAGGTTGCCGCGCAGGAAATCGAGCGCGAGCCACGGCGAGCCGAACACGAACGTGCCGTAGTTGTAGACGCGGTTCGCGCCCGAGACCGTGTCCTCGACGAGGAGCGCGTCGTGTCCGAACTTCGTGAACGCCATGTCTCCGGGGCTCATCGTCAGAAGCGAGATCCGGAGCGACGAGCCCGGCTCTTCCCCGGCCCTCGCCGGCACGACGAACAGGACGAGCGCGCACGCGACGGCGAGTGAACGTGAGAAGTGCGCGAGGGGGGAGCTTCCGGGCTTCACCCTGGAAACATGCCTCAAAAACCGACGGGCTGCGCGTCCGTCACGCGCGCCGCTCGCGTCTCAGGCGCGTCCCGCTCGACGCATCAGGGTGCGAGCATAATCGACGAGACTCGACGAGCGCTCCCCGATGACGCGCTCCAGCACCAGCGCGACCGGGAGCGCCTCGGTCGTGCCGCGGAGCTTGAGACGGAACCCGAGCGCGTCGTCCGCGCTGTCCACGCCGTAGATCCATTCGCCGCTCACGAGCTCGCGGAGCGTCTCGCCGAGGTAGCCGCCGGCGAGGACCGAGACGCGCCGCGTCCACGCCGCGTCGGCGTCGATGGGCGCCCCGCGCGGCGCGACCAGATCGAGATACGTGTCGAGCGCGATGAGGCTCGACGTGGTCCGGTCGAGCGCGCCCTCGGCGAACTCCTCGCAGTAGCGGCCGATCGGCGAGTGGGTCAGCGAGCGTCCGATGGCGGCGAGCTGGCTCGGCGGCGGCCACGCATTCGGGGCCCACGGAACCGGCGGCGCAACGGGGTTCTCGAATCGCGTGCGCCACTGGTCCGAGCCGGGGCGTGCGGGCCCGAGCTCCGTCGAGCTAGCGAAGGGGGTGCGGCGGCCGTGATGCAGGCGCGCCGCGAGGATGCGGAAGGGGTAGATCTCCTGCCCGTCCGCGACGACCTTCGCGCTGTCGAGATCGGCGGCCCGGCCTTCCCAGCGGGCCCCGCTGGCGAGCCGCAGTGTCTCGCCGAGATAGCAACCGATGAGCACGACGAGCCCCGTCTCGTGCTCGGGGAGCACGACTCCGGCGGAACGACCCACGACGAGGTCGAGCGCGGCCTCGAGACGCCGGAGACTCCAGAGTGAAGCGTCGTACGGCGCGAAGCTCGAGAAGACCGGCGACGTGGTGAGAAAGCTCGCGCCGACCGTCGCGATCGCAGTGAAATCCTCGCGCAATACGGACTTCGCCATTCGCCGGAAAGCGTCGCGAGCGGCACTCTCGAGGACCGGCAGCGCGTCTCTCCGGTTGCCTGCGGCGATCAGCGCATCGACCGGTGACCACAGCGGCGACGACGCTTCGATCGCCGGCACCGACGGCCGATTCACGGGCCGCTGTCCGGTCTGGGAAAGTATCACGCCGATCGCGTCGCCCTCCGAGGGCGCGAGCTCGCCGAGCTTCGACCACGCCTGGCGCGCGTCATGGACACGTCCGAGCTGCGCGGACGCTTCGGCGATCGCGGCGAGCGCGTCGGGCGAGCGTGGATCGAGCCCGAGCGCGCGCTGGGCGGTGGAGATGGCGCGATTCGGATCGCCGATCCCCGCCTGCACGCAGGCTCTGAGCGCCAGGTACAACGCCGGGAGCGGACCCTCACGCGCGGCGAATTTCTCGAGAGCGCGATCGGCGTGCTCGAGGAGTGAGGTGTCGCGACTTCGCCGGTACGTCCGGACCGCGGCCAGGGCGAACGTGAGTCGAATCAAGGGGCGCTCCGGCTCCGCCTCGAGCGCTTCGCCGGCGATACGGAGCGCGCGCACGGGGTCGCCGAGCTCCACGAACAGACGCGCCGTCGCCGCGCGCAGCTCGGGGTCCGGCGAGGGCGAGTGCTCGAGCTGTTCGAGGAGCTCCAGGGCCTGATCGAGATAGCCGGCCCCGGCGAGAGCGCGCGCACGAAGAACGGAGTATTCGGGGCCCACGTTCGGGCCTGCCCGGTTGATTGCGGCCACCGCGTCGCGGAACCGACCCTCGTCGATCCACGACGCGATCTCGAACAGGGTGGGCGCGGAGGTCGTCGAGTTCGGGGGGAACGCGGAGCGGATGCGTTCCGGGGTTTGCGGCACCGTCGCGCGCCCCTGGCGCTGCGCGGTCGGCACCGACGGGCCGCGCGCTGGCTTGGCGCGTCGGGAGCGTATCGGCTCGATGACGTCGATCGACGCCGGCATCTCGCTGTAGCGGCCGGCGCTGCGCGGAAGGAGGCTCTTGCCCTTGAACAGATCCGGGTCGGTCGTGCGTCGGTTCGGCGCGTAGCTCGGGGGCGCCGTGTTGTCGCGGAACTGTGGCAGCGCGGGTGCGCGCGGGATCTGCGGGAGCGATCTGCCGGTGCGCTGTGACGAGGACGGCTCGGGCGCGCGCGGCGACTCCGTCACCTCGAATCCGGTGACCGGCGTGAAGAGCCGCTTGCCGTACACCGGGTTCGGTCCCGCGCCCGGCAGTGTCTTCGGTGAAGTGGCTGCGACGGGCGCCGGCGCGTCGGAGGACGCGAGAAACGGATCCGGTTCCGGTGACACGGCAGACGGATCGCTCGGCACCTGGGGAGTGCGGATCGGTTCGCGATCGCCGTCGAGGTAAACGTCTTCAGGGACGACGGGCGTCGCCTGAGAGCGCTGGCCACTCTCCGAGGACGCGAGCGACGGGGAAACCACGCTCAGGTTCGCCTCCGCGTGCGCGAGCAAGGCGGCGGCTTCCTGAAAGTGAGGAGAGAGGACGAGGAGATCACGAAGGCGCTCGGCGACGCCCGCCAGATCCAGTCGCCCGCGTGCGTGGAGCAGTCGCGTCGCCAGGAAGGTGATGCCGTGGGCGAACTCGTGGCGATCGTTCAGACGCGCGAGGCGTCGCTGCGCCTCGGCCAGATCACGGCCGTCGAGAAGCGCCTGGACCTCCAGGAGCTCCGGGTGATCGAGAGGCCCGCTGCGCCCCATGATGATCTTCGAATCCTAACCCGCAATCCGGCCGTCGTGCCAGACACGGCGCTTTCCCCGCCGACACTAGTGCCAGACACCGACACCCACACCCCACCCGAGGTAACGCGCTGCCGCGTCGAGGGAAGTGGTGATCCGCCACTGGGTGTCTTCCTCGAAGAGCCCGAACGCGGACCACGGGAACACTTTCGCGTCGAATCCGAGCGTTCCATGCAGGCGCGCCGAGCTCGACGTGAACCGTGTCGGCTCTCCATAAGTACCCGCCCGGAGCTTGAGCCACCCGGGAACGAGCTCCGTTTCCAGCCCGAGTCGCGGTGAATAGACGAGCTTTTCCCCGGAGCGCGCCACCACCCGCTGAAGGAACGACTCGATCCCGACGGCGTCGCTCAGCGACCCGGTGAGCACCACCGAGAGAGCGAGGAGCGCGTAGGGACGGGGTAGGCCAGCGTAGGAGAACTTCATTCGCTGGCGAAGCTCGCGGGCGACGCGGTCGAGGTGAAGCTCGTCCATGGCCTCGTCGACGTCGAGCTCTGCGTCGATCGCTTTCTCGCTCGCCTCGTCGAGGCCGCCCTCCTTCTTCAACCGGTTGAGCAGCAACGCGCGCCGGTACGAACGCTCCGCGCGGCGGCGCGCGATTGCCGCCTGCGCGACGTCGAGGCGATCGGACGGATCTTGCCAGACCTGGTTGAACGGCCGCGGTCCCACCTGGACGGCCATCCCGAGGTTCAGATCCCACGGCTGATCGATTCGATCCGGTAACCAGAACGCATTCATCGGATCGGACGTGTCCCCGATGATGCGGTCCCCCTGATTGTTCGGCAGGACGCGACTCTTCGGATCGGGATTCGTCGAGACGGCGGAGCGAAACGCGGCACCGAGTCGAAACGGCGCGTCGCTCGGTGCCCAGAGCACGCCGGCCTCGACGCCGGCACCGACGGTGGTGAAGAGGTTCGTCTCGCCGCTCGGTGCCTGTGGATTGTTGACGTCGAGCTCGAGCACCCGGAGACCGCCTCCGAGGACGAGCTGACCGTTGAAGAACCGGTTCGCGAGCTGGAGATGGCCGACGAGAAACTGCGCGTCGAACTCGTCACGCCGCGTTGCGGTCGAGGCAGCGGAAGCCGTGGAACGGAGCAGGCTGTAGTTCTGTAGCTCGAGCGTCAAACCGACGCCGAAGTTCCCCCAGGCGAGATTGATGGCGGGGGTGACGAACAGGAAGCCTTTCTTGTCGGAGTCGCTGAGGTTGGTGCGTCGCTGTCCCGTGTTGAAAAAGTCGGTGGTCGTCACAGCGACGGGCAGGGTGAGGCCGAGCCCGACCTCCATCTCGAAGTGATCGACCGAGTACAGAGTGCGGACTGCAGGAGCGACGGGGGTCTGGATGTCGCCGTCGATTCCCTCCGCGATCGCGACGTATGCGCCGGCGAGACCGGTGACGCGCGCGCCGGCCTGGATCGGCGTCTGGGTCAGATCGACGCTGTAGTGGCTCGTGCGAATGTCGACGCCGTTCGGCCCGAGCGGGCCCGCGGCGTGCGCCACGGAGCCGAGCGCGAGCCACGCGACGGCGAGTCGCGCCACGGTCGAGCGGCGCGCCGTCGCGACGTCTCGCGTGCGTCGCGCCGTACACCGGCTCATGACGGCGGAGCGGCGGCCGCGCTTCGCCGTTCGCGCGCCATCTTCGCCTCGGCGGCGAGGACGTTGGCGAGGATGCCCACCGCGGCGGCGGCGAACACGACGAGCATCGGCCCGAGCAGATTCGCGAGAGCGGCGACGAACGAGAGGAACACGAACGTGTCGCGCTTGAAGAGCGGCGCGATCGCCGCGAGGAGCCCCGTCGAGTTCGTCGCGGTCTGGCTCGTCGGGTACTTGAGGAGATCTCCCGAGCCGATCTTCATCAGGTAGCGATACTCGATGAGACTCGCAGTGACGCCCGAGCCGACGGTGATCGCACCCGCCACGAGGTACAGGTTGCTTCCGGTCCTCGCGTGGAGACCGAGCGCGGTGCCGGCGAAGAAGGCGTAGTTCGTGACGTCGTCGCCGATCGTGTCGAGCCACTCACCGAGGAGCGAGCCCCGGTAGCTCACGCGGCTCATCTCTCCGTCGCAGCCGTCGAGGATGCTCTGCGCCTGGAAGAGGAACGCGCCGACGAGCATCGACAGATAGCTGCCCTGCGCCGCGAGATACGCGCCGTAGAGCCCGATGGCGAGGATCCCGACGGAGATCTGGTTCGGTGAGAACGGCGTTCGGACGAGGAAGCGCGACAGGGCGAGGGAGACGTATCGGTTCAGCCACCGCGCCGTCCATCCGTCCTGGGGCTTGCGAAGGGAGCGGAAGAGCGCGCGCTCCGCGAGGCGCGCCGTCGGAGCGTCGACGACGTCCACAGCGTGGAAGCCGAAGGCCGTCCCTTCTTCGGGCGGGGAACCCGCGTCGAGCACGCCGTCGCCGTCCCTCGCCGCCGTGACGGTGAACGTCGAGCGATGCGCGACGAGGCTCGCGCTCACGACGATACGGCGTACGTCGTCCGGTGTACGCGCGAGCACCGGGATGCGCAGGCGCGCGTCGCGGAGGTCCGCATCCGTGAGCCCGGCGTCCGCGCCGAGCACGATTGCGGTCGCGCCCGCCCGCTGCGCGTCGAGCGCCAGCCTGAGGGCGAGCGTGAGGCCACCCAGGCGGCGTCGCGGATCGCCGCTCGGCCGGCCGAGAACGAGCACCCAGGGACGGCTCACGGCCGTGGACCGTACCGCGGTCGCCCGCCCCGGCAAAAGCGGAGATCGGCGAGCCTCAACGGGAAATCGTCTCGTCCGGCGGTTCGACGGCCGAAAAAAAACGCCCCGGTCCCGTCGCCTTCGCGCCCCGGCACGGCGAGCCGTTCGAGCTATAGTCCCGCCCGTGCAATACACCTGTCGATTCACCTGCTTCGCGGGCCATGAAGGCTCCTGGGAGGTGACGGAACCCATCTATCGGTGCCCCAAATGCGGCGGATTGCTCGAGGTCACGCACGACGTCGACGCGCTCCGCGATCGGAGCGGCGCTGCCTGGATGAAACTCTTCGAGCAGCGTTACAAGGGGACCGCGTGGCCGTACGGCTCCGGCGTCTGGGGCAAGCGCGAATGGGTGATGCCCACCGTCCCGGACGAGCTCATCGTCTCGATGGACGAGGGCGGCACGAATCTCTTCTGGGCCGAGCGTTATGGCCGCACCATCGGCCTGACCGATCTCTGGGTGAAGCTCTGCGGCAACAGCCACAGCGGCTCGTTCAAGGACCTCGGCATGACGGTGCTCGTCAGCGTGGCACGCCTCGCCATCCAGCGTGGTCTCCGCGTGAAGGCGCTCTGCTGCGCGTCGACGGGTGACACCAGCGCATCTCTCGCTGCCTACGGCGCGGCGGCCGGGCTCCCCGTCGTCGTCCTCTTGCCGCGCGGCAAGATCAGCACCGGCCAGCTCGTCCAGCCGCTCGCCAACGGTGCGCTCGTGCTCGGCCTCGACACCGACTTCGACGGTTGCATGCAGATCGTGCAGCAGCTCGCGGCCGAAGGCGTCATCTACCTCGCCAACTCGATGAACCCGCTCCGCATCGAGGGGCAGAAGACGGTCGGCATCGAGATCGTGCAGCAGTTCGACTGGGAGGTGCCCGACTGGGTCGTGATCCCGAGCGGAAATCTCGGCAACGCGTCGGCCCTCTACGCCGGCTTCAAGATGATGAAGGACCTCGGGATCATCAGCCGCTTCCCGCGGCTCGCGGTGGCCCAGGCCGAGAACGCGAACCCTCTCTACCGCGCCTGGTCGGCCGGCGCGAAGGAGGTCGCTCCGATCACCGCGAAGCCGACGCTCGCGACCGCGATCCAGATCGGCAACCCGGTGAGCGCTCCACGAGCCCTCCGCGCGCTCGAGGCGATGAACGGCGTCGTCGAGCAAGCGAGCGAGCAGGAGCTCGCCGACGCGGCTGCGCGCGCGGACCGCACCGGGATGTACACGTGCCCGCACACCGCGGTGGCGCTCGCCGTCATCGAGAAGCTCGTGAAGAAGGGCACCATCCTGCCGCACGAGCGCGTCGTGTGCGTCTCGACCGCGCACGGCCTCAAGTTCACCGAGTTCAAGGTCCGCTACCACGAAGGCCAGCTCCCCGGCATCGACGCCAAGCTAGCGAACCCGCCGCAATATCTAGCCCCCGACTACGGCCAAGTAATGGACGCTATCACGAAGCACTTTGGTTAGGTCGTCGTGACCTGACGGCACCGATGCTCGCTCGCTTCGAGCACGCGGCCATCTAGCTGCTCTCGGTGCTCGGCGTACCAGCGTACGCCTGCGCGCCTCACCCAGCTATCTGACCACGCGGTCTTCGCGATCGAGCATCGGGGGTGACTTGCCGCCGGGCAGAAGAGAGACGCGCGGACATTGCACCGTAACAACCACCCCCGAAGGTTCGATCGCGAAGACCGCGGGTCGAGATGACCGGGTGAGGCGCGGAGGCGTGCGAATGCACGCTGAGCACCGAGAGCGGTCAGATCGGCCCGTGCTCGAAGCAAGCGGGCCTTCGTGCTTTCAGCGCGCGTAAAGCTAGAAGGTCAACCGCGCGGCGGCGCCTTGCGTCGAGTGCGTGATCATCGGGGCGATGTCGAGGCGGGCTCGCGCGGGGTGGTGGGCGTGCTCATTCTTCGCGGTTACTTCGCTGGAGTCGTCGGAGACCAGGAGCACTATGCCGGTGATGCCCAGGGTGAGGGCGACGGCGAAACCCATGTCGGCGATGAGGGCGTCGCGCTCGGCGCGATCGGCGTTGCTGTTCGTCGGGTTCTTGTTGAAGTCGCTCTTCGCGCTGAGCGCCTCGACGCCGAAGACGGTGCCGACTATGGCACCGACGGCACCGACGCCGAGCGTGATGTACGCCGGAAGAACGTTCTTCGGTTGCTTGGGCGGCGGCGCGGGCGGCGGCGGCTTCGCGGGCGCGGGCACCGGGGCCGCGACGGGAACGGGAACGGGTTCCGGCGACTTCGTGAGCTCGACGTTCTGGTCGAGCTTCTGCCCCGGCGTGACCGTCAGATCGGTCTCGTACTTGTCGTAGCCCTTGAGCCCGAGCGCGAGCCGGTGCGTGCCGGACAGGACGTTCACGATGACGGGAGTGGTGCCGGGCTGCGCGGCGCCGTCGACCGACACCTCTGCGCCGGGCGGCGTCGAGGTGACGTTCACTGCCGCTGGCGTCTTCTTGAGCTCGTCGAGGCGAGCGGTCGCGGAAGCGAGCTTGTCGTCCCCGAGCTTCGAGGCTTCGGGCGAGGCGACCACGTCGGACAGACCCTGGTACGCCGCACCGGGGTCACTTCCATAAGACGCAGCCATCGCCATCCAGTACTCGGCGTGGATCGTGGGGATGAGGTCGTGCGCCTTCTTGAACTCGTCGTACGCGGTCGTGTAGTCGCCCGAGGTGTAGGCCTTCTCGCCCGCGGCGTAGGCGTCTCGCGCGCCCTTCTTGGTGGCCGCATCGGGTCCGCCTGCGGTCGCCTGAGGAGCGGCGCCGCCGGCTTTCTTGGCTGGTGCACCTGCAGCGGCCTTCTTCGGCGCGGGTGCGGCGGTGGTGCTGGTGGGTGACGTCGCGCCCGGCGCGGCGCGGCAGACGGAGGGCCATTGCGAGAGGGCGGCGGCCAGAAGGCCAACCCCGATCGAGAGCCGGGGCCACGGCCGCACCGCTTGGGACTTAAGTCGCATCATGAATCTCCGTCGAAATCTTCGGGGTAACCGGGAGGCTAGAACGCTCTCCCATCCGGCGACAAGCCCCGGCTGAAACCTCTATAGTGTAACGGTTAGGGTTCCCTCTGGCCCGTGCCGCTTCTTCGCGCCGTACCCCGGGGAATCAGCTCGTGTCTAGATGGCTGACCACGACTCCAATGCGTCGTTCGAAGGTGCTGCGACAGAGGCGCGCACCGAAGGCGGCGCGACACGCTCGGTCGAGACGGTGCGCCCCCGGCGGCAAACGTTGCCCGCGCCGGATTGGTCCGCGCCGCGATCGGTGTCCGCGCTCGCGCTCGAGTGGCTGTCGCGCCATGCGCCGGTCGCGCGACGGCCAGGGCCGCGCGCGGAGCTCGCGTCACTCCGCGCGAAGCTGAAGAGCGCTGCCGCCGCGCACGACGTCGAGACGGAGCGCGTCTCGGCGGCGTCACTCGCGCGAGCGCTCGCCGCGCGCGGCTCGGAGCTCGACACCGCGACGCGCCTGGCACGACGAGCACTGCTCCTCGGAGAGGACCCGTCCCTGCGCGAGGAGCTGTCCTCGTGGTTCGCCGCCCTCGGCGAGCCGGGCCTCGCAGCGGCCACGCTGAAGGCGCTGATCGACAACGAGCTCGGCGAGCGACTCTCGCGTCTCCTCACTCGCATCGCCGTCTTCCTCGGACGCCACGGCGATCCGCGCGGTGCCGCGGAGGCGCTGGCCAGCGCTTCGCGGGCGAGCCCGACCGACCCGGTGCCCGACGAGCTCCGCGGCGCGATCGCCGCGTGGGCGCCGGAGGCCGTCTCGCCGAGGGACGCCGCCGACGCCTATCTCGAGGCGGCGCGACGTCACGACTCGCAGGGCAACGGTGCTGCCGCGTTCGAGGATCTGCTGCGCGCGTTCGAGATGGCGCCCGGTCACGCACCCGCCGCGCAGCGGCTCGCCGTCGATCTCGCGATGCGCGGTCGCGCCGGTGCCGCCGACGAGGTGCTGCGCGAGCACGCGCGACACGCGAGCGATCGCGGCGTCGCGACGCACCGCGGGCGTCTCCGCGACGCCGTGGTCGACGGAGATTCGCTGCGCGCTCTCGGCGCGGCCTTCGACGCGCACCTCGACCACGGCTTCGACGCGCAGTCGCTGGCGCGCTCCGCGTCGTCGGAGGATTCGGGCGAGGAGCTCCTCACGTTCGAGCGCATCGTCGCCGACGTCGGGCTTCACGAGGTGGTCGCCGCGCGCCTCGAGCTCGCCGCGGAGGCGCTCACCGGTTACGAGCGGAGCCGGGCGCGAGTGGCGCTCGGCAGGGTCGCGGCCGGCGCGCTGGGGAGCACCGATCGCGGCGTCGACGCGTTCATCGACGCGCTCACCGCCGATCCGTCGAACGAGGACGCGAAGTCGCTGCTGCGCGAGCACGCCGCGGCGTCCGGTGATCACGGTCCTCTCGTGGAGGCGCTGGTGCGCGCCGGTCTCGTCGACGTGTCGGCGCTCGACGGCGAGCGCTCCGCGTGCCTGCGCGAGCTCGTGGTCCTCGCCGATCAGCGGCTCGACGAGCCGGAGCTCGCGCTCTGGGCGGCGCAGCGGCTGCTCGCGCGCGAGCAGCGCGACGATGAGCTCCGGTCGCTCGCGGGCCGCCTGAAAGAACGCGCCACCCGGAACGACGCGGCGCTCGACGCTGCGCGCGCGGTGTTGCCGTCCGAGACGGGCGCTTCGCGACTCGAAGCGCTCCGCACGCTGATCGGGCTCCTCCGGAACCGGCCCGACCGGGCCGGGGAGCTCGCGGACGTCCTCGACGAGCTCGTGCGTGAGGTGCCCGACGACCGTGCGTCCCGGCAAGCGCTGGAGCGGCTGCTCACGCGGCTCGGGCGCACCGAGCGGCTCGACGCTCTCTTCCGTCTCGATCTGTCGCGTCCCCTTCCGAGGCCGCAGCAGGAACGTGCGCGGCTCGGTCTGTCGGCGCTCGCGCGCGCTCGTGGCGACATCGACTCCGCGCTCGCGGTGCTAGCTTCCACCGGGGATGACGGTGCGACGTCGCGCGGCGCTGCCGCGATGGTGTTCGCGCTCGCCACCAAGCAGGGCAGCGGCAAGATACGCGGCGACGCGCTCGCCCGTCTGGCCACAGGGATGGACGGCCCGCTGTCGGCACTACTTTCGAGCGTCGCGTCGGAGCTCCTGCTCGCCGAAGGGGACGTCGAGAATGCGCGCCGGGCGGCGGAGCAGGCGTGTCACGCCGACAGCGCGTCGCCGCGCTCGGTCGTGGCCCTCGCGCGCGCGACGATGGGGCAGCGTGATCGCGTCGCGGCCGTCGCGCTGGAGCGCGCTGCGGGGGTCGTCCTGCCGCGCATGGCACTCTGCCGCGCACTCGCCGAGACCTTCGACGCACTCGAGGAGCCCGCCGCGGCGCTCGCGTGGACCCAGCGTGCGCTCGCGCTCCGCCCCGGAGATCGCGTGACCGCGAACGCGCTGCTCGAGCGCGTCGTCGCGGCGGGAAACCCCGCGCGCATCGGCGATTCACTGGCGTGGCTCCTCTCTCAGCCGGAGCCGCTCCTCCACCTGGTTCCGCTCGTCGCTCGTGCCATCGGGCGTCTCGCGGAGCTCGATCCGCCGCGTGGCGCCGCCCTCGGAAGGCGCGCGCTCGACGTGTTCGGCCCCCGCGTGCCGGAGATCCGCGAGGTCGTGCTGCGCGCCGCGGACGCGGTGGGCGACGCGGGACTCGCCATCGCCGTGCTCGAGCGGCAGCTCGCGTCCGGGACGCCGGGGGGCGACCGAGCGTACGTGCTCCTCGAGCTCGCCGCGCGACGGCATCGTGCGAACGACGCCGACGGTGCGGCCGCGACCCTGTCGCGCGCGCTGTCCGAGGGCGCGGACCCCGCGACGGTGCTGACCGAGGTGCTCGCCGCGCTGCCGCCGCGGAGCTCCGACGGTGAGATCTCGCTGCTCGAGGCCCACGCCGAGGCGCTGAGCGCGGTGTCGTCGTCAGAGCTCGAGGGCACGGCGCGGGTCTGGCGCGAGCTCGGAGCCGCGCGCTGGGATCTCGGTGACGATCCGGACGGCGCGTTCTCCGCGTGGGAACGCGGCGCCGCGCTCGACAAGGAGAGCGGCCTCGAGCGGCTCGCCCGCGATCTCGTCGCGTTCGCCGGCCACGCCGAGGCCGTCCGTCGTCTCGAGGACATCGCGATGCGTCGCCGCAACCGCGCCGACGTCGCGCGCGCGCTCGCGGCGGCCGCCGGCGTCGCTCTCGATGGCGGTCTCGACGGCGACGCACTGTCCATCTCGATCCGCGCGCTGGAGGCCGACTCGTCGCGCGCCGACGTGCTCGCGATCGCGGAGCGTTCCGCCGCCGACAAGGACATCGAGCAGCTCGAGCGCGCCTACGACATCATCGCGCGCGGCTCGGTCGGCGTGTACGGCGAGCGCGCCGCCCACTATCGCGCCGCGCGGAAGCTCGAGCGCCGCGGATACCGGGAAATGGCCCTCCGCCACGCGATCCTCGCGTTCGAGGCGATCCCATCGGAGGGCGTCGCGTTCGTGCTCATGATGCGCCTCGCCGAGCGCACCGGTGATTCGACCGAGGCGGTTCAGTCGATCGAGCGCGTCGCGTCACGCTCCTCCGGGCACGAGGAACGCGCCGTCTGGCTGAGGCGCGCCGCGCTCGTCGCCGGGCACGGCGAAGAGGGGAAACGGCAGCGCGTCGAGGTGCTGCTCCGGGCGCTCGAGGCGAACCCCCACGCCGAGACGCTGAAGTCCCTCGCCGTGAGCCTCGCCGAGCTGGTTCGCTCCTTTCCCGACGAGCGGGACATCGCCGAGCTCCGCTACACGCGCGCGCTCCGCGCGATGCTGCCGCGACTCCACGGGCCCGAGGGCGCGCGCATAGCCATCGGTGGTGCGGCCACTGCGCTGGACGCTTTCGGCTCCCACGACGTGGCGCTCGCGGCGGTCCACCGCGCGACCGACGCCGACGCGAGCATGGACGAGTACTCGACGCTCGTCCCCTCGGCGGAGCTCCTGTCGCGCGACGCCGAGCGCTCGCGTGCCTTCGTGACCCACGTGACGGACCTCGTCGCGGCCGTGCACGCGAACGTCGCAATGCCGCTCGTCGAGCTCGCGGAGGCGATCGGGCGGAGCTCGTCCGACGTCGTCCCGGTGGCGCGCCTCCTCGTCGCCGCCGCGGTCCGGTTCCCCGACGACCTCGACCTGGTGCGGCGTGGCGAGGCCGCGGCGCGAGCGTCGGGAGAGCGCGCGCTCGTCCAGGCGGTGCTCGCCGCGATGCCGGTGGAAACACGGGTCAACGGCCTGATCGAGCGAGCCGACGCCGCCAGCGCGCGCGGCGACGCACGGGAGGCGATCGAGGCGCTCGAAGAGGCGCGCGCGACGGAGCGGCTCCCCGACGAGCTCAGACATCCCGTCGCACAGCGTCTCCGCCGCCTCTACCGCGACGGCAAGCGGTTCGACCTGCTGCAAGAGCTCCTCAAGGGCGAGATGGAGAGCGCCCCCGACACCGCTTCGCGGGTCGCCGTCGGACGCGAGCTCGCGTCGATCCTCACCGACACCGGTCGCGCGAACGAGGCGACGGCGGTGATAGCGACGCTGCTCGAGTCGTCGCCAAAGGATCACACCCTCCTCGTCGATCTGCTCACCCACGCGCAGGCGTGGGGTGACGCGGGACGGCAGATAGAGGCCCTCTCCGCGCTGGTGTTGCTCGAGGAGGACGCCGGAAAGCGCCTCGGCTTGCTGCGCCGTCTCGCCGTGCTGCAGAGCGGGGAGGGGGACGACGCCAGCGCGCTCGTGCACTACCAGGCGATCCTCGCACTCGACGAGCGCGACACGGTGGCGCTGGCGGCGCTCGAGCGCGACGCCGAGCGGCGCGGCGACTGGGACGCCCTGGCCGAGCTCCTTCGCCGTCGCTCGCGGCTGCCGCTGAGCGTCGACGATCGCCGTCGTGTCCGGCTACACCTCGCGCAGATGCTCGAGTCGCGCCTCGGCCGCCCGGAGGACGCGCGCGCCGAGCTCGAGTCGTTGCTCGTCGACACCGGGGACAACCTGGTCGCGCTGACGACGCTCGCCGATCTCAACGAGCGCCTCGGCGGCAAGCTCCGCGCTGCGGCACTGTGGCTCCGCGCGAGCGTCTTCCCGAAGGAACCAGGTGACGCGGCGGAGCTCCAGCGGCGCGCCTGCCAGGCGTACCTCGACGGCGGCGACGTCGAGTCCGCGCGGCGCGTCTTCGCCGGTATGCGCGAGCACCCGCGGACGGCGAAGCTAGTCGCGCTCCACGTCGAGGTCGCGCGTCGCGGTGAGAACCCCGAGGCGTACTCGGAGGCGCTCGAGGAGATGGCGCTCTCCTCGATGGAGCCGCCGAAGACTCGTGCAGCGCTTCTGGTGGAGGCCGCCCGGGCGGCGCTCTCCGTCGGCAAGCTCTCGGTGGCGCTCGGTCAGGCTCAGCGCGCCGCTCGCATCGCGCGTGACTCGGTGGAAGCGCAGCTCCTCGCGCGGCAGCTCGAGTACCGGACCCGCGGCGTCGGCACGCGCGACGAAGCGCTCACGACGATGACCGAGCTCCGGGCGATCCACGACGCGCTCGAGCCCGCGCAGCGCGAGCTTCACGCCTTTCTGCTGGCGGAGGCGCTCGACGTCGCGCTCGGCACCGGCGAAGGGCAAGGCGAGATCTGGAAGGCCGAGGAAGAGCACGGTCCGCTTCCGCTCATCGCGCTCGGGAAGGCCGAGCGTCTCGCGACGGGCGCGAATCCCGAGCTCTCGCTTCCGTTCTTCGATAGGGCCCTCGAGGGAGATCTGCGCGAGCTCCGCCATCGCGGGGAGGTCGCGCTTTCGGCGGCGACCGCCGCGGAGCGGGCGAAGCTGCCCGATCGCGCCCTCGAATTTCTCGAGATCGCCGCGGCGATACCGGAGACGAGAGCGCGCGCGCTCGGCGCTCAAACCGATCTGCGGACGTCGCTCGGCCGCATCGCCGAAGCCGTGCCTGCGGAGTTCGATACGCCGCCGCCGGGGCCCGTCCGGCACGATTCGCTCGGCGGACTCGACGCGCCGTTCACACCACGGGACGACGCGAGCGACCATCCCATCTCGCTCACGAACCGCGTGTCCGAGGGGCCCATCCTCGAGCTGACGACCAGGGCGGATCAGGCCATCGAGCTCCGCGTTCCGTCGAAGCGTCCGGGCGGTCCGACGGAGCGGGCCATCGACCTCGTCGAGCGTCGCTGGGATCCCGACGTGCGCTCGCCGTCCGGCACGAGCCTCGCGCCGCGACGAGTCGCGCCGGACAGCGAGAAGAAGCCCAACGGCGAGCCCGCGGCGAGTCTCGCTCCGCGAAGCGCTGGCGAGGACGAAGGCAGCGGCCCGCCCTCCGATCTACGAAAGAGTGCGCCGCCGAAGCCGTCGCGGCGTCCCTCGACGCTGCCCGGAACTCCGGCGCCCCCCGCCGTCGGTGCGCAGGTACCGCCGTCGATGGACGTGGCGAAGGTCCGGCAGCAAGAAGCGACGGCCGACGAACCGACGTTCGTGCTCGATCGCGGCGCGGCGCCCTGGAACCTGCCATCGTCCGCAGCGGCTGCAGCGGCGCTCCAGTCGCCCGCGCGCGGCCTCGCGACGGAGCCGCCCGATCCCGCCCCGATCCCGCCGGTGTCCTACGCGCCGCCCGCGTCGCTGCGTCGTGGGCGTTCGGTGCGACCGCCGCCCCAGGCGAGCGGCCAGGAAGAGGCACTCTTCGGCGCGCTGTCGCGCGGCTCGATCGAAGCGGGGCGCGAGCTCATGGCCCAGCTCGAGAACCGCAGCGATCGCACGCAGGATCTCGTGTCCGTCTGTCGTCGCGTCGCGCATCTCCTTCCGGGCGATCGCGCCGTGCTCGAGAAGCTCTACGAGGCGACGCTCGCAGACCGCAACATCGTGTACGCGCGCGCCGTCGAGCACGTCCTTCGCGCCTTCGACTCCGCCGCCGAGCCGCTCCATCCCCCGCCGCTCGCAGACCAGGTCGAGCAACCCGATCGCGTCCGCGCCGTTCTCTTCCGTGACATGACGTTCCCGGCGACGGAGGCGCTCGCGCTCGTGTGGAGCGGCGCGCCGCACATGTTCCGGCGCGACCCGTCGAGCTACGGTGTGACGGGGCTCGAGCGTGTCTCGCCGACGTCACCGACGCCCCTGGCGCGCCAGTTCAGCGCCGCGAGTCGTCTCCTCGGCATGACGCGCACTCCGCTCTTCCAGCGGAAGACGAACGAGTCGATCTCCATCGACGTCGCGCTGCTCTCCTCGCCGGCCCTGCTCCTGACCGGCGAGGTGAAGAGCGAGAGCGCGCTCCTCGGCTATCACCTCGGCGTGATGCTCGCGGCGACGATGCCGGAGCACGTCCTTCTCTATGGAGCGAGCGAGTCGCAGGTCGAGAACGTGCTGCGCGCGCTGCTCGCTGCATTCGGTCCGCCCCAGACCGGTCGCGGGCACCTTGCGAGCGTCGCGACGCTGGCCGAGATGCTCTGGGAGAGCATGCCCGCCCGATCTCAGCGAAGGCTCCGCGAGCTCTGCGACGATCCGGCGCGCATGGACTACGCGACCGCGCGCGGTGCAGCCAAGCAGGCCGTACGGCGCGCCGGGCTCTTCGTCTCCGGTGACCTCACCGTCGCGATCCGGGAAACCTGCGTCGATCAGGGGGTTTCGGCGTGGGGCCTCGACGCGCCGGGCGGCCTCGCCGCGCTCTGCAGCTCGAGCCCCGCCGTGGCGGACCTCGTCCGGCTCGCGACCAGCCCCGAATACGCGAATACCCGCTGGCAGCAGGTGCGTCAGGGTGGGCGGCAACCGGCGCCGCCCTAGGGTAGAGTCACTGCCGGCGAGGCATGACCGACTCCACGACGACGAGCACTGCGAGGGACCGGCAGGGTGCGACACCGCTGTCAGAGCGCGTACTCACGGTGGCGCTCTCCAGCCCGCTTTCGGCCCTGGCACGGCTTTCGCTGCTCGTCGTCCCCATGACCTGCGCCGCGGGCTGTCTCGACACCCCGCCGGATTACACCGAACCGACGCGGAACCCGCCCGTCATCACCACCGGTCTCGTCGTTCCGTCCACGAGCAGCCTCGTCGTGTCGTCCGGCACGGTGATCGAGTTCACCGCGCCCTTCCGCGCCGACGACATCGGTGAGCGCCTCCTCGCGGTGTTCGTCCTCGACCAGGGCCTCGGCAACCCGGTCGGTATCAGGTCCCTCGACGTCGAATCCGACACGCGCCCGTTCGCCGAGCAGAAGCGCACCGTGACGTACGACTGGCCCTGGAACAACGGCACTCTCAGCGGCTGTCACACGATGACGCTCATCATCTCCGACCAGAGCAACATCGACAATTTCATCCAGCCCATCAAGGCCGAGCTCGCCGCGAGCGTGACCTGGTTCCTGCTGCTCCAGCCGTCGGGGGAGACCAGCGACACGCTCCCGATGGGTTGCTTTCAACCTCACCAGACCAGCGGGACCACGCAGTGACGATGCGCTTCCTCGCCGCGTGCCTCATCGCATCGACGGCCGCACTCGGGTGCACGGTGAACCTCACCCAGGGCGGGAGCACCAACATCGTCAAGAACCAGTGCACCGACGACTCCGATTGCGGCGCGGGCGCGTGCTGGTTCGGTGCGTGCGTCGCCCACGAGGGCACGCTGACGGATCTCCTTCTCGAGCTCGCACCACCGGTGAGCGCGCCCGCGTCCGGCATCGGCGGCCTTCGCTTTCTCAAGATGGAGGGCGGCCTCGCGCGCAGCAACGAGCAGCACGATCTCGACGTCGACAGCGCCTCGACCGTCCACGGCTACGTCAAGTCCGCGTGCGCCTTCGACGTGACGTTGACCCCCGAGGAGCAGTCGTACGGCCTGCCCGTCGCGACGTACGTGACGCACACGACGGCCGTGTCGTCGACCGACACCGGCACCGGAGCGTCCGCGGCCTGCGTCGACAAGCTGACCGTATCGGGCGACACGCAGGAGTTCTCGCTCGACGTTCCGCCTGGCATGTTCGACGTCTACCTGCGTCCGAGCAGCACGGTGGCGAGTGACGGCGGCATCGCGAGCTGCGCGGAGGTTCCTCACTTCTTCAGCCGCGTCGTTCACGCCGTGTCCGGCGTCTCGTGCTACGCGCTGCCCACGAGCGCGCCGCAGGCACTCGACGTACGCATCCCCTGGCCCATGGATGCCCAGCCACTCGAAGGCTGGACTCTGGACGTCCTGCATCCGACGACCGGACAGGTGCTCTCCCACACCGCCGCGCCGCTTCACGGAGTGCCGACAGCGGGCAACGCTCCGTCCTCGAGCTATACCGGTACCTGGTACCGCGTCTCGACGTCGTACTCGCAGGCCGTCGGTGACGACACCGCGGGTCAGGAGCTCGTACGGCTGTCGCCGCCCTCGACGGTGGACGGCCCTGTCGTTCAGCTGAGCATCAGCGGGCTCGTCGTTTCGTCCCCCGCCGAGGCCGCCGGCCCTCAGAAGGCCATCTTCCCCAAGATCGGGCCGTTCCCCGACAAGGTGCACGTCGGCGGCTGGGTCTGGGCAGCGGCCGACTTCGCGAACAACATCGAGACGCCGGTGCCGAGCACGGTGACGTTCAGCGCGAGCATCCTGGACATGACGGCACCGGGCATCTTCGCCTCCTATTCGACCACTGTGGTGGTCGGTAACGACGGACGGATCTCGGCCGAGCTGTTCCCCGGTGAATATTTCGTGCGCGAGGTTCCCTCGATGGATCCTCACGCCGACGCCGGTGCGGAGATGCACCTGGCCGCACAGGAGTCGACGTGGTCGGTGAGCGCCAGTTCCAGCGTCGACCAGGGGGGGAAGCTGCTGCTCGTCAGTCCTGCCGCCTTGCTCACCGGTCGCGCGATCTCCGCCCTCGGTGCGGGCATCGGGGGCGCTTCCATCCAGGCCGTTGCCGCTTCCATCGATACGCGCCGCTGCGATGGGCCCGACGCGGGAGCGTGCGCGGCGCAACCGGTGGGCGTGCTCGACACGTCCCTCGCCGGAGCCGCGTTCGTGCCCCGGACCGCCGCCGGCGTGACGAGGGGAGACGGCAAGTTCTCGCTCTCCGACGTCGACTGCGGCGGCTGCGACGCCGCGTCGTCGAGCGCGGCGTTCGATCTAACGGTGGAGCCCACCGACGGAACGCGGTTGCCGTGGGTGCTCAGGCCCGGCATCAGCGTCCAGCAGAGCGTCGATCTCGGTGAGCTGCGCGGCACGCTGCCGATCCTCCAGCGTGGAAAGGTCGAGGTGCCCTCCAAGACCTCCGACCCGCTGCTACTCCGCGGCACGCTGATCCGCGCGTACGTCATCCGGGACCAGGACGGCGCTCCGATCTTCGACCCCACGAAATACCCGAGCTGCGTGAGCGGCAAGTATGCCGGGGCTGCAACGGTGGGTCGCTGCATCCGCTCTGCGCTGCAGGTGGCCGAAACTCATGCCGACGGAGACGGGAATTACGAGCTCGTTCTTCCGTCGAGCCTGGACGCCACCGCCGCACAATGATGCGCTGCGTCGCACACCGTCCTACATCGGGGCTGGTTCATGGTGCCGCGCTGTAATAGTCTGTTTGGCGTGAAACGTCTGGGAACGGAGCCGGCCTCCCCAGCGGATCCAAGTGCAGACCTCGCTGGGGCGCTGCATGAGGTTTCGAATTCGTTGACCGTCGTACTCGGCTGGCTCGACCGCGCGAAGAGTCAGGCTCCCCACGGCGAGGTCGAGGACGCGATCGATGTCGCGCTCTCTCATGCGCGCCTCGGTCATTCGATCGCGCGCCGCGCGATCGGCGCAGAGCTCAAGGACGGAAACGTCACTCGCAGCGCCCTCTCCGTCGCGCGGGACGCGCTGCTCGGTGTTGCACAAGAGGCCTCGCGACGCGGTGTGGCCGTCAGCTGTGACGACGAGGCGACGAACGATCTGCTCGTCCGCGCCGCACCGGTAGCGCAGCAGATCCTCATTAACCTGCTCCTGAACGCGGTTCATTTTTCTCCGCCCGGCACACGAGTCGAGCTCGTGACGACCGCGACGACCCAGGAGATGTGCTTCAAGGTCTGCGACGCGGGTCCGGGCATCGCCCCCGAACGCGTCGAGTCGCTGTTCCGTTCACCCGAGTCGACGCGACCCGGCGGCGCGGGTATCGGTCTCCGTCACGCGCACGCACTCGCCGAGAAGCACGGCGGCTGTCTCTCGCTCGTGAAGAGCGGTCCCACCGGCAGCGTGTTCGAGCTCGCGTGGCCCCTCGGTGAGGCCGCGTCCGCCGCGTTCCGGACGGCGCCGCTCCAGTCCCTCGACGGCATGCGCATCCTCCTGCTCGAGGACGATCCTGCCGTGCAGACGCTCGTCGACCTCGGGCTCTCGACCCGCGGCGCATCGGTAGCCACTGCCTCGACGGTGAAGGAGCTCGACGCGATCATCCGTCGAGGCGTCTTCGACGTCGCGCTCCTCGACCTGTCCCCGCTGGGGAAGAACCCCGCCACGACGCTGGAGCTCATCGAGCAGTGCCAGCGCGGCCTGCCGGTCGTCATCATCAGCGGCTCCATCGCCCCCGACATCGACGCGCCGAACGTCACCTCCTGGGTTCGAAAGCCGTTCGAGATAGGCGAGCTCGTCCACGCCGTGGCCTCCCTCGGCCGGCGCTGAGCGATTTCTTCCGCGCCCTGTTTCGCAACCCCTTGACTTCGATGCGCTAACGCATACCTTCCGGCTCCCCGGGTGCCAAGAGCCCGGCCTCCCACGCGAAGGTGGCGGAATGGCAGACGCGCTAGCTTGAGGTGCTAGTGGGGTAACTCCTGTAAGGGTTCAAGTCCCTTCCTTCGCACTGAATGAATCCGACGGGCTGAGCGGGGGTGGGGGAACGGGGGGACGCGCTGGTTCCCGACGTCGTTCTAGTTCGCCGGCGTCACGCCGGTGAGCTTCACCTGGTAGTTCAGGCCGATGGACTCGGGGCTGCTCGCGGTCGTGGAGAAGGCGTCGTACTGGTAGAGGGTGTCGGGCGTGTTGGCGACGACGAGCGTCGCTTCTTCGGTGTTCGCGACGGTGGCATGGCCGGTGCCGTTCGGTAGATCGACGTAGCGTACGGTGCCGTCGCTCGCGCGGATGGATAGCGTCGCGGTGAAGTTGCTCTCGGGGAGGCCGTTGCCGAGGTTCTGGAGCTGGACGGTGACGTCGCCCGTACCCTCGAGCGGAATGATGTTCGCGCCGCCGTACGCGGGCTGGCGTGTCGACTTCACCTTGTACGTCTGACTCCCCATCGAATCGAGGTTCGCGAAGTTCAGACTGCCGCGGCTCTTGAGGAAGGCGGCCTGCGCCTTCGGGTGACCGATGTCGAGATACGCCATGCGTGCCCAGTAACGTCCGAGGATCGTCTGCACCTTCACCGGCGACGCTATTTTCTCGAGCACGTGGAGCGGCGTCTCGTTCATCCGCGTGTGGTTTCGCATGAGATCGAGCACGGCCATCTTGCCGAGCCCGGGGTACCCATCGAGGTTCATCGTCAGGTACGTGAGGAACGGCCACGCCTGGTAGTAGTTCTGCGTGCTGACGATGAGCAGGTTCGACTGGCTGATGACGGTGGTCAGATCGATCAGCGTATCGCCCGCCGCGACCCCGAAGCGGGTCCTCGCCTCGTCGCAGTACGTGGACGTCAGATAGGTGTCCGCGACCCAGTTCCCCACCGTCTCCCACCATGCGCCGGTGCGTTTCTGATCGACCCAGAAATATTCGCTGATCGTGAGCGCGTGGCCGTACTCGTGCACCGTGACGCGCGGCAGCGCCATCTGGCTGCTGATCACCTGGATGTAACTCAGGCCGGTGTTGAAGTCCTCCTGGGTGAGACCTGCTGCACTGCCGAGGCTGCCGGTCGCGTAGATGTTCGTCTTCGTGTACGGACCGGTGTCCTTCTGCACCGGCAGCCCCGTGGTGCGGAAGCACCAGTCCTCGACGAAGCAGGCGTACGCCGCCTCGAGATGGTTGAGCGTCGTGTCCACGGTGCTCGCGCTCGCGCTCCCGTAGATGCGGAAATGGGGTGAGTCTTTCAGCGGCGTGCCGCCGCCGCCCGTCGCCGTATCGGGCTGAAAATCCATGGGCGCCGATGACGGCGGGCACGTGCTCGGCGCGCTGCCTCCGGTGCCGGTGCCGGCGTCGCCGCCGCTTCCGCCACTGCCGCCGCCCGCGCTCGCGCCGCCACCCGTGCTCGCGCCGCCGCTGGCGTTCGTGCTGCCGGCAACGCCGCCGCTGCCGGTCGTCGCTGCGCCGCCGCTCGCGCTCACCACGCCGGTGCCGCCGGAGCCAATCGCCGCCGTGCCGCCGGTTTGGTTCCCGCTGCCCATCGCGGGTCCGCCTCCGGAACTCGACGGTCCGAGCCCGCCGCTCGTGCCCCCGCCCTGCGCACTGCCTCCGCTCGCCGCGAAGGCTCCCCCCGCGCCCGACGACGACGAGCTCCCATCACCGCTCGAACAGGCGACGACGCTGCAGAGGAGACCCACGCAAAGGAAATGGTGCTTCAGCATCTCGCGCCGACCTCACTCGTGTATGTCGAAGATTGACGACGCGACCCGCGCTCCGGATCACGGGTGCTCGCGAGCTACTCTAGCCTCCGCGGATCGCCGACGGATTAGCCACTCGAGCCAAAACGGCTAGTTTCGTGAGCTCTCCGGGCTGCAATCTGGTCCCCACGGGCGAGCTCCCGGTGTCCAGCATATGCGTCCACTGATGTGGTCACTTTCCGCGGTGCATATCCGTCGCCGATGAGCGGCGTGCGAGACGGGGCACGCATGTTCTCTCGATTCGTCGTGGTGGGTGCTTCGCTCTTCGGCGGCGCAGCAGGCGTGTCGCAAGGCGCGCCCGGGGCCGTGACGACGCCAGCGCCGGGTAGTGGAGGGAGTATGGGGGTTCCTTCCACGGCGCCCGGCGTCGGCGGAACGAGGCGCACGCGGCGCACCCGCTCCGTCAGCGAGCGCGAACGACGTGCAGATCGCCTGCCAGTCGCGTCGACCAACGGCGGCACGGCCTTCCTTCAGCCTGACTGAGGGCGTGAGCGACCCCTGGTGCTCGCCGCTTCGTAACCGGCGGGAGCCTCGGGGTGTACGTCCTTCATGAATCAAAGCGAGCCGCGAAGCGCGAACTCCGACGCCGGGGCGCCCTTCACCGGCTGGGTCGGCCGCCTCGCGGTCACTCACACGCCGCTGCTCTCCCGGGTGGCTCGACGCGAAGGGCTGACGGCAACCGACGCGGTCGACGCGGTCCAGGAGTCGCTGCTCACGTTCCTGCTCTTGCCGCAGGCGCGGCTCCTCGTCGACGACGTCGACGACTCGGCGAAGCTCTTGACGGTGCTCGTTCGCAACGCCGCTCGCAACCAGCGACGCCGGCACTTTCGTTCGAAGCCGCACGTGGAGCTCTCGGAAACGTCGATCATCCACACGAGCCCCGGTGTGGACGAGTTGCTCGTGCGTGCGGAGGAGCACGTGCGCCTCACGGGCTGCATCTCGAACCTGGCCGACGTGCAGCGCTCCGTCGTCACGTTGCGAATGCTGGAGGGTCTCTCCGCAGAAGAGGTCGCGTCGTCGCTAGGTCTGACCACGGGAAACGTCGGCGTGATGCTGTTCAGAGCGAAGAAGGCACTCGAGCGCTGCATCCAGGGGTGAGGGTTCCGGGTTCCTCGTCTCATAGGTTCCGGCCACCGCGCGCATTACACGGCGCATTCACGATCGTTACTTCGCGACGAATCAGCACCCCCGGGTAACTCGCCGTCACGCTCGACATAGTGATGACACGCAGGGACGCCTCGACCTCCGGATTTTCCGGAAGGCGCGGTCCTTCGTTCAAGAGAAAAGAGTCCTGAAAATGCACACTCATCGAGTAACCGGGAAGTCTCGCATCGTCGGAGCTTTGATGGTCGGTTCCGTATGTCTCGTCGCGAGCGGACACGCGTTCGCCAAGGACGGAGGCGGCGCGTCGGGCTCGGGGTCGAGGACGCTCTTCGTCACCAGCGCCACCGAGAACGCCGGCGGCACCAGCTCGGCGTCAACACGTCCCAGAAGCTCAAGAACGCGAAGGTCTCGGGGCTCGTTCAGCAGGTGACGTCGACCCCGACGGGATTCGACTTCCCCGCCACGGTGGACTTCTCGCCGACGCACGTGCTCAGCGCGCCCGGTCCGTTCCCGCCAGCTCACTTTGCCCCCGGAGCGACCGGTGAATCGGGGTACAGCCCGCTGATCCAGCTCTCCGACGGAACCGTCCTCAACGCGCCCCAGATCGCGCGCGACCAGAATCACGACGGAACGATCGCTCTGGTATCGGAGGCCGCGGACAAAGTCGTCGCCACCGACACGACTTGCATGGTGGTCACCTACAGGAGACTGCGGGGTTTTCCGGCGGCAAGGCCGTTCGTTACCTCTCCACCGAGGCTTCGGATCTCCTCGCCGCCTCACTCGAGGACGTCACGTACACTACGACCCTGAACCTCGCACCGACGGCGGGCGACGACAGCACGGCCTCGTCGCGGGCAGCGCTGACCGCCTTCGTCAATGGTCAGACGGGCTCCACGAACCCGCAGCGTCAGGGGCTCAACTCCGCCGTCGCGGGTGACGGAGACCCGCTCAACGTTCTCGCGTGGAGACCGAACCAGGGACGTTACAGTCCGTTCTGGGACGTGCATCTCGCGCGCTGGTCCGACCATGACGTCGCCGCTGGACAGAACCTGCGCCAGACGGACTTCGGCCAGGTGCAGAACCTGGCGCAACACGGCGAGCTCACGGCTCCCGACGGCAGCGCCTTTGCGGCCTCGAACTTCGTCGTCGTCTGTCCGATCATCTCGAGCGACTGAGCGCGTCGCCGTGCCGCCGCCTCGGACCCGCGTCCGAGGTGACGGCCTTCCGCGGCTCAACCGAAACGAAGAACGGCGTCTAGTGCGCGCTCGCGCTGGCCGTATCGATCGCCTCCGGGCGAAGCTCGATCAACCGGTAGACCATGACCTCCTGGTCACGGCCCTTCACCTTGATCTTGTGGAGCGGCTCCGCGTTCACGAATTCCTGAACCTGACGGTACAGATCCTCGGAGAGGATCACGTCGCACTTGAGCTCCTTCGTCATGCTCTCGAGGCGTGACGCGAGGTTCACGGCGTCGCCGATGACGGTGTACTCCATGCGCTCGGCGTGACCCATGTTGCCGGCCACGACCTGGCCGGAGTGAAGGCCGATGCCGCTGCGGATCTCCGGGAGGCCGCGTTCCTTGAACACCTCGTTGATCTTCTTCAGGCGTTCGCGCATCTCGAGCGCCGCCTTCACGGCGCGGAGCGGATCTTGCGGATCGGGCACCGGCGCGCCGAAGACGGCCATGATTGCGTCGCCGATGAACTTGTCGACCACGCCGTGGTGGTGCATCACGCTCTCGACCATCCCGGTGAAGTACTCGTTCAAGAAATCGAGGAGCGCCCGCGGCTCCATCGTCTCGCTGATGCTCGTGAACGAGCGGATGTCCGAGAAGAGCACCGTGACCGGGACGAGCTCGCCGCCGAGGGTCTGGTTTCCCTTCATCAGGTGGTCGGCGACCTGGCGGGTCACGTAACGGCCGAAGGTGTCGCGGAGCTGGTCGCGCTCCTTCAGGCCCTGGACCATCGCGTTGAACTCTTCCGCGAGCGTCTCGAGCTCGTCACCGGTGCGGGTCACGGGGGCGTTCACGTACTTGCCCGTCTTGACCTTCTCTGCGGCGTCGGAGATCGAGCGGACGGCGTTGCCCATTCGCGATGCGAACCGGAGTGCCACCCCGAGTACGACCACGAGGAGCGCCGCGAGGCCGCCGAGCTCACGGTACAGATCCTTCCGCACCTCGTCGCGGAGCTCGGTAACGTCGCGCGACGCCGTGATCTCGACCTCCATGCCGGCGCGCTGGAGCTTTTCGGGGCGGAAGGTCTTCAGCGCGAAGAGCTTGCCGCCGACGTCTTTCATGGTCGCGGTGTCGGAGTGCGACTCGAGATCCGGCGCGGGGTGATCGGCGCACGCGGCGACGACCTTCTCGTTCACGCGCACGGAGAGATCGGCGTTGAGCTTCGGCTCGAGGTACTCGAGGTACGACGCGGTGATCGGCGTGAGGAGAGCGACGGCGCCGACCTGCTCGTCGCCCGCGCGGATGGGGATGGCCGTGACCATGGCGTAACCATTCGCGTCGGCGAAGTGAACGTCGGCCATGCCGGTGAGCGGCTTCCCCGCGAGGAGGTCCGCGAACACCGGGCTTGCGTCGGGCCCGAGCGAGACGGGGCCTCGTTCGGCGTTCGCCTTCGCCACGAGGACGCCTCTGGCGTCGGACGCGAGCACGATCCGGTGCTGGTACACGTCGGCGAGCGTCTTGACGAGTCGCTCCGCGCCGGCGGCATCGTGGGCGACGAGCGCCTTCTGGAAGGCGGAAGACTTCCCGACGAGGGAGAGCGCGAGATTCGCGTTCTCCTGGTACTCATCGAGCTCGAGGCCGAACCGGCGATTGCTGCCGTTCACCCGCCGCTCGACCTGCTCGAGCATGTCCCGTTCGGCTTCACACGAGCGGAGCACGGCGGCCGCGATGGCGGGCGCAACACAGGCGAGGACAAGCGTCACCAGCTTGCCGCGGACAGTCGGCATACTGCTACTTCAGAACACCTCGCGACGAAAATCCATCCCGCGCTCGGCGCAGAGCTTCGAAAGCTTGTTGCCGAGGCCTTCCGGGCCGCAAAAGTACACGTCGACGGCGTCGTCGCCTGCTCGCGAGACGATCGTGGACAGCTCTTCGTCCCACACGGGCTCACCCATGTGCGTCTGGAGGCGCAATCCCGTCACGACGTCCTTGCCAGGCGGTCACGCGTGCTCCCGAGTAGCAGTCGCCGCACGCTCCCGAGAAAATCGTCCACGTCGATGTGGCCGTCGGCGTCCCTGTCGAAGGCGACCAGCACCCGGCGCGCGAGCTCCTCGCTCCGGATCTTGAGCGCGTGACGGAGCTCCATGACGCTGATCCGCTGATCTTCGCCGGAGAGCTCGGCGAAGCGCCGCTCGAGGTGCGAGAGGAGCTCGGCGTCGATGGGATGAAGCTCGCCGTCGCTGCTCGAATGCGGCGCGCGCTCGTCTCGCGCCGCGGAGCCGAGCCCCGTGATGCGCGAGCTACGCTCGGTCCCCTGCGTCGCGACCGGCGCCGCCCCGTCCTCCGTTCGCATCCCACCAGGGTATCGCTTCGAGGACGACCCCGGCCTTAGTCATTTTGCGGCGTTCGTGAGCCCCGGCTTCGCGTCGGACGGGGCGATCACGACGCTCACCACGTCGAGCTGGACGAACTGGCCCTTGTCCTTGAGGTGGGTGACGCCCGCGAGCGTCTTCTCGGTGCAGCTCGGAGCCTTGGTCAGATCGGCGCAGTCGTACTCCTGTGCGCAGAGCTTCGAGTAACTGAAGAGCGTGACCTTCGCTCCGCCGCGCACGAGCACCATCTCGTTGTAGTCGAGCGCGATCACGTAGTTGCCCTCCATCCAGTTGTTCAGGAAGTAGGACTGACCGGGCGACGACACCGTGAACCCGTACTCGTTGAACGTCGGATCTCCGCCCGGCGCGCCGTCCTGGTAAAAACGCCCGTTGCTGCCGGCGATGTCGGCCACGCCGCCCTGGTACACCTTCGGCTCGACGATCCCGCGAAACCGCAGCTTCACCCAGTACTGCGAGGTGGGCGAGCCCCCGAACACGACCACCTTGCTGGTCTGATAGCCCTCGCCGGGGCAGGTCGTCCCGGACGGCAGGACCTCCTTGCACGAGTCCGTCGTGCCGACCTCGGCACCGCAATGGATGTCCAGACGGAGTCCCTCGAGCGCGGCACCCGGGGACGGCGGAGTGACCGCCGGTCCGGAGTCAGCGCCCTGGATGGGGACGGGCAACGTCGCAGCGTCGGGGCCACCCGCGTCGAGGAGCGGACCTACGGGCGATTCGCCTCCGGCGCCGAGCGTCGCGGTACCGCCGCTCGACGTCGAACAGCCCGTGCAGCCTGCGTCGGGATGCACCACGTGCGTTCCAGGCGGAGCCACGCTGGACGTCCCCCCGGAGCCCATCGACGGAGGCGCGAGCCCGTCGAGGAGCGCCGCGTCGGTGAAGAGCCGGCTGCTCGTCTTGCCGCCCGCGAGCTCACGGTCGCTCGGTGCCAGGAACGAGCACGCCGGCAACGCGGCGAGGGCCGCGCTCGATGCACAACGTGCCAACCTGGATCGCGTCGTTCGCCGCAAGCTGCCTCGGAACGCGCCCCTCTGCGAGGCGCTCCTCGCACCTTCTAGCACGCGGCCTCCGTCGTCTCCCGCGCGTCCGTCCGGCTCGTGAGTCGCGCCGTCATCGGACCGAAATTATTCGGTTCGTGCGCCGCGCATCAGGAAGAAATCGCGTAGCGCCGCGGCCACGATCTGCGGCTTGCCGTCATTGCACGGGGCGGTGTGACGGAGCCCCCGCAGCTCGACGCGTCTCGCGCCGGAAATGAGAAGCGCGAGCGCATCGAGGGCGGCATGGAGGAACGCCGCGCTCTTGCTCCCGCCGACGAGCAGCACGTCCGCGCGCAAACTCCTCATTCTCTCGAGTGAAACGCTCGTTTCGTTCACGATCGCCGCGTCGAAGCGCATGGTCGGTATGAGCTCGCGGAAGGGCACCTGGTCCGGCTTTGCGCCCCGCTCGTTCTCGCGGAGTCCCCGTTCGAGCAACGGAACGGCGAGGGAGTGCGGTATCGATTTCAGCAAACGCGAACCGCTCGTGCCCTTCATGACGGTGAACATGGCGTCGGCGAGCTTGCCTCGTGACAGCTCGCGCTCGTATCGCGGCGCCCACGCGGCAGGATCGTACGACCCGACGCGGTACGGCGGCTCGTACGCCGCGACCCGTCGCAGTGCCGGGATCGCCAGCGCCGATTCGAGCGCGATGATGGCTCCCGAGCTCAGCCCGAATATCGAATCTGCTCCGGTATGAGCGACGAGCGCCTTCACGTCCTCGACGTCTCTCACGACGGAGTAGCGCGCGCCGACCGGTCCGCTCGCGCCGCGTCCGCGTCGATCGGGTATGTAAACCGTGAAATCGCCGGCGAGACACTCCCCGAGTCTCACGAACGACTCGGATGAGAGCATGCCACCGTGGAGCAAGATCACTCCCGGTCCCGCTCCCATCTTCCGGTAGCCGTAGAGCGTCCCGTCCGCGGACGTCACCACCTCGAAGCCTCGTGACGAAACGGCCACCGGGTCATCCCTCGAGCAGGGGCGCGCTCGCCCCTGCCCGACGTTCGTTTCAGCCGTAGGTCGTGACGAACTTCTGGTAGCCCTCGCGGATTTCCGACGCGAGCAGCTTGGCGGCGTCGCCGACCTTGTGAGCGGTTCCGTCGTTGCTCGTCGCTAGCTGCTTGGCGTTGTCCTCGAGCTCGAGGAATTTACGCTCGATCTTGTCCCAGGCGTCCTTCGCGTCTTCGCCCGCGAGGTGCAGCTTCACGCGCAGCTCGTCGCGTGTTTGCTGGAGCATTTCGAGTTCACGATGGATCAAATCTTTGGGGGTATCCATGATCGCCGCGTCCCTGCAAGTGCCGAACCAGTCGCGAACTTCGGCGACGTCCGCCGCTTCGCGTGATTTCTGGCGTGTTCACGGTTTTACCCGGAAGAGCCGCTGTGTCAATTTGCATCGCCGGCGCGCACGACCGCACCGGACACGGTGTTGACCGTGTAATGGTGGCTGCCGTCGAGCGTGAGGCTCGCCGCGCCGTTCGCGCCGAACGTGAGTGCCGTGTCCATGTCGAAGTTCGCCGCGGAGTTCTTGGCGTCCGTCGCGACGATACGCTCGGCCTTGACGGTGTAGTGGACCGCGCCGCCCGTCAGGACGTGCAGTGCCTTCTCCATGGTGATCGCGTCGTAGGTCGCGTCGTAGTCGAGATGAAACTGGACCATCGCCGGACGGAACGCCGACTGGAAGGCAGCGTCGAACGAGAAGGTGCCGCTGCCGGCGAACGTCACGGTATCGGTCTGGAGACCGCTCAGCGACCAGTCCCCTTGCCGGGTCACCATCGCCGAGAACGTCGGGATCGTGAGATTGCCGGACCAGTCGACGTTCACGTCTGCCTTGTCCGTCGTCGTGTTGCACGCACCGAGCTTGGCGCCGGTGGCGTCAGTGCAGGTCAGCTTGTACTGATAGGCGAGGCCGACGCGGTTGCCCGCGAACTCGCCGTTCGCGCCGAGGGTGACACCGAGTGGCATGACGCCGACCGAGAGATCGACCGAGTCGGCCAGGGAGCCCACCTCACCGCCGCCTCCCGTCGTGGCGACGACGGCCGACATGGCCTGGGCGACGTCGTCGTAGTCGTCTGCCGTGGCCGGCGTCGTGGATTTCGAAGAGCCTCCGTTGCTGGAGCAGCCCGTGGCGGCGACGGCGAGAGCAAGAGCGGAACCCAGGATGATTCTATGTTTCAAAACAAAACCTCTGCATCGCGACAGAGCAAGTCACGGACCACCTGCGAATTCCGATGAGACTGGCCGAAGCGCGCACGTTCTCCGGTGTCGGAGGTTTTTCTGAGCTCCATGTTCGCGCTGCGTATGGGCGCTCGCAGCGTCGCGAGACGAAAGCGCTCACCTCCGTCGGGCCGTTGACGCGCAGCGAATCGTCCTTAGTACGCGGACCAACCATGAACGCGCCGACGCTGTCCATTCGTCGCGAGGCCGGTGCGACGCACCTCGAGACCGAGCAGACCCTGCCGCGTCCCCTGTCCGAGGTGTTCCCGTTCTTCGCGGACGCTTTCAATCTGGAGAAGCTCACCCCGCCGTTCCTGTCGTTCTCGATCATCGGCACCGAACCGATCGAGATGCGCGTCGGAGCGCTCATCGACTACCGTCTCCGACTACACGGGTTGCCATTCCGGTGGCGCACGGCCATCACCGCGTGGGAACCCCCGTACCGCTTCGTCGACGAGCAGCTCCGTGGCCCGTACCGTCTCTGGCGACACGAGCACCGGTTCACCGCGAAGGACGGAGAGACGGTCGTCAGCGACCACGTCACGTACAAGGTGCCCGGCGGAGCGCTCATCGACAGGCTCTTCGTGGAGCGCGACGTCGTGAAGATCTTTGGTTACCGCTTCGAGGCTCTCGAGCGGTGGGTGACGAGCGGCACGCTCTGATGCGCGGAGACGTGTGCCCTCACGTCGACGGGGCGTGGTCGCCGTGTGCACACGTGTTTCCCTCTTGCCCGTGCGAAGTCGCCGACGCGCCGAGATCGCCGACAAAACCGGCATATTCCCGGCGGCCTGCGCCTTGCAAAGTCGGCCGTCCATGCACGCGGTGGAGGTCGTCTCGGGGGTCGCGCCGGTTCTCTTCTCGGTGGTGGCGCTGATACGCCAGGGCACGATCCCGAGACGGCTGATTCCCGTCTCCATCCGGGTGCGCTCGCCCTCGCGTTCTCGCAACGTCCCGAGGATGATCTGGATGCCGAGGGGCGCTGAGCTCACCGTCGGCAGCCGCTGGGGATGAGCGGCGTCGGCTTCTCGACGCGACGCTGTGCCAGAGGGATGTCTGCAGAGCGGGCACGGCAGTTGCTCACTGGTCTCCTCGCAGTGATTGCTGGCACATGTGTGCCACGCTCGAGAACGGGGAGACTTTGTAAATGATATCCAGAAATCGCTTCCGGAACGCGTTGATCGCGGCGCTGCCCGTCCTTGTGAGTGGCGCGCTCATGTCGTCCGAGGCCAGCGCTTGCGGCGGATTCTTCTGCTCGAGCAGCCCCGTCGATCAGACGGCCGAACACATTATTTTTACGATCAACGGGGACCACACCGTCACGGCGTACGTCCAGATCAAGTACGTCGGCGACAAGGACGACTTCGCCTGGATCGTTCCCGCGCCGGGAATTCCGAAGCTGTCGTCGGAGGTCCCCGATCTCGCGATGCAGGGGCTCGATATCGCGACCCAGCCGCAGTACTTCGAATCGAGCTGCAATCGCTACGCATTCCCGGTGGCGGGCGCCGGAGGCAGCGCGGCCACGGCCGCCCCGACCCCGGTCGCAGACGCCGGAGTGACGGTCCTTGCTCAGCAGGCGGTGGGACCCTTCCAGACCGTCACCCTCGAAGGGACGAGCGCCGACGTGCTCATCAAGTGGCTCAACGACAACGGCTATCGCATCACCGACAAGATGGCGCCGCTCATCCAGCCCTACGTCGAGGGCGGGATGCACTTCGTCGCCATGAAGCTCCAGGCCGACAAGAACACGACCGATATCACGCCGATCGGGATGACCTACGACAGCGATCAGCCGCTGATCCCGATACGGCTCACGTCGGTCGCCGCACAGCCCGAGATGGGCATCGTCGCCTTCGTGTTCGCCGATCGACGGTGGGCGCCGCAGAACTACATCGATCTGAAGATCGACGACTCGCTCATCCGCTTCGACCAGTACGGATACGCGAACAACTACCTGAGCCTCGTCTCCTCCGAGAGCGACAAGGTGGGCGGTCAGGCGTTCGTGACCGAGTACGCGCAGCCGACTGCGATGCTCGCCGACCAGATACAGAACCAGTTCGTCAACACGAGCATCCCGGACGCGGTGAAGTCGCAGCAAGCGCTCCTCGGTCTGTTCCAGAAATTTCCGTACATGACCCGTCTGTACGCCCGGATGAGCGCCGAGGAGATGACCGCGGATCCCGTCTTCATGGTGTCGAGCAAGACCGCGGACGTGAGCAACATGCACGACCTCACGGATCCGAACTTCGATCAGTCGAAGTGCACTTACGGCACCACTCAGCCGCCCCTGCCGCCGCCCTGTGAGTTCGCGTACTGCGGCCGTCGCGGAGCGTGCGTCCAGGTGGACGCGCCGCTCCCGTACTCGACGGATCCGAACCAGACGACTCCCACGGCAGCCTGCGTCTGCGCGAACGACGCGACCGGTCGTCTCACGACCACCGGCGCGACTCCCGCCGTCTATTGCGAGCCCGTCAGCGCCGATCTGGACGCGACGCCGGACGCGGGTGTCACGACGTCGCCAGGGTGCGAGGGCTACGACTGCGGCGCGCACGGCGCCTGCGTCACGATGAACGGCAACCCGACGTGTCAGTGCGAGGCCGGCTACGCCGCCTACGCGAAGTCGACCTACGACCAGACGACCGGGCAGAACTCGGTGTCCGTGAACTGCCTCGTGTCACCGATCGCCGCGCCGGCACTCCCTGTGCTGCCCCCGGTGGGTCAGACGACGATCCCGCGGGGCATCGCGGGGGCGACCGGCGCCGGAGGCAGCGTGAAGAGCAATCCGCCCTCGACATCCGCGGGCGGTAGCGGCGCGGGAGGGACCGGCAACGGCACTCCGACGAACGGCGCCGCTCCCGAGATGGACTCCGGCGGCGGCGGGTGTGGCGTCGCGCAGGGCTCCTCGACGAGCTCGGCGACGGGCGTCCTGTTCGCCCTGTCGGCGCTCGCGGTGTCGCGCCGACGGCGCGCGCGGAGTGCGGCGAAGGCGGGTTCCGCGTAAGCTCGATCGCCGATGGCGGCGGTCCGGAAGAGCAAGGCAAGAGCGCCGTCCGTATCGGGCGGCGCTTCGCGAGCCGACGAAGAGACGCTGACGTTCGTGAACGCTGCCGCGTGGCACGCCTGGCTCGCCGCGCACCACTCGAAGAAGAGGGGCGTGCTCCTCCGGCTCGCGAAGGGCGAGACGAAGACGTTCACGTATGACGACGCGGTCGAGGCGGCGC
Source organism: Polyangiaceae bacterium (assembly GCA_036272055.1). Lineage (GTDB taxonomy): Bacteria > Myxococcota_A > Polyangia > Polyangiales > Polyangiaceae > DASZVB01. Next base: position 8,990 of record DATAZL010000064.1, on the reverse strand, counting down.
TCGCGTGGGGGTGGATCGATGGCCAGAAGCGTGCGCTCGACGCGGCGGCGTGGGTCCAGCGCTTCACGCCGCGCACCGCGAAGAGCCCCTGGTCGAAGATCAACCGCGCGAAGGCGGAGGCGCTCATCACCGCGAAGAAGATGATGCCGTCGGGCCTCGTCGAGGTCGAGCGAGCGCGGAGCGACGGGCGCTGGGACGCTGCGTACGACAGCGCACGCACCTCGACCGTCCCCGACGACCTCGCCCGCGCGCTCGCACTGAATCCGCGTGCGGCGCGGTTCTTCGCCGAGCTCGACGGCGCGAATCGCTACGCGATCCTCTGGCGTGTGCAGACGGCGAAGAAGCCGGAGACACGCGCGGAGCGCATCGCGCGCTTCGTCGGCATGTGCGCCCGCGGTGAGAAGCTCCACGAGCCGCGCGCGCGAACGCGTCCGCCCGCGACGAAGACCGCGAAGAAAAAGACGCGCTGAGCGCCGCGAGACGCCGACAATTACGTCGCGCACCGGGCGGACAAAGCTGTCCGTCCCGCACGGGCCGGGAGGGTTCGAAACTTCGACGACACGGCTCTGCGCCGCGCACCATGAACCGGCCGAGATATCGAGCCTCGATACAATCGATCTTCGATCCATCGTGCGATTCCGGAGCTGCTGGAGACACTGTCGCGAAACCTCGAACGGCTAGGTTCGACAGGGTTCATGGCGAAGGCTCTGCAGCAGCTCCGCGTCGCCGCTCAGGAAACGACGAGGACACATTGCCCGTACTGCGCCTTCCAGTGCGGCATGACGGTGACCACGACCGACGCCCTCGAGCGAACGGTCGACGTGCAGGCGGACCCCGATTTCCCCGTCAATCGCGGGCAGATGTGCATCAAGGGGTTCACATCCGCGAGCCTCCTCGACCACCCTGCGCGCGTCACGAGCCCGCTCCTCCGAAACGCGGACGGCCGGCTCGTCCCCGTCGAGTGGGACGTCGCGCTCGACTTCATCGCCGACAAGGTGCGCGCCCTTCGCGAAAGGTACGGCGCGGCGTCGGTCGGTGCGTTCGGCAGCGGCGCGCTCACCAACGAGAAGGCGTACCTGCTCGGCAAGTTCGCGCGCGTCGCGCTCGCCACGCCGAACATCGACTACAACGGGCGCTACTGCATGTCGTCTGCCGCGGCGGGGCAGAACCGCGCGTTCGGTATCGACCGCGGGCTCCCGTTCCCCGTCTCCGACATCGCCGCGACGAAGACCCTCATGCTCTGGGGCTCGAACTGCGCGGAGACGATGCCGCCCATCATGCAGTGGGTCTTCGAGCAGAAGAACTCGGGCGGAAGCCTCATCGTCGTCGACCCGCGACGGACCGATACTGCACGGGCTGCGACGCTGCATCTGCAGCTCACCCCCGGTAGCGATCTGGCCCTCGCGAACGGCCTTCTCCATCTCGCGATCGAGGAGCGGTTCGTGGACGTCGACTACGTGGCGCAGCGGACCGACGGTTTCGATGCCCTGTATCGCTCCGCGCTGACGAGCCATCCGGCGTACGTCGAGCGGCTCACCGGTGTGCCCTACGAGCACCAGCTCCGCGCGGCGCGGCTCCTCGCCGAACCGGAGAGCAGCATGGTCCTCTCGGGGCGTGGCGCGGAGCAGCAGTCGAAGGGCACCGACACCGTGCTCGCGCTCTGCAATCTGATGCTCGCGCTCGGCAGGGTCGGCAAACCGATGAGCGGCTACGGCTGCCTGACGGGGCAGGGGAACGGCCAGGGGGGGCGCGAGCACGGGCAGAAGGCCGATCAGCTCCCGGGCTATCGCATGATCGACAATCCCGCCGATCGCGCCGCGATCGCGAAGGTGTGGGGCATCGATCCGGCGGAGCTTCCGTGGAAGGGCAAGAGCGCGTACGAGCTCCTCGACGCACTCGGGCCGAAGGGCGGCATCCGCGGGCTGCTCGTCTTCGGGTCCAACGTCGCGGTGGCGTCGCCGAACGCACGGAACGTCGTCGAGAAGCTCGCGTCGCTCGAGCTCCTCGTCGTCTGTGACGCCTTCGAGAACGAGACGTCGGCGACGGCGCACGTCGTCTTGCCGACCGCGCAGTGGGCGGAAGAGGCCGGCACGATGACGAACCTCGAGGGCCGCGTCATCCTGCGGCAACAGGTTCAGTCGCCGCCGCGGGGCGTGAAGACGGACCTCGAGGTGCTCGGCGCCCTCGCCGCGCGGCTCGGAAAAGGCGACGCCTTCCGCTACGACTCGCCGGAAGCCGTGTTCGAAGAGCTCCGTCGCGCCACCAGGGGCGCGCGAGCCGACTACAGCGGCATCACGTACGCGCGCCTCCGCGACGAGCAGGGCGTGTTCTGGCCCTGCCCGACGGAGGCGCACCCCGGGACGCCGCGGCTCTTCGCGGAGCGCTTCGCGCATCCGTCGGGGCGCGCGCGCTTTCACGTCGTGCCGTACCGTCCGGCGGCGGAGCTTCCGGACGAGGAGTATCCGCTGTACTTCACGACGGGTCGCTACAAGGAGCACTACAACTCCGGCGCCCAGACCCGTCGCGTCACGAAGCTCCTCGACGCGAAGCCGGAGCCGCGCCTCCAGGTGCACCCGGAGCTCGCGGAGCGACTCGGCGTCGGCGAGGGGCACCCCCTCGTCGTCGAGAGCCGCCGCGGCAAGGTTCGCTTCTCGGTCACCCTCTCTCACGACATCCGGCGCGACACGCTGTTTGCGCCGTTTCACTGGGGCGGCAAGCAGGCCGCCAACATCCTCACCGTCCCAGCGCTCGATCCGCTGAGCCGCATGCCGGAGTTCAAGGTGTGCGCCGTCCGCGCGCGCGTCGTGGGCCCGGGAGACGTGGACACCTGAAAAATGGCCAAGAAGAAGCTCGCGATCATCGGAAACGGAATGGGAACCTCGCGCCTGCTCGACGAGCTCGTCGAGCGCGGCGCGCACGAGCTCTACGAGATCACGGTGTACGGTGAAGAGCTCGGCGGTTCGTATAACCGGATCTTGCTCGGTCGCGTTCTCGGCGGCGAGCTGCCCGACGCCATCGTGACGAAGACCCACGAGTGGTACGACGCGCACGCCATCCGCCTGCTCTCCGGCACGCGGGTGAAGCGCATCGACACCCTCCGGAAGAACGTCGAGACGGAGGGTGGTCACAGTCGTGGCTACGACCTCGTCGTGCTCGCCACCGGGAGCCTGCCGCTCGTGCCCCCGCTCGAGGGAATGCTCGACGAGAACGGAGAGCTCCGGCCCGGAGCCTTCGTGTATCGCACGATGGGCGACTGCCTGCGCATCCACGCGCACTCACGACCGGGCGACAGCGCCGTCGTGATTGGCGGAGGGCTGCTCGGCCTCGAAGCGGCGAAGGTGCTCTCGGATCGGGGGCTCCACGTGACCGTCGTGCACGTCGCCACGACCCTGATGAACGCGCAGCTCGACGGGCTCGGCGGTGACATGCTCGGCCGTCAGATCGAGCGCGCCGGGATCTTCGTACGCGCGGGCAGGACGGTCGCCGCGCTCTACGGAGACGAGCGCGTAAAGGGCGTCATCCTGGACGACGGGACGTCCTTGCCTGCGGACACCGTCGTGCTCGCGTGCGGCGTGCGACCGCGCGTGGATCTCGCACGCGCCTCGAACCTGCCCGTGAACAAGGGGATCATCGTCAACGACACTCTCGCGACGCAGGTTCCGGGCGTCTACGCCTTCGGCGAGTGCGCCGAGCATCGCGGCAAGCTCTACGGCATCGTGGAGCCGGTATGGGATCAGGCAATCGTGCTCGCCGACGTGCTGAGCGGCGTCCGGCCGCAATCGCGCTATCGCGGGTCGAAGCTCTACACGCGCCTGAAGGTCGCGGGCGTTCACGTCGCCTCGATGGGAAGCCTCGAACCGGAGCTCGAGAGCGACCAGGTCTTCCAGATCATCGAGGACCGACGGAACTCTTACCGCAAGCTCATCGTCCGCGCGAACGGGCAGCTCGTGGGCGCCATGCTGGTCGGGAACACCGACGCTGCGGGGACGCTCGTCCAGCTCTTCGACCGCGGCGATCCGCTGCCGGCCGACCCGCTGGAGGTGCTGTGCCAGCTACGCGGCGGCGCCGGCGGTTCCGTGGACCGTCTGGTGTGCAACTGCCACAAGATCACCGAGGGCGCGCTGAAATCGGCGATCGGAAACGGTGCCGACTCCATCGTCGCAATTGGCGAGGTCACCAAGGCCGGCACCGGATGCGGCTCCTGCAAGACGGAGCTCGGTCAGCTCATCACCAGCCTGAGGAAATCACCACCGCTGCTCACCGCGGCGAGCTAGGAACAGAGAAGCGTGCCCACCATCACCACTGCCGACTACCGCTCACTCGCGGCCTTTCGTTACGAGATCCGCAAGTTTCTCGCGTTCAGCGAGCTCGCGGCGCGCGCTGCAGGTATCGAGCCACAGCAGCATCAGGTGTTGCTCGCCGTCCGCGGCCTTCCCCCGTCGCTCCGTCCGACCATCAGGGCGGTCGCAGAGCGTCTCTGTGTGCAACACCACACGACGGTTGCCCTGGTCGACAAGCTGGAGGGGCGCGGGTTCCTGCTCCGCGAGCGAAGCTCAGAGGATCGGCGCGAGGTGTTCCTCAAGCTGACACCCGCCGGCGCTGCGCTGCTGCGCCGGCTCTCGGCGCTCCACAGAAAACAGCTCCGGACGGTGGCTCCGGGTATGGTGATCGCGCTGCAGACGATCCTCGGCGCTGCGGGCGCGTCTAGTCCCCCCCGGTCGTCGCGGCGTGCCGCCGCTCGCGCGGCCGCCGCGTAGACCCTTACAGCGGGGAGTGACGGCTACGACGCCTGTCGCGGACCCTTGCCGGCGTTGTTCTCGTCCTTGCCGCGCCCGGTGACCTCGTCCACCATCGACCCGATCACGCCGCGGCGCGCCGAGAGGCGGTTGTGAACGTCGCGCACGCCGTTCACGTCCTCGACGAGATCCTCGGCGAGGCGCTTCTGATGACGATTCTCGACTTCACCGGAAAGCGTGACCTCGCCGTTCGAGACGGTGACGGTCACGTCGCTCGCGTCGACGTCGGAATCGTAGGTGAGGCGCTCACACGCGTCCTCGCGGATGCGATCGTCGGAGCGGGCGTATCCCTTCGGTCCCTTGCCTGCGAACGGGCCGCGCTGCTGGCGCGCGGACGAGCTCGAACCGAACGGCTCGCCGGGGAACCGGTTCTGATCGTCGTACGGCGAGCCGTATCCGGAGCCGAACGGACCTCCGTATCTCGACGTGCTCGCGTAGCGCGACGAGTAGCTCGGCGTACCGTAGCCGCTGCCGTAGTTCGCGGTGTTGCCCTGACCGGCCCCGCCGTACGGTGAGCGCACGCCGTAGCGTGGGCTGTCGTTCCACGCGTTGCGATGGCCGCCGGTGTATCCACCTGCCTCCTCGAAGCGTCGATCACCGCGCCCCTCGCCGTAGCCGCCGCGTCCTTCGCCGTAGCCGCCGTAGCGGGATTCTCTGTCGGCGAACGAGTGCTGTTGATGCTGACGATCCCACTGGTCGTCGAAGGCGTCGCGGCGCTGGGTGTGCTGCGCATGAGATGGATATTCGTTCCAGCGATCCTCCCAGGCGTGCCCGCGCTCGTTCAGGTCGCCCGGCGCGCGTGACGACACACCGGGGCCATGTTCCTGGCCCGTTTCGCCTCGTCCTTCGCGCGCGATTCCGCGTCCTCGTCCGGACGACCACCCGCTATTTTCAGATTCCCAGCCATTCGTGTTGCGATCCATTGCTGTCACGTTCCTTTCGTTCGGGGGTTCACTCGCCATTCAAAGCGAGGCCCGGGTGACGAGCAATACGCGTTCCCGATCGACGTCCCGCATCGCCGGCCGAGCCGATGAGTCGAGACACGGCGTGGCGCCGGCCGCCCGGCGACCTCGCGTCACACATACGCGTGCGAGCGTTACATTCCAGCGGGGACCTTGGTCACCGCGCCGACACCTTGCGCGTATGGCGACTGACACTCGATGTCGTTGCCGTCGGGCGACGAGTAGAAGCGGGCAATGTAGATGCACATCTCGTTGTTGACCGCGGAGTCGCCGAAGTTCAGCGTGTGGCCGGTCGTGTTGTTGTACGTGCACGTCCAGCTCACGCTGTCGCCCGGGGAGAGCATCACCGGCGGATCGTAGACGGTCGGCGAGCCGCCCTCCCAGTCGTCGGTCTCGATGAGCTTCACGCCGGTGCTCGTCGACGCGACGAAGTGCGTCCCGCGGCTGTGCATGTGACTGAGCGCCGAGAGAAGGCCGATCTTTCCGTAAGTGCCGGGCACCGTGCACGAAGTCGTCACCGTCTGATTGGCGCCGGGCGGGATGCTGAGCTGGATACGGTCGTAGTAGAACTGCGCGACCCAGTTCTGGATCGTCGACGGATCGGTCTTCTTGAGGTTCACGGTGACCTGCGCCTGGATGGGGTCGGTCGTCGTGTTGATGTAGTGCGATTGCAGCCTGAGCCCGAGCGAGCCGCGCAGACGCGCCGCCATGCCGGCCGGATACTGCACCTCGAAGTGAGGGGCGACCGCGATGTGCAGGAGCGAGCGGAACTCGAGCGGGTTCGCGCAGGGAGCGATCGTCTTCTGCGCGGGCGTGTCGGAGCCGTAGAACACGTGCAGGTGGTGCGAGCCGCTCGTCATGTCGGACTCGGTGTCGACGATCGCGGCGTCTTGCCCGCCGAACGGATTGTCGAAGTCCTGACACATGATGAGCTCCTGTCCGGGGTTCACCGTGAAAGTGTCCAGCTTGATGGTCGCAACGTTGGGATCGGGCAACACCGGGCCGCCACCTGCTGCGCCGCTTGCACCCGCGGTACCGCCCGCCGCGCCGCCTGCGCCCACGGTGCCGCCCGTTGCAGGGACGATCACGCCGCCGCCCGCACCCGGGACGCCACCGGCGCCCGGCGCACCGCCCGCAAAGCTAGTCCCGCCGACGCCCACGACGGCAGGGCTACCCCCACTCGAGCCGACCATTCCGCCGGCTCCGACGGGAACGGGCAGCGCGCCTCCGCCTCCCGGCGCGCCGAGGACCGAAGGCTGATTTCCGTCTCCGCCGCTGCATCCGACGACGGATAGAGCGAGCACGGAGGCCCCCAGGTAGAACGGCCCGCCTCGGCGTTTCATACCGTCGAGGTTAGAAGATATCCAGCTGGCCGCAACTCCTACGGTAGCTCAATTTACCTGGATTTTGGCCCGATTACAGACGCACGCGAGTATTCGTTGGTGAGGACGGGGGGCCTTAGCCCCCCGCAGCTTCGCGGGCTCGCTTCGCTCGCGTAGTTCCGCATGTTTGACGCCTCGGGGTCGGCGCTGCTCGCCGATGAACATCCACTGAGCGGGAGCGGTAACTTGATAACCTGGTGTGGGGACCATACGACGCGTTAGCGTCCGCGTCGGTTTCGGCGTCGAGTGAATTGCCGGGAGGAGCGCGGATGAGTCGTGTTCGTCAGTGTGTGCGGCCCTTGTTCGTGAGCACGCTTTCGATCGTCGCAGTGGCGTGCGGCTCATCGACGGAGCAATCCGGTCGACCCGGTGCCGGCGAATCGCGCGATGCAAGCGCGACCACCGACACCACCGACGCTTCGATGCGCTCGCACGGCTCGGGCGGCGCTACCGGAAGCGGCGGCACACCGGCCGGGCCCGGAAGCGGCGGCACGCCGGGGGCATCTGGGGGGTTCCCCAGCGGCGGCGTGGCCGTCGGCGGGACGATGGGAGCGGGTTGTGCGGTCGGCTCCGACGCAGCGACGGATCTGCCGAGCGACTCGCCCGGTGCCGGTCCGGAGCTCGTCAGTGACATCGTCGACGCGGGCGCGAAGGACGCGTCGGTGCGGGACGCCGGAGCGGCTCACGACGCGGGAACGAACGCCGACGGCTCCACGACGCCGGTGACGTACCCGCCGCTACAGTTCGCGAAGATCGGTAGATCGACGGTCGTCGCCTCGACGTTCTTCTTCACCGAAGGTCCGGTGTGGGATCCGAAGAAACAGGTGCTCTTCTTCAGCGACATCAACGCCGACAGCGTCTATCGGCTGACCTTGCCGAACACGCTCGATGTCGTCATCGATCACATCGGCAATACCGACGGCCTGGCGCTCGACGCCAACGGGGAACTCATCGGCGCGGGGTTCGCATCGCGCGACGTGTGGCGTTTCGACGGTACCAACGTGCGCTCGCTCGTGGGCGATTACCGCACCCACAAGCTGAATTCCCCCGACGATCTGACGACGCGCTCCGACGGGACGATCTACTTCACCGATCCGACGTTCGGTATCAACGGTTCGCAGGGCTTCGCGGCGCAGGCAGCGGAGCTGTGCTTCCAGGGCGTGTATCGATTGACGTCGGACGCGCTCGTCCTCGAGGACATGTCGACGGCGGGCCCGAACGGCGTGAACTTCTCGCCCGACGAGTCGACGCTCTACGTCTCGTATACCGGGAGCGGCCAGGTCTTCGCGTTCTCGGTGGCGCGCGACGGCTCGCTCCACGACAAGACGCTCTTCGCCAACGTGCTCGTGGCGGACAGCATGTGCGTCGACGCCGCTGGAGACGTCTACGTCGCGTCGGCTCTCGGCGTCACCGTGCTCGACCCCCACGGCAAGCAGCTCGGCGTCATCTCGACGTCCGGGCAGGTGGCGACGAACTGCACGTTCGGCGGCCCCGATCAGCGGACCTTCTTCATGACCGTCCACAGCGCGCTCGCCCTCGTCCCGAGCAAGGGAACCTCGTCCCTCCTGCGCATCGACGCCATGCCGATCCCCGGCATGCCCGGCCGAAACTGAGGGCTACGCGAGCGAAGCGAGCCCGCGAAGCGGCGGGGGGAGCAGTTCGCCGAAGGCGAAGCCGCGGGGGGCCAAGGCCCCCCTAGTACTGAAGCGGGGGCTAAGGCCCCCCGTACCTACGCGTGTGCGTACGCGCGATCGACGCCCGCGAGAAGCGTCTCGTTCTCGATACGATCCTCGAAGCGCTCGCCGTTGATGAAGAGCACCGGCGTCCCGATGATGCCGCTCCGCGCGGCG
>DATAZL010000063.1:0-162167 GCA_036272055.1 Polyangiaceae bacterium | reverse complement strand
TCGTGCCGGCGCCGTCACGCGCGACGCTGAAGCGCACCCTGCGCATCACCGAGGCCCGCGCCTCGACGACGGCGCTCGAGACGCTCACGAAGGCGAGCGTCGAGGCGCTCGTCGCGGCGGCCTCGCTGCCCGCCGCGGAGCGGGCGATCCTCCGCGTAGCGCTCCCTCGCGTCGCGGCGCTGGAAGCCGCCGAGCAGTCGGTGCACGAGCTCGAACGCCGGAGCGAGGAGCTCGACACGGACCTGAAGCGAAACCAGGAGCACCTCGCCGCGGCGAAGTCCGGCGAGGGCGGCACGAACCCCATCGCGACCCGCATCGTCGCTCTCGAGCGCGCACGCGACGCGGGCCGTGCGCGCCTCGCGTCGCTGCGCGACGGGCTCCCCGTCCTGAAGGAAGCCGTCGCGCACGCCCTCGAGAGCCTCCCGCCGCTCGCGACGTCGACTTAACTACGGTGCCGTCACGCGCTCGCGCACTTCACGGAAGTACCGGAGAAAGACGGGCTCCGGCTCGAGGCGCGCCGTCACGTCGGAGATCGCTTTCTCGCGGTCCATCGCGACGGCCTCGTCCCAGAGGTCCTCGAAGATGAGCCGCGTCGCGCCTATCTCGAGCGACGGGAACGCGCCGTCGTCGACCTCCCCGGTTCCGACGAGGAGAAGGGCGGCCCAGAGCTCGTTCAGCGAGCGCTGCCAGACGCGCTCTCCTTGCTTGCCGCGAAGGCCCGCTTCACGCCTGACGACCTTCGTCGATTGCGGCGAGCTCTCCTCGAGCAACCCCAGGACCTCGCGCGCGTCGAACGACGGCACGAGCGTCCACGGCGCCACTGCGGCGAGCATCGCGACGAAGAGCTCACGCGAGAAGAACACGGCTCGCCCGCGGTACCACTTCGCGTAGACGACCTTCTTGCCGCGGGCGAGCTTCTCACGGAGGTACCAGAGGCCGACCACGCGATCGTCGGCGTTCTCGTCCCATGCCCAGTGCATCTCGCTTCGTGGGTAGAGCGCGCTCCACAGCGAGCGCGGCTCACGTCGATTCGTGATCGGATACACGAGGAGCGCGCCACGGTCGCGGATGGCGGCAAGTGCCTTCGTCTCGAGCGACGCGCTCCGCATCGGATGAAGAGTAGCGGAAGCGCGCGCTAGAACCAGAAACGCCGGCGGTTCTTCCGCACGATGTCCGCGTTGAGGAGCGTCGCGAAGGCGAGCCAGCCGACGTAGGGCGCGAACGTCCACGCCGCGCGCTTGTCGACCTTCGACGCGGTCTGCGCGTAGCCCGCCGCAGTGCCGAGCAAGAGCGTCGAATCGACCAGGGATGCTCGCGCGCGCTTCTGGCCGAAGAAGAGCGGCGTCCAGAGGCCGTTCAGCACCAGCTGCGCGCCCCAGAGTGCGAGCGCCGCGGTGCGCGTCCGGCTTGGGGGCGCGCGGAACGTCCGATAGCCGGAGTACGCGATGGACGAGTACAGCGCCGTCCACACCGGCGCGAAGACGCTCGCGGGCGGCTGGAAGGCCGGCTTCCGCAGCGCCATGTACCAGGCAGAGCGCGGCCCATCTCCCATGGCGAGGGTGCCGAGCGCCGCGGTCGCCGCTGTGGCGCCACCGAACGCTGCCATGGCTGCCACGTCGCTCATCGCCGTCCTCGGATTCGTGTCGAGACTCGTCTCCATCGGGACCTCCATCACCCGGAGAGAACCAAGTTTCGTGCCGCCGCCGAACGGCCCTTTCGCGTCGAAAATCAGCGAAATTTGCGGCACGCCGCCACGCGGTGCGCGGAACGCCTCGCCTCGCCGTGACCGCGGAATGACTCGGTCAGGCAGTCAGCTCGCGGTCGAGGAGGCGCGCCTGTATGGCCTCGGCGACGTGGGGCCGGCGTACTGCGGCGGAGCCCTCGAGGTCGGCGACGGTGCGCGCCACGCGCAGCACCTTGCTAAACGCGCGCGCGCTCAGCCCGAGCTGCTCGACGGCGTCGGCGATGAGCTTGCGGGACTCGGCGTCGAGCTGTGCCACCTGGGCGAGCTCCCGCGTCGAGACCGTGGCGTTGTTGCCGGCGCTGGTGATGCCCGCGGCCTTTCGCGACGTCTGGACGGCGCGTGCGGCGATGACGCGAGCGCGCACCACGGCGGAGGACTCGCCGAGCACGCCGCCCACGAGGGAGCGCACGTCGACCGGAGGCAGTCCGACGTGCACGTCGATCCGGTCGAGGAGCGGACCCGAGAGCCGCCCCAGGTAGGCGCGTCGTACCTTCTCCGAGCAGCGGCAGGGACGCGCCGGGTGGCCCAGATTGCCGCACGGACACCGGTTGGCGGCTCCGACGACGAGCGCACGCGCAGGGAACCAGGCGTGGGCTTTCGCGCGCGCGATGCAGACCTTGCCGTCCTCGAGCGGCTGGCGCAGCGCCTCGAGCGCGTCGCGACGAAACTCGGGCAGCTCGTCGAGAAAGAGCACGCCGTTGTGAGCGAGGCTCACCTCCCCGGGGCGTGGCTGCTCACCGCCGCCGATGAGCCCGGCTTCACTGACGGAGTGATGGGGCGCGCGATAAGGGCGCCGCGCGACGACGCCCCGCTCCGCGTCGACGAGGCCGGCCACGCTGTGAATGGCCGTTGCCTCGATGGCCTCCTCGAACGTCAGCGGCGGCAAGATGGTCGGCAGGAGCCGCGCGAGCAGCGTCTTCCCCGCGCCGGGCGGGCCGAGCATGAGGAGATTGTGGCCACCCGCCGCGGCGACCTCGAGCGCGCGCCGCGCGGTCGACTGGCCGCGCACGTCGGACAGATCTCCGGAGACGCCGGGGTCGTCCGCCGAGAACTCGGTGCGGCGCGCGCGCGGCAGGGTGGCAGTGCCGGCCAGGTGCGCGACCACCGCCTCGAGCGAGCCAGCAACGTAGGTGGGCAGATCGTCGACGAGGCCGGCCTCTGCCTGGTTCGCCTCGGGGACGATGGCTGACGTGATGCCGCGGCCGCGCGCGCCGTCGAGCTGCGGGAGCACGCCGCGGATCGGGCGGAGCCCGCCGTCGAGCGACAGCTCCCCGAGGAACAGCACGCCGTCGAGTGCTCGCTCGGGAAGCTTCCCCACTGCAGCGAGCACCGCCACGCCGAGCGCAAGATCCAGAGCGGCCCCGGACTTGCGAAGGTCTGCAGGGGCGAGGTTCACGGTGATGGCGTACTCGTCTAGGAGCACGCCGAGGCGCGCCAGGGCGCTCGCGACGCGGACCCGCGACTCGCGCACCGCCGCGAACGCGAGCCCGACGAGCTGGAAGAAGGACGGGCCGCGCGTGCAACACACCTCCACCCGGATGGAGCGGGGCTCGAGCCCGATGAGCGTGCTCGTCTGCGCGACGGCGAGGCCGAGCGGAGTTCCTTGAATGGTGGCGGCGCCGCCGGCGATCGCGTGCATGCGAGCCGGCATCGCAACGCGTGTGCCGGCGAGGCGCCCGCTACTTCGTCGGGCCAGAGAGCGCGACGAGGGTGGCGCCCGCGGCGACCGCCACGGCGATCGCCAGGAGCGTCAACGCGCCTTCTTCGCCACCGGCGTGTCCCGGCGCGTACCCTTCCGCTCGGGAACGCTCTTGCCGGGCGCGGGGAGGGTAGGGCGCTTGTCGTCCTCCTCGTCGTCGGGCACGCCGTGGATCGCTTTGAAGCGCTCGCGGCGCGCCTCGTCGTCGGCAGCTTGAGCTCGCGCCACGAGCCGCTCGCCGAGTGCGATGGGATCGATGCCATGGCCGTTCGGGGTCGCGCTCTTGCGGTCGTCGAGCAGGATGCGCCACCACGTCTGCCGGAAGAAGCGCGGGCCGCGCTGGGCAGCGTACTGCACCGCCTCGACGAGGGTATCGAGCACCGTTCCGTCGAACTCGTGCCCGAACTGTGCATCGACGGCGCGCTCGGCCTCGGTTCGCGGGTCGGCGGAAGAGCCGTTCGAATCGTCGCTGTCGAGCCCGAGCAGGCGCGCCGACTTCCGCGGGTTCAGGCGCGCGAGCCCCTTCAAGAGCTTCGGGCCGGCACCCCGCGTCCCTCCGATGAACTCGTTCAGATACGACTGCGAGACTCCGAGGCGCTGCGCCGCTTCCGTCTGAGTGGAGGCGGACTCGAGGACCTTCTGTACCAGCCCACGTAAGAATGCATTCTCGGCGCTCGGAAGCGATTTCGTGCTCGGCATCAACCTACCAATATAACACGACTCGATCGCCTTCCTCGACGGCCGGCCGCGCGCCTCCGGACTCCGTGCCGTCGCGCGCTAGAAACCACGATGAAAATCCGGGCGGCGCCGTCGCCCTGCACGCGCGGTCGTGTTTCGGTTTTCTCGTTTTGTGGCCTCGCTCCGTGTGATGCGCTGTAAGCTCGAAGGAGACGAGGTAGCCGAGCATGCATACGGTCGTATTGATTCCAGGAGATGGTATCGGGCCCGAGGTTTCCGCGGCGGTGCGCACCGTCTTCGAGGCGGCGAACGCCCCGGTGAGGTTCATCGAGCATCTCGCGGGCGAGGCGGCCGTGAAAGCCGGAAACAAAGATCTCTTGCCGGAAGAGACGCTGGACGCGATCCGGCAACATCACGTCGCGCTGAAGGGGCCGTGCACGACGCCGATCGGCAAAGGTTTCAGGTCGATCAACGTCGCCCTCAGGAAGACGTTGAACCTCTACGCCGCGGTTCGACCCGTGCGCTCCTTGCCGGGCGTGAAGACCCGTTACGACAACGTCGATCTGGTCATCGTGCGCGAGAACACCGAGGGCCTCTACAGCGGCATCGAGAACCAGATCACCGACGGCGTCGTCGCGTCGATGAAGGTCGCGACGCGACCGGCTTGCCACCGTATCGCGCTCTTCTGCTTCCGCTATGCGACGCACCGGAAGCGCCGCAAGGTGAGCGTCCTTCACAAGGCGAACATCATGAAGCTCACCGACGGGATGTTCATCGAGGAGTCGAGCAAGGTTCACTCCCACGACTATCCGAACATCGAATATGAAGAGACCATCATCGACGCGGCGAGCATGCGCCTCGTGCAGGACCCTTCGCAGTTCGACATTCTCCTCTGTGAGAACCTCTACGGCGATATCGTGTCCGATCTCTGCGCGGGTTTCGTCGGTGGCCTCGGGGTGACGCCGGGCGCGAACATCGGGGACAACGACGCGGTCTTCGAGGCCGTGCACGGGTCCGCCCCCAACATCGCAGGGCAAGACATCGCGAATCCGCTCGCCCTCCTCATGAGCGGCGTGATGATGCTGAACTACCTGGCCGAGGAGCGCGACGACCCGGAGTGCAAGAAGGCCAGCGACCGCATCAAGGCCGCCTACAACGGCGCACTCGAAGACGGCCAGAAGACGAAAGACCTGGGCGGCTCCCTCGGCACGCGGGATTTCGCGAAGGCACTGGTCGACCGGCTGTAAATCCTCGTTTGAACAGGCAAACGGGCGCCCTTCGCCACTAAAGCGCGGCACCGGCTGGCCGTTTTTCATCGGGTGGAGAACACCTCGCCCGCGAAGATCCTTGTGGTCGAGGACGAGGCGCTGGTCGCCAAGGATCTCTCCACGATCCTCCAGCGCATGGGCTACTCGGTCATGAAGACCGCGCGCTCCGCCGATCAAGCGCTCGCCAGTGTGCGCGACGAGCGACCCGATCTCGCGCTCATGGACATCCATCTCCGCGGCGAGATCGACGGCATCGACGTCGCGTCGATCCTCATGCGGGAGCATCAGGTGCCCGTCGTATTCCTGACCGCCTACGCGGACGACAACACGCTCGCGCGGGCGAGCGCCGTCCACGCGCTCGGTTACCTGGTGAAGCCGTTCAAGGAGGCGGAGCTCCGTGGCGCGGTACGGATCGCGCTCGAGAAGAGCCGCGCCGACCGGGTCGTCTCGTCGCGTGACGCGTGGCTTCGCCGGACGCTCGCGCGGTTCGGTGAGACCGTCGTTCGCTCCGAGTCGAACTCCGAGCGGCCGGAGGAGCCCGCCGTGATCGCCGAGCTCCGTCAGCTGAACTCCGCGCTCCAGTTCGCCGCGGAAGGCATCGCCCGCGTCGACCTCGACGGCCGCTACGTCTACGTGAACCGCGCCTATGCCGAGGAGCACGGCTACAGAGCCGAGGAGCTCCTCGGGAAGGAGTGGCGTTCGCTCGTCGCGAGCGAAGATCTGACGACCGCGCTCGAGAAGTTTGCGCTCGTCGAGAACGACGGCAAGGTCGTCTTCGAATGCGGCGGCCGCACGCAGGGCGGCGAGACGTTCTTCAAGCAGGTGACCCTTGTGTCGGCGTACGAAGGCTCGAAGCTGCTCGGCACCTACGAGTTCTGCACGAACATCAGCGCTCGCAAGGAGACCGAGGTGGCGCTCCGGGACGCGATGGCGGCGCTCGCCAGCCAGCACATCATGCTCCTCGAGCTCGCCGTGCGCGACGAGCTCACCGGTTGCTATAACCGGCGTGAATTCAACCGTCTCATCGAGGACGAGCTTCGACGGTCCATGCGCCATGGCCGGCCGACGTCGCTCATCTTGATCGACCTCGATCACTTCAAGCAGGTCAACGATCGTCACGGGCACCAGGCCGGTGACGCCGTGCTGACCGAGGTCGGCAAGCGCATCACGAGCGGGGTGCGTCTCATCGACCGTGTCGCCCGCTACGGCGGCGAGGAGTTCGCCGTGATCCTCCCGGAGACGAGCGGCCAGGACGCGAACGTCGTAGCCGAGCGGCTGCGTACGCTCGTCGCCGCGGATCCCGTCATTGCGTCGGGCCTCGACGGCGCCTCGACGAGCATCGCGCTCACGGCGAGCTTCGGCATCGCCGAGGTCGGAGACGGCGTCACCGACGTCGCAGGCCTTCTCCGCGACGCGGACGCGGCTCTCTATCAGGCGAAGCACGCCGGCCGAAACCGCGTCGTGCGGGTCGGCGGCAAGCGCGCGGGCTCCTAGGAGTCGAGCGCCGAGCGCGTCGTCGGCTGTCGGAAACGGAAGCGGAACGCCGTCCCGTGGGAGCGCTCTATCTCGACCTTGGCCTCGAGCTGCTCGGCGAAGGTGAACACCAGGTCGAGGCCGAGCGACGTGGTCTTCCGCGGATCGATGTCCTCCGGAAGGCCGCGCCCGTCGTCCTGAACCACGAGCTCTATCGAGTCGTCGGCGCCGGGCTGGAGCGACACGTGCACCGTGCCCCGCGCGTTACCGGGGAAGGCGTGCTTCAGCGCGTTGGTGACGAGCTCGTTGATGATGAGGCCGCAGGGGATCGCGGCGTCCACCGGTAGATGGGCACCCCCGACGTCGATGGTGTGCTCGATGCCGCGCCCGGTGTAGTTCTGCGCGTGGAAGAGCCCGTCGACCAGCGTGTGCACGTACTGCTCGCAGTCGATGTTGGTGAGATCCTTCGACTGGTAGAGCTTCTCGTGCACGAGCGCGATCGATTGAACGCGCGACTGGCTGTCGGTGAAGATGCCGCGCTGCGCGGGATCGGGGAGGTGCTGCGCCTGCAGGTTGAGGAGGCTCGAGATCACCTGCAGATTGTTCTTCACGCGGTGGTGGACCTCCTTCAAGAGGAGCTCTTTCTCGCGAAGAGAGGCGCGGATGAGCCGGTCGGCCTCTTTGGCCGCCGAGATATCACGGCAGATCTCGGAGACGGCGCGTACGTCGCCGTGCACGTCGCGGACCGGAGACAGCTTCACGGCGACGTCGATGCGCCGGCCGTCCCTGGTGAGCCGCGCACCCTCGTACGCCGGAAGGTTCTCCCCCGCGAAGACCTGCTTCAGCTTTGCCTCGTGATCCGACAGGGAATCGGCGGGCATGAAGGCGCGGACGTCCTTGCCGAGTACCTCTTTCTCGTCGAAGCCGAGTGTCACGGCGGCGCCGGCGTTCCAGCTCATCACGGCGCCGGAGGCGTCGTAGGCGACGATGGTGTCCTCCGATGATTGCACGAGCGTCGAGAGAAGCTCCGTCGTCTCGTAGTTTCGCCGCTCGAACTCCGCGGCGCGCCCGGTGAGCACGAGCAGGAACGCGCCGAGGAGACCGCCGAACAGCAGCGCCGACACGAGGAGCGCCCACGCCTCCCACGGGGAATGGGTCGCGGTATACGCGGGCGTCGAGCTGAACGCGAAGAGCCACTCTCGCCCCGCGGCCTGCACGGGGACGTCGAAGCGCAGCGTCGCCCGCGACGGCTCGACGCTCTCGTCGTAGAGGACGCGGCCCGTCGAGGCGTCACGGATCGCGACGGCGATGTTGCGCCCGGGGGCCGCGCCGAGAGCCGCGGTGACTAGATCGCCGGTCTGGAAGGCGCCCAGCACGAACCCCCGGATCTCCTTTTTCCGGAGCTCGGGCGTCGAGACGTTCGCGCCCGTCTGATAGACGGGCGCGAAGATGAGGACGCCCAGCGAGTCGCCGTTCCTGCGAAGGAAGGTGACGCCGTCCGACGCGGTCGCCTTGCCGGAGTCGCGAGCTTGCTCGAGGGCAGCGCGCCGGAGCGCCTCGGAACCGATGTCGAGGCCGAGGGCGCGTACGTTGTTCTCGAGCGGCTCGATGTACGTCACCGCCGACATCACCTCGCGTGAATCCGGGGTCGGCGCGTTGCTGTAGTCGTGGAGCTTGGCGCTCGCGAAGCCCTCCGCACGGAGCGCGTCCTCGTATGTGGTCCGCTCTGCGGCGTGCACCGTCGCGATCCACTCGATGGCGCGCAGACCGGGGAGGCGTGCGAGCGCGGGGCGCGCGAAGCGACGGAACTCCTCCCGCTCGACGCTGATGGACGAGTTGAAGAAATCACGGGTCTGCTCGATGGTGAGCACGCAGCCGTCGATCCGGCTCGATAGCGCGCGCTCGAGCGCCGACGCCCGCTCGCGGAACTCCTGCTCGAGCTGTCGCTGTTCGAGCGCGCTCGCCCGGACGTAGGCGCAGACGGCGATGGCGAAGACCGCGGCGAGCGGCCCCGCGACCGACGCCCGGCGCGGCCGCCAGACGGCGCGCGGCTCTGCGAAGAGCGACAGGACGATCGGGACGACGATGATCACTCCGAGCACGTCGCCCGCCCACCAGGTGAGCCAGTTCGTCCCGTAGTCCTTCAGCGGGAACGCGCCTGTCGCGAGGAGCAACGTGGAGCCCACCGTGGCGTTCGTCATGCACGCCACCGGGCCGCCGAGGAGCGAGAACCGGAGGACGTCGGTGCCCTCGTTGAGCGGGTGGGGGAAGCCGATCGCGCGGCGGATGAGCGACGCGCCGGCGAGGGCCTGCAGCGACGCGCCGCTCGCTATGACGAGCGCGACCCCGACGGCGCGAGCGAAATGGCCCGGCGTTCCCGAATCGAACCCAACGCCGGCGTTGACGGCGAACGAGCCGATCACGGTGCCCACTGCCGCCGGGCTGCCGTAGAGGAGCACCGCGGCGAGCGCGATCCCCGACGGCGGCCATATCGCCGTCGCGTACCCCGGTGGCAGAGCCAGGAGCAGCCCGAGCTTGCCGGTGACCGCGTACGAGAACGCGACCACCGCGACGACGCGGAGCCGCTTCCCGAGATCGTTCACGGATTTCCCTGCGCCGAGGCGACGCCTTGTTCGCGGAGGACGTCGAGCACCGCCCGCTCGAGCTCGCCGCGATCGAACGGCTTCGACAGGCAGCGGTTGGGAACGGAAGCGAGGAAGTCGAACGACCGCGGCGTGAACGCAGAAGCGCTGACGAACACCACCCTGGGTGCCAGGGCGGGGTAGCGGAGCAATATCTGCTCGTGCAGGTCGACCCCGGAGAAGCCCGGCATGAGGACGTCGCACAGGATCACGTCGTAGAGATCGCCCCTGTCGAGCGCGTCGAGGGCCGCCCTTGCGCCCTCGGCGAGCACCACTTCGTGTCGCGTCCCGAGGACACGCTGCGCGAGTTTCAGGATCATGGGCTCGTCGTCGATGACGAGCACCTTCGCCGAGAGGGTCGAGCTCGGCGGCGGCACGCTCGGCGCGGCGCGGCCGTCGTCCGGAGCCGGCGCCAGGGTCACCTTGAACGTCGTGCCCTGCCCGACGGTGCTCTCGACGGTGACGGTGCCGCCGAGCGACGTCACGATACCCCTGCAGATGGAGAGCCCGAGCCCGGTGCCGCCGCTCTCTTTCTTGGTCGTGAAGAATGGATCGAAGATCTTCTCGAGGAGCTCTCCGGGGATGCCGGGGCCGTTGTCGGCGATCTCGACGGCGACGCGACCTTCGGCGTCGAGGCTCGTCGTCACCTTGAGCTCGGACTCGCCGCGGGGCTTCTGCATCATGGCCTGCGCCGCGTTCACGAGCAGATTGACGAACACCTGCCCGAGGCGCGTCTCGTCGGCATGGACGCGCGGCGTCTTCGCGTAGCTCGTCGTCACCTTGACCCGACCGCGGAGCTCGTGCGAGGCGGCCTCGATCGCCCAGTTGAGCATCCGCCGGACGTCGATCGCCGTGCCGTCGGCGCTGGGCCGCGACAGGGTACGGAGATCGGCGACGATATTCCGGATCTGCTCGGACCCGTACTCCGCCTGCGAGAGCGTCGCGCAGAGATCCTCGAGCCATCGAGGCGAGCCGAGCTCGTGCTTCCTTCGCCTGAGCTCGTCGAGGGCTAGCCCGATGCCGCCCATCACCAGGGTGAGGGGGTTGTTGATCTCGTGGGCGACGCTCGCGACCATGGTGCCGAGCGACGCGAGGCGGTCGGTGAGCTCGAGGTCGTGTTGCACCTTGCGCTGCTCGCCGACGTCGCGGAAGACGATGACCGCACCGACGGTGCTCCCGTCGTCGTCGACGATGGGCGCGGCGCTGTCGGCGATGGCGCGCTGGTGGCCCTCCCGCGCGACGAGTGAGCCGTCGACGTGGATGATCCGGCCGCTCTTCAGCGCGCTCGAGATCGGATCTTCGAGCCTCTGGTTGGTCGATTCGTCGACGAGATGGACGACCTCCGACACGTGGCGCCCGCGTGCCTCGGTGGTGGACCATCCGGTCAGGGTCTCGGCGACCGGATTCATGAAGGTGACGCGCCCGCTCGCGTCGGTGGAGACGACCGCGTCGCCGATCGAGCGGAGGGTCGTCGAGAACCACCGCTCGCGCTCGCGGAGCCGCCGCTCCATCTCGTGCTTGTGGAGCGCGACCTCGACGGTGCTCCGGAGCTCGTCGAGCTTCACCGGTTTCAGCAGATAGCCGAGCGGCTCCGTCGATTTCGCGCGGGCGACCGTCTCGGAGTCGGCGTACGCGGTCAGGTAGATGACCGGGACGTCGAAGCGCTTCTTCAGAATCCGCGCCGTCTCGATGCCGTCGAGGTCGCCGCGGATGCGGATGTCCATGAGGACGATATCGGGGCACTCCTGCGCCACGGCGCGCACGGCGTCCTCCGCCGACGCGACGGTCACCGGCACCCGGTACCCGAGCCGGATGAGCGTGCGCTGGAGATCTTTCGCGACGACGCGCTCGTCCTCGACGACGAGCACCGTCTTTTCTGCGGGCGGCGGTGTCGTCATGCGGCCTCTTCCCGGAAGCGAAAGACGAAGGTCGTCCCTCCGTCGCGGACTATCTCGACCTCGGCGCCGAGCTGTTCGGCGAAGGTGAACACGAGATCGAGGCCGAGGGACGACGACGCGTGCGGATCGATGACCTGCGGCAGGCCGAGGCCGTCGTCGGCCACGCTGAGCTCGATGAGCTCCTCGTTCTGCCGGACCGCGCGCACGGTCACGGTGCCCGAGGGACGGGCGGAGAAGGCGTGCTTCAGGGCGTTGCTGACCAGCTCGTTCACGATGAGCCCGCACGGGATCGCGACGTCGACAGTGAGGCTCAGGTCGGCGATGTCGAGCACCGACTTGATGCCGCGCTCGGCAGCACTGTTCGCGCTCAGGAGATCGGAGATGAGCGTCTTCAGGTACTCGGAGAGCTTGATGTGCGACAGGTTCCGCGACTGGTAGAGCTTCTCGTGAACCAGGGCGATGGATTGAACGCGGCCCTGGCTGCTCGCGAACACCGCGCGGGTGGAGGCGTCCGGCACGTACTGCGCCTGGAGGCTCAGAAGGCTCGAGATCACCTGGAGGTTGTTCTTCACCCGGTGGTGGACCTCCTTCAAGAGCACGTCCTTCTCGCGGAGGGCGGCGTGGAGCTTTCGTTCGGCCTCGTGATAGGCGGTCATGTCGAAGATCGACGCGACGAGCCTGTCCCACGTGCGTTCGGAACCGGGCAGCACGCTCAGACGGAACACGATTTCGTTTCGGTTTCCTTTGAGCGTGCGCGTCGAGGTCCTCGCCGAGAACAGCGTGCCCTTCCCCTCCACCAGGAAGCAGAGCTCTTCGACGAACACCTTGAGCATGTCCTGATCGAATAGCTTATGCCAATTCTCCAGGATTTCCGAGCGGCTCTCGGCTTCATACATTTCGAGCGTCGCATCGTTCACCTCGATGAAACGCACACGGCGGGCGGCCGAGGCCACGGCCAGCGGGTGCCCACGCAGATAAGCGCAGACGTCCGTCACCCCACCGGCCGAGAGCTCGTCCAGGTAGGCTTTGACCTGCGACAGATCCTGCTCGCAGAGGGCGGTCGGCGAGTCGTGGAAAAGGCGGCGGTAACGGGCCTCGTTCTCGCGCAGGGCCCGCTCCGAGAGGACGCGGTCGGTGACGTCGCTCACCGACGCGAGCACGAAGCGGCCCTCGGCCGTCTCGAGCGGATTGACGGCCAGGTGAACGGGGAAATTCGAGCCGTCCTTGCGGATCCCCTCCACGTCGACGCTCTCCGATTGGGAGCCTGCTGGCTCAGCCACCGGGTCAACCGGCCTCACGTCGAGAGCGCGACCCATGAGGAGCTCGATCGGCTGACCGACGAGCTCACCACGCTGGTACCCGAAGATCGCCTCGGTCTTCGCGTTGACGGCGGCGATGCGACCGTCGAGTGACACCATGAGCATGCCGGTCGGCGACGCCTCGATGGTGCGCCGGAGCTGCTCGGCGGCACGATCCCGCTCCTCGAGCAGCGCTTCCCGATCCGCGAGCGCCACCGTGAGCTCCGCGGTCCGTGCCTCGACGCGCGCCTCGAGCTCCGTGTTCGCGCTCCGGAGGCCCTCGACGAGCGCCTCCTGGGTTCGCAGCGTGCGGCGGCCCTCGATGAAATGAATCGTGCGGCTCGCGACGGCGTGAGACAGCGCGAGCTCTCGCGCCGTCCAGTTGCGCGGCGTGGACGACGAGAGCGAGAGATACCCGCGGCACGTGCCGAGGTGCATGAGCGGCACGACGACGCTCGCGCGCACGCCAGCCGGCGCGTACGCGCTCTCGTATCGGGATCTGGTCCGCGGATCGGTGAGCGCGTCGCTCGTGACGACGATGCGTCCTTCGATGAGCCACGTTCGCGTCGGCTCTCCGAGCGAAGAGAGCTGGCGCAGACCGACCAGGGTCGGTCCGTTGCGCTCGTGACCCGGGTGGACGACGAGCTCGTTCCGTTCCACCGAGATGGTGACGAAGAGACAGCGATCGAGCGGCAGATGCGAGCCGAGGTGAACCGCGACGGCGTTGAAGATCGCAGCCGCCTCGTCGAGGCCGCTCATGACGCCGTCGAGCGCGTCGAGGAACCGGTCGTCGCTGTCGACCTCGGTGCGCTCGTCCTCGCGCGAGTCGTGGATCACGGGGCGGAGCAGCGCGGCGACTCCGTCGATCTTCGCGCTCCGGGTGCGGGTCAATCGGAGGGTTCCGCCGTCTGCTCCCGGCGCGACGTGGAGCGTGAAGCGGAGCAGGTTCGAGCCGAGTCGCGGCTTGAGGAGCCCCTCCGTCGTGTTGCGCCGCGCGAGGCCCTCGCTGAGGCTCTCCATCGTGTGGACGCCGCCCATCGCGTCCTCGAAGAACTCGTCGATGCGCCTGCCGAGGACGCTCGCGCGCTCCACGCCGAGGAGACGCTCGGCAGCGCCGTTCAGGTGTTCGACCACGCCGTGGGCGTCGAGGGTCACGAGCGCGTCGGTGGCGAGGTCCAGCGCCGAGGCGAGGTGCTGCTCGCGCCCGGTCGGCGTGTCTGCCGTGGCGTGGGGCTTCACCCGCGATGATCCTCGTCTCGGTCTCCGACCGTCCTGGAGCGTGCGCTCATCGACCAGCTTCCCCGGAAAAGCGTAGGGTGCCCGCACCAGTACGGCCGGCGCCGGGGTGGGATAAGCGCTGCCCGAGCGGCCCCTCGGCCGCTGTCCGCAATGCGGCAAACCGAGTTGCCGGATCGGTTGCTGTGCGAAGAGAAAATGGCGCCCCCACGACCCATCCTTGCGGTCGAGGGTACGCTGGAAGAGAGTACGACGCGAATGCTCGGAGGGATCTACGGGTGAACGTCCGCTCGCCGCTTCTGTTACTCCTCGCAGTTACGGCCGCCGCAGGCTGTAGCTCGGCGAACAGCGCAGCCGGGGCCGGCCAGGGCGGCTCAGGCGGGCTGTTACCGACCACCTCGGCCGGCGGAACGACCACGATTTCCGGCGCGGGCGGCTCCGGCGCAATGACCCAGATCCCGCCGGGTGGTGCGTCCACCGTGCCGCCCACCGGCGGAACCGGCACCATCACCCCGCCGTCTTCCGGTGGCGGGACGGCCCAGGGCGGCTCGCCCGCAGCGGGGGCCGGCGGCGCACAGGGCGCGGGCGGACATCCCGCGGTCTGCAACGCGACGTACGTCGACTGCAACGGGACGATGTCCGACGGCTGCGAGGCGAACCTCGAGACGGACGCCATGAACTGTGGCGCGTGCGGCCACGCCTGCCCGGGGGCGCCCAACGCGACGCCGTACTGCTTCGTCGGCGAGTGTCACTACGGCTGCGCCGCCGGCTTCGGCGACTGCAACGAGAAGACCGACGACGGGTGCGAGGCGAACCTCACGAACGACACGGGCAACTGCGGCGCCTGTCGCCTGAGCTGTGGGGACACCGAGTGTCTGAACGGTGGATGCAAGTGCGCCGGAACCTCCGTGAAGCCGAAGAAGATCCCGCTCGACATGTACATCGTGTTCGATCAGTCGGGCTCGATGAATGACAACGTCACCGGCGGCTCGAAGTGGTCGGTGATCGTCGGTGCGCTCACCGCGTTCGTGCAGAACGGCGCGAGCGCGGGCCTCGGCGTCGGCATCGGATATTTTCCGCTCTCCGTCCCGGCCAACGCACCGCCGAGCTGCGCGATGGATGCCGATTGCATGAGCTTCGGGACGTGCACCGGCGGCCTCGTCAACGGCACGACTCATCTCGGCGGCATCTGCTCGAAGACGGACAGCTGCGCGGCCGGCAACTACGCACCCGACGTCGGTATCGATACGCTCCCCGGGGTGGCGCCGATGATCGTGAGCTCACTCGGAGCGCATGGTCCCGTCGGCAGCACGCCGACGTATCCGGCGCTACAGGGCGGCTACGACTACACGAAGGTGTGGGCCGCGAACCACCCCGACCACAAGACGATCCTCGTCCTCGCGACGGACGGCGAGCCGACGAACTGCGACTTCACGACGAACAACGTCTCCGCCATCGCGACGAACCTCGTCACTCCCGCGGCGACGGCCGCTCAGCCGATCCTGACGTTCGTCATCGGAGTCGGCGCGTCGCTCACGTCGCTGAATCAGATCGCGGTCGCGGGCGGCACCGGTCAGGCGCTCATCGTCGACACCGGGAGCGCCGACCCGGGCGGCGATTTCCTCGCGGCAATGAAGAAGATCGGCGCCTCGCCGGCGCTCGGCTGTCAGTACTCGATCCCCGCGCCGCCGAGCGGCCCGGCCGATTACGGCAAGGTCAACGTCCAGCTCACGCCCGACATGGGGACGCCGCAGGTGCTCAAGCGCGTGGGCGATGCGTCGGGCTGCACGCCGACCGACGGCGGCTGGTATTACGACAGCAACACCCAGCCGAAGCAGATCATCCTCTGCGGCTCCACGTGCACGTCGATCAACAGCGGGACGAGCGTCCAGGTGGACGTCGTCCTCGGCTGCGCGACGATCGGCTGAGCCGCTATCAGGCCGGGATGCGCAGGGCCTGGCAGCCGAGCGTGACGTTCAGGCGATAGCCGAACTTCCCGGTCACGGTGGAGCACGTCGAGGGGCAGAGCAGGATCTTCGTCGGCGCGGGCGTCGGCGGCTTGGTGTCGTAGTACCAGCCGCCGCCCTTGGTCGGGTCGCACGCCGACATCTGTTCGACGTAGTAGACGTCCTCTTTTGCGCCGGTCGGGTCGAGGTAGCTGACGTTCACCTTGTCGTAGTCGAGCTTGCCGTTGGTCGGCGTCGGGATCGAATACTCGCAGGGGATCTGCGCGTTTTGCCGGATCTTGTTCATCGTGTCGACGAGCTGGGCTCCGGTGTCCTTCGTCGTGTCGACGATGAGCGCGGCGTTCGTCCCGCCTGCCTTCGCCACTGCGTCGAGGTCCGCCTGGTTCGGCTGATTCGGATCGAGGGAGCAGGTGCTGCCCGGGCTCAGGATGCCGACCATGTAGGTCGGGATCTGCGCGTTCGCGAGGCCCTTCGTCGCCACGTCGACGACCTCCGAGAGGTTGCCCGCGCCGCAGGCGTTGGGCTGCCCGTCGGTGACGAGCACGACGATGACGGTGTCCGACGAGTGCTCGGCCTTCCACGATGCGGCGTGATTCAGCGCGCCGGTGAGGGCAGCGACGGTCGGCGTGTCGGTCTGTGCGGCGTGCGCGCCGAGCGAGCTCACGATGGCCGCCGCGCCGCCCGGCAGCGCGGTGAACTCGACGTCCGGCGTTTGATAGTCGTACGGATTGCACGACGACGAGCCGAGAGGATCGCCGTCGGGTGCGGTGTTGCCGAAATAGGTGAGCGCGACGTTGATGCCCGCCGCGGCCTGGTTCTGCAGAAAGCTCGTGAGCGCCGTCTTCGTCGCGTCCCAGCGGTCGCCGCCCGCCGGCACCTCGCACGCCATGGACTTCGACCGGTCGTAGAGGATGAGCATGTCGAGGGGGAGCGTCTCTCCCGCGACGGTGATGCCGGCACAGCCTCCGTCGGTGCCGCCCGCACCGCTGCCCGCGTCCACGAAGAGGGAAGGGGGGGGCATGTCGATCGCGCCGGATGCTCCGCTCCCGCTCATCGCCGGCGCGCCGCCGCCCGTCATGGACGTCCCGCCGCCGGCGCCGATTACGCCGCTTCCGCCCGCGGACGCCGTCGCGCCGCCGCTGCCGCTGTTCGCGCCGGAGCTCGGGCCGCTGCAGGCGCAGGAAGCGCTGCAAGCTGCGATCGCGCCGTAGCGCAGGAATGGACTCCATGTCGACATGTCGCCCTGCCTCACCGGGTTCTTCGAGGGTAAGAGAGCGCGCCCAGTGAATGAGCGCGAGCCTCACACGATAGAGGGTCGCTCGGCGCTCCGACCACCTGAAACGGTCGCGACGCGCGCTTTCTTCGTGCGACGTCGTCGTCGCGCTCATCGCCCGCGTCGAAGGAGTCGAGCGTCAATTGCCGTCGCAGCGGTCATTTCCGTGATGCGCCGAATCGGCAGACGTCCCGCTCAGTCACGGGGGGCCTCAGCCCCCCGCAGCTTCGCCTTCGGCGAACTGCTCCCCCCGCTTAGTCACGGGGGCCTTGCCCCCGCGGCTCGCTGACGCGACCGCTCTCCCGCCGCCTTCGCGGGCTCGCTGCGCTCGCGTAGTTCCGCGTCTTTGATGCCTCGGGGACGACGGTTGGCGTCGATGCGGAACTACTCCGCTGGTTGCTCGAGCAGCATCGTCGTCGCGTGAAGGAGTGCTTTACCGTCGGTGTCCTTGAACGTGAGCTCGACGAAGATGGTGCGTCCCCGGCGCTTCACGATCTGGCTCTCGATGAGGAAGCGCGGCCCCGTGACCGGCTCGAAGTACTCGACGTGAAGGTTCATCGTGAGGAGCCACCCGTGGGCCGCCTCGTTCCTTCGACCGGCGCTCACCGTGCGGAGCGCCACCAGATCGATGTACGCCGGCGCGAAGCCGCCGAAGAGGTGGCCGCGGAAGTTCTTGGCGGCCTCGACGAGCGGCACGTCCACGATGAGACGACCTTCTGCCTCGTCGACGACGCGCCAGTCCGGTCCGTCGAGGAAGTCTCCCGCGGGGTGACCGGGTCCCATCAGACGACCGGGCTCGGGGTTTCGCCAGATCGCGCGCACGTATTCCGGGAGCGGCATCGCGCGGAACATAGCAGCGCGTCCGCCGGCCTCACAGCCTCGGGCGCCCGTCAGACGCCGGCTGCGCCTTGCCAGTCGCCGTAGGCGACGCCGTCGCTGTCGCGCGACTCGATGAGGTGCGTCGAGATCGCGAGCATCAGGCGGTCGTCCACCGGCTCGGGGTGGCCGTGATACGCGAAGGCGACGACCCCGGCGTAGCGCGCCTCTCTCTTGATCGTACCGCGCAGGAGGACCGGGTAAAACGTGAGCCCGAGGGAGTCGGTGAAGTGCGTCTCGAACGACGACGGCGCGGCGGCGGCGGCGGCGCCGCCGTCGAGGATGCGCGTGGCGGCGACGCTCTCGGAGAGCTCCTCTGCCAGGAAGCGTCGCACGAAGGCGATGAACTCGGTGTGCGGCGGCTTCACGCCGCGCGTCGCGACGAGCTTGAGGTCGCCCTTTCTGAAGAGCAGTAGATAGCCGACCGCAGCCGCGCGCTCGTCGCAGAGGAGGTCGAGCGCGCGCTCTGCGCGTTCGGTGGCGCCGCCCGCGCCCTTCATCGCCTGCGTGACGACGACGGTCGCCGACGTCGAGTTCGACGTGCCGTGCGCGGACTCGAAGTCCGAGAGGCGCGGCATTCGCGCACCGCTCACGCTCTCGGCCTCCTGCACGAGCCGCTCGTAGCGCGCACCCAGCGCCGAGCCCTGGCCGTAGCGGTACTCGCGCGCAGTGTGGCGCATGTATTCCTCGGCCAGCGCCGGATCGTTCGCCCAGATCGCGATGCGGGCGCGGGCTTCGTAGGAAGCGCCGAGGCGCAGACCGGAGATCCCGAGGGCGAGCTGGGCCTCGATGACGGCGGAGAGACGCGCCGCGGCTACCGCGTGCTCACCGAGCCTACCCTCGGCGAGCGCGAGGCTCCGCGAGATGTCGTGCGCGGGGACGCCGATCTCGAGCCGCTCGCGATATTCCAGCGCTCGCTTTCCGACACGCTCCGCGTCCGCATAGCGCTCGAGGCCCATCAAGGCTTCCATCTTGCTCGCGATCGCGCCGCACCAGATGGTCGAGATCGGGAACGCGGGACCGGCCGACGTCTCCGTGATCGCGAGGGCGCGCTCGATGGACGCGAGCGCGCCCTCGAAGTTGCTGCACAGGGCCTGGAAGCGCCCCTCGGCGACGAGCAGCGTGGGCATCCAGGTCGGCGCTTTTTCCGCGAGGAGCTTGACGCGATCGATGCACTGCTTCAGCGCGGTCAGATCGCCGGCCAGGGCGGAGGCGTTGACCTCGACCTGGAGCACGTTGTTGAACATCTGCCGCGACTGCGCCTGCAGGCCGAGGATCTCGGCTTCTTTGCGGAGCCGTTCGGCGCCTTCCCAGTCGCCGAGCTGGGTGCGCACCGTCCGTTTCAGCTGGAGCGCGCTCACTCGCTGGAGCGGATCGCCGTCGAGGCGGTCGGCCCACTCCACGGCGGACGGCATCCCCATCCACGCCTCGCAGGTCCCGAGCCCGAAAGCGACCGCGTTGCGGATGATCGTGACGTACTGCGCGTCGGCGCCGGTCACCGAACCGAGCCGCTCGAAGACCTGAATCCAGAGCTCGCGCCCGCGCTCCGGGTGCGAGCGGCACACGATCTCCTGCGTCGCCAGCGCGTTCTGGAAGACGATGTCGACGAGCTCGTTGATCGGCGCGAACGGCTCGAGGAGGGCCGGGAGCGAATCGACGAGAGCGACGTCCTGGCGGCTCGAGCCGACGGCGATGGACATCGCGACGTAGCGCACGAGCCCGGCGATCGCCTCGTCGGGCCGGAAGACGCGTTCGGCTTCGGGCGCGGCGAAGTGCCGCTCGTACGCGAGCCTCATCGCGTTGGCGAGGCGCTCGCCCCTGTCCATCGTCTCGGATTGCGCTTGCCAGTCGCGGTACCCCGAGTCGAGCTCGAGCCGTTCGCGCCAGGGGATCGCGCCCCGAACGAAGTACTCGTACTCCGTGACGACGCCGAGCGACGCGAGCCACCGGCGTAGCTCGTTGACCTCGCGCAGCGGTCTGCCGAGCCGCTCCGCTGCGGTCAGGGCGCGCGCAAAGGTCGCCGCGTGCTCGGACGTGCCGGCCTCCGTCGAATGGAGGAGCTTGCTCACCTCGGGCATGTCGCGCAAGAACGGCGCGAGCTCGTCGAGCGCGCGCGCGTCGAGACCGGCGGCGAGCGCATGGCGGATCACGCCGAACGGCATGCGCCCCTCGTAGATGGTGACGAGCGCACGGTGGCGTTCGGCGAGCGCCGCCGGTTCGAGGCCCGAACGGATCACGGCGCGGAAGCTCTCGTTGGCGATCGTGTAGATGCGGCCGTCGCTCACGACCAGCTGAGACGACACGAGCTCGCCGATCGCGGCGTCGACGTCACGCGCCGGCACATCGCCGCGGAGGCGCGCGTAGTCGTCACGGGTGAACGCGCCGTGAGTCGCGACGGACTGGGCCTCGGCGATGAACCGCGCGAGCGGGGGTAGGCCCGCGATGCGCGCCTTCAGCGCCGCCTCGGCCGACGCCGGAAGAGCCGACGGGTCGAGGTGTGCGGGCAACGTCCAGGCGCCGCCCTCGTAACGCACGAGCCCCTCGTCGACGAGGTGCTGGGCGAGGTCCATCGACGCGCGCGGGTTGCCGCGGGCGACCGCGTGGATGCACTCCGTGAGGTAGCGGACGTTCGGGACGTCGCCGAAAGCCGACGTGAGGAGCTGTTCGACGTCGCCGCGCTCGAGTGGCGAGAGCGAGAGCCGCGTGCTGTTCTGCCGGAAGACGGCGAAGGCCGTTCGATCGGCCGGCTCCGCCCCTTGCTCGGCGGTCGCGACGAGCAGAAGGCGCCGTCGATCCGCCTGGCTCGCAAGCGCGGCGAGGAGCGCGATCGACGGCTCGTCCACCCGGTGCAGATCGTCCACCGCGATGGCGAGGGGCATGTGGTCGCTGACGGTGAGAAACCATCGCCCGAGCGCGCTCTGGAGCTCGACCCGTGACACGTCCGTCGCGGTGAGGTCCTTCACCGCGAGCCGACCGACGGGGCCGCGCGACCCCGCGCTCGAGGCGTCGAAGAGTAGATGCGCGACGCCCTCGGCATGAGCGGCTGCGAGCGCGATGTCCGGCGACGCCGCGGCGAGATGCTCGACGAGCAGGCTCGCGACCTTGAAGCCCTCGTTCGTCGTGGCGCCGCCGTGCGCGCGGAGGACCGTCGTGCCCTGCGCCTTCGCGGCGAGCGCGGTCGCGTCGAGCACCCGTGAACGTCCGAGCCCCGCGGCCGCCTGGATGAGCACGCCGCGCCCGCGGCCGGCGAAGGCCCGCGCGAGCTCGCGATCGATCGTCGTCATGAGCGCGTCGCGGCCGACCATGGTGGGCGTCGAGAGATATGCCCGCGATACGCTCTCCGGCTCGACGCGCACGAGGCCGGCGATGGCCGCGAGGCGCTGCATGACCTCGAACGCGCTGTGCGGGCGGCTCGCCGGCTCGGTGCTGAGGAGAGACAGCACGAGGGCGTCGAGCGCCTCGGGGATCCCCTCGATCAGACGCGACGGCGCCTGTGGCTTGATCTCCCAGGCTTCGAAGAGCTGCTGGAACGTCTTGACCGGGTAAGGGACGCGGCCGGTGAGCGTGTAATAGAGCGTCGCGCCGAGCGAGAAGAGATCGGTGCGCGCGTCGAGCACAGAGCGGTAGACCACCTCCGGCGCGACGAACTGCGGCGTGCCCACGATGATGTCACCGGGGCCCATCGGGACGAGCGCACCGAAGTCGATGAGCTTCGCCTGGCCATCCTGGCTGCAGCGGATGTTGCGCGGGCTCACGTCGCGATGGACGAGCCTCCGCGAATGAATCAGCGCGAGTGACGAACAGACGTCGTAGATGACGCCGCAGGCGTCACGCCACGGCATCCGATTCCGCTCGCGGAGATCACCGCCGTCGATGAGCTCCATCGTGTAGTACGGCCCCGTCTCGGCGACGGAATAGTCGTACACCTCGATGATGCGCGGGTGCGAGAGCTGGGCGAGCGTGAGAAACTCGTGCTCGAAGAGGCTCGCCGATTCGTCGTAGTGGCGGTCGTCCTTCGGCAGCGTGAACTGCTTCAGCGCGACCTCTCGGCCCGTCGCGAGATCGGTCGCCCTGTAGACGGCCGCCATGCCGCCCTCGCCGAGGAGCTCGCCGATGGCGTAGCGCCCGTTCACCGATTCGAGCTTCGGTGCGTTCTTCGACTCGATCCTCGACTCGAGTGTCGTAGCGCCGACGTGCCTTGCGTCTTCTTCCGCTGGGTCGCTCACGTTTTTCGAGTATGAAATATACCGGGCGACCCCGAAGAGCGCATTGATTTCGCATGGCTACATTGGGCGCGCGGGCACTACATGCGCCTTTCACGGAAGCCGGAGAGGACCTGGACGGCGGATCGCGGCGCGATCTCGCGGCGCCAAGAAGACGACATCGCGGGTGAGCTCCGCGCGATGGTCACCAATGTCGATTGATGTCGGAAGGTGGCGTCAGGCTGCTCGCCGTGCAAGCTCGAGCCGCCACGCGACGCGCGTCGCGAGCGCCATGATCGTGATCTGCGGGTTCACGCCGATCGCCGTCGGAAAGAGGCTCGCGTCGGCGACGTAACACCCCGGGAGATCCCAGAGCTCACCGCTCGGATCGACCACCGAGGTGGTCCGGGAGCCGCCCATGCGGGCGGTGCCCATGAGGTGGACGGTGAACAGCTCGAGCGCGCTCCGCGGGATCCGTCGCTCGTCGATCGCGCGGAGCTCGTCGGCGGAGGTCGCGACGGAGAAGGTCGTGAACGGCAGGAGGACCCGCTCGGCGCCGAGCGCGAAGTGCATCTCGGCGAGGAGCTTCACGCCGCGCAGGAAGCGGGCGTGATCCTGCGCCGTGACGTCGTAGCGCGCCTCGGGCATGCCGAAACGGGAGCGCGAGACCGAGCCGGTCGTCGAGTCCTCGACCAGGACGCCCGAGAGCACCATCTGGTTATACCGGGACATGAGCTCCCAGGCGTCGGCGCCGTGAAACGGGATGTGCGCACCGAGCGCACCGGGGGAGATGAAGTTTTCCGCCATGAGGATCCCCTCGTCGATGAACTCGCGGATCTGGGCGTACTGACTCACGCCCTTCCACGCTTCCACGTCGAAGGGATAGACCGCGAGCACCTTGGCGTTCGGATGGCAGAGGAAATTCTTGCCGAGCTGCCCGCTCGGGCGCCCGACGCGATGGCGCGCGAGGAGGTACGGCGTCTGGACCGCGCCACACGCGATCACGACGGCGCGGGCGCGCACCACGACGGGGTGAGTCGGCGCGCGCGTCACGGGGTCGACCGCGAACCCCTTCACCCCGACGCACCTGCCGTTCTCGATCAAGAGCTCGTCGATGCGCACCTCGGTCAGGCAGTGTGCGCCCGCCGCGAGCGCGGCCGGCATGTAGCTCACGAGCGTCGATTGCTTCGCCCCGGTGGGGCACCCGAAGCCGCAGTTGTTCGCGCCGACGCAGGCGTGCTGGTTCCGCTTGTTCACCGAGACGCGCCAGCCCATCTTGCGGGCGCCTTCGACCATCAGCTTGCTGTCGCCGCCGACGCTCTCGTCGAGCTGCGGGCTGACGCGCACCTTCTGCTCCACGCGGTCGAAGAGCGGCTCGAGCGCCTGCGGACCGAGCTCGACGAGCCCGGTCGTCTTCTGCCACTCCACGAGCACGTCCTCGGGCGTACGGTACGCCATGCCGCCGTTGATGACGGTGCTGCCGCCGACCGCGCGCCCCTCGACGTAGGGGATCATCGGGTTCCCGAGGATGACGGTGGAGCCCGCGTCGCGGTAGAGGCGCGGCACCGACTCCGTCAGGTAAGGACCGAAGCTCGACGTCTCGTGGTGCGAGCCCTCCTCGACGAAGATCACGCTGCGGCCCGCCTCGGCGAGCTCGGCGCCCACCACGGCGCCGCCTGCGCCGGTGCCGACCACCACGACGTCCGCGTCGAAGGTCGCGCTCTTCCGGTAATCCTCGGCGCGGAGGATCATTCCGCCGCCGCCCTGACCGGGCGGAGCAGCTCCGCCCGGAGACGAATCTTGCCTTCGATGAACGGGACCGGCGCGTAGCGGAGCGCGGCGTGGACTTCCTTCTGATCGAAGTACACGCCGAGCACCATGCCGCGCGCTCCCTGGATCAGCAGGCGGAGCGCCTTGAACGGGCTCTTCGCCCAGCGCGCGAGGAGCTGACTAGCCCGCGCGGTATCGAGCCGGTGCAGGCGAAAACGACTCGCGAGCGTCAGCACCGGCAAGAGGTCGAGCACGACGAGGCCGAGCGACAGCGCTCGCGCGACCATCGGGTGCATGTAGCGAAGCAGACGGCGCGCGCCGAGCTCGACCCGCGAGAGGAGCTCGCTCGAGCGCGGAGCGGGCGACGGCGGACACATCGCGCAGATGACCGCGAAGAGCGCGCGCCGCGCGGGTTCGGAGAGCGGATACGGCTCCGCGAACGTGACTGCGACGGCGGTCGGGGGAGGGTGACTCCCGCGCGCTTGGCCGGCCTGCGCGACTGGTAGGTGCTTGTGCTCCGCCTGTTCGCCAGAAGCCGGCCGAATCGTCACGTGGGACTTCTCCTTCTTCTCATTGGTACGACCGTCGATTCAGAATCTTGAGATCCGGCAGCGGGTAACTCCGGTGATACGTCCGCGTCGCGCGACGAGCTCGGCTGCAGGTGTCCGCGCAGCGCTCCGTCGACGCGCATGTAGTACGCGCGCGTCGCGTCGATCGCGACCTGCTCGTTGCCCTCGGAGATAGCGCGGATGACGTCGCGCAGGTGCTTGGGAAAGCTCGGCTCGAGCACCCACAGCGACGGATAGCGCTCCACCATGTCGCGGTATGCGTCGAGCATCGGGTTCGCGAACCAGCGCACGATCAGCGAATGTCCCGCGTCGATCAGCGCGTCGAGCCAGCGCTGGAAACCGCGCGCGACCACGCCCGCATCTCCGCTGTCGAAGGCGGCGATGAGCAGATCGTTGATGTCGGTGAGCCGCTCGATGTCGCCCTTGTCGGCGCGCCGCACCGCTAGCCGCGTCGCGTGCTCTAGCAAGAGCACGCGGGGCTCGAGGATGTCCTCCATCACGTGCGCGATCTCGCTGCCGTCGAGGCTCGCCTGAAGGAATGGCGAGAGGAGATCCAGCGTGCCCGTCTTGCGAAAGTCGGCGACCGTCACGCCCTGGCCGTGACGGACGGTGACGAGGCGAGCCTGCTCGAGCTTGCGAACCGCCTCCCGGAGCGTGTTCCGGTTCGTCCCGTACTTTGTCGCGAGCTCGCGTTCCCCCGAGAGCCGCTCCCCGGCTTTCAGCTCTCCGCAGAGGATCTTCCGGCGAAGCTCCACGAAGATGGTGTCGGCGATGTTCGCGTTTCGGGCTTCTTCCATGGGCGACGGGCTCCGGGCAGGACGTTTCTCGGAGCGTTTCGACTGGTTCAACCAGTCTAGCACCCGCTCTCGTCCGTGCCAGGCGAGGCTACAGCGGCGGCCCGGCCAGCGCGAGGCCGGCGCGAATCTCGTCGATCAACACGACCGAGGCGTCGTCGACGACGGCCTCCGACTCGGCAGCCCACTTCTCGACGATGGCTGCGCCGTCGTCGGTCAACGCGAGGCGCGGCCGCGACTCGAGCGCGCGCGTGACCCGGAATGCGACGCGGTCGGGGGAGCGCGCCTCCGCCGTCACTCCACGCGCCGCGAGCAACGCGGAGAGACCCGCAAGGCGCCGGTGCAACAGGACGTCGCTCCACTCGATGAACGCGCCGAGGTCGTCCTCGCGGGCAGCTCCGAGGGCGGCGAGGTACCCGGCGACGCCACGGTCGTCTCCCGCGAGCGACCCGTCGAGGAGGATCTCGACGCCGATGTGCCCCACGGCGAGCGCGCTCGGTCGGGGCAGGCCCATCTCGCGTAGCGTGCGTCGCGCCTCGAGCTGCAGGCGCTTGAACGTCGGCGCGTCGTGAAAGACGCGATCGGTCTCGTGATGGAACGCGACGCCCGCGGCAAGCTCCGGATGGGCCACGCCGGGCGGGCGAGCGCCGAGCATGTTCGCGAAATCGGGCAGCATCGCTCCGAGGACGAAGCCCGGGCTCGTGGAGCGCCACGTCGCGACGACCGCATGCCCGAAGAAGTTCACGTCGGGCGACGATACCAGAACGGAAGGGGAGCGCCGCTCAGCGTCGTCCCGGCGCGGCGATGCCGTCGCGAACCAGGCCGTTGCCGGCCAGCTCGGCCCGGCGCGAGACGTCTGGTTCCGCGGACCGCGGACGCGGAACCCGCGACGCCATCGTACGTATCGGTGTGCTCGTCACCGCGTGCTCGCAGTCGCGACGGCCGGCCGGGCGCCTTCCGACCCACGCCATTCGCCCGAAGGTACGCTGCGCGCGCTGATCGGCGGCCTCGAGCCGTCTGGCGAAGTCGCTGCCGAGTCCCTCGAGTTCCCGTGCCATCGGACCCCAGCCGGAACGGAGGGGTAACGCGAGCGCGCCGACGAGTCGTTCCGCGCCACGCATCGGGACGGCGAGGACGCGCTGGCAGCCGATACGGCTCCGGAGCAGCCCCGGTACGAGGAGCGGCCCCGACGTCTCGACCGTGCCGAGCCATCGCTGGATGAGCTCCGCGTCGTCGCTCTCCATTCCGGTTCGCGTCACGAGCCAGCCCTGCCCGTCGCCGCCGCGCCACGGAAAGCACGCGATCGCGGCGTTTGCCGGCTCGGCCAGCCAGCGCGCTTCCTCGGCGACGCGAGCCAGATCGGGAGCGACGAAGTCGCCCCAGGGACAGCGGTCGCGAAAGGCCGGCCTGCCCAGGGGCGCCTCACTAGGCCTTTCGTCGATGTGTGTCACGCCTCGCAAGAACGGATGAAGGGTTCTTCCCTTGAGCCGGACCCGAGATTGGGTCGGGTGAACGCCTACATCGCGCGGAGATGGCCGCGGGAAACGGCTGGGGCGCCGCGCGCTGGCCGCCGCGAGCCGAGCTGCTTTCGCGCTGCGTAGGCCACGCCTGCGAAGACGGCGAAGAGCGCGAGCTTGCCGACGATGCCGCTCCCGCTCCGTGCGGGCTCGGTCGTCGAGCTCGGGAGGCGCCTGGTCGGCGTCGCGGCGCGGATCAGCGCGAAGAGCGACGACAGCGCGCCGAGGACGGCCACGCCGTCGACGGCGAGCGCCGCGAGGTTCTTGAACTCGTGCGCCGTCGCGACGAGCTTCTGCCCACGTCGCTCGAGGGCGTCGATCGTTTCGAGGAGTCGCGCACGCGAGGAGAGCGCACGCTGCTCGAGTCCGTGTTCTTCGTCGGCGGGTGTGGTCACGCGAAATGGTCCTTCATCTCGGAGATGTCCTCCGCGACGCGCTGTCGCGTCCGCGGCAAGAAGCCCTTGGGCGAGCGTGCGATGCTGGTCACGATGCCGATCGCGGTGGCGATGGCGAGGATGGCCGCGGCGGAGGCGAGCGCCGCGACGGTCGTCCCTCCGAGGCCGACGATGAGCGCGGCCACGCCGGTCGCGACGGCGCACACGCCGATCGCGATCGACACCGACATCGCGATGGCCGTGACGAACGTGCTCGTCGCCTCGGCACCGAGCTCCTTGCTGGCGAGCGCTACCTCGGCCTTCGCGAGCTCCTGCACGTCGTCGAGCGCCTTGCGGATGAGTTCCGCAGTCGACGCGGTGTCGGGGTTCGCGACCGCCGGGGTTCTGACGTCTGCCATCCTGTCCTTGACGTATGCACGTGATGTACCAGCGATTTCATTCGCGCAATCCCGCTGGAGTTACGTCCGATCGGGGGGCGTCGTCCACGAGACGGATCGCCACGCCTGGGGCGTCAGTACCGGTATTGCCAGATCAGATCGAGGAGCGTGCTGCCCTCGTCGCCGACGGTCGTGTCGACCGACCAGTTCCGGAGAAAGCGCCAGTCGATGGTCGCATAGTTCAGATCCGGGTTCGTGCCCGGTGGGGGCACGCCAAGGACGTGAGACACCGCCACCGTGACGTCGCGGGCCACGCGAACCTCGAGCTCCGGTCGCGGATTCGAGCTGTCCGACGTGTCGATGCGCGTCGTGATCTCGAGGCCGGTCACGTCGTCGAGCGCCTTGTTGAGGCCCTGGGTCGCGACGCCGCCGGCGAGACCCGCCGCGGTCGTTCCCGGTGAAGAACCGGAGCTCTGCCCCTGACCATCGGTGGTGCCGAACAGGATGAGCGAGAGGATCTCGCTCTTGTTGTGGGCGGGCTCGGAGCGGAGCGTCACCTTGCCGGTCTTCAGAGGACCGACGAAGTCTGCGTAGACGCGGGACCCTTCGGGAGCCGTCCATCCCGCGGTCACCACGACGTTCGGGTTGTCGGGCGCACCGATGAACGAGATGGTGCCGTTTTCGATCTCGAATTTCTTTCCCTGGACGTAGATGAAGCCGCTCTTGAGGTGGATCTCGCCCTCGATCTGCGTGGTGGCGCCGGCGGTGATTTTCGGTGTTCCGTCGAGGGCGACCCGAAGGTCGGTGCCGCGCTCGATCTCGATGTCGCCGAGCTTCACGGTTGCCACGATGGTGGTGGGGATCTCGTCGACGACGGGCGCAGTCGGGCGCTCGAGCGGCACGACGACGAACTCGTCAGGCGTCCGGTGATACCCGATGCGCACGTGCTCGTCGTGGTCGAGCTCCTGAAGATCGTGCGTCGGCTTGTCGAACATCTCGACCTTCGCGTTCGGCACGGTGACGGTGACGTCGATCTCCTTCTTCGCCGGGACCGGCACGGCCTCCACCTTGAAGTTCCCCGACGCCTTCGCGAGCGACTGACCCTGGACGGTGACCGGAAACGGATCGGTCGTCGGAACGCTCGCCGAGAGCGTCGCACGCTTCAGGTCGAGGCCGTCGAGCGTCGCTTCGCCGGTCGCCTTCATGCTGCCGGTGAGACCCTGCGCGCGCACGTCGTCGACGCGCAGCGTCCCGTTCTGGTTCAGTACGACCTTCGCGTGAACGTCGTGGAACTCCTGCCCGGCGGAGGTGAGCTCGAAGCTACCTTGATCGAGGACGACCTGGCCGTCGAGCTTCGGCGCACCATGGATCGACGCGGCCTCGAAATGCGCGTCCGCGTCCAACCGCCCGTCGAGGTCGGCCAGGATCCCTTGCACGAAGGGTTGCAGCACCTGGAGGCGGAAGTGGCTCGCCTTGGCCTCTGCCTTGGCCACGCCGCGGGACGGATCGACGTGGATTGCGAGGGGGCCGGACCAGTTCATCCCTGCGGACGCCGTCGCCTCCGCGAAGCCGTCTTGCTGGTCGAAGCGTACCTTGGCGGTCGCCGTGGTGTCCGTGACCGCGGCGGTGACCGTCGCGCGTGCAGCAGGTCCCGACGCACGACCCACGCCGAGGCCGTCGACGTTCAGATTTACGGTCGCGTGCGGCTTGGTGTGGGTGCCGGTCGCGGCGTCGAGATCGCCGGAGAGCTTCCCCTTCACGCGGCGCGAACCGATGAGCGAGAGCACGTCGAGCGGGAACCCGTCGAACTTGCCGTTCACGGTGCCGTCCCACTCCGCCTTGTCGCCTTTCCCGTCGATGAAGTCGGCGACCTTCGCGTTCACCTTGGACTTCAGCACGAGGGCGTTCTTTGCCTTGGCGTCCACCGCGATGCCGATGTCGGCGACGCCGTCGCTGTATTTGCCGTCGATGCGGACGTCGACCGGCATCGCCTTGCGCCGCCCGCGCGCCTCGAGATGGTCGAGCGTCGCGGTGAGCTGAACCCGGGGTTCGCGCGCGGTCTCGCTCGCCTCGAGCGTCAGCGCGACGTCGCCGTCCATCCCCGACGTCGCGAGCATCGGCGGTAACTTCGACAGCCGCCGTTGCGGGATCGCGAACCTCAGCTTGAACGGCACCGTCTCGAGCGTCTTCGCCGACGCGCTCGGGTCCGAGAGCACCTCGAGGTACGGCAGATCCGCCGACAGATCGACCGACGCGAGCGCGCCGTTCGCGTCACGGAACTGCGCGCCGAACGTGGTGCGTCCGTGCTCCTTGGCGATGGCGAGGGAGCCGTCGACGTCCACGCCCGCGGTGTGCCACGACGGGGGAGCGCGTACCTTGGTGCCGTCGTGTGGCGGCTGCCCCTCGCTCTTTGCCGATGCGCGGAAGCCGTCGGTGTGTACCGTCCAGGTCGTTTCGGGGGAGGCGTCGGTGGCGCCCCGTGTGAGCTCACCGGTCACGGCAACGTGACCGGCCATGTCGTCGAACGGCAGCATCTCCGTCGGGAGAACCCTGGCGAGCCGCGACAGATCGACGTTCGCGTCGAGCGCGAGGTGCCCGAAGGCATGCGTCCAGGCTCGAGCCGACAGGGGAGAGCCGCCGAGGGTGAGGTCGTCGGCGTCGATGTCGACGTGGCCGCCGTCGACCTTCGCGTTGATCTTGCCGGTGAAGCGGCGTCCGTCCACCGACGTTGCCATGCGGAGCTCGACGCCGGAGACGCCCCTGTAACCCCCGCCCGTGAGCTCCACGCCGACCTTGCCGCGGGCGGTATTGCCGCGGGTCTTCAGGTCCACGTCGAGGGAGAGCTTCCCCTTGATGCTGCGATCCTCGACGCCGAGAGCGCGGGCGACCTTGCCGATGTCGAAGCCGGCAGAGATGGCGCGCACGTCCATTCCCGCCGGCGCGATGCGGGCGGCGGCGGAGACGTCGGCGCCCGCGCCGTCGACGGTGATGCCGTTCGCCTGGATCACGCCGTCTTTCATGCGCACCGTGGCGACGCGCGCACGCACCCGCTCCTGCCCCTTGCCGATCTTCGCGAGCACGTCGTCGAGGCTCACCCCGTCGCCGAGGAGCACGTTCGTCGTCGCGTCGACGTCGGGCGTGCCGGGGGCGCCTTTCAGCGACGCCGTCACGTGCGCGCCGCTCTGGTTGCCCCTGGCGAGGAGAGAGACGCTGTCGAAGGTGCGTCCCGCCGCGACCACGCCGCTGCCGGTCACCGTCGCGTCCACGTCGGGGTTCGAGAAGGGGCCGGTGACGAGCGCCGCGATGTCCGCCTTGCGGATCCTGGCGCCGCTCGACTGTACGTTGGCGACCTCCGCGCGGACGTCCGCGGAGAAGGTGCTGGTCGTCAGGTACACCATGCCGCGGGCACGGATCGACGCGCTCCCGCTGCTCCCCGCCGGCAAGCGCTTCAGGTGCGTGAAGTCCGGCACCGAGATGCTCGCGTCGTAGTCGAGTTCCATCTTCTGGAGGTTCAGATCTGCCGTGAGATGCGTCTTCGTGCCGGGCTCATTCACGTCGAGCTTCACGTCGCCGTTCGACTCGCTGAGATTCCCCTTCAGTGTCATCGCCGGGAGCGCCTGGGAGGCGATCTCGGCCGGTCGCGCGTCGACCTCGAAGTTGCCGGTGAGCTTGCCGTTCTTCTTGAGCGAGCCGTTCGCCCGGACCGTCGCGTTCAGATCCGACTCTGGCGCATTCTGCAGGATCGCGGCGAGGTTCACATGATCGGCGTCGAGCTCGAGGTGACCGTGCATCGGCGAGCCGACGACGGCGTCGGCGGTGAGAGCAACCTTTGCCGGCCCGGTCTCGACCGCGCCCGTCGCGTGCACGTTCGGCAGGGTGCCGCCCGCGTCGACGATGAGCTTCGCCGGGCTCCGGAGCCGGAGCGACGGCACCAGGCTCGACAGCGACGCGGGTTCCGCGTCCGCGCCGAGGTGACCGCTCACCACGTCGTTCGCGAGCGAGCCCTTCGCTTGCGCTCGGATGTCCCCGACGGTGCCGGTGAAGCTCCCGTTCGCGCCGACCTTCAGCGGCGCGGGCGGCAGCTCGACGTGCGCGACGAGGTCGCCCTTCACGTTCGCGCCGTTCGGCATCGCCCGCGTCTCGACGCGGAGCGCGCGCAGGTCCGCGGTCGTCTTGCCGCCGGCGAGCGTCACGCCGAGATTCAGCTTGCGAAGATCGGCGTCGACCAGGAAACCCGGGGACGGCACGCCGTGCGCCCACGCCGAACCGAGCTTCGCCTCGTCGATGGTGAGCTTCAACGTCGACGGCTTGGGCGGCGGCGCATTGGGCGGCGGAGGGGGAGGGGAGAGGGCCGCGAGGAGCAGCAGATTGCCGTCCTTATCCGCGTCGAGCCGCGCATCGACGTGGTCGATGACGATGGAGTCGACGTGCACGTCGAGCCCCGATTTACCGAACAGCGACTTCACCAGCGTGATGGTGCGGAGGCTCGCAGAGACGCCGTTCGCCGTGAGGAGTGCATGGCCGGCGGCGTCGGAGAGCCGCCCCTGCACGCCACTCACGCCGGTCAGTCCGACGCGACCGATGTGGTCGATCGTGATCTTGCCGCTGACCACGCCGTCGAGCGCGCCGGTCACCTGCTTCGCGATGATGCGACGGGCGAACGGCAGGTTCGCACAGAGCAGCACGAGCACGACGAGCCCTGCGACGACGCCGACGAACCAAGCCACCCCCTTGCCGACGAGCCGCGGCCAGCGACGGGGTCGCGCCATCAGAAGGCCTCCCCGATCCCGAAGGCGAGCGCGATCGGCAAGCCGACGAGCTTGTCGGGATCCGGCTCGGTGTCGCTGCCCCGGCCCCCGATGAACTGGAGCCCTGGGAGTCGATAGCCGACGTCGAGACGGATCGGGCCCACCGGCGTGTCGTAGCGCAACCCGAGACCCGACGAGAGGTGCGGCCGTGAAAGATGGATGGCGATTGCGTTCGCGACGTCGGCGCTATCGGTGAACACCGCCATCGAGACGGGGCCGGCGATGGTGATCCGGAGCTCGAGCGACGCTTCCCACGACGTGAAGCCGCCGACGGGCACGAGGCAGTCCGCAGCCGTCGTCGCGTTCGCGTTGCAGCTCGCCGTCGAGATGCCGCCGATGCTCTCGAAGGGGACGGGCTCGTGAGGGCCGATACCGCGCAGCGGATAGCCGCGATCGGAGTTCGGCCCTCCGGCGAACAGCCCGCGGAAGAACATGATCTGCAGGTCGTTGGTGCGCCCGGCGGTGTCGTTCTGGAATCCATTCGTGGGATCGCGCACCGAGTCGCCGTAGTTATTCGCCCAGAGGACTCCCACGGCGGCACGCGCCGCCAGCGTGACGCGCTTTCCGAGGGGGATGTAG
Source organism: Polyangiaceae bacterium (assembly GCA_036272055.1). Classification (GTDB taxonomy): domain Bacteria; phylum Myxococcota_A; class Polyangia; order Polyangiales; family Polyangiaceae; genus DASZVB01. The sequence continues at coordinate 129,104 of DATAZL010000063.1, read as the reverse complement.
CCACGCACGTCGGGCTGGAGTCGCACGTCCCGTGCCACGCCTCCGAATATCCCTCCGGCGACCTGGAGCGTGTTGGACACCGACACGCCCTTCCGCGGTTTGACGCGGTCGTTCACGAAATCGAAGCGTGTATCGAGCTCCGGATACGCGATCACCAGCGTCTTCAGATCGTTGTCGGCGGGGCCCTTGTAGTAAAAAGGACTTTCGACCTGCACGTTGTAAGAAAGGCTTCCGTAAAACTTCCAGAGCTGGCGGTCCACGCCGACGCCGCCCTTGAACTCGAGGTACCCGAGCACCGGGTCGTTCGAGTTCACGTGGGTTCGAAGAAGGACAGGGAATAGATTCAGCTCGGGGCGGATGAACGCGTTGGTGCGTGCCTCGATGAAGCCGGGCTGCCGGAACTCGTTCTTCAGCTTGAACTCGGGGAGGAGCCGCTGCGGCGCGACCCAGTCGTTCACCCGGAGCGGATAGAGCACGACACCCGGCCGGAACGAGACCGTGTACTGACGCATCCCGCCGAGGAAGTTGTGATCTTGCCAGCCCACGATGCCGTGGATGTCCGTCTTGATGGGGTCGAACTCGGCGCCACCGCCAAGCTTCCAGGCGTGGAGCTTGGCGCGCTCGACCTTGATGTGGACGGGGACGACCGTCGACGCGGTCTTCGGATCGCCGAGGTCGGGAATGACGTCGACCGAGCTGAACACGCCGAGGTCTAGGGCCGCTTGCTGCGCGTCGTCGAGCTCCGACGCGGAATACGGTTTGCCCTTCGTGATGTCGAGCGCGCGCCGGACCGGTGCGTCGGGGAGATTGCCGAGGCCGTCGATGGTGACGTCGCCGAAGACGGCCTTCGGGCCCGTCTCGACCGTGAGCATGATGTCCGCGGTGTGATGCACCACGTCGACGACGGCGTCGCGCGTCACCGTCGCGTGCGCGTAGCCGCGGTCATTGAGGAGCTTCTTGATCGCCGTCTCCGCGTCACCGAACGGTCCCTCCTCGAAGCGGTCTCCCTTCGGCAAGAGCTTTCCCGCACGCTTGAGCGTCCGCTTTCGCTCGTCCTGTGGCAGCGACTGGATTCCCTGAATCTCGACCTTGCCGATGACGGTGGGTGGCCCTTCCTCGACGACGATCTCTACGTGGACGTGCCCGTCACTCTTCTTGAGGACGCGGCCCGCTCTCGCGTGAGCCTCGTAAAAGCCGCGCGCCCGGTAATATCGCTCGACGCGCGCCAGATCGCGCTGCAGCGTCAACCGGTCGAAGATCTCGTAGTCGTAGATGAAGCCCCTGAAGAGCATCAAGAACTTCGGGCTCGGAGCCGTCGCGATCTTCTCTTCGATGTCACTGTCGTCGACCTTGTGGGCTCCGACGACGGACACGTCGTCCACCGACGAGCGGCCCTTCGGGATCGAGGTGCACGCAGACAGCAAAACCGCAACGACGAAGCCCAGGGCCTTGCTTCGAGCGATGACGGTCGTAAATCGCATCTGTGTCCTGCTAACTAGAGCAAGTGCGAGTCCGACGCATGGCCGTATCGATCAATTTCCGAGAGCGTGCGCAACTGACACATGCGGCAATTTTCGCCGTAGTCCTCTCGATGGCGGTGGGGTGCGGCGGGAGCTCCGTTCCCGAACCCACTCATCCGGATCCGAAACCGCTCAAAACGGGCGAGGCGGCGGAGGTTCCGTTTCCTCCGCCTCCGGCGCGTGTCGAGTTCATTCCCGACAAGCCGCGCGCAGGCGCCGTCTGGGTAGACGGGGAGTGGAGCTGGACCGGCCGGCGCTGGGCGTGGACCTACGGCAAGTGGGTGCTCCCTCCCGCCGACGCCACGTTTGCCCCGTGGAAGACCGTCCGCTCGAATGACGGCACGCTGCTCTTCGTTGCCGGGATCTGGCACGACGAGAAGGGCGCCGAGATTCCCGATCCCGAGCCGCTCGCCGTGGGTCGGGCCCGTGAAGAGAACGTCGTTCTGCCGCCCGGGCAGACAGAAAAGACCGCGCCGAACCAGGTGCCCGGCGTGAGCCCGAAAGCTCCTTAGCTCGCAGGGGCAGGCTTCGGGGCGCACGGCGCTTCGGGCATTCCGAGTTTGCGATTGACCACTGCACCGGTCAGAAGCGCAATCACGAACAGGTAGAGTCCGGTCAAGGTGAGCCCGATGACTGCGAGGCCCGCCGAGTACGCCGCGCCGTTGCCGATTCGCGCCAGGTAGTACCCGTAGCCGAAGCGGAGCGCGATCTGGAGCGCGACGGCTACTGCCGCGCCCGGCAAGATCGGGAGCCTCCCGCGTGCCGTCCGTGGCACGCCCACCCAATACAGCGCCGCGACGTAGCCAAACCCGAGCGCGATGCCGAGGAAAACGCGCACCGGCAGCTGCCACCATGTAGCGCGAAAGTCGAACTCCCGCAGACCCGGAAAGAGCCGCACGAGCCAGTCGAAGCCGGTCTCGAGCCCGGGACCGAGCACGGCGAGGAGCGCAACCACGACGGAGAGAGAAACGCACGTCGCGAGCGAGAAGAGGCGTTTCTTCCACCAGGGTCGCGTCTCTCCCGTTTCGAGCTCGAGCGAGTCGAAGACAGCATGGACGCCGCTCGACGCGAGCCAGACGAACACCACGGCGCTGGTGACGCTCACCGTGCCGCCGTTCCACGACGACATCTGCACGAGCTCGCTCGCTATCAGAGTTCGCGTCGCGGCCGGAAGGGAACTCAGGAGCGGATTCAGCCGATCCGAGTCGGTGGAGATGCGCGCTGCGACGAGGCCCGCGACGGCAGCGAGGGGAATCAGTGAGAGAAAGAGCCAGAAAGCCGTCTGCGCCGCGAGGTCGAAAGTTCGCGCGCGATCCATGCGCACGTAGAGATCTTTCAACCAGCGCCAAGTCTTTATCGTCCAGCTCGCGGTCACGACGCGGGGAACGTCGGGCCGAGAGGTCCGCCGACCGGGGGCAAGCGGTATCATCGAAGTCCGTCATCACGGTGCACCATCCGTGCCGCGAAAAACGTCCCGAAGAGTCATTCTGTTCACGCGGCGTCCGAGACGCGTCGCCCCACTGCGGCTCCCGGGCGCGGGTCGGATGTGCTTTAACTTTGCGCATGCGCTACCGACCTTTCGCGAAGACCGGCCTCTACGTCTCCGAGATCTGTCTCGGGTGCATGACCTTCGGCGGCAAGGGCTTCTGGCAAGCCATCGGCAAGCTCGGCTCTCAAGAAGTCGAAGGGCTCGTCGGCACCGCGCTCGACGCGGGAGTGAACTTCATCGACACCGCCGACGTCTATTCCGAAGGGGAGTCGGAGCGACTCCTGGGCGAGGCGCTCGGCACGCTGAAGCGGGGTCGCGAGCACCTTATCGTCGCCACCAAGGTGCGCGGCCGCACCGGCAAGGGAATCAACGACGTCGGTCTCTCGCGCGGGCACATCCTCGCCGGCATCGATGCCAGCCTCCGACGTCTGAAGCTCGACTACGTCGACCTCTACCAGATCCACGGGCTCGACCGCGGCACACCGATCGAAGAGACGGTGCGCGCGCTCGACGACGTCGTGAAGTCCGGCAAGGTCCGCTACGTCGGCTACTGCAACCTCGCCGCGTGGCACACGATGAAGGCGCTCGGTTACGCCGAAGCGAACGGCTACAGCCGCTTCGTCAGCGCGCAGATGTACTACTCGATCGCCGGGCGCGACATCGAACGCGACGTCGTGCCGCTCGCGATGGACCAGGGGCTCGCCATCCTTCCGTGGAGCCCGCTCGCGGGCGGCCTCCTGTCCGGCAAGTTCGACGCGGACAAGAAGGGACCGGATGGCGCCCGCCGCGCGCAGTTCGACTTTCCGCCCGTCGATCCTGAGCGGCTCCCGCGGGTGCTCGGCGCGCTCCGGAAGGTTTCGTCCGAGACCGGGCTTTCGGTCGCCCGCGTCGCGCTCGCTTGGGTGCTCACCCGCCCGTTCGTCACCAGCGTGATCATCGGCGCAAAAACCCCCGAGCAGCTCCAGGACAACCTCGCCGCGAGCGACGTGAAGCTCGCTCCCGAGCACGTCACCGCTCTCGATTCGGCGAGCGCGCTTCCCCTCGAGTATCCGGCATGGATGCTCGACTTCCAGAACAGCGAGCCACGCGCGCCGCAATCCTGAGCACTGGTTCTGCGGGTTGCCTACGCGACGAGCCGGTCTTACGTCGGGCTCGCCATGAAGAGCTGGGTTGTTGCCATGTGCCTTGTTTCGCTCTCGACGGCTGTCGTCGCGTGCCACCACACGCCGCCAGCCGCCAGCGCCGACGCACCGGGAGCGGAAGCCGAGCAGCGCATCGTCGATGAATCCGCTGCGGCGGTGACGAGCATGCGGCAAAACGCACGGTTCGAGTCGCTCGACCGCTTCCTGAAAGACGCGCGCGGCGTGCTCGTGTTTCCGCGTCTCATCAAGGCGTCGTTCATCGTCGGCGGGGAGGGCGGCACCGGCGTCCTCGTCGCTCGCGGCAAGGACGGCACCTTCAGCGCCCCGGCGTTCTATGGCATCGGCTCGGGGAGCATCGGCCCGCAGATCGGCTATCGCGAAGCCGCGGTCGTCCTTCTGCTCATGAACGACGGCGCGCTCGACGCCGTGCTGCGGTCGGGCCTCACGCTCGGCGCGAACGCCAGCGTCGCCGCAGGCAACGACACGGGAGAGGCGCGGGCGACGACCGCGACCCACGACGTCATCGCCTACGTCGACGTGGACGGCGTCTTCGCCGGCGCATCCATCGACGGCGCAGTGGTCGAGCCGCGCTCCAGGTGGAGCAGCGCGTATTACGGCAAGGACGTCGTCCCGAGCGAGATCGTCGTCGAGCGCAAGTACGATCATCCCGGCGCAGCGGCACTCCGCGCCGCGCTCGCCGTCGCCGCGCCTGCACCCGCCGCGTCCGCAGTGCCGACCGCGAGCGCCGCGCCGCCTATCGAGTCGGCGCCGTCGTCCGACGCCGCGACCGGCCTCGCGCCGACCCCGGGTGAGCAACAGACGTGCACTGCCGAGCAGCGCAAGGCCGAGATGTGCACGATGCTCTACGCCCCCGTCTGTGCCGAGGTCGACACCGGAGTCCGCTGTATCAAGGCGCCGTGCCCCTCCTCAAAGTTCGTCCAGTTCTCCAACGCCTGCGCTGCGTGCCGCGACAAAAAGACGCTTTCCTATTACGCCGGACCCTGCGCGCCGGTCGCGCGCTGAGCACTCACCGAACGGGCCCCGCCTGACGCGTGCGGCCGGCCCTCACGCTCTTCTCTTCAAAGGGCGTGGGGAAGGCGTGGGACCTGGTTGGGGGGGAAGGGGGCGAGCCAGGGAGAGCGAGAGGGGCAGGGAGAGCGAGAGGGGACGAGGGTTCTCTCTCGAGATCTTCGATCGTATTCGCAGCCGGAGACTCGGTCGAGAGCGCGGAGAGAGCTGGATCCATGGGGGCGCGCCAACCGAGCGCCTGCGCGGTTTCCCTTCCCCCTGCAGCCCCTTCCCCTTTCCCCCTTCCTCTGACCCGCACCCCTTGCTCCTGCTCTAGCTCCCGGCTCTAGCTCGCTCCGGCGGCAAAGAGATCCGAGAGAGACGGATGGCCCAAGTCGTGGCACTTTTCACGGGAGACCCCACGTGGAACCCGTTCGCATCGATCAGTACCTGATGGCGGCGCGTATCTACAAGTCGCGCACCGTCGCTCGCGAGGCGTGTGACGCGGGGCACGTGAAGCTCGAGGGCGTCACGGTGAAGCCGAGTCACCTCGTCGTCGTGGGGAACGAGATACGCTGCACGGCGCCGCGCGGCGTGGTCGTCATCAAGGTGCTCGCCACGGCCGCGAAGCGTCTCTCGCCCCAGCTCGCGCGCGCTCTCTACGAGGACCACTCGCCGCCTCCGCCGCCCCGCGAGGAACGCATGCCGCAGCGTGACCGCGGCGCCGGACGCCCCACGAAGGCCGATCGGCGCGCGATGGCGCGCCTGTTCGGCGGCGACGACGTCGAGTGACGGCGGCCCTCAGCCGCCCTCGACCATCATTTCCTCGACCGGCGGTGTCGCGTCGTCGAGGTCGGTGAGGTAGCCCTCGGGCAAGCTGACGTCCTGGGTGCCGGCGCTCTTGCCGCGCGGAACGCGCATCGCGGACGGCGGAAACGGTTCGTCACGGTTCAGGCCCTGCACGATGGCGCGGAGCTCATCGAGTGTCGTCACGCGCATCATGTCCGTCCTGAGGCGCGCGCTGTTCCGGAACCCCTTCGTGTACCAGGTCGTGTGCCGGCGAAAGGCGCGCATCGCGCCGCGCTCGCCCATCCATTCGGCGAGCAGCGCGGCGTGATCGAGCATCACGTCGGTGACGATGCCGAGCGGCGGCGGATCGGACGGCTCGCGGCCGGCGAACGCGTCGGCGAGATCACGGAACAGCCAGGGACGGCCGAGACAGCCGCGCCCGACGACCACGCCGTCGCAGCCCGTCTCGCGCATCATGCGGAGCGCGTCCCCCGCCTCCCAGATGTCGCCGTTGCCGAGGACCGGGATCCGGAGCGCGGCCTTGAGCTCACCGATGTGCGCCCAGCGGGCTTCCCCGTCGTAGAGCTGCGCGGCGGTGCGCGCGTGCAGCGCGACGGCGGCGCATCCCTCCGCTTCGCCGACGCGACCGGCGGCGAGGAACGTCATCAGATCGTCGTCGATGCCGAGGCGGAACTTGATCGTCACCGGGACGTTCCCGGCATTCGAGACGGCAGCGCGGACGATCGCGGCGAGGAGTCGTGGCTTCACCGGGATCGCGGCGCCGCCGCCCTTGCGCGTCACCTTGCGCACCGGGCAGCCGAAGTTCATGTCGACGTGATCGACCCGGCCCTCGTCGACGAGGCGCTTCACGGCTTCGCCGACGTAGAAGGGATCGACGCCGTAGAGCTGCAGGCTCCGCGGCGATTCCTCGGGTCCGAAATCGGCGAGCTTGAGCGTCTTGTCGCGGCCCTCGACGAGGGGACGCGCGGTGATCATCTCGCTGACGTAGAGCCCGGCGCCGAAGCGGCGGCAGAGCTTGCGGAAAGGGTAGTTCGTGACGCCGGCCATGGGCGCGAGCACGACGGGCGGCGAGATGCGCATCGCACCGATCGCGATGGGCGGAAACTCGCCGTCGCGCGCCAGCGGCACATCGCGATTGACGTCGCTCTTGTAGATGGCCTGCACGGGACGGCCGGAGGCTACTTCAGGAGGCCCATCCGCGCACGGATACTGTAGCGCGTCGCCATTCCCACGGTGTGCCCGCCCACCCGTCCCTCGGCGTCGAGGTAGTACGTCGTCGGAAACGCGGCGACGTGATAGGCGGCGAGCACGTCGCTCGTGCCGAGTAACACCGGGTACTCGAGGTGCTCGCTCGCGACGAAGTGACGCACCTTGTCCACGTCGTCGGCGTCGGCGACGACCGTGTACACCGCCTCGTCCGGCGCGAGCTCGTGGGTGACGGCGTTCAACGCGCCCTGCTCGCGCTTGCACACGCTGCACCAGGTCGCCCAGAAGTGCAGCGCGACGCGCTTGCCGTGGAGCGACTCGAGGGAGACGTGCTCGCCGTTCAGACCGGTGAGCTCGAAGGGCGGCGCCTCGGTGTGCGTCCGGAGCAGGTTCCGCTCCTGATACGCGGTCAGCGCGAGATAGAGCCCCACGAGAAGCCCGAGCTCGACGACCCAGCGGCGCGCGGCGCGAAAGCGCGAGCCGCGCGGCGCGTCCTCCGCGACGTCTAGGGCGTTCGCCGCTTCCCTGGCGTCACTCTTCGCCATTGCCGTTCGCCTTGCGCGCTCCGGGGCGTCCGTCGAGGATCGCGCGCACCGCGACCTTGGCGAGCAGCGGCGACGCGAAGATCGTCTTGGCGAGCGACGCGGCGAGCTGCGCCGGCGTCGTCCCGCGCGCTTCAACCGCCACCTTCTCGCCGGTCGTCATCTCCTCGAGCGCTCCGCGGGCGATGGTCTGCGAGCCGTCCGATCGGATCTCGACCATCAACCTTGCCACTACGGGCGGCTCTTCCCCCGGCACCGCCGGGATGCGCGGACCGACCTTGACCAGCGCTTCACTCTGCGCCTTCTCGAGGGTTTCCTTCACGCGCGACTTGAGCTGCGAGAGTCGATCTTTGAGCACGGCGGGAGTATAGCCCCCGGATCAGCTCGGCGAGTCCCCGGGCAGGCTCTTTCGCGGCTGCTTGCCCTTCCAGACCGCCCACGGAAGGCCGTCTTTGCCGAGCGCAGCGTCGCAAGCGGGCGGCCGGTCCGCTCCGAGATAGGGAGCTACCGCGCCGCGCGGCGGGTCGAGCACCAGGATGCGTTCGTGCTCGTCGGCGAAGAACACCGTCGTCATTCCCTTCGCGGCCTCCGATGGCCACGCGTATGCCAGGTAGCGTCGCTCGGCGAGCTCGTCGTCGACGGCGTCCTCCGGTTTCGCGGTGAAGCCACCGCCGGGGGTCGGTAAGCACACGATGAGCAGATATCCCTCGACGCGCATCGCCGGCCCGATCGCCGTCGTCGCCGGCGTGCGAAAGGCGTAGTTGAGGAGCGACGTCTCGAGGCGAGTCGTCCCTCTGAGCGGCGCGAGCCCGGCCAGGCCGCCGATCAGCGCGGCAGAGCCGACGTGGTCGCCGTCGGGATCCCACGGCGCCGTCTCGCGGAGTCCGTCCTCGGCGATGACCACTTCACGGAGCTTCCACAGCGCGCCGAAGGCCGCGGCGCTCTGGCCGCCCTCGACGATGCCGAGCATCGCCTTCGACTTCGCGAAGCGCACCAGGCCGACGGCCGCGCTGAGCGCCGTAACCGAAACGAGTGCGACGCGGAGCGTGCGCGCGCTCCCTCTATCCGGCCACGACATGGTCAATCCGAGGATCAACGTCAGCACGACGCCCGGCACGGCCAGGGGCGGATAGACCGCCGATGCGACGGCAACGGCGCCGAACGCGAGCACCCACGGCGTCGCCGTGCGGCCCTCGCTCGAGACGGATTTGGGCTCCAAGGCGGCCGGAGCGTAGCGGTCGCCGGGGTGCGGCGCTATGTGTGACCGCATCATGGTCGCCTCCCAATCCGAAGTGCTCGGGCCCTCCGCAGGCCCGATGGACGTCCGCGCGTTCGCCGCGAAGCCGCCGACCGAGCGAGCACGTCTCGACGCACTCCTGTCCCGTCTCGCCGACGAGGCGCAGCCGTTCGCGCGCCTGCCGATCGGGCAGAAGATCGCGCTCCTCCGCGAGGTGCAGCGCCGGACCCACGCCCAGAGCGCGGACTGGGTCGCCGCCGCGTGCCGCGCCAAGGGGATCTCCATGGACGAGCCGCTCGCGGGAGAAGAGTGGATAGCGGGGCCCGCCGTCACGCTGCGGAACATCCGCCTGCTCCTCCGTTCGCTCGAGGAGATAGAGCAGAAGGGCGTTCCGGTCATCGACCCGAAGCGCATGCGTGATCTCGCGCACGGCGCGACGGCGATCCGCGTCGCACCCTTCGACGCCTACGACGCCGCGCTCTACGGCGGTCTCTCGGCAGAGACATGGCTCCTGCCGGGTGTCCGGCGCGGCGACGTCGCGGGGCATCAGGCGTCCTTCTACAAGCAGAAGGTTCCGGAGGGTGGCGTGTCGCTCGTGCTCGGCGCAGGGAACGTCGCGAGCATTCCGCCCATGGACGTCCTCTACAAGATGTTCGTCGACGGGCACGTGTGCATCCTCAAAATGAACCCCGTCAACGAGTACCTCGGCCCGTTCTTCGAGAAGATCTTCGAGCCGCTGATGGCGAAGGGTTACGTCGCCATCGTCTACGGCGGTGGTGACGTCGGCGCGTATCTCTGCGAGCACCCGGCGGTCAGCGACATTCACATCACCGGCTCCGACAAGACGCACGACCTCATCGTGTGGGGTCCTCCTGGTCCGCCGCGTGAAGAGCGCAAGCGCCGCAACGACCCTCTCCTCAAAAAGCCGATCACGAGCGAGCTCGGCAACGTGAGCCCGGTCCTCATCGTCCCAGGGCCGTACACGGACGACGAGCTCGCGAGCATGGCGCAGAACGTCGCCGGGATGATCTGCAACAACGCGTCGTTCAACTGCAACGCCGCCAAGATGCTCGTCGTGCCGAAGGGCTGGGCGAAGCGGGAGCAGTTCGTCCGGCTTCTCTCGAGCGTCCTCGCCGGCGTTCCGCCCCGCAAGGCGTATTACCCCGGCGCTCGGCAGCGATACGACGCGCTCACCACCGGTCACGCCGATGTGCGCAAGATTGGTCCCGGCTCCGAGCACGTTCTCCCGTGGACTCTCGTGCTCGGGCTCGACGCGGCGAGCGCCGCTGAGCCGAACTTCACGAACGAGCCCTTCTGCTCGATCCTGAGTGAGGTCGCGATCGGAAGCACCGACCCTCTGGAGTTCCTGGCCGAGGCGGTACCGTTCGCGAACGACCACCTCTGGGGCACGCTGAGCGCGATGCTCTTCGCGCATCCGACGCTCGAGGCGGACGCTGCCGGTAGGCAGGCACTCGATACGGCCCTCGCTGGGCTCAGATACGGCACCGTCGGCGTCAATGTCTGGCCGGCGCTGGGCTACGCGCTCTGCACGACGCCCTGGGGAGGGCACCCGAGTGCGACGCTTACCGACATCCAGAGCGGTCTCGGGTGGGTTCACGACACCCTGATGCTCGAGGACATAGAGAAGTGCGTGATTCGCGGCCCGCTGAAGCCGGTTCCGAAGCACGTCTACTTTCCCGGCCACCGTGGAGCACACCGGCTCGGGCGTCGACTCGTCGAGTTCGAGGCCGCGCCGAGCTGGTTGAAGGTACCGGGTCTCGCTGCCGCTGCGCTCACCGGTTGACCCCTCGCGCCCTTCGTTCCTGATAGGATGAAGGGATGTGCTTTCTGCCATCGCTCGCCCTCGCGAGCATCGGGCGGCGTCGCCTGGCAGTGGGAGCGTAGGGAACCTTCGTGCCCAAGATTCTCGTCGTCGAGGACTCGTTCAGCATGCGCTCGTTCGTGCGCTCCGCGCTCGAATCGGGTGGCGAACTCGGTGAGGTCGACGTCGTCGAGGCGTCCGGTGGCTTCGATGCGCTCCGGCTCCTGCCTCGCGGTCCGTATGATCTCGTCATCACCGACATCAACATGCCCGACATCAACGGGCTCGAGCTCATCCAGTTCATACGGACGAACGAGCACCACCGGACGACGCCGATCCTGCTCATCTCGACGCAGTCGTCAGAGCGTGACCGTGCGCGCGCTCTGTCGCTCGGTGCCGACGGCTACGTCGCGAAGCCGTTCACGCCCGAAGATCTCCGCGCCCGCGTGAAGGCACAGCTCGACAAGGGGCGGACGCCCGCGCGCGGAAATGGCTGAGGGCGTCGACAAGGCGAGGGAGGAGTTCTTCTCCGAGGCGGGGGAGCTCGTGGAGGCTCTGTCGCGCAACCTGCTCGCGCTCGACGCGGCGCTCCGCAACAAGCAAGAAGATCCCGCGCTCGTCAACGAGGCGTTCCGCGCCGTGCACACGCTGAAGGGCCTCGCGGGCCTCTTCGGCGCGAAGCGCGTCGGTACGCTGTCGCACAAGCTCGAAGACGTCCTCGACAGCCTGCGGCTCGGTCGCCTGGCGCTCACCGAGAACGTGCTCGACCTGCTCTTTCGCGCCGTCGAGCTCTACAACGAGGCGCTGACCGTCGAGCGGGCGCGCTCCGACGATCCGCTGCCGGCGATCGACGGCCTCATCGACGAGTTCGCGCGCCTCGGCAACGAAGGCCCGAGCGGCGCGAGCCCACTTTCGCGGTTCGAGCTCGACCAGGCGATGCTCGCCGTCCTCACCGAGTACGAGGAGCACCGGCTCAAGACGTGCGTCGAGCAGGGCCTTCTTCTTTACCGGGTCCGCGTCGATTTCGCGCTCGCGACGATCGACCGCGCGCTCGAGGACATCAAGGCGCGCGCCAAGGTGCACGGCGAGGTCATCACGTACCTGCCGACCGGCGCATCCACCGGCGCCGACACCATCGAGCTCGATCTGCTCCTCGCGTCGGCCTCGTCGCTCGCGGCTCTCGAAGCGTCGCTCGGCACCAACGGCGCGCTCATCGAGGCGATCCGGCTCCGGCGTCCGGAGACGGCCGCCGCTGCCGCGGAGCACGGGAGCGGCTCCGCGGCGATCCCGTCTCTTCCAGCGCCGCCCGCTGGTCTGTCGCTCTCCGAGCGCGCGCCCGACGCTGCCGAGCCAGGAGCGGCAGCGCACCGGCAGTCAGTGCAGACGGTGCGCGTCGATATCCGCAAGCTCGACGCGCTGATGAACGTCGTCGGTGAGCTCGCGATCGTCAAGAACGCCCTCGCGCGCCTCGGCGAGCGCATCCGCGCGGAGGGCGGTCGCCAGCTCGGCTCCGAGCTCCACAGCATCCAGAGGAGCTTCGATCGACGCCTCGGGGAGATGCAGAACGGCATCCTCGAGGTGCGCATGGTGCCCCTCGGTCAGGTGTTCGACCGGCTCGCGCGCGTCGTCCGCCAGATCGGGCGTGAGATGGGCAAGGACATCCGGCTCGTCATCACCGGAGCCGAGACCGAGATCGACAAGCTCATCGTCGAGGAGCTCAGCGATCCGCTCATGCACGTGGTCAGGAACGCGATCGACCACGGCATCGAGGTCGCCGAGGAGCGGATCAGGGTCGGAAAGCCGCTCGCCGGCACCATCGCGCTGAACGCCTTCCAGAAGGGCAATCACGTCGTCATCGAGGTGGAGGACGACGGTCACGGCATCGACGAGGTGGCGATCGTCGAGCGCGCCGTCGAGATCGGCAAGGTGCACCGCGACGAGGTGCAGACCCTGGCGCGCTCGGAGGTGCTCAACCTGATCTTCCTGCCCGGGCTCAGCACGCGTCGGGAGGCGAGCGACTACAGCGGTCGCGGCGTCGGCATGGACGTCGTGAAGACGAACATCTCGAAGCTCGGCGGCGTCATCGATCTGCACAGCGAGTCCGAGATCGGTACCAAGCTGACGATCACGCTGCCGGTGACGCTCGCCATCGTGAGCGCGCTCCTCGTGCGCATCGTCGGGCGGGTGTTCGCGATGCCGCTCACGAGCGTCGCAGAGGCGATCACCCTCGACGAGACCCAGGTGCGGGTTCTCGACGGCCGCGAGGTGATGACGCTCCGGGGGGTCACCTTGCCGATCTGCCGGCTCGGCCGCGTCTTCGGGCTCGCGCCGCTGCCCGGCGCGGTCATACCGAAGCGCCAGTACGTCGTCGTCGCGACGCTCGGCTCGCGGCGTCTCGGCTTCGCCGTCGACGATCTCCAGGGGCAACAGGACATCGTCATCAAGCCGCTCGGCAAGTCGCTGAGCGGCGTCCGCGGCTTCTCCGGCGCGACCGAGCTCGGCGATCAGCGCGTCGCCCTGGTCCTCGATCCCGCCGCGCTCATCGAGGAGATGCTGCGCGGCTCGGAGACTTCGCGTGAAAGGCGTCTCGGCTATGGCTGATCTCGCCCGGACCGGGCATTCCATCCTCGCGCGCCGGATGCCCGGGGCGCAGCAGTCGGGCCTGCGGGAGTTCCTCTCGTTCCGGCTCGGCAACGACGCCTACGCGGTCGAGCTCGCGCGCATCCGCGAGATCGTCAGCTCGCCGCCGGTCACCGAGGTGCCGCGCTCGCCGTCGGACATCGTCGGCATCTGCAGCGTGCGCGGACTCCTCGTGACGGTCGTCGATCTCCGGCAGCGGCTCGGCCTGCCCGAGGCGCCCGCGACGCGGCTTTCGCGCATCCTCCTCACGAACACCGACTCCGGCGAGGTCGTCGGGCTTCTGGTCGACGAGGTGAGGCACGTCATCCGCCTCTCGAGCGCAGAGATCGAGGTCACCGGAAGCGTCCTCGGCGCCGATCTGTCGGATCACGTGCTCGGCGTCGGGCGACCCGACGGCGACTTCGTCGTCCTGCTCGATCTGGCTTCCATGGTGGAGACCTAAAAGCGTGCCGCGAAGGAAAGAACGCCCCGATCCCAACAAGAGCCTCGTCGGCTTCGTCGTCGGCGACGTGTCTTATGCGGTGCCCATCGCGTCCGTGAAGGAAATAGTGAACCCCGCGCCGCTCACGGCACTTCCGTATCTGACCGCCGCGGTGGCAGGCGTCGCGGATCATCGGGGCGACGTCATCGTGGTGGTCGATCTACGCGCGCGCTTCGGGCTCATGCCGTCGATGGATCAGGCGCGAGCCAAGTGGGTTTTGTTAGCCGTCGGCGGCAAGACCGTCGGCCTCATCGTCGATCACGTCACCGACGTGTTCGGCACCGGGCGCGATCACATCCGTCCCGCGCCGTCCCTCGGCGGGGGAGAAGACGTGCGCGGCATCGCCGGAGTGATCATGCACGGCGGTGTGCTCACCTTCGTGCTCGACGTCGAGCGGCTCGAAGCCCTGACGGCCGAGGTCCCCGACGAGGTGCTGAAGATGGTCGCCTCCGGCGCCGGGAGCCAGATATGACGAGCGCACAAGAGGCACTCGGTTCGGCGGACCCCGAGAAGCGACGCCAAGGCGTCTCGGACATCGCGCAGGCGGCGGAGCGCGAGCAAGCCGCGCTCCTCGTCCGCGCGCTCGGCGACTCCGACTGGCGCGTGCGCAAGGAGGCGGCGATGGTCGCTCGCTCCCTCACGTCGCGCGACGTGCTCGACGCGCTCGTGCGGCTGCTCGGCCCCGGTGACAACGTCGGGCTCCGCAACGCGGCGGTCGAGGCCCTGGCCGGCTTCGGCGCGCGCGCCGTGCAAGCCCTCCAGGTTGCGGCCGTGGAGCTCGACGCGGACGGCCGCAAGCTCGTCGCCGAGGCGCTCGCCGCGTCGGGCGACGCCGGCGCGCTCGCCGTGCTCGAGCCGATGCTCGACGACGCCGATCCCAACGTCCGCGCTGCGGCGATCGAGGGCATCGCGGGGGTCGGCGCGCTCGACGTCGATCGCGCCACGATGCTGCTCGGCCGCTGCCTCGTCGGCAGGGACGACCTCGTCGTGCTCGGCGCGCTCGAGGGCCTGAACCGCCTCGGCGTCGCCGTCGCGTGGCCGATGCTGCGCCCGCACCTGAAGAACCCCGTGCTCGGCGACGCGATCCTCGTCGCGGCCGGTCTCTCGGGTCACTCCGACGCTGCGCCGCACCTGGCGCGCGCGCTCGCGTCGCGACAGGGTCGTCCGTTCCGCGCTGCGCTCGGTGCGCTCGCGACGTACATCGCGAACGAGCCGGTCGCGCGCAAGTTCGCCCGCGCCGCGCTCGGCGTGCTCGACGAGGGGACGCGCCGCCGGCTCATCGACGCCGCGCGCGACACCTCCGACGACACCGAGACTCGCCGCTGCGCGCTCCTCGTCGTGGGCGTGCTCGGGACGGCCGACGCCGCCGACGCCGTCATCGAGGCGCTCGACGACGACCGCATGGTCTCCGAGGCCGAGGAAGCGCTCGCGATGCTCGGACCCGCGGCGATCCTCGCGCTCTCGCGCCGCGCGCGCACCGGCGCGCCGCACGAGCGCGCCGCGTGCGTCGAGCAGCTCGGTCACATCGCCGACGATTCGTCGCGGGTCATCGCCTGCCAGGCGATCCTCGACGCGACCGACGACGGCGCGCCCGAGGTCGCGCGCGCCGCGCTCGTCGCCCTTTCGCGCATCGGCGACGAGGCGACGTTCGGGCTCGCGACGCGGTGGCTCGGCGCCGAGGCGCCGATGGCGACGCGCCAGGCCGCCGCGCAGGCGCTCTCGGCGTGCGCCGCCCGCTATCCGGAGGCGGCGCGCTCGCTCGCCCGTCAGATCCGTCCCGACGGCCCCGACGCCGCCGTGGCGGCGCTCATCATCGGCGCCTTGGCGAAGTCCGACGCGGCCGCCGTCGCCGAGGACGTCGCGTTCCTCTCCGACGCCGCCTCGAACGAGAGCGTCGTCGCGCGCCGCGCGGCCGTCGAGGCGCTCTCGTCGTTCGACGGCCCGCTCGCCGTCGAGGCCGTCTCGTTCGCCCTGGCCGACGAGGCCGTCGAGGTGCAGATCGCCGCCATTCGCGCCCTCGGCAAGATGCGCGACGCGAGCGGTAACCCCATCGGCGTGCAGCACCTGCTCGACGTGGTGCGACGGTTCGACGACGACGCGCTCGGCGTCTCCGCGATCGAGGCCCTGGGCGGCGCCAACGACGCCTCCGCGATCGAGGTGCTTCGCGCCGTCGCGCGCGAGGCCTCCGCGCGCAGAGCCGTCGCGGCGATCGAGGCCATCGGCCGCATCGACGCCCCCGGCCGTATCGACGCGCTCGTCCAGGCGCTCTCCCACGGCGAGGCGGAGGTCGTCAAAGCGGCGCTCCGCGCTCTCTCGAACGAGGAGCGCGACGCGCGCGCCGCCGCTCACGTCGGCGCCTGCCTCGACCACGAAGTCTGGGACGTCCGGCGTCTCTCAGCAGAGCTCCTCGGCCGTCGCTCCGACGCGGCCGGCAAGCAGCTCCTGCGCCAGCGCCTCGTCGGTGAGCGCGAACCGCTCGTCCGCGAGGAGATCCAGCGCGCACTGGCCGAGACCGAGGGCATCCCGATGCGGCGCACGATGCCGCCGCTTCCCGGGGGCATGGGATAGTGGCTCCCGTCGAGCGAAAGAGCGCGCGGCTGCGCATCCGGCCGGAAGAGTTCCGGCTCCTGCGCGATCTCGTGAACGAGCACGCCGGGCTCCACTTCGACGACGCGTCCGCGTATCTCTTCGATCGCCGGCTCGGGGAGCGGGTGCTCGCGCTCGACTTGCTCGGCTTCGACGAGTACTACAAGTATCTCCGCTTCAACGTCCGCGGGAAGAGCGAGCTCGAGGAAGCCATCGAGGCGCTCACCACGACCGAGACGTACTTTCTCCGGCAGGAGTACCAGCTCCGCGCCTTTCGCGACGAGCTCCTGCCGCGGCTCGCCCGCGCGAACGCCGAGAAGCGACGTCTCGTCGTCTGGAGCGCCGGTTGCTCGACCGGCGAGGAGGCCTACTCGCTCGCAGCTATGATTCACCAGTCCGGCCTCTTCATCGACTGGGACGTCCGGGTCATCGGCAGCGACATCTCGAAGACGAACATCGCGGCGGCGCGCCGTGGTGTCTACAAGGGGAGCGCGTTCCGCTGCACCCCGGACGACTTCCACAAAACATATTTCGTCGAACGGCCGGACGGCGATCACGTCGTCGACTGGCTACGGAAGTACTGCTACTTCGGCCATCTGAACTTGCTCGACGGCACGAAGGCGACGACCCTCGGGCGGGTAGACGCCGTCTTCTGCCGGAACGTGCTCATCTACTTCGACGCGGGGTCTCGCCGGCGCGTGATCGACAATCTCTACGAACGCCTGTCCCCTGGGGGATATCTGCTCCTCGGGCATTCCGAATCATTGCTCAATCTCTCCACTGCCTTCGAGCTGGTGCACCTGTCTTCGGACCTCGTGTACCGTCGACCTCTGCCCCCGGGACGGGAAGGGAGGGACCGGTGAGCGCGCCGCCCAGGAGAAGAGTCCGCGTCCTCGTCGTCGACGACTCGGTGCTGAATCGCCGCGCGATCACGACGCGCCTGCAAGCGACCGGAGAGGTGGACGTCGTGGCTCGCGCTGCCGACGGCGCCGAGGCGCTGAAGCTCGCCCACGACCTCCGGCCCGACGTCATCACGCTCGACCTCGAGATGCCTAAGATGGACGGCTTCAGCTTCCTCAGGCTGCTGATGGCGAGCCGACCGACGCCGGTCATCATCGTGTCGAGCTACGGCCAGAAAGAGAACGTGTTCCGCGCGCTCGAGCTCGGCGCGGTGGACTTCGTCGCCAAGCCCGACGCGGGCGGCGTCGACGCCGTCGAGGTGCTCGACGGGCTCTGTCAGAAGGTGCTCGGCTTCGGCGCCGAGCGTACGGTGAACGTCCGTCCGAGCGTCCTGCCCGCAGCGCCGCAGCCGCCCGCGCGCGTCAGGACCGAATCGCGTCTTCCGCCACGATGGCTGGTGGGGATCGTCGCGTCGACGGGCGGGCCGTCAGCGCTGAGCGAGCTCTTCGCTCGCTTGAGCTCCCGCGGGAGCTACGCGATCGTGCTCGCGCAGCACATGCCCGAACGCTTCACGCGCACCTTCGCCGAGCGGCTCGATCGCAAAAGCTCGCTCCGCGTCTCCGAGGCACTCGACGGCGATCTCGTCACGGCTCACACCGGGTTCGTATGCCCCGGGCGGCAATGCATGGAGGTGCACGCGCACTCCGGCGGTCAGCTCCGCATCAAGCTGATGCCGCAAGCGCCGGAAGACCGCTACGCCCCGAGCGGAAATCGTTTGCTGACCAGCGTCGCGCACGCGGCCAAGTCGCGAGCCATCGGCGTCATCCTCACCGGCATGGGCGACGACGGCACCGAGGGCGCGCGCGCGATCATCGACAACGGCGGCATCGTCATCGCAGAGAGCGAGGACACCGCGGTCATCTACGGGATGCCGGGGTCCGCGGTCCGGGCCGGCGTCGTGACGCGATCTCTTCCGCTGTCCCAGATTGCCGACCAGCTGGACGAGCTGATTCGTTAGCAATGTCAATTGCTTGCGTCGCCGCTGGCGACGTTTGCTCGACGTGTCGGGGTCCGGAATGAAACCGGCGTCAGCCACGTTGGCGCAAGGTCGTAACTGACCTTTCTAGTCCCCTCTGGAGAAGACGATGAAGCGCAAACCGTTCGGACCGAGACTCACCTTCATTGCAGCGACGGGAGCTGCACTAGCTTACTGGCCAGCGGCCTGCGCGAGCCACGCCCAGAGGCCGGTGTCCTCTTCGCCCGCCGCGGCCGCGACGTCGCCCGCGTCCGTGCCACCGGCGACGAACCTGACGATCCTGCCGCATCCGGCGTTTGCGTACGCGGACACCGGTGGGTCCCAGGCGTCGATCGCGGACATCGCCGAGAAGGCCGCGCCGAGCGTCGTCAACGTCGCGTCGTCGCGCACGATCAAGCGCGTGCGCAACGAGGGCATGCCGTTCTTCGAAGATCCGTTCTTCCGCCGGTTCTTCGGCCCCGGCGGCATGGGCAACGGCCAAGAGCCCGAGGAACGTCATCAGGAGCACGGGCTCGGCTCCGGCGTCGTCGTCTCGAACGACGGCATCGTGCTCACGAACAATCACGTCGTCGACGGCGCGGACGAGATCAAGGTGACGACCGCCGACAAGCGGGAGTTCAACGCCAAGGTGCTCGGCACCGACGCGAAGAGCGACGTCGCCGTCCTCAAGCTCCAGGGCGACACCAAGGGCCTCGTGCCGCTCGCGATCGGCGACTCGTCGCGGCTACGGCTGGGCGACGTCGTCCTCGCGATCGGAAACCCGTTCGGTGTCGGTCAGACGATCACGATGGGCATCGTGAGCGCGAAGGGCCGCGCCAACGTCGGCATCGCCGCCTACGAAGACTTCATCCAGACCGACGCGGCCATCAATCCGGGTAACTCCGGTGGCGCGCTGGTCGACATGGAAGGGCACCTCGTCGGCATCAACACCGCGATCCTCTCGCGCAGCGGCGGCAGTCAGGGCATCGGCTTCGCCATCCCGACGAACATGGCGCAGCCCATCATGAAGTCGCTCATCGACCACGGGAAGGTCGTGCGCGGCTGGCTCGGTGTCGGCATCCAGGACGTCGATCAGGAGCTCGCGTCGGCGATGAAGCTCCACGACGTGCGCGGCATCCTGATCTCCGACGTCATGGACGCGGGCCCCGGCGCGAAGGCCGGCCTGAAGAGCGGTGACGTCGTGCTCAAGGTCGACGGCGTCGGCGTCGAGTCCACCGGCAGTTTCCGCAACGCGATCGCCGCCGCCGGCACCGGTACCACGGTGAAGCTCGACCTGCTGCGCGACGGCAAGCCACTCAGCCTCGATGCGAAGCTCGGTGAGCTCCCGCCCGACAAGGCGCAGGGCGCAGCGAGCGCGGCCGGTGCGGGCCCCGTCGGTGTGCTCGACGGCCTCACGATGAGCGATCTGACGCCGGCGGTCCGGCGGAAGCTCGACCTCCCCGCGAGCGTGAAGGGCGGAGTCGTCGTCGAGGAGCTCGATCAGGGAAGCAACGCGGCAAATTCCGGCCTCCGGCCGGGCGACGTCGTCGTCGAGGTGGACAGGCAGGCGGTGACCGACGTGGGCAAGTTCAAGGAGCTCTATTCGCGAGCGAAGGATCGCGCGCTGCTCCGCGTCGTACGCGAAGGGCGAAGCCTCTACATCGTCGTGCGTAGATGAGTAGATAAGGGGATACGCAGATAGGCGCTCCACCGACAGGCGCGCCATACGAGGGAGCCGCTAATTTGACCGAAGGCGGTTCCCTCGTTACGGATCCGAGATGCGTGCGCTCGGGACCGCTCTGGTTCTGCACGCGGCCGCCGCCGTCCTCTGCCTGGGCGTGACGGCTGCCGCCAAACCCGAAGCGTCGATCGACGCGCCTTCGAAGCCGAAGCCGCAGGCGTTTCCGACCGACGCGTCTTCCAAGCCGAAGCCGCAAGCGTCCCCGACCGACGCGCCTTCCAGGCCGAAGCCGAAATCCGCGCCGAAGGGAGCTCCGGACGCGCCCGCACCGAAGGCGGCGGTCGACGGCCCTGCCGCCAGGCCGCTGCCGGACGACGCCTCGCCGTCGAAGAACGCGCCGGCAGACCCCAGCCCCACGCCGGCGGACGACTCGACCGGGAGCAGCGAGCTGGACAGCGCGCCCGAGGAACCCGGCGCCGCCAAGACGACGCCCGGTGTCGGCCCTCTCGGACCCGGCGAGGGCGCCGGCGATCGGCGGATCCGTCCACTAGAGCGGTCGGAAGTGCCGGAGCCGGTTCAACCTGCGACGCCGAAGGGCGCCGCGCCGCCGCCTGCCGGCAAGCCGCACAAGATCGGCCGCGCGCCGGCCGCTCCGCGCGCCACCTTGCCGGAGGGCGCCGTGCAACCGGTGCCCGACAAGGACGCGCGCCGTCAGGTAGCCGGCGGCGCGACGGTCGACGACGTGAGCTCCGGGAAGAACGACCCCGAGCTTCGAGAGCTGTCTCTCGCCGAGCGCGTGCTCTTTCCGAAGCCGCTCCCCGGCTTGCACTCCGGCTTCTCGTGGGATCTCCCCGGTCCGCTCGAGGACGGCTCGGCCGACGTGGATGCGTCGGGATTGCCGTCGGGGCTGTCGCGTTCCCCTCGTGCGTCGCGGGACCCGAAGCAGCCCGACTGGGTTCGCTCGCTCACCATGCCGAATCTGCCGACGCGGCTCGACGCCCGCGTCGTGAAGTACCTCGGCTTTTACCGCGACGACCCGCGCGGCAAGAGCGTGCTCCGGATCTGGGCGAAGAAATGCGGGCGTCTCGCACCGGCGCTCCGCGCGGAGCTCGCGCGCGCCGGTCTCCCGACGGATCTCGTCTGGCTGTCGCTCATCGAGAGCGGACACAACCCGACCATCGTGTCGTCGGCCGGCGCCGCCGGGCTCTGGCAATTCGTGCCGGAGTCGGCGCGCATGTACGGCCTCACCGTCGATCGCTGGGTCGACGAGCGGCTCGACCCGGAGCGGTCGACGGAGGCAGCCGTTCGTTACCTGAGCGATCTCCGTACGCGCTTCGGGAGCTGGGAGCTCGCGATGGCCGCCTACAACATGGGCCACGGCGGCCTTCTCCGCGCCGTTCGCAAGTTCAACAACAACGACTTTTGGGCGCTCTCTCGCTACGAGGCGGGTCTACCCTGGGAGACGACGCTCTACGTTCCGAAGATCCTCGCGACGGCGATCGCGATGGCGAACAAGAAGGCGTTCGGCATCGACGACGTCGAGCAGGACGCTCCCATCAGCTTCGACACCGTCGCGGTCGGGCCGAACGTCGACCTCGGAGACGTCGCGCGCGCCGCCGATGTGCCGCCTGAGGACGTCCGTGCGCTGAACGCCGCGTATCTGTCCTTCCGTACGCCGCCCGCCGCCGCGGCCTCGGCGAAGTTCCCGGTCCGCGTCCCTGCCGGCCGCGGGCTCGTCGCAGAGCAGCGGCTCGCCGGCGCGTCCCACGCGCTCGGTACGGCGTACGAGCCGCACACCGTGCGGTTCGGTGACAACCTCGATGCGATCGCGTCGGACTTCGGGACGACGGCCAAGGAGCTCGCGCAGCAGAACCACGTCGGTCCCGACGAGCGGCTGCGCGCGGGCAGCGTCATCCTGGTACCGCACGCGTCGACCGGTCTCGCCCAGCCGAAAGATCCCGACGTCGTGGTCGTTCCGGGTCGTCGATTCGACGAGCAAGGCAGGAAGCGCGTCTTCTACAGGGTCGTGCAGGGCGACCGTCGCGACGACGTGGCGATGGCGTTCGGCGTGACGCCGTCCGAGCTGTCGCTCTGGAACGGCCTCGACTCGAGCGCGGCGCTGCAGCAGGGCATGGCACTCGAGATATTCGTGAAAGACTCCGCCGATCTCTCCCGCGTTCGCTCCTACGGCGAGCACGAGGTCCGGATCCTCGTCGCGGGTACCCGCGAGTTCTACGAGTATTTCGAGCAGCAGAACGGCAGGAAGCGCATCACCGTGGTCGCGAAGAAAGGCGACACCCTCTCGTCGATCGGAAAGCGCTACGGCATGAGCGCGACGATGATGGAGCGCATCAACCGGATCCCGTCGTCGAGCGTGATCACTCCGGGCGACAAGCTCGTCGTCTACTCGAAAGGCGACACCACCGGCGCGACGGTGGACCGTGCCGAAGAGTTCCGTGAGCTCGCCGCCATCTCCGCGCCGCTCCCGAACGCGCTTCCCGATCTCGCTGCGCGGCCGCCCGCGGCCGCCCGCGCCGTCACACCCTGAGTGCTGACGCCGCATGCCTCGGCGACCGAACGGTCGCCTACGGCACGATGCCGACGTGGACTGCGACGAAATACGTGAGGGCGCTGAGCAATGCCGCGCCGGGCACGGTGAGGACCCACGCCCACACGATCCGGCTTGCGACGCCCCAGCGCACCGCGGAGAGCTTCTGCACCGACCCGGTTCCGACGATGGCGCCGGTGATGGTGTGCGTCGTCGACACGGGCACGCCCAGCTGCGTCGCGATGAAGAGCGTGATCGCTCCGCTGGTCTCCGCGCAGAAACCCCCGATCGGCGCGAGCTTCGTGATGCGCATGCCCATGGTGCGCACGATGCGCCAGCCGCCGGAGAGGGTGCCGAGCCCCATCGCGGCGAAGCACGACAGGATCACCCAGGCCGGCACGTGAGGTCGCTGGCCAGCTTCGACCGTGATGTGGCCGGTCGCGACGAGCGCCGCGACGATGATGCCCGCCGTCTTCTGGGCGTCGTTGCCGCCGTGGCCCATCGAGTAGAGCGCCGCCGAGATCAGCTGGAGGCGTCTGAACCTGCGATCGATGACGCTCGGCGCGAGGCGGCCGAGCGTGAGCATGAGGATGCGCATCAGGATCGCACCGAGGACGAGCCCGAGCGCCGGCGAGAGCACGATGAAGAGCCCGGTCTTCAGGAACAGCGCCGAGTCGAGCGAGGACGGGCCGGCCTTGACGATGGCCGCGCCGGCAAGGCCACCGAGGAGCGCGTGCGACGAGGACGTCGGGAGAGCCCACCACCACGTGAGGAGATCCCAGATGATCGCGCCGATGAGCCCCGCCGCGACGAGGGTCAGCGTGACCACGTGAGGGTCGACGCCCTTCGCGATGTTGCCCGCGACCTTCGTCTCGAAGAAGAGGAACGCGACGAAGTTGAAGCCCGCCGCCCACAGCACGGCCCAGCGGGGGCTCAGCACGCGGGTGGAGACGACCGTGGCAATCGAGTTTGCCGCGTCGTGGAAGCCGTTGATGAAGTCGAAGGCGAGCGCGAGACAGATGATCGCGACGAGAGCCTGCATCTATAGCGTTTCCGGGACGACTAGGCGTACTCGAGGACGATGCCTTCGAGGATGTTCGCGACGTCCTCACAGCGATCGGTCGCGGACTCGAGATTGTCGATGATGTCGCGCCACTTGAGGACGGTGAGTGCGTCGTAGCCGCCCCTGAAGAGCTCCGCGAGCGCGCGCCGGTATTCCTCGTCGGCCTCGTTCTCGAGCCGGTTGATCTCGACGCACAGGTCGAGCATCTCCTTCGGCTGCTTGACCTGCGGGAGCAATCGAACCGCCCGCTCCATGTCGATCGTCGCGCGCACCAGCACGTCGGCGAGCTTTGCAACGAACACGGGCATGCTCGTCAGCCCGTAGAGCAGCATGCGCTCCGACACCGCTTCGGTCAGGTCGAGCACGTCGTCGAGCGACGTGATGAGGGAGTGGATGTCGGCGCGATCGATCGGCGTGAGCCACGTCCCGTGGAGGTGGGCGATCGTCTCGTGGGTGATCTTGTCCCCTGCGCCCTCGGTCTCCTGAACCGCCTTGGCGAGCTCGGGGATCTTGTCGGGCTCCGCGATCATCCTTGCGACCAGGCGTGAAGCTTCGACGCTCTTCGCCGCGTGCGCGGTGAAGGCCTCGTAAAACGCGAGGTCGCTCTTTTTCTGGCCGATTCCGAACATGGTTCCCGAAGGCGCGCGAGACTAGCCTGCGGGTCTCGTCCGAGGGAATCGAGTTCGGCGTCGAGGGCCGAAATTGTGACATCTCGTCGCGCTCCTCGCGGAATCTTCCGCGGTATGATCCCCCATCGCGCATTCGCCTCCGGGGCGCGCCATACCGATTCAAGGAACCGACATCATGGAGCGAGTCGCAGCGATCGTCTTGGCGGGCGGGCAGGGGAAGCGGATGAAGAGCCGCTTGCCGAAGGTCTTGCACCCCGTCGCGGGCCGCCCCCTCGTCCACTATCCGATCGCTGCGGCGGTGGCCGCGGGCGCCGAGCGCGTCGTGGTCGTCGTCAGCAAGGACACCGAGGCGCCGATCCTCGCGCACGTGAAGGCGGCGTTCCCCTCGGTCGAGGTCACGACGGCGGTTCAGCCCGTCCCACGCGGCACCGGTGACGCAGCCCGGATCGGGCTCGGCTCGATCGGTGACGCCGAGCGGGTGCTCATCCTGATAGGTGACGCGCCTCTCATCCGGCAAGCGGATCTCGCCGAGCTCCTCGTTCCGCTAGGTAATGCCACGACGACGATCTCCCTGCTCTCGGCCCAGCTCGACGATCCGTCGGGCTACGGCCGCGTCGTGCGCGACGAAGAGGGGCGCGTCCTTTCCGTGCGGGAGGACAAGGACATCGGTGCCGATCTCCGTGCACGCCTCAAGGAGGTGAACTCCGGCTTCTACGCCGCACGCGGGGAGCTGCTTCGCGCAGGTCTCGCGACGCTCGAGCCGAACAACGTGCAGGGCGAGCTGTATCTCACCGACGTCATCGCCTTCGCCGCCAGGGAAGGCGGCGCCGCTGCCGTCGTCGGCACGGCCGACGCGCTCGTCGGCGTGAACGACCGCTCGCAGCTCGCCCACGCCGAGGAGTCGCTCTTCCGTCGGATCGCGGAGCGGCACCGCATCGCCGGCGTCACCGTCCGCGGCGGCGCGCGCATCGACGACACAGTGAGCATCGGGGAGGACGCGCGCATCGAGAACGCCGTGGAGCTCCGCGGTCGCACGCGTGTCGGCGCCGGTACCGTCGTGGACGCCGGCTCCGTCGTCACCGACTCCGAGCTCGGCGAGCGCACCAACGTGAAGCCGTACAGCGTCATCACGGTGAGCAGCGTCGGCTCGGGCGCGCAGATCGGCCCGTTCGCGCACCTACGGCCCGGCAGCATCATCGAGGACGACGCGCACATCGGCAATTTCGTCGAGACGAAGAAGACGAGGATGGGCAAGGGCGCGAAGGCGAACCACCTCGCGTATCTGGGGGACGGCGACGTCGGGCCCGGCGCGAACATCGGCGCGGGAACCATCTTCTGCAACTACGACGGCTTCTCGAAGCACACGACGACGATCGGCGAGGGCGCCTTCATCGGAAGCGACTCGCAGCTCGTCGCGCCGATCACCATCGGCAAGGGCGCCTACGTCGCGACCGGCACCACCGTGACGAAGGACGTCCCCGACGACGCGCTCGCGATAGCGCGCGTGAAGCAGGAGACGAAGCTCGGCTACGCCTCGCGTCTCAAGAGCCGTCTCGCCGCTTCGAAGAAGAAGGGCTGACGGCTCAGTCGCCCGAGACCTTGCGCGGCTCGAGCTGCGGAAGGACGTCGCTCTCGCTCGGCGGCATCGCGTGCGACACGCTGCTCGGAAGCTCGTGCTGCATGTGACGGCGCTTCACGTCGAGATAACCGGCAGAGTAGTGGTTCGGCTCGACGAGGACGGGCAGACGCCCCTCGACGTGGATGCCCAGGTTGGCGAGGGACTCGAGCTTCTTCGGGTTGTTGGTCATGAGCTCCACCGACTCGACGCCGAGCGAGCGGAGCATTGCGGCTGCGACGTCGTACTGACGGGCGTCGACCGGAAGATGGAGGAGACGGTTCGCCTCGATGGTGTCGGCGCCGAGCTCCTGCAACGCGTAGGCGCGGATCTTGTTCGCGAGGCCGATGCCGCGACCCTCCTGCCGGAGGTAGAGCACGACGCCCTGGCCACGGCGTGCAACCTCTGCCATGGCCTGCTCGAGCTGCTGACGGCAGTCGCACTTGAGGGAGCCGAAGACCTCGCTCGTCAGACACTCCGAGTGCACGCGCACAGCGACGCGGCGCGCGCCACGCACGTCACCCATCACGAGCGCGAGGTGCTCGTTCGACAGCCCGGGGTGCGCCTCTGGATCGTCCCAGCGGAACACGTGCAACTGAAAGACACCGTGCGGGGTCGGCAACGGCGCCTTCGCGAGAGCCTCGAGGCGATGCATGGAAACGGGGTGGCGATTAATCTGCGGGCTGACTTGGCCAACGACCTGGCCGTTGGTGCCGTTGCGCACCGTTCCGTTTGGGCTGGAGGGCACCGGTTTCCACATTATTAGCCTACAACCTGAGGCCTGCCCACCTGGGGTCAAGCCCTCGCTACTGGGTCGTCAGAACGCGACCGCCGGCAAAGAGTTACGAGAGATGCTTCGATTGTCGCCCGCGCCGGGCGCTTAGAGCCGCCCTTGAGCGCGAGGTCCATGTCGGCCAGGACGAGCAGAAAACGCTCCAGATCACGTGCCCCGAGCTGCTTCACCTGGGCGGCGAGCTCGCCGGCCTTGAAGGGCGGGGCGCCCGCATGCCGCGCTGCGTCCGGAGGGGAGAGCCCCCGAGCCGTCGCGCCCTGGAATTTTATGAGCTGTCGCATGGACCAGGCCAGAGTGCCGAGGAGCGGCAGGCCGCGATCCTTCGGGTCGTAGATGCGCGCCAGCGCGGCGAGCGCTGTGCCGAGATCTCGTCGGCCGACCGCGCCGACCAGCTCCCAGACGCTCGACGGTTTGACTCCGACGATCGCGTCGGCCACGGCGTCTTCGCCGATCTCGACTTCGGCACCGACGTAGAGCGAGAGCCGCTCGATGGCGTCGTCGAGACGCGAGAGCTCGGGGCCGGCGATGTCCGCGAGGAGCTCGGCGACGGCGGGCGACACTGTCTTCCCGCGATCCTTCGCGCGCCGGATGATCCACGACGGGAGCATGTTGCGAGACGGAGCCTCGCAGTCGACGATGAAACCGTCCTTCTTGGCGAGCACGACCAGGCGACGGCGCGCGTCGAGCTTGCCTGCGACCAGGATGAGCGTCGTGGTCGGTGACGGGGCAGCGGCGTATTCGGCGATGCGATCGAGCGCGGAGCCCTTGCTCTTCGGGCTTGCGTCGGGCTTCGCCTCGCCCTTCGGTTCCCAGCGCTCGATGGAGCGGACCACGACGAGCCTTCGCTTGGCCATCATGGGGAGCGTCCGTGCCGCCGAGAGGACGGTGTCGGCGTCGGCGTCTCCGGCGTCGAACTGGTCGTCGTTCAAGCCGAGGTCGAGTCCGCCCAGAGTCGCCTTCCTGAGCTCCCCGAGCACGAGCGACGACAGGTATCGCTCTTCCCCCGCGAGCAGGTAGACGGGGCGAAGCTCGGCCTTGCGCGCTTCGGCGACCGCTTGCTCAGGGGTCATTGCGGTGCCGTCATTACGCCCGGCGTCGCTGCGAGGCAAGGTGCGCTTGGCCGGCGACGAGCCGGCGTAGTAGAAACCGCCGTGGTCCAGCCACGGCGTATCGACGGTGCGCGCTCGTTCGCCCGCGGCGGCGCGGGGAGCCTCGTCGCGATCGGTAACTTCGACGGCGTTCACGCCGGGCACCGGGCCGTGCTCGCGCGCGCCACCGAGACCGCGCGCGACAAGGGGCTCGCCCTCGTCGTTCTCACGTTTCATCCGCACCCTTCCGAGGTGCTCGGGCGCGGTGGCCTTCCGGTGCTCACGCCGCTCGAGCGCAAGGTCGAGCTCCTCTGCCGTCTGTCGCCGGAGCTCCAGGTCGTCGTCGAGCCGTTCACGATGGAGCTCGCCGGGACGAGCCCGCGCGAGTTCGCGGAAGAGCTCCTCGCGCGCGACCTCGGTGCCCGGGTCGTCGTGGTGGGGCAGAATTTTCGGTTCGGCAAGAGCCGAGCGGGCGAGCTCCACATGCTCGAGGAGCTCGGCAAAGGTCTCGGCTTCGAGGCGCGCGCCGAGGCGCTCGCGGGCGACGAAGGCGGAACGTTCTCGTCGAGCCGCATCCGCGCTTGCATCGCGGAGGGCGATCTCGACGAGGCGCGACGACTGCTCGGTCGACCCCACGCGCTCTCCGGCGTCGTGGTGAGGGGCGACGGACGGGGTCGCACCATCGGCGTGCCGACGGCGAACCTCGATGGCGTCGTCGAGGCGTTGCCGCCTCATGGCGTGTACGCGTGCCTCGTCGATCGCCTCGACGCCGGACGGGGCGCGACCCGTCTCGCCACCGGCGTCGCCAATATCGGCAACCGGCCGACGTTTGCCGCGGGTTTCAGCGTCGAGGTGCACCTCCACGACTTCGACGCGGATCTCTACGGCGCTCGGCTGCGCGTTCACCTCGTGAGCCGCCTGCGGCCCGAGATGAAGTTCTCCGGCGTCGAGGAGCTCGTGACCCGCATTCGCGCCGACATCGAGTCGGCGCGCCACGCGACGGCGCGCGAAGTTCCCGATCCGGGCGCCCTCGGCGCCTGGTCTTGAAGGTGCTAGCCTCCGCCGCCGTGAACGGCGAACAGGCAACGACGGCATTCCGGGCCGTGCCGCGGACAGGCGTCATCTTCGTGACGACCGAGGCCGTCGCGCGCGGCTACACGGGTGAAGATCCGGACTGGTGCAACCTCGGACAGGGGCAGCCCGAGACGGGTGAGCTCCCCGGCGCGCCCCCCCGCGTGAACGAGCTCGAGATCGATCCCGGCGATCAGGACTACGCGCCCGTCGCCGGCTTGTGGGAGCTACGAGAAGCGGTCGCGTCGCTCTACAACCGTCTCTTCCGGCGCGGGATGCCGTCCCAGTACTCGGCGGAGAACGTGAGCGTCTCGAGCGGTGGGCGCACGGCGCTCACGCGTGTCGCGGCGAGCATCGGCACCGTCAACCTCGGGCATTTTCTCCCCGACTACACGGCGTACGAGGAGCTGCTCTCCATCTTCCGCGCCTTCACCGCGATCCCCATCCTGCTCGAGGGCGACCGCGGCTACGCCTTCTCGGCGGAAGACCTCCGTCGCGAGGTGCTCGGCCGCGGGCTCTCGGCGATCCTCGCTTCGAACCCGTGCAACCCCACCGGTCGACACGTGCGCGGGGACGAGCTTCGCGGGTGGGTTCGCGTCGCGCGCGATCTCGACTGCACGCTGATCCTCGACGAGTTCTACTCGCACTACGTGTGGACGGCCTCCGGCGACGCTCTCCCGATCGAGAGCGCAGCTCGCTACGTGGAGGATGTCGACAAGGATCCCGTCGTCATCATCGACGGCCTGACGAAGAACTGGCGCTACCCCGGCTGGCGCGTGTCGTGGACCGTCGGTCCCAAGGCAGTCGTCGACGCGGTCGCGAGCGCCGGCTCGTTCCTCGACGGTGGCGGGAGCAAGCCGCTCCAGCGCGTCGCCGTGCCCCTCCTCGGTGAGGAGACGACAATTCGCGAGACGCGTGCGATCGTGCAGGCCTTCCGCGCCAAGCGAGACTACCTCGTCGGCCGCTTGCAGAAGATGGGCGTCACCGTCGACCTCGTGCCCGAGGGCACCTTCTATGTATGGGGAAAGCTCTCGGCCCTGCCTCCCCCCCTCTCCGACGGGATGGAGCTCTTCCGCGCCGCTCTCGAGCGCAAGGTGATCACCGTGCCCGGCCAGTTCTTCGACGTGAACCCCGGCAAGCGCCGCGGCGCGCAGAGCTCGCGATTCCGTGACTACGCACGCTTCTCGTTCGGCCCGGCCATGTCCGTGCTCGAGACCGCGTGCGATCGGCTCGAAGACGTGATCCGAAAAGCCGGCAGAAAGTGACCATGGACCGTACGGCGCTCGAGGCGCTCGTTCGTGACGAGCTGGTGGTCGAGGCGCGACGCTTCGGCGTGAAGCGTCCAGAGGTGATGACGCGCGTCGAGCTGGTGGACGAGGTCCTGAGGCTCGGGACGCCCAACCCCGTCGAGCGCAAGAAGGTGCGCGGCTGGCTCGGTGTGGCGCGCGATCTCATCGCGAGCGCCGTCGAGGTCGGCCTGAATCTGCCCGACGCCGCGGCGATGATCCGCGGCGACGTGCGGTTCGAGTCCCTTCACCCTGAGCAGCCCCCGGTCGCGACGGTCACCCTCGCGGAGATCTACGGCGCGCAAGGGCACTTCGATCGCGCTCTCGGCATGCTCGACGAGGTGCTCGAGCGGGAACCCGAGCACGAGGTGGCGCGCCGCTTGCGCGCGAAGCTCGTCGCCGACCGCGACGGCAAGCGAGCCAAGCAGGGAAGCGCCGCGGCGGGAAACGGCCAGCAATTCGTCGCGGCCACGCCCGAGCCGCAGGTGTTCGCCGAGGATGACGAGCCCGACCACCCGACCCTCGTGCCCATGCGTCCCGTCGCGGCAGCGATGAACGACGACGACGAACCGGATCACGTGACGCTGATGCCGGCGAAGCCGCCCGTGGGTGCGCTCGACGACGACGAGCCGGACCACGTGACGCTGATGCCGGCAAGGCCGGCGGCGTTCCCGCTCGACGACGAGCCGGATCACGTGACGCTGATGCCGGCGAAGCCGGCGGCATTTCCGCTCGACGACGAACCGGATCACGTGACGCTGATGCCGGCGAAGCCGCCAGTGGGCGCACTCGACGACGACGAGCCGGATCACGTGACGCTCGTGCCGTCCCGAAAGCCGCCGGAAGACGACGAGCCGACGACCTTGCCGCCGGCCGCGCCCGCCGTTGCCGACGCCGATGACGGCCCTGACCTCCCGACGAATCCGCCGCCCGCGCCGGCGGACGTGACTGCCGCGAGCGACGTCGCGGACGCCCCGTCGGAGGACGCCGTCGTCTTCACGCGGACAGCCGCAGGAACGGCGGCGGTGTACTTCGAGCTCGGCGTCGCCGCGGGGCGAGCCGATGTCGCCGTCCTTCGCATCGTCGAACACCGTCCGCGCGGCGCGTCGGTCGAGCGAGTGGAGCGCGATCTTCCGCTGAGCGGACGTCGCGGGACGACCTCGGTCGTCGATCTGGAGAGCGGGTCCGTCCTCCGCGCGGCCCTCGGTCGCAAATGGAACGGCCAGTTTCGCGCGACCGCCGTCGCGGCCGAGCTCAGTGTCGCTCCGTCGGGAGTCGACGTGCTCTGGTCGCCGCGCCGTGCTGCGAGCTACGACGCCGTCATCGGGCGCTCCGGGCTCAGCACGCCCACGTCGTAGTGCAAAGGTCGCGATCTTCCGCAACTCGGCGCGCGCTCCGGCCGAGGACCGGACATGCAGCGCGCTCCGTCGCTCGCCGCGCTCGCGGTGATGTCCCTCGTCGTCGTCTCGAAGGCACGCGCCGAACCGCCGCCCGGCGCGCCCTCCGGCGCAGGTCCTGTCGCGCGCGTCCCAGGCGCCGACGCGGGGAGGGCACTTCCCGCGGTGCGCCCACTGCTCGTCACGCCAGCGCTCGCGCGCGAGACGGTGGCTGCGGCGCTACGCGCAGCGGGCAGCCCGGAAGTGAGCGCCGCGCTCTCTAGCATGGCGGCGCGCGCCCGGACGTCCGCGGTCTTGCCGGAGCTGTTTCTCCGCGCCGCCCGGTCGACGGACGACTCGCTTCGTCTCTCACCCACCGTCGACAACCCGTATCAATACAGCGCCCTGGGCGGCGCCGGCATCTGGCTCGAGGGCCGTCTGGTCTGGCACTTCGACCGGCTCGTGTTCGACCGCGACGAGGTTGCGGTGGAGCGGCTCCGGCGCGAGCACGCCGACTCCATGGCGAAGCTCCGCGCGAAGGTGCTCGACGCGCTCTTCGGCTGGCAGCGCGCGGTCTTCCGCGCCGAGGACCCGAAGGCGAACGCCGACGAGCTCGAGCAGGCCGCGCTCTCCCGCGCCGAACAGGAGGCCGTGCTCGACGTGCTGACCGCCGGCTGGTTCACCGGCCGCCGCAAGGCGCCATCCCCCTGAGAGAACGCGTTCCCCTGGAAAACGGTCGCGGCTGGGAGTAGATCTTCCCCGCTAACATGCTCGCCGATACACGGAATCGATTGTCGGACCTCAAGAGGCGCGTTGATGCGCTAAGGGGGCATCTTTGACGTCCCTAAACTCGAACGAGACGTCAGCGAACTAGATCAGATCTCGAGCGAAGCGGGGTTCTGGAACGACCAGACCAAGGCGCAGACCATCCTCCGGCAGCGCGCCGGTATCGTCGAGAAGATCGACACCATGCGCGCGCTCACGAAAGAGGTGGGCGACGCCGCCGAGCTCTTCGAGCTGGCCGCCGAGGAGAACGACGAGGGGCTCATCGACGAGGTCGACAAGCAGTCCATCGCGCTCGAGCAGCGAGTTCGTCGCGCCGAGCTCGCGCGCATGCTCGCGGGCCCCGCCGATCACGCGTCGGCGATCGTCAGCATCCATCCCGGCACCGGCGGTACCGACGCCAAGGACTGGGGCGAGATGCTGCTTCGCATGTACGTCCGCTGGTGCGAGCGGCACGGCTACAAGACGGAGATCATCGACTACCAGGCGGGGGACGAAGCGGGCATCGACAGCGCGTCGTTCATCGCGACCGGGCCCTACGCCTACGGCTATCTCCGCGCCGAGGTCGGCGTTCATCGGCTCGTGCGCATCAGCCCCTTCGACGGAAACGCGCGCCGTCAGACGTCGTTCGCCGCCATCGAGGTCCAGCCCGACATCGAGGACGAGATCGACATCGAGGTCGCCGACGGCGATCTCGAGATCACGACGATGCGCGCCGGCGGCAAGGGCGGCCAGAACGTCAACAAGGTCGAGACCGCGGTGCGCATGAAGCATCTGCCGACCGGCATCCAGATCGTGTGCCGTGCGGAACGCAGTCAGCACCAGAATCGCGCGACCGCGCTGAAGATGCTGAAGGCGCGCCTCTACGAGATCGAGGTCGCCAGGCGCGACGAAGACAAAGCCCGCTACGAGGCGGCGAAGGGCGACATTGCCTGGGGGAACCAGATCCGGAGCTACGTCCTTCAGCCGTACCAGCTCGTGAAGGATCTTCGCACCGAGCACGAGACGGCCGCCGTCGATGCGGTCCTCGACGGCGATCTCGATCCGTTCATCGAGGCCTACTTGATGAAGAACGCCGCGCCTCCGAAGCCGTGAGCGAGCCTCTCGTTCGGGCTTGTTGGAATATTTCAGGGCAATCGAGCGGCCCTGAGCGGCACGTCGTTGCGTGCCGCTGAAATCCATGCGACGAGGAACGTTGTCGGCTCGATCTCCTCGGCGGTGAGGATGATGTTCCGGCGCGTTCCGGGTATCACGCATGGACAGCACCATCGACCTTCCGGCGGCCAGCCCCACCGATCCGAGCGACGTAGCGCTCGCCCTCGAAACGGCCCACGCGCTCTGGCGCAACGGCGACTCGAGAGACGCCCTGAAGTGGCTCCGACGAGCCGCTGAAACCGCGGAAGCCGAGGGAGACGACCAGCGCGCGCTCTCCCTGGCGCGCGCTGCGGCAGAGATCTCGGATCTGTTGCCTCCGCTGCAGCCTTCCGCGCCACCCGCTGCTCGGCCTTCTGCGCCTGCCGGGGCTCGTCCCTCGGCGGCCCCGGTTGCTCGCCCCGCAGCGCCGGCCGCTCGGCCCTCGGTGAGTGCGGCGCCAGTGACGCCCGTCGTCGCGGTGACTCGCGCTGTCTCGCCTTCGTCTCCTGCTGCCGCTCCGCCCGTCTCCTCGCCGCAGTCGTCGCCCGCGCCGGCCTCTTCGCCGTTGCGGTCGCATCCGATGCGCGCCCTCGAGCCCGCGCCCGCGCCGGTCTCGTCGTTCGCCGCGGCGTCGCGTCCGCCGCCGCTCCCCATCGAGCCGGAGCTCACAGACGACGAGGAGCCGCCGACAGCGGTCGCCTTCGAGCGCGTCGCGACACCGGACGCGCCGTTGCCGTTCGAGGCGGCGACGCCGGTCGCGCCCGCGTTCGCCGTGTCGAGGCCCGTCGCCACGACGCCCGCGTTCGCCGCGCCCGCGCCGGTGACGGCGTCGCCCGAGTTCGCGACGCCCACGCCGGTGACGGCGTCGCCCGCGTTCGCGACGCCTGCGCCGGTGACGGCGTCGCCCGCGTTCGCGACGCCTGCGCCGGTGACCGCGTCGCCCGCGTTCGCCGTTTCGCCGCAAGATGCGCCGACTCCGCCGCCCTTCGCGTCGCCCGCGCTCACGTCGACGCAGCCCATCCCCGTGGTCGCCGTCGCGCCGCCGCCCGAGGAGCTCGCTCCGAACGGCGCTTCGGTTCGGCAAGCGCTCCGCGTCGCGGTCGAGGTGCTGTCGCGTGGGTCCGGCACGTTCCTGGTACGGATCCTCGAAGAGGGTGACGCCCCGCCGTCGCGCGGCCACGAGGCACTTCTCGTCCCGCTCGTTCCCGGCGTCGATCTCCGAGACGGTTAGCGGCAAGTCGAGCCTGCCCCCCGTCGCTCCGGGAAAAGTGCCGCGATTTTCAGGGGTCGGCGCGGGTCCTCGGGTGGACACCGCGCGGAAATCGCGGTAGCGAAGGCCGCGATGAAAGCGGACGGTCCCGACGGCGAGGCCGTTACGACGACTGGGGAAGAGGCGCTGTTCGCGGCGCGCCGCCAGAAGGCAGATGCCGTCCGGGCGCGCGGCGAAAATCCGTTCGCGAACGATGTCGGTACGGTCGACCGCGTCCTGGTTCACGAGCTCCGTGAGCGACTCGCGGAGGCCCTGCTCGAGCCGCGTGCCGAGCTCCGCTACGACCCGGAGGTCGTGGCGCGCCTCGTCGGGGAGGGCCACGCGCACCTCGCCGGTCGCCTCATGGCGAGGCGCGGCTTCGGCAAGGCCGTCTTCCTGAATCTCCGCGACTACACGGGCGAGCTCCAGATCTTCGCGAAGAAGGACTCGCTCGGTGACGGCTTCGCGGCCCTCGACGATCTCGACATCGGCGATCACGTCGAGGTCGTCGGTCTCCCCATGGTCACGAAGAAGGGGGAGCTCAGCATCGAGGCGAAGCGGCTCCGTCTTCTGACGAAGGCAGTTCGCCCGCTCCCCGACAAATGGCACGGCCTCACCGACGTCGAGGCTCGCTATCGTCATCGCTACGTCGATTTCGTCGCGAGCCCCGACGCGGCGCTCGTCATCCGTGCGCGCTCGCTCATCGTGCAGGCGCTCCGCGAGTTCCTCGACGGTCGCGGCTTCGTCGAAGTCGAGACGCCGACGCTACACTCGCTCGTCGGCGGCGCGGCGGCGCGGCCGTTCGTCACCCACCACAACGCCCTCGACCTCGAGCTCTTTCTCCGGATAGCGCCGGAGCTCTACCTGAAGCGGCTTCTCGTGGGCGGGTTCGAGCGCGTCTACGAGATCGGCCGCTGCTACCGCAACGAGGGCATCAGCACCCGGCATAACCCCGAGTTCACCATGCTCGAGTTCTACGAGGCGTACGCGACCTACGAGACATTGATGCCCCTCACGGAGGCGCTCTTCCGTCACGCCGATCGGCGTCTCGCCGAGCGTCTCGAGGCGGCGGGCCACGGCGCGTTTTACCGGGGTCTCGTGGAAGCCCGCGGCTTCACCTTCGACGAGCCGTTCGCGCGCGTGCCCATGAACCGGGCGCTCGTGAACGCGCTCGAGGCCGCCGGTCTCCCGCCGTCCCTCGCCGACGGCCTCGCGGACCTGCCGTCCGCCGACGGCCTCGTCGCGGAGCTTCGTACGAAGTCGGAGCGAGCGTCGAAGATCGACTGGTCGAACCTGCGCCGCGCGCTCGCGAAGTGCGACTCCGACGGCGACCGCGTGTTCGTCGGTTACGAGTATTTCGCCGAGCCGTTCCTGGTCGTCGATTATCGCTCCGCCGACGGCTCGCGCAGCGTCCCGGTGTTCATCATCGACTACCCGGCGGAGACGTCGCCGCTCGCGCGTCGCAAGGACACCGAGCCGTCGCTCGTCGACCGGTTCGAGCTGTTCGTCGAGGGCCGCGAGCTCTGCAACGCCTTCAGCGAGCTGAACGACCCCGACGACCAGGCGGCGCGCTTCCGCGATCAGGTCGCGCGCAAGGCCCGTGGTGACGAAGAGACGATGGACTACGACGAGGACTACGTGCGCGCCCTCGAGCACGGCATGCCTCCCGCTGCCGGCTTCGGCCTCGGCGTCGATCGTCTCGCGATGACGCTCCTCGGGCAGCAGTCGATCCGCGACGTGATCGCGTTTCCACTCCTCAGACCGGAGCCGGGTCACACCTGATGCCCGGCCACCGGGGAGCGGAACACGTCGAGATAAAGCGTCACTTCTACGAGGTGGCGTGGGACCGGCTCGGCATCTACGGCCGCATCGGGCTCATCATCGTCGCGGTCCTGCTCGTCGGCTGGGTCGTCTTCATGCTGATGCGACGTCTCGGTCGCACCGGCCGCCGCGGCGTGCTCGTCGGGTTCACCGGCGTATGCCTCGTCGGGATGCTGATCCTCGGTAACTGGTCGTTCAAGCTTCCGGAGCCGGGCGGGAGTTACTTCGTCCTCTGGCATCAGATCGTGCGGGTCGGCGCGGCGCTCTCGGCGACCGGCTCCGTCGTGGGCATGATCTTCCTCTCGCTGCCGTGGGCGCTGAATCGCCTCGAGAACTGGCGCTTCGTCAGCTTCGTCGCCGTGCGGCACGTGCGCTCGCAGAAGAGCGGCTTTCTCACCGTCATCTCCATCCTGTCGATCGCCGGTGTCGCGCTGAGCTCCCTCGCGTTGTGCGCCGTGGTCTCGATCATGGGCGGCTTCGGCGCGGACCTGAAGCGGAAGATCCTCGGCAACAACGCGCACATTCGCATCGACACCGCGGAGGTGGGCGGCTTCGCCAACGTCGACGACGTGCTCCGCGAGGTACGGCTCGTTCGCGGCGTTCATGCCGCCACGCCGGTCGCCGGCGGCGAGGCGATGGCGTCGAGCTCGTCCAACACGGCGGGAGTGCTCCTTCGCGGCGTGGACCCCGACTCGATCGTCCACGTCATCGATCTGCAAAACAACATCGAGGTCGGCAAGCTCGAGTACCTGCAGAAGACCGACAAGCTCGCCGATCTGCCCCCCGACGAGGAGGTGGGCATCGGCCCCGGCGGTGAGAAATACCTGAAGGGCCCGCGCCTCCGGCCCTGGCTGAGTCGTGATCTCGACCCTGGCATCGAGGAGCTGATACGGCCCCCCGACGTCCGCCCGGGGATCGTGATCGGACGCGAGCTTGCCAAAACGTTGCACGTGTATGTCGGCGACGAGATCCGGCTGGTGGCCCCCCTGGGCGACCTCGGTCCCATGGGGGTCATGCCGAGGACGAAACAATTCCGGGTCGCGGCGATCTTCTACAGCGGCATGTACGAGTACGATCAGGGGTACGCGTACATCCTGATCGACGTTGCTCAGGACTTTCTCGACCTCACCGGGCACGTCACCAGTGTCGACGTGAAGGTCGACGACGCGGAGCGTGTCGACGCCGTGCGGCCCGCCGTCGCCGCGGCCCTCGCCCGTACCGATCTCCGGGTCCGCGACTGGAAGGAGATGAACAAGAATCTCTTTTCGGCGCTGAAGCTCGAGAAAATAGCCACATTCGTCATTCTGTCGCTGGCCATCGCAGTCGCGAGCTTCTGCATCGTCTGCACGCTGCTCCTCATGGTCACCGAGAAGAGCAAGGAAATCGCCATCCTCAAGGCGATCGGCGC
Organism: Polyangiaceae bacterium; assembly: GCA_036272055.1. Lineage (GTDB taxonomy): Bacteria > Myxococcota_A > Polyangia > Polyangiales > Polyangiaceae > DASZVB01. Next base: position 91,161 of record DATAZL010000063.1, on the reverse strand, counting down.
GAGCGACAATTCCATCCTCCGCGTCTTCATGTCGGAGGGCCTCCTCATCGGCGGCATCGGCACCGTGCTCGGCGTGCTCACCGGGCTCGTCGTCTGCCTGTCCCTTCGATATTTCGGCCTGCGGCTGGACCCCGAGGTCTATTACCTCGAGCGCCTCCCGGTGGAGGTGAACGCCTCGGACTACCTCCTCGTCGCGTTCTCGGCGATCCTCATCACGATTCTCGCCACGATCTACCCCGCGCTGGCCGCTAGCCGCTTGCGCCCGGTGGACGGGATCCGTTACGAGTGATCCGTGGCAGAGGCCCTCGTAATCGTCGAGAACCTCACGAAGTCGTTCCAGCACATGGGCCGGACGCTCGATGTGTTGCGTGGCATCGACCTGAACATCTACGCGGGTGAGATCCTCTGCATCGTCGGTCAGTCCGGTGCCGGCAAGAGCACGCTCCTCCACTGCATCGGCACGCTCGATCTACCGACGGCCGGCCGCATCCGTCTGGGCGGGGAAGAGCTCACGACGCTCGGATCGACACGCCTCGCCGCGGTCAGAAATCAGACCATCGGGTTCGTCTTTCAGTTCCATCACCTCCTGCCGGAGTTCGACGCTCTCGAGAACGTCATGATGCCCGGGCTGATCCTCGGTAAGAGCAAGAAAGAGCTCGCCAAGCGCGCTTCCGCCCTCCTCGAAGAGGTGGGCCTCTCGCATCGCGGGACACATCGCCCCGGGGAGCTCTCCGGCGGCGAACAGCAACGCGTCGCCATCGCGCGAGCGCTCCTGCTCGACCCCAAGATCGTCCTCGCCGACGAGCCCACGGGAAATCTAGACACCGCAACGAGCGACGCCGTGCACGAACTCTTCTTCCAGATCAACAAGACCCACGGGACGACCATCGTGGTCGTCACCCACAATCCCGCGTTCGCGAAGCGGATGCCGCGCGTCGTGCACATGCGCGACGGCAAGGTCGTGCGCGACGAGCGCCCCGGAGAGCCGGATGCGACGCTGCTCGGCCAGCTCGAGGAGCAGGCGCTGTGATCCCGCGCGTCGAAGAGCGGCTGACCGGCGCCTACGCCGCGGTGCCCGTCCCCATGCGGGAGGGCGGCGGCGTCGACCTCGACGGCCTCGGTGAGATCGTGGAGCGCGTCCTTCAGCGCGGCATCAAGGGCGTCACCGTCCTCGCCGACGCGACCGAAGCGGCGCAGCTCACCGAAGACGAGCGCGATCGCATCGTCGCCCGCGTCGTGCAGCGCACCGAGAAGCGCGCGACGGTGATCGCCGGGGTGCGGGCGCCGAGCGCCGCGCGCGCCGTCGACGAGGGCAAGGGCTACAGGGACCTCGGCGCGGACGGTCTCCTCGTCTCGCTCGAGGAGAAGAGCGCCGAGCTCTCGGCCGGCGAGCTCCTCACGCCGGTCATAGCGCACTTCACCGCGATCGTGCGCGACGTCGGGCTCCCCACGCTCTACGACCACGTCCCCTTCGACCTGCCGCTCTCGCCCGAAGAGGTCGGAGATCTCTTCGCCGAGGTCACCCTGGTCGGCATTCGCAACGGGACGCCCGACGCGACCGACGTCGCGGCTCAGATCCGGGCCGTGGGTCGTCCCATCTCGATGTTCACGAGCCGGAGCTATCATGCGCTCGAGTGCCTCGCCGCGGGCGGCGTCGGCGCGATGTGTCCGATCGCGACGGTCATGCCGCTCACCGCGCGGCGTCTCATCGACAAGCACCGCACGAGCAACGACGCCGGGGCCCTCGACGCAGAGGCCCGGCTCGAGCGCGCCATTCCCTTCGTGAGCGCCGATCCGGCGTTGCCCGGAGCGAGCCCCCATCTCGCGCTCCTCGAGGCGCTCGCGTCGGTCGGCATCGTCGCGTCCGCGACGTCGCGCGCTCTCGGGGGCGGCCTCAGCGAGGCGCGCCGCAAAGAAATCCGCGAGCTCGCCCGCGAGCTGATCGAGCTCTGAGCCGGCGACGCCGTCGTGACGTCAGCTGCCGGTCGTGCAGCAGCCGAACTCCGTCGCGAGCCCCGCCTCGACGTCGATGACTTCCTTCAACGTGAGCGCCCGTGCGTACACGATGATCTCGCCGACCTTGCCGGAGAAAGTCGTGCAGCCGGTGTAGAGCGATTTACCGACGAAGGTCTGGAGTCGCTCGAGCATGGGCGGTGCCGTGAAACCGGAGAAGGTCGCCTCGCTCACGCCGTTCTTCAGGATCTGACCGGCACCGGTGCTGTCGAGCATCGCACCGAGGACGAGCGGCGTCTCTGCGGGGAACGAGACGTCTTCGTTCGCGGTCGTGACGCTCTCGAAGTTCAACGTGCCGACGTTCGTACCGAACGAGATGTCGTCGATCTCCCGGCCGTTCGAGGTCTCGAAGATCGATGAGCAGGCCTGGCTGTCGTCCGCCTCGGTGACCGCGAAGATGGTCACGCCGCCGCTCTCGACGTCGAAGGCATTGGTGATCTGGAGAAAGTCGTCCATCCCGTCGAAGCGCAGGGCGGGATGGCCGGCGATGCCGTCGGCGACGAGCGTCGGCTGCAGAGAGGCGCCGGTCTGCGTCGCGTCGTCGTGGGACGGCGATTGATCCGCCCAGCGTGAGACACGGCCGTTGGTCACCGTGACGCCCGCATCGGCTCGCAGCCAGAGCACGAGCCCGTTCATCGGGATCTTCGGCCCGGTCGGGCTCGCGCCACCAGCTCCTCCGCCTCCGCCCGTCGAGGTTTGCGGGCTCCCCGCGGCCCCGCCGCTCGACGACATGGCGCCGGCTCCGCCGCCGGCACTCGTCGTCATTCCCGCCGCGCCGCCCGACGCGCGTCCGCCAGAGCCGCCGCTCGGCACACCACCGGTCGCGACGTGGCCGCCGAAAGCGCCGCCGTCCATGGCTGCCGCTGCTCCGCCCGTTTCAACGGTGCTCTTGCCGCCGCTTGCGAGCGAGCCCCCGGCGTTGTCGTTGCCTCCGGTTCCCTTCGCGACGGAGCCGTCGGCAGCGCCCGCGCCCGCGTCGCTTCCCGATGGCGCGGTCTTGAACGAATCACCGCAGGACAGAGCGAGGAGAGTAGCGACCGCGCTCAGCGCCAGTCTTCTGCCACGGAGCACACTCATTCGAACTCAAAACGTGCAGGCTCTCTCTCCACGAGTCAAGTCACGGCAGCGGCAGGCAGTGCACTCTGTCGCCGGTCACGAGACCGAGGAGTTTCGCGACATCGGGTTGTAACCGGATCACGACACCCACATTGCTGGTCGGGTCGACGGCGTCACCGATCGACGCGCGGGTCCCGACGGCGTGGAAGAAGGGCGGCACGTCGAGATCGCGAGCGACGAGGCAGCGTGTGGCGGGCGCGCCGTCCGGGAGCGGCTCTCCGAGCACCCCGCTCACCGTCGCCTTCACGAGGGAAACCTCGTCGGTCGGGGCCGCGAAATGTGGACCGCCGTCGAAGGGATCGACTCGATTCACGTACTTGAAGCCCACTCGCCGGAGCATCTTCTCGACGCCCTTCGTCTGCGCGCCGACCTGGCCTATCAGGGCCCGCGCCTCGGGGTTCAGGAGGGTCACGTAGATCGGGTCGCGGGGGAACAGATCGCGGATGAAGTCCTTGTTCTCGCTCGAGAGCAGATCCGCCTCGGCGTAGCTCATGTCGGTGAATCGCCTACCGATTGCCTCCCAGAGATGGCTCGTCCCGTCCGGCTCGAGGGGCGGCAAGAGCTCGGCGAGGAGCTCGTCGCGGAAGAGCTTTCGCCGGGTGGCGATGAAGAGAAACCGTATGTACGAGACGAGGAGGCCGAGGCGCTCGGGGACCTTGCGGTAGTCGGGCGCGACGATGAGGCCGCCGATCTCCGTCGGCCCATCGTAGGAGAAGCCGATTCGAAGGAGCTGGTGGTGGAAGTGCTTGTCGACGCTCGCCGCGTACTTCTCTTCCTTCGTCACGTCGAAGTAGATGTACGGCGCGCCTCGTCGACCGAGCTGCGCGATGATCATCGACGTACCGGCGGCGCGACCGGTGTCGCGGTCCCACAGGATGAAGACGTATTTCCGACGGTTCTGCGGGACCTCTCCCGCGAAGCTCTTCTGATTGTCGAGGAGCAGCCGCTGGATGTGCGGTCTGTCGTTCGGCAGATTCACCGTGTTGAGCTCGCGCGCGAGCGCGAGGAGCGCTTCTTCGTCGTCCGTTACGGCGCCGCGGATCTCGTAGCGGCTCATCCGGGCCTCCCCGGACGCGCCGGAAGGGGCCCGACGCGATCGCTCGGATGGCGCGCGCGGCTAGGTGCCTTGCCGGTTTGCATGGGTCTGACAGCATAGCCCGGCGGCTCGAAAACAGGGCTGTTCGACGCTCGGGCCGAGGTTTCGGCGGGCGGATGCGCGGGCCCCATGCTACGAGCGGCCTCGGAGAAAACGTGTCAGAAGCCAACACCTTCAAGGGAACCGCCGGATATCTCACCGACCCCTCGCTGGAGGCCGCGGTCAACGCCGCGCTCACGCTCGAGCGTCCGCTCCTCGTGAAGGGTGAGCCCGGAACCGGCAAGACACTTCTGGCCACCGCTGTTGCCGAAGCACAGGGCGTGGGCCTCATCCACTGGTCGGTGAAGTCGACGACCCGCGCGCAGGACGGCCTCTACGTCTACGACACCGTGCAGCGCCTCTACGACGCGCGCTTCGGTGACGCGGGCCCCGAGGGCGTGAAGGACATCCGCCGCTACATCAAGCTCGGCCCGCTCGGGCGCGCGCTCCAGGGCGGCAAGCGAGTCGTCCTCCTCATCGACGAGGTCGACAAGGCCGACCTCGAGTTCCCGAACGACCTCCTCCACGAGCTCGACCGCATGCGCTTCACCGTTGCCGAGACGGGGGACGAGATCGTCGCGCAGGTGCGTCCCATCGTGATCATCACGAGCAACAACGAGAAGGAGCTACCGGACGCCTTCCTGCGCCGCTGCGTGTTCCACTTCATCGACTTCCCCGAGCCGGAGCTCATGAAGCGCATCGTGCGCGTGCATCATCCCGACATCGACGAGCAGGTCGTCGAGCAGGCGATCGGCGCCTTCTACGAGGTGCGCGGCATCCCGCGGGTCCGGAAGCGCCCCTCGACGAGCGAGCTCATCGACTGGATCGCGGTGCTCGCGGGCGCCGGCGTCGCCTCGGACCGCATCCGGACCGAGCTCCCGTTCACCGGCGTGCTCCTCAAGAAGGAGCAAGATCAGCAGATCGTCGGCGAGCAGCGCAGCGGCCGCGCGCGGCGCTGGTAGTTTTCAGTAGCCGGAATCGCGTCTCAGGACGCGCCTTTTTCCAGTACCTGGTGGATGGCGTCGGGGATGAGCCCGTACGCCTCGGCGGTCGCGACGAGCTCGGCGTTGTGCGGCGGCTCCGTCAAGAAGAGCCGCGCATACGGCGTGCCGATGAGGCCCCGTACGCGCCGGAGCAGCCGCGGAATGGACCGCTCGACGGCGTTCCGCGCCTCCGCGTCGAGTCCTCTGTCCTTGCACGCGGCGTGGAGCGCGAGATAGACGGCCGCCTCGTTCAGCAGGCTGGGCGCGCCGCTCTCGAGCAGATCGGCGGCCTCGCTCGCCAGCTCGTGGGCGCGTTCGGAGTTACCGAGCCGGCGCTCCGCGAGCGCCCACATGCCGAGCGACACCGGGAGCACGTCGCGATTGCCGGTCGAGCGGTAGCTCTCGGCGGCCATGCGAAGGAGAGAGCGCGCGCGATCGGCGGCGCCCTGGGACTCGGCCCGGAGGAGCTCCGCGCCCCGGTAGAAGAGCATCCCGAGGTTGCTGCGGTCGGGCGCCGTCCACATGCCGGTCGCGGCGGCGTCGGCGTTCGAGCGCACCTCGCCGAGGGCGACCTCGAGCTTCCTGTCGTTGCCGAACACCGATGCCCAGCCGAGCAGATTCATCTGCGCGTGACGAACGGCGCCCGAGCTGCCGATCGAGTCCGCGAGCTCGAGCCCGCGGTCGAGCGACGCACGCGCTTCCTGGCGTGCGCCGATGGTCGTCAGCGCGAAGCCCAGGTTGCAGGTGAGCGTCGCCTCGCGTTCCCGTAGCCCGGCCAGGCGCGCGGCCTGCACCGCCGAGCGGCGCGCTTCGAGCGCCGCGGAGGGCTCGCCGCGTGTCTGGCGGATGATGGCGAGCGTCTGCCAGGCATCGACGGCTGCGGAGAGGACGCGCTCGCGGTCGGCGAGCAAGAGAAGGCCGTTCGCCTCCGCCTCGGCTTCCTCGAACTGGCCGGCGAAGGCGAGGCGAGTGGCGAGCGCCGCCGAGCAGCGCGCGACCTCCTCGTGCATGCCTAGCTCGGCCGCCTCGTCGCGGGTGCTCGCGAGCCGCTCGGAGACGTCTTCTCCGATGCCGCGCGCGTCCTCGTAGCGCGCACGGGCGCCGCGTGCGCGCACCGCGGTCGCCTCGTCGTAGACGTTCTCTTCGAGCGCCTCGATGGCCGTCATGCGGTCGCTCGCGCGCGGATCGAGACGGCTCCACGCCTCGTCCAGGTAGCTCGCTCGCTGGAAGCCGGCTTGCTTGTCCTCGGCGAACGAGAGCGCGCGCTCCGCCATGGTCAGGGCGTCGGCGAGCGCGTTGGTCGCGAGCGCGCGCTGGGCGGCGCGCGCCCAGTGGAACGCGGCCTTGTGCTGCTGCCCGCCGAGATCGTAGTGGCCGGCGACGACGGAGGCGTCCTCGCCCATCGACGCGAGCCAGTCGGCCGCGAGGGCGTGGAGCTTCTTTCGCTCGAGCTCTCCGAGCGACGCGTAGATCACGTCGCGGAAGAGCGAATGCTTGAAGAGCCACTCGCGCGAGCCCGAGAAGCGCGAGCTCGACTGCTCGACGAGGATCTCGGCGCCGGCCAGATCCCGGAGGCGCGACTCGGCGTTCGACATGCCGAGCGCCTCGAGACCCGCGTCCCACGCGGTGAAGCCGAACACGCTGAGCCGCCCGATGGCGTCGCGCGACTCGACGTCGAGCGTGTCGAGGCTTGCCTGGATCGCGGCCTCGATCGTCGCTGCGTGTTCGGTGTCGCCGCCCGCCGCCGCGAGCCGGCTGAGCTCCTCGGCGAAGAGCGGGAGGCCCGCCGCCTGCTCGACGATGCGATCGAGGATCGCGTCGGTCGTCTCCTCACCGAGGTACGATTTCGCGATGGTGCGCGAGGCGCGCTTCGAGATGGGCCGGAGCTCGAGCCGCACGTGATCGCGGCCGGTGAAGCGGCCGGCGTGATCGACCCAGAACGACGGACGCATCATGGCGAGCACCAGGATCGGCCGCGTCGAGGCTCGACCAATGAGATGGTCGAGCCAGCCGACGCTCTCCGGATCCGCCCACTGCAGATCTTCGACGACCACGGCGGTGGGCGCCGAGCCGATGACCTGGAGCACGAGATCCGTCACCGCGAGCCACAGGAGGTCGCGCATGCCCGAGAGATCGCCGCCGCCGGGGAGCGCCTCGTCGGCGAGGAGGCGCGCGACGACCTTCCGGTTCTGCGACGTGACCTCGCTCCGCGTCGCGGGGCCGAGCTGCTCGACGATGGCGGCCTCGGCCTCGGGGACCGAGCTACCCTTCGGCAGATTGAGGAGCGAGCGCACGACGTCGGTGGCCGCGCCGAGCGCCTGGCTCTTGCCGTAGGCCTCGCTCCTCTGGAGGATGACGCGCGGGGCGTCGGCGCGCGCGGAGATGCGCGCCAGCACCTCGCGACGGAGCCGCGTCTTTCCGATGCCGGGAGGGCCGGTGATGCTGACGAGGATCGGCGTGTGATCGCCGGCGGCGCGCTCGAAGGCGCTCGTCACCTGCGCGAGCTCGGCGTCGCGGCCGACGAACGGCGCGCCGCCCATGCGATCGCCGCGCTGCCCGCGGAGCGGCTCGCCCACGATGGCCGACCCGTCGTCGCGCGAACGAAACTCGTAGCGACCGCGGCCGAGCTCGCTGGTCGTCGCGTCGGCGAGCACCGTGCCGCGCCCGGCGTCGCGGGCGAGCGACGAAGCGCGGTCGACGACCTCGCCGATGGGCTGCACCTCGCCGGTCGGCGTGGACTGGTTCACCCGCGCCCGCCCGCTCGCGACGCCGACGCTGGCGCCGCCCTTGGCGAGACGTCGCCCGAGCTCCACCGCGACGGACGCTTCGGTGCCGACGGCGAAGCGGGCGCCGAGATGCGCGACGATCGAGTCGTGGCCGAGAGGAACCGCGTCCGCGTCGCGCTGTCGGAGCATCTCGAGGGCCCTGTCGCGGGCAGAGGTGCTCGAGAAGCCGATGGCGACGATTGACGTCACGAGACGCGACGCGCTCGAACCGAGACGGCTCGACATCACCGGTTCGGCGAGCTCGAGGCTCGACGGGCTCGTCGATTGGCGGAGCAGCATCTGGAGCGTCTCCGCGACCTCCTGAGCCGAGCCGGGACGATCCATGACGTCGCTCGCGAGCATCCTGTGGATCAGGTTGTCGAGGAGCGGCGGCACGTTCCGGCGAAGCTCGCGGAGACGCGGCGGCGTCGTGGTCACGAGGCGCGCGAGCGTCGCGATCGGCGTCGGCCCGACGTGCGGCGGACGGCTCGTGAGGAGCTCGAAGAGCGTCGCCCCGAGCGAGTAGATGTCACACCGTGCGTCGATCGGCGCGTCCCCGCGGGCCTGCTCGGGCGCCATGTACGCGGGAGTCCCGACCAGATCGCCGCTGCGGGTGACCCGGATGTCGTCGGACGTCGCGACCCCGAAATCGACGAGCTTCGGGTGGACGTCGAGGTACTCCGCGCCGCCGAGCGACTCCGAGCACAGGAAGATGTTGCTCGGCTTGACGTCGCGGTGCACGACGCCGCGATCGTGCGCGGCCTCGAGCGCCTGCGCGACGAACACGCCGAGCTCGATGCACTGCGCGAAGGTGAGGGGGGCCCGGGCCTGGCGGGCGGCGAGATCCTCGCCCTCGAGCCATTCCATGGCGAGGAACGGCTGCCCGGTGTCGTCGAGGACGCCGGATGCGACGACCCGCACGATACCGGGGTGGCTCAGGCTCCGGAGCACGTCGCCCTCGCGCGCGAGCCGCGCCTCTTCCTGAGGGCTCACGCCGGCCTCGCCGCTGACGACCTTCAGCGCGACGGCCTCGTTCGTCTCCTGGTCGACGGCGCGATAGACGACGCCAGCGCCGCCGCGCCCCACCTCGCGTTCGATGCGGAAGCGTCCTCCGAGCGTGCGCCCTGGCGTTTCCGAAGTCACGTGAGTGGCAAAGGGTAGCCCCCTCCCGGAGCGCCGTCGACTTCTTCCTTCGACGACCTCCGCGACGTCTCGGGACGTCTGCCGGACCTCGGGCTCAGGCGGGGATCGCCGAGACGGTCTGGCAACCGAACAGCACGTCCACGCGCGGCGCGGTCGTTCCGACCGGGAGCCCGCCGTCGGGGACGTCCACCGAGCTGCACGTCGAGGGGCAGAACTTCACGCTCTTCGGGTTGTTCGCGTCGTCGTAGTACCAGCCGGCGTTGCCGTAGCTCGCGCACGACGCCTCGTCCGGTACCTGGCCGACCTTGTGGGACACGCTGTCTTGCGTGATCTGAACGTTCACCTTGCTGCGGTCGAGCTTTTCACCATCCGCAGGCATCGGGATCGTGTACTCGCAGGCGAGCTTGGTGCTCTGCACGACCATCTGCGTCTGGGTGACGGTCGTGCGGATCGCGTTCAGCGCGTCGTTGAAGCTCGTGGTGCCGCTCGCGACGTTGCATGAAGGGGTCGCGCCGCAGCTGCTGCCGCCCGCGGTCGCGATCTGATCGAGCAGGTTGAAGTCTGCGCCGTCCATGCCGATCGCGAACGTGAGCACGTTCGCCCGCACCTTCGCGTCGGCGGCGATGCCGGAGATGACGCCGAAGTCTTCGCTGCATCCGTTCGGCGCGCCGTCGGTGATGAGCACCACCACGCACTTCTCCGTCGGGTTCTGCGCCTGGTAGACCATGCAGTAGTTCTCGCCGCCCCGGAGCGCGCCTTCGATCGGCGTGCCGCTCTGCCCGGCACCGCCGCCGCCTCGGTTCGTCGGCGCGTTCTGGGCGATGGCGTTGGTGACCGCCGTCACCTGCGCGGCGCTCGGCAGGCGTGCGAGCGGCACCGCCGGCGTGTTGTAGTTCGTCCCGTCACAGCTCCCGGTGGCGATGGGGAAGAACCCGAGCGCCACGTCGAGGTTCGCCGATGCGGGATCGGCGACGAACGCTTTCATCGCCGTCGTGGCCTGGTCCCATTTCGGCTGACTCGCGTTCTTCGGCGTGTCGGTCATGCTGCCCGAGCGGTCCTGCACGAGGTAGAGCGCGACCGGGCTCTGGGTCGTGATGGTCTTCGTCACCACGGTCTGCTCCGCGGACGCCGTCGTTGCAGCGCACGATCCGTCCGGTCCGTTTGCCGGATCGGGTCGACCGGTGCCGCCACCGATGCTGATGCCTCCGCCCGCGCCGGGATCCACGGTCGACGCACCGCCGCTTCCGGTCGCAGCACCGCTGCTCGTCGTGGCTCCGGTGCCGGTTGCGGACCCGCTGCCGGTTGTGGCTGCGCTGCCGCCGGTCGACGCACCGTTCCCCCCGGTGTTTCCAGCCGCGGGCGAGCATGCCCCCATGAGGAAGGTCGACCCGAGGGCCAGAAGAGACGTCTTTCGGAACAAGCTATCCAGAGCCGCCATGTTTGGAATGGTAACCGAAACACCGGCCCGCGAGGCATCCACCGTCCGCCAACTTTTCGACTGTCGGTGTGACGTTGTGCGCAGACAGGAAAGCGCTCGCTGGGAGACCTTCAACGCTACGCGTTGTGCCTGAGGGGCTAGTCGCTCACGCAGCTCGAGGCTGTCGACCGGGTGTAGGTCGTGAGCCCACGCCGGACTTGATGGTACTCACGCACCCAATGCTCACGACGCGCTTCACCGAACTCTTCGGCGTCAGACATCCCATCGTTCAAGGCGGCATGCAGCACGTCGGAAAGGCGGAGCTCGTCTCCGCGGTCGCCAACGCCGGCGCGCTCGGCTTTCTCACCGCGCTCACCCAGCCGACGCCCGAGGCGCTCGCGCGCGAGATCGAGCGCACCCGCACGATGACCGACCAGCCCTTCGGCGTGAACCTGACGATCTTGCCGACGATCAAGCCCGTGCCTTACGACGAGTACCTGCGCGCGATCATCGAGAGCGGCATCAAGATCGTCGAGACCGCGGGACGGAACCCGGAGCCGTTCATGCCGGCGATGAAGGCCGCGAAGATCCGCGTCATCCATAAGTGCACCAGTGTCCGTCACAGCGTGAAGGCGGAGGCCATCGGTTGCGACGCCGTGAGCGTCGACGGCTTCGAGTGCGCGGGTCACCCCGGTGAGGACGATATTCCCGGTCTCGTGCTCCTTCCGTGCACGCGCGACAAGGTCCGCATCCCGATCATCGCCTCTGGCGGCTTCGGCGACGGCCGCGGGCTCGTCGCCGCGCTCGCCCTCGGTGCGGACGGCATCAACATGGGCACGCGGTTTCTCGCGACCGTAGAGGCGCCGGTCCACGAGCACGTGAAGCAGGCGCTGGTCGCGGGGGACGAGCGAAAGACGGCGCTCCTCTTCCGCACGCTCAGCAACACCGCGCGCGTCTACCGGAACGCCATCGCCGAGCAGGTCGTCGAGATAGAGGCGCGCCCCGGTCCGACCGACTTTGCCGACATCGCGCCGCTCGTGGCAGGCGAGCGCGGCAAGACCGTGATCCGCGACGGCGCGATGGAGGGCGGCATCTGGTCGGCAGGGCAGGTCATGGGACTCATCCACGACGTGCCCACCGTGAAGGAGCTCGTGGAGCGGATCGTTCGCGACGCGGCGGAGCTGATTCGGGGTCGTCTCGGAGCCGTCATCGCGAACGGATGAGGCTCAGCCCGGGCCGCGGAGCGGCTCGCTCGCCGCGAGCTGGCCGAGGAGCGACGCGCCCTCGGGGATGACCTGTACGACGATGCCCTCCGCGCGCGCGAGGGTCTGTACCTCGAGCACGTCGAAGAGCGCCTTGCTCACCTCCGCGCGCTCCGCGATCTTTGCGATCGCAGCGCCGACGATGCGGGGCCGCATCGCGGCGGCCTTGGCGAACTCGATCGCCGCTTCGCGATCGGCGGCGGAGCGAATGATGTTCACCCGGTTCGAGCCGTCTTGCTGGATCGCGGCCGTCACCTGACGGAGCCGGTTGACGACCTTCTGCTCGATCTGACGGATCATCCCGATGTCGCGGAAGTGCACCTTCCGGACGTAGACGCTGCCGACCTGATATCCCCATTCGCGCGACTGGGGCGTCACTTCTTCTCGCACCACGCGGCTCATCGTGTGCCGCTCTTCGAGCAGGCGTTCGAGCGGCATGTTGCTCAGGGAGCGCACTGTGGAGTTCGAGACGCTCGCGACGAGCGAGCCGCGCGGATCGGCGTTCTTGTAGAGGTAAGAGACGGGGTCGTTGACGCACATCTCGTACCAGACGCCGATGCCCATCGGCGCACCCTCCTCGGAGTTCACGGGCAGGCTGCGCAGGTACGCCTGGTCGAGCCTCCGATCGACGATGTAGCGCTTGCCGAAGAAGGGGAGCAGCACGGCGAGCGGCCCGAGCTTCAACCAGGGGAAGTGAAGCCCGGCGTCGTCGATGACGAGGCGAACCTGCCCGAACAGCTCGTAGACGACGCTGCGCCGCTCCTCGACGACGACGAAGGCGGCGAAGAGCTGGCCGAGGACGAGCGCGGCGGGAACCGCGAAGAAGAGAAGCCCGGTGGTGACGATGGCGGTGACGAGGAAGATCACGGGGCCTCCGCGATGTTGCGCGAGATGACGAGCTTGCGCGCCCTAGCAAAGAGCGAGAGCCGCGCGTTGCGGACGTAGGCAGCGAGCGCGCCGCGCCCGGACGACGACAGCTCACCGAGCTGCGCAGCCAGGGTGAGGAGCGGTTCCACCTCGGCCTGCGCGTTGAGCGTCTCTATCTCGACGGCTCGCCGCGACATGACGATCTTCTGATCCGCTGCCGCCTGCGCGAGGCTGATCTCGCTCGAGACGTGGTTGTGGGCGGTGTTGATCGCGGCGAGGGCCGACTCCACGTCGGTGGGGGAGTCGATACCGGTGATGAGCGCGGCGTCGAGGGCGATGCCGTAGCGGGCGGCCGCCGACGCGCACTCACGGCTCATGGTCTCGTTCAGGTTGCGGAGATGCTTGCGCAGATCGTTGATCGAGATGTTCTGCACGACGTCGACGAGCTCGGCGCCCGGGGCGACCGGGTCACGCGGCGCGGCGAAGTTCGCGATCCGATCGCGCAGGATCGAGATGAAGTAGCCCATGACATGCGCGACCGGCTGCTTCACGCCGAAGACGTAGGCGTAGAGGTTTCGCTCCGAGATCGCGAAGCGGAGCTGGCCGGTGAGCCCGATGTTCAGCTGGTCCTTCGTGACGGCTTCGAGGATCTGTCCGCCGCTGTTGGCCTGCGGGACCTCCGGGTCGAACGCGATCGAGACGGTGCCGGTCGCGATCGAGACGCGGTGCACCCTCTGCCACGGGAGCTTCCAGTAAAAGCCGGGGCCGATGACCCGGACCAGGGGGTAAACGTACCGTTCCCGCTCCTCGGGCTTGAGGGGCGCGGAAATCGGATCGCTCAGCGTCGTCTGCTCGCCGAGCCGGGTCGCCTGGCCGAAGGTCGTCAGCACCGCTCGTTCGTTCGGCCCGACCGTATAGAAACCCCCCGCCCCGTAGCGCAGTGCGAACCACGCCCAGAAGCCGACAATCATTCCGAATAGCGCCTGCAGCACGAGAACCTCCGATCGACCCCCGACAGTAACCCGAATTTTTTTCGGCGGGTGTGTCGATCCCGGGAGGGGCCGCTCGTCGGTACCGTGAAGGCCGGAAACCGGGTACGTGACTCGGGCCGCGCCTTCGACTCAACGGAAGGAAGAACCCATGCGCTTCATGATGCTGATGATCCCGAAGGGCTACGAGAACGCGGCTCCCGGCACGATGCCCGACGCAAAGTCCGTCGCTGCGATGATGAAGTACAACGAGTCGCTCCAGAAGGCGGGCGTCCTCCTTGCGCTCGACGGGCTACATCCGCCGTCCGCCGGCGCGCGCGTCACCTTCCCGGGCGGCAAGGTCAAGGTGGTGGACGGACCGTTCGCCGAGGCGAAGGAGGTCGTCGGCGGTTACTGGATCATCCAGGTCCGCTCGCGCGAGGAGGCGATCGAGTGGGCATCGCGCTGCCCGGGGGACGAGAACGGGACCATCGAGGTCCGGCAGGTGCAGGAGTTTTCCGAGTTCCCGGCGGACGTGCAGGCTGCTGCAGGTGACGGCGAGGCGTCAATCCGCGCTGCGCTCGCGAAGCAGACCTGACGCTCAGCGGAGGTTACGCGCCGGACGTGAACGCCGCTTCCGCGGTTCGGGAGCGGCTTCGGGCAGCGGCGCGACGGCTTCCGGCTCATGACGGAAGCCGATGCTCGCGAGGTTCGCGGTCGTGACCACCGCCCCCTTGGCGACCTCCGCGGCGCGCACGAGGACGTCCTCGAGCTCCACGTCGTTGCCGGGCCACCGGTGCTCGAGGAAGAGCGCGAGCGCGGCCGAGTCGATACCGAGGGGCTCGCCGCGGCCGCGCATGCCGACGCCGGCGAGACGATCGAGGACGAGCGCGCGGAGATCTTCCGGGCGCGCGACGAGGCCGGGAAGGGTGACCGTCGCGTCGCCGACGCGCGCGACGAGGCGCGCCGAGAGGCGCCCGTCGCGTGCGAGCGTCGCGATGGGTTCGCGGGTGCTCACGACGAGATTCGGCGCCGGCACATCGGAGATCGCTCCGGTGCCGCGCCGGTCGAACGCGCTCGTGACGTAGTCCTGGACGGCTCGCGGCAGGGCCGCCACATCGACGATGACGAGGGTGCCGCCGTCGGCGAGTGACAGCGGAGAGACGCCCGGATCGCGCCAGCGCTCCTCGTCGTGATGAAGCGCCGTCGCGGCGTCGACCACGACGAGGGGCCCGCCGCCGTTCGGCCCGGCGAGGTGCGCGACCGCGGCCCAGCCCGCCGCATCGACGCCAGCCGGGGAGAGCAGCGCGAGCGTCGAGCCCATGCGCGCGCGGCGCTCTATCTCGTCCACCGCGAAGCGCGCCGCGGGGCTGTACGTCGCGATCCGTACCGGCCGCGCCACGAGCTCCGCGAACGCACGGTGACGTCCGGAGCCGAGCTCGATGATCCGCTCGAGCCGGTCGCACTCGGTGGAAACCTCCGCCGCGCGGCTCGTCGCGGCGAGCTCGCGCTCGCGCGAGCGGGCGAGGGCCGACGACACCGCGAGGAGCGCGCTGATGCGATCGCCGAGCACGCGGATGGCGCGCGCCTCCTCGAGCGTCATCGGGCTCGTGCGCTGTGCGCGCGGCAAGAGCAGGAAGCCGAGCGCGCCCTCTTCGTCGACGACGAGAGTCGCCGAGAACGCCTTCCTCGCGTCGAACCAGGCGACGAGCGGCCGCACGTCGGGCCGTCGCACCTCGAGCGCGCGGACCACGTCGGCGCGCAGGGTGCGCTCGGGTTCCATCATCGCCAGCTCGTAGAGCGCGTCGGGTGCCTTCCCCTTCGTGACGTGAAGGTAACCCGCGATATCGACGGTCAGGATCTCGTCGGGGGAGCTCCGCCAGAGCTCGGCCTTGGCGCCCGGGTCTCCCACTCCGAAGGCGGTGCGGAGCTCGGCCAGGGCCGCGCGGATCGCCGCGTCGGGATCCGGCTGGAGCGCGCCCTGGCTCGCGCGCAGGATGGCGTCGAGCCAGCGCGACTGCTCGGGGCCGAGGGGCCGCGCCGCATCGCGCGAGAGAATGCCGACGACCACCGCGATCGCCGATCCGGCAAGGGTGATGGTCGCAGCGTGAACGGGGAACGCCCGCGCCGCGACGGCTATGAAGAGCGCGCTCGGCACGCCGAGGATCGCCACCGCGAGGACGCCGCGGAGCGCCGCCGACACCGTGGTCGGCTCCCGCGTCGTCGCCGTCCACGAGCAGGCGAGGGCGGAGGCGAGCACCGCCGCGGGAAGGACGCGATCGGGCGCCGCGATGTCCGCGAGCGCGACGGGAAGCGCGACCGCCACCGCCGTCAGCGAGAGCGCGAGCGCGCCGGCGACGCGGTCGGCCACGCCGATCTCTAGCCTTCGCTGCACGCGGAGCCGCCACGCCGCGGCGACCAGCACGAGGAGACTGCCGATCGCGGCGGTCGTCGTCGCGTAGTCGATCGTCAGCGGATCGAGCACGACGTCGCTCGCGAAGAGAGCGCGCGTACCGGGGAGCGCGACCGCGACGCCCCAGAGCAACCCGGCGAACGCCGCGGCGTCGAGCGAACGCGTCGAGGGGGTGGGGAGCAGCATGCCGCCCTCGACGGGCAGCCGCGCGAGCGTCACCAGAGCCGCGATCGCCGCGATCGCCGTGCCGAGGTTCGCCGCCGCGTCGAGCGACGAGTGACCCGGCGCCCCGAAGCGCGCCGCGACCCAGAGCGCGGCACCGAAGTGACAAGCACGCACTGCCGACAGCGCCCGCGCCTCGACGCGGCGCGGGCCGACCTCACCGCGTTCGGTGCGGCGCCACACGACGGCGAGCCAGAGCGGCAACCCGACGAGCGCGACGAGCGGCAAGAGCGGCGTCTCGGCGCTCGCGAGCGCGCCGAAGCACACGTACGCGATCGCCGCCGCAGCGAGCCAGAAGGAGCGCTCCCGGAATGGCAAGGCCCGGGAAGTGTAGTCGGGGTCGGCGTCCGAGTGGGACCCGCCATCGCGTGACGCGGGCCGAAAATCGCCCCCCGCGACTTGTTGGACCACCCCTTCCGTGTGACGCTCGGGGAGAATCGCATGTCGGAAGGCGTCGCGCTGACCCGCATGGAAGTCCTGCTCGCCGAGGCGGAACGGCAGATCGCGCTCATCGATCGCTGCCGACCCCTGAACACCCGAGCGGAGCTCGACCGTCTGGCGGCGTGCTGGGAAGCCGCAGACAGGGCCACGGCGGTGTGGACGTACCGCCCCGCGCCGGATCTGTCGGTGACGCGCCGGGCCCTCGAGCAGGCGGTGCGGTTCGGTCCCGAGCTCGGGCCGCTCGGCGTGCTCTACGCCGAGCGGGCGACCGAGCTCGACGCCGAGGCGCGCATCGTCGAGGCGCTCGGCACACCGTCACTCGAGCGCCTCGCCTCGGAGCGCTTCCCGGTCGACGACGGCGACAGCGGCGTCGCCGCTGCCCGGCGCGCCACGGCGTGGTCCGCGCTGGAAGCGCCCGCGGAAGAGCCGCGTGTCCTCGCCGAGGACGACGGCGACGCGCGGAGTCTCGTCCGTCTCGTCGGCGCCCTCATCGGTTCGTTGAAGCTCGCGGCGCGCGTCATCCTCGTCCCGGACCTGGCGTCTGCCGCTGCCGCGGGCGACGGCGTGATCCTCGTTCGTCCCGGGGTGCTCCACAGCGCAGGCGCGGCGCGCCGCATCGCCGTGCACGAGGTCATCGGCCACGTCCTGCCGCGCAGCGTGGCGCGCGGCGAGGTCCTCGGGCTCTTCCGCGTCGGTTCGGCGCATGGTGCCGACGACGAAGAGGGACGCGCGCTGCTCCTCGAGGAGCGTGAGGGTCTCCTCGGGACGGCGCGCCGGCGCGAGCTCGGGGTGCGCCACCTGGGCGCGCTCGCGGTGCGCCACGGCGCGGACTTCGTCGAGCTCGTGGACCTGATGCGGGGCCATGGATTCGACGTGCGCGATTCGCTTCGGCTCGCGGCACGCCTCGCGCGCGGCGGCGGTCTCGCGCGCGAGATCGTCTATCTTCCCTCCTTCCATCGCGTGGAGAGCGCTCTCGCCGTCGACCCGGGGCTGGAACGGTACCTCGAGCGCGGAAGGGTCGGCGTCGCGGCGGCGCGCGCGCTACGGGCCGGGCAGCTCGACGTCGAAGGTCGCGACGACGGGGACGTGGTCGGACGGCTTGTCGGAGTGGCGCGGCGCGATATCGATGTCGGCGCTCCGGCAGCGGTCGGCGAGCGTCTTGGTCGCGAAGACGAGATCGATGCGCAGCCCGTAGTCGCGCTGGAACCCGCCGGCGCGATAGTCCCACCAGGAAAATAGGCCGCCCTCGTCGTGGTGGAGCCGGAAGACGTCGGTCAGGCCGAAAGCGGCGAGGTCGGCCAGGGCGCGGTGCTCGTCGGGATGGAAGTGGAGCTTGCCGCGCATGAGCGCCGGATCGAAGACGTCGCGGTCGTCGGGCGCGATGTTGAAATCGCCGCAGACGACGAGGGGTGTCTCGGGCGTGGCCTCGCTCGCGATGGTTTGCTTCAGGCGGCCAAGCCAGGCGAGCTTGTCCGCGAACGACTTCGAGGTCGGGCTCTTGCCGTTCGGAACGTATGCGCAATAAACGCGCACCCCGGCGACCGTCGCCCGGATGAGACGTTTCTCGACCGGATCGGGCTCGTCGGCGAGCCCGATGACGACGTCCTCCATCGGGATGCGCGAGACGAGGGCCACGCCGTTGTAACTCTTCTGGCCGGCCATTGCGACCGCGTAGCCCATCCGGAGTAGCTCGTCGGTCGGGAAGTCGTCGTCCTCGACCTTCGTCTCCTGCATGCAGAGGATGTCCGGTTCGACGCGGGCGATCCATTTGAGCACCGCGTCATGGCGGATCCGGATCGAGTTGACGTTCCAGGTTGCAAGCTTCACGAGCACCGCCGTTTTCGGACAGACGAGACGGGAGACACCGGATACGGACGCCGGAGTAGCGTCGAATCATCGTCGGCTCAAGCGCGAGCACGCTGTCGGGGGTTGTCTCCTCGCGCTACTCGCGATAACTCGTAGCCTCCGAAATGGGCTGCCGACGGGACACGTCTTCACGCTGGACCGTGCGGTGCTTGCGGACAGCGCTTGCCACGCTCGCCGTGGTCTCCGTTGCGTCGCGCGCATTTGCCGAGGACGCGCCGCAGGCCGGGGAAGGGGCGGTTCCTCGCGGCCCGGGCGCGGCCGTCGTGCGCCCCGCGCCCGCCGAGCCGGCTCCGGCCGCGCCGCGCATCGTGATGCCCGTGCTCAAGAAGAACGCCGAGCCCGTGTACCCGCCGGAGGCGCTCTCCGCCGGGCTCCAGGCCGACGTCTATCTGAAGATCGACGTCGACCGCGAAGGCAAGGTGACGCGCGCCGAGGTCCCCGAGCCGGTCGGTCACGGCTTCGACGAGGCGGCCAAGGCCGCAGCGCTCCAGCTCGAGTTCGACCCTGCCACCCGTGACGGCAAGCCGATCCCGGTGCGGATCCCGTTCCGGTTCTCGTTCACCTTCAAGGAAGAACCGAAGCCGGTCGCCCCCGAGGCGCCGAAGACCGGCAACCTGAGCGGTCAGATCCTCCTCGTGTCGAACCAGACGCCCATGGCCGGCGTCGACGTGACGGTGACCGGCCCCGCCAAGGACGAGCACAAGGCGACGACCGACGCCGAGGGCAAGTGGACGATCGAGGGCCTCGATCCGGCCTTCTATCGCATCCACGCCTCGCTCGACGGCTTCGCGCCCGCGGACGCGACGGAAGAGGTCGCCGCCGGCCAGGTGACGTCCGTCGTCCTCCAGCTGGCGGAAGAGGCGCAGGGCACCATCGAGGTCACGGTTCAGGGCACGCGCCCCCCGCGAGAGGTCACTCGTCGCACCATCGAGCGCCGCGAGATGCAGCGCATCCCCGGCACCTCGGGCGACGCGCTGCGGTCGATACAGAGCTTGCCCGGCGTGGCGCGCCCGCCGGGGCTCGCGGGACTCCTCATCGTCCGTGGCAGCGCGCCGCAAGACACGGCCATCTTCGTGGACGGCGCGGCCGTTCCCATCGTCTATCACTTCGGCGGTCTCTCGAGCGTCATCCCGACGGAGCTCCTCGACCGCATCGATTTCTACCCCGGGAACTTCTCCGCCCAGTACGGCCAAGTCATGGGCGGCGTGGTCGACGTCGCCCTCCGCAAGCCCGACACGAGCTGCACCGGCCCCTACGGCAGGCCGACGGACAAGACCGGCTGCTACCACGCGATGGCGGAGATCGATCTGATCGACGCGCGCGCCCTCGTGCAGGGCCCCATCGGCGACAACTGGAGCTTCGTCGCCGCCGCGCGCCGGAGCTGGGTCGACACCTGGGCCAAGCCGCTCCTCGAGAGCCTCGGCGCGGGCGTGAGCTCGGCGCCCGTCTACTACGACTATCAGCTCATCGCCGACGCGAAGGTGTCGGACACGTCCACCTTCAGCGCGCGCTTCTTCGGCTCCGACGACAAGCTGAAGCTCCTCATCAACGACCCCTTCGCGCAGGACCCCGGCCTCGGCGGGAGCCTCACCTTCGGGACGAGCTTCTACCGCGGGCAGGCACTCTATCAATCCGCTCTCTCCAAGTCGGTCGAGCTGTCCGCCATGGTGGCCGCGGGGAAGAACGCCCTCGACTTCTCGCTCGGTACCCTGCGCTTCGACGCGGACATCACCCTCATCTCGACGCGCAGTGAGCTCAGCTTCCGCATCGCGCGTGGCATCAAGCTGAACGTGGGCACCGACTTCTTGCTCGGCCCGTACGACGTGTTCGTGCGCGGTCCGGCTCCGCCGCGCCCCGGGGAGGCCGACGCAGGGCCGCTCACGACGCGGCCGATTCAAGAGTCACACGCGACGGGCACCATCTTCCGTCCCGCCTGGTACGCCGACGCCGAGATCCAGCCGACGCGCCGCGCGCTCATCGTCCCCGGGGTGCGCCTCGACTTCGCGCGCGACAGCGGCCACGCCGATTTCTCGCCCCGCATCAACGCGCGCTACGATCTCATCGGCGGTCACGCCGAGTCCGAGCTTCCGCCCGAGCAGCAGCACCGGCGCACGACGCTGAAGGGCGGCGCAGGCTTCTACTATCAGCCGCCGCAGTTCCAGGAGACGAACGCGGTCTTCGGCACCCCCGGGCTGCTCTCGAACAAGTCGCTACATTACTCGGTAGGTATCGAACAGGAGCTCACCCGTCAGGTCGAGGTGAGCCTCGAGGGCTACTACAAGGACCTCACGCAGCAGGTCTCCCGCACGCCGAGCATCAGCTCCACGTATCTGTACGGTAACCAGGGCGTCGGGAAGATCATCGGCATGGAGCTGCTCATCAAGTACAAGCCCGACGCGCGCTTCTTCGGGTGGGCGGCGTACACGCTCTCGCGCAGCAGTCGTATCGACGGCCCGGGCATGCCGGAGCACCTCGCCCAGTACGACCAGACGCACAACCTGACCATCCTCGGTAGCTACCGTCTCGGGCGCGGCTGGGAGTTCGGCGCGCGCTATCGCCTCATCTCGGGACCGCTCGTGACGCCGGTGCTCTCTGCGCTCTACGCGGCCGACGCCGCAGCCTACGCAGAGATCGACGGCACGCCGTTCAGCAAGCGCTTGCCGCTCTTTCATCAGCTCGATCTGCGCGTCGACAAGGGCTGGCAATTCCGGAACTGGCACCTCAGCGTGTATCTGGATCTGCTGAACGTCTACAACAACGCCGCGAAAGAGGCGCTCCAGTACAACTTCGACTTCACGCAGACCCAGTACCAGAGCGGCCTACCCTTCATCCCGAACATCGGCGTGCGAGGCGATATATGAGGCGCGCTTCCTTCGTTGCCGCGCTTGCTGCGCTGACGATCGCGTCGTGCTCGTCGAGCTTCGATCCGGCGAGCAAGCTGCAAAACCTGCGCGTGCTCGCCGTGCAGAAGGACAAGCCGTACGCCCACCCCGGCGACACCGTGCACCTGAAGCTCCTCTTCGACGACCCACGGAGCCAGTTCAACGTGGTCGATGGGCAGGACGCGGGTCACCGGCAGATCAGCGTGCAATGGCTCTCGGGTTGCTTCAATCCGCAGGCAGATGCGTTCCAGGCCTGCATCGAGCAGTTCATTCCCGAGGCCGGCAAACCCTTGCCGAAGCTCGGTGGCGCCTCGAACACCCTCGACTTCTCGCTGACGCTCCCGCGAGATCTCATATCGAGCCGGGCGGCGCCGTCGAATCCCATGCAGCCCCGGAGCGGCTCGGCCTTCGTCTTCTTCGGCGTGTGCTCGGGGACGCTCGAGCTCGGGGGGACCACCGACAGCCCGTTCGCGTGTCGCTCGTCGTCCGGCAAGCTCCTCGGCGCGGACGACTTCGTCGCGGGGTACAGCGAGATCTTCGCCTACGAGGACATCACGAACACGAACCCCGTCATCGCGACAGAAGATCCCGACAACGACGGCGCGCCGACCACGGGGTTCCAGGTCGACGACGCCTACGTCGACGTCGATTGCATCGGGGACGCCTGCATCGCCCTCGAGCAGGAGGAGTTCCGCATCGCTTCCCAGACCACGACGCCCGCCCCTTCATCGAAGGACGGCGGGTTCGTCCCGACGACGGACAGTGGGCTCGTCGTTCTCGATGCCGGCACGTCACTGCTCGACGCCGGCACTCCGCGCCGGGACGCCGGTATCCGGCTGCTCGACGCCGGCGCGTCACTGTTCGACGCAGGGCTCCATCTTCCGATGGACGCAGGGCGCTCGCGTGATGCCGGCAGCGGAACGACGACTCCGGTGCCCGCGCCGCCGACGTGTGGCGAAAACGATCCGCGTTGCTTCACGGCATGCACCGAGAGCGATCAGGGCAAGTGCGACAAGCACAGCGTGAAGCTCATCGTGACCCGCACGAGCGCGGAGCAAGACGGCGTCGCCGCGGCGCTCGATGGCCGCAAGGTCGGCGAGCAGATGTGGGTCAATTACTACACCGACGCCGGCAAGCTCGAGCACGACGTCAAGCTCCTCAACGACGCGACGACGGGATGGAACCCAAACCATTCCGCCGATCTCCGGGTACCGCAGACGGTGGGCGCCTTCCACGTGTGGGGCGTCGCGCACGACAATCGCGGCGGCGTTCAATGGGCGCGCATCACGCTGAAGACGACGAGCCCGTTTCAATAGCCCCGCATCGGACGCCCCGCCGTCCCCGAAGCATCAAAGAACCGGAACTACACGAGCGAAGCGAGCCCGCGAAGCGGCGGGGGGCCAAGGCCCCCCGCGAGCAACCCGCACGCTTCGCGTGCAACGATTCGGTCACGGCTTCGTCAGCTGGCGTCAGACTTCAGTTCGGAGCGCTCGTCGTCTCGACCCTCGCCATCACGATCTTGTTTCCGTAGGCGGGGGGGGGAGCGATGAGCACCGGGGGCGCCACGAGCTTTCTTTCGTGGCCCTGCAAGCTCAACGGAGCCGGTGGCCTGACCGTCTTCGATGCCGGTTCGCCGGCGCAAGCCGCGAGGCTCGCGATGCAAACGGCCGATAAAATCGGGATCCACCGCAGCATGATCAAAGTGTGATTCCCGGACGACACTTACGCAAACCGCGGCGCGTCGTTACATCGCCACGAGATGCGCGTGATGCGAGCTGGTCGTACCGCCCGATTCGACGTCGACGAGTCAACGCGAGGCGTCGACGCCGAGCGGACGCGCTGCAGCAACCTGGCCGACAAGTTTCGTCGTCGACCACGGAGCGGCGGGTTGTACGAAACGCGCGCGGTGGGAAACTATATTCGAGCGAGCCGATAAGTCGGTAGCTCGGGTGGCCGTATTCAATATCGAGGAAGCACTTCCTTGTCCGAACACAACCTTCTGGTCCTCTCCGACGTTCATCTCGGCAGTGATCTGGTGCACTGCGCGCGACCCGATGCCCCCATGAGGGACGGCACCGAGGACGAGCGCGACAGGCAGCTCGCCTCGCTCTTCGACTGGTACCGCGAACACCCGCACGGCGGGCGCGAGTGGCGTCTCGTCATCGCCGGTGACTTCGTCGACTTCGTCGGGATGAGCGTGTCGGCCCCGAGCGTCAACCTGTCGACGCCGCTCGACGCCGACGACATCGCGCTCGGCCTGGGTGGCGCCGAGGACTACACCATCCACAAGCTACGCTGCGTGGCGCGCCGTCATCGCAAGGTGTTCGAGGCGCTCGCGCGGTTCATCGCGGCGGGCAACACCGCGGTCGTCGTGCGCGGCAATCACGACGTGGACTTTCACTGGCCCGCGGTGCAGGACGAGTTCGTTCGTCAGCTCTCCATGCACGCGCGCATCGAGCGCGGCACCGTAGAGTTCTCACCCTGGTTCTACTACGAGAAAGACCGCGTCTTCGTCGAGCACGGCCATCAGTACGACCGCTACTGTTCGTACGACCATCTGCTCCATCCGCTCTCTCCGAGGGATCCGCGGCGCTCGTCGCGCTCGCTCTCGGACGTGCTGCTTCGCTACGTCGTGCGCCCGACCACCGGCTTGCTCGAGACGGGGCACGACACCGCGGGGCTTCGTGACTATCTCGCCTTCGGGCTCCGGCTCGGTCTTCGCGGCGCCGGGAATCTCTTCGCCCGCTTCGCGGGAGCGGTCGCGACGCTCTTCGGCATGTGGCGAGAGCACGCGAGCGAGAGCGCACGCCGGGTCCGCGCACACCACGAACGAAAGATGGCGGAGCTCGCCGGTCTCCTCGATCTGTCGCTCGAGTCGCTGCGCGCGCTGGCGTCCCTCCAGCGGCCGCCGATGACGCAGAGCTTCGGCCACCTGACGCTGGCGGTGATGCTCGACCGTGTTCTCCTGTCGCTCCTCGCCATCGCGGCGGTGGCGCTCGCTGTGGTGTTCTTCCCGTGGACGCACGGGCTCATCGCCGCCGGGCTCATCTGCCTCCTTCTCGCCGGCACCTCGGCGACCCTGTCGCGCTGGCGTCTCCACATCGACCCGAGCAGCGAGCTCCGGGAGCGCGCGACCCGAGTGGCGCGGCTCTTTCCCGCCGCCTTCGTCGTGATGGGTCACACGCACCTGCCCGAGGTGACGTCAGGTGGCACGAGCGAATCGACCTACGTGAATCTCGGCGCCTGGGCCGACGGCGACGAGGGGAGCTGCGAAGGCGCCTCGCGGACGCATTTCGTGGTCCACGCCGAGGACGACGGCCGCGCGACCGCCGAGCTTCGCGTCTGGGACGCGGAAACCGGGCCCCGTCAGTTCATTTCCGTAAGCTAGGCGCCCTCCTCGGCGCCCGGAGCCGTAACCGTTCTCCGGTGTGCATGGGCGTTCGACCCCGATGCCTTGCGACAAAGGAAGGCCGGCTGGCTTGCGGAACCTCCTCGGATCGACGAACCTAGAGTCCAAACGGCCGCCGAGCCGTCTGCTCCGCGATGGCGCAAACATCGAAAAGCAAGCCGCCGCTTGCCCCCGGGACACTGGTCAACGACCGGTACGAGATCCGGGAGAGCCTCGGAAAGGGCGGTATGGGCGAGGTCTTCCTCGCTTACGATCGCAGCACCCAGCAATCCGTCGCGCTGAAGGTCGTGCGTGAAGAGTCGCGCATGCCGGGAGACGACGAGGCGCTCCGTCAGGAGCTCCTGCTCGCGCGCTCGGTGAGCCACCCGAACGTCTGCCGCGTGCACGATCTCGCGCCGAGCCCCTGGGGCCCGGTGCTCGTCATGGAGCGCATCGCGGGTCAGACGCTCCACACGCACATCCGTCGCAAGAAGGCCCAGGGCGGATACACCAGCGACGAGTTCCGGAAGATCGCGAGCGAATCCGCCGCCGGTCTTGCCGCCATTCACGCGACCGGCCTCGTGCACGGCGATCTGAAGCCGGGCAACATCATGGTGACCAACGAGCGCGCCGTGATCCTCGACTTCGGCTTCGCTCAGGAGCGCGCGCGACTCTCCGCGCGGCGTCCCGGCGCGCCCCCCGACGGCGGCACGCCGAATTACATGTCGCCCGAGCGCCTGCGCTCCGGTGGCGCGAGCGCAGAGGACGACATCTACGCGCTCGGCCTCACGCTCTGGGAGATGTGGACGTGTCGCGTGCCGGAGCCGGGTTATCGCCCGCGCGGCAAGCCGATGCGTTCGCAGATCATGTTCGACGTCCCCTCCGGGCTCTCGATCGACGAGGTGAAGCAGATCTACCGCTGCCTCAGCGACGATCCCGCGCTCCGTCCCGGCGGGCGTCACATGCGCTTCTTCAACCCGACGTCGCTGACGACGAGCCAGGTGCAGATCCCGCGCGAGCGGCTCTCGCCCGGCGCGCCACTCGGCCGCTCCGCGTCGCAGAACTTCGATCCGCAGGCGCAGGAGCTCCTCGTCACCTTCGCGACGAACTCGCATGAGCTCGCCGGTCAGCTCTTCTCGCTCGACAAGCCGTCGATGAAGATCGGGCGCCGCGCCGATCAAGATCTCCACGTGCCCGAGCCCACCGTCTCGGGAAACCACGCGACCCTGCGCTGGCAGACGGGCTCGTGGCTCGTCGAGGACGCGGGCAGCACCAACGGCACCTACGCCGACCACAGCTACGACCGGAAGAAGTCGGTCACCCTGCTTCACGGCGGGGAGGTCCAGCTCGGTGAGTGCCGCTTCAAGCTCGTGAGCTTCCGGCGCAACTCGCCGCAGCACGAGAAGGCGCGCGAATACCTCTCGCGCCGCGACGGCCTGACCGGGCTCCTGGTGCGCGAGCAGATCGTCCGCTACCTGGATGACGAGGTGCGCTTCGCCGACTGGGACGGCGTGCCGCTCACGCTCGCGAAGTACGAGGTCAAGAGCCCGAATCGCCTCGTGAGCGATCGCCCGACGATCCTCGAGATGCTCGCGCTACGCCGAGCGGCGCAGCGAGTGATAGAGCTCACCGAGGTTCTGCTGCTCAGCATCGTGCCGGTGACGGCGGGGCGCATCGCGCCGCTCCAGTTCGCGATCGCGATGACCGGTCCGGGCCCGGAAGAGGCGCAGAACGTCGTCGAGCAGGTCGTCTCCCAGGTCCAGGGTCTGATGCCCGAGACGTTGAAGCTCGCTGCCACCGTCGTGCAGCACGAAACAGGGAAGCCGGCGCAGTCGCTCCTCGACGACTGACCCGGGCTGCGGGTCACTGATGCCAGCGTCTCGGCCGAGCTTTCCGAGCGAGTCCCGTCCAAGACGCCTCGGGACGGGCGGTAGCCCGGGCGGCGGTGAGCGGCTCCTACGGACCCAGCTCATCATCGCGTTCATCCTCGGGACGACGGTGCTCGCCGTGCTCCTCTATCTGTGGAGGCGCCCGAGCGCGGCAGAACACGACGCGCGCGACGTGTTGCCGGAGCCGTCGGCGAGCAGCGCGCCCTCCGCGCCGGCCATCGTACGAACGCCGGTCGCGCCGAAGGACAAGGCGCCAATCGCGCGCGTGAAGATCGGCACCGTGCAACACCTGAAGTGCGGCTCGTCCCCGAAGAACCTGACGGGTGAGTCGAGCCTCTGTGACGGGCTCCCGTTCTTCGAGCAGGCGCTCGCGAAGGCCATCGACGAGAAGGTCGAGTGCACGCCGAAGGGCAAGGACGAGGGTTCCGTCAACTACGTCACGACCGTCGATTTCCGGACTCACGACGTGCGCGTCTTTCCCGGTCGCAGCGGCACCTGGCGCGGGAAGCAGGCCAAGGTGGCGGCGGAGTGCGTGAGAAAAGCCCTGCCCGCGCCGACCTGGGACACGATGATTCACCAGTACCGCTATTACGTCTTCGCGCTTCTCGCGACGTACCCGAAGCAGGCCGCCGCGGAAGACGGTCTCCCGAACTTTCAATGACGAGGGACGGCTTCCGGACGCCGCGCCGGCTTCGCGCCGTCGCCGACAGGGTCGTCCTCTCCGCGGTGAACGCGTTCGTGCACTTCGCCGAAGGATCCGCGCCCGCCGGTCGCAACGCCGCGCGCAAGGAGGTCGTCTACTCACGAGACAAGCTGACGCTCCACCGGGTGAAGCCGCTCAGTGACGACTCGTTCGACATCGGCAACGAGACGCTCACGGTGTCGTTCGACAGGCTCCCGGTGCCGCTCCTGCTCATCCCGCCGCTCATGGTCCGGCCGTACGTGTACGATCTCAGGCCGGATCACTCGTTCGTCCGCGCGCTCCGAAACGCCCGCTTCGACGTGTTCATCGTCGATTTCGGAGTGCCCGACGAGTCGGACATGCACGTCGGGCTCGAGACGTACGTCCTCGACTACATTCCGACGTGCATCGACGAGGCGCTCCGCGTCTCGGGCGCGACGGCGGTGTCGGTCCTCGGCTATTCGTTCGGCGGGATCTTCGCGCTGCTCCACGCCGGCACGCTCCGCGACGAGCGCGTGAAGAACATCGTGACGGTCGGCGCGCCTGTGGACTTCGGCAAGATGGTCGCGGCGCACTTTCTGGCGCGACTCGGGGCGTTCACGGTGGCGCCCATCACGTCGCTGGTCGGGAACATTCCCGGCTGGTGGAGCACCATGGGCTTCAAGATGATGGGCGGGACCCGGTCGCTCACCCGCTGGCTCGATTTTCTGAGCCGGCTCGACGACCCCGAATATCTCCGGACCTTCGACAGCATCAATACCTGGATCAACGGCCTCATCCCGTATCCACGCGACGTCTTTCGACAGGTCGTCACCGACGTCGTCGCCGGGAACAAGCTGATGACGGACGAGCTCTACTTCGGCGGCAAGCGCTGCGAGCTCGGCGCGATCCGCCAGTCTCTGCTCGCGTTTGCCGGCCGTGACGACAACGTCGCGCTACCGCGAGCGACGCACGCCATCATGGACCGCGTCGGCAGCACCGACAAAGAGCTCGTCGAGGTGAGCGGTGGCCACGTCGCGATCATCGGTGGGAACCTCGCGCCGCGAGAGGTCTGGGACAGGACCATCTCGTGGCTCGACGCGCGCTCACGCTGACGCCCCGCCGCGCGGAGCGCTCGTCTCAGAAAATGCTCATCGGCGACGGACCTACGCGAGCGAAGCGAGCCCGCGAAGCGGCGGGGGACTAAGGCCCCTTCGCGGACCTACGCGAGCGAAGCGAGCCCGCGAAGCGGCGGGGGGAGCAGTTCGCCGAAGGCGAAGCTGCGGGGGGCTAAGGCCCCCCTCTTGTCAGAAGCCCCACTGGAACGCGAGCTCGGGGCCCATCGCGAAGAGGCTCCCGTAGCCGAACGCGACCTCGAGCTTCCATGCCGCGGTGAACGCGGCGCGCGCGGAGAAGCCGTAGCGAACGCCGCCGCCCACCACGACGAGCCCGGGTCCGCCGAGCTGCCAGGCGTCCACCGTCGTCTTGCCGCGGACGCCGAGCATCGACACCTGGGTGCGCGCATGGGCGTCCGTCGTCGCCACGCCGGCTCCGAGAAACGCGATCGGCGCGAACGCGACGCGCGATAGTGCGTCGCGTCCGAAGACGTAGGTGCCGCGCGCCTCGAGGTGCAGGTTGCGCAAGAAGTCGGGCCGCCCGCTGATCCCGGCGTGCCCGGGGTACGTGTTGAGCTCGTACCCGACGCGTACGCCGGCGAGGATCGAGCTCGTGATCGCGTAATCCGCCGCGACGAAGACCCGGACGTCACCGAGCTTGAGACCGCCGCCGAGCGCTCCGGCCTGCCCGGGGACGAGCAAGCCGTTCTGGGCGAGCGTGGCCCGCGCCGGAAAATCCGAGCCGCCGGGGTTCGTGCAGTAACTGCCGGCGTGCACCGGCTTGGCCGAGCCGCCGAGCAGGCACGCGTCACGGGCGCCGGAGGTCAGCGCGAGATCGAGTGAGCCGCCCGCGCCGATCCAGAATCGCGCGAAGGGTTCGCTCGCGGGTGCGGCGAGCGCGACGTCGACCTTCACGGACGCGCTCGCCGTCTTCTCGTCCGGCGCAGGCTGGTCCTCGTCGTCGTCGTCCTTCTTCGCCGCCTCGGGATGCAGCGGCTTCTCTGCGTCGTCGTCGTCGCCGTCGCTGGCCGGGGACGACGACGGCGCGTCGCCCGCCGGAGCCTCGGCGTCGTCTTGCGCGGCTGCGACGCCGGCGACGAGCACGGCGCCGAGCAGGATCGACGATCCTGCGAGCCAGCGACGGAGGACGGCACTCGTCATTGTGAGGGGAGTGACGGGAAGGTCGGGATCGAGAAGGCGTTGCTGCACGCGGTGAGGTTCGTCTTCCCGGCGAGCCACGACGTCACGCAGACGTCCTGGTCGTCTCCGGGCGTGAACAGCACGCCACCCTTGTGAGATTCGGTACCGCGCGCCTTCCGGATGAACGTGAGGAGCTCCGGATCGCGCCCGTGGTCGGCGACGACCTCGCTCATCACTGTGGGCTCGAGGCCGACGAGGGAGCGGTAGGTCGCCTGGTGCTCGGCGGGTGAGGTGGGCTGGCCGCCGTTCTTGCGGCTGCAGATCGAGGCGTCGGTGATGAGGAGCCGCATCCCCTCGCAGCCCCAGATGCGGAGGTTCCTGCCGGGTTGCCCGTGACAATCGAGGGTGCCACAGCGATGGTCGAGGAAATCCGCGACCGGGCCGAACGCTTCCTCGGAGGCGTTCGGCGCGATGACGCCGACGCGCGCATCGCTCGGCGCCTCCGAGCAGGAGCCGAGGGCGCAGCCGATCGCCACGAGCAAGAGCACGATGAGTGATGAGCGCGGCGTCATTGGGCTGGTTGGGTCGCTTGCGCGAGCTTGCTCTGGTTCAGCGCGATCCAGATGCGCCCTGGGGTATTGGGTCCGCCGCGACTCCCCGCGAGGTGACAATCGGCGCAGGAGCCCGCGCGTCCTATCTGCACGGGCATCTGCTTCGTGATGTTCCCGTACGTCAGCGTCACCTGGAGCGGAAAGACGGGATGCCAGTCGTTGCCGTTGATGAAGAACGAGCCCGCGGCGTTCGTCACCACGTTGCCGGCGACCCCGGTGCTGTCCTCGACGAGGACGGTCGTGCCGGGTGCCACGGTGTCCTGATACGAGAGAAGGTAGACGGTGCCCGCGACGCTGAACTCGGTGTTCGCAGGGCCCTCGCCGCCGTGGCACGTGAGGCACGGTTGCCCAGCACGGTGCAGCGGCCCCTTCGGTATGCCCGGCGCCTCGCCGCCGAGCGCGTCGACGGCGTTGTCGTGCGTCGGGTCCTGACACCCCGGCGCGAGCGCGAGCGTGAGCAGGAAGGGCAGGTACCTCATCAGAATGCCCCCTCGACGCCGAGCGCACCGAGGCCCGCGATGCGGCTCGTCAGATAGAGATCGTCCAGGAACGACGTGTACATGGCATCCCCGCTGAGCTGCACGGCGAAGCGCTCCGGATCGGCCGCTCCTCCGATGTACCATTTTACGCCGAAGCCGCCGCCCGCCGTCCAGAGGGGACCCAGCTCTCGATCGCCGGTCCTGTACTCCGGAAGATCCCAGCCGGTGCCGCCGCGCGACACGTAGGCGAGCTTCCAGAAATTCACGGCGCGCTGCACGTTGAACCGGAGGTGCGGCCACACCGCGAACCGCTTGCCCACGTCGAAGACGATGCGCGCGTCGGTCGACGACGCGATGAGGCCCCAGGTGTCGTCGTAGACGCGCTGGCTCGCGCGCAGCGTCGAGTTCCCGATACGGCGCGCGTAGCGGGCGGTGACCGCGAACCGCCGGCGCGTGAGCGGAAGCTGCTCGAGCGGCCGCTCGGGGCTCCGGTTGTCGTTCACGTCCTTGATGCTCTCACCCTTCTTGACGAGGGCGGCCTTCTCGGGCGTGAACATCGGGACGTAGCGATAGGGCTTCGACTGATCGCCGTCCTCGACGACCAGATCGCCGGTCACGGTGAGGAGCGATTGCCGGTCGACGACGAGGTCGACGCCGAGATTGAACGACTCGCGGAGCAGATTGCGCGAGAACACGCTGAACGGCGTGCACGCGCCGTCGGCGCCGCAGCGGCCCGCGGTGTCGTGGCTCAGCCCGTACCCGAAGAAGAGCGACCAGTTCTTCTCGGAGAAGTCTTTTCGCACCGTCGCGTAGGCGCCGTACGAGAGGTAGTCGGGCTCCCGCGACAGCGACGCGCCGACGCCCACGCCGAAGTCGCGCGGCTTGTACTCGCCGTACACGGAGCCCGCTTGCCGCACCTCTTGCCAGCGTGGCGATGCGGTCGACACGATGTCGACCGACGCGGCCGAGACGATGTCGACGAGATACGTCGCGCGGAGCGTCGCGCCACTCGCGTTGTCGATCCCGAGCGCGATGGACGGCGTGAACACCGTGACCGCGTCGTTGTCCTGGTACCCGGCCATCTCGAACGACGCGCGCTCGACCGCCGTGTCCTTGGGGGTCGCCTTGCCGGGCGCGGCGTCCTTCGGCGCCGTGTCGGCGTGCTCGTTCGCGGTGCGGTCGGGCGCGTCGGCGCCGCTGCTCGCGCTCGCGGGACTCGAGAGCGAGAACACGGCGAGAGCCGCGACGCCGAGGGATCGGAAGGAACGAACCGAGCGCATCCGAGCCCGGGTCGCCGTCAGTTGCACCCGCAGCCGCTCTCCGCGAGCGAGCCGCCTCCGGTCGCGCCTTCTTGTACGGCGAGCACGTGGCCCGCCGCCGGCCCCTCGAGCTCCGTCGTCATCATCGGGTGCGCGAGCTTCGCGCGATCGTACGCGGCGACGTGGGCGCAGCCCGAGGTCACGCTCGTGAAGAGCGCGAGCATCACGAACCGGGACAGAGTGCGTTTCATGGAAGACAAGGGCGCGCGCTCCTCAGTCGTTGTGAGCGCCGGCAGCGGCCCAGGTGTCCATCTCGGCCTTCGCATCGGCTGCTGCGGGCGGCGTCCCGGGCGGCATGTCGCCACCGTACCAGGACAGGCACGAATCACTCGTCACGAGCGGCGAACCCTTGCCGTCCATGTAGCCCTCCCCGTCGAGCCACTTGTAAGACTTCGCCGGGTCGGCCATCTGCGGATGACAGTAGGTGCAATTGCCGACTGCGCCGGTCTGCAGGTACGCCGTGAAGATGTGCGTCCACGTTCCCGGCGCGCCGGAGATCGCGCCGGGCATCACCGGGGGCGTCGGCACGGTGTACGTCGCGTCCACGATGGGAAATCCGCCGTCGGTCGGCCCGAGGTGAGAGCCGTTGCCTCCGTAGGGACCGCCGAGCGGAGAGCCGCTCGAACGACAGGCGCTCGCGAGGCCCGCGCCACCGATACAGACGAGAGCGATCACACGCAGCGTGGCGCGCTTCGTCATCAGTCGCTCCCCCCGTCGCGGATCGAGGCGTCGGTGATGCGGCCGCCGTCGCGAACTCCGCCGTCGCGGACTCCGCCGTCTCTCGCCGATGAACCGGCGTCCTTCACGCCGCTACTCACGGTGCCGGCGTCGTGACGCGCGGTCGGGTCGGGATTGTCGCTCGGAGGCGAGCCCGCGTCGGTGCTGGTCGCGCCGCCGCCGCCGGTCGCGCCGCCGGTCGGCGGCTTCGTCCCTGCGTCGGTCATCATCGCCTTCGGCATCGCCGCGATCCACGCGATGATCGCGTCGGCGTCCTTGTGATCGACGACGCGGGACGCGATGGGCGGCATCTGTGACGTCGTCACGTCAGCGCCGGTCGACCGCGTGGTGATGAGCTTCACGAGCAAACTGTCGTCGGGGTCGCCGGGGACGATGCGGCGCTGACCGGCCCAGGTCGGCGTGTTGACGATGGTTCCGATCGTGGTCTTCACCGGATCGAAGTCGTTCACCGCGCGGCCGTCGAGGAGCGTCGGATCGAGACGGAGCAGCATGCCCGCGCCGTAGGCGGTCGCGCCCTCGTTGTCGTTGTGACAGGTCGTGCCGCAGTTGATGTGCATCCACGCGAGCGCCGGGGCGGCGAGGCCCGTCCCGTCGTCCCCGATCGTCAGCGAGGTGCTGTCGGGTACCGGCGTGATGAGTTTCTCGTCGACGAGGTCCTTCAGGGTGATGCCCTGGGCGCCGTCGAGACCGAGCGACACCTGCTCGAACCCGAGCAGGCGGTCGGTGCGGCCCTTGTGGCACTGGTCGCACTCGGGGCCGGTCGGGATGTGATAGACGCCGCCGTCGGCTGAAGGAACGTCACCGCCGAGCGAGGCCTTGGCGACCGTGTCGTCGTCGTTCCAGGCGTAGGTAGCGCGGGACCAGTGGTTCGCGGTGGTCTTCCAGAAGAGCCGCGTCTCCATCCGCTTGCCGCCGAAGCTGAATTCCTTCCAGACCTTCGTGCCGAGCGGGAACTTCCACTCCATCGGATCGGTCGCATCGATCTTCTCCCCCTTGGGGAGCTGGATGAAGCGTCGCTTTTGCGCGCCGTCCGACCAGAGCGGGACGGCGGGCGTGTATTCACGCACGCCGTCCGCGAGCTTGTACTTCGCCACGTCGTCGAAGAGGCCGGTGCACTCGATACGGCTCGGAGGCGTCGTCTCGCCGACGCACTCTTCCGCGTAGCGAGAGACGCCCGCCTCTTCGACAGCAACTCTGGCGCCCGGTTCGACTTTGCCGCCGCAACCGGTGAGGAGCAGAACAATCGCGAAGGAACCGCGTGTCATCGACTCACGCTTCCACCAAGTGGTGATCGCATAGCCGCGCCGCGGCTCCCTGTAAACGTCCGTTGAACTCTCTCGACTCAGGTGCCACCGGCTCCGGCCGATGCCCCGCCGCCGCCTGCTGCACCACCGGACGAAGCGCCGGCTGCGCCGCCACCGGCTCCGGCCGTTCCGCCGCCGCCCGCTGCACCGGCAGCTCCTGCCGCGCCACCGGTCGATGACTCACCACCTGTGCTGGTCGTGCCGCCGGTCGAGGTCTTGCCACCTGCGCCGGTCGTCCCGCCGCTTCCGGTCTTGCCGCCTGCGCCGGTGGTCGCGCCGCCTGCGCCGGTCGCCGACGAGCCACCCGTGCCGCCGCCCGGGGGACGGAGGCCCATGAGGCCGCCGAAGTCGACGGTGCCGCCCTGCGCCTTCGGCGTGAGCGAGCGCAGATAGACGACCATGCCCTCCTGGGCGTCGCCGGTGATGTCCGACCACTTGTGGAAGAAGTTCCACGCGAAGAGCGGGATGATCGTCTGATCGAAGTAACCCATGGTCGGCACGGTGGCCTGAGTGAAGATGCTGATGAGCTCCGCGTCCGTGAATCCACCGGTCTGCTCCGGCGTGTGCGAGATGGTCCGGAAGAAGCTGCTCTTCGCGGTGTCACCGTGGCAGTTCGTGCACGCGGGCGGGTGATCGGGCGGATCGATGTTGAGGCTCATGATTCCGCCGGGCGGGATCACGGGCATGCCGCCGTCGGTCTGGATCGTCAGCAGAGCGTTCATGTTGTTGTAGCGGGCATTGCCGGCCGCCCACTGATCTTCGGTCGCCGCGGCGATATGCAGCGTGGAGGTGCCGCAGGCGTTTCCTGCCGTCGCCGTGATCGTCACGTCGCCGGTGCCCTGCATCGTGAGGAGAGC
The DNA here is from genome assembly GCA_036272055.1 of Polyangiaceae bacterium. Classification (GTDB taxonomy): domain Bacteria; phylum Myxococcota_A; class Polyangia; order Polyangiales; family Polyangiaceae; genus DASZVB01. The sequence goes on along the minus strand of DATAZL010000063.1, from coordinate 56,167 downwards.
GCCGCCGCTCGTGTCACCTGGCTCGATGAGGACCTTGGACGGATCGGAGGCGGTCCAGTTGACGGTCGCGCCGCTGACGCCGTTGACGATGACGGGCAGCTGGAACGTGTGCTGGCTGTTCGGGATGTACGCCGAGTACATGTTCGGCGCGAAGGCGAGCACCAGCGTGCCGTTCGTGCACGCTCCGCTCGTGCTTCCGCCACCGCCACTGCCACTGCCGCCAGCGCTGTTGTCACCTGTCGTGTCCTTGTCCGAGCCGGACGAGGAACAACTGAGCGCGCCCATTCCGAGAGCGGACGCTGCGATACCAGCAAGCGCAAAACCAAGACGATTTGATAGTGCCTTCATGACCTACACCTTTTCGAACGATTCAAGCGACGCCGGGAACCCTACTTCAGACGGCGTCGTTCCATCGATGTCTTCTTAGAACGAAAACACCGCGACGCGCGACGGCATCGCACAACGCGGTTTCGATAACGATCCTGATTGGCTCGTCGTTCGTCACTTTATGAACAAATGCTGACCGCTTCCGAGCGACGGAGCGAACGTCTGTTCTTGCGCGCCTGCAAACGTCTCGCATCAGCGAAAACGCGCGAGTCAGGACCTTTTCGGCCAACCGTCCTGGCCGGCTTCATCATTGCGGAGCACGAGTCGTCCCTCGAAGCGGACGCTCTTCGCCGCGGCCTCGAGCACGGGGCGACGCTCCTCTTGCGCAGTGTGATCGCGGAGTCGCGATAGCTCGTCGGCGAACTCGGCGAGATGCGCCTCGTCGAACACGCGCGCGAGCTCGTCTCTCAGCTTTCGAGCGAGGAGCGGCGCACGGCCGTCGGTCGAGATCGCGACGCTCACCGGGCCCGCCTTCACGATGGCGGCGTGGGAGTAGCTCGACTGCGCGGGACGATCGACGGCACAGAAGAAGACGCGGCGAGCCTCCGCGACGGCGCCGATGCGCGTCGCGACCGCGACGTCCATGTCCGTGTACACGGCGAGCCAGACGCCGTCGAGGTCCCCGTCCTCGAACGCGCGCTGCGCGAGCGCGACGTCGCCTTTCGCGCGGTGTCGCTCGAGCTCTTCCGTCGGTCGCTCGGAGACGACCTGCACGCGCGCGCCGGCCGCGAGCAGCGCCTCCGTTCGCCGGTCCGCCTCGCGACCCGTCCCGACGACGAGACAGAGCTTGCCCTCCAGCTTGAGGCCCACCGGGAAGACGTCAGATCTCATTTTTCGGAGCTCCTCCGACGATCGGTAGCATTTCGAACGTCAGGAGCTCGAGGGTGCGCTCGGCGGCGCCGACCCGCTGCATGAAGAGACCGGTGAACGTGCTGAAGAGCGCGTCGCCCGGCGCGGCGGTCCCGGTCCGCGCCGGCCGGTTCACCCACAGCTTTATCTTCTCGAGGACCTCGGCGCTGAGCGGATTCACGTCGACCCGACCACGCAGGTAGACGGAGACGCCCGCGGCGACCTCCTTGCTCGTCGCGACGAGGAGACGGCTCACCTCGGCGCACCGGCGGAGCACGCCCTCGAGCGTCGTCGTCCAGCGGGTGCGGCTCCCGTCCGGGCGCGTCACCTCGAGCCGATACGCCTCGTCCCACACGTGCCACGTGATCTTGCACGTCTGCGCGGTCGTCGAGATCGGCGCCTTGACGCCTCGACGGTAGAGCGTCCCGGTGAAGACGATCGTCGCGGGGAGACCGCGGCTCAGCTTTCGCTTTATCTCGTCGTCGACGACCTCGCGGAACGAGAGCGACACGTAGAGCTCCCGCTTCGCGTCGTCCCACTCGAAGCTCGCCGTGCGCGGCGTGGGCGGTTCGTCGGCGAGCGCCGCATGCGGCGCGAGCAGGCAGCAGAAGAAGCACGCGAACGCGACGAACCTCTGCGCGAGAGCGGCGCGCCGAGGTGAGCGGCGCGTGCTCATTGGCCGTTGCCCAGCCCGGGGATGAAGCCGAGCAGGTTCGCGAAGGCGAAGGTGAACCCGCCCGCGCTCGTGTCCATCTGCAGGCCGAAATTCGCGGTGAAGTCGACGGGGATGAGCCCCGCGCCCGAGTAGCCCCGTGGCGGCTGGGTGATGTCCTTCTGCCCGGCGATGAAATACACGCCGGCGCGCGCGAAGACGTCGATGCCGTACACGGCGCGCGTGCCCCGGTAGAGCGGGATCCGGTACTCGGCGTCGAACTTGGCGGCGTAGTCGCCGTAGCGCACCTCCCCGACGTCGGTGTGGAAGAAGTTCGGCGCGAGCCGCCGCTCCACGTTCAGACCGAGCACGCGCGCGGCGCGAAAGTCGCTGAGGTCGCCGACGAAGTAGCGCTCGAACGACGGCGCCCGCCCGGAGATGGCGCCGCCGAAGAGCCGGAGCCGGAGCACGTGCTCCCACGGCAAGGTCCACCACTTCGACGCCATCGCGTCGATCCGCGCGTAGGCGTAATCACTGCCGAGCGGCGAGAGGCTCACCTCGGTGGTGACGGACGCGAACCAGCCGCGGGTCGCCAGGATCGGCTTGTCCCGCGTGTCGTGCTGCACGGTCGCGGAGAGCGTCGAGAGCACGCTCTTGTCGCGCTGGATGTAGAAGTCGATGGGCTCGCGCTCGGCCTGGCTCCCGTTGCCGCGAAGATCGTTCGCGGAGAGGGGGACGTGCGCGTTGATCCGCTCGAGCCGGTAATTCGCCCAGAACTGCGTGGTGACGGAGAGATCGCGGCCGACGCCGACCGTGCCGCCGAAGCGCTCGTACTGGACGACCGCCACCGAGTTGTCGAGCTGCTTCTCGAGCGGGTTCACGAACCCGACGTCGTGATTGCCGAAGAAATCGTTCGCGTGATTGAAGAGCAGCGTCCCGCTCGTCATCCACTCCTTCCCGAGAAAGAGCGACGGGTCGAAGAACCGCAGACGGAGCGCGTACTGATCGTGCGCGATGCCGGCGGCGGCGCCGAGGGTCATCCCGGTGCCGGCGAGGTTCGTCTCGGCGGCGTCGAGGCCGGCGTACGGCGTGAGCGGCAGCGCCGTCCCGACCGTGCTCGCCGTCGCGGCGAGCCCCATCCACAGATCGTTGACGACGAGCGTGTTGCGCTCGACCACCTCGACGATGAGCACGACGTGCCCGCGTAGCCGGCCCTTGCGGAGCGAGAGCTGGACGTCGCGGAAGAACCCGGTGCCGAGCAGGCGATAGCGCGTCAGCTCGACGCGCGGGTCGTCGACGTCGAAGATGTCACCGGGCCGGAACGGCACGTACCGGAGGACGACACGCGACCGTGTTTTACCGTTGCCTCGTACCTCGATGCCGTCGAGCGCGTACTTGAGCGTCCCCTGTTCCTCGATCGAGTTGTCGGGGGCCTGCGTGACGCTGGGAGCCGCCGTGGCATTCGTCGTCCCCGGGACGCCGTCGGGCGGCGTCGCAGGTGGTGCAGGCGGCGGTTCGGACGTGTCCGCGTCGCTGGTTCGGGCTTCTGGGGGAGCCCTCGGCGTCGTATCCGTCGGCGGCACGACACCCGTCGGCGCGGACGCCGTCGCGACGGGCGAGTCCGGCGCTGCGATGGTGGACGGCGTCGCTGCTCGCGGCGTCTCCGCGGCTACGGAGCGTGAAGCAAAGCACAGAAGGGCGACTCCGGCCAGCAAGCGCAGGGCCCGCGCATGAACGCGATACCCGCGGAAAACGCCGAGCGTCCGGGTCACCGGGGATGAACGCTACCACGCAACACTCCTTGACTGTAAACGCGAAGGAGCCATTCTGAAGCCGGGTATGTCGAAGAAGGCACTGCTGCTCTCCTCCTGGTACCTCCCGATGCGGGTGCTCGGCTGGCAGGACGCCATCAAGCTGGTCTACGTCGGTAGCGTCGACGTCCTCGCCGAATACGACGACGAGATCCGCTCCCCGTCGACCACGTGGAAGCTCCCCGCCGTCCTCCGGCAGCGGCGGACGGTGCCGCCCCGCGCCCTGGGCGTGAAGTTCTCGCGGACCAACGTGTATCTGCGCGACAAGTACAGTTGTCAGTACTGCACGAAGCGCTTTCCGGAGAAGGAGCTCACGTTCGACCACGTCGTACCCCGCTCCCGCGGCGGCCGGAAGACGTTCACGAACATCGTCACCGCCTGTCGCCCGTGCAACGCCAGGAAGGGTCACCGGACCTGTGACGAGGCCGGCATGTTTCCCCGGCGCGAGCCTTTTCACCCGAAGGCCCTGCCGCTCGCGCGCACCCTCGCCGCCGAATACGGCGCTCCCGCCGAGTGGGTTCCGTATCTCGGCGCAGCCCTCGATTAGCGACTTCTACCGGCGCTTCGCGTCGCGGCGGGATTCGAGGTGTTCCCAGCGGGCGGTGCGGGCGACGAGCTCGTCCTTTGCCTTCGTGTACTCGGCCTGGGCGGCCTTCGACGCTTCGGGGCCGGCGGCATAGAGGGCGGGGCTCGCGAGCTTTGCCTCGAGCTCGCCGGCGCGCGTCTCGAGCGTCGTGATCTCCTCGAGGAGCCCGTCGAGCTCCTTCCGTTCGGCAAAGCTCAGAGCACGGAGGCTCTCGACGGCCCGCGCGGGCGCGGGCACGGCCGCGGAAACGGCGGGCGCGAGCTTCTCGGCCTTCGACGCTCCGGCCTTGGCGCGCTCCTCTTCCTTCTTCTCGGCGTCGGCCTGCCCCTTCAGTGAGCGATACGACTCGTAGCCGCCCGGGTAGCGCGCCACGGCGCCGCCGCCCTCGAGCACGAGGATGGACGTCGCCACCCGGTCGAGGAAATACCGGTCATGGGAGACGACGAGCGCGCACCCCGGCCAGCCGACGAGCAGCTCCTCGAGCGACGCCAGCGTGTGAACGTCCAGGTCGTTGGTCGGTTCGTCGAGCAGGAGCAGGTTCGCGCCGCTCCGGAGCGCCTTTGCCAGCGCGACGCGGGCGCGCTCACCGCCCGACAGCGAGCCGACCTTCTGCCGCTGCTTGATGCCCTCGAAGAGAAACCGCTCGAGGTAAGAGCGCATCTCGAGGATGGTGTCGCCGATGCGCACGACGTCGGCCGCGCCGCGATCGGCGCCCTCCCGCTCGGCCACGTTGTCGAAGACGGACCATCCGTCGATGAGGCCGGCGCGGGCCTGATCGAAGTGCACGGGGTTCGTGTTCAAGCCGCGGGTGACCTTGCCGGACGTCGCCGCGAGCTCCCCCGACGCTACCCGGAGGAGGGACGTCTTGCCGGCGCCGTTCGGCCCAAGGATGCCGATGCGATCGCCGGTCACCATGTGCAGCGTGAGGCCGCGGACGAGCTCGCGACCGCCGATGGATAGCCCGACGTCCTCGAAGTCGAGGATCGTCTTGCCGGTCCGCGGCGCTCCGACGTCGAGGCCGCCGAGCTCGACGCGCCCGGCTTCTCGCGGCGCGGTCTCGGCGACGAGCGCCTCCGCGCGGTCGCGGCGCGCCTTCTGCTTCGTCGAGCGCGCCTTCGCGCCACGTTGGAGCCACGCCCGCTCGCGCCGGAGCAGGTTCAAGCGGTTCGACTCGACGCGCCCGAGATGCTCGACGAGCTCCGCCTTTTGCTCGATATAGCCCGTGTACCCGCCGGAGAACTCGAGGATCGCGCCGCCCTCGAGCTCGAAGACGCGCGCGGCGACCCGGTCGAGGACGTACCGGTCGTGGGTCACCATGAGCACCGCGCCCTTGAACTCGTTCGCGAGGTAGCCCTCGAGCCACTCGATGGTATCGGTGTCGAGGTGGTTCGTGGGCTCGTCGAGGATCGCAAGCGCCGGTTCCGATACGAGGAGCCGCGCGAGCGCCACTCGCCGTCGCTCACCACCGCTCATCGTGCCGACGGGGCGGTCCGGCTCGCGAACGCCGAGGCGCTCGAGCATCTCCGACGCGACGTGATCGCGCGACCAGCCGCCGAGGTGCTCGATGGTCTCACCGAGCGTCGCCTGCTCGGCCAGGAGCGCCTCCACCGGCGCGCCGGTGACCGACTCGAGCTCCCTCGAGATCTCCGCGTGGCGGCGGGCGGCGCGGTGCCACTCGGCGAGCCCTTCTTCGACGATCCGTCGCGGCGTCGCGTCCGGGTCGAGCACCGGCTCCTGAGGCAGGTAGAGGATCTTCGCGTCGCGGGCGCGGTCCAGGGTGCCGACGTCGGGCGCCTCGAGGCCCGCGAGCATCCTGAGCAGCGTCGATTTACCGGCGCCGTTCGCGCCGAGGAGCCCGATGCGGTCCCCCGGCTCGATCGTCAGCGAGACATCGGCGAGCAGCGTCTGGCTGCCATAAGACTTCGACACACCGCGAGCGCTGACGACGGACATGGACGCCCGCGGCTTCTAGCACCGCTGAGCGCCGCAGCGCGAGCCCAGGGACGGATCCCCTCTCCGGAGGGCTCTGCTCAGAGCTTCACGAGGGGGCCGCTGCAGTAGGCGGGGTTTCCGAAGGTCTTGTCGGCGATGCCGTAGACGTTGAGGAGCGAGACCATGAGGTCGTTGTGCTTGATGGTCGGGCTGGCCGCGTACTGCAGAAAGCGTCCCATCGTCAGGGGCTGGGGCGCGGCGGCGGTGCCGCCGGCGAGCAAGAACGGCATGTCGGGGTGCGAGTGCACGTTCCCGCGCGAGAGCTCGTTCACCCAGAAGATGAGCGTGTGGTCGAGCATGGTGCCGGTGCCTTCCGGGACCTTGCTCATCGCGGTCATCAGGTAGAGAAGCTGCTGCGAGTACCAGGTGTTGATCTGGGTGAGTTTACTGACCGTGTCGGTGTTGTCGTCGCCGTCGTGCGACATGTCGTGATGACCGCGGTCCATGCCGAGCCAGCTGAACCGGGTGCCGCCCACCGAGTTCTCCCACTGGAGCGAGGCGACGCGCGTGAGGTCGCAGGCCATGGCCATGACGAGCAGGTCCATCTGGAGCTTGCCGACGGCGGGGAAATTGTCGTTGTTGTTGAAGTCGATGGTCGGCAGGGTCGGCTTCACGCAACTCGCCCCGACGTCGGTCGTCGCGGTGAGCCGCGTCTCCAGATCCCGGATCTGGGAGAGATGTAGATCGAGCTTCTGCTTGTCGGTCACGCCGAGCTTCGGCGAGAGCGAGCTGTAGCTCGCGGACACGGCGTCGAGGACGCTCTTCCGCTCGGCAGCGATCTTGGCGAGGGCCGACTGGTTCGCGCCCACGTCGGCGAACACGCGGTTGAAGACGTTTGCCGGATTGTTCTCGGGCGGCAGCGGGACGTTGCTGTCGCTGTACGCGGTGTAGCCCCATACCGTGCCGCCGCTCTTCGCCTGCACGCCGAACTCGAGCGAGCTGAACTTGCTGGACGCGCCGATCTTCTGGGCGATCTTCTGGTCGACGGACACGCCGCCCGCGAGTCCCGCCGGTTCGCAGCATCCGCCCTGGGTGGTCCCAGAAAGAAGCTCGGTACCGGTGAGCATGGTGCCCATGCCGCGCATGTGATCGTCCCCGACGCCGTGCTTCGCGGCCTCGTTGTCGACACCGTCGAGCACGATGAGCTTGTCCTGGAACGGTTGCAGCGGCGCGAGGATCGTCGAGAGCTTGAAGTCGGTCTCGGTGCCGGTCGGCGTCCAGTTCTCCCGGATGTTCCCGTTCGGCGTGAAGAAGACGATGAACCGCTGGGGGATGGCCGGCGGATCGGCCTTCGCCCGCTGGGTGCGGGCCATGATGTCGAGGAACGGGAGCCCGATGGCGATGCCGCCTGCGCCGCGGAGGAGCGTCCTCCTGCTGATTCTTCTAGAGATCATTGGGCACCTCCCGCGGGGATAACCTTTCGATACAGGAATGCGTCGGTCTGGGTCAGAGAGACCAAAAGGCTCTTCAGGTCGTACTTCGCGTCGGCAAACTTCTGGTTCACGTTCGCTATCGTGCAGGCGTCGTCCGCCGTCTCGGCGCGGCCGTAGGCGTAGCGGAACCAGGACGTCGAGACGCAGTTTCTCACCTGGTTACTGCCGGCGAGCTGCTGGGCGAGGTCCACCGCGCCGTTGAACGGGCCGGTGATGTCGCTCATGAGGACCTGACCCGAGGCGTCGATGGTCATGCCGTTCTGGGTGGTGCGGTAGTGGCCCGCACCGTCGTAGTTCTCGAAGCCGAGCCCGATGGGGTCCATCAGGTCGTGGCAGCTCGCGCAGAGCGGCTCGGTCCGGTGCTGGGCGAAGCGCTCCCGCGTCGAGAGCGTCGCGCTCAGCTCGGGGGGCTTGATCATGATGTTCGCGGGCGGCGGTGAGAGCGGCTGGCAGAGGAGCTGCTCCCTGACGAAGCGCCCGCGCTGGACGGGCGCGGTGTCGTTCGCCTTGCCGAGCATCGCCATGAGGCCGCCCTTGGTGAGGATGCCGGCGTTGATCTTCGGATCCAGATTCACCTGGGTGAAGTCGGTGCCGGACGCGCCCGACGTGCCGTAGTAGCCGGCGAGCTTCGCGTTCTGGAAGCTCACCGGAGACGTCAGGAGGTCGTCGAGCTTTCCGCCGCCTTGCCACACGACGTAATCGAGGAAGCGCCGTGTCTCTTCCGCCATGAGCGGCGTGAGGGTCGTGTCGAAGGCCGTGAAGATCGTCGCGTCCTTGTCGAGGTTCGCGATGCCGTCGAGCTTCAGCCATTGCTGATGAAAGTGTGCGAAGACGTCGTGCGCCTTCGCGTCCTGCATCATGCGCGTCACCTGAGTCTCGATGTCGGAGGCGTCGGTGAGCTGGTCCGCCTTGGCGGCGGCGAGCAGCTCGTCGTCCGGCATGCTCTGCCAGAGTAGATACGAGAGGCGCGACGCCATCTCGAAGCTCGTCAGCTTGACGATCTGCTCGTTCGCGGTCGGCGTCGCGCCGAACTCGACGCGGTAGAGGAACGGCGCGGACTGGATCATCGTCTCGATGACGAGGCGGATGCCGGAGTTGAAGTCGGTCTTGGCGCCGACGTCGAAGACCGCCTTCATCGCCGTCTCTTCGTCGGTCGTGAGGGGGCGGCGGTAGGCCTTCGTGCCGAACGAGTCGATGAACGTCTTCGCGCACGTGTCGGCGCCGACGGACGTCGGATCGCACGAGAGGACCGACTTCAGGTTCTTCGTGACGGCGGTCGTCGCGAGCGTCTCGGCGACGGTCATGTACTGCTCGACGAGGGCAGGGGAGACCTGGAGCGCCGTCGCGTTGTTGTCGAACCCGAGCCGGATCTCTTCGGTCGGGAACGCGCTCGCGGGGTTCGACGTGTCCCCGAGGAGGTCGCGCACGGTGTTGTCGTACTCGAAGCGGTTCAGACGGCGGACGAAGGTCGGACCGGGGGTGACCGGCGCCTTGGCGCAATCCGCAGCCGTCACCGTTCCGGTACCGGTTCCGGGATCGGTCGTGCTGCCCGGCGTCCCGGTGTTTCCCGTTCCTGCGGAGCCGCTGGGGGAGTTCGGAGAACCGGGATCGCTGGGCGAGCCGGGTGTCCCCGTCCCGGTACCGTTACCCGTTCCACGGACCGTGCCCGCACCCGGTGATGCGCCCGCCGCGTCGATCTTGCCGGTACACGCGGCAAGCGCGCCGACCGCGGCGACCGCCACTGCGCCCATCAAGCCGAGTCCCGAGCTTCGGACCTCTGCTCTCGGGCGTGTGAGGGTGCGAGTACGTTCGTGCATCATGACCTCCGAATCCAACTAGTAGCCTACGGTGTATTGACCTCATGACCAGCCTGGAAGCGAAGAAAAGGCTGCAATCTGAGCCGGCGTTACATTTATCCGCCGAGAGAAAAAGATGAGCCGAACTTCAGGTTCGGTGCGCCCGGAATCACGAACACAATTGTGTTCGCGCTCCGGATCCGGACGGCGTCACTCGACTCCGCCGTGTGTACGACGCTCGGACACACGCCACTCCGGTGCGTCGGAGCGCGACTCGCCCAGACGATATTCCACACCGAGGTGCCCTGTAAGATATTGGTCCACCGCGCCGCCCGCGAAGTCGCGCGCAGCCGTCCTGTCCGCGGCGACGGTGTGCATATCGAGCGCATATCGCGTCGCGTCGAACCCGGCGACGACGGAGAGCCCTGGAAGCACCTCGTAACCGGCGTTGATGAAGCCGTCGAGCGCAGCAGCCGTTGCGTGGGGAAACCAGGCGGGCGCGGTGAGATCGCCCAGCCCGACGATGATGCGGTAACCGAAACCGGCGCCGAAGCGGAGCTTGCCGAACGCGAGGCGCCCGTCGAGGCCCGGGCGCAGATACTGATACGACGCGTTCGGTACGTAGCTGCGGTTCACGGCGAGGCCGTTTGCGGCCGCCGTCAACGGATCGTGATCCGAGTCGATGTCGAAGCGCTGATTGCCGTACAGGAACGAGACGCCGATCTCGTGGCGTTGGATGGGTAGACGGAAGCGCGCTCCGACGGTGAGCTCCTGCATCGTCGTGCCGTAGTCCTTGCCCGCGTCACCGATGTTGCTCGAAGCGCCGAAGCTGCGCGCGATGCCCGCGATGATGCCGATGTTCGCCGCCATGTTGCGGGTGACGTGCGCGCCCGGGTAGTAGCCGACGCGGGCCTCGAGCGCCGGCCAGAGCGAGAGGTGATACGGGTGGAGCGCGCCGTTCACGTCCTGGTGATATTCGAAGCTCCGCGAGAAGAACTGCATGCCGCCCGCGAGCTCGAGGATGACGGGCTTCTTGCCGTGCTCCTCCGGCGGTGGAGCACGGTGTTTCTCTTGCGGCTCTTCCGCCTCGGGCTCCGGTTCTTCCTTCGCGGGCTTCTCCGCCTCGGCGACGGGCTTCTCTTCTTCGTCGACCGCGGCTTCTTTCTTTTTCTTCTTGAGCTCGGGTGCCGAGGCCTGGTCGATGGTGACGGCGAGCTTGGTGGCCGCCTCTTCGTCGATCTTCTTCAGGAGCTTGGGGAGCTTCGCGGCCTTCAGCGTCGTGTCGCCGAGCACCGCGCCGTCGGCGCCGTTGTGCACGACGAGCTTCACCGACCAGCCCGACTTCTGCTGCTTCACCTCGCCGTCGACGAACGCCGCGGTCCGGTATTCCGTCGCCTTCGAGACGTACGCCTTCTCGTCGGAGGACGGGGGGACGCGTGCGGCGCTCGCCTTGACGACCTCGTGATCGCCCTTCTCGAGCGCGTCGGCGACCGCGTCGCGGACCTCTTTCTTCTTCGCGCCCGTGAAGTTGTCGACCACGACGACCGCTGCCGACGCTGCGTGCTCGTGTGCGACGAGGGAGACGCCGAAGAGGACGAGGAGTGCCGCTCGCTTCACTGGCCGAGCCCCGTCGGTGTGAAGCCGGAGTCGGTCGCGAACGCGAGCTTGTCGAGCTCGGCGCCCGCTTCACGGTACGCGACGTAGAAGGTGTGCATCCCCGGGTCGAGCATGTAGTGAACGGGTGCGTCCGCCATGCTCGAGTCGTGGATGTCGTCCCACACCCAGGCAGTGCCGGTGGTGAGGTTGTTCCACTGGACCCAGGAGCCGCCGTCCATCTTCACCCAGAAGGAGTCGCTACTCGTGGACATCGCGATGATGCGACCGAAGGCGCCGTAGTTACCGGAGCTCGTCACGGTGAAATTGATCGTCGCGATGCCCATGGTGGACATGGTCGGGTCGGCGTTCGTGGCGCTCGCGGTCGGTACGGAGACGTACTTGCCGCCGGACGCGTTGCCGTCATTCGCCGACACCATCGGGTCGCTCAAGGAGCCCGACTCCGCCTCGACGTAGATGACGCTGCCGGTGGCAGGCATGCCGCCGGCGCCGGAGCCGCCGTTGCCGTTCATGCCGCCGTTGCCGTTCGTGCCTCCGGCGTTCGACGCGCCACCGGAGCCGCTCTTGCCGCCGGTAGCATTCTTGCCGCCGGTGCCGTTCTTCCCACCGGCGCCGGAACCGCCGTTGCCGTTCATGCCGCCGCTGTTCGATTTACCGCCGGCGCCGGAACCGCCATTGCCGTTCATGCCGCCGCTGCTCGACATGCCGCCGTTGCCGCTTCCGCCGGAGCCCGACATCCCACCGGCACTCGCCCCGCCGGTGCCGTTCGTCCCGCCCGAACCCACGCTGGCGTCCGGAACCCCGTCGTCGCACTCCGGCGCGAGCGTCCAGCGACGCACACAGTCGATATCGCTGGCCGAGAGCATGCCGGTGAGCGGCATCCGTATTCCGCAGGCCGGCGTTGCCGCGAGCTTCGTGTAGACGAGGCTCTTGGCGGGGTTGCCGGGGACGAGCAGCGTCTGACCGAGGCATGACGCACTCTCGGCGTCCGTGCCGCTGATGCGCTTCACGATGCCGGCCGACTTGAGGTCGAGGTTCGACGCGAGGTCGTCCGGATTGTGGCAACCCGAGGCCGCGCACGTCGTCTGGAACGTGGTGCAGGCCGCCTTGCATCCCACCTCGGCGCCGCCCTCGGTCTGGCTCGTTCCGCCGCCGGGAGAGACCGCGCCGTCACGCTGGACGCGAAACGCCGCTTCGTTGTCGAGCGAGCCGGGAGCGAGACAGCCGTGCGCGCACCACAGCGAAGCGAGGCACGACAGCCCGATGACGAAGGGCCGGATTGTGGAGCCTGCTCTGTGTTCCAAAGAGATCAACCTACCAAGGACGCGTCGCGACGAGAAGCCGCGGGACGTGATCGGGTTTTTCCGTGTTCGCTCATCTTCACTGGTTTCGCTCGTCTTGCGTTCGTCTCGCGCCGCGTCAGTCCGCGTTCATGCGAGAACGCATGCAACAACTTCATCCAACGACACGCGTCAACCCTTCGTTAACACGTCGAGCAACTCGCATGCGTGATCAGCGCACATCGGTTCACACGACGCCCTGCACGAGAAACTCCACCGACGTGCTCATGAGAAGACGTCGGTACCTGCACGCAGCAGGCACAAAGATCGAGCAAACGACCGGCGAGTCGCTCATGAACGTCGATATCGCGCGGGATATTTCGCGATTTCTCGCGAGGCAGGGGGCCGGCCCTCTGTCCGCAAAAGTTTCATCGCGGTCCGTCGAGCTGGTAACCGGCTCGCGACCCTGAAATTTTGAGCTGCCGGCGATCGCTGACGGTACTCGCATATCCGGACCGTCAGTAATCAAGAGCGAGCGCAGCGAGCACGCCGAAGGCGGCGGGGGGAGCAGTTCGCCGAAGGCGAAGCTGCGGGGGGCCAAGGCCCCCCCACAAACCAATCCCACGACGTCAACCGCCGTCATCCCGTCACTGCCCAACTCTCTCGCGAGCGCAGCGAGCACGCCGAAGGCGGCGGGGGGCCAAGGCCCCCTTGTTAGTCTCGAGCGGCTGCTGGGCCGAGGAGCGGAAAGCTCACGTGCCGGAGCTTCGCGGGCGCGAGCACCGAGTACATCGCGCGGATCTTTCCGCCGGCGTCGAGGTCGATGAAGACCACGGCGCGGGGCGCATTCGGGCTGTTCGGCGCCGGATCCTCTGCGATGAGCGCCGGGAGCCCGTTGACGCGCCGGATCTCGAACGACGCGTTCGGCGACGCCCGCGTCGCGAGCTTCATGTACATCCGGAGAATCTTCTCGGGGCCGTACACCGGCGCGCGCCCGGCGTGCATCACGCCGCCGCCGTCGGTGAGCGACACGGTGTCGTCGGTGAGGAGCGCGCGCCCGCGCTCCGCCTGTCGCGTCGCGATGCACGCGAGGATCTCCTGCAGCGTCGTCTCGACGGCCCGGATCGTCTCGGCGCTGAACGGGCGCCGTTCGCGGTCGTAGTCGGCCATGGCCTTGCGCGCGCGGTGCAGGGTCGTGCGCACGCCCTCTTCCGTCATCTCGAGCATGTCGCCCGTCTCGCGCGACGAGTAGTCGAACACGTCGCGGAGCAGCAAGACGGCGCGCTGCGACGCCGTCAGCGCCTCGACCGCGACCAGGAACGCGAACGACGCGCTCTCCATGAGGCCGTAGCGCGCCTCCGGTGACTCGTCGCTCGACGCCGGCTCGGCGGCGTCCGCGGCGAGCCCGTCCGTGCCGTCGATCGGCGTCGGTAGCCATACGCCGTGATAGCCGCGCCGCTTGCGACGTCTCAGCTGATCGCGAGAGAGGTTCATCGCGACGCGGACGAGCCACGGGCGGAGCGGCTGCTCCATGTCGGGCGGCGGTCGCTCGAGCGCGCGCACGAACGTCTCCTGCACGAGGTCGTCGGCGTCCGCGGCGCTGCCGGTCATCCGGTAGCACACGCCCCAGAGATACTTGCGCTCGGGCTCGAGCGCCGCGAACGACCTCGACGGCACGGGGGAGGGTGAGGGCTCCATCGGCGCCCCCACCATAGCCGGATTCATGCGACCGCCCTTGCCGGAGAGAGACGGCCGACGACGCTCCGTGCCGCCGCGCGCGCGCTCCCGAAGCTTGCGTCGGCGAGCCACGCGCCGCCCTGTACCCAGTCGCCCGCGACGGTGACGCCGGGCAGTCCGGGCACGTCGACGGCCGGGCGTCCCCGCATGCCGCCCTCGACGGCGAGGTCGACTCTCGAGACGGCCGTGATTGCCGGCAGGTACTGCTCGTGCACGACCTCTGCGCGCCAGCCCGGCTGAGCGAGATCGAGGAGCGCCTCGAGCTCCTTGCGATCTGCGACGGCGTCACCCTCTCCCGGCGGGAGATACTTCATAACGTGGATGACGGCCTTGCCGTCCGGTGCGACCTTCGCGACGGCAGAGTGCACGGAGAGGTAGTACGGCTCGTCGATGCCGAGCACGAACCGCTCCTCGGGTCGGGGTAGCCGCTCGAGCGCGAGGTCGAGCGCCGCGACCCGCCCACGGATGGCGCCGTTGAACGCCGACGGTGCGGCAATGCCGGTGGTCGCAATGAGGTCCGCCGCGTCGTCCGGTGGCACCGCGAGCACCACCGCGCGAGCCGACAGGGTGGTTCCGTCGGCGAGCGTCACGACGTGCTCGTCGTTTCCCGACTCGAGTCGAACCGCACGCGCGCCCTTCGAGATCCGGGCGCCCCACTTCGTGCTGCGCGCGGTGATGCCGTCGACGAGCGTCTTCCAGCCGCCGTCGACGTAGTAGACGCCGGCGAGGGCGCGCTGAAGCTGGAGCAGCGCGGTCCCGGCGCTGAACGACTCCGGCGCGTTGATGTACGTCGACACGCGGATGAACGCCTCCATCACGGCACGCACTTCGGACGGGCAGTCGTGGAGCCACTCGGCGACCGTGAGGTGCTCGACCGTCGTCGGGGAGAGCCGCGGCGTTCGCTCGAGCCATCGCGCGGCGACCGCCTTGGCGCGCAGGCTGAGGAGACCGGTCGTGAAGAGAGAGAGGGTGCCGGTCGGGAGCTGGAAGAGGTCACCCTGGCGGAGCGCCCGGCCGCCCGACGGCACGAGCCGGCCGTGATGTTCGACGCCGAGCTCCGCCAGGACCTCGACGGCGTCGCTCGCCCGGTAGAGCGCGTGAGCGCCTCGATTCAGGAAAAATCCATCATCGCACCGCGTCGCGGCGCGCCCGCCGGTCTCGCTCGACCGTTCCAGGACGTCGACGGAGAGCCCCGCCTTGGCCACATATGCGGCTGCCGTCAGCCCGGCCAGGCCACCACCGATCACCAGCACATCCGTTCGTTGACGTTCTCGTTGCATGAGACGATGTCCTCGCTTCCTCTCCCCTTCACGTCGAGGCCCCGGCGTTCGTTACGCGGCGGGGTGCGATTGTCCGCGGACCGGTCCTCTGCAAAGATTGGTGCTCGATGGATCCTCACGTCATTTCGAGGATTTGAACCGACGCACAGATGCCGGAGCTCCCCGACGTAGAAGTTTACCGCGAGCGCCTTCTCGCCCTCCTCGGGGGCCAGGTGCTGAAGCGGGTACGGCTCGCGAACGTGTTCGTGCTCCGCACCTACGATCCCCCCATCTCGGCCCTCGAGGGCAAGCGGGTCCTCGGCTTCCGGAGGCTCGGCAAGCGCATCGTCTTCGTCTTCGAGGACGAGCTCTTCATGGTCGTGCATCTGATGATCGCGGGACGCTTTCTCATGCGCGAGCAGGGAGCGCCGATTCCCAAGCGGCTCGGGCTCGCAGGCTTCGATTTCGAGAACGCCACGCTGGTCCTCACCGAGGCGGGCACCACCCGTCGCGCGAGCATCTATCTGGTACGGGGTGAAGCCGCGCTCGCAAAGCTCTCCCGCGGCGGCATCGAGCCGCTCGAGATGACGCTCGACGAGTTCGCCGGTGCGCTGACGAGCGAGAACCACACCTTGAAGCGGTCGCTCACCGACCCGCGGCTCTTCAGCGGCATCGGCAACGCCTACTCGGACGAGATGCTCCACGACGCAAAGCTCTCCCCGGTGAAGCTCACGTCGCGCCTGACGCCGGAGGAGATCGCGCGTCTCTACGAGGCGTGCCGTGCGTCGCTCACCGCCTGGATGGACCGTCTGCGACGGGAAGCGGGTGACGGCTTTCCGGAAAAGGTGACGGCGTTCCGTCCCGACATGGCCGTCCACGGAAAATACGGCCAGCCCTGTCCGGTATGCGGGACGAAGGTGCAGCGGATCCGCTATGCGTCGAACGAAGTGAACTACTGTCCCCGCTGCCAGACCGACGGCAAGGTGCTCGCCGACCGAGGGCTCTCGCGTCTCCTCGGGACCGACTGGCCGCGGAGCATCGACGAGTTCGAAGAGATAGAGGCCACGCGCGCGACGACTCACACGCCCGCGAAGGAATCGGCGCCAGTGAAGGCCGCGCCTCCAGCGAAGGCCGGTGCCGTTCCCGTCGAGAAGAAGAGCCGCGCGAAGCCGGCGAAGGGTAAGAAGCCGTGAGCGTCGGTTCCGCGAAGGGCGAGCCGTTGCCGGCGCACTGCGTGACGCGCTGGTCGATGCGGGTGCGGTTCTTCGAGACGGACCTCATGGGCATCGTGCACCACGCCGCGTACCTCACGTACGTCGAAGCCGGGCGCGTCGAGTACCTGCGCGCGCGCGGCGCCGACTACCGGAAGCTCGCGGAGAGCGGCTACCACATGCCGGTGGTCGAGGCGTCGCTCGTCTACAAGAAGCCGGCTCGCTTCGACGACGAGCTCGTCGTCGAGACGACGCTCGCCGTCTTGACGCGGGTCACGACGCGCTTCGACTATCGTATCCTGCGCGGCGACGAGCTCCTCGTCACCGCGTCGACGCTGCTCGCCTGCATCGACGCGACCCACCGCCCGCGCCGGATCCCGCCTGCGGTGGCCGCGATGCTCTGTGTCGCAGAGACGACTGCGACGGCGGGCTGAGCCGCGTCAGCCGACGCCGGTCATGCGCTCGCTGATTTCCCAGAGACGCCGCTGCACTTCGCGATCGTACGAGACCTTCGACGAGCGGAGCTCCGTGGTGTCGTCATCGAAGTACTTCCCGGTCACGCCTTCCATCCGTTTCGACTCGGCGAGAAAGAGCGACGTCTGCGCGCCCTTCTCCGGTGACCAGAGGAGCGGCGCGACGAGCTTGATCCCGAAGTTGAAGATGCCCGCCTGATTCTTGCCGAAGCCGGAGCGGATGACGCCGGGGTGGAGGCAATTGGCCGTCACATTCGTCCCCTCGAGCCGCCGCGCGAGCTCGTACGTGTAGAGGACGTTGCAGAGCTTCGACTGCGCGTACGCCTTGAAGCCGCGGTAAATGGTCTTGCCCTCGAGGTCGTCGAGGTCGATACCGCTCCGGGTGTGGGCGCGCGACGCGACGTTGACGATACGCGACGGCGCGCTCTCTTTCAGGCGGCCGAGGAGGAGCGCCGTCAAGAGGAACGGCGCGAGGTGATTGACGGCGAAGGTGGTCTCGAGGCCGTCCTTCGTCGTGGTACGGGTCATGTTGATGGCGCCCGCGTTGTTCACCAGCACGTCGAGCCGCTCGCAGCGCGCGAGGAGCTCCGACGCTGCCCGCCGGACGTCCGCGAGAGACGCGAAATCGGCGAGGACGAACTCCGCGCGGCCTCCGCGCGCCGTGATGCCCTGGACGACGCTCTCGCACTTCTCGCGGCTCCGGCCGAGCACCACGACGCGGGCGCCGTCGGCGGCGAGCCGTGAGGCCGTCACTTCTCCGATGCCCGACGTCGCGCCGGTCACCACGCACACCTTGCCGCTCATCGGTAACCCGTCTTGAGCCATACTGGTCGGCGCATCATGGTGCGAGCGCGCCCCGCTGAGAAGCCGTCCCGGACGCGCGCGAAAAGAGCGGCCAGGGACGCCCCGCGTGAAGTGCTCTTCAGACTCGTCCTCCGCGTGCCGCCCGAGGCCGCGGACGTCGCAGGCGCGCTCCTCGTCGAGGAAGGCGCGGGCGGCGCCGTCCAGGAAGAGCTGCCCCACGAGGCCCGCGTCGCGTGTTTCGGCGAGGACGCCGCGGCGCTCGAACGACTCGGCGAGGCCGTGAAGAATCGCCTGCGCGAGGGTGACGTTCGAGTGACCTATCGCGTCGCCCGCGCGCCGCGTGCCTTCGACGGCTGGGCGACGGGGTGGACGAAGCGGCTCGTGCCGGTGCGCGTCTCGGACACGCTCTGGCTCGTCCCGACCGGAATGGCCGCGCCGGCAGAGGCGGGGTCGAACGTCGTCTGGCTCGAACCGGCGCTCGCCTTCGGCTTCGGGGAGCACCCGACGACGCGCCTCGCCGCGGCGGAGGTCGAGCTTCGATGTCGGCGGGGCGCGCGCACCGTCCTCGACTTCGGGAGCGGCAGTGGAGTCCTCGCGCTGGTGGCCCTCCACGCCGGGGCGGCGCGGGCCGTCGGTGTCGACATCGACGAGGCGGCCGTCGAGGCCGCCCGCAAGAACGCCGTCCTGAACGGTCACGACAAGAAGAGCCGTTTTCGTCTGGGCGGCCTCGCGCGGCTCCGCTCCACCTTCGACGTGGTCGTCGCCAACGTCGATCGGGCGACGCTGATCGCCCAGGCCGCGTCGCTCGCGGCGCGAGTGTCTCCGGGAGGTGTCCTGGTCCTCACCGGCTTCCTCGCCGACGACGCACGGGAGGTAGCGCGCGCCTATCGCGCGAGCGGGTTCCGGGTCCGGAAACGTGCGCGAGACGGCGATTGGGTGCGGCTCACGTTCGACGGTGCTTGATAATTATCCGTACAGATAATAATATCCGCTCCGCGTGGCTAGACGAAGCAAGGAATACGACGCCGACCTGGCAGAAGATCTCGAAGAGCCGTGGTTCGTTCGACGGCAGCTGAAGGGCGCGGTGGACAGCGGGGTGCCCCTTCAAGAAGCGCTGGGCGAGTTGATCCGTACCATGGGCGTGAAGGAATTCGCGGAGAAGGTGGGGATGCCGAGCCCCAACGTGCTCCGTGCCATCGACCCGAAACACAACCCCACTCAGGAGACGCTCGAGCGTCTCTTGAAACCGTTCGGCCTTCGCCTCGGCCTCGCCGAGACCAAGAAGGCGAAGGGCCGCGCAAAGACCCGGCGAAAATCGCGCTAGGAGGCGTCGCGGGTCTCGAAGAACCGCGTGCTTCCGTCGTGGAGCGTGACGCCGAAGATGAGCCGTCCTGGCGCGCTCCGGCTAAGCTCAGCCAGGGCCGGCAGACGTAGCAGGGTCCGGAAACCGAGCGCGGCCTCGGACGACGCGCCTGGCACGCTGGCGAGCGTCGCGAGCACGTCGGGTCGGTCGACGCGGACGAGTGCGTCGGCGTCGACACACTCGTCGCTCTCGGGACACCAGACCGAGACGCGGGCCACGCCGTCTCCGGGCGGCGCGAGCCACCCGCTCGCCGCGAAGCCTTCTCCCTCCCGCGGCTCGAGTGCCTCGAGGAAGAATGCCGTGTACGGGTCGCGCGCGCCGGGCGGGCACTGCAGACGACCCACGACGAAGTCGGTGAGCGCCGCGCCGAACGCGCCGGGGCGCTCGGCGGCGGGCGCACCCAGGGCGAGCGCGCACCGCAAGAACTCACGCGCGTCCTCCGCGCGCGCAAAGAAGAACGCTTGCATGCCGAGGTCCCTCGACACGAGGACGGCTTCGCCGTTCGCCGTCGAGAGGACGAGCGGCCGAGGACGGCGCGCGTCGGCGCCGAGCGGCGGCAGTCGAACGACGAGGAGCCGCAACGTCACCTCGCGGCGAAGCGCGTCGAGGAGCCGCAGTGGCGCCGTCACGCCGACGTCGAACGACGCCATGGGGGCCCTTCCTTTATCCCCCTCCTCGAGGAACAGACCGACGTCCGGGCGGAGCGTGTCGGGGGCGGCGCCGACGAGGAGGCCGCCGTGTTCGCCGAACGAGACACGAAATGGGCGAAAGACGTGGTCGTGTGCGACGAAGGGCGCGTGGCGCTTCCCTCGCGCGAACTCGACTCGACCGTGGCGCATCCAGTGCTCGTAGCCGCTGCCGAGCATGCGTTTCTTCACGAGCGCGAGCACGTCGGGGTTCGTCCGGAGGTACGTCTGCTCGTCGTAGAGGCGGTCGTGCTCGTAGAAGCCCGAGCGGCGACGTCCCGCCGAGTGCTCGAGCGACCCGCTTCGCTGCCAGTGGTCGAGCGGTGACCGGAAGAGCCCGCGTTCGACCATGACGGCGACGTCGGGGTTGGCGCGAAGGTACTCTTCCTCGTCGAACTCGTCGAAGCCCACGGCTCTCCCCATACCATGCCGTTTCGTGGCACTGTCCCGGGTCTCGTGCAGAGCACTCCGGACGACGCGAGCCCGCCGGTGCGGCGTCCGTCGCCGGCGCTCTGGGTGACGGCCGTCGCCGTCGTCGCGTTCTTGCCGAGCCTCCTCGCCGATTACGTCTACGACGACCGGCTGCTCATCGCCGAGAACTACTACGCCCAGAGCCTGCGCTTCGTGGGCCGCGCGTTCCGCACGCACCTCTGGGACGTCCATGCCTTCGGCGTCGCGGGGATCGGGCTCCGTTACTACCGTCCCCTCGTCTCGGTCAGCTACATCGTGAACTGGGTGCTCGGTGGGGGGACGGCGTGGTCGTTCCACCTGGTCAACGTCGCGCTCCACGCGGGGGCCACGCTGCTCGCGACGCGCGCCGCGATCCGATGGCTCGGCAGCGCGCGGCTCGGGGTGCTCGTCGGGCTCGTCTTCGCGCTGCACCCGAGCCGCACCGAGAGCGTGATCTGGATCTCCGGCCGCACGGATCTCTTCATGGCTCTCTTCGCGCTCCTCGCGGTGGAGCTCGCCCATCGCACGGCGTACGCGTCGGTCCGGCGCGCACCCCTACTCGCGACGGCGACCTTCGCGTCCATGCTCGCGGCGATGCTGAGCAAGGAGGCCGGCGCGCTCACCGCGCTGCTCCTCTTGCCGGATCTGTTGCTCGCCGAGCCCGGGAGCCTTGCGCGGCGTCGTCTCGGTCGCCTCGCCGCACTGCTCGGCGTCGTCGGCACGACGTACATCGGCGCGCGCAGTCTCTTCTATCCCGTGCACAAGACGCACGTGCCGTTCGAGCCGACCCTTCGTTACGGGCTCTTCACGGTCTGGGCTTACGTCGAGCGCGTCGTGTGGCCCTGGCCCCAGACGTTCTTCTACCGGCCGATGGAGGAGCGCGGCGGCGTTCCCTACTATCCGCTTCACGTCGTCGTACTCGGAGCGGCGACGTGCGCCGCGTACGGCTTCGTCCTCGTGCGCGCGTTCCGTCGAGACCGCGTGGCCTTCGTGCTCCTTGCGACGGCGCTGGTGCTGCTCGGGCCGCTCCTGAACTTCTCTTACACGGGGATCTACGTCACGACGTCGGACCACTTCCTTTATCTGCCGTTGCCGATCGCGGCGGCAGGGGCGTTCAGGCTCTACCGCGATTCCCTCGAGCCGCTCGTGACGATCCGCGCGGCGGCGCTCGCGATAGGTGGGCTCTGTCTCCTCTACACGGTCGTCGATGCAGAGCGCGTGCTCGACTATCGCTCCGAGGAAGCGCTGCTCCGGCACGAGCTCGACGTCAACGCCGACAATCCCGTCGCCCTGCAGAACCTCGCCGGTGTCGTTGCACGCGATGGCGACATGGAGGGGGCGCTCGCCCTGCAGGCGAGGGTCGTCGCTCCGTCGTCGAGTCGTTACTTCTTGCTCGCCGGTACGCCGTCCAGTCGCTTCGTGTCGAAGGCCCGTCTCATAGGACTCGAGGCGGCGCTCACCGCGGACGGAGACGTCGTGGCCCTCGGGAAGTTCGAGTACGACCTCGAGCAGCTGCTCTTCGCGATGCGCGCGCCCGAGGACAACGCGGTGCTCACGCGCGCCGGGGTATTCGCACAGATGTCGATCTACGGCCAGGTCGCCGCGATGGCTGCGGACACCGCGCTGGTCGCGTCGCGCGTGGGTCGCGTACAAGTTGCCAAGAGCCTCGTCGACGCCATCCCCGACGATATGCTCTGGCATACCCCGAGCCCGCTGAACTTCGTGCTCACCGTGGCGCGACTCGGCGACTTCAAGCGCGCCGCGCGCCTGGTCCATCTCGCCGGCAATCCGCCGCCGGGGCTCGGCCTCGCCGCGCCGCGAGAAGCGCTGACCGACATCGGAAAGCGGCTCGACCGGGCCCGGAGGTCGATGCGCGCCGCGCTCCACGCGGCGGAGCCAGCCGCCCATGTCGAGCTGTCGCTCTCCTTCGCCGAGCTCGGCGCTTACCTGCAAGCGCTGCGGGTGCTCCGCCCGGTGTTCGACACCGCGCCACATGGGCCGGACGTGGACCCGCTCTACGTCCAGCTCCTCGTCTCCGCCGGTCTCCAGAAGGAGGCGACGCGGGTCGCCACGTCTCTTCTCGGAGAAGCTCGGGGTGTGGCGACCGTGGAGAACTTTCGCGCCCAGCTCACTCCGCGACTACGGAGCTTGCCGCCCGTCCCGGAGCCGAGTCCCTGGTGGCCGTGAGTGGTGCCCAGGTCGGGGACAACCCAGGGAATAGTGCCTCAGCGAGGCGTCACGGCACGTGAGGAGAGTACGCCGAGCGCCGCCAGAGAGAGCACCAGGAACGAGCCGTACGCCCAGAAGTCGATCTTCGGACCACCGTGGGTGAGCGCCTCGGCGAAGAAGACTCCGCCGAACAGGACCACGCTCGCGACGGTCAGGATCTGGCGTGCCCAGCGCTCACCGCGTGCGAGCGGACCCACGACGACCGCGAGCGAAAGCATGGATGCCGTTGCGTATTTGCACGCCTCCCACACGACGTGGAAGTTCTGGTGCGGCGTCGCGCCGGGCTGAAAGAGATGCAGCTTGGCCGCGAAGGGAGCGCCGAGGATGCCCAGCACATGGACGGTCGCGAGGACGGCGAGCGCGACGCGATCGGGGAGCGCTCGCTCCGATGAGTTGTCCATGGATTCAGTGTTCTCCGGGGTTTTTGCCCCGAAGTGGTGCATCTGCCCAGCCTGAACGGTCGAACGTGGGTAGGTGAGAAGTTGGGGACAATAAGCTCATCGGGTCGCGGAGTTGCAGCTCGCCCTTCGTCGTACGCCTGCGGGAAACGTCAATCGAATGGCGCTTGCGCTGTCAGCCGGATGACAGAGGAGGCGCTGGGCAGCACGAATCCTCCCTCATGATGCTACATCCGAGCCGGCACGGTCATTGCTGAAGTGCTTCGCGTGGACAGCCTTCGCGTGGAGAGCTCGATGATCGCGTACGGGAATGTTTCGCCGCCTGGCGCGCGCGACCGCCTCGTGGGACGCTCGGAGGACATGAACGAGGTTGCTCGCCGCTCGGACGCGGCGCCGTGGGTCCTGGTCGTCGATGACGACCCCCTCGCGGCTCGTGCTGCAGCCAGGCTGATCATGAGCAGCACCGGCGCTCGGGTGACGATGGTGGGGAGTGTGGCGCAGGCACTGCGACTGGTCACACGGGCCGAACCCGGACCGTCGGCCGTCGTGCTCGACTACGATCTACGCGACGGCGAGAAGGGGCTCACCGTCCTCCTGAGTCTTCGCGCCGCCGGGTTCGAGGTACCGTGCGCGTTCCACACCGGTGCTCCCGACCGCGCGCGCGACGCGCTCCGGAAGAGCCGCCTGGTCGACGGGTATCCGATCTTCGATAAGGGCGTCGTGGGCGACCGCCACCTCATCGGCTGGCTGGGTGAGCGGCTGCCACAGAAGGCCGAAAATGACAGCCCACATCGAAGCGGTATCCGAGAGAAGCTTCTCTGAGCTCCGCTGTTCGACCACGGTGGTGGTCATATCGCGCTCCGTCGCTCGTGTGTGAACGCCAGTCGGCGCCGTAGTGAACGAGCGAGTGAGCTGAAATGGGCGGTCCGGGGCGTCGCGCCCCGTCCCGAACTCGTGGCCATGGCGTTAGACGGCAGCTGTTTCGGCGTTATTTACGCTCCTGCTGCGTCGTGCACTGCGCGCCCTCGATATTTTCGGAGCCGTACGGTGCTCGGATCCCCTTGCCCAAGAGCGGCGTGGCCCTTACCCTCTCGCCGTTGAGAGGATTACCCATGCGTATCGCGATGATTGCAGTGTTACTCGGGATGAGCTTATCGGCGTGTGGCGGCAGCTTGCCGCCCCCGAACGACGAGTGGGCGGCAGCCCAGGCCGATGTTGGCCGCGCCGAAGCCGGAGGAGCCCCCGACGTCCCCGATGCGAAGCTGCACCTGCAGCTCGCTCAGGAGAATCTCCAGAAGTCGAAGGCCCTCATCGATGACGACAATTCGCGTGCGGCAAGTCTCATTGCCGTTGCGCGCGTCGAGGCGCAGCTCGCGCTGAGCCTCGCCAAGGCCCAGCAGGCCACCGATCAGGCGCATCAAGCGCAGACCGACCTGCAAAAGGCGAAGGGGAGCGGATCGTGAAGCACAGGATCGCCATGAACTTGACCCGCGTTTTCGTCCTCGGTGGACCGGTTTGCATCGCGGCGCTGGTCGCCTGCGGCGGCGAGCGCATGCCGCCGAAGACGCTGGTAGATGCGCAGAACGAGCTCGCTCGCGCGAAGGGCGGCGTCGCCATGCAGCTCGACCCGACCGACGTTCACGAGGCGGAGCTCGCGCTGCAGAAGGCCGAGCGCGCCTGGAGCGACGATCCCGACGAGCCGAACACGATGGACCTCGCCATCATCGCGCAGCGCAAAGCCCAGATCGCAGAGGCCGAGGCCACCGCGATGAAGGGCGCGCAGGACGCCACGGGCGCCAAGCGTGAGCAGGACGCGCTGATGGCGTCGCAGCTCCAGGCGACCCGCGGTGCGCTCGACAAGACCAGCCAGAAGCTTCAGGCCGAGCAGGCCGACGCGGCGGCAAACAGGGCCAAGCTCGCCGACCTCGAGACGAAGCTGAAGGACGCCCGCGACACCATCACGAAGATCGCCGCCGTGAAGGACGATGATCGCGGCATGGTCATCACCCTCCAGGGTGAGGTGCTCTTCAAGACCGGCAAGTGGGATCTCAAGGCCGGCGCCATGGCGAAGCTCGACCAGATCGCCGAGGCGCTGCGTGGCAAGGAGCAGCCCATCGTCGTCTTCGGGTACACCGACAACGTCGGCACCCGGGACAACAACATGGACCTCTCGCAGAAGCGCGCCGCCGCGGTGCGCGACTACATCGTCGGTCGCGGCATCCCGTCGGACCTCGTGACCGCCCAGGGCAAGGGCCCGGACGATCCGGTCTCCGACAACGGCTCGGTCGATGGCCGCGCGGCGAACCGCCGCGTCGAGCTCGTCGTCAAGCCGAAGAGCGGCTGAGCGATCCGCGAGTGCGCGTGAAGCGGCGGCCTCTGCCTACGGGCAGGGCCGCCGTTTGCTTTGGGTAGCTTTGCGACGACGTACCGCGATGCCGAGACCCGCGAGCACGGCGAGCGCGCTCCACGGCGACGTCTTCTCGTCCGACACTCTGCAGCCGCAGCCGCCGCTCGTCGACGCCGCTGCCCTGCCGTGGGAATCGCCGGCGTCCTCGTCGGCGATGGACCGCTTGCCGCCGGTGCTCGCGCCGACAGCGCCGCGACCTCCGGACCCGGCCCCGCCACTCCCGAAGCTCGTTCCGCCGAAACCGCCGAAACCGCTGGAACCGCCGACGCTCGCGTCCGGAACGGAGCTGCCGGGGCAGGTGAGGGCGCAGCCCGCGTTCCGCTCGCACGATGCGACGCCAGTTGCGGTGATGAACTCGAAGCTCGAAGGGCCGCCATGCGCGTCGATGACGGAGCCGCAGAGGTCGGGCTTGTAGCAGTCGGGGCCGTTACAACCCGTCTGGTCGATGCATGCGACGATCGCACCGCAGCCGTACGTGTTGCTGCAGGTCAGGCGGTCCTTCGGACACGCGTTGCAGCCGCAGTACGTCGATTCCATGCACACCGTCTCTTGCGCCGTGGAGGCGGCTCCGACGCACGCCATGGCCGAACCCGGGTCCACACCCGTTGCCGGCACGCACCCGTTCCCGTTCGAGAAGCCGCAAGCGTCGTTGACGCAGCACGCGAACTCGCCGTTCGGCCCCCTTGGGCAGAAGACAGCCTCACAGCTCATCGTCGTGATACTCGAGATGGAAAGCGTGTAGTCGTCGAGCGCCGTCGACAGCCCGGTGAGGACGATGACGACCTTCGTCCCTTTCGTCAGATAGGTGGAGGACGAGAGCCCGTTGCAGACGAGGCCGGCCCCTCCGCAGTCATCCTGGATGACCGAGAGGTAAACGTTGCCGCCGCCGTTGAAGAGATAGGTACCGTCGCTCGGCGCGATCCACGAAAAGGTCGCGCCGGCCATTCCGGTGGAGGGCCCGCAGCTCGTCGAATAGGCGTCGGCCAGGGAGAGCTTTCCGGAAGCGACCTTGTCGCCGACCTTCGAGCGAAGGTCCGTCTTGCCGCAGTTCGTGTAGCAGTCGGCGCAGAGCGGGAAGGTCGCGATGCGCTCTGCGTCACTGCAGATGCCGTCGCCGCAGGCGCCGCATACGCCGCCGAGACACTTGATACCCTGGCTACCGCAATTTGCGTCCGTCAGGCACGCCACGCAGCTCTTCAGTGTCGTGCTGCAGTACGGCGTCCCGCCGTAGCAATCCGCGCTGGTCCTGCAATTGGAGCAGACGCCCTTCTCTTGATCGCAGACGTAACCGACGCCGAAGCAGTTCAGGTCGGCGAGACACTGCACGCAGGTGTGCAGGGTCGGGTGGCAATACGGTATCGGCGGCGCGCAGTCGTCCGTCGTCTGGCAGGCGCCGCTGACGTTGCCGCCGTCCTCGGGGGGAGGCGGACCTGCGTCCACTGCCGCGAACGCGGGCGCCGAGACCACACACCCGATACAAGCCAAGAGCGTAGCGATCGACTTCACGCCGACTCCTTCCTCACGAGCCCCGGCTGTATCACGCGACACGTGTTGGTGTCATCGCCTCCAGCGCTCGTCCGGTGGTCGTTCACCGATCCGCAACTCGCTCACCCTTCGGCGGTCCCGGCGTCTCGTCCGGCTACCGCCGCCACTTCGCGAACTTCAGCGCGCGCGGGTCCCGTGCTCTTGCACGCGGCGCCGTTCGACTTCCCACAAGCTCCGGTTCAGCGCCTCCATGAGCTCTTGTTCGGTGACCACGCGGCGCTCGCGATGCCCGGATTGATTGTCTTTTTCGTTTTGGGCCATCTCTTTCACCTGCCCCTTGGAACGGTCCCGGCGGTCGGCCCTTGAGGCAAAAGCGTCAGCCATTCGACGCCCCGGCGGTGTGGCCGCCAAGATCGTGCCAGGCGCCAAATCGCTGACGCCGGCGCGTATCGCGTTCGCTTGGGAACCCCTCGACGGCGGGCTTTTCGCCCCCGCCGGACGATCGAGACGCAGCTGCTGGTTCAGAGTAACTGCAGATATGCGACAAGGTCGCCAATCTGGGTGTCGCTCAGCTTCGAGGTGGTGCCGTGCTTGTCGTCACCGCCACAGGCCGGGTCGAAGCGATCCCGGAGCGTCAATGCGCAACCCGTGTGAATGAGAGGGCCCGGTAGCCGACGCCGTGCAGGGACGGTATCTGGAGCGTGACCCCGCCGCTCGTGGTGCCGACGAAGGCGTTCTGATTGTTGGTGAGGGTCGCGCCGGCGTGGCACCCGGAACAGCCGACGCTCGCCGACTCGAACAGTGCTCGCCCGGAGACCGCGTGCGCGTCCGTCGATGAGACGATGGGCGCCGGGGGGACGTCGCCGTCGCCTGCGCGGCCGTGGAGCTGCTCGGATTGATCGCGACGGCGGTGGGCTGCCCGGTGACGGCGATCGTTCCGTCGGGTCTCGCGCAGCTCGAGAGGGTGTCGTTGCCGCCGAATCGATTGACGGTATCGAGGAACGTCACCGTGCCGTCCGAAGGGCCCCCGACGTCACCCAGAGCCTGCGTGCCGGCGTGTGCCAACACCGCGAACTTGCCGTCCGAGGAGACGGCGACGTCCACGGGGAGCGCCGGTCCGGCGAGCGGCGCGCCCATCGACGGCGCGGTCCCGGCCGTGACCTGGGTCAGGGCGGGTTGCACGAGCCCTCCGCAGCTGCCGTTGGCCGCGCCGCCGTACGAGCTCGCCGTCGGATCGGGGTTTTCCGTCGGTGTCGGACTGCTGGGCGGCGGCAGGGAAATCGGGGAGAGTGACCAGTATCCGCGGCCTCCCACCTGGTCGATTGACGTCTACCGCCGCAGGTGATGCGAAGAGAAAATGACGGCAATCATTCCCCTCTCGGTCGACGACCTCCTTGCGGATCCCGATCGCGCCCTCGGCCGGGCTCGTGAGGCCGGCCCCATCGTGACGACGGATCTCGGGACGCTCGTCGTGCGCTACGAGGCGGTGAGGGGAGTCCTGCAAGATCCACGGCTCCGCCCGAGCTTCTCGAAGTTCCTGGAGCGAATGGGGATCACCTCCGGCCCGTTCTATGAATGGATGAGCCTGTCTCCGCTCGACATGGAGGGAGAGCCGCATCGCGCGTGGCGTCAGCTCGTGCTCCGGACCTTCACTCCTCGCAGCGTCGAGCGGCTCTTGCCGTTCCTGAGAGCCGAGGCACACCGGCTCATCGACGAGTTCGCCGGTGCCGGCACCGTCGAGTTCGTCGATGCCTTCGCGCGAACGCTCCCGTCACTCGGGCTCTGCGAGCTCATCGGAGTTCCTGCCGAGGACCGGTCGCGTTTCGGCGTCTGGGCGGACACCATCGGCCTCGGCTTCAATCTCATCATGGCCCCGGCACGCATCGGCGAGATCGACGACGCGCTCGTCCAGCTCCTCGACTACTCCAAGGCCCTGGTCGAGAAGCGCCGCACCGCGCCTCTTGACGATCTCGTGAGTCGCCTCGCGCTCGGCGCCGAGGAAGACGGCATCGACCCCGACCAGATCCACGGCACCGTCGCAGGTCTCGTGTTCGCCGGACACGAGACGACGAAGAACCAGCTCGGCTGGCTCGTGACGGTGCTCTCGGCGGCGCCCGAGGAGTGGGACCGCGTCGCGCGCGAACCCGCGCGCGCGAAGGACGTCGTCGAGGAGGTCCTCCGGTTTCGTTCGACCGTCACCAGCGTCGGACGACTCGCCCTGGAGGACCTCGAGCTCTTCGGCGCGAAGATCCCGAAGGGATCGACGCTGATCGCGTCCCTCTGGTCGGCCAACCGCGACGAGGGCGCGTTCCACGAACCCGCGCGGTTCGACCCCGACGGGCACCGCGGTGGCGCGCAGCTCGCCTTCGGACAGGGCGCGCATCACTGCATCGGCGCGGCGCTCGCAAGGGCCGAGCTCCGTGAATCGCTCGTCGCGCTCGCGACCCGTCTCACCTGTCCGAAGCTCGAGCCGGGCGCGATGTTCCTGCCGCCCATCGGGATCAACGGCCCCACGACGCTTCCGATCCGGTTCGAGGAGCGGACGCCGAGATCGACGCGCTGACTCCGGTGCGCGAAAGGGCGCACTCCAGGTCACGGCTGCGGAAGCTGGTCCGTGCCGGCAGCCGGTGTCGAGTCGTCCGAGGCCTGGAGCAAGACCAGCGAGATCGTCGCGACCGACTTCTTCCCGTCGCGCACCGTGGTGACCTGCACCTTCTCGCCGGCCTTGTGCTTGTCGAGCGTGTTGTAGAGGGCGTCGTAGCTGTCGATGCGATCGTCGTCGATCGCGACGATGATGTCGCCGAGGGTGATGCCGGTGTAGTCCTGCTGGATGCCGCGGAGGCCCGCTGCGGCGGCGGGCGTGCCGGGAAGGACGCGGAGCACGATGACGCCTGCGATGTTCGCGCGTTGCTCGAGGCGCTGCGCCGGATCGATCTGGACGCCGAGCCCGATCTGCTCGGCATGACCGCCGCGGATGATCTGCGGCACGACCCTGGCGATCGACGACACGGGGACCGCGAAGCCGATGCCGGCGGAGGCGCCGCTCCGACTGAAGATCATCGTGTTCATGCCGATGAGGCGCCCCGACGAGTCGAGGAGCGGGCCGCCGGAGTTGCCCGGGTTGATCGCCGCGTCGGTCTGGACCATGTCGCGGATTGCGACCCCCCCGATCCCCTGGACCTCGCGGCCGATGGCGCTGACCACTCCGGTGGTCAGTGTCTGATCGAGGCCGAACGGATTGCCGATCGCGAGCGTCTTCTGGCCGACCTCGAGGCGGCGCGCCTTCTCGGGCGGGACCTGGATGGGGAAGAGCGCGTCCCGTGGCGCCTTGATGAGGAGCACTGCGATGTCCTTGCGCGGCTCGACGCCCACGACGGTCGCCTCGAAGGTCCGGTGATCCTGCAGGGTGACGGTCATCGAGGCCGCCCCCTGGACGACGTGGAAGTTCGTGACGACGTGCCCGTCCCGATCCCAGACGAACCCCGAGCCCGACCCGGCCGCGACCTCTTTCTGGTTCCCGTAGTAGTCGACCACGTTACGATTCTGGGTCACGAAGACCGTCGAGCGCGCCGCCGAGCGGAAGACGTTGATGGTGTTCTTCTCGTCCTCCGTCCGCGCCTCGGGAGAGAGAGGCGGCAGATCGGTCGGGATGAGCGGAGTTCCCGACGAAGAGCCGAGCGGCGCCGCGGTCAGGGGGGGCGGACCGAGGGAATCGGACTTGCGCCGCAGGTCGCAGCTCATCGCTACGAGCAGGAACCCGGTGGTCGACAGCACGGTCTTGGTCACGGCAGCGAGCGTCCTCGGCATGGCGCGGACATTACCCGATTTGAGGGCCACACCGAATCGGCTACGAAGGGGTCCGCATGCTTCCGCGCCGCCTCGCCGCCTGGCTCGTCGCCGGGGCGCTCGGTGTGGCGCGCGTGGCCAGCGCGGCAGAGCCTCTGTCCGATTACGAGAAGGAGAGCCTTCGAATAGGGCTGGAGGACACCGAGAGCCAGATCGACCCGAGCCCGGCGAACAAGGTCGTCGAGGCCATCGACGTGGTGAACCTCGACGTCATCGAGCCACGCGACCCTGCGCCCGCTTTCCTGAACTGGTTCCACGCGACTTCACGGCCGAAGATCATCGAGCAGGACGTCCTCGTGCGGGTCGGAGATCGCTTCGACTCCGGGCTCGTTGCGGAGACGGAGCGGAACCTGCGCGCGCTGCGGCAGCTCTCCGTCGTGCTCATCGTCCCGACGGTTGGCAGCGCGCCCGACCGGGTGCGTCTCCTCGTGGTCGCCAAGGACGTCTGGAGCTTGCGGGTCAACTGGGATCCGGTGTTCGTGAACGGCGCGCTGCAGTCGCTCTACCTGCAGCCGTCCGAAGAGAATCTCCTCGGTCATCACAAGACGCTGAACGGGAATATTCTCCTCGGCCGCGCGACGTATTCGCTCGGGCTCGGGTTCATCGATCCGAGGATCGGCGGTACGCGTCTCCAGGCCGCCGCGACGGCGAACGTCATCGTCAATTGCCGCACCGGCAACGTGGAAGGCTCGGACGGGTCCTTCTCTTACGGCAAGCCGCTCTACTCGACGCGCACCAAGTGGAGCTGGGTGGCGGCCGCGGCGTGGGCGGAGGGCATCGTGCGGCCCGCGGGGACCCTCGGCCGCTCCATCTGCAGTGACGACCGCGCGGTGCCGCTCGACTTTGCCTCGACGCGCGCGCAAGACGCCATCCCGTATCAGTACCGAGAGGACGTCATCGCCGGACAGGTGGGCGCGACGCGCTCCTTCGGTTCGGTCTTCAAGAGCGACGTCTCCTTCGGCCTCGAGACGGATCGACGCGCCTACGATCCGCCGGAGCTCCTCGCGATGCGCCCGCGGATCGTCCGCGACGAGTTCTCGGCGCTCATGCCGGTCAGCGACACCCGCATCAGCCCGTTCGTGCAGCTCCACAGCTATCACAACCACTTCATGCGCGTGCTCGACCTCGAGACGATGGGCCTCCAGGAGGACTACCAGCTCGGTCACGATATCTGGCTCCGCGCGTACCCCGCGCTCCGTGCCGTCGGTTCGACGCGGAACCTCATGGGCCTCTACGGCGGGCTCGGCTACACCGTGCCGATCGTGGACGGTATGGCCCGCGCGTACGCCACGACGTCTCTTCAGCTCTCGAGCACCTCGGAGACCGACGGCGCGTTCCAGGCCGGCGCGCGGTTCGTGACTCCTCGCTTGCCGTTCGGGCGCGTCGTGCTCGACGGAACGATCCTCGACCGCTTCGACAATTACCTGAACCCGAACCAGGCACTCGGCGGCACGACGCGCCTGCGGGGGTATCGCACCCAGGCCTTCGTGGGCCCCAACGTCGTGGTCGCGAACGCCGAGATACGCAGCCGCCCCATCGAGATCCTCCACGTGTACGTCGGCGCGGTCGCGTTCTACGACGTCGGCGACGCGTTCCACTCGTTCCAGACCATGAAGCTCCGCCAGGGGGCCGGTGGCGGGCTACGCTTCGCGTTCCCTCAGATCCAGCGCTCCGTGTTCCGACTCGATCTCGGGGTGCCGCTCGAGCCGAGCGATCCGGATGCCGAGACGACGGTCGTCGCGCAGTTCGAGCAAGCCTTCGATGTTCCCCAGCTTGCGTCGCCGGGGCTCGTTCAATAGGCGAGGGAAGGCCCGGAGAAACCGCCACGCTGTGCAGGATTTCCTTGCTCGTCGAGCCGAGGCCTCTAAATTCGGAGCTCGATGAGTGAGGCCAAGGGCCAGCGGCCGCCGGACGACGACCCGCGGCAACCGGACTCATCGCCCGCACCTGCGACGACCCGTCCCACGTCGAACGCATCGCAGGACCGTTACCGCGCGCTCATCGAGGCCGCGGACGAGGCGATCATCGTCGCCGATTTCGACAGCGGCCGGTGTCTCGAAGCGAACCCCGCCGCGTGCGAGCTGTTCGGTTACACCATCGACGACCTCTACTCACGGACGGTCACGTCGCTGCTCTCCGAGACGGATCCCGAGGCCGCGCGGGTGACGACGGAGATCCGTGAACGGGAGCGCGCGCATCATCCGAACCTCGGATTCGTCAAGAACGGCGGCACCGCGTTCCTCGCCGAGCTTCGCGCCAAGGTGTTCGAATCCGACGCCTCCCGGCTCGTGCTCTTCATGGTGCGCGACGTCAGCCTGCGCGTGGAACGCGAAGAAGAGCTCGCGCGCGCCTATCAATCATTGAAGGAGGCGCAGGCGAAGCTGCTCCACTCCGGAAAGCTCGCGGCGATCGGGCAGATCGCGGGTGGCGTCGCGCACGAGGTGAACAACCCCGCGACGTTCATTCTCACGAACCTGCGCGTGCTCCGCGATCACGTCGGGGTCCTCAGGGCCACGTTCTCGCGGCTACGGCGCCTCGTCGAGAGACCGGATCCGTCGCCCGGGGAGACGCACGCCACCGTCGACGCGATGGTCGCGGACGGCTCGATCGACGCGCTCCTCCGCGAGGCGAACGAGATGGTCGACGACAACCTCGCCGGCATCGAGCGCATCGCGTCGATCGTGGCCGATCTTCGGACCTTCTCGCGCATCGAGCAGGACGACGTGCGCCAGGTCACGGTGAACGATCTCGTCGACGTGGCCTGTAACCTCGGGTACGCCGACATCCGGCACCGCGCGCGCCTCATCAAGGAGCTGAAGCGCCTGCCGCCCGTGTCGGCCGAGCCCGGCAAGCTCGCGCAGGTCTTCACGACGTTGCTCGTGAACGCGGCGCACTCCATCGAGGAGGGCGCGGCGAACGAGAACGAGATCCGTGTCTCGACGGACCTCGAGGACGGCTTCGTCGTGGTCGCCGTCCAGGACACCGGAACGCCGGTCCCGGAGCCCGCTCGCAAGCGACTCTTCCAGCCGTTCTACGAGACCAGCGGCAGGGACTACGGGTCGGGCATCGGGCTCTCCCTCTGCGCGGAGATCGTGCGACTCCACGGGGGGACCATCGCGCTCACGTCGGTAGGCGCCCGCGGCAATCGCTTCGAGGTGCGGCTGCCGGCGATGGCCGTCCGCCCGTCGTCGCTCCCTCCGCTCAAGCCGTCCCCGCGTGCGCCGCGTGGCACCGGCGCGCGCGCCCGGGTGCTCGTGATCGACGACGACGTCGCGGTGCTCCGCGCGTACCGGCGGATGCTCGGCACCCGCCACGACGTCGTGCTCGCCACCGGCGGGGCGCACGGCCTGACCACGCTGGCGAACGACACCGGGTTCGACCTCATCCTCTGCGACGTGATGATGCCCGAGGTCGATGGGCCGATGGTGTACGACGCGCTCGTGGCGAGATTCCCGGCGGTCGTCGGGCGCGTCGTCTTCTGTAGCGGCGGCGCGTTCACTCCGCGAGCCAAGGCGTTCCTCGGCTCCGTCGACAATCCGTTTCTCAGCAAGCCGATCGACCAGGATGCGCTCGAGCGAATGATCCAGGAAGGGTATGCCCGCCGGCATGCCGCGAGCACATAGGACCGGCATGGATATCTATCACGTGTGGTTCGATCTCAAGCCCGACACCTCCGACGTGAAGTTCGTCGAGCACGCCGAGGCTTACCTCGGGCACCTGGTGAGCGCCGGCAAGGTCCGGTCGTTCCGCATCACCCGCCGCAAGCTCGGCTTCTCACCGCCCGGCATGGGCGAGTTCCACGTCATGATCGAGACCGAGAACCTCGCCGAGCTCGACGCTGCCTTCCAGCACGTCGCGCGGCGGTCGGGTGAAGTGGAAGGACTCCACGCGAGCGTCAATCAACTCGTCGCCAACGCCACCTTCGCGCTCTATCGCGATTTCCCCGATCCGGTGCGCGAGCGCGGCGAAGAAAAGTTCTGATGCGACAGCATTTCCTCCTCGACGAAGGGGTCACGTTCATCAACCACGGCGCGTTCGGCGCAACGCCGAAGCCGGTCCTCGAGGCGGCGGCGCGCGTGCGTCACGAGCTCGAGCGGCAACCGGTGCGGTTCTTCGAGCAAACCTACGAGGGGCTCCTCGAGCAGGCGCGGGCGGAGGTCGCGCGATTCGTCGGTGCGCGACCGGACGACCTCGCCTTCGTTCCCAACACGACGACCGGCGTGAACGCCGTCCTCGGCTCGCTCGAGCTTCTCCCCGGCGACGTGATCCTCACGACCGACCACGCCTACAACGCCTGCAAGAACGCCGTGGATTTCGTGGCCCGGGGCGCCGGCGCGACCGTCGAGGTCGTCCGCATCCCGCTGCCGATCACGGACTCGGAAGAAGTCGTGGAGCGCGTTCTCGCCGCTGCGACGGCACACGTGAAGCTCGCGATGATCGATCACGTGACGAGCCAGACCGGGCTCGTGTTCCCGATCGAACGCATCGTGTCCACGCTGAAGGAGCGCGGCATCGATACCCTGGTCGACGGAGCGCATGCGCCCGGCATGGTGCCGATGCGCGTCGCGGAGCTCGGCGCGGCGTACTACGTCGGCAATTTCCACAAGTGGGTCTGCGCGCCGAAGGGGGCGGCGATGCTCTGGGTGCGCGCCGACCGGCAGTCGCGCCTTCACCCGACGACGATCAGTCACGGCTACAACTCGAGCCGCGACCGCAGCCGGTTCCTCGAGGAGTTCGACTGGACCGGGAGCATCGATCCGAGCCCGTATCTCGCGACCCCCGAAGCCATCCGGTTCGTCGGGAGCCTGCTCCCCGGCGGCTGGGACGCCGTGTACGCACGCAATCGCGCGCTCGCACTGACGGCGCGGAGAATGCTCGAGGGCGCCCTGGGCGTCGCGCCCCTCGCGCCGGAGTCGATGATCGGTTCACTCGCGTCGGTGTCGCTCCCCGACGGAGCTCCCGACGCGTCCACCGTTCCGCCCCTCGAGCCCCTTCACCGCGCGCTCGCCGATCAGCACGGCGTGGAGGTTCCGGTGTTCGTCTGGCCGGCTCCGCCGAAGCGGCTCATCCGGATCTCGGCGCACCTCTACAATACCGAGCAAGACTACGAGGCCCTCGTGCGAGCGCTCGACGTCGCACTGCGATGCGCGTAATCCTGGCCTGGCTCGTCGCTGCCGCGCTCGGCATGGCCGCCTACGGCCCCGCACGCCGCATCGTGGACTCGGCAACCCTCCTGACGGAGCTCGGCGAGAAGAATCCGCCGGCGCCGCGCGTCACCGTCACGAATCTCGTGCTGGCGGCCGGCGCGACGCGGTTTCGCGCACGCGTGTATCGCCCGGAAGGCGTCATCCGCCGCTGCGCGGTCGTCGGCCACGGCGTCCACTGGAAGGGCATCGACGAGCCGCGTCTCGAGAACTTCGCGAGCCGTCTCGCGGCGCGCGGCGTCCTCGTGCTCACGCCGGAGCTCGCGGAGCTCGCGGACTACCAGATCACGCGCCGGGGCGCCGACGTCCTCTCCGCCACCGTCCGCGCGCTCTCCGACACCTGCAACGGGGAGCGAGTCGGGCTCGTCGGGTTCAGCTTCGCCGGCGGGCTCGCGCTCCTTGCTGCCACCGAGCCCGACGTGAACGCACACCTTGCGTACGTGACGAGCGTAGGCGGCTACGACGATCTGTCGCGCGAGCTCACCTTCTTGCTCACCGATCACGTGGAGACGCTCAACGGTAAGGTCCCGCGCAAGGCTCACGAATACGGCCTCGTCGTGCTGCTCTACGAGCACCTCGACGCCTTCGTGCCCGAGGAAGATCTGGCGACGATGCACCTCGCCGTACGCGCCTGGCTACGGGAAGATCGCGCTCACGCCTGGGCGTTCGCGTCGCGCCGGACCACGGAGCGCGCCGAGCGACTCTTCATCGAGCTCGTGACGGGGCATCGCGACGCCTTTCGCAGCGGTCTCGAGCCGCTCCTCGCCGGGGAAAAAGCCCAGGAACGTGCCCTGTCGCCATCCGGCCGCATCGCGAGGATCCCGGTGCCCGTATATCTTCTTCACGGCAAGGGAGACAGCGTCATCCCGCCGGAGGAGACGCTCTGGGCCGATCGCGAGCTCGCAGGTCGCTCACACGTCGCGCTGGTATCGCCACTCATCGAGCACGTCGAGATCAGCGGCGCGCCCACCCTCGGCGATCAGTGGGCACTCGTGCGATTCATGGCTCACCTGCTCTGAGCCACGGCAGCGTGTAGCTGGCGTGGTCCGTGAGCGCGCAGCCCGGCCGAGCCTCGCGCTCACGACACCCGCGTCGTCAGATGCGTCCAGAGAACATCAGCAGAAGGAGGACGAGGACGAGCACGCCCATGCCTGCGCTCGGGTAGTAACCCCAGCCCTGGCTGTAGGGCCAGGCCGGCACCGCACCGATCGCGACGAGGATGAGCAACAGTAGAATGACGGTCCACATGGGAGATTCCTTTCGTGACGGGAACTCCCTGAGCAACAACCGGACCGATACCGTATCGCCGCGAAAATCGCGGATTCGCAGCATCATCCAGCCGAGTGGCCGCTCGTGGCCCGCACAGAGGGAGACGCCGCTGGGACGTCTCGCCTCATTCTCTACGCGGCCAGGTGCGCGCGAGGCTCAGTGCTTCTGTATGCGACCGATTGCCTCTGCCATGCCGACGAGGCGCTTCGCGTTCTCGACGTGGAGATTCTCGACGAGCTTTCCGTCCACCAGCACCACGCCTTTGCCCTCTTTCTGGGCCTGCTCGTGAGCGGCGATGATCTTGCTCGCCTGCTCGATCTCGGCGGCCGACGGCGAGAACACCTCGTTGCACGGCTCGACCTGGGACGGATGAATCAACGTCTTGCCGTCGAAGCCGAGCTCGAGGCCCTGCATGCACGATGCCTTGAAGCCGTCGGCGTCGTTGAGATCGAGATAGACGCCGTCGAGGATCGACAGGTTGTAAGCGCGCGCGGCGAGCAGGCACAGCGCAAGCGACGTGAGCATCGGGAAGCGCTCGCGCGTGTGACGCGCGTGGAGATCCTTCGTGAGGTCGCTCGTCCCGAGGACGAGGCACGCGATGCGGCGGCTCGCGCCGGCGATCTCCTTCGCGTTGAGGATGCCGAGCGGGGTCTCCATCATGCATTCGATGGACGTCTTGGCGGGCGCGCCGTGCTGGAGCATCAACGACTCGAGCTCCTTGACCTGCTCGGCGCGCTCCACCTTCGGCAGGAGGATGGCGTCGGGGCCGGCCTTCGACGCGGCAGCGACGTCGTCGCGACCCCACGGCGTATCGAGGCTGTTCACCCGGATGATGAGCTCACGGCTGCCGTAGCCGCCGTTCGCCACCGACGCGCAGACCACGTCACGCGCCGCCGCTTTCGCGTCGGGTGCGGTCGCGTCTTCGAGATCGAAGATGATGCCGTCACACGGCAGGCTCTTCGCCTTCTCCTGAGCCCGTGCGTTCGAGCCCGGCATGTAGAGTACGCTGCGGCGCGGCCTTACCTGGGTCATGGCGTCTTCTCCGGATCCTTGTAAAAATGGCCGCTCTCTGAGGACGCGGCGAGCGCCCGGATAGCATGCTGACAGGGGGGCGGGAAGGGCGCCTGCTCAGCCGAACACACAGCTGATGAGCATCGGCCCCCGGGCGGCGAACGACTCCCGGAGCGCGACCACGAAGGCGTCGACGTCGCGGACGGTCCTCGCGGGGACGCCGAAGCCGCGGGCCAGGCTCTCGAAATCGAGCGACGGGCGCACGAGCTCGGTCAGGTCACTGCCCGCGCCCGCGAGCGCACCACCGGACCGGAGGAGCTCCATCTGGAGGACGGCATACTTGTCGTTGGCGAGGATGACGTTCGTCACGTCGAGCCCCTCGCGCGCCTGGGTCCAGAGGGCCTGCAGGGTGTAGGCGGCCGAGCCGTCGCCGACGTAGGCGACGACGCGCCTGCCGGGCGCCGCGATCGCCGCGCCGGTCGCGACGGGGATGCCGAAGCCGATCGAGCCGCCCTTGCAGGCGACGTAGTCGTGCGGCAGCGCGCCGGTCAGCGACGGATAGAGCGCGAGTGACGACGTGATGCCCTCGTCGACGACGATGGCGTCGGCGGGGAGATGCCGTGCGATGGCCTGACAGATGGTCTGCGGCTGGAGCGCGCCGTGCGGCTCTTCGTGCTCGACGCGACCGGCCGTCGCGAGCGGTGCCTTCGCCGCGCCGGCGGCGTCGCAGAGCGCGGCGAGCGTCGCGTGAACGTCCCTGCCGCCGGCTGCCGGATCGAGGACGCTCGCGCCGTCGGGGACGAGCCGCGGCGTCTCTCCCGGATAGCCGAAGAAGGGGACCGGCGTTCCTGCGCCGAGCACGATGACGACGTCGTGGGCCGCGAACTGTGCGCGCGCCTGGAACGGCAGATAGCCGAGCTTCTCCGGCGAGGGCAAGCCGGGCTCACGCCGTGCGCAGCGCGGAAATTGCTCGAAGAGCACGGCGCCGCCGACCTTCTCGGCGAGCCTGGTCGCGTCGCGCACGGCGCGTGCGTCCGTCGCTTCGCCACCGAGGAAGAAGAGCGGGCTCTTCGCTCGCTGAACGACGCCGAGCGTGTGACGGATCGCGTCGTCGGAGACGGGCGCCGTGCAGGGCTTCGCGCGCTCCGCGGACGGCATCACGGCTCCCGGCGACATGGAGCTCTCGAGCAGATCGGCAGGGAGGATCAGCGTCGCGACGCCCGCGGTGGGAGATATCGCGGCCTCGATCGCCGCCACGGCGTCGAACGGCAACGCGTCCACGCTACCGGCGGTGCGGACCCACTTCGAGGTGCCCCGCGCGATGGATACGATGTCCGACGCGAGCGGCGGATCGTGGGGGAGAAGCCAGGTCGTATGATCGCCCACCCAGTTCACCACCGGTGACCGACCACGGCGCGCGTTGTGAAGGTTCGCCGTCGCGTTCGCGAGACCGGGGCCGAGATGGAGCATCACACTCGCCGGCTTTCCGGCGATGCGCGCGTAGCCGTCCGCGGCGCCGGACGCGACGCCTTCGAAGAGGGCGAGGACTGGCCGTATCGTCTTTCCGCGGGTCAGCGCGTCGACCATCGCCATCTCGGTCGTCCCCGGATTCGCGAAACAGACCTCGATGCCGGCCGCGTGGCTGGCCTGCACGAGAGCGTCGGCACCGTTCATCGCTCGAATCGCTCCGATCCCGTTCAGGGAAGGCCCGAACGTGTGGACTTTCAGTATCATGGACGGCTCCGGGATTTCGACATGATCGGCACCGAACTCGATGGCCGCTACCGTATCGAAGCCGAGCTCGGCGCCGGCGGGGCGGGGACCGTCTATCGAGCGATGCACCTCGAGCGGCAGCTCGCCGTCGCGGTGAAGGTTCTCAGGCCGGAGCTCGCGTCGAGCAACGAGCTCCGCCAGCGCTTCGCTCGTGAGGCGCGTGCGCTCACCGCTCTGTCGCACGAGAACATCGTGGCGGTGGTCGACTCCGGCGTCGCGTCCGACACCGCGTATCTCGTGATGGAGATGCTCGAGGGCGAGACGCTCTCCGCGCGCCTCAAGCGAGGTGCGCTCCCGGTCCCCGAGGCGCTCGGGTTCATGCGGCAGCTCCTGTCGGCGCTCGCCTTCGTGCACGAGCAGGGTCTCGTGCACCGGGACGTGAAGCCGGCGAACATCTTCCTGCAGGCGGACCCGGCGGGGACGCGCGTGCGGCTCCTCGACTTCGGGCTCGCGAAGTTTCTCGCGCCGGAGGTGGGCGGCGCGTCGCTGACTCGCGCGGGGCAAATCTTCGGCACGCCGTCGTACATGGCGCCCGAGCAGATCGCGGGGCAGGCGGCGGATCCTCGCACCGACGTCTACGCAGCGGGCATCGTGCTCTTCGAGATGCTCTCCGGGCGCGTGCCGTTCCAGGGCGACGCGGCAGACGTCATGCGACGTCACATCATGGAAGATCTGCCGCTGTCCGCGCTCCCGAGCGACGTCCCCCAGGCCATCATCGACGTCATCCGCGTCGCCGCCGCCAAGACGCGGCCGGGACGCTACGCCGACGCCCGCGAGATGCTGAACGAGCTCGAGCGGGCCTCCGTCCGAGCCGGAGCAGCGACCGCCCAGGTGGTCGCTTCGCGGCCGGACGCGTTCGCGCCCACGCTCTCCCTCGAGAAGCCCGTCATTCCGTCGGAGTCGATGCGACCCACAGCGGAGTTCCGACCCCTGGCGGAGCGGATGACCCTTCCGGAACCGCCGCCTGCCGAGGCGCCCGCGGTGAAACCGGCCGTCGACGCAACCGTCGAGGCGCGCTCGGAAGAGAAGCCGCTCGCCGTCGCGCCGGGTGTCGTCGAGCAAGTGCCTCCCGAGGAGCCGCCCGTCGAGAAGCGTTCGCTCTTCCAGCGCGCGATGCGGTTCGGCACCACCGTGGCGATCCTGGTGTCGCTCGGCGGTGCAGCGATCGCCGCGCTCGCGATCTACGTGATCGTCACGCCGGGCCGCGAGGAAGAGCGCAAGGTCGTCGAGGACGCGCTCGGTCTCCCCGCGCCGAGCGCGTCGAGTGCATTCCGGCCGACGACGCTGCGCTCACCGAAGGCCTGGCCGACGCCCAGCGACGAGGTCGTGCCGCCCGCACACGAGACTGCCACGCCGCCGGCCGCCGATCCCGTGGCGAGCGCCGACGAGAACCCGGAGTCGTCGGCGGCGCCGGCCGATTCGGCGCCGGCGCCGGAGGACACACCGCAAGAAGCCGCTCCTCCGCTGCCCGAGGAGCCGGCCACGACGGCCAAGGCGATGGAAGCGCACCCGAAGGGACCACCGCCGCAAAATCCGTGGGCGTCGACGCCGGGCGAGCTCCTCCACGTCATGGCGCGCGCGAACAAGACGCGCGGCTTCGACAAGCGCGACATGCGCGCGCTTCACAAGTACAACGGCCGCCATCCGACCGACCCGCGCGGGCACATCCTCCTCGCACGCGGCTACCTGTCGCGGCGCTGGGTGAAGGACGCCGCGAACGAGTACGGCATAGCGCTCAAGGTGAGCGACTCGACGCGCGGCGATCCGCATCTCTTGCCCGACCTCATTCGGATCGTCGAGTTCGGCTCGGACGAGGCCGTGCGCCTCGTGGTCGACGTGTTCGGCACCGCAGCCACGCCCGCCGTTGCGCGCGCCCTCGAGACTCAGGCGCGTCCCGAGGTGAAGGCCCGGCTCGAGCACCTGCGTGACGAAATCGGTAAGTGACCCTCGCGGCGGAGTGCTAAGTAGGAATGACGATGGTCACGGAACGACGCTATGCAGTGCTCACTGCGGTCGGTGCCGACCGCCCCGGTCTCGTCC
Source organism: Polyangiaceae bacterium (assembly GCA_036272055.1). Taxonomy (GTDB): domain Bacteria; phylum Myxococcota_A; class Polyangia; order Polyangiales; family Polyangiaceae; genus DASZVB01. The sequence goes on along the minus strand of DATAZL010000063.1, from coordinate 14,122 downwards.
AGGAGATCTCGCAGTCGATCGTCGACTCCGCCTGTAACCTCGAGGACAGCCGCATGGCCGTTCTCGGCGGCGAGTTCGCGCTCATAGTTCTTCTCTCGGGAGGGACGAGCGCGCTCACCCGCGTGAAAGAGGCGTTCCCGAAGCTCGAGTCGAAGCTCGGGCTGCGCCTCTCGATGCACGACACACAGGCCACGCCGGCGGCGAGCGGCAGCTCGTATCGTCTGCGGGTGACGGGTGTGGACAGGCCGGGCATCGTGCTCGCCGTCAGCAAGCTGCTCGCGAGTCGCGGCATCAACGTCGCGTCGCTCGAGTCCCGCGTGATGTACGCGCCCGAGAGCGGAACGCCGATGTTCATGCTGCTCACCGAGATCGACGTCCCCTCCGACGTCGCGCTCTCGTCGTTGAAGCATCAGCTCGCCGAGGTGTGCGGCGCCGAGAACCTGGACTTCACGATCGAAGACGACTGACCGATGGACCTCGGCCTTTCCGGCAAGAGAGCCGTCGTCACCGGATCGAACCGGGGCACCGGCGCCGTCATCGCCCGCGTCCTCGCCGGGGAAGGCGCCACTGTCTTCGTCCACGGCAACGCCCCGGGCGATCAAGAGGCGATCGCCGCAGCGATCGTCGCTGGCGGTGGGAGCGCGCACGCCGTCACCGGCGACCTCACGACGGATGCCGGTGCCGCGCAGGTCGTGACGGCGATCGACGGCGCCGTCGGCGGTATCGACGTGCTCGTGAACAACTTCGGACAGGCGACGAGCGGAACCTGGGACGACCCGACGACAGAGGGTTTCATCCGCTCCTACGAGGTGAATACGCTGTCGTCGGTGCGCATGATCCGCGGCTTCCTCTCCGGCATGCGCGAGCGCGGTCAGGGCCGCATCGTCCAGCTCACGACCATCGGTACGACGCGACCCGGCTCGCGCATGCCGGAATACTACGCGGCCAAGGGTGCGCTCGCGACGCTGACCGTGAGTCTCTCGAAGGAGCTCGCCGGGACCGGCGTGACCGTCAACACCGTGAGCCCCGGGCTCATCCGCACTCCGGAGATGGAGGCGTACTTCGGGCACCTCGCCGTGAAGCACGGCTGGGGCGACGTGTGGGAAGACATCGAGGCGAGAGGCGTTCACAAGCTCACCGGCGTGCGCGTCCGGCGAATGGCGAGGCCGGAAGAGGTCGCCGATCTCGTCGCTTTTCTCGCGAGCGAACGCGCGGCCTATCTCACCGGCGGGAATTATCGCGTCGACGGCGGCGCGACGGATTCCGTGCACTGACGATGCGGCGCGAGCTGGCTTAGGCATCGGGTGATGCCCGACGCGACGGACCCGCCGGCAGCCCCCGCCTCGGCCGGCAAGGCGACGGATCCGCGCTGGTCGCTCTGGGTCGCGATTCTCGGGTCCACGATGGCGTTCGTCGACGGCACCGTCGTGAACGTCGCCTTGCCCGTCATGGAGCGCCAGATGGACGCCGGCGTCGACGCGATGCAATGGGTCGTCGAGTCGTATGCGCTCCTCCTCGCGTCACTGGTGCTCGTCGGCGGCGCGCTCGGGGATCGGCTCGGGCGCCGTCGCGTGTTCGTCGCAGGTGTCGTCCTGTTCTCGGTCGCCTCTGCCGGGTGCGGTCTCGCGCCGGGCGTCGGCTTTCTGATCGGTGCGCGCGCCGTCCAGGGCGTCGGCGCTGCGCTCCTCGTCCCGGGGAGCCTGGCGCTCATCGGCGCCGCATATCCGGAAAAGACGCGCGGCGCTGCGATCGGAACCTGGTCGGCGGCGACGTCGATCGCGGGCGCCATCGGGCCGCTCCTGGGTGGCTGGGTCGTCGAGCGTCTCTCGTGGCGCGTCGTGTTCTTCTTCAACGTGCCGGTCGGCGCCGTGGTCGCGCTCCTCGCCACGCGTCGCGTCGCCGAGACGCGCGATTCCGACGCGGGAAAGCGGACCGACGTCCTCGGCGCGTCGCTCGCGACGGTCGCCCTCGGCGCCATCGTGTGGGCGCTCCTCGAAGCCCCCAGCTTCGGCGGGATCGCCTCGGTGCGAGCGCTCGTGCCGCTCCTGTCCGGCGTTCTCCTCCTCGCCGTGTTCGTCGTCGTCGAGGCGCGCGTGAAGGCGCCGATGGTCCCGCTCGAGCTATTTCGTTCGCGAGCGTTCACCGGGACGAACCTCGTCACGCTGTTTCTCTACGCGGCGCTCGGGGCGTGCACCTTCTTCGTCCCCTTCGACCTCATCCAGGTGCAGCACTACTCGCCCGCGGCGGCGGGGGCCGCGCTGATGCCGATGGTCGTGCTCATCTCGTCACTCAGTCGCTTCGTCGGTGGGCTCGTGCCGCGCTACGGCGCGCGCCTCCCGCTCGTCGTCGGGCCGCTCCTGGCGGCGTGCGGCTTCGCGCTCCTCGCGGTGCCGTCGGTGGGCGGCTCATACTGGACGACGTTCTTCCCCGGCATCTCCGTGCTCGGGCTCGCCATGGGCGTGACCGTCGCTCCGCTCACCGCGACGGTGATGGGCTCGGTGAGCGCGCGTCACACCGGCGTCGCGTCGGGGATCAACAACGCCGTCTCGCGAGCCGCGGGACTCCTCGCCGTGGCGGCGCTCGGCGTCGTGCTCGTTGCTCGCTTCGACGCTTCGCTCGACGCGCGCCTCTCGCATGTCGCCCTTCCGTCCGAGGCCGCGCGCGCCGTCGCTCGCGAGCGTCCACGGCTCGCCGCCGCAGAGTTACCCGCCAATCTGGACGCTGCACTCCGTCACGCGCTCCGCGACGCCTTCGATGCTGCGTTCGTCTCCGGGTTCCGTGCGTTGATGCTCGTCTGCGCTTGCCTCGCCGCGGTGTCGGCGCTCACCACGCTGCTCCTCTTGCCCGGCAAGAAGGGTTGACACTACTCGCCCATCAGCCGGGCGATGCGCGGATCGGGGACGACCCAGATGAGGGCGACGATCACGAACGCGATCTCGGCGATCATCGGGTTCACGAACGCCAGCGGAATGCCGGCGGCATAGATGACGAGCGAGAGCTTGCCTTTCACGTCGGCCCCGATGGCCTTCTGCAAGACGCCCCCGCCGCGGATGATCGCGCTCTGCAGCACCGTGTACGAGAGCCCGGCGGAGAGAAGAACCATTCCGTAGAGCGCTGCCGGCCACGAAGCGTGTGGATTCTCGCCGCACCAGCTCGTGATGAAGGGAAAGAGCGACAGGCAGAAGAGGAGCAACATATTGGCCCACATCACTCCGGGTGTGACGGTTTTCACCGTGTGGAGCAGGTGGTGGTGGTTGTTCCAGTAGATCGCCACGTAGAGAAAGCTCACGACGTAACCGACGAACACCGGGCAGAGTGGCAGGAGCGCTGCCAGATCGTCACCGTGAGGCACCTTCAGCTCGAGCACCATGATGGTGATGATGATCGCGAGCACGCCGTCGCTGAATGCTTCCAGTCGTCCTTTGCCCATGTTTTCTTCCTGCGGTAGCGCGCTGGATGCTGCGTCAACTCCGTGACGCGACGCACCTCCGGCCGCTCGGTCCGAGTACCATGCTCTCGCTCGAGCCTCATCATCAGTGGAACGCGGTTGCGGTGATTGAGCTGGCACGCGACCTGCTCTCGTGTCGACCATGATCCCGCGACAGGCCCCGAGCCACGGAACTGCTCCTTTCCGTTCGCCGTCACGTCGGGAGGACGGGGCTCGCGCGTTCCCGCCGGAAGCCCTCTTCGAGCTGGAGCCCACCGATCACATCGACCTGCCGGTGCGGAAGGACAATCTTCAGATCGCCGTCGTCACCTTCATGGTGATGATGGTGCTCGCGCTACTGACGGTATTTCTCGGCGAACGTGAGCATCGGGACGCGCCCGGTCCGACGACGCCGGGCTCGCGAATTCTCGGACCGTCAGCCGGCTGAACGCACCACCGACGGGCTCACGCTCCGTGGCGCCGGGACAGCTCGCCGATGCGCGACGCGAGCGTGAAGTCGAGCTCGGTGATGCCGCCCGAGTCGTGGGTTGTCAGTGCAACCTTCACCGTTCCGTACACGTTCGACCACTCCGGGTGATGGTCGAGCTTCTCCGCCACCAGCGCGACGCTCGTCATGAAGCCGAACGCGGTGACGAAGTCCGAAAATTTCAGATCGACGAGGAGCTTGTCGCCCTCGCGACGGAATCCCGGGAGCGTCTTCAGTCGTTCCGTGATGTCGTCGTCCGACAGGCGGGCTCTCTTCACGTGTGCTCCTTCCACTGATCAGCGGGGGCAGTCGAGCGCGACGCCCCACAGCTCGTTATTGCTCTTGTCGTTCTTCACGTAAAAAAGAATCGTCGCGAGATCCCCGCTCGTCCACGAGACTGCCTGGCCGGCGTTCGCTCCGTCGGGTGACAGATTCACGGCTTCCGTGAGGGGGGCGAGGTTTCGATCGAGGATCTCTGCGCGCACCATCCTGTTACTGGCCGAGCCCTCCGTCCATTGCAAGAGCCAGCGCTCACCCCCGAGCGCGCCCACGGTGGGGGAAATACGATCGCCGCCCGGACCTCCGTCGCGCAGCTCCACCTTCACCGGCTTGCGCGGACCCTCGCCGACCGGTGAGGACGCGGCCGCGATGCCCCACGGAGCCGACGAGGGCTTCGTCGCAAACGCGACGAGCAGCGACGTTCCGTCGGTCGCCAGCGACGGCGTTCCGGATGCACCCTGTCCGCCGACGTCGACGAGCTCGCTCCGCTTGTTGCCGGCTCGGTCCAGATAGCCCACCGCGACGGGTCCGCTCTTGCCGCCGCGACGGAGCGCGACCGCGTAACGGTCTCCGGTGACGGGAACGACGCGGGGCAGGGTGCTCTGATCGGCGTCCGCGAACGACCAGAGCGTCACAGGTTCGCTCGCGCCGTCGACGCGGGCGATGGAGAAGGACGTCGTTCCGAGCGCAAACGGTGTCGTCGCGTCGACGAGACGTGCGTTCGCGAGAGGATAGCCCTGCCGCACGACCTCGAAGCGAAGCTTGCCGCTCTTCGACATCGGCACCACGCTGACGAGCTTCTCCTTGTGATAGTCGCGGAACACCTGATCGCGATCGAGCGTGCGCGGATCTATCGTCATGCCGATCGCAAAGGTGTCGGACTGCGCGAATCCGATCGCCAGCCTGCTTGACCCCGGGATCGGCGCGAGCGTCGGCGAGACGAGCGGCTCGGCCCAGTCGGCGACGCGAGTGGGCGGCGTGGTCACGGTGCACGGCGCGCCCTGCGGGTGATCGTCTTCCTTCCGCGGCCGCGTCACGCCGAGAGGCGCCGGTGCGGCTCTTGCGCTCGCGCTCGCTGCGGCGCTCGCTGCGCTCTCCGGCGCGGCATGACCGAGCGCGCCGAGCCCTCTCAGCGTCAGGAGTGCCGCGCCGATGCCGAGCACTGCCGCTCCGCAAGCAAGGACGATGGTCTTCAGCGGACGCCGCGGTGGGTCCGGTTCCTCGAGCTCGAGCTCGAGATCCGAGTCCGTCGAGAAGCGAGCGTACGCCGAGAGATCGCTCGGCGAACCGGGCGGGCGCGGGATGTGAGGGATCTCGTTCTCGTCGTAGGTCGGCCCCGGTATCTCGGAGGGAGGTGGCGTGTGCGGCCCGACGTAGACCGGCTCGAGTGGCGGCGGTCGTCGCGCCGGCTGCGGCGGACGTGAGCGCAGCACCTCCGTCTCGCCGTCGTCCTCCAGCGAATACGCGCGCGCGCCGGTCCGAGTTGCCGGCGCGTTGCCCGGCGCAGACGGCGCGATCGACTCCAGATCGACGTCTTCCACCGGGCGAGAGTCGAGCGGCACCGTCGGTGGCTCGATGAACCGATTCTCCCGAGTCGCCGCTCCGGGTCGCGGCGGCTCCGGGCGCGCATCGCTCGTCGCGCTACCCGCGCGACGCTTGAGAACCGGATACAGATAGAGCGGAGGGGCGGGCGGCTCTGTCGCGAGCGGGCTCTCGCGGGCCTTCACCGCGCGCTCGGCCTTGCCGGGAGGGAGCGCCCACGCGAGCTCCGCCACCTGCATCGCCGGCAACCACTCGAGCCAGCGGTTCTTCCACACGAGCGTGTGGCGAGGCAGCGACTCGGACGACAGCTCGGCAATGAGCTCGTGTTCGCTGACGGCTTTCTCTACGCCGTCCTCGCCTACCCATCGCCATTCTTGAGCCTCGTCACTCACCGTACGCTCCTCGACGTACGGCCATGCGCGCCGCCGACGGGCCTTTCATCATACGCCGTGCGGCGTTCGAAATCGGGGGCTTACGCGTCCTTGCGCCGCCTTCGCGCCGGAGGGCGCCGTGCCGGCCCCACCGCCTCTGCCGGCGCTCACTCGATGTCGGCCGCAGGGCCCTTCCTCCCACATCTCGCCGATATCATGTGGGTTTTAATGGGTGCTTGACCGAGATCAGAATCAGAATCATGGTTCTGATCCTGGTGCGCGCCCGGCGCATCCCCCCAAAGCAGCCGCGAGGCGTTGGTCTCGCATCACAGGGAGCAACTCATGGCAAAAATCAGGTTCATCGAGCGGACGCCACGGGAGTTGAAATACAAGCTGGGCGAAGGCGACCCCGCGCTCCGGCCCGAGGACGTGGAGTCGATCGCGCAGATCTTCCGCACGCCGCTGACGGGTTCGTACACCTGGTCGTACGAGGAAGCCGATCGCCGGATCCGCAAGCTCTACCGCCTCGGCAAGGAACGAAACTGGAACGCCGAGACGGACATCGACTGGTCGAAGCCCATCGATCGGAAGAAGAACCCGATCGTCGAAGGCCTCGACAACCCGTTCGAGGGCTGGGACGTCTTCGACCGCATGTCGGAGGAGGAGCACGTCGAGTTCGCGTGGCACCAGCAGTCGTGGATGCTCTCGCAGTTTCTCCACGGTGAGCAGGGCGCGCTCCTCGTCGCCTCGCAGCTCGTGAGCTGCGCCCCCACCTACGACGCGAAGCTCTACGCCGCGTCGCAGACGTTCGACGAGGCGCGCCACGTCGAGGTGTTCAACAAGTACATCATGGACCGGGTCGGGTTCATGTATCCCATCAACGCGAACCTGAAGCTCTTGCTCGACAAGGTCCTCACCGACGAGCGCTGGGATCTCAAGTTCATCGGCATGCAGCTCGTCATCGAGTCGCTCGCGCTCGCCGCGTTCAACACCCAGAAGATGATCTCCGCGGACCCCGTGATGTCCGAGGTGCTCGATCTCGTTACGCGCGACGAGGCCCGGCACGTCGCGTTCGGCGTCACGTACATGGAAGAGTTCGTCAAGTCGCTCACCGAACAGGAGCGCGAAGATCGCGCGCAGTTCGCGTACGAGGCTTGCTGCATCATGCGCGAGCGCATCGTCGGCACCGACGTCTTCGCGCACTACGGCTGGGACACCGAGGAAGGACGACGGCGTCTTCTCTCCGGCGGGATGATGGCCGAGTTCCGCAACCTGCTCTTCATGCGCATCATTCCGAACCTGAAGAAGGTCGGGCTCATCACCGAGCGCGTTCGCCCGCTGTACGAGGAACTCGGTGTTCTCAAGTTCGAGAACCTGGTCGACGACGGACAGATCGACTGGGCGAAGCTCGAGGAAGCTCTGCCCGAGTACGCCACCAGCGGCGAGTCGGGAGTGAAACAATCCGGCATTCGCGAGCTGACTCCGCGGACGCGCTCCGCGACCGGCTGAAGCGGCCCGACTCGACGCGCGTCATTCACGTCTGGCTGGGAGCTGTACGAAAGTTGCGCAAATCGGGCGAATCGCCACATTTGCCCGCCATCGACGCCGCCGCTCTCGTCTCGGATTGCTGGCGCGCCCGACGTCACCGAGGAGACAACCGACCGGTTTCGAACGAAGCATCGCGAATGGGCGAGAACTCGTTTGACGACGGCGGCTGAGTTGTCAAGATTCGGTGCCTCCGGTGTCGGGGATCCGGAGACTGCGAGACGCGCCCATGAAATGCCTACAGTGCGATAAGAAGGTCGGCTGGTTGAAGCGTCCGGTGGACGCGAGCTACTGCAGCGTCGAGTGTCGCGATCGCGCGCTCGAAGCGAGCGCCGAACAGCGTCGTACGAGAGCGCTCGCTCTCGAGGCGGAGCTCGAGCAGCGCGAGGCGGACATGCGAGCGAAGGAGCGCGAGCGTCTCGAGATCGAGGCGGCGATGCTCCGAGGCAAGAGCGAGATCGTACTCAAGCCGGTGCCGTCGGAGTCACCGTGTCCGAAGTGCGGGTCGGTGTGGTCGCAGGCATCCGGCGCAGGCTCGATGGGGCGACACCTCGGCGAGTGCGGCGCGTGCGGTTTCCGCGCCGAGTTCATCGCCATCGAGTCGTGCACGAATTGCCGCTGTCAGTCGCTCATCATCGAATCGCAAGACGACGCTCGCTGCCCGCGCTGCAAGAGCCGGCCGCGGCGCCGACGCCAGATCGCCTGAGTTGCGACGGCGATGCGGAGCGGGTGCCCGCTCGCCTTGACGAACTCGAACCGGGTACGACACTGACGTACCCGTTCAGCGGGTACGAGAAAGGGACACCCATGAATACCCGAACCCTGATGTCGCTCGTGATCACGGCGTCGCTCGCCGGTGCCTCGCTCGCACAGGCGGCGTCACCGCGCCCGGCTTCCGGGCCGCGCGTGGATGCTGCGCAGCCGCTCTGCGGCGGCAACGGCACGAAAACCCCCCCGGAAGGCCCGACTCCTCCCAAGGAGCCGCCCAAGACGTGATGGCTCGAGTCGGTCTGTACCCGACTCGCGCAGGCTCGAGAGTTCCGCATCGACGCCAACCGTCGTTCGCCGCAGGCGAAGCTGCGGGGGCCTAAGGGCCCCCTAAACTATGCGAGCAAAGCGAGCCCGCCGAAGGCGGCGGGGGGAGCAGTTCGCCGAAGGCGAAGCTGCGGGGGCCTAAGGGCAATGCCGTTCATTTAAGGCGCTCAACGGATGGCCGCTTGCGGTCATAGCTGCTCATCTTGATTTTGACGGCTCGTGGGTAGACACGCTTGGACCGTCGCGGCGGAAGTAAGTAGCGCTTGATGTTGGCGCGCATCGACGCGAGGCGCTTCGGAATCGCGCCCGGGCTCGTGACGGAGAGCCACATCCACTCGTCGCGGATCAGACGGAGTGACTCGACGAAGCTGATCCGCGTCGGCTCGACTTTCGCGGATTTGGCGACGCGCTCCATCTCGAGGCGCACGAGGTTGTACGCGAGGAGGATTCCCCAGAGCTCCTGTTCGACACCTTCGCGCGTTTTGCTGCGGATCGTCTCTTCACGCTCAAGCATCTCCGTCTTCAACTCGTCGTACCCGAGCTCAAGCTCCCAGCGCTCGTGGTAGAGCGCGACGATCTCGGAGGAGGGGTACTGCTTCTCATCGAGCAACGACGTTAAGAGCGTTTGCGGCCGGAATCCCTTACGGTGGTACACAATCGCGCGCATCGTCCATGTCTGCGGCAGCGAAGTATCCCGAGCGCGCGAGTGGTGCGAAACATCCATCTCCACGAGCTCGTCTCCCTTGCCGAGACGTCGGAGTAGACGCCACTTGCTGGTCGACTTCGCTCGCGTCAGCCAATGGCGATTCTGCCCGGTCGTCTGGATGCCGAGAAGCATCGGCGCAGCGAGGAATCCTCGATCGAGTATCGTGAGCGAGTCGTTCGGAATGGTCGCTCGCAGCTCTTTCGCAGGCTCCAGCTCACTCGTGCCGCCGTACGGACCGAACCAGACCCCGGCAAGCAGGTGCGAGCGTAGGACCATGAGCGCCACGAGACGCGTCATCGGGTAGCCGCTCTCGCTCTCCTTGCGGCCGGACTGACCGCCAAAGTGTGCCCGATTTTCTGGTGTATCCGGCACACGCAGACTGCTGCCGTCGATGCCGTAAAGTGCGAGACCACGCCAGCGATGCGCAGCAGCGCTCGCGTGCGCCCACGCCGTCGCGCTTCGCTCGAAAAGCCACTTCATCGGCTCGCTTCCCAGCCGCGCACGCGCTTGCGAGATCGAACTCCGCGCCACCGTGCCTCCGCCGCCGGGAAGCGCGAGCTCCAGTTTGCTCACGACGTCTTCGATCGGGCGGTCCCGAAACAACGCCATCCCCAGCACGATCCACACGACGTCCTCGACGGGCAGCCGCCGCCTCCGCACCGTTGTCGTCCCCGACGCGGCGAGCGCGGTCTCGATCCACTCAGGATCGATGTGACGCCGGAACGTCTCGAACTGCTCAGGCTTCGCATATGTCGCCGTCGCCGCAAGGGCGAGATTCCATCCCATCGCTGCTCCTTCGAAGACCGATGGAGCAGGCTTTCTCCTCGATGGAAAGGGGCCTCTTGATTCTTTAGCGATGTCGATCGCTTACGCGCCTAACCGATCGGCATTGCCCTTAGGCCCCCGCAGCTTCGCCTTCGGCGAACTGCTCCCCCCGGCCGCTTCGCGGGCTCGCTCTGCTCGCGGGGGGCCTTGGCCTGGCCTTGGCCCCCGCAGCTTCGCTTTCGGCGAACTGCCCCCCCGCCGCTTCGCGGGCTCGCTTCGCGAGTGTAGTTCCGCATCTTTGATGCTTCGGGACGGCTCCAACCGGGGAATTTGTGGCTATTTTGTCGAGTTGCCGGCTGTTGGATCGGGGGTGTAGATTGTGTGGAGGCGGATCAGATCGATGGGCAAAGACTTTTTCCGGCTCGTCGAGCTCGCGATCGCGTCGGGCGCGCTGATCGTCCCCGGTGTCGTGCACGCCGACGAGACTGCGCGCGCACCAGCGAAGGCTGCCACGACGGAAGCACCGCGGTTCGTCGTTCAATCGGCGCGGCTCGATCGCGACGGCCTGACGATCACGTTCTCGAAGCCCCTCCGCGTTGGTGACGCGGTCGACCCGGGTCGCTTCCGGCTCACGTTCGCGTATTACAGCAAGACTCGCCCCGGCGATTACTCGTACTACTACGAGTATTACGGCGCTCACCGCGCGACCACGTCGTACGAGAACGTCGGCGCGAAGGTGCTCTCCGCGCGCATCGATCGCATCGGTGCGGCCACCGTGCGTATCCGCGCGTCGCAGGCCCTCGACCTGTCGGGTCTCTGCAAGGAGAGCGCGTCGGTCCCCGCCTCTGCAGAACACGCTGGGCTCTATCTCCACTTCGCGTCGCGAGACGGCACACCGCTCGCGAGCACCGACGGCGCGGCGCTCGAGTCCATCGCGCCGTACTGGCTCACGAAGGACGAACCCGATCCGGTGCGCCCCGGCGCGCTCGCCGGCAAGCCGATCCCCGTCTCTCTGAGCTGCCGCTAGCGACGTGCTGATCGTCACGGGGACGAAGCGTTCCGGCACGTCGCTGTGGATGCAGATCCTCATCGCGGCGGGGTTTCCCGCATTCGGCGAGGCGTTCCCCGGCGAGTGGCGCCGCACCCTGGGCGCCGCCAACGCCGACGGCTTCCACGAATCACTCCTCCGTGAAGGCATCTATCACGCGACGAATCCCCACCCGCGCACCGGCGATTACTTCTTCCCGGAGCAGGTCGAGTGGCACGCCGTCAAGGTGTTCATTCCCGGTTTGGTCCGCACGGACCGCGCGTACATCGGCAAGGTGATCGCGACGATCCGTCACTGGCGCGACTACGAGGCGTCGCTCGCGCGCCTTCGCGAGCTCGAGAAGACGGCGCGCACCGGAAACGGCGAAGCGACGGCAATGCCACCCCAGCTCTCTGCGCCGCTCGAGTGGTGGAGCGAGAACTTCGCGCTCGTCCGCGACGTCTCGATCCGACGGCACGTCGTACACGTGCAGACCTACGACGGACTGCTCGCCGCGCCGGAGCGCGTGATCCGCGACGTGCTCGCCTGGCTCGGCAGAGGCGACGTGACACCCGCGGTCGCGCAGGTAAGCGTCGCGCGCCGTCACTTCAGCCGCCCCGAATCGCCGTCGCTCGACGGCGAGCTCGCCGCGGCCTTCGACGAGTTCTACGACGCCCTCGACACGGGGAAGCCGCTGTCACCGGCGTTTCTCGGGAGTCTCAACGACACCAACGACAAGCTCGCGCCGCTCTTCGAGGAACACCGTCACCGGCTCGCGCAGTTTCACGCCGAACGGGCGCCATGACCGGCGCGATCGGACCCGGTTCGGCCGCCCCCGCGACGCCCGAAGAGCGCGACGCACTCCTCCGTCGCGTCCCCGAGCTGACCCTGGTCCCGGAGCTCGCCGGCCTTCGTTTTCCCGCGGAGCGCGTCCTCGGTGGCGTCGGAGCCGACCACACGGCGCGCATCACGGAGCTCGCCGACCCGGCGTGGCTCGCGCGGCTCCGCGACGCCCTCGCACGTCTCGCGGTGAGGGCGAACGACGAGCGCGACGGCGGCCTCGGCTTTCTCGCGGCGAGCCTCGGGCACTTCGTGACGGCCTTGCCGCCAGCGCGCCACCCCCTCGTCGTCGCGCTCTATTTCGCGTCGCCCTTCACGTCCCCCGCGGAGCATCTCGACGCGATCGCCCGGGCGATGGACGACCACGAAAGCGCGCTCCCGCCGCACGTCGTCGAGAACTCGCCCGCCGGGCGGTGATAGCCTCGGCGCGTGCGACGTCCGGCGCTGCTCTCGCTTCTTCTTCTCGCCTGCTCGGATCGTCCGCCGCCGGCCGGCTCGGGCTCCCTCGAGACGACGCCCACCGGAAGCGCGCCGCGTCCGCCCGAGCTCGCTCCCGCCGCGAGCGCGATCACCTATCCGAACGGCAGCGTCTCGACGCTCGATCCCGCAAGGTGCAGCGTCCGCTTGCTCCGCGACGGCACGGTGAAATGGGCGCGCACGCTGGCCGGTTGCGACGGATTTCTCTCCGCGAACGTCGCGATGGACAGCACACTCTACGTCCGTGACCCGCACACGCTGTCCGCCTTCGACGCCGACGGCACCCTGAAGTGGGCGAAGAAGCTCGAAGGCGCGCCGCCCCTGTCCCAGCTCGCAACGCCCGCGGTGCTCGCCGACAGCCGTGCCGCGCTCGCCACGACGTCACGCGGCGTGACCGTCTTCGAGCGCGACGGCACCATAGCCTGGAGCTTCTCCCTACCGTCCGGCGAAGACCTCGTCTCACCGCCAGCAGGCATGCGCACCGAGGGCATGATCCTCATCACGGAGCGGGCCACGTACTACCTTGGAGCGACGGGGGAGGTACGGTGGCGGGTGGATGGGGCGGCGAAGCCGTAGGGGGAGCCCAGAGCTGGCGCTCGTTTCAAACGTGGACGCACGACGGGGTCAGTCTGGCCAGCGCGTCTCGTAAGACCCCTTGGATGTTCATCTCTGCCACTCCGCGCTTGCAGGACTCGGCAAGCACTCGACGGATCTCGCCTTCTCGAAAGCCCAGACCACGTAGCGCGGCGAAGGCTTTGGCCTGCGTCTCCACCGCACTCGGTTCCGGCGGTAGTCCGTAGTCGCTGCCGTCGGCATGCCAAAATCGAATACCCGCTGCGACGCTGCCGGAGACGACGAGCTCACCGCGATGTGCTGCGCGATGGTGCGCGCCGCAAAAAGTAATCAGATTGTCGGCATCATGCCCGCCACCTTCCGAACGTGACGCGATGTGATGAACATCGAGAAACCGCGCATTGCGGCAACCAGGGACGACGCACCGCTCGTGATCGCGCGAACTCTCGCGCCCACATGGGCGCCCTCATTCTTGGCCGGCTCTGCGCCCACGTGGGCGCTCTCGTCCTTGGCCGGCTCTGCGCCCGCAACGGCAATCTGGTAACTCGCCCGACCTTCGTCGGCCCGACCACCGAGAACGTGGCGCGCCATCAGCATGAGCGCGGAGTCGTCATCGAGCGGAGTGCCGCTGCGCTTCAGCTTGTTCATGGCCTCCCGGAAGAGCGCCACCGTTTCGGGCGCAACTTCGAAGCGAAGAACGTGGCGTCGCGCATCAGGGTTGCCGGCAGAAGAGGGTCCGTCACCCGGGCTCTTACCGGCCACGAGCGCTTCGAGCTGGTGCACGGTCTTGACACGAGCCACGTCTAGCCAGGCGGACTCGGTTTCCGCGACCGCCCCCCGCGTGAGCTCGCGAGCGGCGGACCAGTTCAGCGCACCGCTCGCGAGCGCTTGCGCGATGGCCGGCAGCTCTTCGAGCGCTTCCGCCACGCGCAGCTTCTCCTGCGTGGAGCGTGGCTTGTATCCGAACAGACGCTCGATGTATTCGCCGAAGCTACCGTACCCGAGGTGCACATGCGCTACCGAGCGCAATGCGGCGAGTAGCCAGCGG